>NZ_CP063362.1:2832500-4032500 GCF_016807805.1 Xanthobacter dioxanivorans | reverse complement strand
TGGGGGCCGGGGACATGGGGGCCTCCTCCGCCCGCCGTCAGACGGCAATGAGGGCCGCGCCCACCCGGCGGCCCTCGGCGAGCAGCACGTTGTAGGTGGCGGCGGCAGCCGGTGTGGGCATCAGCTCGAAGCGCAGGCCCTTGCCGCGCAGGAGTTGCTTCAGCGGCTCCCTGAGATGCGCCGGGTCGGCCCCCGTGCCGATGAACAGCAGCTCGAACGCCGCAGCCTCGGCGAGGATGGGCGCGAGGGCGCCCGCATCGACCTGCGCCATGGCGGCCGGAGCCCAGGCGCGGATACCGGACGGCAGCGCCAGGATGGAGCCGGCATGGGACATGCCGGCGAAATGGAAGAACTGGTCGCCATAGCCGTCGATGGCGACCTGACGGGGCAGGAACTGGCGCAGGGGCAAATCGCGCGGAGACAAGTCACGCGGAGGCGAAGGATCGCCGGGCGCCCGCGCCACCGCCTCAGGCCTTGGCCGGCTTGGACGGCCCACCCGACGGCGACGCCTTGCCCGGCTCGGCCTTCGCGGCCTCGGCCTTGGCAGGCAGCGCCTTGGCTGCAGCGCCATCCGCCTCGGCATCGGCCGCCACCACCGAGGCGCGCAGGCCGAGATGGATGAGGATGGGCGCCGCCACGAAGATGGTGGAATAGGTGCCGATCACCACGCCCACCGTCATCGCCAGCGAGAAGCCGCGCAGCACCTCGCCGCCGAAGAAATACAGGGCGAGGGTGGCGAAGAAGGTGGTGGTGGAGACGATGATGGTGCGCGAGAAGGTGGCGTTCACCGCCACGTCGAGCAGCTCGGGCAGCGGCATTTTCTTGTAGCGGCGCAGCATCTCGCGGATGCGGTCGTACACGACCACCGTGTCGTTGAGCGAATAGCCCATGATGGTGAGGATGGCGGCGATGGAGGTGAGGTCGAAGTCGATCCCGAACGCCGAATAGATCATCAGCGTGACGAAGATGTCGTGCATCGTCGTCACGATGGCGCCCACCGCGAACTGCCACTCGAAGCGGAACCACAGATAGGCCAGAACCGCCACCGCGCCGAGCACGAGGGCGAGGATGGACTGGCGCACCAGCTCGCCGGAAACGCTGGGACCCACCGTCTCCACGCGGCGGATGGTGTATTCGGTGCCGAGCACGTCCCTCACCTTGGCAAGGATCGCCTGCTGGGCCTCGTCGGTGCTGCCGAACGCGCCGATGCGGATCAGCACGTCGCGCGGTGAGCCGAACTCCTGGATCTGCACGTCGCCCACGTCGAGGTCCGTGAGGTGCTCGCGCAGGGCGCCCACGTCGGCCACCTGCTGGCTGGTCTGCGCCTCGATGAGCGTGCCGCCGCGGAAATCGATGCCCAGATTGAAGCCGTAGATGGCGAACAGGAGCACGGCGACAATGGACAGCGCCGCCGAGAACGGGAACGTCCAGTGGCGCAGGCGCATGAAGTGGATGTTGGTCTGCGCCGGGATGTAGTCGATCAAAGGCATGTGCGGCGGACCTTCAGATGGGCAGCTTCGCCGGCCGCCGCCACTTCACCCAATAGGCGATCATGAGCCGCGTCAGGGTGTAGGCGGTGAACATGGTGGTCAGAAGGCCGAGGATGTAGGTGACGGCGAAGCCGCGCACCGGGCCCGACCCGCCCATGAGGAACAGGATGACCGCCGTGGCAAGCGAGGTGATGTTGGCGTCGAGGATGGTGCCGAGGGCGTTCACGAAGCCCTTGTCGATGGCCGAGATGGCAGACCGGCCTTCCCGCGCCTCGTCGCGCATGCGCTCGAAGATGACGACGTTGGAATCAACCGCCATGCCGATGGTGAGCACGACGCCGGCGATGCCCGGCAGGGTCAGCGTCGCCCCCAGCACCGACTGCAGGGCGAACATGAGCATGATATGCACGGCCAGCGCCACCAGCGCGAACAGGCCGAACAGGCCGTAGACCGCGAGCATGAACACCGCCACGAGGCCGGTGGCCACGTAGGCGGCCACCTTGCCGGCATGGATGGAATCGGCGCCGAGGCTCGGGCCGACGGTGCGTTCCTCCACCACCTTGAGCGGGGCCGGCAGGGCGCCGGCGCGCAGGAGGATGGCGAGGTCGTTGGCCTGCTGCACGCTGAACGAGCCGGAGATCTGCCCGGAGCCGCCGAGGATGGGCTCGCGGATCACCGGCGCCGAGATCACCTGGTTGTCGAGCACGATGGCGAAGGGCCGGCCCACCGCCTCCTGCGAGACCGCGGCGAAGCGCTTGGCGCCGTTGGAATTGAAGCGGAAGGTGACGATGGGTTCGCGGGTGGTCTGGTCGAAGCCCGCCTGGGCGTCCACCAGGTCCTCGCCGGAGACGCGCACCTGCTTCTCGACCAGATAGGGCTGGCCGTCCTGGCCCTGCAGCACGTCCGATTCCGGCGGCGGGCGGCCTTCCAGCGCCTGCTGCGGCGACATGGACATGTCCACCATGCGGAACGAGAGCTTGGCGGTCTGGCCGAGCAGGTTCTTGAGGCGCTGCGGGTCCTGCAGGCCCGGCACCTGCACCAGGATGCGGTCGAGGCCCTGGCGCTGGATGTTGGGTTCCACCGTGCCGAGCTGGTCGATACGGCGGCGGATGATCTCGATGGACTGGTCCACCGCCGAGCGCATGCGCGCGGTGAGCCCCGCCTCGGTGAGCTGGACGGTGACGGCCCCCTCCGAGGACGAGGAGACGGCGATGTCCATCTCGCCCGAGGAATTGCCGAACAAGGCGTTGGTGACCGGGGTGGCGAGCTTGCGCAGCTCGGTGACCGCCTTCTGGGTCTCGGTGGGGTCGCGCAGGCGCAGGCTCACGCTGGTGTCGCGCACCACGAGGTTGGAATAGCCGATCTTCTGGTCGCGCAGCACGCGGCGCACGTCGTCGCGCACCTGCTCGGTGCGCTCCTTGCGCAGCGCCGTGCCGTCCACCTCGAGCAGGATGTGCGAACCGCCCTGGAGGTCGAGCCCCAGCGTGACGCGGCTGGACGCCAGCCACGAGGGCAGGTGCGCCAGCACGCTCTGGGGCAGGACGTTGGGAAGCGCGAACAGGAGCCCTATGGCGATGGTGACGAGAATCGCCGTGGTCTTGAGGCGGGAGAAGTGCAGCATGTCGCGCGCGTGTCTCTTGTCGGAATCAGGCCGCTGGCTCAGGCCGCGGGGGCTTCGTCCTTGGCCGGCTCACCCTTGGCGCGGACGGTGGCGATCTGCGAGCGCAGTTGGCGCACGCGGACGTTGTCGGCGATCTGCAGCTCGATCTCGGCCTCGTCCACCACGCGGGTCACCTTGCCCACGAGGCCGCCGGCCGTGACGATCACGTCGCCGCGGCGCAGGGCGGTCACCATTTCCTGGTGGGCCTTGGCGCGCTTCTGCTGCGGCCGCAGGATGAGGAAGTACATGACCACGAAGATGAGCAGGAACGGGGCAAGCTGAATGAGCATGTCGGTCCCGCCGCCGGCTCCCGTGGCGCCTTGAGCGAAAGCGGGCGTAATGAACATTTGCGTCCTCGTTCGTCTGTGTTGGGAATCCCTGCCGAACCGCAGTCCGGCGAAGCGGCGGGACTATAGCGGCCGTCCCGTCGAATGCAAACGCCGGGCCGGGTCGATCACGGACCTGTTGAAGGCGAACGGCGCCCGCCGTCGCCAAAGCCCTCTTCCGCAAGGGCATCCGGGTGATGCCGCGCCCGGCGGCGCCGGCTTGCGTTCACCTCCTGCGTTCACCTCTTGCGTTCACTTGCCGTCGAACAGCAGGGCCAGCTTCGTCATCTGCGGCTCGTCGGTCATGTCGAGGCGCAGCGGGGTGACGGAGATGCGCCCCTCGTCCAGCGCCCGCAGGTCCGAGCCCGGCGCGGTGTCGAAGATGCGGCGCTCGAAGGCGATCCAGTAATAGGGCTGGTTGCGCCCGTCGCGACGCTCGTCGATGCGCATGAGGCGCTGGTCGCGCTTGCCCTGGAAGGTGGAGGCGATGCCGGTGATCTCGTCCGGCCCCCGGTCCGGGAAGTTCACGTTCATGACGATGCCGGGCGGAATGCCGTCGTCCAGCAGCATGCGGATGATCCTGGGCGCATGGGCCTCGGCGGTGTGGAAGTTTGGGTTCTCCCGCGTCTTGATCCCGAACGCCTGCGACAGGGCAATGGAGGGGATGCCGAGGATGGTGCCCTCGATGGCGCCGGCCACGGTGCCCGAATAGCTCACGTCCTCGGCGATGTTCTGCCCGCGATTGACGCCGGAGAGCACCAGGTCCGGCGGGCTGTCGGCGAGGATGTGCCGCACCGCCATGATGACGCAGTCGGTGGGCGTGCCCTTCACCGCATAGCGCCGCTCCTCGATCTGCCGCAGCCGCAGCGGATCGGACAGGGACAGCGAATGGGCGACGCCGGACTGGTCGAATTCAGGGGCCACGATCCACACGTCGTCGGTGAAGCTGCGCGCAATGGTGATGCAGGCTTCGAGGCCGGGGGCGTGGATGCCGTCGTCGTTGGTGACCAGGATGCGCATGGGACCTTATCCGTAAACGTTTTGGTGCCCCTCTCCCCTTGCGGGAGAGGGTGGATCGCGGCGCAGCCGCGAGACGGGTGAGGGGTTCCAGGGCCGTGCCGGCGCCCGTTTCCCCGACCGGTGCCACCCCTCACCCCGACCCTCTCCCGCAAGGGGAGAGGGAGCCCCCCCTACTTCAGCTTCTCGATGGTCTTCAGCCCGCCCATATAGGGCAGCAATGCCTCCGGCACCGTGACGGAGCCGTTCTCCTGCTGGTAGGTCTCCAGCACCGCCACCAGCGCCCGGCCCACCGCCACGCCCGAGCCGTTGAGCGTGTGCACGAAGCGCGGGCCTTTTCCTTCCGCCGGGCGGTAGCGGGCATTCATGCGCCGCGCCTGGAAGTCGCCGCACACCGAGCAGGAGGAGATTTCCCGGAACGCCCCCTGCCCCGGCAGCCAGACCTCGATGTCGTAGGTCTTCTGCGAGGCAAACCCCATGTCGCCGGTGCACAGGGTGACCACGCGATAGGCGAGGTCCAGCTTCTTGAGCACCGACTCGGCGCAGGCGAGCATGCGCTCGTGCTCCTCGGCGGACTTCTCCGGCGTGGTGATGGAGACCAGCTCCACCTTGGTGAACTGGTGCTGGCGGATCATGCCGCGCGTATCCCGCCCCGCCGCGCCGGCTTCGGCGCGGAAGCAGGGGGTGCAGGCGGTGAGGCGCAGGGGCAGTTCTTCCTCGGAGAGGATGCTCTCGCGGACGAGGTTGGTGAGGGGGACTTCGGCGGTGGGGATGAGCCACCAACCATTCCGGAAGCGTTCGGCGATTTCAGCATTTTCACCGGCTGCGGAGGTTACATCGATTTTTCCACCTGCCGAATCCATAAGAGCGACAGTTTCCGTCCCCAAAGAAGCTTCCAGCGTGCCCGGTACAACGCGAAACTGATCATCCCTAAACTTCGGCAACTGCGCCGTCCCGAACATGGCCTCATCCCGCACCAACAACGGCGGGTTGACCTCCATGTACCCATGCTCGCCCGTATGCACATCGAGGAAGAACTGACCCAGCGCCCGCTCCAGCCGCGCCAAAGGCCCCTTGTTCACCACGAAGCGGGCGCCGGAGAGCTTGGCGGCGGTCTCGAAATCCATCTGGCCGAGGGCTTCGCCCACCTCGAAATGCTGCTTCGGGGCGAAGGCATAGGTGCGCGGGGTGCCGAAGCGGCTCTTCTCCACATTGTCGTGCTCGTCCGCGCCCTGCGGCACCTCCGGCAGCGGCGCGTTTGGGATGGCGGCGAGGGCATCGTTCAGCTCGGTCTCGATGCGCTTCACCTCCGCTTCGAGGGCCGGCACCTTCTCCTTCAGCTCGGCCACCTCGGCCATGAGGGCGGCGGCGGTGGCCTCGTCCTTCTTCGCCTTGGCCTGGCCGATTTCCTTGGACGCGGCGTTGCGCCGGGCGAGCCGGGCTTCGAGGTCGGTGAGGGTGGCCCGGCGCGCCTCGTCGAGCCTCTTCAGGCCCTCGACCAGCTCGACCGCCGCCGACCGCGCCTCATCGGACCCGCCGCCGCGCCGCACCAGCGCGTCGATGAGCCCCTGAGGCTCGTCCCGGATCCATTTGATGTCGTGCATGGCAAGCTCCGCCGCATGAATGGGACGGACGGCCCCTGCCTCTCGCCATCGTCATGCCCCGGCGTGTCCGGGGCATCCACCCAGCCGTTTGCGCCGGTGCACGGGGCGGCGTGGATCCCCCGGACACGCCGGGGGATGACGGGCGGGAGAAGAAACCGCGCGCCCGAATAATTCCAGAAATCCGGAGGGTCCCGCCCTGAGTCAGTTGGCCGTGGAGGCGTCGGCCGCGTTGCGCGCCGCCTCTTCCGCCATCCGCCGCTTCTCGACGATGCCCACCAGATAGACGGACACCTCGTAGAGAAGCAGCGTCGGCAGGGCAAGGGAGAGCTGGCTGATCACGTCCGGCGGGGTCAGCACCGCCGCCAGCACGAACACCCCGACGATGGCGTAGCGGCGCGCCTTCTTCAGCATGTCCTGCGTCACGATGCCGATGCGCCCGAGCAGGGTCAGGATCACCGGCAGCTGGAAGCAGATGCCGAAGGCGAGGATCAGCGTGGTGATGAGGGACAGGTATTCAGAAACCCGCGGCAGCAGCGAGATCTCCGCCTTCCCGTCGCCGCCCACCTGCTGCATGCCGAGGAAGTAGGTCATGGCCAGCGGCATGGCGACGAAATAGACGAAGGCTGCGCCGATGAGGAAGCAGATGGGCGTGGCCACCAGATAGGGCCGGAACGCGTTCTTCTCGTGCTTGTACAGCCCCGGCGCCACGAACATGTAGATCTGCGTCGCCACCACCGGGAAGGAGATGAACGCCGCCCCGAACATGCCGAGCTTGATCTGGGTGAACAGGAATTCCTGCGGCGCCGTGTAGATGAGCTTGATCCCCGGCGCGAAGCCGGAGGCGAACTCGTAGGGCCAGAGCAGGATGTTGTAGATCTGCTTGGCGAACATGAAGCAGATGAAGAAGGCCGCGAGGAACGCGATCATCGACTTGATGAGCCGCGAGCGCAGCTCGATCAGGTGCTCGATCAGCGGGGCCTTGGAGGCGTCGATGTCGTCCTCGTCGCTCATCACGCGCTCTTGGTCTCGGTGGCGGCGGGGGCGGGAATGGCTTCGTCAGCGGCCGGGACGGCCGGAATCGGCGCGGCGGGCGCCGCCGTCTCCACCCCGCGGCGAATCTCCTCGCGCATGGCGCGGAAGGGGTCGTCCGCCTCCGGCGCGGCGGGAACATCGGGCGCCACGGGGGTCTCAGGCTTGGGATTGCCGCCCTCCACCGTGCTGCGGATCTCCTCGCGGATGGAGCGCAGCGGATCGAACATCTCGGAGGTGGCGAGGGTGGACATGGACGAGCGGGCGGTGTCGGTCACGTCCGAGATTTCCTTGCGCATGTCGGCAAGGTCCGCCTCGCGCAGCGCCTCCTGGAACTGGCCCTGGAACTCGCCGGCCATGCGGCGCAGCTTCGTGACGGTGCGGCCCACGGTGCGCAGCACCGAAGGCAGCTCCTTTGGGCCAATGACGATCAGCGCCACGATGCCGATCAGCATCAGCTCGGACCAGCCGATATCGAACATGCGCGCCTGAACCCGGCGGCCGTGCCGCCGCCCTCCTCAAGGGTTTAAGGGGTGACCGGTTTAAGGGGAGCCCGTCGTCAGACGGGCTTCTTCTCGGCCTCGGCGGCGCTGGTCGTCTGGCTCGAAAGGGGGCGCGGCGCCTCCGGCGGAGCGGCAGGCGTCTTGGCCGGCTCGTCGTCCTCCGCCAAGCCCTTCTTGAAGGACTTGATGCCCTTCGCCACGTCGCCCATGAGATCGGAGATCTTGCCGCGACCGAACAGGAGGAGCACCACGGCCAGCACTACGATCCAGTGCCAGATGCTCAACGAACCCATTTAATCGTCCTCCAAGGAAAGCTTCTTCCGGAAGCTTCTTCGCCCGATGTCCGGGCATGTCGGACGGCGACACTAGGCCCCGCTCGCGGCGAAAACAAGAACCTCGCCGGGATCGGTCCCCACCCGCACCTCATCGCCCTTCCTCAGCGTTCCAGCATCCCGCGTGCGGACGACGAGGGGCCGCTCCAGCCCGTCCACGATCACTTCCACGAGATCGAGCTCGCCCAGAAAGCGCCGCTCCAGCACGCGGCCGGCCACGCCGGGGCCGGTCGACGGGCCGAGCCGGATGCCCTGCGGGCGGATCGCCACGCTCACCGCCCCGTCCGCCACCCCCGCCGGCGCCGGGAGCAGGCCGAGGGGAGTCTCCACCGTCCCGGCCAGCGCGAATCCCTCCATCTCGTTGAGCTCGCAGAAGAACCGGGCGGCGCCGAGGTCCACCGGGCGGCGATAGAGCTCCGCCGGCGGCCCGAGCTGCACCAGCTCGCCCCGGCGCAGCAGGGCGATGCGGTCGGCGAGCCGCATGGCCTCTTCCGGATCGTGGGTGACGACGACCGCCGTGGCCTGCGCCTCGCGCAGCACGGCCAGGGTGTCGGCGCGCACCTGGTCGCGCAGGCGGGCGTCGAGGCCGGAAAAGGGCTCGTCCAGCAGCAGGATGCCCGGCCGCGGCGCCATGGCGCGGGCGAGCGCGATGCGCTGCTGCTGCCCGCCGGACAATTCGTGCGGATAGGCGTCGGCCACCTCCGCCAGGTCCACGCGGGAGAGCGCGAGCCGCGCCTCGCGCTCGGCATCGGCGCGCTTCAGGCCGCCGAGGCCGAACATGACGTTCTCCAGGTTGGTGAGGTGGGGAAACAGGGCATAGTCCTGGAACACGAGGCCCACGCCCCGCCGCTCCGGCGGCAGGAACACCCCCTCCCCCGCCACCACCTGCCCGTCGATGAGGATGCGCCCGCGATCCGGCCGCTCGATGCCGGCGGCGAGGCGCAGCAGTGAGGTCTTGCCGCAGCCCGACTGGCCGAGCAGGCACAGGACCTCGCCCGGCTTGACCGGCAGGTTGACGCCACGCACCGCCGGCACGCCGCCATAGGCGAGCTCCACCGCCTCGAAGGTGAGGCCCTTGGCGATGGCGGCGGGAGTGCGGCTGCGCACGGGTGCCTCCTGGATATCCTCGACCAGCACGCAGACTCTCTCCCCTATGCGTCCCCGCGCGCGGAGGGCGCCGGCTCCTCCGCGTCGTCCCCGCCCTCCTCGTCGTCCGACGGCGGGGGCGACAGGGTAAGGTCGAGCGGCTCCAGCGCCTCCTCGTCCTCCCGCAGGCTGGGGTCGTCGGAAGGCAGCGGTATGGCGAAGCCGGCGGGCAGGCGGCCGTCGATGAGGCCGGCGCCCTTCATCTCATCGAGGCCGGGCAGATCCTGCACCGCATCGAGCCCGAACTGAACCAGGAAGGCGGGCGTGGTGCCGTAGGTCACCGGCCGGCCCGGCGCCTTGCGCCGCCCGCGCAGGCGCACCCATCCGGTCTCCAGGAGCACGTCCAGCGTCCCCTTGGAGGTGGAGACGCCACGGATCTCCTCGATCTCCGCCCGTGTCACCGGCTGGTGGTAGGCGACGATGGCCAGCACCTCCACGGCCGCGCGCGACAGCTTGCGCGCCTCCGGCGCCGGCCCCGCCACCACGCGGGCCAGGTCCGGCGCCGTGCGCAGCATCCAGCCGCCGGCCGCCTTCACGATGTTGACGCCGCGCCGCGCATAGTCGGCGGTCAGCGCCTCCATGAGCGCGTCCAGGTCGGCGCCGGCGGAAAGGTGGGGCTTGAGGGCGCGCGCATCCACCGGCGCGGCGGAGGTGAAGAGCAGCGCCTCGATGGCGCGCAGGTCGCGCGCGAAGGCATAGGCCCGCTCGTCCTCCGGACGCACGTCGAACAGGTCGATGCGCGGTGCGGGACGGGTCATGTCTCCTCTCCCGGCTCCCCCGGCCCGATGCCCGGCAACGGGGGCTCGGCGGGCCGCGGCCGGAGCCACAGAGGGGCGAAGGGCGCATCCTGCCGGATGTCCAGCGTGCCCTCACGCACCATTTCGAGGCTGGCCGAGAAGCTCGATGCGAGCACGGTGGCCCGCTGTCCCGGCTCCGTCATGTAATCCAGCAGGAACTGGTCGAGGCGCATCCATGCGCCCACCGCCTCGGCACCCAGCAGCCGCTCCAGCCGCGCCCGCGCCTCGGCGAGGGACCACACCGCGCGGGTCTTGAGGGTGACATGGGACAAGACCTGCGTCTGCCGCTGCCGTGCATAAGCAGTGAGCAGGTCGTAGAGGGTGGCCGTGTAGACGGTGTAGCGCGGGACCGCCTCGGGATCGGGCACCACGCGGGCGAAGGTTTCGCGGCCGAGCTGCGGACGGCCCATCAGCTCCTCCGCCGCCTTGCGGATGCGCTCCAGGTGGCGCAGGCGGCGGGTGAAGGCGGCGGCGAGCTCCTCGGCGCTCGGCCCCTCCTCCTGCGGCGGGGCCGGCAGCAGCAGGCGCGACTTGAGGTAGGCGAGCCAGGCCGCCATCACCAGATAGTCCGCCGCCAGCTCCAGCCGGCCGCGCCGCGCCTCCTCGATGAAGGCGAGATACTGGTCCGCCAGCGCCAGGATGGAGATGCGGGTCAGGTCCACCTTTTGAGTGCGCGCCAGCGCCAGCAGCAGGTCGAGCGGCCCCTCGAAGCCGTCCACGTCCACCACGAAGGCCTCGCCGGAGCCCGCCGGCGCGCTGTCCGCGCCGATCTCGAAGGCATCCGGTGCGGCCTCGCCCGCCATGGTCAGGCCACCGTCTTGAGATGGGCCGCCACGGCGGCCCGCAGGTCTGCCGCATCCACCTCGTCACAGGCCTCCCGCAAGGCGAGGGCGCGCCCGGCCCGCTCGTAGGCCACGCCGCCGAGGAGGGGTGACACCGCGGCTACATCCTCCATCTCCCCCAAGCGGCCGTTGCAGTGGAGCAGCATGTCGCAGCCGGCGCCGATGGCGTCGCGCCCGCGCGTGCGCATGTCGCCGGCGAGGGCCCCCATGGACAAGTCGTCGCTCATCAGCAGGCCGGAGAAGCCGATGGAGCCGCGAATGACCTCCGCCACCACCTTCGGCGAGGTGGTGGCGGGGTGCGCGGCGTCGATGTCGGCGTAGACCACATGGGCGGTCATGCCGAGGGGCAGGTCGGCCAGCGCCCGGAAGGCGGCGAAGTCCTGCTCCTCCAGCACGGCGCGGGGGGCGGCGACCACGGGAAGCTTCTCGTGACTGTCCACCGGGGCGCGGCCGTGCCCCGGAATGTGCTTCAGCACCGGCAGCACACCGCCTTCCAGGAGCCCCACCGCCGCCGCGCGGGCGAGCGCCGCGACCGGCTCCGGCTCCGTCCCATAGGCGCGGTTGCCGATGATGCCGTGGCCGTCCGGATGGCGCAGATCCGCCACCGGCAGGCAGTCCACGTCGATGCCCAGGGCGGAAAGGTCGGCAGCGATGGCGCGGGAGTTGAGCCGCACCGCCTCCAGCGCTGCCATCTGGTCGGCGAGATAGAGGGCGCCGAAGGCCTCCGCCGGCGGATCGTCGGTCCAGTGCGGCGGACGCAGGCGCTGCACCCGCCCGCCCTCCTGATCGATGAGCACCGGCGCCGCCCAGCCCACCGCATCGCGCAGGCCTTCCACGAGGGCGCGCACCTGGTCCGGGTCTTCCACGTTGCGGGCGAAGAGGATGAAGCCCCACGGCTCCGCCGCGCGGAAGAAGGCGCGCTCGTCCTCGGTCAGGCGCACGCCGGAGCAGCCGGCGATGAAGGCTCTGGATGTCATGGTCTGGCCCTATAAGCGGGGTGGGACGCCGTCAAGGGCGGGGGCGATGCCTTATACCATCGGCCCGACCTTCGGCGGGGCGCAGCGCGGGGGCTGGTGCGCCTTGCCCCAGCTCCAAGCGCCAGGTCCAAGCGTCAGGTCCAAGCGTCAGGTCCAAGCGAAAGCCGCCATACGAAAGCAGTCATGCGAAAACGGCCGGGCAAGCCCGGCCGTCGTTCGAAAGGAAAGCAGGCCGGCTCAGAGCCCGGCCACGTAGCGGCCCGGATCCACCGGCTGCGACCCCTTGCGGATCTCGAAGTGGAGCTGGGGCGCGGTGACGCCGCCGCTCTGGCCCGCCTTGGCGATGACCTGGCCGCGCCGCACGGTATCGCCACGCTTCACCGAGAGCTCGCTGTTGTGGGCATAGGCGGTGACATAACCGTCGGAGTGCTTGATCAGCACCAGGTTGCCGTAATCCTTCAGCTCGTTGCCGGAATAGGCCACCACGCCATCCTCCGCGGCGCGAACGGCGGTCCCTTCGGGAACGGCGAAGTTCACGCCGTCGTTGCGGGCGCCGCCGGGCTTCGGCCCGAACGAGGCAATGACGCGGCCGCGCACCGGGGCGCGGAACTGGGGGCCGGAGCCGGGCGTGCGCGGGCTGTCGTCCGCGTCTGCCACCGGCGACACCTTGGCGGCCGTCTCAACCTTGGTCTCCGGCGCCTTGGCCGAAGCGGAAGCGCCCTTGGCGGGGGTCGCGGCCACCGGCGGGGCGGCCTGCGCCACCACCGGAGCCGTCGTCTGCGGCTTGGCCGCGGCGGCAGCCGGAACCGGGCCGGTCGCAGGCTTCGCCGGAGTGGAAGTGGCGGAGGCCGGAAGCGTGCCGAGGGTGCCCGAGGCGGCGGCCACCTGGGGCGGCTTGGCGCCTGCGGCGGGAGCGGCGGCCGTGGCGCTGCCGCGCGGCTGGGCGGCGCCGTTGCCGCCGGGCGGGATGATCAGGGTCTGGCCGGTGCGGACCGTCCGGCCCGCCTCGATGCCGTTCACCGAGCCGAGGGACGCGGGCGACACATTATACATGCGGGCGATGGAGCCGAGCGTCTCGCCCGCCACCACCACATGGGTGCCCGCCGCCGCCGGACGCGCCGAGGCCGTCACCGGCGGGGGAGCGGAAGCCGCGGGCGCGCCGTAGTTGCCGGCGCCATAGCCCGGCGCGCCATAGAGCGGCTGGGAGGAGCCCGCCGCCGCATAGGAGGCGGGCGGAGCCCCGGCGGCCGCCTGACCGGGCGGCGGCAGCGGCACGGAATCCACGCGGCCCGTCGGCGCGGCGCCGAGGGAGCCGGTGACTTCCGGCGCCGCCGGCGCCTGGCCGTGGGGCTGGCCCTGATAGCCATAGCCGGGCTGGGGGGAATCGGCGGCGAACCGACTGGTGTCCGAGCTGCACCCGGCGACCGTTCCGGACACAAGCCCGATCAGCGCCAGTCGCGCGAAGACAATACGCCCGTGAGTCTCGCTGGGGATACGCATGTGACCGAACTCGCACGCAACAAAAGTCGCTGGCAGTTAAGGGGCCCATGCGTAAACGGCGGCTTAAGTGACATCGATCCGGCCCGCCATCGCCGAAGTTTGGCCGGACCCGTTGCCCGAAGGCAACACCCCATCGGCCCCGCCGAAGCTGGCGCAGGGCCGGGCTCGCCTTCCCGCTTGCGACGCGAGCTGATCGGCGGGCGCTCTAACGCGCGGCCGGCGCGGTCACCACGTTGCGGCCGCTCGTGGCCGTGTCGGCCATGGTTTCGCCCAGGCCGCTGACGTGCTCGCGGTAATGGGTGCGGGTGTTCTCGTCCACCACGGCCACCGGGGCGGCGATGACGAGGCCGGCGGCGGTGCCCACGGTGGCGGCGGCATCCGAGGTCATCTTGATGATGTGCTCGCCCACGCCGACGCGGGAATCGGTCATGGTCTGGCCCTCGGCGAGGCGGGAGCCGATGGCTTGCACCACCTGCGGGCTGGCGGCGAACTTGCCGTGGGCGAGGGCGTCGTCGGTCTTCAGCTTGGTCAGGTCGATGACGTTGATCTTGTTGCGCTCGAACTCGGAGCGGTAGGGCTCCTTCTCCGGATCCACCTGCCCCACGCGCGGAATGTCACCCCACACGCGCTTGGAGACGGCCAGCGCCTTGTCGTCCTGGGAGACGAACAGGGTGAAGGCGGGACGCTCCGATCCGATCTCGTTGAAGAAGGAGGCGAAGACGTCCACGTCGACGTCCGGCGCGGCGAGCATCACATACTTGATCTTCGGCAGGATGCGACCGTTGCGGATCGCCATCTGCCGCAGTGCCTCCAGCGTCACCACGTTCCCCATGGAATGGGCGAGGATGGAGATCTCACCCACGTTGGGGTCCTTGGCCATGAAGGTGAGGAGCCGCTCCAGCGCATCGCGCGAGACGGAGGTGCTCTCCCGGTCGTAGCCATAGGCGAGCAGGCTGCCGCGGGACGGCCAGGTGAACAGGACCGGCGTCACCGGGGCGTTGGAATCGTGGACGATCTGGGCGAAGCGGAACACCGCGTCGTCGAAGCGCTGATTGAAGCCGTGGACGAACACCAGCGCCTGCCGGTTCGGCGTGCGGCGGATGCGCTCGTGGAACCACTTGATGGCCTGATCCTGGGTCAGGGCATCGAGCCGCGTGGTGACGAAATCGGTGGCCGGATTGCCGGGAACGGACCTCGGCCATTGCACGTCGCCGACCTTGCGGGCGCTGTCCGGCGGGATGGAGACCTCGATCTCCGCGAAGCTCGAAATGCTCGACCGCTCACCGGAGAAGACATCCGGCCCATCGGTACGCTCGCGCACCGTGGCCACCACCATGTCCACGCGGGAGGTGCCGGGCGTGTCGTCCACTATCGGGATGAGGACGCCGGCGGGACGCCCGGAGCAGCCGGAGAGGAGACCGAGCAGGAGCGCACCTGCAACAACCCGCACCCCCCGGCGCGACACGTCCGACCGCAATGGACTTCCCCCGACTGAAAAACCAGAGCTTGCGATAGCCCACACCCCACCCCCCGGCAACCCGGACCCTGCGGAAGCACAGGGCCCGGACGGAGATTCTTCTAGAGTGTGGCCGCCGCGCCCGGCACCAGCGGCACGAAACGCACCTTCATGAGGTCCGTGCGGGTACGCCCGGACTGCGCCTTCTCGTAGCGCACCAGGGTCTGCACCTCCTCGGGTGGCCCGAGCGGCATCACGATGATGCCGCCGAACTTGAGCTGGTCCACCAGCGCCATGGGAATGTCCGCCGCCGCCGCCGTTACCAGGATGCGGTCGAACGGGGCCCGGCCGGGCATGCCCTGGATCCCGTCCCCCACGAAGGCGGTAACGTTGCGCAGCCCCAGCACCTCGAACCGTGTTTGCGCCTCGGTAACCAGGGACCGGTACCGGTCCACGGTCACCACCCGCGCGGCCAGGTGGGAGAGGACCGCCGCATGGTATCCAGATCCCGTTCCCACTTCGAGCACCGAATGCTCGGCGGTGACCGAGAGAGCCTCGGTCATGGTCGCCACGAGGCTCGGCTGGGACATGGTCTGCCCGCAGGCGATGGGCAGCGCCACATCGTCATAGGCGTGCCGGCGAAGGATCGGATCCACAAAGAGCGGACGTGGAACCAGCTCCATGGCGCGCAAGACCGCCACGTCGCGAATCCCCCTCTGGCGCAGGCCCAGAATGAAGGCCATGCGTTCCGCCTGCTCGCCATCGCCCTCGCCGGTGCTCATGCAGAACACTCACATTTTCGGATTACATGTTGAAACTTATAGCAGATCATCCCTAACCTCCAGTTGAAGTAGAAGATGCGGCGCTTGCGCCCTCCCCTCTGATCGGACACCCTCCCGGCGTCATGCGTCCCGACGCCCTTCTCCCCCTGTTCGCCCCGCTCACCAGCCTTCCGGGCATCGGCCCGAAGCTGATCAAGCCCTATGCGCGCCTGTTCGGGCGGGAGATGCCCCGCGTCGTCGACCTCCTCTTCCACATGCCGTCCGGATTCGTGGACCGGCGCGCCCGCCCGGCCATCGCCGAGGCGGTGCCGGAGACCGACGTGACGCTGGAGGTGAAAGTGGACGGCCACCAGCCCCCTCCCCCCGGCAGCCGCGCCCCCCACCGCACCTATGTGTCGGACGGCAGTGCCGACATGGTGGTGGTCCACTTCAAGATCGAACCGGCCCGCATCGAGCAGATGCTGCCGGTGGGGGCGACGCGCTGGCTGTGCGGGCGCATCTCGCTCTATGACGGCATGCGGCAGATGACCCATCCCGACCGCATCCTCGACGCCGCGGGCCTCGCCCGCCTGCCGGCGGTGGAGCAGGTCTACCCGCTGGTGGAGGGCCTCGCCGCCGGCCATCTGCGCCGGTCGCTGGAAGCCGCCCTGCAGCGGGTGCCGGACCTGCCGGAATGGATCCCCGACGCCGTCCTCGCCGGCCGGGGCTGGCCCTCCTTCCGCGCGGCCCTCGCCCGCGTCCACCGCCCGGCCAGCCCGCACGAGGCGACCCCGGCCGGGGCCCCGTGGCGGCGGCTCGCCTTCGACGAGCTGTTCGCCCACCAGATCACCCTCGCCCTCGTGCGGGCGCAGGAGGAGAAGGCGGGCGGGCGGCCCACCACCGGCGACGGGGGGATCACCGCGCGCCTGCGCGATGCCCTTCCCTTCCGCCTCACCGGGGCGCAGGAACAGGCGGTCGCGGCCATCCTCGCGGACCTTTCCGCCGACACCCGCATGCTGCGCCTGCTCCAGGGCGACGTGGGCTCGGGCAAGACGGTGGTGGCGCTCATGGCCGCCGCCGCGGTCGCCGAGGCCGGACGCCAGACCGCCCTCATGGCCCCCACCGAGATCCTGGCCCGCCAGCACCACGAGACCCTCGCGCCGCTGGCGCAGGCGGCCGGCCTCGGCGTCTCGATCCTCACCGGCCGCGAGAAGGGGCGCGCCCGCGAGGCCATCCTCGCCGGGCTGCGGGAGGGCCGCACCGACCTCGTGGTCGGCACCCACGCCCTGATCCAGGACGACGTGGCCTTCCGCGACCTCGCCCTCGCGGTGGTGGACGAGCAGCACCGGTTCGGCGTGGAGCAGCGCCTCGCCCTCGCCCGCAAGGGGGAGGCGGTGGACATGCTGGTGATGACCGCGACCCCCATCCCGCGCACCCTCGTCCTCACTTTGTTCGGCGACATGGATGCGAGCGAGCTGCGCGAGAAGCCTCCGGGCCGGCAGGCCATCGACACCCGCGCCGTTCCCCTCGACCGGCTCGACGAGGTGGTGGCGGCGGTGGGACGGGCCCTGTCATCCGGCGCCCGCGCCTACTGGATCTGCCCGCTGGTGGAGGAGACCGACACCTCGGACCTCGCCGCCGCCACCGAGCGCTTCGAGACACTGAAATCCGTCTTCGGCGACAAGGTCGGCCTTATCCACGGGCGCATGTCCGGCGCCGCCAAGGACGAGGCCATGGCGCGATTCTCGGCCGGCGACACGCGCCTGCTGGTGGCCACCACCGTGGTCGAGGTGGGGGTGAACGTGCCCGAGGCCACCTTGATGGTGATCGAGCACGCCGAGCGCTTCGGCCTCGCCCAGCTCCATCAGCTGCGCGGACGGGTAGGTCGCGGCGACAAGCCCTCCGTCTGCCTTCTGCTCTACCGTGCGCCTCTTGGCGAGACCGCCAAGGCCCGCCTCGCCATTCTGCGCGAGAGCCAGGACGGCTTCCGCCTCGCCGAGGAGGACCTGCGCCTGCGCGGGGAAGGCGACGTTCTGGGCACGCGGCAGAGCGGCATGCCGGGCTTTCGCATCGCCCGCACCGAATGGCACGGCGGCGAGGTGGAGGCCGCGCGCGACGCCGCCGCCGTCCTGGTGCGCGCCGATCCCGACCTCGTGGGTCCGGCCGCGAGCCCCGCGCGGACCCTGCTCCACCTGCACGAGCGCGATGCCGCGGTGCGCTTGCTCTCCGCCGGGTGAGGCGCCATGGTCCGCCGATGATTCCAGATCCGGACACCTCGGATTCACCGGGCGCCGCCAATGGCGGCCTCGCGCCGCGCGGATCGGAACGCGACCGGCTGGTTTCGGCCCGGTGGGTGCGGGCGGCCATCTATCGCCGGCTCCTGTTCGCCGCCGGCATCGTCTTCCTCGTCGTCGGCGCCATCGGCATGGTGGTACCCATGCTGCCGGGCACGGTGTTCCTCATCCTCGCCGCCTGGTGCTTCGCCCGCTCCTCTCCGCGCTTCGAGGCCTGGCTGCTGAACCACCGCTATCTCGGCCCGAGCGTCGTCCGCTGGCAGCAGACCGGCGCCATCCCGCCGGTGGTGAAGCTGTTCGCCCTGTCGAGCTTCGTCGGCACCTTCACCGGCTCGTGGTATTTCGGCGCGCCGGACTGGCTGCTGGCGATACTGGGGCTGGCGTTCATCCTGCTCGCCATCTTCATCGCCACGCGGCCGAACCGATAAGGCCAGCGCTCCAGGTGCGCGCGGGGGTGGTTCAATAGTCGCCGGCGCGGCGCAGCGGCACCACGTTGCCCGCCTCTTCCGGCGCCAGGCACACCTGGTTGCGACCCGCCCGCTTGGCCGCATAGAGGGCGGCGTCGGCGCGCTCCTGCGCCGCGTGCAGCACCTCGCCGGCCCGCACGTCCGCCACCCCGATGCTGACGGTCATCGACGCCACCTCTCCCTCGCCATGGGAGACGGTCGCCTGTCGGATCGCCTCGGCCTGCAGCCACGCGGTCTCGCGCGTGGTGCGGTCGAGCAGGACGGCGAACTCCTCCCCGCCGAGACGGCCGATCACCGCCGACTGGGGCATGGTGTGCTCCAGAAGCTGCGCGAACCAGCGGATCGCGCGGTCGCCGGCGGCATGGCCGTAGGTGTCATTGACGCGCTTGAAATGATCGATGTCGATGAGCAGCAGCGCCGCCATCCAGCCCGCGCGCCGGTCCTGCGACAGGACGCGCGCGGCACGCGCCTCGAAGCCCCGCCGGTTGAGCACGCCCGACAGCAGGTCCGTCTCCGCCTCCGCCCGGGTCTCGCCGATGACCGCCAGAATCGCGTTGATGAGCAGGAGCAGCCCGGTCGCGACCATCAGCGTTCCGGTACCGATCTGCGAGACCACCGCGAAGGCGCTGTCCATGTAGTTGGGTTGATGCGGCCCCGTATGCTCTCTGAGCGCCAGCACCGCCTTCAGCGGCAGGTGCAGGAACAGGAGCCCGAACATGCCGGCGATCAGCAGGTCGCGGGGCTGCCGGGGACTGTCGCGCAGCACCACCAGCACGCAGATCGCCGTGGAGAGCATGAAGGGCAGCAGGTAGAGGACCACGTAGACCGGCGTGCCGCGCTCGACCAGCTGCACGAGCAGGCCGGAAAAGAGGGTCGCGCCGGCGAGCACCGCCACGGTCCGCCACGGGATCGGCCGGCGATAGAATGAGGCGAGCGCCGGCACCATCAAAAGCAGGCAGGTGGCGAAGGCGAGGTAGATGACCGGGCCGAAGAGGAGGGTCCAGCCGGTATAGGCCTGCGCCAGCTGGGCGATGGGCGTCAGCATGGCGGCGCCGAAGCTCGCCGCAAACCACAGGAACGCCTTGTGTTGCGGATAGACGATGGAAATCGACAGATAGCTCACCGCGAACAGCGCCGCGACGGCGACGTTCATGAGAATCGGCAAGGTCGCTGCGTGCATCGGCCAGCGTCCGCTCTTCCGTGAGCCGGGTCCACAAGGGATCAACTTCTTCGCCGACGCAAGCCTCTTGTCGCCGGCCGCGCCGGCCTTATTCCACCGTGACGGATTTGGCGAGGTTGCGCGGCTGGTCCACGTCCGTGCCCATGATCACCGCCGTATGGTAGGCGATGAGCTGCACCGGGATGGAATAGACCATCGGGCACACGGTCGCCGGCATTTCCGGCAGGATGAGTTTCTGCACCGCGTTCACCGTCGCCGCCTCGGCCCCCTTGGGATCGGTGATGAGGATGATCCGGCCGCCGCGCGCCGCCACCTCCTCCATGTTGGAGACGGTCTTGTCGAAGATGCGGTCGTGCGGGGCGATGACCACCACCGGCATCTTCTCGTCGATGAGGGCGATGGGCCCGTGCTTCAGCTCGCCGCCGGCGTAGCCCTCGGCGTGGATGTAGGAAATCTCCTTCAGCTTCAGCGCCCCCTCGAGCGCCAGCGGGTAATTGGTGCCGCGGCCGAGATAGAGCACGTCGCGGGCCTTCGCGAGGGTGCGGGCGAGCACCTCGATCTCCGGCGAGAGCTTCAGCGCCTCGGTCATCAGCCGCGGCACCTCCATGAAGGCGCGCACGAGGCGATGCTCGTCCTCCTCCGACAGCACGCCCTTGGCCCGGCCGAAGGCGACCGACAGGCAGGCGAGGGTCGCCAGCTGGCAGGTGAAGGCCTTGGTCGAGGCGACCCCGATCTCCGGCCCGGCGAGGATGGGCAGCACCACGTCCGCCTCGCGGGCGATGGTGGAGGTGGGCACGTTCACCACCGCCACCACCTTCTGACCGCACTCCTTGGCGTAGCGCAGGGAGGCGAGGGTGTCCGCCGTCTCGCCCGACTGGGAGATGACAATGGTCACCCCGCCGGGGGCCAGCGGCGTCTCGCGGTAGCGGAACTCGGAGGCGATGTCGGTGGAGACCGGCACCCGGCCGAACCGCTCGAACCAGTATTCGGCCACCGCGCCCGCATAGAGCGCCGTGCCGCAGGCGGTGATGGAGATATGCGCGATCTCCTTCGGGTCGAACGGCAGCTCCGGCAGCGACACGGTCTCGGCGGACAGGTCCAGATAGTGGCCGAAGGTGTGGGAGATGACCTCGGGCTGCTCGTAGATCTCCTTCGCCATGAAGTGGCGGTGGTTGCCCTTGTCCACGAGCAGGGCGCCGGCCGGCACCTTCTGGATGGGCCGTTCCACGATGCGCCCGGTCTCGTCGCGGATCTCCGCGCCCTCGCGGGTGAGGATGGCCCAGTCCCCCTCCTCCAGGTAGGAGATGCGGTCGGTGAACGGGCCGAGGGCGATGGCGTCCGAGCCGAGGAACATCTCGCCGTTGCCGTAGCCGATGGCGAGCGGCGAGCCGCGGCGGGCGGCGATCAGGAGGTCGGTCTGGCCGTCGAACAGGAAGCCGAGGGCGAAGGCGCCCTTCAGGCGTGGCAACACGGCGCCCACCGCCGCGATGGGCTCGCGGCCAGCGAGCAGCTCGCGATCCACCAGCTGGGCGACGATCTCGGTGTCGGTGTCGCTCTTGAAGGCGACGCCCTGCTCCTGCAGCCCCTGCTTCAGCTCGCGGAAATTCTCGATGATGCCGTTATGCACCACGGCCACGCGCTTGGTGGCGTGCGGATGGGCGTTGCGCTCGGAGGGCTTGCCATGGGTGGCCCAGCGGGTATGGCCGATGCCGGAATGGCCGTTCAGCGGATGCTTGTCGAGCTTCGCCTCCAGGTGGCGCAGCTTGCCTTCCGCCCGGCAGATTTCAAGATGCCCCTTCTCCAGCGTGGCGATGCCGGCGGAATCATAGCCGCGATATTCCAGGCGGCGGAGCGATTCCACCACCTTGTCCGCGACGGCGCTCTTCCCGAGAATGCCGACGATACCGCACATGGGCTCAAGCTCCCGCTGGTTCTTCTGCTGCCTGAGGCGGCCCCCGCCCGTTCCGCTCAAGGTGCACTGCAAAACTGAATGGACCGTTCCTCGAGGCGGCGGCGGCCGGGTTGCGTGAACCTGACCGGCGAATCCGTCTCCAAGTTCGGGAAAGAGAATGGGTTATCTAGCGTGGCGGGGCACGGAAAGCGCAATCACATCGCCTTTCGCTTCCTGTCAGCGCCAGGCCCGGCTCACGCTTTCGGCTTCGCCCGCTTCTCGCGGAACGCCTTCGCCCAGCCCTCCTTCACCACCTGGCGGCTGCGGGCGACCGCGAGGGCGTCCGCCGGCACGTCGGCGGTGATGACGGCGCCGGTGCCCACATAGGCCCCTTCCCCGATGGTGACCGGCGCGACCAAGGCGGAGTTGACGCCGATGAAAGCCCCGGCGCCGATCTCGGTGCGGTATTTGGCGAAGCCGTCATAATTGCAGGTGATGGTGCCGGCGCCGAGATTGGCGTTCGCCCCCACATGGGCGTCGCCCACGTAGGAAAGGTGGTTCACCTTGGCCCCGCTTTCAATGTGCGCGGCCTTGGTCTCCACGAAATTGCCGATGCGCACCCCCGCATCGAGCTGCGTGCCGGGCCGCAGCCGGGCATAGGGGCCGATGGACACCCCCGCCGCCAGCCGCGCCCCCTCCAGATGGCAGAAGGAGTGGATCACCACGTCGTCGCCGACGCTGACGCCGGGGCCGAACACCACGTGCGGCTCCACGATCACGTCGCGGCCGAGCACCGTGTCGGCGCTGAAGAATACGGTCTCGGGCGCGACCAGCGTCGCCCCCCCCGCCATGGCGGCGAGCCGCAGGCGCCGTTGCAGGATGGCTTCCGCCTCGGCGAGCTGGACGCGGCTGTTGACGCCGGCCACCTCGTCCGCCTCCGCCTCGGCGGCGACAGCGGTCAAGCCCGCGGCGCGGGCGATCTCCACCGCGTCGGTCAGGTAATATTCCCCCTTGGCGTTGGCGTTGCCGATGCGCTCCAGCAGCGGCAGGGCCTGCGCACCGGAAAGCGCCATGAGGCCGGCATTGCACAGGCGGATTTCTTTTTCCGCGGCGCTTGCATCCTTTTCCTCGCGGATGGCGACGAGCGCGTCCCCATGGGTCACGAGCCGGCCGTAGCCGGTCGGGTCATCGGGCACGAAGCCGAGGGCGGCCACGGCGGCGCCGGCCGCGAGCGGGGCGCGCAACAGGCCAAGGGTCTCCGGGCGAATCAGCGGCGTGTCGGCATAGACCACCAGCACGTCATCAGCACCCGCCGCCAGCGCCGGCCGCGCCGCCAGCACCGCATGGGCGGTGCCGAGCCGCTCGGTCTGCACGAAGACCTCGGCGTCGGGCACGATCCGCATCGCCTCGGCCGCCACGTCCTCGCGGCCGGGACCGACCACCACGGCGGTGCGCGTCGCCCCCGCCGCGCGGGCAGCGTCCAGCACGTGGTGCAGCATGGTGCGGCCGGCCACCTTATGGAGCACCTTGGGCAGGCGCGAGGCCATGCGCGTGCCCTCTCCTGCGGCGAGAACCACCACGAGCAGGCTTCGATCACTCATCTCGACACTCCTCGGCGAAGCGCTGTCCCCTTAGCCTGCCGGCGCCTCCAGCGGAAGCCGGGGGCAGGCGCGGCCGTTGAAGTTCCCGGCCCGTTCCCGCACGCGTCCCATCGCCGGGGCGCCGTGTTTCGCCCGCGCCCCGCGCCCGCCCACCTTGCGCCTTGCTACTGGACCGCCCCACCTTCATTCCATAAGAGCAGGCTGAGATCCGGCCTCGACACGCCTGCCGAAGAGACATCGCATGCCGAACGTCCCCTATTCCGAGCGCCCCCTCTTCCACCCGGGCCCGCGCACCCTCAACTGGCTGATCCCCCTCGGCATGGGCGCCGTGGGGTGGGCGATCTACATGCGCTACATGGTGGTGGAGCCGACCCTCGTCGCCCTCGCCTGCGAGGCGGGGCTGGAGAGCGTGGCGTGCTACGGCCGGGCGGCCGTGCTGGCGCTGTCCCTGTGGAACGTGTTCGGGGCGGTGGCGCTGGCGGTGGCCCTCATCCAGCTGCTCGCGCCCGGCCTTGCCACCTTCGCGGTGGGCCTGGTGTTCTCGGCGTTCGCGCTGGTGTTCCACAACGAGATCGCCGGCGCCCTCGCCGCGATGATGCTCATCCTTTCCTTTGCACGGCCTGGACCCGCCACAGCGTGAAGGACAGGACCAGGCACAGCACGCCGAACCAGGCCGCCTGCCAGTTGTCCAACGTCTCGTTGAGTGGCACGTAGAGGCCGGCGACCAAAAGACCCCACATGGCGACGGGCTCGGCGAGCCCCGCCCCGTCCCGGTCAGCGCGCCGCACCAGCATGGGCGCCGCCACGGCGGCGACGATGGCGGTGAGCGGAAAGACCGGGAAATCCTTGTAGCGCGGGTCGAACACCAGCTCGAACGCCACCGAGCCCACGGCCACGCAGGCCAGCACCAGCATCAGCGCGGCACCGATGGCGGGAGCCGGGGAAACCGGCCAGCGCCGGGCATCGAGCGCGACGGAGAACGGGGCGAGCCCCTGCCCCCGCCCGATCACCGCCGGCATCACCGCGAGCCCCGCCACCGCGACGGCGAAGATCCCGCCGTTGCGCAGCCATCCCACGAAGCCGAGGCTTTCCAGCGGCAGGGCCGAGACCGCCGCGCCCAGCGTCGCCCCGCCGCACAGGGCGATGGCGGCCACCGCGAACCAGTCGCCGGCCGGCATCGGATCTTCCCGCCGCCGGCCGGCGGCGAACGCGCTGCCGAAGACGAGGACGACGCTGGCGAGGCCGACCGCGATGTGCATGCGCCAGCCGGGAAAGTCGCTCACCGGCTCGCCCCACGCGAACTTCGGCGCGCGGGTGCCGGAATCGATGAGGCCCCAATGTCCGCCCACCGTGCCTTCGCTGCGCCGCTTCCAGGGCTGGTCGAAGGCTTCGATGACATTGACCCGGTAGCCCTGCCGCTTGGCCAGCTCCACCACATCGTGCATCACCCGCGCCTGGTTGGAGGGCGAGGGCAGCGCCTCCTCCCGCATGCGCCCGGCGCTCGGCCAGCCGGTCTCGCCGATGAGGATCTCCTTGCCCGGAAAGGCCTCGGCCATGCGCTGGCGGATCTCGTCCACGTGCGGGCCGGCTTCCTCGGCGGCGACCGGTAGGTCTTCCCAATAGGGCAGGATGTGGATGGTGACGAAGTCGACGTTCTCGGTGAGGCCCTTGTTGCGCTCCCAGAACTCCCACACGTCGGCATAGGTGACGGGAACCGGCGCAACCTGCCGCTTCACGCTGGCGATGACGTTGGCGAGCTCCGCCGCCGACATCTCGCCGCGCAGCAGCACCTCGTTGCCCACCACGACGGCCTTAACCACGTCGGGATTTTCCTGTGCAAGGCGGATGCCGGTGTCGAGCTCGAGGCGGTTGCGGTCCACGTCCGGCCCGAGCCAGATGCCGAGCAGCATGGTCAGGCCGTGCTTGCGGGCGAGCATCGGCGCCTTGTCGAGCCCCTTCTCGGTGGCATAGGTGCGCACGCAGGAGGTGATCTGCGCGAGCTTCGCGAAGTCCTCGTCGATCTGCGCCTCGGGAATGACCAGTTCCTTCTGGAACGGCGACTGGCCGTCGCGGAACGGGGCATAGGAGACGCAAGGCAGCTTCTCGCCCGCCGCCAGCGGCGACGGCGGCATGGCGACCGGCCGGCCGACCCAGGTCCACAGGCCGGCGATCAGGCCGGCGACCACGAGCGCGAGCACCAGCGGCAGCCGCACGGAGGAAGGCATCGAAACTCCGAATAGCGTTGAAGAGGGCCCCGCCGCCAAATAGAGCCTCCGGGGGGCCGTGTGAAGCCTGCACGCGGGGCCGCGGCGGGCGGCCATCCTCTTCCCCGCACGCCGTCATGCTGACAAATTCGCCGCCATCTCCTAACCTGTCGGCGCGGACGAACCGCCCTCCCTTTTCGAGACAATGACCCACATGCCACGCTTCCGACTTCCGCTGCTCGCGGCTGCCATCGTCCTCGCCTGCCTTTCCCCGGCGGCCGCCCAGAGCCAGCCCAGCGACCAGAAGCCCGGGACCGAGACCCTGACCCCCGAGCAGAAGGCCGCCGCGGAAGCGCAGCGCCGTTCGGTGGAGGAGTTCAACGAGGCGGCGAAACTGCCCGGCACGGCGGGTCTGCCCGAATGCGTCTGGACGGGGCGGCGGATCGCCGCACTTTTGTGGCGGGACGACATCGACACCGCCCGACGCCACCTCGACATGTACGAACGGTTCGGCTGCCCCACCGAGCACCTGAAGCTGGCCTTCCGCTGCCTCGTGCGGCAGGGCAACATCGATCCGAAGGCGCAGGAGCGCCTGGGCGGCCGGGTGCACCAGTGCTGGGTCAATCCGGACTATATCGCCGCCGCGCAGCCGGCCGCGCAGCCCGCCGCGCCAGCGCCGGCGCAGCAATAAGATCATCGGCGGGTCATGGCGGTGACGCAACGTTGTCGAAGACCCGCCATGATCGGGATTTATATCCACGTCTGAGCATGTTAGTGTCTCGACGCATTGCAGCGTAAATATCTGGTTAACGCGGCGGTGCCGACCTTGGGGCAGGTCGAAAGAGTGCCCTGAACCCGTCTTCCGGAACCCTTCGCCTTAAGCCAGCGTTCAGGGTTCGAACTTCCCGATTTGGGTGGGCATCGCCATGCGTCCCGGTCTTGCTGCTGCGGCAGCGGTCATTGCGGTTGTGACCTCTTTCCACGCCGCGATGTGGCTTTCCCTGCGTCCCGAGGCGACCGCTCCGAACGTGACGGACCGCTTCCAGAGCCTGTCCTTCGCGCCCTTCAGCCGAAGCATGAGCCCCGAGGGCGAAGCGCCCACCAATGCGGCGCAGATCCGGTCCGACATCAACGCGGTGGCCCCCTACACGCGGGCCGTGCGGACCTATTCCTCCACCAACGGCAAGGAACTGATCGCCCCCATCGCCGGCGAGCAGGGCATCAAGGTGACGGCCGGCGCGTGGCTGAACCGCGAGACCGACAAGAAGACCGGCGAGGTCATCGCGAAGGCGCGGGAGGCCAATCAGCGTGAACTTGCCGGGGTGGTCGATGTGGCCCGGCAGAACCAGAACGTGCAGGCCGTCGTGGTCGGCAACGAGACGTTGCTGCGCGACGACATGAACGACGAGGAGCTCGCCACCCTCATCCGGTCCGTCAAGCGCCAGGTGAATGCGCCGGTGACCACGGGCGAGATCTGGAACACCTGGCTCGATCACCCCAAGGTGGCGTCCTCGGTCGACTTCATTCTCGCGCATATCCTGCCCTATTGGGAGGACGTGCCGGCGAACCAGGTGGTTGACTACACCATCAACGCCTACAACCGCCTGCGCGCCGCCTATCCCGGCAAGCGCATCGTCATCGGCGAGTTCGGCTGGCCCTCGCATGGCTTCAACCGGGGCGCATCGGTGCCCGATCCCATCGAGCAGGCCAAGATCATCCGCGATTTCGTGGCGCGGGCGGACGCGCTCGGCATCGAGTACAACATCATCGAGGCCTTCGACCTGCCCAAGAAGCAGAACGAAGGCTCGGTGGGCCAGTACTGGGGCGTGTTCAATGCGGACCGCCAGCTGAAATTCCCGCTCACCGGCCCGATCTTCGACCATACCTACAACCAGACCGGCACCCTTGCCGTGCTGCTCGGCGTGCTCTTCGCCCTGCCCCTGCTGCGCATGCGCGACCTTACGGTGTCGCAGGGCTTCGTGCTGGCCGCGGCCGCGAGCGGCGTCGCGGCGTGGCTCGCGCTGGTGGTGGACTACTGGCTCAACCACTACGTCACCGGCGGCGACTACATCACCCTCGCCCTCAGCGTGGTGATGCTGGTGCCCCTCGTGTTCGTGCTGCTCTACCGCGTCGAGGAACTCGCCGCCGTCGCCTTCGGCCGCGGGCCGGCGCGGCTGGTGGAGGCGCAGAAGCTGGGTGCGCCGTCGCGCTTCCCCAAGGTGTCCATCCACGTGCCCGCCTATCGCGAGCCGCCGGAGATGCTGAAGCAGACCATCGACGCCCTGGCGCGCCTTGAATACCCGAACTTCGAGGCCATCATCATCGTCAACAACACGCCCGACCCGGCGATGGTGGAGCCCGTGCGCGACCACTGCGCGCTGCTGGGCGACCGGTTCAAGTTCATCAATGCCGAGAAGGTCTCCGGCTTCAAGGCGGGAGCGCTGCGCATCGCCCTGGAGGCGACCGCTCCCGACGCCGAGATCATCGGCGTGATCGACGCGGACTATGTGGTGACCCCCGACTGGCTGAAGGACCTGGTCCCGGTGTTCGACGACCCGACCGTCGGCCTCGTCCAGGCGCCGCAGGAGCATCGTGACGGCGCGCGCAGCCCGCTGCACGAGGCCATGAACCACGAATATGCCGGCTTCTTCGACATCGGCATGGTGCAGCGCAACGAGGACGACGCCATCGTCGTGCACGGCACCATGTGCCTCATCCGCCGCGCGGCCATGATGGAGGCCGGCAACTGGTCGTCGGACACCATCTGCGAAGACACCGACCTCGGCCTCTCCATCGCCGAGAACGGCTGGAAGACGCACTATACCCGCAAGCGCTACGGCTACGGCCTGCTACCCGACACCTTCGAGGCCTTCAAGAAGCAGCGCCACCGCTGGGCCTATGGCGGCTTCCAGATCATCAAGAAGCATTGGCGCCGGTTCCTGCCGAACAACTCGCGGCTCACCACCGCGCAGAAGCGCCACTTCATCCTCGGCTGGGTGTCCTGGCTCGGCTCGGAATCAGTGGGCGCCTTCATGGCAATCGCGTCGCTGGCCTTCGTGCCCTTCGTGCTCCTCTTCGGCGTCTCGGTGCCGGCCCATGTGCTGACCCTGCCGATCCTCGTGACCTTCCTCGTGTACCTGATGCACTTCGTCAGCCTCTACCGGCTGCGGGTGGCGACCTCGCCGCTGCGCATGTTCGGGGCCGCGCTGGCGGCGAGCGCGGTGCAGTTCACGGTGGCCAAGGCGGTGCTCGACGGCTTCCGCTACAAGGACCTCGCCTTCGCCCGCACGGCCAAAGGCAACAACTGGCTGGCCGGGGCCGCCCGTTCCTTCCCGGCGCTGCCGGAGGCGATCCTCGGCGGGCTGCTGCTGGTCTCCGGCATGGTCCTGCTGGTGCTGAACAACTGGCCGGGCCTCGCCTTGACCAAGAACGACTGGAAGCACATCCGCGAGATCGACCTCTACGGCGTCGCCCTCATGGTGCAGAGCCTGCCGTTCGTCGCCGCCGCCGTCATCGGCCTGTTCGAGCCCTCGCGCCTCAACGACTTCGCCACCTGGCGGGCGATCGGTGCGCGGCTCTCGGCCGTGCCGCGCCGCCTCGGGATCACCCCGCCGCCGGCGGTGGCGGACTGACCTGCTGCGGCTCCAACCCCTGAAGACGCCCGGCCCCGTGCCGGGCGTTTTTCCTTCGCAGAGGCTCTCCACCGGCCCTCGACCGGCAGATGCTCCGACTGGGCGTGGCCAGGCGCTTTCACACCTCGACGCTTTCTCGTTTCGTTGAATCGCCCGGACGCCCTAGAATCCCCGCATGCCGCTCCGTCTTCGCGCCGGCCGGCACCCGCGTCGATCGAGAATACTCCGGGCCCATGACCCAAGCGCCTGAGGACCCCCGCCCCTACGCCCTCATCCTCGCCGGCGGCCTTGGCCGGCGGATGGAGGCCGAAGCCCTCGGCGCGCCCGCCAAGCCCCTCGTTCCCCTCGCCGGCCGGCCGCTCATCACCCATGTCATCGAGCGGATGCGGCCCCAGGTGCGCGAGCTGTGGATCAACGCCAACACGGCGGGCGACGCCTTCGCGGCGTTCGGCTGCCCGGTGCTTCCCGACAGCATCGCCGGCTTTCCGGGGCCCCTCGCGGGGGTGCTGGCCGGCCTCGACCACCTTGCCGATGTCGCCCCTGATGCCGACCTGCTGACCGTGCCGGCGGACACGCCCTTCCTTCCGCCGGACCTGGCGCAGCGGCTGGTCGGGCGCCGCCGGCAATGCGGAAGCGTGGTCTGCGCCGGCTCGGGCGGGCAGCGTCATCCGGTGATCGCAGTGTGGCCCGCCACCGCGCGCACCGCGCTGCGGCAAAGCCTGACGATGGGACGTCTGAAAGTCGGGCTTCTGCTGGAGCACCTTAACGCCGTAACAGAGAACTGGGACACCACGCCCGACGACCCATTCTTCAATGTGAACACGCCGGAAGAGCTTGCCATTGCTCAGATTCGCGCCTCTGCCCGGCAATGAAGCATGGTCACGCTTGCGGCAGGATTGGGGAGGGTTTAGGACTGCGAGATGGCAGCTTCGCATTCGCGAAGATGCCGGAGCGGAGACGGACTTGCCGCTCGGAGAACCGGACGGCCACCTCCGGCCTCCGCGGAGTTCCGGTTTCTGTCCGCCCAAAGGATGAGGGATCCATGGACGCCACCACCAACACCGGCGCAAAAGCGGCCAAGCTGAGCCTGGGGGAGAAAAGCTGGGAACTTCCGATCCACGAAGGCACCATCGGGCCGGACGTGGTGGATATATCCAAGCTCTATGGCCACACCGGGATGTTCACCTACGACCCCGGCTTCACCTCCACGGCCTCCTGCGAGAGCAAGATTACCTACATCGACGGCGACGAGGGCGTGCTGCTCTATCGCGGCTACCCCATCGAACAGGTCGCCGAGAACGGTGACTTCCTCGAGACTTGCTATCTCCTGCTCTACGGCGAGCTTCCCACCGCCGCCCAGAAGGCCGAATTCGACAGCTCAGTGACCCTCCACACGATGGTTCACGAGCAGATGACACGCTTTTTCCAGGGCTTTCGCCGCGACGCGCACCCCATGGCCATCATGGTGGCATCCGTCGGCGCGCTGTCCGCCTTTTATCACGATTCCACCGATATTTCCGATCCCACCCAGCGCCTGATCGCATCCATCCGCATGATCGCGAAGATGCCGACGCTGGCAGCCATGGCCTACAAGTATTCCATCGGCCAGCCGTTCGTTTATCCCAAGAACGAACTCGACTACACGGCGAACTTCCTGCACATGTGCTTTGCGGTGCCGTGCGAGGAATACAAGGTCAACCCCATTCTCGCGAAGGCCATGGATAAGATCTTTATCCTCCATGCCGATCACGAGCAGAACGCGTCCACCTCCACCGTGCGCCTTGCCGGCTCCTCCGGCGCCAATCCCTTCGCCTGCATCGCCGCCGGCATTGCCTGCCTGTGGGGCCCCGCCCACGGCGGCGCCAACGAGGCGGCGCTGAAGATGCTCGCCGAGATCGGCTCGGTCGATCGCATCCCGGAATACATCCGGCGCTCCAAGGACAAGAACGATCCGTTCCGCCTCATGGGCTTTGGACACCGGGTCTACAAGAACTACGACCCGCGCGCCAAGATCATGCAGCAGACCTGCCACGAGGTGCTGACCGAGCTCGGCATCAAGGACGACCCGCTGCTGGACGTGGCCGTGGAGCTGGAGCGCATCGCGCTCTCCGACGACTATTTCATCGAGAAGAAGCTCTACCCGAACATCGACTTCTACTCGGGCATCACGCTCAAGGCGATGGGCTTCCCCACCACCATGTTCACCGTGCTGTTCGCCCTCGCCCGCACCGTGGGCTGGATCGGCCAGTGGAAGGAAATGATCGAGGATCCGAGCCAGCGCATCGGACGTCCCCGTCAGCTCTATACCGGTGCCGCCCAGCGCGACTACATCGCCATGTCCAAGCGGAAGTGATCGCTTCGGACCGGAGCGTTCACATCGGAGAAAAAAGCGCGGCCTCCGGGCCGCGCTTTGCGTTTTGACGTGGCCTGATCGAGGCCGGCCCTCAGGCCGCCGGCAGAATGCCCGGGCGCCCGGTGCGGGCGAGGTGCAGCACCACCTCGGCGGCGCGCGCGCTGGGGCTCGGCCCCCGGATGCCGAAGATGGCGTCGAAGCGGGCGAACGCCGCCTCCTGCCGCGCCCGCTCCGGCGTGTCGGCGAGCAGCCCCGTGAGCGCGCCGACCAGCGCCGGGACGGTGCAGTATTCCTGCAGGAATTCCGGCACCACATTCTCCCCCGCCACCAGATTCGCCAGGATCACCGTCGTGCCCTGCAGCACGCGGCGGCCGATCTGCGCCTCCAGCCAGCCGATGCGGTAGGCGGCCACGTGCGGGATGCCCGCCAGCGCCAGCTCCAGCGTGACGGTGCCCGAGGCCGCCAGCGCCGCCCGCGCGCCGCGGAAGGCCGCGAGCTTCTCGGCTTCCGAGGTGACGATGCGGGGCTTCAGCGGCCAGTCGGCGACCGTCTCCCGCACCAGCGCCTCGAGGCGCGGCAGGGTCGGCAGGACGAGTTCCATGGGCTGCGAGCGCCCCACCTCGGCGAGCGCGGCGCCGAAATCCCGGCCCAGCCGCACGATCTCGCGCCGGCGGCTGCCCGGCAGCACCAGCACGAGCGGCGGCTCCGCCCGCCGGCGCGCTGCTTCCGCCTGCGACGGGCGCAACGCGTCCAGCCGCTCCAAGAGGGGATGACCCACATAGAAGGTGGGCGGCCCCCCAGCCGGCGGTGCACCTCGGGCTCGAACGGCAGCAAGGCGAGGAGCGCATCCACATAGGGCCGCATGGCGGGCGCCCGCCCCGGCCGCCAGATCCAGACGGTGGGCGAGACGTACTTCACGATCGGAATGTCCGGGTTCGCCGCCCGCACCCGCGCCGCGACGCGGTGGGTGAAATCCGGCGCATCCACCAGGACCAGCACATCGGGAGGATCCGCGAGGACCGCCGCCACCGTCTGCTTCAGCCGGCGCAGGAGAATGGGCAGCCGGCCGAGCACGGCGGCGATGCCGATGGCGGTCAGGTCGTCCATGGGAAAGAGGCTTTCGAGCCCCGCCGCCGTCATGCGCCGGCCCCCGACGCCACGGAACGCCATATCGGGCACCTGCGCCGCCAGCGTTTCCATCAGGGCGCCGCCGAGTTGGTCGCCGGACTCCTCCCCCGCCACCATGAACACGCGCAGCGGCTTGCCCGGCGCCCCGCGCACCTGCGCCCCCGAACTCATGCCGCGTCGCCCCGGCCCATGCCGAACACGAACAGGCCAGCCGAGTCGGCGGCAGAACCCAGCGCCTGGGCATCCGGCACGATGGCGCCGCCGGCCTCGAAGGCGATGCCCGCGAGCCCTGCTTCCGCCGCCCGCTCCACCGTGGCCGGACCGAGGGAGGGCAGGTCGACGCGCCGGTCCTGGCCCGGCTTCGGCGCCTTCACCAGCACGCCGCGCCGCGCGGGGATGCGCAGGCGGCCGGTGCGGCGCATCTCGCCGTAGCGCGCGAGCATCTGGTCGGTGCCTTCCGCCGCTTCCACCGCCACGACGAAGCCGTCGACCACGATCACCCCCTGCCCCACGTCGAACGGCCCGAGGGTGCGGATCAGGTCGAGCCCGCGCGCCATGTCCGCCCGGTCCTGCGCCGTGGGCGCGAGGGCGCCCAGCACGCCCTCCGGCAGGAGCAGGCGCGGCACCGCCTCATGCGCGCCGATGAGGTGGAAGCCCTGCTCGGCCACCAGGCCCAGCACGCCGGACAGGAGATGATTGTCGCCCCCCCGGAACAGCCGGATGATGCGCGGCAGCACGCGGAGCATGGTCCAGTCGAGGCCGAGGTCTGACACCCGTGGGCGCGTGAGCGCGCCCACCATGACCAGGTCCTTCACCCCACGCGCCTTCGCCAGCGCGGTGACCGAGCCCAGCGAGCCGAGGCGGAACCAGTGGTGGGGATAGCGCTCCAGCGCCGGGTCGGCGAAGCCGCGAATGAGGAAGAGCAGCACCTCCCGCCCTTCGGCCACGACCGCGTCGGCAACGGCAGCGGGAAATGCGCCACCCCCGGCGACGATGCCGAGGGGACCCGTCCCGGACGGGCGCTTGCCGATCGGTCCTTCACCGGGCGCGGACGGCCCCTTCGGCTCACCTCCGGCCGGTCCCGGGCATGATGGCTCATCGGACGGGCCGGGCGCCGGATCCGTCTCCCGCCCGTTCTGCCCCGGCAGGCTCACGCCTCACTCCTCCTTGATGACGCCCCGCGAGGGCTGGCAGAGGGGGCGCTTGCGATCGGCGTCGATGAAGCCCAGCACGGTGGCGGCGAAGGGCGACTGCGCCTCCTTCTCCCGAACCCGCGCGAGGCGCTCGTCGAACGTTCCCTCGCCGAAGAACAGGTCGCGATAGACCGCCCGGGCCTCGTGCATCTCGGCCTTGCTGTAGCCGCGGCGCTTCATGCCCACCACGTTGAGGCCCACGAGCTTGCCGGCCTGGCCGAGCACGTTGCCGAACGGGATCACGTCCTCGCGCACGCCGGTGAGGCCGGAAATCATGCACTGGGCGCCGATGCGCGTGAACTGGTGGACGGCGCACTGGCCGCCGAGGAAGGTGAAGTCCCCCACGCTCACATGGCCGCCGAGCACCGCGTTATTGGCGAAAATCACCTGGTTGCCGACCGCACAGTCGTGGCCCACATGGGAGCCGGTCATCATCATGACCTGGTCGCCGATGCGGGTCACGCCAACCCCGCCGGCGGTACCGGTGCTCGCGGTGACGTGCTCGCGCAGCACGCATTCCGCGCCGATGTGCAACTCTGTGCGCTCGCCCTTGTAATGCACCGACTGCGGTGCCGTGCCGAGCGAGGCGAAGGGATAGACCACGGTGCGCGCGCCGATGGTGGTGACGCCCTGGACATTCACGTGTGAGAGGAGCTTCACGCCCGCCTTCAGCACCACGTCCGGACCGAGAATGCAGTAGGGGCCGATCTCCACGTCATCCGCGAGGCCCGCCGGGTTTTCCACCCGGGCGGTGGGATCGATCTTCGGCACTAGCTGTTCTCCACGATCATGGCGCCCACCTTGGCTTCGGCCACCAGCTCGCCACGCACTTTCGCTTCGCCCCGATACCACCACATGTTGCGGCGGCGGGAAATGCGGGTCATGTGGTATTCGAGCACGTCTCCGGGCACCACCGGACGGCGGAACTTGGCCTCGTCGATGGTCATGAAATAGACGAGGGAGGGCTTCTCGTTGTCCTTGCCCAGGACGCAGACGACGCCGGCGGTCTGCGCCATGCCCTCGATGATGAGCACGCCGGGCATCACCGGATTACCGGGAAAGTGGCCCTGGAAATGCGGCTCGTTGGCCGTGACGTTCTTGATGCCGATGCAGGAGAGGTCGGCGTCGATCTGCTCCACCCGGTCCACCATGAGGAAGGGATAGCGGTGGGGAAGGCACGCCAGCACCCGCTGGATGTCCGCGCTCTGGAGCACCTTGGTTGCGGCGTCCGCCCCCATAGACGTCGTCTCGGTCATTCGTCCGCTCCCTCCCCCTCCATGTCCTTCTCCCCCCGGCGCGCGCTCGCGGCGGCAAGGCGCTTGAGGGTCGTCACCTCGCGGAACCATTCGCGCACGGGCTTGGCCGGCGAGCCGCCCCAGCGCACGCCGGGGGGACGTCACCCTTCACGTTGCTGGACGCCGCGATCTGCGCGCCGGTGCCGATGGTGACATGGCCGACCACGCCCACCTGCCCGCCGAGCATCACGAAGTCGCCAAGCGTGGTGGAACCGGAAATTCCGGTCTGGGACACCACGATGCAGTGGCGCCCGATGACCACGTTGTGGGCGATCTGCACCAGGTTGTCGATCTTGCTGCCCTCGCCGATCACCGTGTCGGTGAGGGCGCCGCGATCGATGGTGGTGTTGGCGCCGATCTCCACCTGGTCCTGGATCACCACGCGGCCGACCTGCGGCACCTTCACGTGGCCCCGGGGCGAGGGCTGATAGCCGAAGCCGTCGGAGCCGATGCGCGCGCCGCCGTGGATGATGACGTCGTTGCCGAGGAAGGCATGGATGACGCTGGCGCCCGGCCCGATGGCGCAGCCCCGGCCGATGCGCACATGCGGCCCGATGATCGCCCCCGCGCAGATGACCGTTCCCGCGCCGATCTCCGCGCCGGGACCGATGACGGCGCCGGGGTCCACCGTCACCCCGTCCTCGAGCCGCGCCTTGGGATGCACCTGCGCCCCCGGGGCGACGCCGTCCTGGCCGAACACGGACAGCGGCCGCAGGGCCGAGGGAAACAGCCGACGCGTCACGGCCAGGAACGCCGCCGCCGGGCGATCGGCGATGAGCACGGCGAGGCCGTCCGGCGCCTTGCGGGCGAAGCGTTCCGAGGTGATCACCGCGCCGGCGCGGCTGGCGCCCAGCTTCTCGGCGTAGAGGAAGGTGTCGCAGAACGCGAGCTCCTCCGGGCCGGCGGTCTCGAGGGTGCCGACACCGACGATGCGCCGCGCGCCGAGCGCCTCGACCTCCGCATCCGTGGACGCGGCGATGCGGGTGCCGCTGAGGGCCGCCACCTCGGCGAGGGTGAGCGGCTCGGGTAGCGGGAAGAAAGCCTGTTGGCTCATCTGAAAACACGCTCGGGCGCCGGGAGGGTCGGAGAGGAACCTCCGCCCGCCGGCGCCCGCCTTGCGAAGGACAGGATCAGAAGCGCGTGCCGCCGGAGAAGCGGAACGCCTGGGTCTGGTCGTAGGCCGCCTGCGACAGCACCCAGGCATAGTCGAAGCGCAGCGGACCGAACGGCGACTGCCAGATCAGGCTCGCGCCGACCGAAGAGCGCACGGTGTTCTCGTCGTACACGCAGACGTTGCCAACCTTGTTGCTCGAACTCGCCGGGCAGGTCACGAAACTCGGGTTGCCGTAATAGTTGTTCTTGTCCCAACCAGGCACCGAGCGGAACGTGGTCGGACCGCCATAGTCGAACAGCGAGCCGGCATCGGCGAAGACCGCCCCCTTCATCCCGAAGTCCTTCGGCAGGAACGAGAAGGGGAACTGGATTTCCGCCGAGACACCCCAGTAGGTGGTGCCACCCAGTGCGTTGGTCTCGTCGTTCAGGCAGTTGTAGTAGATGGGCGAGTTCTTGTTCGTCGCCGCGCAGGGCGCGATGTCCCGTGGGCCGATGCCGGATGGCGCGAAGCCGCGCACCAGGTTCGGGCCCATGTAGAAGTTGTCGAGCACGTCCAGCTGCTCACCGCCCCACGAGCTCACATAGCCGGCCTGCCCTCGCACGATGAGCACCGAGTCGTAGATCAGCGGCGTGTAGTGCCGGACGTCGGCCGTGGTGCGGATGAAGTTCACGTCACCGCCAAGGCCGGCGAGGTCCTGCTTGAACTCCGCATACAGGCCTTGAGTGGGGTTAATGTTGTTGTCGAGACCGTTGTAGGACAGCGTGTAGCCCACTGCCGAGGTAATCGTCGCGCCCTGCGCCGCCGCATCGCGAATGGCCCAGGAGATGGAGTCCGCACAGTAGGCGTAATAGGCCGCCGTCGCCGTGTAGTCAGAGCAGAGATTGATGGACCGCTGGTAGAGGTTGTAGCGCAGCGCCAGCGTGATCTCGTCGGTGATGGGCAGGCCGAAGCGCAGGCCGCCACCCACCGTACTGGTACCATAGGGCGTGTAGCTCGTGGTGTTCGTCTCTTTCCAGTAGAGATCGAAACCCGCCGACAGCCGGTAACCGAGGAAGTAAGGCTCGGTGAAGGAGAATTCCGCACCCGAGGCATTCTGGCCAAGGGAGCCGGACACCTTCACGTACTGGCCGCGGCCGAGGAAGTTCTTCTCGCCCACCGAGATCTCGGCGATCACGCCATCCGAAGTGGAATAACCGCCGGAGATGGAGAACTCGCCCGTGGGCTGGTCTTCCACGTCCACCACCAGGATCACGCGGTCGGGGGCGGAGCCGGGCTCGGTGGCGATCTTCACCGTCTTGAAGTAGCCGAGGTTGCGCAGACGCCGCTCGGCGCGATCGACGAGCACCCGGTTATAGGCATCACCCTCGCCGATATCGAACTCACGCCGGATGACCCAGTCCCGGGTGCGGGTGTTGCCGCGGATATCGATGCGCTCGATATAGACGCGCGGGCCTTCCTCCACCACGAAGAGCACATTGATCTTCTTGGTCTCGAAGTCGCGGTCGCCGCGCGGACGCACCTGGGCGAAGGCATAGCCGCTCTTGGACACCTCGATGGTGAGGTTCTCGACCGACTTCTCGACCATCTCCGCGTTGTAGATCTGCCCGTCGGCGACGCGCAGCACGCGCCGGAGGGAGTCGGCGGAGACGTCGCGGATGTTGGAAACGATATCCACCTTGCCGAAGCGGTACTGCTCGCCCTCTTCCAGCGCGAAGGTGATGACATAGCCGTCGCCGCCCGGATCGAGCTCGGCCGTGGCCGCAACGATGCGGAAGTCGGCGTAGCCGTTCTTCAGGTAGAAGCGGCGCAGCAGCTCCTGGTCCGAATTGACCCGGTCCGGATCGTAGATGTCGGTGGACTTGATGAAGGACAGCCAGTTGGTGGTCGTCGTCGAGATGACGTCCTTCAGCTTCCAGTCCGAAAAGGCCTTGTTGCCGACGAACTTGATGTCCTTGACGCCGGTCTTCTTGCCCTCGGTGATCTCGAACACCAGGTCCACGCGGCCGTTGCCGCGGTCGATGGTCACCGGGTTGACGCGCACGTCGTCGCGGCCGGAACGGCGATAGACCTCGATGATGCGCTGCGTGTCGGCCTGCACGGTGGCCTTGGACAGGGTGCCGCGCGGCTTGGACTGGATCTCGCCCTCGAGCACCTCGTCCTTGAGCTTCTTGTTGCCCTCGAACGCGATCTTGTTGATCACCTCGTTCTCGGACACGCGCACGATGATGCGCCCGCCGGACTGGGACACCTGCACGTCGGCGAACAGGCCGGTCGCGTACAGCGCCTTCCAGGCCTCGTCCACCTTTGCGGGGCTGTAGGGACCCGGGCCGAAATAGGACCGGATGGTCTCGGAATCAACGCGGCGATTGCCTTCCACCACGATCGAGCTGGACTGAGCCGCGGCAGGAGTGGCCACGACAAGGGAACCGGCTACCGTCGAGCCCGCAACGCAAATGGCGAGACCCAGGGCGGCCGCCAGATTTCTCAGTACCCGGTGCGGAGCAGTCATATGGTGCGCAACCTTGAAAATTCGTGGTTCTAGAACCCGGTCGGCGAACCTTCCGGATTCTCGCCCTTCGTTGCTGCTTGTACAGGCTTTTACCTGCGGTGCAAACCGAAGCCCCCCTGGAGCCGGTCCTTTTCCGGCGACCGTTGCGCTCCCGCCACGACCCCGGTCCGAAAAATCAAAAACCGTTACATTGCAGGAATATGCAGCACGTCATTCCAGGTGGCGAAGAGCATCAGCATCAGCACCAGCGCAAGGCCGATCCGGAAGCCGATGTCCTGCGTCCGCGCGCTCAGGGGACGACCGCGCACAGCCTCGAAAGCGTAGAACAGAAGGTGGCCGCCATCCAACAGCGGGATGGGAAAGAGGTTAAGGATTCCGATAGAGACCGACAGCACGGCGGCCAGAGACAGGAGTGCGCCGATACCGAAGGTCGCGACCTTGGCCGAAACCTGGGCGATGCGGATCGGTCCGCCGAGCTGGTCGGCCGATTCCCGCCCGGTCATCAGGCCGCCGATATAATCGAAGGTGCGGGCCACCACGAACCACGTCTCCTGCACCCCCATGCCCACGGCTTCGACGGGACCGTAGCGGTGCGTCGTTACATCCGCCGTCGAGAGCGAGCGGGAAATGCCGAGCAGGCCGGTGCGGTGCACATTGCCGAAGGGGTCCTTCACCTCCTTCAGCTCGGGCGTGGCGGTGAGCGAGAGCTGCCGGTCGCCGCGCTCCACGGTGAAGGTCAGGGGCTCGCCCGCATGGCCGCCGACGATGCGCTGCATGTCGGAGAAGCTCTCCACCGGCGACCCATCGATCTCCAGCACCAGGTCGCCCGGCTTAAAGCCGGCCATCTCGGCGACGCTGCCGGGGTTCACCTGGTCCACCCGCGGCGCCGTCACCTGCTTGCCGAACACCATGAAGACAAAGGCGAAAATGGCGATGGCGAGGAGAAAGTTGGCGATCGGGCCGGCGGCCACGATGGCGGCGCGCCAGGCCACCGGCTGGAAGAAGAAGCTTTCCTTGCGCTCGGCCGGGCTCATCTGCGCCAGGCGCGTGGCATCCGGCGTGGAGGCGGCGTCCTCGTCGCCGAAGAAGCGCACATAGCCGCCGAGCGGCACCGCGGCGAGCCGCCAGCGGGTGCCCTTCCGGTCGGTGAAGCCGGCGATCTCCGGCCCGAAGCCGAGCGAGAAGGTGAGGACGCGCACGCCCGCGCGCCGCGCCACCCAGAAGTGGCCGAGCTCGTGGAAGAACACCACGAGAGTCAGCACGAAGAGGAAGGGAATCACATAGCCGAGGAAGTTGGACACCAGTCCGCCCAGGTTCACGCCGAGACCGGAAAGCACATCCATCATCCCGTATTCCTCATTTCCCGCCGACACCACGGCACCCGTTCAGGTCCGCATCGCCGGCTCGCGGAGGGCGCCGCACGCCCGGAATCCGCCTTTGCCACGCTTGCCCGATAATGGGCTGGAGGTGCTCTTAGGATGCCTTTGCGGCAAACTTAGGCAAGAGCGCTTCGGTCGCCCGCCTCGCGGCGGCATCCATGTCCAGGGCCTCGGCGACGCTGGCCGGTGCCGGCCCGCCATTGATGCGATCAAGGGTTGCAGCCACCGCATCGGTAATACCGTAGAGACCGATGCGTCCCTGGAGAAAGGCGGCCACCGCGACCTCGTTGGCCGCGTTGAGGGTGGTGGATACCGCCCCGCCCGCCTCCATGGCCGCGCGCGCCAGTCGCAGCGCCGGGAATCGGTCCGCGTCGGGCGCCTCGAAGGTGAGTCGGCCGAGGGCGACGAGATCGAGACGGCGGCATGTGGTGGCGATGCGGTCGGGAAGGCCGAGGCAATGGGCGATGGGCACGCACATGTCCGGAAAGGCGAGCCCCGCCACCACCGAGCCGTCGATAAAGGAGACGAGGCCGTGCACCACCGACTCGGGGTGCACGATCGCCTCGAAGCGCTCCGCCGGCAGGCCGAACAGGTGCTGGGCCTCGATCAGTTCGAGGCCCTTGTTCATCAAGGTGGCGGAATCGATGGTGATCTTGGCGCCCATGGACCAGTTGGGGTGCTTCAGCGCATCCTGCGGCGTCGCCCGGGCGATCTCCTCGCGGCCCTTCAGCCGGAACGGACCGCCCGAGGCAGTCAGCGTCACCTTTTCCACGTCCCGGCGCGGGCCGGCCGCGAGGGCCTGGAAGATGGCGTTGTGCTCGCTGTCCACCGGCAGGATCTCGGTGCCGAGGCGCGCCGCCTCGGCCATGAAGAAGGTGCCGGCCGCCACCAGGCATTCCTTGTTGGCCAGCGCGATGCGCCGGCCCGGCGCGAAGGCCGCCACCGTGGGCGCGAGCCCCGCCACCCCGACGATGGCGCTCACCACCACGTCCGCCTCGCGCGCGGCCGCCTCCAGCACCGCGGCGGGACCCGCCCCGCTCTCGATGCCGGTGCCGGCGAGGGCATCGGCCAGAGCGCGGCCGCCGGCGGGATCGGCCAGCGCGGCGAAGCGCGCGCCGAGCGCCTGCGCTGCCTCGGCCAGGGCCTTGGCGTCCTTGCCCCCGGCCACCGCCTCCACCCGGAACAGGCCCGGCGCATCGGCGAGCAGCTTGGCCACGCTGTGGCCGATGGAGCCGGTGGCCCCGAGGAGGGAAAGGCGTTTCATGTAAACGGTCCTACCACAACAGGAGCCCGGCCGCCGGATCGGCCGCGGCCCGCACGAAGGCGATGCCGGCGGCGACTAGGGAGGCCGCCGCGAATCCGTCCAACCGATCGAGAAGGCCACCATGGCCGGGAATGAGACGGCTCGCATCCTTGACGCCGAACAGGCGCTTGGCCGCGGATTCGGCAAGGTCCCCCAGCTGGCTCACGATGGAGAGCAGCAAGGCGAGGCCGGCGATCACCCAAAGCGCCGGCAGCCCGGCGAGCGCGGCCACGATCACCCCCGCGAGGGCACCGCCCAGCGTGCCGCCGATGGCGCCCGACCAGGTCTTGTTGGGCGACACGCGCGGCCACAGCTTCGCCCCGCCCAGGGCCCGACCGCTGAAATAGGCGAGGATGTCCGTCGCCCACACCACCGCGCACAGGAACAGCACCGCCACGAGCCCGAGCTGCGAGGTGCCGCGCAGCGCCACCACCGGCAGGGCGGCACTGGCCGCCACCAGCACCCCGCCCATGGCCCAGCCGGACTGCCGCGGCACGGCGAAGGTGCAGGCGGCCGCGCCGATCGCCACCAGGCTGAACGCGTAGGCGGCCTCGCCGGCCACGATCAGCGCGCCGCCGCCGGCGATGGCGAGGCCGCCGATGCCGAGGTAGGCGCGGCGATGGTCGAGCCGGGCGAGGCCCGTCCATTCATGGAGAATCGCAAGGCCCGCGAGCACCCACAGGATGGCGAAGGCGATGCCGCCGAGGAAGGCGGCGGCGAGCACCAGCGGCACCAGAACGAGCGCAGAAAGGGTCCGATGCTTGAGATCCGCGCCAAAGTTCACGGGCGTCAGGGTCCGGGGCAATTGGTGACGCCGCCGAACCTGCGATCGCGCCGGGCATATTCGTCGATGGCCGAGAGCAGCGCGGCCTTGTCGAAATCGGGCCAGTAGATGGGCAGGAAGACGAACTCGGAATAGGCCGCCTGCCACAGCAGGAAGTTTGACAGCCGCTGCTCGCCCGAGGTGCGCACGATGAGGTCGGGATCGGGGATGCCCGCGGTGTCGAGCCGCTGGGAGATCATCTCCACGTCCACGTCCTGCGGCTTCAGGCGTCCGGCGGCCACATCCGCCGCGATGCGCGAGACCGCGCCGGCGATCTCCTGCCGCGAGCCGTAGTTGAACGCCACCACCAGGGTGAGGCCGGTGTTGCCGCGGGTCATCTCCTCGGCTTCCGCCAGGAGGTCGCGGATCTCGGGCGAGAGATTCGCCCGCTCGCCGATCACCTTCACCCTGACGTTCGCCCGGTGCAGCTCGGCAAGGTCGTGGCGCAGGAACAGCTTCAGGAGCCGCATCAGCTCCGTCACCTCCCCCACGGGGCGGGACCAGTTCTCCGAGGAGAAGCTGTAGATGGTGAGGAAGCGGATGCCCACCTCACGCGCGGCGCGCACGCACCGGCGCAGCGCCTCCACCCCGCGCCGGTGGCCTTCGATGCGCGGCAGCTTGCGCGCGGCGGCCCAGCGCCCGTTGCCGTCCATGATCACGCCCACGTGCACCGGCACGACCGCCGGCGCCCGCTCGGGGGCGCTGGCGTCGCCCGTCGCGGCGCGCAGGGTCATGGCTTGCTCAGGGCTCACGCGTGGCTCCTCAACCTGGCTCCTCAGACCGAAAGGATTTCCTTTTCCTTCTGGGCAAGCGTCTGGTCGATCTCGGCAATGGCGTCGTCGGTGGCCTTCTGCACGTCCTTGGACAGGCGGTCGATGTCATCGGAGCTCATCTCGCCGTCCTTTTCCACCTTCTTCAGGTGGTCCATTCCGTCGCGCCGCACGTGCCGTACCGCGACGCGGGTCGCCTCGGCATATTTATGCGCCACCTTCACCAGTTCCTGGCGCCGCTCCTGGTTGAGCTCGGGAATGCGCAGGCGCAGCACCTGTCCCTCGGTGGCGGGGTTGAGGCCGAGGTTGCTGTCGCGAATGGCTTTCTCCACCGCGTTCACCATGCCGCGGTCCCACACCTGCACGGAGAGCAGGCGGGCCTCGGGCACCGAGACGGTGGCCACCTGGTTCAGCGGCATGCGCGCGCCGTAGGCCTCGACGGTGATCGGATCAAGCAGGCTCGCGGAAGCGCGGCCGGTGCGCAGGCCGCCAAGCTCGTCCCTGAGCACGCCGATCGCGCCCTGCATGCGGCGCTTGATATCGGCCATGTCGAAGGTCCCGGTGGTCATGGCTATCCTCTGTCTGTTCTCAGGGCGCATTCCTTTCGCACGGAAACGCTTCTGTTTCCATGCGGACGCAAGGTCGCCCTCTCGTCATGGATCATTTTCCGGATCATCCCGGATTGCCGCTGGGGCGCTCCATGGCAGCCCGAAGGCACGCCCCCCGCCGGAAAGACGTAACCAGATACCGTAAACGGCAGGAAATGATCGCACCTGCGCGACCACCCCAGGTTCGTCCGGCCATGCTGCGCCCCATCGCCCGAAACTTTTAGATAAAACGCGTCGTCCCGCGTCCAAGGATGGCCGTCGAAGACGCTCCGCCCCCGTCGATCAGGGGGCGACCACGGTCACGCGGCCCTCGCCTCTGGCCGCCGACGCGATCGCTCCCGGTTCGCGAATGGAGAACACGATTATCGGCAATGCCGCCTCGCGGGCAAGGGCGAAGGCGGCGGCATCCATCACCTTGAGGTCGCGGGCGAGCGCCTCGTCATGGGTGATGCGCTCGTAGCGGGTCGCCGCGGGATCAAGCTTTGGGTCGGCGGTGTAGACGCCGTCCACGTTGGTGGCCTTCAGCACCGCGTCGCAGTCGAGCTCGGCGGCACGCAGCACCGCGCCGGTGTCGGTGGTGAAATAGGGATTTCCGGTGCCGCCGGTGAGCACCACGATGCGGCCGCGGCGCAGATGGCGCATGGCCGGCTGGCGGGCATAGGGTTCGCATACCGTGGGCATGGGGATGGCGGACAGCGTGCGGGCCGGCGCGCCGGCGGCCTCCAGCGCCCGCTCCAGGGCGAGGCCGTTCATGACAGTGGCGAGCATGCCCATGTGGTCGGCGGTGGCGCGGTCGAGGTTTTCGTCCGCCACCCGCGCGCCGCGCAGGATGTTGCCGCCGCCCACCACCACCGCCACCTCGCAGCCGGCGGAGCGCGCCGCGACGAGGTCGCGGGCGATACGCGCCACGGTGGCGGGATGCAGGCCGAAGGGCTCCGGGCCCATCAGGGCTTCGCCGGAGACCTTCACCAGGATGCGGGGATAGGGCAGTCCCGGTGCCGCGTACGGCACCGTGGGTTCGGGATAGTCCGAATCGTCCGAGACGGAAGCGGTCATGGGAGCCCCCTCCCCGTTGCGATCAGGACTGGCCGGCGGCGGCGGCCACCTCGGCCGCGAAGTCGGTCTCTTCCTTCTCGATACCCTCGCCGAGGGCATAGCGCACGAAGCCGGTGAGCTTGACCGGGGCGCCGACCTGGCCCTCGGCCTCCTTCAGCACCTGGGCCACGGACTTGGAGCCGTCATGCACGAAGGCCTGGTCGAGGAGGGTGACCTCCTTGAAAAAGCTCTTGATGCCGCTCTCGGCGATCTTGTCCTGCACGTTGGCCGGCTTGCCCTGGTGCTTCTCGAGCAGGATCGCCTTCTCGCGGGCGATGGTCTCCTCGGAAATGCCGGAGGCGTCCAGCGCCAGCGGGTTCAGCGCGGCGATGTGCATGGCGATCTGCCGGCCGAGGGTGGAGAGCTTCTCCACGTCGCCGGTGGATTCCAGCGCCACCAGCACGCCGATGCGACCCTGGCCTTCCACCACCGCGCCGTGCACGTAGCTGGCGATCACGCCGGCCGACACGGTGAGCTTGGTGGAGCGGCGCAGGGTCATGTTCTCGCCGATGGTGGCGATGAGCGCGGTGAGGCGCTCGCCCACGGTCACGCTCTCGCCCGGGAAATGGGCGGAGGCCACCGCCTCCAGCGAGCCATCGGTGTTGAGGGCAACCTTGGCCACCTCGCGCACGAACGCCTGGAAGTCCGGGTTGCGGGCGACGAAATCGGTCTCCGCATTCACTTCCACGGCGGCGGCGTAGTGGCCGGAGGATTCCACCGCCACGAGGCCCTCGGCGGCCACGCGGCCGGCCTTCTTGGCCGCCTTGGCAAGGCCCTTCTTGCGCAGCCAGTCGATGGCAGCCTCGATGTCGCCGTTCGTCTCGGTGAGCGCGGACTTGCAGTCCATCATGCCTGCGCCGGTCTTTTCGCGCAGTTCCTTCACGAGCCCGGCGGTGATCGCAGCCATGTTCAATCCCTTCTTCTCGCACCACGGCCGGCCAGGGGTGAGCCCGAGCCGGCCGCGGGGGCGCCCCAAGCGCCCCATTACTCTCGATTCGCTTTCAGATCTGCGACAAGGTCACCCGATTTCGGGTCACTCCACCTCGGCAGACATCTCCTTGGCCTGGGCCACCCAGCCGTCGACGCGGCCGGGCAGTCCCACTTCCTCGCCGATGCGGTGGGCGTCGATCGCGTCGAGGCCCGCCACCTGGCCGAAGTGGAACACGCCGAGATCGTTCAGCTTCTGCTCGATCTCGGGGCTGACGCCGGTGAGCTTCTTCAAGTCGTCGGCGACGCCGCGCGGACCCGACAGGGGCTCGAAGGTCGACCACGCGCCGGCCTCGACCGGCAGGTCCTCCACCAGCGGGGCCTCCTCGGCGCCCATGTCGTAGCCGCCGAGGTCGGTGTGGCCGCGGCCGATGCCGTCGATGGCGGCGCGGGCGATGAGGTCGCAATAGAGCTGGATGGCGCGGCCGGCGTCGTCATTGCCCGGCACCGGGAAGGCGATGCCGTCCGGATCGCAATTGGTGTCGAGGATGGCCGCCACCGGGATGCCGAGGCGCTGGGCCTCCTTCACCGCGATGTCTTCCTTGTTCGTGTCGATGACGAACAGCAGGTCCGGCAGGCCGCCCATGTCGCGGATGCCGCCGAGCGCCTTGTCCAGCTTCTCCTTTTCACGGGAGAGCGTCAGGCGCTCCTTCTTGGTGTAGCCGGAGCCCGCCTCGGGGGCGGCCAGCATCTCCTCCAGCTTCTTCAGCCGGGCGATGGAGTTGGAGATGGTCTTCCAGTTGGTGAGCATGCCGCCGAGCCAGCGGGAGTTCACATAATACTGGGCGGAGCGGCGGGCGGCGTCCGCCACCTGCTCCTGGGCCTGGCGCTTGGTGCCGACGAACAGCACGCGCCCGCCCTGGGCCACCGTATCGGAGACCGCCTGCAGCGCGCGATGCAGCGCGGGCACGGTCTGCGACAGGTCGAGGATGTGGATGTTGTTGCGGACACCGAAGATGTACGGAGCCATCTTCGGATTCCAGCGATGGGACTGATGTCCGAAGTGCACGCCAGCTTCGAGAAGCTGACGCATCGAATAATCGGGAAGCGCCACTTTGGTATTCTCCGGTTGAGCCTCCGCGGACGTACCCCCACCAATGGAGAGGGGCACCGGATGGCCTTGAGGGCCTGATGTCCGCGTGCGGAATGGCCGGCCATATACGCGAGCCGGCTTCATGAAGCAAGATGGCGGGCATTCGGCCGGACCGGCAATGGCCCCGAATGCCCTGCGGCGCAGGTGTGCCTCAGCCTTCCGCGCGCTGGCGCTCCTCCTCCACCAGCTCCTTCTTGGAGAGCTTTCCGACCACGCTCTTGGGCAGGCTGTCGCGGATCTCCACCGCCTTCGGCATCTCGATCTTGGAGATCTGAGCGGCGAGGAAGGTCATCAGTTCCTCCGGCGTCGCCTCGGTCCCGGCCCTCAGGGTGACGAAGGCCTTGGGCGCCTGGCCGCGATAGCTGTCGGCGACGCCGATGGCCACCGCCTCGGCCACGGCGGGATGCAGATAGAGCGCCTCCTCGATCACCCGCGGATAGACGTTGTAGCCGCCGCACAGGATCACGTCCTTGATGCGGTCCACGAGGAAGAGATAGCCGTCGGTATCCAGATAGCCCACATCGCCGGTCCTGAGCGCCCCGTCGATGAAGGCGTTGGCGGTCTCCTCCGGGCGGTTGAAATAGCCCTTCATCACCTGCGGCCCGCGCACGCACACCTCGCCCTTCTCGCCGGGCCCGAGGATGCGGGAGGGATCGGTGAGACTGCGGATCTCGATCACCGTCTGCGGCAGGGCGGTGCCCACCGATCCGTCCTTCACCAGGCCGAGCGGCGGATTGGCGCTCACCACCGGCGCCGTCTCGCTCAGGCCGTAGCCCTCCACCAGCCGGCAGCCGGTGATCTGCTGGAACCGCTCGCGCACGTCCTGCGGCAGGGGGGCACCGCCGGAGATGCAGAGGGTGAGGGAGGACAGGTCCCGCTTTTCAATGCCGGGGACGTTGTTGATGGCCCCGTAGATGGTGGGCACGCCGGGAAACATGGTGGGCTTCTCCCGCTCGATGGTGTCGAGCAGGTCGGAGAGCTGGAATCGCGGCACCAGCACGATCTCCGCCCCGAGGCAGATGGGGATGAGCATCACCGTCTGCATCGCGAAGACGTGGAACAGCGGCAGCACCCCCACCACGCGGGTCACGCCGATGCTTCGGCAGTCGGCATGGGCGACGAGCTGGCGGGCGTTCGCCGAGACGTTGCCATGGGTGAGCATCGCGCCCTTCGGAACGCCCGTGGTGCCGCCGGTATATTGCAGGACCGCCACGTCCTGCTCGGGATCGACCGCGACCGGGGCGGGGCGGTCTGCGTGCCGCAGCAGGTCGGCATAAGGCAGGTGCAGCCCGTCGCCGCGGCTGTAGACGGCCTTGTCCTTGCGCTTGAACAGGTTGAACAGCAACCCCTTGGGAAAGGGCAGGATCCCCGCCATGGGGCACACGATGACGCGCTGAAGCCCCGCCTCCCGCGCCACCGCGGCGACGCGCGAATGGATGAGCCTGAGGTCCGGCACCACCATCATCAGCGTGCCGGAATCGCGGATCTGGTGCCTCAGCTCCCGCTCCACATAAAGCGGGCTGAAGTTCACCACCGTGCCGCCGGCCTTCATGATGGCGAAGAAGAAGATGACGGAATAGGGCGTGTTGGGCAGGCACAGGCCGACCTTCGTGCCCTTCTGCACCCCGTTTGCCTGTAGCCCGGCCGCCACCCTGTCCACGAGCGCGCCCAGTTCGGAATAGGTCCATTTTCGGCCGAAGAAGCTGAGTGCGTTGCGCGCGCCGAACTCGGCGACGCTGGCATCAAGCAGCTCGGGCACGGGGGCGGCTGAAGCGAAGCCGCCATCGGTGCGCTGGAGCATGGATTTCCTCCCTCCGCCGGCGCCGTCTTCTGATTTGCGTACGCGCAGCGGCAAATGCCGGCAACCTTGCGTCACGCACTATCCGGCACGATTGCGCCGGCATCGCGATGACCCTGCGGAACGCGGCGGCCTGCGCCGCGCCTTGGGGGAGCGGCGCCACGGCGCCCCTCCCCGCCCCTTGCGGGTGTACCTGGAGGTAGACCGGCGGGCATCCTGGCGGACGCCCCGCCCGGGCCCTCACTTCATGGCCAGCGCCGTCCCGGCCGGGCTGTCGAACTTGTAGCGCAGGCCCACCGACACGATGTCCACGTAGCCGTCGTTCACCTCGGCGATGAGCGTGCCGCGCAGCGCATTGGAGGGATCGGCGGGAGAGAGCGTGATCGGGCTGTTCTCGCCGAAGATGTGGCTATAGGCGAAGTCCACGGAGAACTGCGGCGTGAAGTTGTAGGTGAGGCCGGCCGAGAGCCACAGCCGGTTGGTGTCGGGCAGGCGCGGCGAGCGCGTCGAATCAGGCACGGGCGTCAGCTCGTAGGCGAGGCCGGCGCGCAGCGCGAGCTTCGGATCCCACTGATATTCGACGCCGCCGGAGAAGAACCAGCCATCGTTCCACTGGAGGTCGAGCGTGCTGACCGGCACGCCTCGGGACTTCACCACGAGCTGCTGGACCGTGGACCAGTTGGTCCACTCCACGGTGCCGAGGATGGTCCAGCTCGGGTCCAGCTGGGAGCGGAAGGAGGCGGTGACCTGGTCCGGCAGGGTCAGCGCAGCCGTGGCGTGGAGCTTGTTCAGGGGCACGATGTTGGCGAGGGAGATGCCGAGCGTGCCGCCCAGGTCCTGGCTGATGGAAGAACGGTAGCCGATACCGACCGTCGTTCCCGGCGCGAGGGTCACCAGCGCGCCGAGGTTGAAGCCGTAGCCGATGTCGTCGCCATCCACCTGCGCGTAGAGATTGTTCGCGGGCGGCGCGAAGCCGGTGAACTGCGCGTTGCTGAGCCGCGCGTCGATATAGTTGACGTTCACGCCCGCGCCGAGGGTGAGCCAGTCCGTGACCTTGTAGGCGAAGGAGCCCTGCACGTTCATGTCGAAGATGCGGCTGTAGCAGCCGTAATAGCGGCCCGACCAGTTGCAGGGCGCATCCGTCACCAGCCCGTAGGGCGAGGTGACGGCGAGGCCCACCGACCACCGTTCGCCGGCATAGGTCATGTAGGAGGTCGGCAGGGTCCCGTTGTCAACGATGTCGCCGACCCCGAGATTGCCGAGGCTGGCGCCGGTGAGGGGCGCCGTGGCGCTGAACACGTCCACGGACGCGTGCGGCGCGATATAGGTGACGTTGCCTTCCACGCTCAGGCCCGGCGCGAAGCTCAGCGCCGCCGGGTTCCAGAACATGGAGGCGAGGCCGGCCCCACCCGCGGCATCGCCGGCGAAGGATGTGCCCTGGTAATAGGCGCTCTGCTCACGCAGACCGAATCCGCCAGCGCTCGCCTCTCCGGCCGCGATCATGATCGCGGGAAGAGCAAGTGCCGGTGCCGCCCGCACGGCCCACTTGCGCATCGTCATGGGTCACCCCTCCTCCGACTGTTTCCCCAGGGCCCGGCACGTTGCGGTGCACTATAGGTTTTTACGGTGCCCTATACGTCACCCAGCATGCCTAAAGGAACAGCCACGTCAACCAGCTCTTTCTAACTTACGTGCGCCGAACTGGCGAATTTCGATTGCGTTGCATGTCCGCCACATCTGCGGGCTGTCGGGCGGCGACGCGGGCGTCGGCGCTCGACAGCCCGCGTCGCCGCATTGACGCAATCGCGATGGAAACGGCGCGATTGCAGTCTTGCGCCCAAGGTCAAAGCATGTATCTTCGGGGCCGACAGATGACGTATAGGTGAACCAGTGACATCCACAGGCAAGCGCGGAGCCGGCTCGGCCCTGACGGACACGTTCTTCACGGTCACCGAGCTGGCGCGCGACCTCTCGATCACGCCCCGCACCATCCGGTTCTACGAGGACAAGGGCCTCATCACCCCCCGCCGGGCGGGGACCATGCGGGTCTACACCAAGCGCGACCGGGCGCGGATGGTGCTCATCCTGCGCGGCAAGCGGCTCGGCTTCTCCCTGCGCGAGATCAAGGAATACCTCGATCTCTACGACATGGATTCGAGCCAGGCCGAGCAGATCAGGCTGCTGGTCAAGAAGGTGCAGGCGCGCCTCGAAATGCTTGAGGACCAGCGCCTCGCCCTGGAAGAATCCATCATGGAACTGAAGGAAATCGAGGAGCAGGCGATGTCTGCCCTCGCGCAGGAGGCAGCCCAGAAGAAGGCCGCCGGCTGACCGAATCGCAATTCGGCCGCACCGCGCAAACGGCGCGGAACAAACACACAAGACAGGCAGGAGAGCCCATGCAGAACGTCGTGATCGCGGGCTATGCCCGCTCGCCCTTCGCGCTGGCCAGGAAGGGCGATCTGGCGCGGGTGCGCCCGGACGACCTCGCCGCGCAGGTGGTGGCGGAGCTGATCGCCCGCACCGGGGTGAAGGTGGAGGACATCGAGGACCTCATCGTCGGCTGCGCCTTTCCCGAGGCGGAGCAGGGCTTCAACATCGCCCGCCTCATCGGCATGATCGCGGGCCTGCCCGATACGGTCGCCGGCGCCACGGTGAATCGCTTCTGCGGCTCGTCCATGCAGTCGGTGCACATGGCGGCCGGGCAGATCCAGCTGGGCGCCGGCGAGGTGTTCATCTGCGCCGGCATCGAGAGCATGAGCCGGGTGCCCATGACCGGCTTCAACCCCATGCCCAATCCCGCCCTCTACGCGAAATTCCCGGCCGCCTACATGGGCATGGGCGAGACCGCGGAGAATGTCGCGGCCAGGTGGCAGATCACCCGGGCCGACCAGGATGCCTTCGCCCTGAAGAGTCACCAGAAGGCAACGAAGGCCGAGGCCGAGGGCAGGTTCAAGGGCGAGATCGTGCCCATCCGCATCGACGGCAAGAACCCGGGCAAGACCGCCGAGACCGACGGCTGCATCCGCCGCGATGCCACCGCCGAGGCGCTGGCCAGCCTCAAGCCATCCTTCGACGAGCACGGCACGGTGACCGCCGGCACCGCCTCCCCGCTCACCGACGGCGCCTCCGCGGTGCTCGTGTGTTCGGAAGCCTATGCGGAGCGCAATGGCCTTGAGCCCCTCGCCCGCCTCAAGGGCGTGGCCGTGGCGGGCTGCGCGCCGGAAATCATGGGCATCGGTCCCGTGGCCGCGACGAAGAAGGCACTGGCCCGCTCGGGCATCGCCATCTCGGACGTGGACGTGGTGGAGCTGAACGAGGCCTTCGCCTCCCAGGCCCTCGCCTGCCAGCGCGAGCTCGGCATTTCGGAGGCGACGCTGAACCTTGACGGCGGCGCCATCGCCCTCGGCCATCCGCTCGGCGCCACCGGCGCGCGCATCGTCGGCAAGGCGGCTTCGCTGCTGAAGCGCGAAGGCGGGCGCTATGCGCTGGCGACCCAGTGCATCGGCGGCGGCCAGGGCATCGCCACCGTGCTCGAGCGCGTCTGAGGGAGGCGCGTCATGAGCCAGGTGAACTCCCAAGTGAATTCCCAGATAAATTCCGGCACGATCAGGAAGGTCGCCGTCATCGGCGCCGGCGTCATGGGCGCCGGCATCGCCGCCCATGTGGCCAATGCGGGCGTCGAGGTGCTGCTCCTCGACATCGTCCCCGAGGGCGCCGCCAACCGCAACGTCATCGCCGAGACGGCGGTGGAAAAGCTGCTGAAGGCCGATCCCGCCGCGTTCATGTCCAAGCGCGCGGCGAAGCTGGTCCGGCCCGGCAACATCGAGGACAATCTTTCCGACCTCGCCGCCTGCGACTGGATCGTCGAGGCGGTGATCGAGCGGCTCGACATCAAGCAGGCGCTCTATGCGAAGATCGAGGCCGCGCGCCGGCCGGGCAGCGCGGTGTCCTCCAACACCTCGACCATCCCGCTGGGCGACCTCACCGCCGGGCTGCCCGAGAGCTTCCGGCGCGACTTCCTGATCACCCACTTCTTCAACCCGCCGCGCTACATGCGGCTCCTGGAGATCGTGGCGGGGCCGCAGACCAATCCGGACACGGTGGCCGCCGTCGCCAGCTTCGCCGACGTGAAGCTGGGCAAGACGGTGGTGACCTGCAAGGACACCCCCGGCTTCATCGCCAACCGGCTCGGCACCTACTGGCTCCAGCTGGCGGTGGGAGAGGCCTTTGCCGGCGGCCTGAAGGTGGAGGAGGCGGACGCGGTCATGGGCCGGCCGTTCGGCTTCCCCAAGACCGGGGTGTTCGGCCTCATCGACCTCGTGGGTCTCGATTTGATGCCCCACGTGCAGGGCTCGCTGAAGCGGGCGCTGCCCGCCTCCGACCCGTTCCACGCCACCCTGCGCGACGAGCCGCTGATCGCGAGGATGATCGAGACCGGCTACACCGGCCGCAAGGGCAAGGGCGGCTTCTACCGCCTCAACCGCGAGAATGGCGGCAAGCTGAAGGAGGCCATCGACCTTTCCACCGGCGCCTACCGCCCGCAGGAAAAGCCGCAGGTTCCCGAGCTGGAGGACGGCGGCGGCAAGGATCTCAACGCCCTCCTCACCGCGCCCGGCCCGGCCGGCCGCTACGCCCGCGCGGTGATGGCGCGCACGCTCGCCTATGCCGCGCGCCTGGTGCCGGAGGCGGCGGACGACATCGTCGCCATCGATGACGCCATGCGCCTCGGCTACAACTGGAAACTGGGACCGTTCGAGCTGATCGACAAGATCGGCGCCGCCCGCCTCATCTCCCTGCTGAAGGCGGACGGCGAGGAGATCCCGCCGCTGCTCGCCCTCGCGGCGGACAGGCCCTTCTACCGGGTGGAGAACGGCACGCGGCAATACCTCGCCCTCGACGGCGGCTATCGCGATGTGGTGCGCCCGGACGGCGTGCTGCTGCTGTCCGACATCAAGCTGAAGTCTCAGGCCATCCTCAAGAACGGCTCCGCCGCGCTGTGGGACATCGGCGACGGGGTGGTGTGCCTCGAATTCACCTCCAAGAGCAACTCGCTGGATGAAGGCATCATCACCCTGCTCGGCAAGGCGCTGAAGCTCACGAAGGAGAAGCACAAGGCGCTCGTGATCTATAACGAGGGCTCGAACTTCTCGGTCGGGGCCAATCTCGGCCTTGCCCTGTTCGCCTGCAACATCGGCGCGTTCGGCGAGGTGGAGAAGCTGGTGGCCACCGGCCAGAAGACCTATCAGGACATGAAGTACGCCCCCTTCCCCGTGGTCGCCGCCCCCTCCGGCATGGCGCTGGGCGGCGGATGCGAGATCCTGCTGCACGCGGATGCCGTGCAGGCCCACGCGGAGAGCTATATCGGCCTCGTGGAATGCGGCGTCGGCGTGCTGCCCGCGTGGGGCGGCTGCACCGCCATGCTGGAGCGCTGGCAGTCCGATCCGAAATTCCCCAAGGGCCCCATGCCGGCGCCCTCCAAGGTGTTCGAGACGGTCTCCACCGCCACCGTCGCCAAGTCCGCCGCCGAGGCGCAGGAGCTGAAATTCCTGCGCGAGAGCGATGGCGTCACCATGAACCGCGACCGGTTGCTGGCGGACGCCAAGGCCAAGGCCCTGTCCATGGTGGATGGCTATACGCCACCCAAGCCCCGCGACCTCACCCTGCCCGGCCCGTCCGGGAAGGTGGCCATGCAGATGGCGGTTGAGGGCTTCGCCAAGCGCGGCCTCGCCACGAAGCACGACAAGGTGGTGTCCGGCGCGCTGGCCGAGGTGCTCACCGGCGGCGATGCCGACCACATCGCCCCGGTCCCGGCGGCCCGGGTGCTGGAGCTGGAGCGGGAAGGCTTCATGAAGCTCATCCGCACCAATGCCACGCTGGACCGCATCGAGCACATCCTGGAAACCGGGCGGCCGCTGCGGAACTGAGGGGGCGCCGCCCGCTCCCGCTTGCAGGGGGCTGAAGGCGATTACACGCCGTCGCCGTCCGGCTTGACCGGACGGCCCATGCCCCCATGGCCCCGCCGGAAAAACGCGGCGGAGACCGGGCAGGCGGCGAGATGGGCCCTCCGGTCAAGCCGGAGGGCGACGGGGTGGAGAATTGCCGGCCCCGCCCCCTCCCCCGCAAGCGGGTGAGGGTTCAGCGCCGGAACGTCCCCTCTCCCCTTGCGGGAGAGGGTTAGGGTGAGGGGTATCGCGTCGCTTGGCGCATGGTTCGGATATCCGAGCGCCGGTGCCACCCCTCACCCCCAACCCCTCTCCCGCAAGGGGAGAGGGGAGGCACGGAAAAACAAGGGAGCCCAACGCCATGCAGGTCTACACCCCCCCGCTGCGCGACATGCGCTTCGTCCTCCACGAGCTGCACGGCTCGGAGGAGCTTTCCACGCTGAAGGGCCTTGAGGAGGTCACCCCCGACCTCATCGACGCGGTGCTGGAAGAGGCCGGGAAATTCGTCACCGAGGTGCTCGCCCCCCTCAACCAGTCGGCGGACCTTGAGGGCTGCACCTATGAGAACGGCGTGGTGCGCACGCCCAAGGGCTTCAAGGAAGCCTACAAGGCGTTCTGCGAGGGCGGCTGGAACGGTATCGCCTGCGATCCGAAATATGGCGGCCAGGGCCTGCCGGCCAGCGTAAACAAGCTGGTGGAGGAGATGCTCTGCTCCGGCAACTTGGCCTTTGGCATCTGCCCCGGCCTCACCCACGGCGCCTACCGGGCGCTCCTGAGCCACGCGTCGGATGAGCTGAAGGACCGCTTCCTGCCGAAAATGGTGGAAGGCGTCTGGTCCGGCTCCATGTGCCTCACGGAGCCCCAGTGCGGCACCGATCTCGGCCTCGTGCGCACCAAGGCGGAGCCTCAGGGAGACGGCAGCTACAAGATCACCGGCAACAAGATCTTCATCTCCGCCGGCGAGCACGACATGAGCGAGAACATCGTCCATCTCGTGCTGGCCCGCCTGCCGGACGCCCCCAAGGGCATCAAGGGCATCTCCTTGTTCCTGGTGCCGAAGTTCCTGCCCCGCGCCGACGGCTCGGCGGGGCCGCGCAACGGTGTGCTGTGCACCGGCATCGAGCACAAGATGGGCATCCACGGCTCGTCCACCTGCCAGATGTCGTTCGAGGAGGCCACCGGATGGCTGGTGGGCGAGCCCCACAAGGGCATGCGCGCCATGTTCTCCATGATGAATTCCGAGCGCCTGTCGGTGGGCACCCAGGGCCTCGGCCTCGGCGAAGCCGCCTACCAGTCGGCGGTGGCCTATGCCAGGGAGCGGCTGCAGGGCCGCTCGCTGACCGGCGCCAAGCACCCGGACAAGCCGGCCGACCCCATCATCGTCCACCCCGACGTGCGCCGCACCCTCATGACCATGCGCGCCTACAACGAGGGCTGCCGGGCGCTCGCCGGCTGGGTGGCCCGCGCCCTCGACCTCATGGAGCACGCCGAGGATCCGCAAGAGCGCCAGCGGGCGGAGGACTTCACCGCGCTGATGACGCCCATCGTGAAGGCCCTGTTCACCGACCTCGGTTTCGAGGCCACCTCCATGGGCATGCAGGTCTATGGCGGGCACGGCTACATCCGCGACCACGGCATGGAGCAATATGTGCGCGACGCGCGCATCGCCATGATCTACGAGGGTACCAACGGGGTGCAGGCGCTGGACCTCGTGGGCCGCAAGCTGCCGGCGCACATGGGCCGCTACCTGCGCGCCTTCTTCCATCCGGTGCTCGCCTACATGGATGCGAAGCTGGACGACGAGAATCTCGGGCCCCTCATCACGCCGCTGTCGAAGGCTTTCGGCGCGCTCCAGCTCGCCACCGCCCACATCGCCGAGAAGGGGCTGAAGGACCCGGAGGAGGCCGGCGCCGCCGCCACCGAATATCTGCGCCTGTTCGGCCTCGTGGCGCTCGGCTATATGTGGGTGCGCATGGCGGAAGTGGCCTACGAGAAGCGCGTCTCCAACCCGGATGACGCCGCCTTCTACGACGCCAAGATCGCCACCGCCCGCTTCTACATGGAGAAGCTCCTGCCGGAAGTGGCGGCCCTGTGGGGCTCCATCAAGGCCGGCAAGGCCTCCATGATGGCGCTGGACGAAGCGGCGTTCTGAAAGCCCGCCCCCATCCAGGAGGGGGCGTCGCAGCCGCCGCCGCCCGCGCCGATCGGTTCGCTCCGGTCGGATCGGGCTCTACCAAGGTTTCCTCGCACCGCCCCGCTTGCGGGGCGGTTTTTTTCCTTCAGGGGTGCTCCGGATGGCCGATCTTTCCTCCCTCGTCGACGCCATGCGCGAGCGCTCGGGCGCGCTGTCCGAGCTCGGCTACAAGGTTCGCTTCGATCTCACCGACACCGGCGAGGCCATCCTCCTCGATGCCACGAACGGTGGCGTCGAGGTCAGCGAGGGCGCGGGCGAGGCGGATGCCGTGCTCAAGCTCTCCACCGACACGCTGGACAAGCTGATCACCGGCCGCATCGGCCCCATGCTCGCCTTCTCCACCGGCCGGCTGAAGGTGGAGGGCTCGCAGGGCGTCGCCCTCAAGCTCGCCGGCCTGCTCGATCCGGGCTGAGCCACCGCCGCCTGAGGCCCCACCACCGGAGGCCGGGCCGCGGCACGGGCCTACGGCTTCAGCGCCGCGCTGCCGCCGCCGCCGGCCATGAGCGCCGAGGCAAGCACGTTGCGCAGGCCGGAATTGGCCATGGCGTAGCGCGAGCCGGTGCGCGAGAGGTGGTCGGTATCCACATAGAAGAAGCGCTTTCCGTCGCCTGCGGTGCAGGTCTCGTCGCGGCAGAACACGTCGGCCATCAGGAAGGCCGCCACACCGGCATGCCGCGCCGCGGCGGCGGCCAGGATCTCGTTGCCCGGGCCGACGCCGCGCAGCGCCTCCTTGCGGGTCTGGCCGAAGCAGGATTCGGGGTCGCCGCTGCGGTAGAACTCCCGCGTCGCGACGCATCGGGCCGGCGCCAGGGCATATTCCGGTGACTGACCGAGCAGGATCACCTGGATGCCGAGCCCGCGCAGCTCCGTCACCGTGCGCTCCACCATGTGGGCGAAGACCCGGGCGCTGTTCTCCTTGCTGCGCGCCTCGCCGCCGGGGAGTTCGTCGGTGACGAGGGTGAAGGCGGCGCCGGCGCGGGAGGTCCACAGCGCCCAGCGGCCCACCAGCACCACCACCTTCGGCTTGACCCGCCGGATCTCGTCCAGCACCGCCGTGTTGAAGGCCACGCACGCGCTGCCCGGCATCTGGTCGCGCCGGGCGATCCCGCCGATGAGGGGCGGGCATCCGGCCATGGTCTGCAGCCGCGCCGTGTAGCCCATCGCCACCGCCTCCTCGGCGATGCCGATGAAGGTCGCCCCCGCATGGGAATCACCCCAGACGAGGACCTGGTACTGGCCGGCCGCCGCCCCCGGCCCGAGGGCGCACCGGGCGACGGGCTTCATGTCCGCCGGACGCCAGAATTTCGCGGTGTTGTTGCAGTCGCGCTGGAAGCGGCTCTTGTCGTCGGCCGCCGCCTCGGCGATGGCGCCCAGGGGCGAGATGGAGAAGAAGCCCTGCCCCACGCGCTCGAGCGTGAAGGCGACGACGAGGGTCGCGAGGATCGCCCCCGCCCCCGCGCCGATGCGCATGAGGCGCCGCCCGCCCAGCGCGCCGGAGCGGCGCAGCGGGGTCTCCACATATTTCAGCGACAGGGCCGAGAACGCCACCGCGACGAGAATCACCCCCGCCGACTGGAAATAGGTGAGGTGCCGGCCCTTCCACATGGCGGCGAGCACCAGCAGCGGCCAATGCCACAGGTAGAGCGAATAGGAGATGCGCCCCACATAGACCATGGCCGGCAGGCTCAGGATGCGGGAGACGATGCCGGACGGGGCGAAGGCGCCGGCATAGATGATCGCCGCCGCGCCCAGCACCGGCGGAAGCGCGAAGATGCCGGGAAAGGTCGAATCCTGGCTGTAGATGAACACCGGCGCGAGAATGCCGGCCGCGCCCGCCACCGCGATCCAGGCCGCCGTCTTCTGCGGGAGGCGCGGCCAGGCCACGAGGGCGAGCAGCGCCCCCGTCAGCAGCTCCCACGCCCGGCTGGTCAGCAGGAAGAAGGCCGCCGTCTGGTCCGTCTCGACGATGCTCTGGGAATAGGCCAGCGAGGCGACGCCGACGGCCAGAAGACACCCGGCCGACACCCGGCGTCCACCCAGCTTCATCAGGACGAAAAGCAGCAGCGGGAAGAAGATGTAGAACTGCTCCTCGACCGCCAGCGACCACAGATGCAGCAGCGGAGTCTCGTCCGCCTTGGGGCCGAAATAGTTGAGCAGCTGCTCGAAATGGATATTGGCGTAGAACAGCGCCGAGGGGATGAGCGTATCCACGTACCCCATCATCTGGCGCGGCATCAGCACCAGCGCGCAGAGCAGCGTGGTGACGGCCAGCACCACGAACAGCGCCGGAAAGATGCGCCGGATGCGCCGGTCGTAGAAGTCCACCAGCGAATAGGTACCGGCCGACATCTCCCGGTAAAGGATTGAAGTGATGAGAAAACCCGAGATGACGAAGAAGACGTCCACGCCGATGAAACCGCCGTCGAACGGCGGAATGCGGGCATGGAACAGGACGACGCTTCCGACGGCGACGGCCCGCAGTCCGTCTATGTCGGACCGGTAGGTCAGACTCATTCCGCTTCCCTTGATCCGGGCGCGATCCCCAACTCGCGCGCCCACTCGCCGAGGGGCGATTTAGCCACATAATCGCGGCACGGCAATTCGCGGCGGCACAATGGGGTCGTCAAAAACCATCCATCGACCTCCTGCGGCGACCCGACGCCGACCCGACAAGCCGGGTGTCGGGCGCATGTCGGCCAATGTCGGTGTCGTCGTCGGGCCGCAACGCGATTGTCATGGCTTCGTTGCACAACGCTTCCATGCACCATGCATCCCAAGCGGGCCCGGACCCGCGCACAGGAGGACGATATGGCCCGCATCTCCTCGGCGTTTCTCTCCCGGAGCGGGGCGCTCGCCACGCTCTCGCTCGCCGTCCTCGCCGCGACGCTCGCCGAGCCGGCGGCGGCGCAGACCCAGGTCCAGTGGTGGCACGCCATGTCGGGGCCGCTGGGCGAGAAGCTGGAAAAGCTCGCCACCGACTTCAACGCCTCGCAATCCGAGTACAAGATCGTGCCGGTCTACAAGGGCACCTATCCCGAGGCCATGACCGGCGCCATCGCCGCCTTCCGGGCCAGGCAGCACCCCGCCATCGTGCAGGTTTTCGAGGTGGGCACGGCGACCATGATGGCGGCCAAGGGCGCCATCTATCCCACCTACAAGCTGATGGCGGACGCGGGCGAGCCGTTCGATCCCAAGGCCTACCTGCCGGCGGTCACGGGCTACTACACGGACACGGCCGGCAACATGCTGTCCTTCCCGTTCAATTCCTCCACCCCCATCCTCTACGTGAACAAGGACCTGTTCCGCAAAGCCGGCCTCGATCCGGAGGCGGCGCCGAAGACCTGGCCACAGATGGAGGCGGCGGCCAAGACGCTGCAGGCGGCCGGCGTCGCCTGCGGCTTCACCACGCAATGGCCGTCCTGGGTGAACCTCGAAAATCTCTCCGCCTGGCACAACGTGCCCATCGGCACGCTGGAGAACGGCCTCGGCGGCTTCGGCACCACCCTCACCATCAACAACCCGCTCACGGTGAAGCACTGGGGGGCGCTGGCCGACTGGCAGAAGACCAAGGTCTTCGACTATGGCGGACGCCAGTCCAAGGCGGACCCGAAGTTCTTCTCCGGCGAATGCGCCATGAGCATCGGCTCCTCGGCGGCACGGGCGGGCGTCCTCGCCAATTCCAGGTTCGAGGTCGGCTACGGCATGATGCCCTACTGGCCGGATGTCCCCGGCGCGCCACAGAACGCCATCATCGGCGGCGCCACCCTGTGGGTGCTCACCGGCCGGCCAGCGGCGGAATACAAGGGAGTGGCCAAGTTCTTCGGCTTCCTCTCGCAGCCGGAGGTGCAGGCCTGGTGGCACCAGAATACGGGCTACCTGCCCATCACGCAGGCGGCCTACGATCTCTCCAAGGCCCAGGGCTTCTATGAGAAGAACCCCGGCACGGACGTCTCCATCCGGCAGATGACGCTCAACCCGCCGACCGCCAATTCCAAGGGCCTGCGCTTCGGCAATTTCGTGCAGGTGCGCGACGTGATCGAGGAGGAGCTGGAGGCGACGCTGGCCGGCCAGAAGACCCCCGAGGCCGCGCTCGCCGCCGCCGAGAAGCGCGGCAACGAGCTGCTGCGGGCGTTCGAGAAGGCCAATCCTTGACCCTGGCAGCGATGCCGCAAGATGGCCCCCGCGGGCGCGGTGCCCTCCCTCTCCCCTTGCGGGAGAGGGTTGGGGTGAGGGGTGGCAGGCGCTCTCCACCTCAGCACCCGGCCCGCAGCGGCGCCAGCCCCCTCACCCGTCTCGCGGCTGCGCCCCGATCCACCCTCTCCCGCGAGGAGAGAGGGGCTGTCCGGGGGCCTGTTCTCAAACCCTCCGGCCTCGCCGGCCGCCTCCCCTCTCCCCTTGCGGGAGTGGGGTTGGGGGTGAGGGGTGGCAGGTTCTCCCCACCTCAGAATCCGGCGTCCGAAGGCGCCAGCCCCCTCACCCGTCTCGCGGCTGCGCCGCGATCCACCCTCTCCCGCGAGGGAGAGGGAAAAGACGGCCTGCGCTCCTCTGCAAAACGGCCTCCAGGCACCGCCCCGCCCGTCCCCCTCTCCCCGCTTCGGCGCGGTGCACTCCCTCTCCCCTTGCGGGAGAGGGTTGGGGGCGAGGGGTGGCAGGTTCTCCCCACCTCAGAATCCGGCGCCCGGCGGGCGCCAGCCCCCTCACCCGTCTCGCGGCTGCGCCGCGATCCACCCTCTCCGGCAAGGGGAGAGGGGCTGTCCGGGGGCCTGTTCTCAAACCCTCCGGCCTCGCCGGCCGCCTCCCCTCTCCCCTTGCGGGAGAGGGGTTGGGGGGTGAGGGGTGGCGGGCGCTCCCCACCTCAGAATCCGGCCCCCAGCGGCTCCAGCCCCCTCACCCGTCTCGCGGCTGCGCCGCGATCCACCCTCTCCCGCGAGGGGAGAGGGGCTGTCCGGGGGCCTGTTCTCAAACCCTCCGGCCTCGCCGGCCGCCTCCCCTCTCCCCTTGCGGGAGAGGGGTTGGGGGTGAGGGGTGGCGGGCGCTCTCCACCTCAGAACCCGGCGCCCGGCGGCGCCAGCCCCCTTCGTCCCTCCGGCGTTGCCGTTGCCGGGCCGGCGCGCAATATGCGCGGCAGCCCGCTCCCCGACCCGCACGGTCCTGACCCCATGCAAGCCAAGCGCGTCACCTTCCCATCGAAGATCACGCCCTATTTGCTGCTGCTGCCGCAGGTGGCGGTGACGCTCGTCTTCTTCGTCTGGCCGGCGGGGGAGGCCATTGTCTCCTCCTTCTATGCGCAGGATGCCTTCGGACTCAGCGAGACCTTTGTGGGCCTCGCCAATTTCGCCGCCCTGCTGCGCGATCCCGCCTATCTGCAAGCGATCGGCGTCTCCTTCGTCTTCGCCTTCTGCGTCACCACGCTGGCCATGGGGCTCGGCCTGCTGTTCGCCACGGCGGCGGACGCGGTGGGCAAGGCGTCGGGCGTCTACCAGGTGCTGCTGGTGTGGCCCTATGCGGTGGCGCCGGCGGTGGCCGGCATCCTGTGGATGTTCATGTTCGACCCATCGGTCGGCCTCGTCGCCCGCGCTTTGCGCGGCGTCGGCCTCTCCTGGAACCACTTCCTCGACGGCGGGCAGGCGCTGACCCTGGTCATCCTCGCCGCCGCCTGGAAGCAGGTGAGCTACAATTTCCTGTTCTTCTATGCGGGCCTGCGCGCCATTCCGCTCGGGGCCCTGGAGGCCGCCGCCCTCGACGGGGCCGGGCCGTGGCAGCGCTTCCGCCACATCGTCTTCCCGCTGCTCGCCCCCACCAGCTTCTTCCTGCTGGTGGTGAACCTCACCTATGCCTTCTTCGACGCCTTCGGCATCATCCATGCCACCACCGGCGGCGGGCCGGGGCGGGCCACCACCATCCTCGTCTACAAGGTGTTCCGCGACGGCTTCGAGGGGCTCGACCTCGGCGGCTCCTCGGCCCAGTCGGTGATGCTGCTTTTGATCGTCATCGCGCTCACCGCCATGCAGTTCCGCCATATCGAGCGGAAGGTGAGCTACTGATGGTCGGCACCTCGCGGCTCCAGCTCATCCTCGCCCATCTCGCCCTCATCGCCGGGGTGGCGATCATGGTGCTGCCGGTCTACGTGGCCTTCGTCGCCTCCACCCATCCGGGCGCGGACTTTCTCGCCGGCCGGGTCGGCCTGGTGCCGGGGCCGGACCTCGTGGCCAACTACCGCCTTGCGCTCGGGACCGGCTCGTCCACCGCCGGCATCCCGCCGGTGGCGCCCATGCTGTGGAATTCCTTCGTGGTGGCGCTGCTGATCGCGGCGGGGAAGATCGCCATCTCCATCCTCTCGGCGTTCGCCGTCTGCTACTTCCGCTTCCCGCTCAGGGTGGCCGCCTTCTGGCTCATCTTCATCACCCTCATGCTGCCGGTGGAGGTGCGCATCCTGCCCACCTTCCAGGTGGTGGCGCGCCTCGATCTGCTGAATTCCTATGCCGGCCTCACCGTGCCGCTGATCGCCAGCGCCACGGCGACCTTCCTGTTCCGGCAGGTGTTCATGACCATTCCGGACGAGCTCACGGAAGCGGCCCTGGTGGACGGGGCGGGACCGCTGCACTTCTTCTGGTTCATCCTCTTGCCGCTCTCGCGCACCAACATCGCGGCCCTGTTCGTGATCCTGTTCCTCTACGGCTGGAACCAGTATCTGTGGCCGCTGCTGGTGACCACGGACGCCAGCTACTACACGGTGGTGATGGGCATCCGGCGCCTCGTCGGCGCGGCGGCGGAGGCGGACCCGGTGTGGCACCTGGTGATGGCCACCGCCATCCTCGCCATGCTGCCGCCGGTCCTCGTCATCGCCCTGATGCAGCGCCTGTTCGTGCGCGGGCTGACCGAGACGGAGAAGTGAGGGGCGCGTCCCGCGCCGTCCGCCCCGGGCGAGCCCGGCGGCGACGGCTGCGACGCCCCTCAGAACGCCTTGAAGGTAATGATGGTGCGGGTGTCCTGGATGCCGGGGAGGACCTGCACCTTCTGGTTCACGAAATGGCCGATGTCGGTGCCGTCCTCCACGTAGAACTTCACCAGGAGGTCGAACTCGCCCGCCGTGGAATAGATCTCCGAGGCGATTTCCGCGTCGGCGAGGGCGTCCGCCACCTCGTAGGACTTTCCGAGCTGGCACTTGATCTGGACGAAGAAGGGAACCACGGCTGAGCTCCGCTAAGGCGGTCGGGGAGGCCGGCGCGCGGCCGGCGGCGCCAAGGTGGACAAAAGCCGGTGGACTGGCAAGGGTGGCGCGGGCACGGGTCACGCGGCAACGCGACCGAATGTGCCCGCCGCACGGAGTCCTCCCCGCCCATGGCTCGCAAGATCCCCATCGCCCTCACCATCGCCGGCTCCGATTCGAGCGGCGGCGCCGGCATCCAGGCGGATCTGAAGACCTTCTCCGCCCTCGGCGTCTACGGGGCGAGCGTGATCACCGCGCTCACCGCCCAGAACACCCTGGGAGTGAACGCCATCCACGACGTGCCGGACGATTTCATCGCCGCGCAGATGGACGCCGTCTTCTCCGACCTGAAGGTGGATGCGGTGAAGATCGGCATGCTCTCGCGCCCCGGCGCCATCCGCACGGTGGCGGAGGGGCTGGCGCGGCACGGGGCAGGGAACGCAGGACGCCCGGTGGTGCTCGATCCGGTGATGGTGGCGGCCTCCGGGGCGCGGCTCCTCTCCGATGATTCCCTCGCCGGCCTGAAGGCGCTGCTGCTGCCGGTGGCCGACCTCCTCACCCCCAATTTGCCGGAGGCGGCGGCCCTGCTCGGCACGGACGTGGCCCGCGACGAGGACGCCATGCACCGCCAGGGTGAGGCCCTCATGGCGCTGGGGGCAAGGGCGGTGCTGATGAAGGGCGGGCACGGGGAGGGACCGGAAAGCGTCGACCTGCTGGTGACCCCCGCCGGCCTCACCCGCCTCGCCAGCCCGCGCCACCCCACGCACAACACCCACGGCACCGGCTGCACCCTGTCCTCCGCCATCGCCGCCGGCCTCGCGGCGGGGCTGGCGCTGGAGGCGGCGGTGGCGCGGGCCAAGGCCTACATCACCGAAGCCATCGCCGCGGCGGACGCGCTGGAGGTGGGAGCCGGACACGGGCCGGTGCACCATTTCCACGCCCTCTGGCGCGCATGAGCGCAGGACCGTGTTCCTTTACCGAAACGGTCTTCCATCCGCGTCCTCTGGCCAGTATCGTCCGGCACGGCGAACGTTCGTTCGATGAAAGGATCGCTGGCATGGCTGTGAAGGACCGCGGCGGGACCCATCTGGAGACCGGTGCGCAAGTCATTACCGGGCAGCTCGGCAAGACCATCCAGCGCCTGCGCAAGGCCTACAACCTCTCGCTCTCGGATCTCGCCGAGCAGTCCGGCGTGGCGAAATCCATCATCAGCCAGATCGAACGCAACGAGACGAACCCGACGCTGGCCACCGTCTGGCGGCTGTCGCAGGCGCTCGACATGTCAGTGGAGCGGGTGCTCGCCTCCTCCGACGACGCCCCCTTCGTGGAGAAGCTGACGCGGGCCGACACGCCGATCCTGCTCTCCGAGGACGGGCTGGTTCGCCTGTCCATCATCGGCTGGATCAAGACGGTGGAGTGGCTGCAATATTACGACCTGTACGCCGAGCCCAAAGGCGAGCTCGATTCGGACGGCCACCAGCGCGGCTCCATCGAGTGCCTCACCGTGCTCTCCGGCGCGCTCGAGGTGGAGGTGGGCGGCGTCATCGAGACCGTGCGCGAGGGCGAGACGGTGCGCTATCGCTGCGACCGCCGCCACGTCATCCGCAACCGCTCCGACACCCAGGCCCACGCCTTCATGGTGTGCCTGCTGAAGGCGGCCGTGCTGGAGTGAGGGGCGCGCGGTTCCGCGCCCCTCCCCCGAAGGCGCTCACTCGTCGGTGAGCGGGCCGAGGATCAGCATCTCCAGCTTCACCCAGTTGGAGAGCTGCACGTTGGTGAGCTTCTCCGCCTTGAGGTCCCAGGTGACTTCCGAACGGGTGGGGCCGACGCACTTGTCCTTGCCGTCGTCGCCCTTCACGCGCTTGCAGGCGTCCTCGCTGTCATTGTAGTAGACGCGCCCGTAAAGGCCCGGCTTCGACTGGTCGGCGCTGGAGAAGAACGCATCCGACTGCGCCTGCGCCGCGGACGAATCAAAGAAGGACTGGTCCGAATTCACCGCCTGCTCGTTCCAGCGCAGGTTGTATTCGTAGTAGCCCGTGTAAGGCTTCTTCTTGCCGCCCTTGTCGGTGAAGTTGCCTTCCTCCTCCACGAAGCGGATCGAGCCGGACACGCGGTCGGTGAAGGACCGGTCGGCCACCGTGTAGGTGAAGCTCACGCCATTGGCGTCGGTCAGCCAGTTGCCGAGCTCGTAGTCGTAGTCGAGATTGCCGGAGACCCGCGTCTCCGGCAGGAAGGCGAACGGGCCGGAGGCGAGCTGGGTGCGCTCGAACCGCAGCGGGTCCGGGTTCTTCACCTGGATCGACACGGTCTTGCCGTCCACCACGCGCGAATAGACCTTGGTGGCCTCCTTCTGCGCCTTGCGGAACTGCTCGCCCACCTCCCACCAGCGGGTCACGTTGCGCCCCTGGATGGAGCCGCCGAAGGCGGAGGAGGTCTGGTTGCCCTTCACCACGTCGATGCGCAGCCGGCCGGCATCGGGGATGTAGCGGCCGTTATTGTCGATCTGCAGCTCGCCGCGCAGGATCGCCACCTCGCGGGCGATCTGGGACGGGTTCGACGGGTTCACCACGTCGAACTTCACCGAATAGACGAGGCTCTTGCCCGGCGTCCGCTGCACCGAGCCCTTGAGAATCATCAGGTCCGCCACCGCCAGCTCGGAGATCTCGTAGAGATCGGTGCCGCTGGTGGAACGGGCGGAGCGGGAATTGTAGTCCACTGTCATGCTGCCCGTGAGCCTCGCCTTGTCGGCGGGAATCTCCTTCAACGCCGGGCTCTGCTGCGCCAACGCGGCACCCGCCGCAAGAAGGCTCGCGGCACAGGCGAGCGTGGCCGGCACGATGCGTCTGGTCATGTCTTTCATCCCTAAGGTCGCGGCGAGAACGCATGGTGGCAACGCCCCTTGCCGCCACCCCTTCCGTAACGGGAAGGAGCCGTTCAGTCGCGCACAATGACGGCGCCTTCCTGAACGCAACATGACGAACCGTGAGGGACGGTGCAATCGGGCCGACGCCGGGCGATGCTCACAGAAGGCCGAGATCGCGCAGCTCGCGGCGCATCTCCTCGGGCAGGTCGCCGGCGGCCTCCTCGCGGGCGAGATCCTTCGGCGCCTCGCCGGGCGCCAGGTAGCGCCAGCCCTGGAACGGCCGCGCCGGACGCGGCACCACCGGCACCACCTGCGGATCGAGCACCAGGGCGCACCGCCGGATGCCCTCGCCGTCGACGAAGGTGCGCAGGTCGAGAAGCGTCTGGCGCGCCGCCACCTCCCCCTTGATCACCCAGTAGAGCGAGCCGCCGGAAAGCAGCTCGTCCCGCCGCGCCGGCACCATGCGGGTCACGTGCACCTGCTCGAAGGCGACGCCGGCCTTGCGGGCGGCGGCGGCACGTCCGGCGATCCAGTCCTCCAGATCGGCGATGGAGGTCGCGCCGACGCAGAGCTTGATGAGGTGAAGCGGCATGGCGGTGCGAGGCGGCCGGCTACTGGCCTGCCGGCGCGTCCGGCTCGGCCTGCTGGTCAGGCTCCGCCTGGGGCTGCGCCGCCGGGGCCGGCTGGGGCCGCGGACGCGGCGCGGCCGGGCGAGGCGCGGCCGTCGCGGCGGCGGCGGCGGGCGGGGCCGGCGGACGGGCCGGGCGCGGCGGCGGCAGAGGCGCCGGCGGCGGCGGGGCGGCGGCCGGCGCCTCCTGCGGTTCCTCCACCGGAAGATTGGCGACCGGCGGGTGTTCTGCGGCCGCCGTGGCGTTGTCGCGCGGCGTGACAGCGAAGCCGAAGGGGCCGGACCTAGTCGGCGTCGCCTGGGTGACCGTTCCGCGATTGCGCGCGTTGCGCTCCCAGATGGGGCCGTACTTGCTGACGAGGGCGGCGTAGCGGCCTTCGGCCATGTTGGCGAGAATCCGCGCCGGATCGCCCACCACCGCCGCCTGGGGGCAATAGCTGGGGGTGCAGCCGGAATAATCCACCAGGGCGGCGGCCACGAGGCCGTACGGGTCCTGTTCCAGCGGCTTGCGCCAGGCGGCGATGCGCTCGGTGAGATAGGAGGCGTCGCGGCGGCGCACGAACTCGAAGGCGTCCTCCACCAGCGCCATGCGCGCACGCACCAGGGCACGGGCCGCCGCCACCGAATCCGGCCGCTCGAACAGCACCATCTCGCACACGTTCACCAGTTGCTGGTCGGCGGACAGGCAGCCCAGCGCCTGCGACTGCGCCGCCGCGGCGTCGAGCGAGGCGGCGCGCGCCTCGAGCGCCTTCGCCTCGGCGATGCCGGAGGACGTGTTGATCTGGCGCACCAGCGCCGTGCCGACCGCGAGACCACCCACCAGAATGCCGATCAGGACGAGGATGGTGAGCGGGTTCTCGTTCGGCTCCGAGCGCACGAACAGCAGGAACACGAACACCGCGCCGATCACGAGCGAGGCCAGCACAACCCAGCCCGGCACGACCAGCGACGTGTTCACGATGCCCAGGGCTTGGGCGATCCACTCCATATCGTCATCCTCCGCGGAAGCACTTCACAAGACCTGCTCCGCCGGCCGGCGGGTCTGCCCTGCCCGTTCGGAACGCTTCCGCCTTGCGGCCGGCGACAGAGGCCGCTTTGCCCCCGTCCCCGGCGGGCGGATGATCCTACCGGGCAGCGGGCAAGGCAACGCGACGGGGCCACCGTCGGCGCACATGGTAAAGCATTTGCCCCGGCGCCGAAATGCGCATGGGCCGGCGGCAACCCGAAGGCTGCGCCGACCGTCGCCAATGGGACAATACCTTCATTTTTATGAGTTTTCCGGCGGGCGCGCCGCCCGGCCGGGGACCCCGGGGCTCAGACGGGCCGAACCATCGCCGGATCGAAGCCGCCGAAAAGGTAGACGACGGTGACGGCGACGAGAAACACGGCAAGGGCGGTGCGCGCCACGCCCCAGCAGGAGCGGCGATGGAGATAACCTTGAGTCAGATTCATGATGGAAGCTGGATCTTTCGACATGTCCCCGCGGCACGCGAAGCGTTCCGCAACGCACCATGATTTAAGATTTTATGAACCAAACGGCAAGTCGTTCGCAAAAGCAGGCGATGGCGTTGTCGCGCCCCGGCCGTTGCCGCCGCGTCGCCTTTTGCCCTAAGAGCCGGGACCGCTCCCCTGCGGCTCGCCCGACGCGATTCGCCTGGCAGCGGTAAATCCGTTTCTGTTCCATCGTTCAGAGCCACAACGCCGCGTCGCGGCATGCCCGGAAGCGTTTCCCCGGGCCCGCGCGCCCACCAGAAGCAGACGGCAATGACCAACGCTCCGCAGCCAAGCCCTGACGCCGAGGACCACCTGCCCGACGAGGCGGAAGCCGAGGCGGTGCTGCTGCGCCTGTCGGCGGCGTGCGCGCCGGGCAAGAGCCTCAGTCCCATGGACGCGGCGCAGGCGCTGATGCCGAAGGACCAGTGGCAGCGCGCCCTGCCCCTGGTGCGGCGCGTGGCGGTCCGGCTGGCGCTGGACGGGCGCCTGATGATCTATCGCAAGGGCAAGGTGGTGGACCCCGCCGACTTCCGCGGCGTCTACCGCCTCGGCCCGCCGCGCGACGAGTGAGCCTCACGGGGCGGGAAACAGCGCCGTGGTCTTGCCGGAAAAATAGTAGGCGATCAGGCCCACCCACTCCTTCACCCCCACGTCGGTGAGGTTGAGGCCGGAGGCGGCGCGCGAGAAGGGGGCGTCGAGGCCGCCGGGGCCGATGGTGCGATAGTCCACCGGATAGGCGACCACGTCGAAGCCGGCCTTGCGGAAGCAGCCCATGGCGCGCGGCATGTGGAAGGCGCTGGTCACCAGCAGCCAGCGCTCCCCCGGCCTGGGCTTCAGCACCGCCCTGGCGAATTCGGCATTCTCCGCGGTGTTGCGGGATTTCTCCTCGAACTCCACCCGCGCGACCGGAATGCCGAGATCCGGCAGGGCGAGGCGCATCATCTCCGCCTCCAGCGCCGGGCCGCCCGGCAGCAGCGCGCCCGAACCGCCGACGAAGGCGAGGCGCGCGTCGGGATATTTGCGGGCCAGCGCGCCGAAGGCGATGGCCCGCTCGCCGGCCTCGGCGAAGGCCGGCACGCCGCGGGCGAGGCCGACTTCCGGCACCTCGGCGCCGCCGAGCACGATGATGCCGGTGACCGGCCGGCCATCCTGCGCGAACTGGGGAAAGCGGTCCTCGAGTGGGGCGAACAGGTAGTTCGCCGCCGGCGAAAAGCCGAGCACCACCCAGCCCGCCACCGCCACCACGATCAGCGCTCCGCCCAGCCGACGCAGGCGGACGGCCCGCAGCAGCAGGCCGAGCACGGCCAGCAGCACCAGCGCATTGGACGGCGCCACCAGGAACCACAGCACCTTCGAGGCGGTGAAGAAGGAATCCATGTCGCGGGCGGCCTTTGCGAAGTGGGGCGGATGCACCGCCCGGGCGGGGTCCGTCAGGCGAGCTCGACCACCTTGCCCTCGCGCAGCGTGACGCGGCGGTCCATGCGCGAAGCCAACTCCAGGTTGTGGGTGGCGATGAGGGCGGCGACGCCGGTGGCGCGCACCAGTTCCGTCAGGGCTCCGAAGACGTGGTCGGAGGTCTTGGGGTCGAGGTTGCCGGTGGGCTCGTCCGCCAGCAAGAGGCGCGGCGCGTTGGCGAGCGCGCGGGCGATGGCCACCCGCTGCTGCTCGCCGCCGGACAGCTCCGAGGGCCGGTGCGTCAGGCGGGCGCCGAGGCCGAGATAGGTCAGCAGGTCCTTGGCCCGCGCGTCCGCCTCCTTGCGCGAGAGGCCGCGGATCATCTGCGGCATGGACACGTTCTCAACCGCCGAGAGTTCCGGCAGCAGATGGTGGAACTGGTAGATGAAGCCGATGGACAGGCGGCGGATGCGCGTGCGCTCCCCGTCGCCGAGGCGCGCGGTGGGGATGCCGTCGATGAACACCTCCCCGGCATCCGACTGTTCCAGCAGCCCGGCGATGTGCAGCAGCGTGGACTTGCCGGAGCCGGAGGGCGCGACCAGCGCCACCGACTGGCCGTGGGAGATGGCAAGGTCCGCCCCGCGCAGGACCTCGATGGCCCCCTGCCCCTGCGAATAGCGGCGCACCACGCCGGTCAGCGCCAGCGCGAGCGGGGGTCGGGCACCCTGGGCGGTGCGGCCTCGGGGATTAACGGGGGTGTCCATCACTCGTATCTCAGGGCTTCCACCGGATCGAGCCGGGCCGCCCGCCAGGAGGGATAGAGGGTGGCGAACAGCGACAGCGCCAGCGCCATGAGCACGACGGAGGCGGTCTCGCCGAAATTCATCTGGGCGGGCAGCCGGCTCAGATAATACAGCTCCGGCGAGAACAGCTCGGTTGCGGTGAGCCAGGAGATGAACTGGCGGATGCTCTCGATGTTGAGGCACACCACCACCCCCAGCAGCAGCCCCGAAAGGGTGCCCACCACGCCGATGGAGGCGCCGGTGATCAGGAAGATGCGCATGATCGCCCCGCGCGTCGCCCCCATGGTGCGCAGGATGGCGATGTCGTGCCCCTTGTCCTTCACCAGCATGATGAGGCCGGACACGATGTTGAGCGCCGCCACCAGCACGATCAGGGTGAGGATCAGGAACATGACGTTGCGCTCCACCTGGAGCGCGTTGAAGAAGGTGGCGTTGCGCAGCCGCCAGTCCACCAGGTAGACCGGCCGCTCGGCCGAGCTCTGGATGGCGGCGCGCAGCTCGCCCACGTCGTCGGGATTGTGGAGGTAGACCTCGATGGCGTTCACGTCGCCATTGCGGTTGAAATAGGCCTGCGCCTCGGGCAGCGGCATGAAGACGAAGGCGCTGTCGTATTCCGACATGCCGATCTCGAACACCGCGGCGATCTTGTAGACCTTGATGCGCGGCGAGGTGCCCATGGGGGTCACGGCGCCGCGTGGCGCCACCAGGGTGATGTTGTCGCCGGCCCGGAGCGAGAGCTGGTCGGCGAGGCGCTTGCCGATGGCGATGCCCTGCCCCTGGTCGAAATTCTCCAGCGTGCCCTGGCGGATGTTGTGGGAGATGGAGGGCAGCTCGCGCAGGTCCTTCTCGGCGAGGCCGCGCACCAGCACGCCCGAGGCGCCGAAGGGCGAGGAGGCCAGCGCCTGCCCCTCCACCAGCGGCACCGCGAGGCGGATGCCGTTGAGCTTGGCGATGCGCTCGGCCACCGCCGCATAGTCGGTCAGCGGCGATTCAAGCGGCTGGACGAGGACGTGGCCGTTGAGGCCGAGGATCTTGCCCAGCAATTCCTGCCGGAAGCCGTTCATCACCGCCATGACGATGATGAGGGTCGCCACCCCCAGCATGATGCCGAGGAAGGAGAAGCCGGCGATGACGGAGATGAAGCCTTCCTTGCGCCGGGCCCGCAGGTAGCGCAGCGACAGCATCCACTCGAACGGCGCGAACGGGCGCGTCGCCACCGGGTCCTCGCCGCTCCGCGTCACCGCCCCGGTTGCCGTCATGCCTTCAGCCTCTCCAGGATGTCGCCCGGCGCGATCAGTTCGCGCGAGCCGTCCACGCGGCGCTTCAGTTCCACCTTGCCCTCGGCGAGGCCCTTCGGCCCCACCAGGATCTGCCACGGCAGGCCGATGAGGTCGGCGGTGGCGAACTTCGCGCCCGCCCGCTCGTCGGTGTCGTCGTACAGCACGTCATAGCCTGCCGCCGTCAACGCCGCGTAAAGCCCGCCGCAGGCGGCCTCGGTGGCGCTGTCGCCGGCCTTGAGGTTGAGGATGCCCACCTGGAACGGGGCCACCGCATCCGGCCAGATGATTCCGGCCTCGTCATGGCTGGCCTCGATCATGGCGGCCACGAGGCGGGACGGCCCGATGCCGTAGGAGCCCATGTGGAGCGTGCGCTCGGTGCCGTCCGGCCCCTGCACCCGGGCGCCGAAGGGCTCGGAATACTTGGTGCCGAAATAGAAGATGTGCCCCACCTCGATGCCGCGCGCCGCCATGCGGCGCGGCTCGGGAATGGCGTTGAAGGCGGCCTCGTCGTGCTTCTCCGAGGTGGCGGCGTAAAGCTGCGTCCAGCGGTCGAACACGGACTGCAGCCCGGCCGCGTCGTCGAAGTTCACGTCGGCGGAGGGCGGCGCCATGTCGAGATAGTCGCCGTGGCAGAACACCTCGCTCTCGCCGGTGGAGGCGAGGATGATGAACTCGTGGGAAAGATTGCCGCCGATCGGTCCCGTGTCCGCCACCATCGGAATCGCCTTGAGCCCCATCCGCGCGAAAGTGCGCAGATAAGCGACGAACATCTTGTTGTAGGAATGGCGGGCGCCGGCGGCATCGAGGTCGAAGGAATAGGCGTCCTTCATCAGGAACTCGCGCGAGCGGTAGACGCCGAAGCGCGGGCGCACCTCGTCCCGGAACTTCCACTGGATATGGTAGAGGTTCAGCGGCAGGGCCTTGTAGGACTTCACGTAGGCGCGGACGATCTCGGTGATCATCTCCTCGTTGGTCGGGCCGAAGAGCATGTCGCGCTCGTGCCGGTCCTTGATACGCAGCATCTCCTTGCCATAATCGTCGTAGCGCCCGCTCTCCCGCCACAGGTCGGCGGACTGGATGGTGGGCATCAGCATCTCGATGGCGCCGGAGCGGTTCTGCTCCTCGCGGATGATGTTGCACACCTTGTTGAGCACGCGGTGGCCCAGCGGCAGCCAGGCATAGATGCCCGCCGCCTCCTGCCGGATCATGCCCGCCCGCAGCATCAGGCGGTGCGAGACGATCTCCGCCTCCTTCGGGACTTCACGCAGGATGGGAAGGAAATAGCGGGAGAGACGCATCGGCAGGCCCGGGTGGCTGGAGCGAAGGGGAAAATCGGTCGGCGGGAGTGAAAGCGGATGGAGGACGAAAAGACAAGTGCGGCGGCGGCCGGGACGGCGGGAGGACCGCGGGAGGACCACGGTGTCCTGCAACCATGATGCGGTGCAGCGAAAGGTTTATTGCGGCGCAAGGATGACAAACGACACATTCTTGTTCTATTTTCACGGCGCACAAGAAAGGGGACCGTCGCCTCCCAGCCAGAGGGTGGTGAATGCGGTCCAGGTCTCGGGAGGAATCACAAAAAAGCCGACCGACGGCCGCCTCGCGGGCTCATGCCTCTTGGGCGCATACGGAATCGGCATCACGGATTGGCCGCGCCGCGGAAAAACGGACTTCAGATCCGCACCCGGCGCAGGACCCGTGGAATCAAAAAGGCGAGGCCATTCGGGCCTCGCCTTTTCTTTTTCCGCCCTACCCGGCCGTCCGCTCCGAGAACAGCAGGCGCACATGAGTCCTGAACTGCAGCACCTGCCGCGGCAGGATGGTGGGGTCCTTCAGCGCCCGGCCGAGGATCAGCGCGCCCTCCACCAGGGTCGCCAGCATGTCGGACAGGGCCTCCACGTCCAGCGGCTCCCGGGGCGGATGAGCCATGGCGATGGCCTCGAACCGCGCCCGGAAGCGGTCGCGCCAGGCCAGCATGGACCGGGCGTTCAGCTCGCGAATCTCCCGGTTGAACAGCTGGTCCTGGTAGCAGAAGGAAGCGGCGAGGCAGCCCGGATGGGCCTCGGGGAGCTGTGCCATCATCTCCGCGAACAGCTTCAGCGCGATGAGCAGCCCATGCAGCGGGTCTTCGTGCAGTTCGTCGGCGCGGCGGAACAGATCGTCGAGCAGGGCCCGGTCGCGCTCCAGATAGCGCAGCATCATGGCCTTGGCGAGCTCGGTCTTGTCCTTGAAATGATAGAAAAATCCGCTCTTGGTGATGCCGACCGCGGAAATCAGCTCCTCGATGGAGGTGGCCGCGAAGCCCTTGGCCAGGACGGCCTCCTCCGCCAGCGCGAGGATCCTCTCGCGCGTCTCGCTGCCTCTGCGCGGCGCCTGGTCAAGCATGCGCCTGCTGTACCACAGGTACAGTTGACAGGAAACGCTGGCTTCCGCTGCGGCACCTCAAACACCCCGCCCGGAGTGGAAAATAAAAAGCGGCGCAAGAGCTTGTCTGATTTTCCCGGACGCTTGACCACGAGTCGGCTGGAACGGCGCAGGCGCGCGCCGCATGTTTCGCGCCGTCGCGGCGCCGGCTCTTCAATGCATTGAAGGCCCTCCGGGTGCCGTTCCGCTCCGCTGGAGACCCGAATGAGCAAGTATCGCGCGGCACTGCCGCAATTGTCCGAGCGCGTGTTTCTGATGGATGGCGGGCTGGAGACCACCCTCGTTTTCCATCAAGGTATTGATCTGCCCTTCTTCGCCGCCGCGGATCTGCTGAAGGACAAGGCGGGCACGCAGCGCCTGCGCACCTATTACGACCATTATGCCGGCCTTGCCGCCGAAGCCGGGCTCGGCTTCGTGCTGGATTCCCCCAACTGGCGCTCGAGCCCGGACTGGGGCGCCAGAATGGGCCTGTCCCTGTCGGCGCTGGAGGACATCAACCGAAGCGGCGTCGCCCTGATGGAGGAGATCCGCCAGCGGCACGAGACGGCGCGCGCCCCCATGGTGGTCTCCGGCGTGGTGGGTCCGCGCGGCGACGGCTACAAGGCGGAGGCGACGATGAGCGCGGCCGAGGCCCGCGATTACCACGCCTGGCAGATCGGCATCTTCGCGCGCACCTCGGCCGACATGGTCGCGGCCTACACGCTGAACTATGTGGAGGAAGCCATCGGCATCGCGCTGGCGGCGCGGGAGGCCGGGCTTCCGGCCGCCGTCTCCTTCACCCTGGAAACGGACGGGCGCCTGCCGTCCGGCCAGTCGCTGAAGGATGCGATCCGGGAGACCGACGCGGCCACCGCAGGCGCACCGGCCTATTACCTCATCAATTGTGCCCACCCCACCCATTTTGCCGGCATCCTCGAGCCGGGGGCGGACTGGACGGCGCGCCTGCGCGGGCTGCGCGCCAACGCCTCGCGCCGCAGCCACGCGGAACTCGACGCCTCGCCGGACCTCGACGCCGGCGATCCGGTGGAGCTTGGCCGCCTCTATCGCGACATCCGCACGCGCATGCCCCAGTTCACGGTGCTCGGCGGCTGCTGCGGCACCGACCACCGCCACGTGGAGCAGATCCGCTTCGCCTGCACGGCGCAGGATCGGGTGGCGTGAGGCAGGGGCATCCACCCCGCCGCCGGAGCGCTGCCACGGTGCCGCCAGACCGCCCTAATAATTCGCCCACAGCCCGGGGCTGGCGATCTCCGCCAGGTTCCCGTCGGGGTCGCGGAAATAGAGGCTGACGGAGCCCTTCGGCCAATGCACCTCGCCCTCGATGGCGACGTCGTGGGCGGTGAGGTGCGCCCGCCAGGGCTCCATGTCCTCCGCCGCCACGGCAAAGGCGAAATGCAGGCGGCCGGTGCCGTCATGGGGCGGGATGGTGCCGCCGAACGGCAGCGCGATCGCCGCGCCGGCGGTGCCGCGCACGAACAGCAGCAGCACCGTGCCGCCCACCGGATAGGCGGCGAAGCGGTCGTCGGCGAGCATGGGGGCAAGGCCCAGCACGCCTTCGTAGAAGGCGCGGGCGCGGGCGAGATCATCCACGTAGAGGCCGGTTTCGACCACCCGGCCGAGCGGCGGAGCGGGGCGCGCGCCGCTCACCTGAGCTCACCAGAGGTTGAGCGTCGCGCGGGCTTCCTCGGACATGCGGCCCTGGTCCCACGGCGGGTCGAAGGTGATGTCCACCTTCACGTCCGCGACCCCCGGAACGGTCGCGACCGCGCTTTCCACCATGCCCGGCAGCTCGGCGGCGGCGGGGCAGTTGGGGGTGGTCAGCGTCATCTCCACCGCCACGGTGTGATCGTCGGAGATGTCCACCTTGTAGATGAGGCCCAGCTCATAGATGTCCACCGGGATCTCCGGATCGTAGACGGTCTTGAGCGCGCCCACGATCTCGTCCGTGAGGCGGGTCAGCTCCGCCTCGGGGATGGCGGACTTGATCTGCGGCTGGTGCGCCGCCTCGGCGGCCTTCGTATCGGGGGCGTTCGTATCGGTCATGCGAACAAATCCTGCGCCTTGACGAGGGCGTCCACCAGACGGTCCACGTCGGCGCGCGTGTTGTAAAGGGCAAAGGATGCGCGGCACGTCGCTGAAGCACCATATCGGGCCAAAAGCGGCTGCGCGCAATGGGTGCCGGCCCGCACCGCGACGCCGTAGCGGTCGATGACGGTGGCCACGTCGTGCGGATGGGCCCCCTTCATCTCGAATGAGATGATGGCGCCCTTGCCCGGCGCGGTGCCGATGATGCGCAGGGAATTGAGCATTCCCAAGCGCTCGTGGGCGTAGGTCGAAAGCGCATGCTCGTGCGCTTCGATGCGTTCGCGGCCGATGGACTTCACATATTCGATGGCGGCGCCCAGTCCGATCGCCTGAACAATTGGAGGTGTTCCAGCTTCAAATCTGTGGGGGGGCACGCCATAGGTGACGTAATCTTCCGTCACCTCGCGGATCATCTCGCCCCCACCTTCGTAGGGTGGCATCTGCGCGAGCAGGCCCAGCTTGCCGTAGAGCACGCCGATTCCCGTGGGCGCGTAGAGCTTGTGGCCGGTGACGGCGTAGAAATCCACGTCGAGGTCGCGCACGTCCACCGGCATGTGGACGATGGCCTGGCAGCCGTCCACCACCACCTTCGCCCCCACGGCGTGGGCGGCGGCGGCGATCTCCTTGATGGGCGTGACCGTGCCCAGCACGTTCGACATCTGGGTGATGGCGACGATCTTCGTGCGCGCGCTGAGCAGGCCCTGGAACGCCTCGAAATCGAACGACCCGTCCTCGCGCACCGGCGCCCACCTGATCACCGCGCCCTTGCGCTCGCGCAGGAAATTCCACGGCACGATGTTGGAATGGTGCTCCATGATGGACAGCACGATCTCGTCGCCCGCCTCGATGGACTGGCCCAGCGAGGACGCCACCGTGTTGATGGCCCCGGTGCCCGAGCGGGTGAAGATGACCTCCTCCACCGATGCGGCATTGATGAAGCCGCGCACGCTCTCGCGCGCCTCCTCGAAGGCCTCGGTGGCGGCATTGGCGAGAAAATGCAGGCCGCGGTGGACGTTGGAATATTCCCGCTCGTAGGCGGTCACCATGCGCTGGATCACCTGCCGCGGCTTCTGCGCCGAGGCGGCGTTGTCGAGATAGACCAGCGGATGGCCGTTCACCTCGAGCGACAGCGCCGGAAAATCGGCGCGCACCGCCTCCACGTCGAAGGTGTCGCCGGAAACGGCGGGGTGGAGGGGGGAAGAGGCAGTCGTCATGGCAATCGGGTCCTCATGCAATCGGTTCGGCCTAATGCCCCCGGCGCCCATCGCCGTGTCATCCCCCGGCTCGTCAAGCCGGCGCTAGGCCGCCCCTCACCCCGCGCGTTGCTCCAGCCACACCATCATGCGGTCCATGAGGACGTCGCGCAGCGCCTCGTCCTCCACATATTCCACCGCCTCGCCCACGAAGGCCTGGATCAGCAGCTTCTCGGCCTCCTTCTCGGGCAGGCCGCGCGAGCGCAGGTAGAACAGCATCTTGTCGTCCAGGGCGCCGGCGGTGGCGCCATGGCCGCACTGCACGTCGTCGGCGAAGATCTCCAGCTCGGGCTTGTTGTCCATCTCCGCATCGTCGCTCAGCAGCAGAGACTGGCTCATCATGCGCCCATCCGTCTTCTGGGCATCGCGACGCACCACGATCTTGCCCTGGAAGACGCCGCGCGCCCTGTCGGCGAGCACGGTCTTGAACAGCTCGCGGCTTTCGCAGCCCGCCACCGCATGGTCGATGAGCAAGGTGGTGTCGCCGTGCTGGCGATCCTTGAGCAGGCTGGCGCCGCGAATGCCGGCCGTGGCCCCCGCGCCGGCGAAGCGGCCGAAGACGGAATAGCGCGACAGGCCCGCCCCGCGCGCCAGGGAGAACAGGTCGAGCCGCGACCCCCGCCCCAGCTCCACCATGAGCGTGGACAGATGCAGGGCGGCCTCGCCTTCTTCCTGGAGGCGGACCAGATGGACCACCGCCGTGTCCTCCACCACCAGCTCAACCGCGTGGTTCGCGTGGTAGGCGACGCCGGCGCGGCCGGAGAAGCTCTCCACCAGCGTCAGCTCGGCGCCCTCCTCCACCACCACGATGGTGCGGGTGAAGCCGGCGAAAGCCTCGTCCGAGGGAAAGACGTGGGCGAGGTGCACCGGCTTTTCCACCCGGGTGCCGGCGGCGACGCGCAGCACCAGACCTTCGCCGAGGAAGCCGGCATTGAGCGCGAACGCCCCGTCATAGCGCTCCGGCGCCAGCGCGCCGATGCGATCCGCCAGCGCATCGCCCGCCGCGATGGCGCTCGCCAGCGGCAGCGCGGTGACGCCCTCGGGCAGCGCCCCGAGATCGGATTCGCCGGGCGCCAGAACCCCGCTGACGAACAGCATGCGCGCGGCATGGGGCACGCGCAGGGCCCGGGCATCGGCCTCGGCGCGGGCCGCCGCGTCGGGGGGCCGGCCAGCGCCGGAAAGTCCCGCACCGCCGCGCGCAGGTCCGTATATTTCCATTCCTCCACCCGCCGGTGCGGCAGGCCGTGGGCGCGGAACGCCTCCAGCGCGTCGCGGCGCAGGTCGCCGATGCGCCCCTGCCCGGCTTCCTTTTCAAGCTGCGCCGCGAGCGTGGCGGCGATGGCTTCCTCGGCCGCGGTGCGGGCCGGTCGAAGGGTGATGTTCATGGCCGCGCTCACGCCGCGTCCTGGGCATAGGCCGCATAGCCGGATTCCTCCAGCTCCAGCGCCAGCTCGGGGCCGCCGGTGCGCACGATGCGGCCCTTGTGCATGACGTGCACCACGTCCGGCACGATATGGTCGAGCAGGCGCTGGTAGTGGGTGATGACCAGCATGGAGCGGTTCGGCGCGCGCAGCGCGTTCACCCCCTGCGCCACCACCTTGAGCGCGTCGATGTCGAGGCCGGAATCGGTCTCGTCGAGAATGCAGAGCTTCGGCTCCAGAAGCGCCATCTGCAGGATCTCGTTGCGCTTCTTCTCGCCGCCGGAGAAGCCCACGTTCACCCCGCGCCGGAGCATCTCGGTGGAGATGCCGAGGTCGGGGGCCTTCGCGCGCACCAGCTTGAGGAAGTCGGGGGTGGAGATCTCCTCCTCGCCGCGCGCCTTCTTCTGTGCGTTCATGGCGGCACGCAGGAACTGCATGTTGGCGACGCCGGGGATCTCGATGGGATACTGGAAGGCGAGGAACACCCCCGCCGCGGCGCGGGCATCCGGCGGAAGGTCGAGCAGGTCCCGGCCGTTGAAGGTGACGGTTCCGTCCGTCACCTCATAGTCCGGCTTGCCGGCGAGGACGTAGGAGAGCGTCGACTTGCCGGAGCCGTTCGGCCCCATGATGGCGTGCAGCTCGCCATCGGGAATGGTGAGGTCGAGGCCCTTCAGGATCTCTTTGTCGCCGATGCGGGCGTGCAGGTTCTTGATTTCGAGCATGTGTCCGATTCCTTGAACTGTTCAGGGCGTCCCGGGCGATCTCGAACCGCCCGTCATGCCCGGGCTCCTCCCGGGCATCCACGCCGTGCCGACCACGTAGGATCGGCGAAACTTGTGCGAACCCCGCCGCGTGGAAGGCCGGCTCAAGGCCGGCCATAACGGGCGGGAAAACGCGACCGGGAAGGCCGGAAAGCGGCGCCGCCGCTCACCCCACGCTCCCTTCCAGGCTCACCGCGATCAGCTTCTGCGCCTCCACCGCGAACTCCATGGGCAGCTGCTGGAGCACGTCGCGCACGAAGCCGTTGACGATGAGGGCCACCGCCTCCTCCGGGCCGAGGCCGCGCTGGAGGCAGTAGAACATCTGGTCCTCGGAGATCTTGGAGGTGGTCGCCTCGTGCTCGAACTGGGCCGAGGCGTTCTTCGCCTCCATGTACGGCACGGTATGGGCGCCGCAATTGTTGCCGATGAGCAGAGAGTCGCAGTTGGTGAAGTTGCGCGCGCCCGTCGCCTTGCGGTGGGCCGAGACCAGCCCGCGATAGGTGTTGTCCGAATGGCCCGCGGCGATGCCCTTGGAGATGATGCGGCTCGACGTGTTCTTGCCGAGATGGATCATCTTGGTGCCCGAATCCACCTGCTGGTGGCCGTTCGAGATGGCGATGGAATAGAACTCGCCCTGGGAATTGTCGCCGCGCAGGATGCAGCTCGGATACTTCCAGGTGATGGCCGATCCGGTCTCGACCTGCGTCCACGAGATCTTGGAATTGTCGCCCCGGCAATCGCCGCGCTTGGTGACGAAATTGTAGATGCCGCCCTTGCCGTCCTTGTCGCCGGGATACCAGTTCTGGACGGTGGAATACTTGATCTCCGCATCCTTCAGCGCCACCAGCTCGACCACGGCGGCGTGCAGCTGGTTCTCGTCGCGCTGGGGGGCGGTGCAGCCTTCCAGGTAGCTCACGTAGGATCCCTCGTCGGCGATGATGAGGGTGCGCTCGAACTGGCCGGTGTTGCGCTCGTTGATGCGGAAGTAGGTGGAGAGCTCCATGGGGCAGCGCACCCCCTTCGGCACGTAGACGAACGAGCCGTCGGAGAACACCGCCGTGTTGAGCGTGGCGTAGAAATTGTCCGACACCGGCACCACGGAGCCCAGATACTGCTTCACCAGCTCGGGATGCTCGCGGATGGCTTCCGAGATGGGCATGAAGATCACGCCCGCCTTGGCCAGCTCCGCCTTGAAGGTGGTAGCCACCGACACGCTGTCGAACACCGCGTCCACCGCCACCCGCGAGCCGGAGGCCCCCTCGATGCCGAGCAGCGCGTCGCGCTCGCGCAGCGGGATGCCGAGCTTCTCGTAGGTCTTCAGGATCTCGGGATCGATCTCGTCGATGGACTTCGGCGCCGCCTTGGGCGCGGAGTAGTAATAATAGTCCTGGAAATCGATGGTCGGATAGCTCACCCGCGCCCAGGTGGGCTCTTCCATGGTCAGCCAGCGCCGATAGGCGTCGAGCCGCCATGCGAGCATCCATTCGGGCTCGTTCTTGCGGGCGGAGATATAGCGGACGGTATCTTCGGATAGGCCCTTGGGGGCCTTCTCGCTCTCGATGTCGGTGACGAACCCGTACTTGTACTGGTCCACGTCGATCGCGCGGACGCGTTCGACCGTTTCCTGAACCGCAGGCATCTTCTCATCTCCTCTCCCGCGCGGGGTCAAGGCCCGCGGGTCAAGTCCACGTCTTCGATCCTCACGCCGCGCGTGACGCACGGCTTCGAAAATCCTTGCTCCAAACGCCGCGGGTGACGCGCGGCTTCAGAAGTTCCTGTTTCTACGCCGCGCGTGACGCGCGGCTTCTCAGGTGCGACACGACCTTTTGCAAGGCCGCCACCGCCTCGTCCACATCCTGCGCGGTGCTGGACCAGCCGAGTGACAGCCTGATGGCACCGGCCGCCGTGTCCGCCGGCAGGCCCATGGCGGCGAGCACATGGGAAACGCCGACCTTCCCGGAAGAGCAGGCGGAACCCGCACTGACACTAACGTGGGAAAGGTCGAGCGCGATCACCAGTGTCTCGGCCCGAATTCCGGGAAAGGCCAGCGTGCTGGTATTGGGCAGCCGCTCCGCGCCGGACCCGATCACCTCCGCGTCGGGCAGGACGGCGCGCACCCCGCGCTCCAGCGCGTCGCGCAGCCCGGTCAGCCGCGGCGCTTCCGCCGCCAGCCCCGTCCGCGCGGCGATCGCGGCGGCGCCGAAGCCGGCGATGGCGGGGCCGTTCTCGGTGCCGGCCCGGCGGCCGCGCTCCTGCCCGCCGCCAGCGAGCAGCGCCGGCACGCGATGGTCCGGCCCGCCCGCCACCAGCGCTCCGGCGCCCTGCGGACCGCCGAGCTTGTGGGCGGACAGGACGAGGAAATCCGCGCCGAGCGCGGCCATGTCGAGCGGCAGGCGCCCCGCCGCCTGCACCGCATCGCAGAAGACCACGCCGTCGTGATCGTGGACCAGGCGCGCCGCCTCGGCCACCGGCTGGACGACACCGGTCTCGTTGTTGGCCGCCATCAGGGCCAGCATCGCCCGGCGCCCCGCGCCCGCATGGCGGGCCAGCGCCTCGGCCAGCGCGTCGAGGGACAGCCGCCCCTGCGGATCCACCGGGAGAACCTCCGCCGCGCCGGCGGGGAAGCGGTGGCCGCGCAGCACCGCGGGATGCTCCACCGCGCTCACGAGCAGCACATCGCAAGGCTTCGGCCGACCATCGATCTCCACTGCGGGGCTGAGCGCCAGGGCGGCCGCCTCGGTGGCGCCGGAGGTGAACACGATGCCGCGGGGCGAGGCACCGACGAGACGAGCCACCTCGGCCCGCGCCGTCTCCATGCGCGCCCGCGCGGCGCGGCCGTCGGCATGGACCGACGACGCGTTGCCGCCGGCATCGAGGGCCGCGACCACGGCGGCGCGCGCCTGCGGCCGCAGCGGGCTCGTGGCATTGTGATCGAGATAGACGCGCCGCGCCGACGCGGCGGCCGAGGGCGCCTGCGCCGCTTCAGCCGAACCGCCCGGATGGTGCGACCCAAAGGTGCCGCCCGCGCTCATCTTCGCCTCCCGGCCCTTCGCGCGCAACGCGCCCGGACCCCGCGCCAGACTTGCAATTGCCGGCAATCTCGGTCATAGGTCAAACTTCACCCGAACCCGCATTGCAGCGCCCTACGGTTTGCGCAGCCGGCGGGAACGGTTTAGAATTATTCTAAACTGATAGGTCGTTCCTGTCTGTAAGTCAAGCATTACCCGATCGTCGTCAAGTCGCTACGGTGATGCTCGCGGATGCACTTTCTGAAATGCGCGGTCCTCGACCGGGTTGTTTCGGGTCGATATCCGTCCCGCGCGTCATTGCTACCCAGAGGTTGCAAAACTTCCATGCCAGAAGTGATCTTCCCCGGCGAAAAGGGACGGCTCGAAGGCCGTTACCAGCCCGCCAAGACCCGCAATGCGCCCATTGCCATCATTCTTCATCCGCACCCGCAGTTCGGCGGCACGATGAACAATCCGGTGGTGTATAATCTCTACTACCAGTTCGCGAACCGCGGCTTCTCCGTCCTGCGCTTCAACTTCCGCGGCGTCGGGCGCTCCCAGGGGTCCTTCGACCACGGCCAGGGCGAGCTTTCGGACGCCGCCGCCGCGCTCGACTGGGCGCAGTCGGTGAACCCGGACGCGCGGGCGTGCTGGATCGCCGGCTTCTCCTTCGGCGCCTGGATCGGCATGCAGCTGCTGATGCGCCGCCCGGAGGTGGAGGGCTTCATCTCCATCGCCGCGCCGGCGAACCTCTACGACTTCTCCTTCCTCGCCCCCTGCCCCTCGTCCGGCCTGTTCGTCCATGGCGACAAGGACGCGGTGGTTCCCACCTCGGCGGTGCAGACCCTGGTGGAAAAGCTGAAGACGCAGAAGGGCATCGTCATCGAGCAGCAGGTGGTGGCCGGTGCCAACCACTTCTTCGACGGCAAGACCGAGGATCTCATGGGCGTGGTGGGCACCTACCTCGACAAGCGCCTGCCCGGCACCCGCAAGCCCAGCGCCGCCTGAGGCGATCGGCATCGCAACCAAGACGGCGCGCCCCTGCGGCGCGCCGTTTTCATTTTGGCCGGAACAGCACGCCCCCGGTCATCGGCGCCGCCACGCCGGTGGTGGTGGGAAAGGTCAGCGGCAGCCCCTTCAGCGCCCGCGCCGCCAGATAGCCGAAGGCGTGCGCCTCCAGCGCGTCGGCGGACCAGCCGACGGCATCGGCCGTGCGCACGTCGGCGCCGAGCCGGGCGGTGAGCATGGCCAGCAGCGTCGGGTTGCGCGCCCCGCCGCCGGCCACGATCCAGCTTGCCGGCGGGCGCGCGAGATGCGCGGCGAAGGTGGCCACCGAAGCCGCCGTCAGCGCCGTCAGCGTCGCCGCGCCATCCTCCAGCGACAGGCCGTCGAGCCCGCCACGCCCCGTCACGAAGGCACGGAAGTCGTTGCGGTCGAGAGACTTGGGGGCCGGCCGGGAGAAGAAGGGATGGGCCAGCACCTCGCCGACCCAGGCCTCGTCCACCGTCCCCCGCGCCGCGGCGCGGCCGTCCGCGTCATAGGGCACCTTGGTGCGGGCGAAGAGGAAGTCGTCGATCAGCGCATTGCCCGGCCCGGTGTCGCAGGCGATGGGCGGGACGGCACCGTCCAGCACGGTGACGTTGGCGACGCCGCCCACGTTCAGCACCGCCACCGGCCGGGGCAGCGCGAGGCGCCGCGCCAGGGCCTGGTGGAACACCGGCACCAGCGGCGCCCCCTCGCCTCCGGCGGCCACGTCCGCCGCGCGGAAATCCGCCATCACCGGCACGCCGAGGCTCTTCGCCAGCCGCTCCCCCGCGCCGATCTGGACGGTGAGGCGCGCATCGGGGCGGTGGATCACCGTCTGGCCGTGAAAGCCCACGAGGTCGATGTCCGAAAGCGTGAGGCGCAGCGGCTCCAGCAGTGCCCGCACCGCCTCGGCGTGGAGGTCGGTGATGCGGATCTCGGCCGCGCCCAGCACGCCGGGCCGGTCGGTGCGGGCATTGACGCCGCGCGCATCGGCCATGGCCGCCACCAGCAGCGCGCGGGTCGCCGCGTCATACGGCCGGGTGACGGCGGGGCCGAGCCAGAACACCTCGTCCCCGTCCGTCTCGATCAAGGCGGCGTCGATGCCGTCCATGGACGTGCCGCTCATCAACCCCACGACGCGCATCCCGCCTCCCCGCTTCCATCTCGCCCCATGCAATCTCGCGCCGGACCTGATACACCACCGCTCCTTTCCGGCGTGCCAACACACTTGCGAACAGAATTGCGATGACCACTCCCGCCTTCCGCTCCGAATTCATGCGCACGCTCGAAGAGCGCGGCTACATCCACCAGTGCTCGGACCTCGAGCGCCTCGACGCCAAGGCAGCGGAAGGACCGATCACCGCCTATATCGGCTTCGACGCCACCGCATCGAGCCTGCATGCCGGGCATTTGCTGTCCATCATGATGCTGCGCACCCTCCAGCGCACCGGGCACCGGCCCATCGCGCTCATGGGCGGCGGCACCACCAAGATCGGCGATCCGTCCGGCAAGGACGAGGCGCGCAAGATGCTGACCGACCAGCAGATTGCGGACAACATCGCCTCCATCCGCAAGGTGTTCGCCCGCTTCCTCGACTTCGAGAAGTCCAAGCAGGGTTTTGACGCCTTTCAGGAACGCACGACCCTGCTTGACGAGGGGCAAGCGGCGGACAATTGCGCCATCATGGAGAACAATGCGGCCTGGCTCGACGAGCTGAAATACATTCCGCTCCTGCGCGAGGTGGGGCCGCATTTCACCATCAACCGCATGCTCACCTTCGATTCGGTGAAGCTGCGCCTGGAGCGCGAGCAGCCGCTCACCTTCCTCGAATTCAACTACATGATCCTGCAGGCCTACGACTTCGTGGAGCTGAACCGGCGCCACGGCTGCATCCTGCAGATGGGCGGCTCGGACCAGTGGGGCAACATCGTCAACGGCATGGAGCTCGGCCGCCGCATGCACGGGGCGGACCTGTTCGCCCTGACCACGCCGCTGCTCACCACCTCCTCCGGCGCCAAGATGGGCAAGACGGCGGGCGGCGCGGTGTGGCTCGATGCGGAGCTGCTCTCCCCCTACGAGTACTGGCAGTACTGGCGCAATGCCGGCGACGCGGACGTGGAGCGCTTCCTGAAGCTGTTCACCGAGCTGCCGCTCGACGAGATCGCCCACCTCGCCGCTTTGGCCGGCCAGGAGATCAACCACGCCAAGGAGGTGCTCGCCACCGAGGCGACGGCGCTGCTGCACGGCCGCGGGGCGGCGGAGAAGGCGCGGGAGACCGCCCGCACCACCTTCGCCGAAGGCGCGCTGGCCGTCGACCTGCCCACCATCGAGCTGCCGCGGGACCGATTCGAGGCCGGCCTTCCCATCGCCAACGCCTTCGTCGAAGCCGGCCTCGTCGCCTCCACCAGCGAGGCGCGGCGCCAGATCAAGGGCGGCGGCCTCAAGGTGAACGACGCGACCGTGACGGACGAGAAAGCCCTCCTGACCCTGCGCGACCTGACCCCCGAGGGCGTCATCAAGCTCTCGCTGGGGCGGAAGAAGCACGTGCTGCTGAAGCCGGTGTAAGCGCTGCCGCGCCGGTGGGTCGCGCGCCGCCGGCGGCGTTTCGGCCATCTGCGGCCCCGTCGCGAAGCGGCCACGTTTGCCCCTCATAGGCTGGGACGTTCCGCCGGCCATCGACTGGCGGACTCGCGCACACGTGAACGCCGGTTGCCATCGGCTCCGGCCTTCCGCAATGTGAGCCCTTCGCAGGCCGGCGAAGACACGCTATGGCGTGCCTTCAGGGCGCGGCAGGCGGGCGCGGGGATGGGCGCATGAGGAGGGAACCGGCGAGATGCGGCTGATTCTGAGGTTTCTGGGCTTTCTCTTCGCGCTCGGAACGGTGGTGCTGCTCGCCGGCGCCGCGGGTGCGACCTACTTCGTCTGGAAATATTCCCAGGACCTGCCGGACTACTCCCAGCTGCAGAACTACGAGCCGCCGGTGATGACCCGCGTGCACGCGGCCGACGGGGCGCTGGTGGCCGAGTACGCCAAGGAGCGCCGCCTCTACATCCCCATCCAGTCGGTGCCCAAGCTGGTCATCGAGGCCTTCCTCTCGGCCGAGGACAAGAATTTCTACGAGCACGGCGGCGTCGACCCCACGGGCATCATCCGCGCCGCGTCCGTGTTCATCCAGAACTACGGCAAGAACGTCCGCACCCAGGGGGCGTCCACCATCACCCAGCAGGTGGCGAAGAACTTCCTGCTCACCAACGAGCGCAGCCTCGACCGCAAGATCAAGGAAGCGCTGCTGGCCCTGCGCATCGAGCGCGCCTATTCCAAGGACCGCATCCTCGAGCTCTATCTCAACGAGATCTATCTCGGCATGGGCGCCTACGGCATCGCCGCCGCCGCCCTCGTCTATTTCGACAAGTCGGTGGACGAGCTGAACGTGCAGGAGGCGGCCTACCTCGCGGCCCTGCCCAAGGCGCCGTCCAACTACAACCCGTTCCGCGAGCGCGCCCGCGCCACCGATCGCCGCAACTGGGTCATCGACCGCATGGTGGAGAACGGCTTCGTCACCCCGCAGGGGGGCGAGGTCGCCAAGAAGACCGCCATCGAGGTGACCCCCCGCCCCTCCGGCGCGCAGATCTTCGCGGCCGAATATTACGCCGAGGAGGTCCGCCGGCAGATCTACGAGCGCTACGGCGAAGGCAAGCTCTATGCGGGCGGCCTCTCGGTGCGCACGCCGCTCGACCCCAAGCTCCAGGCCCTGGCCAAGAAGACCCTGACCGACGGCCTCGTGCGCTATGACGAGGAGCGCGGCTGGCGCAAGCCCGTGACCCACATCGAGATCGCCGGCGAGGACTGGGGCGTCAAGCTCGGCGAGGTGAAGGAGCTCGGCGACATTCCCTGGCGCCTCGCCGTGGTGCTGGACGTGAACAAGGACAATGCCCGCATCGGCCTCCAGCCGCTCCGCGGCAAGTCCGGCGCCCGCTCCACCGATCGCGAGGTGGGCCTGATCCCCGCCGACGGCGCCAAGTGGACGCGCCGCCCGCTGCCGCAGTTCCTGCGTGCCGGCGACGTGGTCTATGTGGAGCCCCTCGCCGACCGCGCCGGCCAGTTCCGCCTGCGCCAGCCGCCCGGCGTGGAAGGCGCGATGGTGGTGATGGAGCCCACCACCGGCCGCGTCCTCGCCTTGTCCGGCGGCTTCTCCTTCGACGAGAGCCAGTTCAACCGGGCGACCCAGGCCATGCGCCAGCCCGGCTCCTCGTTCAAGCCGTTCGTCTATTCCACCGCCTTGGACAACGGCTACACCCCCTCCACCATCGTCATGGATGCCCCGTTCGAGCTGGAGCAGCAGGGCCAGGCGACGTGGCGGCCGGAGAACTATTCCGGCAAGTTCTACGGCCCGCAGACCCTGCGCTTCGGCCTGGAGCAGTCGCGCAACGTGATGACCGTGCGCCTCGCCAACGACGTGGGCATGCCCATCGTCGCCGAGTACGCCAAGCGCTTCGGCATCTATGACGACATGCCGCCGCTGCTCTCCTTCGCCCTCGGCGCCGGCGAGACCACGCTGATGCGCATGACCGGCGCCTACGCCATGATCGCCAATGGCGGACGCAAGGTCATCCCCTCCCTCATCGACCGCATCCAGGACCGCTACGGCCACACCATCTACCGCCACGACGAGCGCGAATGCCGCGGCTGCGAGGCGACCAAGTGGGAAAGCCAGGCCGAGCCCACCCTCATCGACCGCCGCCCGGTGGTGCTCGACCCCATGACCGCCTACCAGATCACCTCCATGATGGAGGGCGTGGTGCAGCGCGGCACGGGCACCGCGCTCAAGGAGCTGGGCAAGCCCATCGCCGGCAAGACCGGCACCACCAACGACGAGAAGGACGCCTGGTTCATCGGCTTCACGCCGGAGATCGTGGTGGGTGTCTATCTCGGCTACGACAAGCCCAAGCCCATGGGCAAGGGCTCCACCGGCGGCCTGCTTTCCGCCCCCGTGGTGCGCGACTTCATGAAGGTGGCCATCGCCGACCGCCCCGCCATCCCGTTCCGCGTCCCCGCCGGTATCAAGCTGGTGCGCATCGACCGCAGGAGCGGGCAGCGCTCCGGCCCCGGCGACGGCACCATCCTCGAGGCGTTCAAGCCCGGCACGGCGCCGCCGGACGGCTATTCGGTGGTGGGCTATTCGAACGGCGACCCCGCGGCGCCCGCCGGCGAGCCCGATCGCGCCGTCCGCGCCGGCACCGGCGGACTGTACTGACCCACCAGCCGCCGGGCGGCGCGGCGCGCCTCCCTTGCGGCGCTCGCTTGCGACTTCCGAGGCCAGAACCGCGGCGCAGCCCGCCGTCCGGGCGGATCCGCCGGGCGCGGCGACGAGGTCGGCGGAACGTTAGCCAGGACATGGCCAAGGGGGCGCCCGAGGGTGCGCTGGGCATTTCGGCACCGGGCGCCCCGCACCCGCAATCACAACCCTTTGGCGAAGACGTCGCGCCGCGCGACTTTTAAGTTCGGGTGCGGCCACGAGGGTTAACTGATTTGCCCGATCCTTCTATACATGTTCCACTTAGCCGGTAATCTGGGCTGCAAGTTGGAAATCTGAACGGGGTGGCGCGAGGGGCGTGCCTTCGCAACCCGTGTCGTGGGTCATCTTTTGTGCCACCGTGGCGTGGAGCCTCAGCATGGGAAGGATCATCGCCAATCTTCCCTCGGCCGTGACGAGCCATGCCACGAACGCGATGGTCCTGGTGGACGAGGATCACCGGATTGCCTTCTGCAATGCGGCCGCGGAGGAGATCTGGGGCCGCTCGCGCGAGGAAGTGGTCGGCAGAGACGCCCGCCAACTGCCGGCCTTCCTATATCCCGGGCCGGCGCCGGGCGCCGGAAGCGGGCTGTTGGCGGGGGAGGATTATGACGTGCGCATCGAGCCGCGAGGCGGAGCGATGACATGGCGGGTGATGTCCGTCGTCCGCACGAAGCTGAACGGGAAGGACTGTGATCTGGCCTTCGTACGCGCCCAGCCCGCAACGGTGAGTCAGCAGCTCGATCGGCTGAAGACGCTGCATCTCCTGGCGGAGAAGACCGATCGGGGCGTCGTGGTCACCGATGCCGACCTGCGCATCCGCTGCGTCAACCGCGCGTTCGGCGAGCTGCTCGGCTACAGCTCGGAGGAGCTGGAAGGCCGGGACCTGCGGACAATTCTGGCGGCGAGCCCCGATCAGCACGAACTGCGCCGGCGGATCGACGACGGGATCGCCAGCGGGCGTGATTTCACCGACGATGTGCTTTTGTACGACAAGGCAGGGAAGGAGATCGTGGTGACAGCGACCATCACGCCCGTTGTCGATCAGAAGAGCGGAACCCTCGAAAACGTCGTCGCCATCCTCGCCGACATCACCCACACGCGCCTGCTGGAAGATCTTCAGCGGCAGGTGCTCGCCGCCCTCGCCGCCGACGCCCCGCTCGCCGACATCATGGACCTCCTGTGCCTGAAGGTGGAGCACCTCGCCCCCGGCATCCGGTGCTCGGTGCTGTCGGTGACCGACGACGACCGGTTGAAGGTGGTCGCGAGCCCGAGCATGCCCGAGGCCTTCAGCGCCGCCATCGACGGCCTGGCCATCAGCTCCAGGTGCGGCTCCTGCGGCACCGCCATTTTCCGCGGCGAACCGGTGTTCGTGGAGGATATCGCCACCAGCCCGCTCTGGGAGGATTACCGCGACCTTCCCCTTCCGCCGGATGTGAAGGGATGCTGGTCGATCCCCATCAAGCTGCGCAGCGGCAAGGTGGCGGGGACGTTCGCCTTCTACATTTGCGAGCATCTGCACACCCGCTGGCTCGAAGGCATCGTCTCGGCCTGCTCGGACCTCTGCGCCCTCGCGCTGGAGCGTTACGAGGCCAAGAACCGCATCGAGCAGCTCGCCAGCATCGACACGCTCACCGGCCTGCCCAACCGCTCGCAGCTCATCGAGGCCCTGTCGGTCGCCATCGCCACCGCGCGCCGCCTGGAGCAGCCGCTGGCGGTGCTGTTCATCGACGTCGACCACTTCAAGGACGTGAACGACACGCTGGGCCATTCGGCCGGCGACCAGATCCTGGTGGAGATGGCGCGCCGCCTCAAGGTGCAGCTGCGCGCCGGCGACACCGTGGGACGCATCGGCGGCGACGAGTTCGTGGTGCTGGTGCAGGGATGCGGCAGCGAGGAGGCCGATCCCATCTGTCGCCGCCTGCTGGAATACCTGGCGGCTCCCATCGCCGCCCACGACCTCCACCTCACCATGTCGGTCAGCATCGGCATCGCCCTGTTCGCCGAGCACGGGCTGGATGCGGAATCGCTGCTGAAGCACGCCGACACCGCCATGCACGAGGCGAAGCGGAAGGGGCCGGGCAAGTTCCAGTTCTTCACCGAGGACCTGAACCAGCGGGCGCAGGACCGGCTGGTTCTCTCGGTCGCGCTGCGCGAGGCCATCCAGAACCGCAAGCTGCGCCTCGCCTACCAGCCGCAGGTCTCGCTCACCACCGGCGAGCTGCACGGCGTGGAGGCGCTGGCGCGCTGGCGCGATCCGGTGCACGGCGAGATTCCCGCGCCCCGCTTCATCGAGCTGGCGGAAGAATACGGCCTCATCGAGAGCATCGACCGCTGGGGCGTCGGGGAGGCCTGTCGTCAGATCACGCTCTGGCGCGCGGCGGGCGTTTCGGTTCCACACGTATCGGTCAATCTCTCGCCGCTCAGCTTCCGCAGCGGCGACATCGTCGGCATCATCTCCCAGGCGCTGGAGGAGCACGGCCTGCACCCCTCGGATCTGCGGGTGGAGATCACCGAACGGGTGATGATGGACCAGCATCCGAACTCGTTCGCCGCCGCCCGCGCCATCGAGGCGCTTGGCGTGCGCATCGCCATGGATGATTTCGGCACCGGCTATTCCAGCCTCAGCGCCCTGTCCCGCCTGCCCATCGCCGAGCTGAAGCTCGACCGCAGCTTCATGCTCTCCATCGAGCAGGACGAGAACGCGCGGGCCCTTTCCACCGCGGTCATCCGCATCGGCCACAGCCTGGGCATGACGGTGGTGGCGGAGGGCGTGGAGACCGAAGCGCAGGTGAGCCTCCTGCACGCGCTCGGCTGTCACGCGGCGCAGGGCTATTACTTCGCCCGCCCGCTGGCGCCCGAAGCCATTCCCGAATGGCTGGCCGCGCGCCCCGCCGTTCCCGGCACCGCCACCTGAAGCCCGGTTTGCGCCCGCGCCGCGCCCGCGGCGTGTTCTGGCGCGCCCGCGTCGGCACCTGACTTTCGCCGGCACAAGCACGTCTCGCGCCCCGGCCGAGGTCGCCGGCGCGCCCCGCCGGCCGCGACAACTTCATCCCCCGGCCGAGATTGCGGTTCACCGGGCATCGGGCTAAGCATCGGCGCCATACGGCCAGTCCAGATCTTCCCCCACGGGCCGTGAATTTGGCGGACTGCCATGCGCGTTGCGATGATCGGTGCGGGTTATGTTGGTCTTGTGTCGGGGGCTTGCTTTGCGGACTTCGGGCACATTGTCACGTGCGTGGATACCGTTGCGGCCAAGATCGAGGCGCTGAAGGCCGGGCAGATCCCCATCTTCGAGCCCGGTCTCGCCGAGATCGTCGCCAACAACGTCAAGGCCGAGCGCCTCTTCTTCACCACCTCCCTCGCCGAGGCGGTCGCCGAGGCCGATGCCGTCTTCATCGCCGTCGGCACCCCCTCCCGGCGCGGCGACGGGCATGCCGACCTCTCCTACGTCTACCAGGCCGCCCGCGACATCGCCGGCGCCATCGGCCGCTATACCGTCGTCGTCACCAAGTCCACCGTCCCGGTGGGAACCGGCGACGAGGTCGAGCGCATCATCCGCGAGACCCGGCCCGACGCCGAATTCGCCGTCGTCTCGAACCCGGAATTCCTGCGCGAGGGCGCCGCGATCGCCGACTTCAAGCGGCCCGACCGCATCCTGGTCGGCTCCGAGGACGAGCGCGCCCGCCAGGTCATGACCGAGCTCTACCGGCCGCTCTACCTCAACCAGGCCCCGCTGCTGTTCACCACCCGGCGCACCGCCGAGCTCACCAAGTATGCGGCCAACGCCTTCCTCGCCACCAAGATCACCTTCATCAACGAGATCGCCGACCTCTGCGAGCAGGTGGGCGGCAACGTGCAGGACGTCGCCCGCGGCATCGGCCTCGACAACCGCATCGGCTCCAAGTTCCTGCATGCCGGGCCCGGCTACGGCGGATCCTGCTTCCCCAAGGACACCCTCGCCCTCATCAAGACCGCCCAGGACCACGGCGCCCCCATCCGCATCGTCGAGACGGTGGTGGCGGTGAACGACCAGCGCAAGCGCGCCATGGCCCGCAAGGTCATCGCCGCGCTCGGCGGATCGGTGCGCGGACGCACGGTGGGCGTGCTCGGCCTCACCTTCAAGCCCAACACCGATGACATGCGCGATGCCCCCTCCATCGCCATCATCACCGCCCTGCAGGATGCCGGCGCCCGCATCCGGGCCCACGATCCGGAGGGGGTGGAGCAGGCCCGGCTGGTGCTCGACAACGTCGACTACGTGGACAGCCCCTACCAGGCCGCTGACGGCGCTGACGCCCTGGTCATCGTCACCGAGTGGGACGCCTTCCGCGCCCTCGACCTCCGGCGCATCCACGCCCTCATGGCAAGGCCCGTCGTGGTCGACCTCCGCAACATCTACCGGCCCGACGAAATGGCCGCCATCGGCTTCTCATATTCAAGCGTCGGGCGTGAAAACAGCGCCGGCTGAGGGTGCGCCCGCCGCATTGTGTTTGCCGACCGGGGCGACCTGGAGCGGATCGACATTCAGCTCGACCGGCGCCCTCCCTGCACCGGCCATGACGGCGGCCGAAGAAAAACGCGGACACGGAAGGTCGATCGGTCCTGGAGCGCGATCCGAACAGATTGCATTGCAATCTGTTCGGCGCGTGCTCTAGAAGCGCGCCATGACCGTCTTCACGCCCCTCGCCCTGCCCGATGTGATCCTCGCCACCCCCCGCCGGCACGGCGATGCCCGCGGCTATTTCTGCGAGACCTACGTGCAGCCGCTCTACGCGGCGAACGGGATCGCCTGCGCCTTCGTGCAGGACAACGAGTCGCTCTCGGCCCTGCCCGGCACCGTGCGCGGCCTGCACCTGCAGGCGCCGCCCTTCGCCCAGGCGAAGCTCGTGCGCGTGCTCTCCGGCGCCATCTTCGACGTGGCCGTGGACGTGCGGGCGGGCTCGCCCACCCATGGCCAGTGGGTGGGCGCGCGGCTGACCGCGGACGGCGGTGAGCAGCTCTTCATTCCCCACGGTTTCGCGCATGGGTTTTGCACCCTCGCGCCGGACACGCGGGTCGCCTATAAGGTGGACGCGGTCTATGACAAGGCGAGCGAGCGCGGAATCGTCTGGAACGATCCCGACATCGCCATCGACTGGACCTTCGGCCACGGCGACGCGATCCTGTCCGACAAGGACCGGATTTTGCCCCGGCTCAAGGATTTCGACAGCCCCTTCGTCTATGGGGCGGCGTGACGCCGGACGCGGCGGGGCCAAGACGCGGCGGACTCAAGGGGACGTGACGGCATGCGGGTTCTGGTGACGGGGGGTGCGGGCTTCATCGGCTCGGCGGTGGTGCGCTTCCTGATCGGCGAGGGACACAGCGTCCTCACCTTCGACAAGCTGACCTATGCCGGCTGCCTCGCGTCCCTCGCGCCCGTCGCCGGCAACCCGCACCACGGCTTCGTGCAGGCGGACATCTGCGATGCCGGCGCGGTGCGGCAGGCGCTCGATGGGTTCAGGCCCGACCTCGTGATGCACCTCGCCGCCGAATCCCACGTGGACCGCTCCATCGACGGGCCGGGCAACTTCATCACCACCAACGTGGTCGGCACCTACACGATGCTGCAGGAGGCGCTGCGCTACTGGCGCGCCTTGCCGGCGGCGCAGCAGGCGGCCTTCCGCTTCCACCACATCTCCACCGACGAGGTGTTCGGCAGCCTGGGCGCCGAAGGGCTGTTCCGCGAGGACACGCCCTACCAGCCGAACTCCCCCTACTCCGCCTCCAAGGCCTCGTCCGACCACCTGGTGCGCGCCTGGTTCCACACCTATGGCCTGCCCGCGGTGATGTCGAACTGCTCCAACAATTACGGGCCGTACCACTTCCCAGAGAAGCTCATCCCCCTCGTCACCCTCAACGCCCTGGAAGGCGCCGAGCTGCCGGTCTACGGCACCGGCGAGAACGTGCGCGACTGGCTGTTCGTGGAGGACCATGCCGAGGCCCTCGTGCTCATCGCCACGCGGGGCCGGCCGGGCGAGAGCTACAATGTGGGCGGCGCCTGCGAGCGGCGGAACATCGACGTGGTGCGCACCATCTGCGCCCTGCTCGACGAGATGGTGCCCGACGCCACCATCGGCCCGCGCGAAAAGCTCATCCGCTTCGTCACCGACCGGCCGGGGCACGATGCGCGCTACGCCATCGACTTCGCCAAGCTGAACGGCGAGCTCGGCTGGTCGCCGCGCGAAACCTTCGAGACCGGGCTTTCCAAGACCGTGCGCTGGTATCTCGACAACCGCCCCTGGTGGGAGCCCCTGCGCCAGCGCTACCAGGGCCAGCGGCTGGGCCTCGACAAAGCTGCCGGCGCGGCAACCGGAAGGCTGGGGCTGGCATCGTGACGCGCATCCTGCTCTTCGGTGCGGCCGGCCAGCTCGGCCGCGAGGTGACGGCGCTCGCCGCCGCGCGCGGCCTCGACCTCGTCGGCCTCGACCATGCGGCCCTCGACATCTCCGATCCCGTCGCCGTGGCCCGCGCGCTCGAGGCGGCGCGCCCGGACGCCCTCATCAACGCGGCGGCCTACACCGCCGTGGACAAGGCCGAGAGCGAGCCGGAGCGGGCGGCCCGCATCAACGCCTTCGCCCCCGGCCTCATCGCCGAGCGCTGCGCGCGCTACGGCACGCCGCTCATCCATGTCTCCACCGACTATGTCTTCGACGGCACCAAGGCGGGCGCCTATGTGGAGGCCGACCCGGTGCACCCGGTCGGCGTCTACGGGCGCACCAAGGCGGCCGGCGAGGCGGCGATCCGCGCCGCGCACGAGCGCCATGTCATCGTCCGCACCTCGTGGGTCTACGGCGCCTACGGCAACAACTTCCTGAAGACCATGCTGCGCCTTGCCGGCGAGCGCGACGAGCTGAAGGTGGTCGCCGACCAGCGCGGCTGCCCCACCGCGACGCGGGACCTCGCCGAGGCGCTTCTCGCCGTGGCCGAGGCGGCGGCGAAGGGCGACGCCCGCTTCGGCACCTACCATTTCGCCGGCACCGGCGCGACCACCTGGCACGGCTTTGCCGCGGCCATCGTCGCGGCGGCGGAGAAGCACACCGGGCGTCGCCCGCGGGTGACGCCCATCACCACCGCCGACTATCCCACCCCCGCGCGGCGGCCGAAGAACTCGGCGCTCGCCAGCGACCTGTTCGAGCGCAGCTTCGGCGTCAGGGCGGCGCCGTGGGAACGGCGGGTGATCGAGGTGGTGGACGCGCTCCTTGCCGAGACGGCGGCGGCGCAATCCCCTGTGGAGGCATCGTGAAGGGCATCATTCTCGCCGGAGGCTCCGGCACGCGGCTTCATCCCATCACCCTCGTCGTCTCCAAGCAGCTGCTGCCGGTCTACGACAAGCCGATGATCTATTACCCCCTGTGCACGCTGATGATGGCGGGCATCCGGGACATCCTGATCATCACCACGCCGCACGACGCCGCCTTGTTCGAGGCGCTGCTGAAGGACGGCAGCCAGTTCGGCATCCGCCTGACCTATGCGGTGCAGGAGCATCCGCGGGGCCTCGCCGACGCCTTCATCGTCGGGCGCGACTTCGTCGGCGACGACCGGGTGGCGCTGGTGCTGGGCGACAACCTCTTCTTCGGCCACGGCCTGCCCGAGCTTCTCGCCGCGGCCGCGGCGCGGCCAAGCGGAGCGACCGTGTTCGGCTACCCGGTGCAGGACCCCGAGCGCTACGGCGTCGTCGAGATGGATGCCGCCGGCCGCGTGCTCTCGCTGGAAGAAAAGCCGAAGGTGCCGAGGTCAAACCTCGCGGTGACCGGGCTTTATTTCTACGACAATCGCGTGGTCGACATCGCCGCCGGCCTGAAACCCTCGCCGCGCGGCGAGATCGAGATCACCGACGTGAACAAGGCCTACCTGGAGCTGGGCGACCTCCACGTCTCCCTGATGGGGCGCGGCTTTGCGTGGCTCGACACCGGCACCCCCGATTCCCTGGTGGAGGCGGCGCAGTTCGTGCAGATCATCGAGAAGCGGCAGGGCCTGCGCATCGCCTCGCCGGAGGAGGTGGCCTTCCGCGCCGGCTTCATCGACCGCGCGCAGCTGCTGGAGCGGGCGGCCGCCCTCTCCAAGTCCACCTACGGCGCCTATCTGGCCCGTCTCGCCGAGGACATCGCCTGAGGCGCGAAGCCGCCTTCCGCCCGGTTTCGCATCGGGCGAAAGCCGGCGCCCGAGGACACGCCGTCGCACTTTTGCATTGCGGCATCATCCTGTAGGGTGCCGCCCGAATTTCCCTAAGCCTTGTGTGGCCGTTCGCCTGCTTCAGCGCTCCCGGCCGCTTGCCGAGACCGGATGTCGCGCCATGAGCAATTTCAACGAAGAGACCGTCACCAGCGTTCACCACTGGACCGACAATCTCTTCTCCTTCCGATGCACCCGGGACCCCGGTCTTCGCTTCCTCAATGGCCAGTTCACGATGATCGGCCTCAAGGTGGACGGGAAGCCGCTGCTGCGGGCCTATTCCATGGCCAGCGCCAATTACGAGGAGGACCTGCAGTTCTTCTCCATCAAGGTGCAGAACGGCCCGCTCACCTCCCGCCTCCAGCACCTGAAGGTGGGCGACAAGATCCTCGTCGGCCGCAAGCCCACCGGCACGCTGGTCCAGGACAGCCTGCTGCCGGGCAAGCGCCTCTATCTGCTGTCCACCGGCACCGGCCTCGCGCCCTTCCTCTCGGTGGTGAAGGACCCGGAGGCCTATGAGCGATTCGAGAAGGTGATTCTCATCCACGGCACCCGCACGGTGGCCGAGCTCGCCTATGACGAGTTCCTCACCAGGGACCTGCCGAACCACGAATTCCTGGGCGAGGAGGTCCGCAACAAGCTGATCTACTATCCCACGGTGACGCGCGAGCCCTTCCGCAACCAGGGCCGCATCACCGACCTCATCACCTCCGGCAAGCTCTTCTCGGACATCGGCGTCCCCCCGCTCTCGCGCGACGAGGACCGCCTGATGCTCTGCGGCAGCCCGCAGATGCTCAAGGACTTGGTGGCGCTGCTGGAGGACCGCGGCTTCACCGAAGGCAGCCAGTCCGCGCCCGGCCACTACGTGATCGAGAAGGCGTTCGTGGAGCGCTGAGGGCGCCCCGCGCGGGACCGGCCCGGGCGCCGCGCCGAATGGGCTTGGGATTGAAGCGAGCTTGGGATTGAAGCGAGAAGGCCTCTCAGGTCCATCGGCGGCGCGCGACAGGCGAAAGCGCTGAGGTAAAAGCGCTGGGCCGGTGAAAGCGCTGGGCCTGAGGAACAACAGCGCATGCACAATTTTTAGTTGCGCACACCACCCCTCATCGCCGCGCCGACAGCCGCGGCGAATCTCCGCCACATGGCCGCCAGGGGCCTCTCTCCGACGCCATGGCGCTGCAACGCAACATAAACGCCAGCCAACGCCGCCCGGCCAGGCAATTCTCGAAGGACAAAAACGCGAAACAACCCGTTCTGGACATGCCAGAACGGGTCACTTCATAATCGAAATGCGACGGGAAAACCCGGATCAGGCGCCGCAGAAGAACCGGCAGAAGGGGCTCACGGGCCGGCCGAAGAACCGGCTGAGACGCTGGTCATACCGGTAGGCACGGTACTGCACCAGCCACGGCCACTGGAAGCCGCCCGAAGAGGAAAGCGTGGACGGACCACGCAGAGACGAGAAACGCTGCAGCCACCCCGCCTGAGAGGGCGCCACAGTGGCGAAAAGAAGACCCGCAACCGCCGCACCACGCAGCGCCATCCCGAAAGAAGAAATCTTAGCCATCGCCTGCACTCCGATTAGGTAAGGATGATGTACCACAACCGGTGTCGCGTCGCAACACGAAACTGCCCTTGGGGCCGCCGCCCAACCGTTGCAATGCCTTACGCCGTTTGAAATCTACCACCCTACCGCCCTGCGCCGGGGTGCATCCGACTCGCGCGCCGGTTGCATCGCCGCATCGCGCCGGCATCCCCCGTCGGGAGGGCTGTCCCCCGTATCTGCGCCGGGGGGATGCGCCTCCTCCGGCCGCCCGGCGGATCCGCCGCCGCCTTCTCCCGGGGCCGGGGGCCACCCGCCCCCTTCGCCCTTCGCCGGCGCCGGGCCGGGCGTTCGCGCCACACCAGCAGGAGGCCGGACACCACCACCACGCTCGCCCCCGCCGCCACGAGCGCGGGGGGCCATTCCCCGAACATCAGGATGCCGAGGCCGGTGGCCCAGATCAGGGTGGCGTAGTTCAGCGGCGCCACCACCGATGCCGGCGCGTAGCGATTGGCGGCCGTCATGCAGATCTGCCCCACCCCGCCGGCGAGGCCCATCGCCACCAGCACGAAGGCCGTCGACGCATCCGGCAGGACCCAGCCGAACGGAGCGGTGGCGAGCCCGGCGCACGCCGCGACCAGCGAGAAATAGAAGACGATGGCCTCGGAGGTCTCCGTCCGGGTCAGGTGGCGCACCTGCGTCACCGCGAATGCGGCCCCCAGCGCGCCCGTCAACGCCAGGGCCGAGCCGATCAGCGGCGCCCGCCCGGTGCCCACCGCGGCATGGGAGAACGACGGCCAGAGCATCAGCATGATGCCGGCCAGCCCCACCGCCAGCACCACCCAGCGGAACAGGGGCACCCGCTCGCCCAGCAGGACGGCGGCCAGCACCACGGTCACCAGCGGCGTGGCGTAGGAAAACGCGATGGCCTCCGCGAGCGGAATGAAGGCCAGCGCCCCGAAGGACATCCACATGGAGCTCACGCCCACCAGTCCGCGCACCACGTGCCCCGCCGGCGCGCGGGTGGCCAGCGCCGGCCACATGCGCCCGCTGGCCACCAGCCAGGCGATCACCGGCACCAGGCCGAAGAAGCTGCGGGCGAACACGATTTCACCACTCGGCACGTCCTGCGCCACGAGCCGCACCAGCGCGGACATGACGGCGAAGAAGAAGGTGGCGCAGATTTGCAGGCCGATGCCGGCCGGGGCATTCATCAAGAGGGGATCCGGTGGGACAGTGGTTCGCTATAGCGCGTCCCGCAGGTCCGTGGCATGCGCAGGTTTCATGGCAGCCAGATGAGGCATGAAGCGGTAAAAGAGGTGAAACCGATGCTGCATCGCAGCGGTACGCGTGCAATGGCCATGGGTCTCGTCACGCTCGCGCTCACCCTCGCACCGCCCGCCGGGGCTGCCGGCTCCGGTCCCGGCGGCGACGAAGGCGAAGGCGCGGGCAAGGAGCCCACCCGCCTCGTTCTCGATCGCGCCGTCACCACCGAGCTGGAGCATCGGGGCTTCGGGTTCGCCGCGCTCGCCGGCGCGCCGGAGGCGGCGAGCCTCGACGTTCTTACCCGCCAGAGCCCGCTTTATGCCGACCTCGCCGGCCGCATCGTGGCGGACGTCAGCGCGCTGCGCCAGCGCATGGCCGCGGACAAGCGCCCGCTGTTCGAGGTGACGGACGAGAATGAGGGCCGCGTCATGGACGTGCGCTGGCTCGCCTCCCCCCTCGCCGCCTTCCGCCTGGTCGGGGTGGTGAACCGGGCGGACCGGCGCGACTTCACCGCCCTCACCGACCGCCCGTCCTGCGGCGAGGTTCGGCTCATCTACCGCCTCGCCTACCGCTTCACCCACGGCGCCACGGTCTATGCCTCGCGCCTGCCGGTGAACGTGAATGCGGTGTTCGACGTGCCGAAGGCCGCCGAGGGCGGATGCCCCAATCTCGCCGCGCGCTGGACCCCGCCGGCGCCCGCCCTGCCCGCCACCGAGACCGCGCGGTGGCTGGCCGAAGGGCCGCTCGCCGGGCTGCGATTGCGGCAGATCGAGATCAACGCCCAGGTCGTCCGCCTGCCCTCCGGCATGGAGACGGAGCTCGGCGGGCAGGCCGTCTACCTCATGCGGGTCTTCACGCCGGAAGCCGGGCGGCTGGTGCCCAGGGCGCTGGAGAACACCCCCGACGTGGAACGGCTGAAGGCCGATGCGGCGCTGCGCGCGCGGCTGGTGGAATATGTGCGCACCCACGTGCGGGACATCGACCATGGGGTGTTCCAGCTGCCGGACGACTTCCTCGCCGAAAAAGCCCTCTCCTTCTCCACTTTCGGCAGCGCCCGCGCCGCCAACCACCCCTATGCCGCCGTCCTCACCGAGGCGGACCTCGCCGGCCTCGACTTCGACGGGCTCGGGCTCGTGGCCTCGCCGGCGGGGCTCCTCGCCCGCCTCGACGACGCCTCCTGCACCGGCTGCCACCAGGGCGCGGCCACCGCCGGCTTCCACCTCATCGGCCAGGACGAGCCGGACGTGTCGCCCTTCAACGTGGTGAAGGTGGCGCTCTCGCCCCACCTCTATGCGGAGGACGCGCGGCGGCGGGCCTACCTGTCCGCCCTCGCCGAGGATCGTCCGCCCGATACCTTCCGTCCGCTGTCCTTCGCGCCCCCCGCCCGCTGGAGCGGGGACACGCCCCACGCCGGCGCGCCCGCCGCGCCCACCATGGCCTGCCTGCTGCCGCCGGGGCGCGGGCCCGCGCCCTTCCACGGGCCGTGGAGCTGCGGCGCCGGCACCTCCTGCCAAGCCGTCGCCCGCAATCCGCGCCTGCCGGTGGCGACGGGGCAATGCCTGCCGACGCGGGAGGCCGACCTGGTCTCGGGCATGCCGTGCCTGGAGGGGGAGATCGTGCCCGGGCGTGCGCCCTATCTCGACCGCTTCCGCATCCTGCGGCAGATCAACAGCCGCGCCGCCGCCGCCTCGCCCACCGCCTATACCTGCCGGCCGGCCAAGCTCGGCGTGCCGGGCGGCTCGGCCTATCGCCAGTGCACGCAGGCCGAACGCGACTTCGCCGGCTTCGGCCGGGGCAGGATCCCGCCGGAAGTCTGCGCCGTGGTGGGCGGCAAGGCCTTCGACCTGTGCGTGGCCACCGACAATTTCGCCAAGTGCATGAACGCCAGCGTTTCCCGCGGCAACCGGCCCACCTGCGGCGAGGGGCGCTTCTGCCGCGAGGACTTCATGTGCCAGGCGCTGCCGCCGACCCTGCCGGGCGTCGCGGCGGCGGCGGCCAGCGGCTTCTGCTCGCCCACCTATTTCGTCTTCCAGATGCGCATCGACGGCCATCCGGACCCGGTGCGCGGCGTGCCCTGACCGCCGCGACCTCAGGCCGTCTCGGGCCGGGGCGCCTTGGGGGTGCGCATCAGCTGCCCGTAGGCCACGGAGAGGAACGCGCAGGTCAAGATCACCTGCGCCGGCACCGCCAGGATGGAGACGAGGCCGGACAGGAGCGGCGGAAAGAGGCCATCGGCCATTCCCTCGATGAGGGCGAAGCCGATGGCGATGACGATGGGAGCGGCGCAGAGCGGCAGCATGTTGCCCTGGCCGAGCCGCCAGGCCTCGCCCCAGGAGATGGGCGCGCCGAGGGCGCGGGCCGGCAGGCGCAGGGCGAAGCGGGAGGTGGCGACGACGACCGCGACGATCAGCACCAGCACCAGGATCGCCTCCAGGACACCGCTCGTCGCCTCGCCGTTGGCAATCAGCAGGCTGATGACGACCACCGGCACCAGGGCGCTGAAGATGGCGATCAAAGCCAGGACGAGGGTATCGAGAAAATAGCCGAGCACCCGGCCATACCCCTCGCCGAGGGTGCCGGCATCAAGCTTGGAGGGGCCACGCAGCACCTCGTTGTGGGTGAGCAGGGCCAGCGGAATGAAGGCGAGGGAATAGACCAGCCCCGCCACGCCGCCGAGGAGCGGCGCCGCGAAGCCGATCGCCACCCACAGGATGCCGCCGGCCACATAGGCCGCCACCACCACCGGGTGGCGGAGCACGATGGCAGCGGACCACTGGAAGGACCACTTCAGGGACCGCACAAGCGGGATCGTCGTGTCGGGATCGTTCATGGTCAGGCCCCTGATCCGGAAAAGACGCGGCGGCGCGATGCCTCCGCCTCGGCGCACCAGACCGAAGGACCGGCGACCGGCGGGCCGCGATCTCCCTCGGTCCGGCCCGCTGGCTGGCGTGGCCGGGCGGAAGCGGCCGAGTTCAAGCAACCCGAGCAGCGGATTCGCGTCCAAGCTCAAGCAAGACAACGCCTTAACGTGCAAGTCGCGACGCCGCGCCCCACGGATGTGCTCTAGCGAAGCCGGCCCGCACTGTCGAGGGGCGCCCCGCCCATCGGATTTCCGGCGCCGAGAAAGCCCGCTCCCGCCCGCCGACCGCACATCCGCCCGGCGCTCCCCACCGCATTGTCGGGGGTGCGAAGAGCCGGTCGCGGATTTATCGGCGAAGAACGATGCGACAAAACGCCCCGTCCATCCATCATGGCGGTACCAGCAAGCCTCCGCCAACGGCGGCTCCGCCTATTTCATGGAGCATTCCGCACGGCAAGCGCCCGCGATGGGGGCAGATCCGCCACGATGGGCGAAGGCCGCTGCCGCATTTGGCGACAGCGCTTGAACTCCGGCGAACACGTCCTCGTGTAAGCGTTGAAATAATACCTCCAAATGCGCGCGAATTCGAACGGAGCCCCCGGAGCTGCCTGAATCGGCCGCGCCACCCGTCGCGCCGCAGCGCACAAATGCCCAAAGCGTAGGCAATACCCTCAAAAAATCATAAATCCGCGCGCAGCGTTAAGCATACGACAACAAACGAAAGGCCGCGTTTTCTTAAATACTCCTCGCAAATTCTAAAATTTGTCTTACATATTTATTTATTCATGAGATTCATTACATGATAAATACGTTATATTTCCATTATTCTAACCCAACCATTAGAGTTATTACATTATTTTGACAGCCCGCATGCTGCGCAATACTGACTTGCCGCGCCCCCTGCGCAGATGCTATTTTCCCCTCATCATTCATGGAGCGCGGGGGACTCCGGATTGCCGGAATCCGAGGGGCATATGTCGCTTTCCACCGACAATATCCAGGTCAAGCGTGCGGGCGAGGCGGTCGCGCGCAAAGGCTCGGGCAGCCTGGATTATTCCTCCATCGCGCCACTCTTCGTCCTGTACGACGTGGCGATCATTCTCGGGCTGTGCGTGCTCGTGAGCTTCTTCACGTCCGAGCGCGGCGACATCGCGTTCGAGTACACGCACCCGATCGGCATCGGCATTCTCGCCGCCGTTGCCTTCGTGCTGACGACCAGTTCGCGCGGCCTCTACAAGCCGTGGCGCATGGTCCGCATCGTCGAGCAGACGACCGCGGCGGTGGTGAACTGGATCTTCGCCATGCTGGTGGTGGCGGCGGTCATCTTCTGCCTGAAGGTGGGCGTCAGCACGTCTCGCCTCTCCACCGGCATCCTCGCCGTGAGCGGGCTCGTGGCCCTTCCGGCCTCGCGCTGGGCCATGGCCGCATGGCTGCGCCGCGCCGCCGCCACCGGCGCCGTGCGCGGACGGCCAACCATCCTCATCGGCGACCCTTCCGAGCTGGAGCAGGTGGTGCCGGCGCACCTGCTGGTGCGTCTCGGCCTGAAGGAGACGCGCCGCTTCAGCCTCTCCGCTCCGAACGAGACCGAAACCGGCGCCCTCGACGCGAGCGACGCCGACACGCTGAAGAGCGCCCTCCAGTTCGCCCGCCAGAACCGGATCGAGGAAATCCTCCTCGCCATGCCCTGGAGCAACATCGAGCGGCTCGAAGCCGTGCGCTCCCGGCTGCGCGCGCTGCCGATCCCGGTGAAGCTCCTGCCCGACGAGGCGGTCAGCGAGCTGCTCGACGCGCCACGGGTCGATTTCGGCGCCTCCATCGCCATCGAGGTGCAGCGCGCCCCGCTGTCGCGGCTGGAGCTGGCGCAGAAACGCGCGCTCGACATTTCGGTGGCGAGCGTCGCCCTCACCCTGCTGCTGCCGCTGTTCCTGGTGCTCGCCGTCGCCATCAAGCTCGACAGCCGCGGGCCGGTGATCTTCCGCCAGCGCCGCAACGGCTTCGGCGGGCGGGAATTCACCATCTATAAATTCCGCTCCATGACCGTCATGGAGGATGGCAGCAAGGTGGTGCAGGCCCAGCGCAACGACAAGCGCGTCACCCGTATCGGCCGCTTCCTGCGGGCCAGCAGCCTCGACGAGCTGCCGCAGGTGCTGAACGTGCTGTTCGGCCACATGTCCATCGTCGGCCCCCGGCCCCACGCCATCGCCCATGACGATGCCTATTCCAAGCTCATCGCCGGCTACGCCTTCCGCCACCACGTGAAGCCGGGCATCACCGGCTGGGCGCAGGTGCAAGGGCTGCGCGGCGAGACGGCCGAGCTGGAGCAGATGGCCCGGCGCATCGAGATGGACCTCTGGTACATCAACAACTGGTCGATCCTGATCGACATCAAGATCATCCTGAAAACCTTCATCGAGGTGCTGCGCAAGGACGCGTACTGACGCCGGCACCCCATGCCCGCCCCCGGTAAGGGCGCGGGGCACTGGCGGCGCACGGACGGCATCCTGTACCCGGGACGGGACCCCAGGACTTCCCTCCACCCCGTTCCACCGGCCACCGACACGGCTTCGGTGACGGGATGTTCGGCAGGGCACGCCGCGCGTGCTACCCCTCATATTACCACTCCCGTACGGCCACCGCCCAAAGGCGGGGGCCGGGCTGCTTCCCAGGCCCAAGATGGCGGTCTAAGAAGGCCCGCTCTCGGGAATGCCCCGGCTGGACGGATCACACTTGAACACTTCCCCCTCACCGATGCCCGCATTCTTGTCACCGGCGTCGCCGGCTTCATCGGCGCCGCCGTGGCCCGGCGCCTGCTCGACACCGGGCTCGGCGTCGTCGGCATCGACAATCTGAACGCCTATTACGACGTGCGGCTCAAGCAGGCGCGGCTGGCGGAACTCGCCCCCCTGCCCGGCTTCACCTTCGAGAAGCTGGACCTGGCCGACCGCGCCGCGACGGCGTCCGCCTTCTCGCGCCACCGCCCGACCCACGTGGTCCACCTCGCCGCCCAGGCGGGGGTGCGCTACTCCATCGAGCATCCCGAGACCTACGTGGATTCCAACCTCGTGGGCTTCGGCAACATCCTGGAAGGGTGCCGGCACCAGAAGACGGAGCATCTCGTCTACGCCTCGTCGAGCTCGGTCTACGGCGCCAACACCACGCTGCCGTTCAGCGTCGGGCAGAATGTGGACCACCCCATCAGCCTCTATGCCGCCACCAAGAAGGCGAATGAGCTGATGGCCCACACCTATGCCCACCTCTACCGGCTGCCTGTCACCGGGCTGCGGCTGTTCACGGTCTACGGGCCGTGGGGCCGGCCGGACATGGCGGCGTTCCTGTTCACCGACGCCATCTGGCACGGTCGGCCGATCAAGGTGTTCAACAACGGCGACATGCTGCGCGACTTCACCTATGTGGACGACGTGGTGGACGCCGTCCTCGCTTTGCTGCCGCGGCCGGCGGCCCCGGACGCCGCCTGGTCCGGCGCGCGGCCCGACCCGGCCACCTCCGCCGCGCCCTATCGCATCTACAATGTCGGCAACCACGCGCCGGAGCCGCTGATGGCGCTCGTCAGCCAGATCGAGGACGCCCTCGGCCGCAAGGCGAAGCTGGAGATGGAGCCCATGCAGGCGGGGGACGTGAAGGCCACCTTCGCCGATGTCTCCGCCCTCGCGGAGGCGGTGGACTTCGCCCCCCGCACGCCCTTGAAGGAGGGAATCGGCCGCTTCGTCGCCTGGTATCGCGACATCTATCTGCCGCGCATCGCCGGCCAGCCCTGAGCAGCCCACGACCGGCCTGCGCCCCGTCGGCGGACGCGCCGGCCGGTCAGCCCGGGCCGGCCGCGGCCTCGACCATGCGCGCCACCGCATCGCCGGCGGCGTCCAGCACCGCCGGCTCGCGCGAGCGCACCACGAGATTCGTCTTGAAGCGGCCGTCCGTCTCGTCGCGGAACGGGTAGGAGCCGATGACCGCCTCGGGGAAGGCCCGGGCGATCTCGCCGAGCGGGGCGGCGATGTCGCCCTCCCGCGCATCGGCGAGGATGGTGCGCGAGAGCATGGGGCGGCCCTTGTCCAGCTCCGGCAGCACCGCCTCCAGCATGGACTGCATGATCCGCGGCACGCCGGCCATGACGATCACGTTGCCGATGCGGAATCCCGGCGCCTTGGACACCTCGTTGACCACGAGGCTGGCGCCGGCGGGGATGCGCGCCATGCGCAGGCGCGCCTCGTTCAGGTCCTTCTCGGCGATGTATTCGAGCAGCATGGCCCGCGCCCGCGGGTCCACGTCGATGGAGACGCCGAAGGCCGCGGCGATCGAATCGGCGGTGATGTCGTCGTGGGTCGGCCCGATGCCGCCGGTGGTGAACACGTAGGTGAAGCGCTGGCGGAGCGCGTTCACCGCCGCCACGATGTCCTCTTCCACGTCCGGAACGATGCGCACCTCGCGCAGGTCGATGCCCACGTCGGTCAAGCGTTCGGCGATGTGGCCGATGTTCTTGTCCTTGGTGCGGCCCGAGAGGACCTCATCCCCGATGACCACCAGCGCAGCAGTGATCGATCCCGCGCCGTCTGCCTCGCCCATGTCCTGCTCCCTGACCGCGCCCGCGTCTTCATCTGGAGCGCATGCCTAAATTCTAATCACTATATCAGCGTCAGCTTAGCCTTCTGGACGCCTTCCCCGTTTAGCACTTCTTTGGCACGATGCTTGTACAGGTTTGGTACGGCTTCTCGTGGGTGCGGAGTGACGGTCCCAATGCGGCACGCGTTCGATGAAATGTCCAGTACCGACGGCGCGGTCAGGCCCGCTTACGAAACCCTGCACCGCTGGCTCGCCGACGTGCCCCAGGACGTGCTGAACCATCGCCGCAAGGAGGCGGAGTTCATCTTCCGGCGCATCGGCATCACGTTCGCCGTCTATGGCGAGCAGAACGCCCAGGAACGGCTGATCCCGTTCGACATCGTGCCGCGCATCCTCACCAAGGAGGAGTGGGGCCGCCTGTCGCGCGGGCTGGAGCAGCGCGTCAAGGCGCTGAACATGTACATCAAGGATGTCTACGGCAAGCGCGAGGTCCTGAAGGCCGGCGTGGTGCCGGAGGATCTCGTCTACCAGAACCCCGCCTTCCGCCCGGAAATGAACGGCCAGCGCGTGCCGCACGACCTCTACGTGCACATCGCCGGCATCGACATCGTGCGCACGGATCCCGATACCTTCTACGTGCTGGAGGACAATGCCCGCACCCCCTCCGGCGTCTCCTACATGCTGGAAAACCGCGAGATCATGCTCCGCCTGTTCCCGGAGCTGTTCTCCATGCACAAGGTGGCGCCGGTCGAAAATTATGCAGACGACCTGCTCGCCACCCTGCGCTCGCTGGCGCCCCACGGCGGGCACGAGCCGAACGTGGCCATCCTCACCCCCGGCATCCACAACTCCGCCTATTACGAGCACTCCTTCCTCGCCGACAAGCTGGGCGTGGACCTGGTGGAGGGCCGCGACCTGTTCGTGAAGGACGGCGTCGTCTTCATGCGCACCACCGAGGGGCCCAGGCGGGTGGACGTGATCTACCGCCGCCTCGACGACGATTTCCTCGACCCCCTCGCCTTCCGCCGCGACAGCGTGCTCGGCGTGCCCGGCCTCATGAGCGCCTACCAGGCCGGCAACGTCACCCTCACCAATGCGGTGGGCACCGGCGTCGCCGACGACAAGGCGGTCTACTCCTACATGCCGGACATCATCCGCTTCTATCTCGGCGAGGAGCCCCTCCTGCCCAACGTGCCGACCTGGCGCTGCCGCGAGGAGGACCACCTCAAATACGTCCTGGAGCACCTGCCCGAGCTGGTGGTGAAGGAAGTCCACGGCTCCGGCGGCTACGGCATGCTGGTGGGACCGGCCGCCGACAAGGCGCAGATCGAGAGCTTCCGGCAGAAGCTGATCAGCGATCCGGCCAACTTCATCGCCCAGCCCACGCTCGCGCTCTCCACCTGCCCCACCTTGGTGGAGAAGGGCATCGCCCCGCGCCACGTGGACCTGCGCCCGTTCATTCTGTCCGGCTCGGACAAGGTGCGCATCGTCCCCGGCGGCCTCACCCGCGTGGCCATGAAGGAGGGTTCCCTCGTGGTCAATTCCAGCCAGGGAGGCGGCACCAAGGACACGTGGGTGCTGGACGCATGAGCGCCCGCGCACATGCTTCGGGTGCTGGACGCATGAGCGCCTGCGCGCATGTGGCCACGCCTCGACGCCTGAGCCCGCATGCTCATGCTATGGATTCTCGACGCAAGATCCCTCCCCGGATGAGCCACGTCATCCGGACTCCGGACGCCTAATCGCGCGTTCCGCGCGCCTCGCATCTTCTCCTTCCGCAACGGGCTCACCATGCTTTCCCGCACCGCCGACAACCTCTACTGGCTGACCCGCTACGTGGAACGCGCCGACTGCCTCGCGCGCATCCTCGATGTTTCCCAGCGCCTCGCCTACACGCCGGTCACCTATGGCGGCTCCACCAACGAGTGGGGCTCGGCCGTGCTGACCGCCGGCTGCGCCGACGAATTCGTCGCCCGCTACGGTCCCCTCGAGGACGCCAAGGAGGAGAACGTCGTCTCCTTCCTCGCCTTCGAGACGGAGAACTCCTCCTCCATCCGCAACTGCTTCGAGGTGGCGCGCACCAATGCGCGCTCCGTGCGCACCGCGCTCACCTCGGAAATGTGGGACGTGATCAATTCCGCCTGGATCGAGCTGCGGAACTTCCCCAACCGGGCGCTGACCCGCGAGGAGCTCGCCCGCTTCCTCGCCTTCGTGAAGGAAACCTCGCTCCGCTTCGACGGCGCGACCTTCCGCACCATGCTGCGCAATGACGCCTACTGGTTCGCCCGCTCCGGCGCCCAGCTCGAGCGCTCGGACAACACCGCGCGCATCCTCGACGTGAAGTATCATGTGCTGCTGCCGGAGAAGGAGCACGTGGGCGGACCGCTCGACTATTTCCAGTGGGCCTCCATCCTGCGCTCGGTATCGGCGCTCACCGCCTTCCACTGGGTCTACCGCGACAGCGTGAAGCCCTGGCTGGTGGCGGACCTCCTGATCCTCAACCGGCAGATGCCGCGCTCGCTGGCCGCTTGCTACGATTCGCTCGCCCGCAACCTCGACGACATCGCCAGCGTCTACGGACGGCAGGGGCCCTCGCAGCGGCTCGCCCGCTCCATGCTGGCGCGGCTCACCAACAAATCCATCGACGACATCTTCCAGACCGGCCTGCATGAGTTCATCACGGAATTCATCTCCGACAACAACAAGCTGGGCGCCGAGATCACCGAGCAGTATCTGACCTGAGGCGGAAGGGCGCGCCGTTCCGGTTCTCCGCGAACCGGCCGGCACGCCGCCACGTGTTCGCAGCTACCGCGGAGGGCCGGATCGAAAGTGCCGGACCGAGGGACCTCCCGAGAGGGGAACGCCATGCGCATCCGTATCCTTCACGAAATCACCCAGCGGCTCGAGCCCGGCACCCGCAACATGGCGGTGACCGTGCGCCTGACGCCGCGCGCCCACGAGGGCCAGTACATCCTGCGCTGGACCCTCGACCTGAACTCCGACTGCCGGCTCACGCCGCAGGAGGATGCCTTCGGCAACCTCTGCCACACCTTCTCCGTGGACGGGCCGACCGACCGGCTCACCGTGACCGCCGAGGGCGAGGTGGAGACGCAGGACACCACCGGCATCGTGCGCGGCACCGGGGAGCGGTTCCCGCCCTCCCTGTTCCTGCGCCAGACCGACCTCACCGAGCCGACACCGGCCGTCGTCACCTTCGCCGAGAGCGTGAAGGTGCCCCCCGGCGACGCCCTCGCCCATCTGCACGCCATCATGGTGGCCCTGCACGAGCGGGTGGAAGAGCAGGACGGGCCGGCCATGGGCGATCCCCTGAGCGCGGATGCGGCCCTGAAGGCCGGCAAGGCCTGCTCGGCCGGCATCGCCCATGTGTTCTCGGCGGCGGCGCGGCACCTGCGGCTCCCGGCGCGGCACATCTCCGGCTATCTGGCTCCCGAGGACGCGGAGGACGGCCAGGGCAAGCTGCGCCATTGGGCCGAGGCCCACGTGCCCTCCATGGGCTGGATCTCCTTCGATCCCGGGCGCAACCTGTGCGGGACGGAGCACTATGTCCGCCTCGCCGTGGGCCTCGACGCGGTGGGCGTCGCCGCCATGCGCAGCACCGGCCTCGACCTCGAGGAACGGGTCAGCGCCTGCGACGGCCGCGCCCCGCAGAAGCAGGCGCAGGCCCAGAGCCAGAACTGAGCGGCGGGAGCGCCGTGCGGGACGGGTGCACCGGCTTGTGACCTCGCGCAAGGACGCCATGCGCCGGCGCATCTAGTATCCTCAGGGCTCGTTCTTCCGGAACCGGCCGCTGGGGGCACAGCACCATGTCGATCCACGCCTCGCCGACCCATGCCCTTCCCGCCGGCGCCCAGCCGATCGGAAGCCCGGCCGCCGGCCGCTCCGCAACGCCACGGGTCAAGCTGGAAGCGCGTCACGTGACGTTCCGCTACGGCGCGACGGTCGCGCTCAGCGATGTGAGCCTCAAGCTGGAGGAACACCGCGTCACCGCCCTCATCGGCCCGTCGGGATGCGGCAAGTCCACGCTGCTGCGCGTGTTCAACCGCATGTATGAGCTCTATCCGGACCAGACGGTGGAGGGCGAGGTGATCATGGACGGGGTGAACATCCTCGATCCGTCGGTCGATCCGGTGGCGCTGCGCGGGCGCATCGGCATGGTGTTCCAGAAGCCGACGCCCTTCCCCATGTCCATCTACGACAACGTCGCCCTCGGGCTGCGCCTCAACGAGGAGCTTTCGCCCGCCGGGATCGACGCGCGGGTGGAGGAGGCCCTGCGCCAGGCGGCGCTGTGGGACGAGGTAAAGGACATCCTGCCGAAGAGCGGTCTCAGCCTGTCCGGCGGCCAGCAGCAGCGCCTGTGCATGGCCCGCACCATCGCCACGCGGCCGGATGTGATCCTGCTCGACGAGCCGTGCTCCGCGCTCGATCCCATCACCACCGCGAAGATCGAGGAGACGATCGAGGCGCTGAAGGCCCACACCACCATCGCCATCGTCACCCACAACCTGCAGCAGGCGGCGCGGGTCTCCGACTTCACCGGCTTCATGTATCTCGGCGAGCTGATCGAGTTCGGGCCCACCGCGCAGATGTTCACCCAGCCGAAGGACCGGCGCACCCAGGACTACGTCACCGGCCGCTTCGGCTGACGGGGGCGGCACGCCGCCCCCTTGACCCCCCGCGCCCGCCCTGCAATCTCCTGCGGCGAACACGGAGGATGCCCAATGACCGCAACGACGGCCTACGACCCGAGCAACATCTTCGCCAGGATCCTTCGGGGCGAGCTGCCGGCGCAGAAGGTCTATGAGGACGACCGGGCCCTCGCCTTCCTCGACATCATGCCCCGCTGCCCCGGCCACGCTTTGGTCATCCCCAAGACCCCCGCCCGCAACATCCTCGACATCGATCCCGACGACCTCGCGCATGTGGCCAAGGTGGCCAAGACCATCGCCATCGCCGCCAAGGCGGCGTTCCAGGCGGACGGCATCACCGTGCAGCAGTTCAACGAGGAAGCCGGCGGGCAGGTGGTGTTCCACCTGCATGTGCACATCATTCCCCGGCACCTGGGCGTGCCCATGAAGCCGCCGGCCAGCGAGATGGAGAAGCCGGAGGTCCTGGCCGAGCACGCGGCGCGCCTGCGCGCCGCCCTGGCCGAGGACGCCGCGCGCCAGCGCGCGGCTCTGGCCGGCTGAGCCGCGCCCGGTGCGGCTTTCCGAGGCGGCGGGGGTGACCATCCGCGCCCCCGCGCGGCTCCATCTCGGCTTCCTGGATCTGGGCGGCACGCTCGGCCGCCGTTTCGGCAGCCTCGGCATCGCCCTTGAGCGGCCGGTGACCGAGGTCACCGTGCGCCGCGCGGCGGCGGATGCGGCATCAGGCCCCGACGCCGATCGCGCCGCCCGCGCCCGCGATGCGGTGCGCGGCGCCCTCGGCATCCCCGACGCCTTCACCGTTGACGTGGATGCGGCCCTGCCGGCCCATAACGGGCTCGGCTCCGGCACCCAGCTCGCCGTCTCGGTGGGGGTGGCCGTGGCCCGGCTCTCCGGCCACGCACTGTCCGCCCGCACCGTGGCGACCCTGCTCGGGCGGGGCCGGCGCTCGGCCATCGGCATGGAGGCCTTCGAGGCCGGCGGCGTCATCCTCGACGGCGGCAAGGCCCTGTCCGGCCCCGAGGCGGCGGCCCCCCGCCCCTGCTCTCCCGCTTGCCCGTGCCGGAACCCTGGCGCATCCTGCTCGTCCACGACCGGGCCCGGGAAGGGCTTTCCGGCGTGGCCGAGACACGGGCGATGGCGGAGCTGCCGCCGTTCGCGCAGGCGCGGGCCGCGCATTTCTGCCACCGCATGCTGCTCGGCGCCCTGCCCGCACTGGCCAGTGGCGACGCCGACGGCTTCGGCGCCGTGATCGGCGAGTGGCAGCGGGCGCTCGGGGACCATTACGCCGCAGCCCAGGGGGCGGGCGCTTCCTCAGCCCGGACGTGGCCCGGGCCATCGCCTTTATCGAGGCGGAAGGCGTTCCCGGGGTGGGACAGAGCTCCTGGGGACCCACGGGCTTTGCCATCGTGGGCACCGACGCGCAGGCCGTGCGGCTGCTCGGGGCCTTGCACCACCGCTTCGCATCGTACACAAACCTGTCATTCGACAGCGTGCGGGGCAACAACCGGGGCGCCGAGATCACCGCCCTCTAGAGCCGGATCCGCTCAGGTTGGAACAACCTGAGCGGTGAATCCGCCTCTAACACTTGAATTGAGAACGTTTTACCGTTCATACGGCGATGCCATACGAACGAAACGTGCTCCAGGGAGGCCTTCCAGGGGGCCTTCGCGGCCAGCGGGGCGGGACACGAAAAAACAGGGCCGCGCCGCGGCTGGGGACGCGCCGGTCAGGGGGCACGCGGCCTGATCGGACACCACGGTCTCCGCCTTGCAGGCGAGGGCGGGTTCGCCGGTCCGGTTGCGTCAACCCGACCGGCTCCAGCCCTGGACCGCGAACGCGGCGAGGGCGGAACACCATTCGGCGGCCGAAGCGGGCGTCGAGGAGGACAGGCTGGGAAAACATGGATCTTGCCCTTATCGCGCTTTCCGCACGGCCCCTGGCGGCCAGCGCCGCCCGAGCCGGCTTCGCCGCCCTCTCGCTCGATTTGTTCGCCGATCTCGACACCTGCGCCCATGCGGCGCGCTGTGTGCGCGTGCACAAGAAGAACGGCTGCTCCTTCGACGGCGACGATCTGGTCCAGGCCCTCGCCACGCTGGCGCCGGAGGGCCTGCCGGTGGTGCTCGGAGGCGGGCTTGAGGGCGATCCCGACCTGATGGCACGCATCGCCGAGCGCAATCCCATCCTCGGCAATGCCCCGGCCACGGTGCGCGTGCTGAAGGACCCGGTGGCGCTGGCCGCCCTGTGCGGCCACCTGCACATCCCGTTCCCGGCGGTTTCGCTGGACGGAAACACGGCCGCGACGTTCGGCGGCGCGCCGGTGCTGGAGAAGAAGATCGGCGGCGCCGGCGGCGGCCACATCCGCCGCCGTGGGGCCGGCGACGTTTCCCCGCCGGCGCCGGGGCATTATCTGCAGGCCGAGGTGGACGGCACCTCCATGTCGCTGCTGCTGCTCGCCAACGGCACCGCCGCGCTCGTGGTGGGCACCTCCCGCCAATGGCACGCGCAGGATGCCGAGCACCCCTTCCGCTATGGCGGCGCCGCCGGTCCCGTCGCCCTGCCTCCGGCATTCGCGGCGGACATGCACGAGGCCGCCCTCAAGATCGCGCGGGCCTGCGGGCTCGTGGGTCTCATCTCCCTGGATTTCGTGGTGGCGGCCGACCGCTGGTTCCTGGTGGAGGTCAATCCCCGCCTCGGCGCCACCCTCGACATCTTCGACGTGGACCCCCTGCCGCCCCTGCTCGGCCTGCACCTCGCCGCCTGCGGCGGGCGCCTGCCGTCCGGCCTGCCCTCCCCCTCCGAGGCCCACGCGGCGGAAGTGATCTACGCCGACCGCGACATCGTGGTGCCGGTGAGCCCGTGGCCGGATCACGTGGCCGACCGGCCACCGGCCGGCGCCCTGGTGGCAAAGGGCGCGCCCCTGTGCACCGTGCGCGCCAGCGGGCCCACGGTGGAGATCGCCGAGCAGCGCCTGCGGGTGCTCGTCGGCGACATCAGGCAGCAATTCGACCTCGCCAGGGTCGAAGCCCCCGCCTCGTGATCGCGGCCGGCGGGCTCCCTGCGGACCGGCGATGACGACCCCGGCGGAAGCGGCGCGGGCGTTCGAGGCGGCCTGCCGTGCCGAGCTTGTCGCCCTGAAGCCGGGGAACGTGCACGTCTTCGCCGCCGGCCACGGCATGGAGGTGGCCCATTTCGAGCGCGCCGCCGCCGCCGCCGCGCCGGCCATCGCCGCCGAGGGGCTGCGCGTCGGGGCGCGGATCGAGGCGGCGGTGAAGGCCTCCCTCGCGGTGGCGGGGTGCAACACCAATCTCGGCATCATCCTGCTCGGCGCCCCCCTCGTCGCCGCCGCGCTCCTGCCGCGGCCGCAGGGGCTGCGCCGGCGGCTCTCACAGGTTCTGGAAGCCCTCGACGTGGCGGATGCCGCCGGGGCCTTCCGCGCCATCGCCGCGGCGTCCCCCGGCGGGCTGGGCAGCGCGGCGGATGCGGACGTGCGCCATCCTGCCACCCTCTCCCTGTCCGCCGCCATGGCCCTGGCGGCCGACCGCGACCTGATCGCGCGCCAGTATGGCGATGGCTATGCGGAGGTCTTCACCCTCGGCGTGCCGGCGCTCGGGGCCGATCCCACCGCGCCCGAAGGGGTCGAAGATGCCTTCCTCGCCTTCCTTTCAACCCTTCCCGACAGCCATATCGCCCGCAAGTTCGGGCGGGAGGCGGCGGAAGGCGTGCGGGCCGAGGCGCAAGCGGTGCGGGCCTTCCTCGCCGGGGGCTCGGGCGCGGCGCGGCGTGCGGCCCTCGCCGCGTTCGATGCCAGCCTGAAGGCGCGCGGCCTCAATCCGGGAACGAGCGCGGACCTGACGGTGGCGAGCATCCTCGCGGCGCTGCTGGAGCAAGGTGGCTGACGCCTCTGGCCGACGGCCCCGGGGGCCGCCCTCAGACGCTCTCGGCGTAGCGCTCGTAGGCATCCTCGACGGTGAGGATGTGGTCGCGCATGGCGGTGGCCGCCTCCGCCTTGTCGCCGCGCAGGATGGCGTTCACCACCCGGTCGTGCTCCTGGTAGGACAAAGCGAGGCGCCCCAGCGTGCGGAACTGGGCGCGGCGGAAGGGCTGGAGGCGGTTGCGGGTCGCCAGCGTCAGCTCGGTGAGATAGTCGTTGTGGCTGCCGGCGTAGAGGGTGGTGTGGAAGCGCTCGTTGAGCACCGTGTAGCCCCCCTCGTCGCCCCGCCGCGTGAGATCGGCGAGTTCGGCATGGATGGATTCGAGCCCGAGGCGCTCCGCCGCCGTCATGTTCGCGGCCGACAGCCCGGCGCACAGAGCTTCCAGCTCCGCCATCACGTCGAACATGCCGCGCAGCCGCTCCAGCGAGGGCTGGGCGACGAGGGCGCTGCGATGGGGGCGCGCCTCCACCAGGCCTGAAGCGGCAAGATCCCGCAGCGCCTCGCGCACGGGGGTCCGCGAAACGCCGTAGCGCTTGGCGATCTCCACCTCTTCCAGCGGCGTTCCCGGGGCGAGGCGGCCGCGCACGATGTCGTCGGCGATCTGGAGGCGCAGTTCCTCGGTCCGCGTCACCGGTCGGCCGGCGGTCCGGCGCTTGCGGGGCCGCGCCGCTGGGGCGGGGCTCTTGAGGGGCTGCGGCGTGAGCAGGGTCATGGTCATCAAACTAGCTGGATTCGAGATCGGCGCGAAATCCGGGACGGAATCCGAACCGCCCGCGGATCGGGAAACCCGGGCCACGGCTCATTCCGCCATGTCGGGCTCCGCGATCACCGACACATGCGCCGCCACCACCCGCCAGCCCTCGGGAAAGCGCACCCAGGTCTGCTGCTGGCGCCCGACGCGGCCCGGCGCATTGTCCCGGTAGAACAGGGTCGAGGCGACGGCGAAGTCACGGCCATAGGTGGTGACCAACGTGCGCGCCGGCGAGCGGGCGAGGCCGACCGGCGCGCGGGCCCGGCGGAAGGCCCGGATGGCGTCCATGCCGTAGAGGTTCTCCCCGCCGCCATAGCGGATGGTGCGCCCGTCGTCGTGGAACAGGGCTTCCAGCGTCTCCACGTCGTTGGTCACCAGCGCCGTCTCGTAGCGGGCGAAGGCGTCCTCCACCTCGGCCTTCACCTCGGGAATGTCGATCTGCAAGGGTCCTTCTCCTTCAAACGCCCGCCACCGGGGCGCGGGCCGCCCCGGTGCGTTCCAGCACCGCCGCGACGCGCAGCGCAAGGTCCTCCCGCCAGGGCGGGGCGATGACCTGCACCGCGATGGGCAGCTCGCGCGCCTCGCCCACATCCACCCACAGGGGCACCGCCGCCACCGGCAGGCCGATGAAGGAGATGGGCTGGGTGAAGAGGCCGAGATTGGGCCGCACCAGCATCTCCTCCCCGTCCAGCACGAAGGTCTTCTGGCCGAGCTTCGGCGCGCGGCAGGGCGTGGCCGGGGCGATGAGCACGTCGCAGCGCTGGAACAGCTTCAGCATCTCGTCGCGGAAATGGCGCCGGAAGCGCTGCGCCGCGTCCACCCAGGAGGCGGGGATGGCAAGGCCCGCGAGGAGCCGGTCGCGCACCGCCGGGTCGAAATCCTCCGGCCGCGCGGCGAGGCGGCCGGCATGCAGGCTCGCCCCCTCGGCCGCGGTGATGATGTAGGCCGCGGCGCGGGCGCGGGCAGCGTCCGGAACATCCACCGTCTCGGTCACGCCGAGGGTCGAGGCGGCCAGGTCCACCGCCGCGAACGCCTCCGGCAGGCCGCGGGTGCGGAAATAGCCCCCGGCCACGGCGATGCGCAGGCCGTCGGTGCCCGCCCCGAGGAAGCCGGACACCGGCTCGAACGGCCGCGGCGTCTGGCCCGGATCGCGCCCGTCCTCGCCCTGCATGGCGTCATAGGACAGGCCGAGGTCGGCCACCGAGCGCGCCAGCGGGCCGAGATGGTCGAGGGCGGTGACGAACGGAAAGCTGCCGCCGCGCGAGAGGCGGCCATAGGTGGGCTTCAGCCCGAACGTGCCGCACAGGGAGGACGGCACGCGGATGGAGCCGTTGGTGTCGGAGCCCAGCGCGAGCGGCACCAGCCCCGCCGCCACCGCCGCCCCCGACCCGCCCGAGGAGCCTCCCGACATGCGGGAAAGATCGCGCGGATTGCGCGAGGGACCGTCATGCACGTTCTCGCCGGTGAAGTCGTAGGCGTATTCACCCATGTTGAGGGCGCCCACGAGCACCGCGTCGGCGGCCTCCAGCTTCGCCACCAGGGTGGCGTCGCGATCGGCCGGCGGCAGGTCGCGGTTGATCTTCGAGCCGGCTCGGGTGGGCAGGCCGGTCACGTCAAACAGGTTCTTCACCGCGAACGGCACCCCGGCGAGCGGCCCCAGCGCCTCGCCGGCGGCGCGGCACGCGTCGATGCGGTCGGCGCGGGCGCGGGCGCGCTCCGCCGTCACGTCGGTGAAGGCGTTCACCGCCGGATCGACGGCGGCGATGCGCGCCAGCACCGCCTCGATCACCGCCCGCGCGGTGACGGTGCCGGAGGAGACGGCGGCGGCGATCTCCGCCGCGGTGGCGGTGGCGAGGCGGGCCGCGTCGGCAACGGGAAGGGGCGCGTTCATCGGGGCCTCACGGACGGTAGACGGGGGCCGGCTCCTCGGCATCGCCGAGGTCGAGGCTGCGCACCAGGGTCGCCGCATCGGCAACCGTGCGCAGGTTGTTCAGCGCCTCGGCCCGCCATTCCGGCTGCGGGGCGATGGCGTGGGCTTCGAGCGCACCGTCGAGGAGCTTCTCCAGGGCGGCGTCCCCCACCTTCGGCAACTGGATTTCGGTCGGCATGCGGGCCTCACACGGGGGGATGGGGAATGGCGGCGATGAGCTCGCGTGTATAGGCGTCCTTGGGCGCCTCCAACACCTGCTGCGAGCGGCCCTCCTCCACGATCCGGCCCTGCCGCATGACGATCACCCGGTCGCACAGCAGCCCGACCACGTGCAGATCGTGGGACACGAACAGGTAGCTCATGCCGAGGCGATGCTTCAGCTCCTCCAGGAGGTTCAGCACCACCGCCTGCACCGACACGTCGAGGGCGGCGGTGGGCTCGTCGAGAATCACGAGGTCCGGGTCGAGGGCGATGGCGCGGGCGATTCCCACGCGCGCCTTCTGCCCGCCGGAGAGCTGGTGCGGGAAGCGCTCCAGGAGGTTCTGGGGCAGGCCGACCATCTCGGCCAGCTCTTCGACGCGGGCGCGCAGCTTCGCGCCGCCGGACATGCCCCCCATCCGCAGCAGCGGATCGGCGATGGCACGCTCGGCGGTGTAGCGCGGGTTGAGGCTTTCGGTCGGGTCCTGGAACACCATCTGGATGCGCCGGCGCATGGGATGGTGGGCGAAGTCCTTCGCCGGCACCGCGCCGATGTCTTCGCCGGCGAAGGTGATCTTCCCCGCGGTGGGATCGATGAGGCGCATGACGATGGTGGAGGTGGTGGACTTGCCGCAGCCGCTCTCGCCCACGAGGCCGACGCTCTCGCCCTTCTTCACCTCGAACGAGATGCCGTCCACGGCGCGGAAGATGGCTTCCTCCGGCGACGGCTTCTTGCCGAACAGGCCGGCGAGGAAAGCGGAGGGGGCACCCTGGCGGGGATATTCCTTCAGCAGGCCCTCGACCTTGAGCAGAGGCACACCGGCCGGCAGCGGCGCTGCCCCCTCTCCCGCCTGCGGGGGTGGGCTGGAGAGGGGGAGCGCCTCTCCGCCGGCCGCGCCGGCGGGAGCCGCCGCAGCCGGGAGGGGGGTCTCCGCCGGGTCTTCCGGCAGCAGGTCCTTCAGGGTGATGCCGGGGCGCGGCGTCGCCCGCATCAGCTTACGGGTGTAGGGGTGCTGGGGATCGCGGAAGATGCGCTCCGCGGGGGCCGTCTCCACCACCTTGCCCTTCTCCATCACCATCACCGTGTCGCAATAGGCGGCGGCAAGGCCCAGGTCGTGGGTGATGAGGATGGTGGACATGCCGCGCTCGCGGGTGAGCTCGGTCACGAGGTCCATCACCGCCTTCTGGGTGGTCACGTCGAGGCCGGTGGTGGGCTCGTCGGCGATCATCAGCTGCGGCCGGCAGGCCAGCGCCAGCGCGATGACGATGCGCTGGCACATGCCGCCCGACAGCTCGAACGGATAGGCGTGATACCGCTCCTCGGGGCGGGCGATGCGCACCTGCTTGAGGATGTCGATGACCTTCTCCTTCACGTTGGAAGGCTGGGCCTGCACGTGCTGGAGGAGGACGTCGCCGATCTGGTGCCCCACCGTGCGGATGGGGTTCAGCGCGGCGCGCGGGTTCTGGAAGATCATGGACATCTCGCGCCCGCGCAGGTCGCGCATCTGGCGCTCGCTGGCATGGGCCACATCCAGCCCCGAGAAGGTGATGGACCCCTCCGCGATGCGCCCCGCCCGGTCGAGGATGCGCATCACCGTGTAGGAGGTCACCGACTTGCCGGAGCCGCTCTCGCCGACAATGCCCAGGGTCTCGCCCTTGGTGAGGGTGAGGTTCACCTGGCTCACCGCCGTCACCACGCCGCGGCGGGTGGCGAACTCGACGGTGAGGTCCCGAACCTCGAGCAGCGGGCCGCCCGGGGCCTCGGATTTGGCCGCTCCGGCCTTCACGTCCACAACGCCGTGCATGCTAAGCTCCATCAGGTGCGACGCTGGGGATCGACGATGTCGCGCAGACCGTCACCCAGGAGGTTGAAGCAGAACACCGCGAACATGAGCGCGAGGCCAGGGAACAGCGCGATCCACCATTCGCCGGAGACGATGTAGGCCGCCCCTTCCGCCACCATGATCCCCCATTCCGGGGTGGGCGGGCGCACGCCGAGGCCGATGAAGCTGAGGCCGGCCGCGTTCAGGATGGCGTAGCCCATGGTCAGCGACATCTGCACCATCATGATGGGCATGATGTTGGGCAGGATGGTCGTGAGCAGGATGCGCCATTCCGAATTTCCGGTGAGCCGCGCCGCCTGCACAAACCCCGCCTGCCGGCGGATCGCCGCCTCCGAGCGCGCCACCCGCACATAGAGCGGGAAGTTGATGATGGCGGTGGCGATCACGATGTTGGTCACCGTGTTGCCCAGCGCCGCCACGATGCCCATGGCCAAGACGAACAGCGGGAAGGCCATGATGGTGTCGGAGATGCGGCCGATGATGCGGTCGGTCCACCCGCCGAAGAAGCCGGAGGCGATGCCGGCGATGCCGCCGGCCGCGAACACCAGCGCCACCGAAAACACGGCGATGGCCATGTCGAGCCGGGTCGCCACGACCACGCGGGAGAAGATGTCCCGCCCCAGATTGTCGGTGCCGAACCAGTGGGCGAGCGAGGGAGGCTGCAGCGCGGCCAGCGTATCGCTGGCGAGCGGGTCGTAGGGCACGATGTACGGCCCCAGCAGCGCGCACACCACCAGCACCAGGAACATGCCGAAGGCGATGCCGGTGACCGGGTTGTCGGAAATAACGTAGCGCGCGTGGGCGAGGGTGGCGGCGAGGCCGCGGGGCGTGTCCGGGGTGTGGGCCGTGGCGAGGGTCATGCTTCGCTCCGCGCGCGGGGGTCGATGATGCCGTAGGCGATGTCGATGAGGAGGTTGAGGGCCACGTAGAGGATGGCCATGGCGAGCACGAAGCCCTGCACCGGCGCGTAGTCGGAGGTGATGAGCGCCTCGACCGCGTAGGAGCCGATGCCCGGCCAGGCGAACACCTTCTCCACCAGAACGTTGGCGCCGAGCAGGAAGGAGAACACCATGCCGAGGGTCGTCACCACCGGCAGCATGGCGTTGCGGAAGGCGTAGGTGATGATGACCGTGGCGTCCGTGAGCCCGGCGGCGCGGGCGGTGCGGACGAATTCGGACGAGAGCACCGCCAGCATGGAGGCGCGCGTCATGCGGGCGATGGGGGCCAGCGCGAAGATGGCCAGGGTGACCGCCGGCACCGCGAGCTGGGCGGCGGCGGCCCGGAAGGTCTCCAGGTCGCCGGCGATCAGGCTGTCGATGAGGTAGAAGCCGGTGACCGTGGGTGGCGCCGTGAAGAACACGTCGAGCCGCCCCAGCGGCGCCGGCGCCCAGCCCAGCTTGAAGTAGAAGACATAGACCAGCAGCAGCCCGGTGAAGAACACCGGCAGCGAGACGCCGGCGGTGGTGATGATGCGGCAGGAATGGTCCACCCACGATCCCTGCTTCACCGCCGCCAGGATGCCGAACGGCACGGCGATGGCGAGCGCGAGGATGAGACCGGACAGCGTGAGCTCGGCGGATGCCGGAAGGCGCGCTGCGATCTCGGTTCCCACCGGCTGGCCGGTGGAGAGCGAGGTGCCGAAATCGCCCTTCGCCAGCGACGACACATAGTCCACGAACTGCGCCGGCAGAGACTTGTCGAGTCCGAGCTTGGTGCGGATCTCGGCGATGGCCTGCGGCGTCGCGGCGGGCCCGGCGAAATAGGTGGCCGTGTCTCCGGGCAGGACGCGAGTCAGCAGGAAGGTGACGATCACCACGCCGATCAGGCTGGGCACGGCGGTGGCAAGGCGACTGCCTATGAGCTTCAGCATGGTGTGTCCCTCTTCTCCAGGGCCGCAGGCCCGGCATCCGATCCCGCGGCAGACGCCGCACCCCTCACCCCAACCCCCTCCCGCAAGGGGAGAGGGGCCCCGACGGCTCTCGTGCCCAACCACCGCGCCCACCCCGGAGCGGCGGCACGCCCTCTTCCCTTGCGGGAGAGGGCGGGGGTGAGGGGTGGCACGGTCCCTCTCCCCTCGACCCCTCACCCCTTCTGGAAGGCGCGATAGTCCAGCCGGCGGTGGAACCAGTATTCGTAGCCGGTGATGTTCTTCTGCATCGCGACGTTGACGTAGGGCTGGTAGAGCGGGATGCGCGGCACGTCGGCGAAGGCGAGGTCCACCATGCCCTTCACGTTGGAATCGTAGGCCGCCTTGTCGCCGGTCGCCGCCGCGGTGCGGGCCGCGTCGATGAAGGCGTCCATGGCCTGCGACTGGTAGCTCATGGTGTTGAAGATCGAATTGTTGCCGTGATAGCACCAGAAGAAGAAGTATTCGGGATAGTCGAGCCAGCCCGAGAACACGTTGGTGTAGAGCGGCAGCACCTTCTTGGTCAGCTCCGTGCGCCAGTTGGCGCCGGGGATCTTGTTGATGGTGGTCTTGATGCCGATCTGCGCGAGGTTCTCCTGCAGCAGCACGCACAGGGGCTCGTTCACGCCGGCAAAGCCGAGGTCGAAGGACAAGGTGGTCTCCAGCCCGTCCGGATAGCCCGCCTCGGCGAGCAGCTGCTTGGCCTTGGCGAGGTCGGTGACGAACTTGGTGGGCTGCGGCCACGCCACCTGGGTCTGGGTATCCGCCGGGGCGCCGAACATGGGCTTGGCGAGGCCGAACAGGGCGGCGTCCATGATCTTCTGGTAGGGAATGGCGTAGGCGATGGCCTGGCGCACCTTCAGGTTATCGAAGGGCGGATTCTTCACGTTCATGCCGATATACTGCACGCCGTTGGAATACGGCACCGACACGATGTTGAGCTTGCCCGACTGCTTCAGCTCGACGAAGTCCTTGTTGGGCAGGTCGTAGGAGATATCGGCGTCGCCGCGCTCCAGCAGCGCCCGGCGATTGCCGGCGGAGGGCACCATGCGCCAGATGACGCGCTTGATCTTGGGCAGCGGCCCGCCCTTCCAGTCGTCGAAGCGCTCGAAGATGACTTCCGTGCCCGGGGTCCACTTGGTGACGCGGTAGGCGCCGGAGCCGGCGGTGTTCTGCTTGGTGTATTCGAGGCCCCAGGGGTCCTTCTCGGTGGCGTTCTTCTGCACCAGCCCGGAATTGATCACGCAGGGCACGATCACCGCGAGGTCGGGGATGGTGAGGCGGTCCTTGCGCAGGAAATCCACGCGCACGGTGTGGTCGTCCACCACCACGAACTGTTCCGGCTTCTCCAGCGAGCCGGCCTTCATCTGGAAGGTCGGGAAGCCGCCCACCGACACCGCCCGGTCGAGCGACCACTTCACGTCCTTCGCCGTGACCGGCGAGCCGTCCTGGAAGGTGGCGTTCTTCTTCAGCTTGAAGGTGACGGACATGTCACCGATGTTCATGTCCTCCGCCAGCTCGCCCTTCAGCTTGTCGCGGTCGTAGTAGCGCACCCCGTCCTTCTCGGTCATCTCGTGGGTGATGAGCCGGTCATAGGTGTTCCAGTTGGCCTCGTAGCCGGGAACGTTGGTGCCCACGCCGTGGATGTCGAGGTTGTTGGGGCCGCTTTCGGAAACGATCAGAAGGGTTTCGTTGCGCGCCTGCGCCTGCGCCGAGGAAAACACCGCCGGGGCGGCAACGCCCGTCCCCGATGCGACGGCGGTGACGGATGCGGATTTCATGAATTCGCGGCGGTTCATCGGGCGACATCCCCAGTGGTGGTTGCTGCCCTCCCCCATTCAAGGCGCGTGCCAATTGCATACAAAAAATAAGATATCCATATATTTCATATGGATAATCGGCATCACGGTGGCGCCCACCCTCTGCCTCAACGGCATAAATGATCAATAAATAATCATTATCGTGCACATTGCATGCAATTTGTCGCCGCATGGAGATGCACACGCCACCCGTCACCTGCTCAGGAAATGGGCGTGCTCGCGGCCTTCTGCTCGGCGCGCCAGGCCGCCATGAGCCGGCGGTGGCGCAGCGTCGAGACCGGCAGCAGCGTGAGATAGAGGATCGAGCAGGCGGAGAGCACGATCCACGGATAGCTCGCCAGCAGGGCGAAGAAGAGCGCCACCGCCACGAACAGAGGCAGCACCATGTCCCGCCGCACCCGCCGCCCCAGCGTCTTTCCGGACCAGGCGGGCACCGTGGAGATCATGAGGAAGGCGATGGCGAGGCAGTAGATGAGGGCGAGCGGCGCGCTCACCCCGCCGTGCGGCACGCCGATCAGTTCCAGATAGATCGGCAGCAGCACCGTGATGGCGCCGGCCGGTGCCGGGATGCCGGTGAAGAAGTCGCCGGCGAAGGGCGGCTTGTGCGGATCATCCAGCATCACGTTGAAGCGGGCGAGGCGCAGGGCGGCGCAGATGGCGTAGGCGAGCGCCGCGATCCAGCCGAACGAGCCGGCCTCCTTGAGCCCCAGAAATAGAGCATCAGCGCGGGCACGCAGCCGAAATTGACGAAATCGGCGAGGCTGTCCAGCTCCGCGCCAAAGCGCGAGGTTCCCTTCAGCGCCCGCGCGAGGCGCCCGTCGATGCCGTCGAGCAGGGCGGCGAAGACGATGGCGGCAAGCGCCAGCTCGATGCGCTCCTCGATGGCGAGGCGTACCGCCGTCAGGCCCGAGCACAAGGCGAGCAGCGTCACCAGGTTGGGCAGCAGCACCCGGATCGGGACACGGCCGAAGCGGCCGAAGCGCGGCCGCGGCCGGCCTTCCGGGTCGAACGGGGGAAAGGGCGTTTCCATCAGCTCACCCGATAGGCGGTCTCACGCGGCTGGGGCTGGGAGAGATCGCACAGAACCGTCTCCCCCGCCACCGTGAGCTGGCCTTCGGACACCTGGACCCGCGTGCCCACCGGCAGATAGACGTCCACCCGCGACCCGAAGCGGATGAGGCCGAACCGCTCGCCGGCGCCGATGGATTCCCCCTCCCGCACGAAGGAGACGATGCGCCGCGCGATGAGCCCGGCGATCTGCACGCAGCCGACGCGGCAGAACGGCGTGGAGAGCACGAGCCCGTTGCGCTCGTTGTCCTCGCTCGCCTTGTCGAGGTCGGCGTTGAGGAAGATGCCGGGCTTGTAGGCGACGCGCTCGATGCGGCCGGTCACCGGGGCGCGGTTCACATGCACGTTGAACACGTTCATGAAGATGGAGATGCGCAGCAGCGGCGCGTCGGAGAGGTCGAGCTCGCGCGGCGGCTTCGCCAGCCCCACCTGCGAGATGCGGCCGTCCGCCGGCGCCACCACCAGGCCCTCGCGCACCGGCGTCACCCGCGGCGGATCGCGGAAGAACAGGGCGGTCCAGATGGTCAGCCCCACCCCGATCATGCCGAGGAAGGTGGAGAACATCAGCAGCCCCAGCGTGATCACCGCCGCGATGGCGATGAAGGGGTAGCCCTCCCGGTGGATGGGAACAAGCGTCTTGCGGATGCTGGCGACAATGGACAAGAAAGGTCTCCGAGGGCCGTCGCGCCGCCCGGGGCGCGCAGGCACAGGTAGTGAGAGCCGGCCCGCGCGTCAAATGCGGCCGGCGCGCGAGGCGGGCAAGATCGCGGCACCGGCCGTGGGGACGATGAAGCCCTGCGGCTTTCCCCCCGCGCTCAGTCCCCGCCCCCGGCGCGGCGATAGGCGCCGGGGCTCTGCGCGGTCCATTTGCGGAAGGCGCGGTGGAAGGCGCTGGGCTCGGAGAAGCCGAGTTCCGCCGCGATCTCCCCCACCGGGCGCCGGCTGTGCTGCAACAGTTCCTGCGCCTTCATGCGGCGCAGTTCGTCCTTGATGTCGCGATAGGTCTGGCCTTCGTCGGCGAGCCGCCGGCGCAGGGTCGAGGCCGGCAGGCGTAATTGCCGGGCGAGGTCCTCGAAGGTGGGCCAGGACGGGGCCGACATGTGGCGCAGCCGCGTCTTCACCCGCGCCGCGAGGCCGGCGTCGTGGCGGTAGCGCACCAGGATGTTCGCTGGGGCGCCCCTGAGAAAATCCCGCAAGGCCCGCTCGCTGCGGGCGGCAGGCAGGGTGAGGAAGGTGGCGTCGAAGGCCAGACGGCTCTCCGGGGCATGGAAGCGCACCGGCGCGCCGAAGAACAGGCGGTAGTCGGCGCCGTGCTCGGGGGGACCGCAGCGGAAATCCACATGCCGGAGCGGGATGCGCCGCCCCACCAGCCAGCAGGTGATGCCGTGCACGATGATCCAGTAGGTGCGATAGGCGAAGGCGGAGCGCGCCGCCCCCTTGTCGTTGAGGACGATCGAGGCAAGGCCGTCGGCCACGTCGAGCCGGCCGATGGGGTCGTCGAGCACCACGCGCAGGAAGCGCAGCGCCCGGCCCAGCGCCCGCTCCAGCGTCGGCGCCCCCATGAGGGCGTGGCACAACAAGGTGAAGCTGCCGCAACGCATGGGCCGCGCGCCGAGGCCGAAGAACTCGTCGTCGAGCGCCTGCGCCGCCGCCGTCCACAGGGCGCCGTACTGCTCCGCCGAGACCGAGCCGGTGACCGGAGCGGACAGTCCGGCGCGGGCAAGCACCGCCGCCGGGTCGATGCCGCGCGCGGCCAGGCATTCCAGGGCGTCGCCCACGAAACAGGCCGAGATCATGCGCCGTTCCATGCGGGCATCCGATTATGGCAAAATCGCTCAGTCAATTAGATCATTTCCGTCATCGAATGCCACTTCGCTTTTCGCTAGAGGGGAAGCAGGCGGATCATGCCCCACACGGCGAGAACGCCCCAAAAAACGCCCCAAGGAACGCCCCAAGGGAGGACAGGATGAAGATGGACGGCCGAGTATTCCTGGTTACCGGCGCCGGCTCCGGGCTCGGCGCCGCCGTCACCCGCATGCTGGTGGCGGAAGGCGCCAAGGTGGTGGGCGTGGACATCAACGCGGCGGCCGGCGCCGCCATCGTCGCGGAACTGGGCGATGCGGTGCGCTTCCAGAAGGCCGACGTCACCAGCGAGGCCGACGGCATCGCCGCGGTGGCGCTGGCGAAGGCGGCCTTCGGCCACCTCCATGGCCTGGTGAACTGCGCCGGCGTCGCCCCCGGCGAGAAGGTGGTGGGACGGGACGGGCCGCACCAGCTGGAGAGCTTCGCCCGGGCGGTCGGCGTCAACCTCGTTGGCACCTTCAACATGCTGCGCCTCGCGGCCGACGCCATCGCGAAGGAAGAGCCGGACGCGGACGGCGAGCGCGGCGTCATCATCAACACCGCCTCCGTCGCCGCCTTTGACGGGCAGATCGGCCAGGCCGCCTACGCCGCATCCAAGGGTGGCGTCGCCGCCCTCACCTTGCCGGTGGCGCGGGAGCTGGCGCGATTCGGCATCCGGGTCGTCACCATCGCGCCCGGCATCTTCGAGACGCCGATGATGGCGGGGCTGCCGCAGGAGGTTCAGGACTCCCTCGGCAAGACCGTGCCGTTCCCGCCCCGGCTCGGCCGGCCGGCGGAATATGCCGCCCTCGTCAAGCACATCTGCGAGAACACCATGCTCAACGGCGAGGTGATCCGCCTCGACGGCGCCCTGCGCATGGCCCCCCGCTGAGCCCGTCGGAAGGAAGACACGCCATGCCGCAGCTCTCTGAAGATCCCGTCGTCATCGTCGGCGCCGCCCGCACGCCCATGGGCGGCTTCCAGGGCGACTTCAAGGATGTGACCGCCCCGACCCTCGGCGCCGCCGCCATCGGCGCCGCCCTCGCCCGCGCCGGCCTCGCGCCGGACCAGGTGGACGAGGTGGTGTTCGGCTGCGTTCTGCCCGCCGGGCTCGGCCAGGCTCCGGCGCGCCAGGCGGCGCTGGGCGCGTGGCTGCCCCTGTCCACGGGGGCGACCACCGTCAACAAGATGTGTGGCTCCGGCATGAAGGCGGCCATGTTCGCCCATGACCTGCTGCTGGCCGGGTCCGCCGACGTGGCGGTGGCGGGCGGCATGGAGAGCATGAGCAATGCCCCCTACCTCCTCGACCGCGCCCGCGGCGGCTACCGCATGGGCCACGGCAAGGTCATCGACCACATGTTCTATGACGGGCTGGAGGACGCCTACGAGAAGGGCCGCCTCATGGGCACCTTCGCCGAGGACTGCGCGCAGGCCTACCAGTTCACCCGCGAGGCGCAGGACGCCTTCGCCATCGCCTCGCTGGAGAAGGCGCAGAAGGCCATGGCCGGGGGCGGCTTCGACGCGGAGATCGTCCCGGTCACGGTGAAGGCTGGAAAGGCCGAGCGGGTGGTTTCCGCCGACGAGCAGCCGCCCAAGGCGAAGCTCGACAAGATCCCCACCCTGAAGCCGGCCTTCCGCGAGGGTGGCACGGTGACCGCCGCCAATTCCTCCTCCATCTCGGACGGGGCGGCGGCGCTGGTGCTGATGCGCCGGTCGCAGGCGGAGAAGCGCGGCCTCGTCCCGCTCGCCGTCGTCGTCGGCCATGCGACCCACGCCCAGGCCCCCAACCTCTTCACCACCGCCCCCATCGGCGCCATCCGGAAGCTCTCCGAGCGGACCGGATGGGCGATGGCGGACGTGGACCTGTTCGAGATCAACGAGGCGTTCGCCGTGGTGCCCATGGCGGCCATCCGCGACCTGGCGCTGCCCGAGGACAAGGTGAACGTGCACGGCGGCGCCTGCGCGCTCGGCCATCCCATCGGCGCCTCCGGCGCGCGGGTGATGGTGACGCTGCTGGCGGCGCTTCAGACATACGGCCTCAGGCGCGGCATCGCCTCGCTCTGCATCGGCGGCGGCGAGGCCACCGCCGTGGCCATCGAGCGGCTGGGGTGAAGGTGTCGCCCCGACATTTGGCTCCTCCCCTCTCCCCTCGCGGGGAGAGGGGTCGGGGGGAGGGGAAGGCCGGGAACAGTCCTGCGATTTCGTCCCCTCACCCCAGCCCTCTCCCGCGAGGGGAGAGGGAGTCGCGGCGGGACGAACGAAGAGAGCATAACCAAGACGACGCGGAGGAAGCCCATGATCCTCACCGAGACCCAGGTCGAGATCCGCGAGGCGGTGCGGGCCTTCGCGCAGGAGCGGCTCGCCCCCGGCGCCGCGGCGCGTGACCGGGAGCACCGCTTCCCGAAGGACGAGCTGAAGGAGATGGGCGCCCTCGGCTTCCTCGGCATGCTGGTGCCGGAAGGCCTCGGCGGGTCGCAGACCGACCTCGTCTCCTATGCCCTGGCCCTGGAGGAGATCGCGGCGGCGGACGGGGCCTGCTCCACCATCGTCGCCGTCCATTCCTCCGTGGGCTGCATGCCGATCGTGAAGTTCGGGACGAAGGACCAGAAAGAACGCTTCCTGCCGAAGCTCGCCTCCGGCGATTGGATCGGCGGCTTCGCCCTCACCGAACCGCAGGCCGGCTCGGACGCCGCCAACCTGAAGACCCGCGCCCGGCGCGACGGCGACGGCTACATCCTCTCCGGCGCCAAGCAGTTCATCACCTCGGGCAAGAACGGCGATGTCATCATCGTCTTCGCCGTGACCGATCCGGACGCGGGCAAGAAGGGAATTTCCGCCTTCATCGTGCCCACCGACACGCCCGGCTACGAGGTGGTGCGCGTGGAGGACAAGCTCGGCCAGCATGCCTCCGACACCTGCCAGCTCGCCTTCAACGACATGCGCCTGCCCGCCGACCTGCGCCTCGGCGCCGAGGGCGAGGGGCTGAAGATCGCGCTCTCCAACCTGGAGGGCGGGCGCATCGGCATCGCCTCCCAGTGCGTCGGCATGGCGCGTGCGGCATTCGAAGCGGCGCGGACCTATGCCCGCGAGCGCGTCACCTTCGGCAAGCCCATCGTCGAGCACCAGGCCGTCGCCTTCCGCCTCGCCGACATGGCCACGAAGATCGAGGTGGCCCGGCAGATGGTGCTGCACGCGGCATCCCTGCGGGAAGCGGGCCTGCCCTGCCTCACCGAGGCCTCCATGGCCAAGCTCTTCGCCTCCGAGATCGCCGAGCAGGTGTGCTCCGCCGCCATCCAGACCCATGGCGGCTACGGCTACCTCGCCGACTTCCCGGTGGAGCGCATCTACCGCGACGTGCGCGTGTGCCAGATCTACGAGGGCACCAGCGACGTGCAGCGCATCGTCATCGCCCGGGGGCTGTGAACGCCACCATTCCCCCGTTTGCCGGACCAGCGACGGCACAGCCGGAGCGCCGAGCCGGCATCCAGCGCAAGAGTGCTGCGAAGCAGGCAATGTTTAAGCCGCGTCGAGGGTTTGGAAGCGCCTCCGGCGGAGTTGCTGCGCTGGGCCCCGGCTCTCCTTCCGCTTACGCTTCAGTCGGCCGGGGCACGAGGCCGGCGCGACGCCACAAGGGATGAGAAAACGCCATGCCCGACACGCCGCCCACCCCCAAAGGCCCCCTCGCCGGCATCCGCGTCGTCGACCTCTCCCGCCTCGCCCCCGGCCCCTATTGCACCATGCTGCTCGCCGACCTCGGCGCGGAGGTGATCGTGGTGGGCGGCGGGCGCGCCGGCGTGGCGATCCCGGAATTCTCACGGGGCAAGCGCCACATCGCTCTCAATTTGAAGGCCGCCGGGGGCCGGGCCGCCCTGCATGCGCTGGTGAAGACCGCCGACGTGCTGGTGGAAGGCTTCCGCCCCGGCGTCGCCGACCGCATCGGCGCGGGCTATGGCGAGCTCTCCGCCCTCAATCCGCGCCTCGTCTATTGCGCCCTCACCGGCTTCGGGCAGGACGGGCCGCGCGCGAAGGAAGCCGGGCACGACATCACCTATCTGGCACTCTCCGGCGTGCTCGGGAGCATGGGGCCGAAGGACGGGCCGCCCGAGGCGCCGCTGAACCTCGTGGCCGATTTCGCCGGCGGCAGCCTGGTCGCCGCCATCGGCATCCTCGCGGCGGTGGTGGAGGCGAAGGCATCCGGCCGGGGCCAGTTCATCGATGCGGCGATGATGGACGGCGCCCTCTCCCTCATGGCCATGCACCTGCCGCTCTGGCGCACTCCGCACTGGCCGGCGCGCGGCGACGGCCTGCTCGGCGGCGGGGCGCCCTTCTATCGCACCTATGCCTGCGCCGACGGCGGCTACATGGCGGTGGGAGCGCTGGAGCGCGGTTTCTTCGAGACCCTGTGGCGCACCCTCGGCCTCGGTGACGCGCCGGACCACATGCGGCGCGACCTGTGGCCCCACATCGAGCAGACACTCGCGCGGACGTTCGCCGCCCGCACCCGCGCCCACTGGACGGACGTGTTCGCCGGCACCGACGCCTGCGTCGCGCCCGTCCTTGCGCCGGACGAGGTCTGGGACGAGCCCCACGTGGCCGCCCGCCATCCCGGCTGCGGACCCGAGCGGGTCCCGGCGGTGCCGCGCCTGTCACGGACGCCGGCGCTCGCGGGGCCCCTCGACCTCACCGACCGCACCATCGAAGTGCTGCGCGAGATCGGGCTTTCGGACGAGGCCGCCCGCGCCGCCGCCGCGCCGGACGACGGCGAGGGCCGCTCGGGCCTCGCCTGGCCGCCGGAGCTGCGCTGAGGGGGCTCAGAAGGCCGGATCGGCCGCGAGCTTCGGCCGATGGACGGCGCGGCTGTCGTCGGGCGCCTCGGCGCGCTCGGTCATCCCGTAGTCGCGCACCACGGCGGCCACGCGCAGGCGATAGTCGCGGAACACGCCCGCGCGTCCTGCCGCCTGTGTCCGGCGGTGGGAGGCGAGGTTGCGCCAGGCCTTCACCGCCTCCTCGTCGCGCCAGATGGAAAGGGACAGCATCTTTCCCGGCTCGGTGAGGCTCTCGAACCGCTCCACGGAAATGAAGCCGTCCATCTGCTCCAGCTCGCTGCGCAGGCGGGCGGCGAGGTCCAGATAGACCTCGCGCTGGCCCTCGGCGGGCCACACCTCGAAAATGACGGCGATCATCGCGTTTTCTCCCTCGCGGCGATGGCGACCTACACCTTGTCGCCGGGCCGGCGCTGCACTTCCGGAAACACCCACATGGCGACCACCATGAAGATGCCGAGGAAAGCGACGGCATATTTCGGCCCCTGCAGTCCCAGGCTCGCCTGGAAGGCGTAGCCGGCGGCGGCGACGGCGAGCACCACGAGGGACAGCATGAACTTGATGCGGGTGGGCATGACGTTTTTCCTCCGGATCTCGAACGCCGGTCAGGCGAAATGCTGGAACAGCGCGGCGCCTCCGCCCGGCACCGCGAGCCAGGCCGCCAGCGCCGCGGCCTGGAGCGCCACCAAGGCGGCGAGCCCCCGCCGGCCGTCGCGGAACGCGTTCGGCAGGAGCTCGAACGGCGCCGGCGCGAACAGCACGACAAGCCCCCCCACGATCACCAGGGATGTCAGCCGCAGGTGCGCGTAGCCATAGGCCAGCGCCCCGGCCGCCAGCGCCAGCCACAGCAGGCTGTTGAGGGCGACGAGGGCAAGGCCGCCGGCTTTTCGCGCCGCCGCCGGCCGCGTGCGCGCGGGATACATGCCCGCGAGCACGAGGAAGCCGAGGCATGCCGCCGTCCACAACGCGGCGAAGACCGCGAGGGCGGAAAGGTTGGGCTCGATGGCGTCCATGGCGGTTGCCGCTACTCGGCCGCCGCCACGCGGGCGGACGCTTCGGCCGTGCCGCGCGGGGTCCGGGCGGTGCGGCGCATGTCGGTCTTCACGAAGCGCGTGTCGTAGCCGTTGAACAGGTGGCCGACGAGGCCGCGGTTGAGGTCGGAGGTGCCGAACACCCAGTCCATGATGGGGAAGGTGAGGTTCATGTTCCGCTCCATCATCAGCGACTGATTGTGGTGCGCCGCGTGGTGGCGCCGGATGGTGTTGATGAAGGGCGTGTTCCGCACCAGCCAGTTCTCGTCGATGTGCGTGCAGAAGTGCATGAACTCGTAGATGAGGTAGATGGACGTGGTGGTGGTGATGAACAACCAGCCCACGTTCGGCGAGATCAGCCAGCCGAGGATGATGGCGCCGGGAATGGACATGAGCGTGAAGGTCACCAGCGCATAAGGCGGGAAGAAGGTGACGCGCCAGTCGTGATGGTCGGCAAAGCGCATCTCCTCTTCGGTGAAGAACTGGTGATGCATGAGGGTGTGCCGGTTATACACGGCCCGAAACAGCGGGAAGCTCGACGGGCGGTGCATCACATAGCGGTGCAGCCACCATTCGAAGAAGTTGCAGAACAGGAAGACCACGGGAATGGTCAGCAGCTCCCACCACCGCACCTGGTGCATGTTGGCGACGTACACGTAGAGGGCGGTGAAGCCGATCGTGTAGATGATGAGGATGTGAAGCCAGCCGTTGTACCAGCCGGTAACACGCTCGCGGTAGGTCGCGCGATACTTGCGCTGCCGCTCGGTCATGGGGCTCGAGGTCAGTTCCATCGCTCTCTCCCTTGCGTCTTGCCTTGAATGCCTGCGCCCCGGGGCGCCCGCCCGACGAGGCGGCCCGCCGGGCGGCTGCACCCTGATTCGTCTTCCGGCCGACGCCGCCTGCACGCCCCATGGGGCGCGGCGAAGCTCGTGTGGACAACTAATATGTCAGCATCACATCATGCGCAAGAGCACCTTTTCGCCCGCCAGAGCGGGCGCAATGCCCCGTGCCGCTGCTTTCCACGCCGAACAGATGCATTAAAAATCAATGGCTTATTGAAACTGGCCACCTTCAAAATGATCCAGATCAAAAAAGGCGCTTGCAGACATTCTTTTGGCATATCTATGATATGTCAGTTTCCAAAGACGGGCATAAGACCCGCGGGCAGCGGATCCCGGCCGGTTGCGACAACCGGATGGGTGAATCCGCTCCGGACTTGAGAAACGAGGACGAGTCGTCCGACGGGCCTGCGCCGCAGGCTCATCGGCGCGCGCTCAGAGGGAGGACGCCAATGGACATATCTCGCCGCACTCTGATGCGGGGGGTCGGCGCTGCCGGCCTCGCCGCCGCCGCGCCCGGCATCTTTTCGCCAGCCATCGCCCAGGCAAAGCCCGTGCGCGTCGGCATCCTCGCGCCCCGCTCCGGCGCCATGGGCACGGTCGGCGAATGCGGCATCCGCGCGGTGCAGTGGGCCGCCGAGCGCATCAACAAGGCCGGTGGCATCGCCGGCCGCCCGCTGGAGCTGGTGATCGAGGAGGAGACCTCGCCCAAGGACACCATCGAGCGCTTCCGCCGCCTCGCCTTGCAGGAGAAGGTGGACTGCGTGCAGGGCCTCATCTCCACCGGCGTCAGCCTGGGCGTCGCGCCGGTGGCCGAGGAGGAGCAGGCGCTCCTCATCATGTGGGACGGCACCACGCAGGACGGCGTGAAAGAGGCCATGCCCAAGTCGCGCTACGTCTTCCGCTCCACCGACAACGAGTGCGAGGCGGTGATGGCCTCGCTCCTCGCCATCAAATACTTCAAGGGCAAGATCAAGCGCATCGCCGGCATCAACCCGGACTATTCCTACGGCCGCAACAACTGGGAAGCCTTCCGGCAGATCCTCAACCGCGCCGGCGTCGAGGTGGAGGTGGTGGCCGAGCAGTGGCCCAAGGTCGGCACCATGGACCTCACCTCGCACGTGGCGGCGCTGAAGGCGGCCAAGCCCGACTTCATCTTCTCCTCCATGCTGTTCGCCGACCTGCCGGTGTTCATGAAGCAGGGCTCGGCCGCCGGCCTGTTCGAGGGCGTGAACCTCGCTTTGCCCGCCGCCGGCTGGCAGATCAACCAGCTGAAGAAAGAGTTCATGCCCGAGAACATCGTGTTCGGGCACAACACCCTCTACTTCGCCCTGCCCAACGCCTCGGCGCTGCAGAAGGCGTTCGTGGACGACTATATGGGCCGCTACAAGGAAGCGCCGCACTGGGAGGCGGACCGCGCCTATTTCGCCCTCGCCGCCTACAAGGCGGGGGTCGAGGCGGCCTCGAAGGCCACCGGCCGCTGGCCCAAGCTCGACGAGATCATCGATTCGATCCCGAAGCAGAAGGTGGAGAGCCTCGGCGGGCCGGGCCAGTTCCGCACCGACAAGATCGCCGAGCAGACCTTCTATCAGGGGCTGTCCACCAACCAGAATTCCTATGACTTCCCCACCCTGAAGACGGTGGACAGCTACACCGCCGACCAGCTCCAGAAGCCGCCCGGCGTGGATTTCTGGGAATGGCTGAAGACCTCGAAGCTGCCGGTCTGAGGAGGCCTTCCGCGTGACCGTCCTTCTCGACATGATCCTTGGCGGCGTCTTTCACGCCGCCATCCTCTTCCTCGTCGCCGCCGGGCTTCAGCTGGTGTTCGGCGTGCAGAAGATCGTGAACCTCGCCTGCGGCTCCTTCTACGCGCTCGGGGCCTATTTCGGCATCACCGCCGTGGGGCTCGCGAGCGCCGCGGGCATGCCGCCCATCCTGGTGCTGCCGGTGCTGATCCTCTCGGGCCTCCTCATCGGCCTCGTGGGCCTGCCGGTGGAGCGCATCCTGCGCACCGTCTACCGGCGGGACGAGAGCTACCAGCTGCTGCTCACCTTCGGCCTGCTCCTGATGTTCCAGGATGTGTTCCGCTTCTTCTGGGGCGCCACCCCGCGCACCCTCGACAATGCCTATCTCGCCTACGGCACGGCGGAGTTCCTCGGGGTGCGCGTGCCCACCTACAACCTGCTCGTGGTGGCCGCGGCCATCGCCATCGCGGCGACGCTGGGCGCCTTCCTGCAGAAGACGCGCACCGGCCGCATCATCCGCGCCACCGCGGAAAACCGCGACATGACCGAGGGCCTCGGCGTCAATTCCAACCGCGTCTTCGCCGCCGTCTTCACGGTGGGCTGCATGCTCGGCACGGTGGGCGGCGCGCTGGTGGTGCCGGCCTCCGCCTCCTCCCTCGACATGGCGGTGGAGCTGGTGGTGGAAGCCTTCGCCGTGGTGGTCATCGGCGGCCTCGGCTCCATGCGCGGGGCGCTGGCCGGCGCCCTCATCGTCGGCCTCATCCGCGCCGCGGCCATCATGGTCCTGCCGGAGGCTGAAATTCTCTCCATCTACCTGGTCGTCATCGCGGTGCTCATCCTGCGTCCGGCCGGCCTGTTCGGAAAGGCGATGGCATGAGCATCCCCACCTCGACGCGCATCACGGTGGCGCCGGCCGCGCCCGCCGCCCTGTGGCGGCCCTCCGGCCTCGCGGCCTTCCTGGTGGTCGTCGCCGCCATGGCGGGGCTGCCGCTCGTCGCCTCCACCTACACGCTCACCCTGATGGTGCCGTTCTTCGGCTTCGCCATCGCGTTGCTCGGGTTCAACCTCTTGTTCGGCTACACCGGCCTGCTCTCCTTCGGGCATGCCATGTTCCTCGGCATCGGCGCCTATGCGGCGGCGGTGATGACATCGAAGCTCGGGGTGCGCTCCATCGAGCTGATCCTGCTGTCCGCCATCGCCGCGGCGACCCTCATCGCCATCCCGGTCGGCTATCTGTGCGTGCGCTACACGCGCATCTTCTTCGGCATGCTGACTTTGGCCTTCGGCATGCTGTTTCACTCCATATTGTTCAAGTTCTACGGCCTCACCGGCGGCGACCAGGGCATGCGGGTGCTGCGCCCGCTCTTGTTCGGCATGGAATTCGAGGGCGGCAAGACCGCCTTTCTCACCGGGCCATTCTATTACTACGCGCTGGCGCTGCTCACGCTGCTCGGCTTTATCATGTGGCGCATCGTGCGCTCGCCTTTCGGCCTGCATCTTCAGGCCATCCGCGAGAATGCGCAGAAGGCGGCCTATCTCGGCGTCACCGTCCCGCGCATGCGGCTCGCGGCGTTCGTCATCTCCGGCGTCTACGGGGCGATCGGCGGGGTCATCCTCGCCGTCACCATCGGCCTCGCGGACCCGGAGATCGTCTACTGGACCCAGTCCGGCAACCTCGTCTTCATGGCGGTGCTGGGCGGCTCGGGAGCCTTCGCCGGGCCGGTGGTGGGGGGCCTTGCCTTCGTGCTGCTGCAGGACACGGTGATGTCAGCGACGCAATACTGGCGCTTCGTCATGGGCGGCGTGCTGGTGCTCCTCGTCATCTTCTTCCCGCGAGGCATCGCCGGCCTGTTCGGCGACGTCCTCGCCCGTCTCAAGCGCGGGAGCTGACCCATGGCGAGCGCCGCCCTCCTCTCCGCCCACGCCGTCTCCAAGAGCTACGGCGATTTTCACGCCTTGCGGAACGTCTCGGTGCACGTCAACGACGGGGAGTTCATCTCCATCGTCGGCCCCAACGGGGCGGGCAAGAGCACTCTCGTCAACGTGCTGACGGGGCTGCTCAGGCCGACCACCGGCCACGTCCACTTCCGCGGCCAGGACATCGCCGGCATCGGCCCGGTGGAGCTGTCGCGCCGGGGCATGGCGCGGGGTTTCCAGCTGGTGAACATCTTCCCCGCCCTCACCGTGCGCGAGACGCTGGGGGTCGCCGCCGCCTCGCGCCTGAGGCGCAGCGCCAACCCCTTCCGCAGCCTCGGCGGCGACCGGGAGATCCGCGACGCGGTGGAGGAGGTGGCGGACATCTTCAACCTGCGCCATCGGCTGGAGCAGCAGGCCTGCGCCCTCTCCCAGGGCGAGAAGAAGCTGCTGGATGTCGCCAGCGCCTTCGCCCTCAAGCCGGAACTCATCCTCATCGACGAGCCCACCTCCGGCGTCTCCACCGGCGACAAGCACGCCATCATGGAGCTGCTGGTGCTGGCGGCGAAGAAAGCGGGGGTGCGCGGCATCATCCAGGTGGAGCACGACATGGACCTCGTCGCCCGCTACTCGGACCGCATCGTCGCCCTCCAGGGCGGCAGCGTGCTGGCGGACGAGAAGCCGGAAACCTTCTTCAAGGACCCCGCCCTCATCGCCGCCGTGGTCGGCACCCGCCCGCCGAAGATGCAGCCGAAGGCAGCGCCGGCCCAGGAGATCCACCCATGCTGAGCATTTCCGGCCTCAAGGTGGACATCGCCGGCAGCCGCATCCTGAGCGGCATCGACATGGCCGTGGAGCCGGGCGAGCTCGTCGCCCTGCTCGGCCGCAACGGCGCGGGCAAGACCACCACCTTCCGTTCCATCATGGGGTATCGCAAGCCGGCCGCAGGCTCCATCCGCTTCAAGGGGCAGGAGCTGGTGGGCCGCCCCACCCACGAGATCGCCCAGATGGGCATCGGCTTCTCGCCGGAGGAATCGGAGGTCTATGCCGACCTGACGGTGGCCGAGAACATCGCGCTGCCCACCTGGACGCGCCGCTCGCCCCTTTCGGAGGCGGAGCGGGTGGAGCGCTCCCTCGCCGTCTTCCCGAAGCTGCGGCAGTATCTCACCCGCGGCGGCGCGCAGCTCTCCGGCGGCGAGCGCAAGATGGTGTCGGTGGCGCGCGCGCTCGCCCTCGACCCGAGCCTGCTGCTGCTCGACGAGCCGTTCGAGGGGCTGTCGCCGGCGATCATCCCGGTCATCTCGGAAGGCATCGCCTCCATCCGCGCCATGGGCGAGGCGGTGCTGATGGCGGAATCCAACGTCCACCACCTGCCGGACTATGTGGACCGCCTCTACGTGCTGGAGCGCGGCGAGATGATCTTCTCCGGCACCCTGGCCGAGGCCAAGCGCGACAAGGCGGTGATGCGCGTCATCGCCGGCGAGGTCGAGCTGGAGCACGGCTGACACCATGCCCCTCTCCTTTCGTGCCGCGGTGCTCCACGCGCCGCAGACCCCGCTTGTCGTCGAAACGGTGGAGGCCGCGCCCCTCGCCCCCACCGATGTATTGGTCCGCATCAAGGCCGCGGGCCTGTGCCACACCGACCTCGAGGTGATCGAGGGCGGCCTCGTCTATCCCATGCCCATCGTGCTCGGCCACGAGGCGTCAGGCATCGTCGAGGATGTGGGGCGCGAGGCGAAGGGGGTGAAGGTGGGCGACCACGTGGTCCTCTCCTGGAACCCCCATTGCGGCCACTGCTTCTATTGCGACCGCGCCCAGCCGATCCTGTGCGAGGGCTACCTCGCCGAGGGTCCCAAGGCCCGCGCCTTCGACGGCGGCGCCAGGGCGCGCCTCGCAGACGGGCGGGAGCTGGGCAGCCTCATGTTCCTCGGCGCCTTCGGCGAATACTGCATCGTGGCCGACCAGCAGGCGGTGCCGGTGCCGCCCGAGCTGCCGTTCGACCAGGCCTGCCTCATCGGCTGCGGGATCATGACCGGGGTGGGCGCGGCGCTGAACGTGGCGCGCATCGCCACCGGTGACACGGCCCTGGTGATCGGTTGCGGCGCCGTGGGCCTCGCCGCCGTGCAGGGGGCGCGGCTGGCGGGAGCCGAGCAGATCCTCGCCGCCGACCTCGACGACGCCAAGCTCGCTTTGGCCCGGAGCATGGGCGCGACCCACACAGTGAACGCGCGCACCGGCGACGTGGCGGAAGCCGCCCGCACCCTCACCGGCGGCCGTGGCGCCGACGCGGTGCTCGAATCCGCCGGCAGCGCCATCGCCTTCCGCGCCACCATGGAGGCGGTGCGGCCGGGCGGGCAGGTGATCTGGCTGGGCAAGATCGACGTGACCAGGGACGTGGCCTTCCGCTGGGGCTCGCTCATGGGCGAGAAGCGCATCCGCCGCTCCTCCTATGGCGGTGCCCGGCCGGCCCGCGACTTCCCCTTTCTCGCCCGCGCGGCGCTGGCCGGGCGGCTGGACCTCGAAGGCCTGATCTCCCGGCGCATCGGGCTTCAGGACATCAACGAGGGATTCGCGGCGCTGAAGCGGGGGGAGACGATCCGCAGCGTGGTGGTGTTCTGAACCCGCCTGCCCCGGACCTGCGACGGCGAAGCCGGAGTGCCGAGCCGGGGCCCAGCGGAAAGTTCGGCGAAGCCGGCAATACCCGCCGCCCTCCCCGTTGAAGCCGCCTTCGGCGGACTCGTGCGCGAGGCCCCGGCTCTCCTTCCGCTTGCTCTCCAGTCGGCCGGGGCACGAGGGCGCTTCGCCTCACGCGTCCAGCGTCTTCCGGGCGAAGTCCTCGATATAGTCCACGAGGCGGATCGCCGCTTCCTCCGCCTGCCTCGGATCACGCCGGGCGACGGCTTCGGCCACCTCGGCATGAAGGCGAGCGGCCAGCGGCAGGTCGGCGACTTCGCGATAATGCTGGTACCAGAAACGGCGCGAGAGGGCGTTCATCAGGCCCATGGAGCGCACCGCGAACTCGTTGCGCGAGGCTTGCGCCATCAGCAGGTTGAAGCGCCGGTCGAGGCGCATGAAGGCGAGGTCGTCCTCCACCTCCGCCGCCTGCCGCATGGACGAGGCGATGTCGGCGAACGCTTCACGCTCTTCCGCCGTGGCGCGCTCGGCGGCGAGGCCGGCCATCAGCTTCTCGATGACGCGGCGCAGCTCCAGAAGCCTCAGCTGGGTGCGCAGGTTGATCTCGGACACCAGCACCCCGCGCCGCGGCAGCACCACCACCAGCCCGTCGCGGGCCAGCCGCTGCAGCGCCTCGCGGATGGGCGTGCGGCCGATCTTCAGCCGCTCGGACAAGGCGAGCTCCGAGAGCACCGCGCCGGGCGGCAGCTGAAGGGTGGCGATCAGCTCCTCGAGGATGCGGTAGGCCCGGTCGGTGAGGCTCGCATCCTCGGCGACGTCGGGCAGCACGTCCTTGCGGGACGGGCGGGCGGGCGGCTTGCGCGCCGGGGCACGCAGGCGGGTCTCGGCGGGGAGGAAATCCGCCGCCTCCGCATCAACGAGCACCACCTCCCGCTTCTGCCGCCGCACCGGGGTCTTCGCCATGGCCTTCTCCCTGCCCATTCTTCCGTTTGACCACGGACCCTCCCCCCGCCGTCAAGCGCCCCGCGCGGCGCGGCCGGCGGGAGGGTCAGGCGGCGGCCTTGTGCAAGGCGGCGTCGATGTCGCTGGAGGTCATTTCCCATTCATTGGCGAAATTGGCGACCACGTCGCGCATGAAGCCCGCGTGTAGCGCGAGGGCCTGGCGCCCGTCCCCGAGATGGTCGGCGAGGAGCGCGAGGGCGAGCTGGGCCGGGGCCGCACCCTCATAGCTCCATTCGAAGCCGTCGCGGCTCAGCGGGGCAATGTCCGTCCGCTGCGGAAGCGGCCGTCCGTCCACGGTGACAGCGATGCCGTCGATGGTGCGATCTCCGCGATATGTCTTCATTCTTCTGCCCGTCCAGCTGGATTGCACTGATATGTTACATGATCATTAGGGCCCGTTCAACGGCGCAGGCGCACCCCTGCGACGCGAAGGCGAAGGCGGCCCGGCGCGCCCTGGTGTAGCCTGCTGGCCTTTGTTTCGAGGAAATTGCAGATGACGACGACCATCTACGGCATCAAGGCGTGCGACACCATGAAGAAGGCGCGCTCCTGGCTTGAGGCGCACCAGGTGGCCTATGCCTTTCATGACTACAAGGCCGCGGGAATCGACCGCGGGACGCTGGAGGGCTGGGTGAAGGCGGTGGGCTGGGAAAAGCTGCTGAACCGCTCGGGGACCACCTTCCGCAAGCTGCCCGACGCCGACAAGCAGGGCCTCGACGCGGACAAGGCGATCGCGCTGATGCTGGCCCAGCCGTCCATGATCAAGCGCCCGGTGCTGGAGGCGGGCGGCGGCCTCCTCGTGGGCTTCAAGCCGGAGGACTATGCGGCGAAGCTGGCCTGATGCCTGCGGACTGATGCCGGCGCGGCGAGGCGCGTTGTGCTCCCGCCGTCGGGACGAGCCCGCGCCGCGCCGGAGCAAAGCTTGGTCGCGCGCGCACGAAGGCCGGGGCCGTTGGCATGTGCTTGGGCCGCCGGGCTCCTACGGCACCGCCGGGCGCGCCGCCTCGCGGCGGACGCCTCCCCGCCGGGTGCGCTCCGTCACCGCCCCGTCATTGCGCAGGCGGGCGAAGAGGATGTGGTCCTCCCACACGCCGTTGATGCACAGATATTCCCGCGAATAGCCCTCGCGCACGAAGCCGCAGGCCTCCAGCAGGTGGATCGAAGGCTCGTTGGACGGCATGCACGCCGCCTCGATGCGGCGCAGGTGCAGCGTGTCGTAGGCCACCGGCAGGAGCGCGTTCACCGCCGCCTTCATGTAGCCCTTGCCGGCATGGGGCGCCCCCATCCAGTAGCCAAGGCTCGCCGCCTGGCACACGCCACGGCGCACGTTTGACAGGGTCAGGCCGCCGAGGAGGACATGGTCCACGCTGCGGAAGACGAAGAGCGGATAGGCCTCGTCGGTCACCATGTCCCGCGTGTAGCGGCGCAGGCGGCGGCGGAAGGCCCCACGGCTCAGGTCATCCTCCGGCCAAAGGGGCTCCCAGGGGGTGAGGAAGGCGCGGCTCTGTTCCCTCAGATCCCGCCACGGCCCGAAGTCCTTCATCTGCGGCACGCGCAGATAGACGCCGTTCCCCTCGATGACGGGGAGCGGCTCGACCATCAGGACGGAACTCAGCGGCCACATGGTGCGCACCGAACGAAACCCTGTATCGACCCCGGGGAGGCCTTTTGCCGGGCCGGAGCAGGCCGGCCGTCGCCCCCGGAAATGAAACCGTCCGTTCCCGCCCGCCTGTGGTCCATGAGAGAGGGAACGGCCCAACTCGAAACTTTAACAAAGACAAAGAGAAAACGTTATCCGGCCGGCCTGCGGCACAAGCGAACCGATGCGCGGGTCCATCTAATGCACCCCCAGACGCTCCACCACCCGTGCGGCGGGCTCAAGTCCACCCTTCGGGCCGATGGCGGTCAGGGTCGGCCGGCCGCGGCCGATGAGGCCCCGCGCCGCCGCGCGCACCGCGGCCACGTCCACCGCATCCACCCGCGCCACGATCTCCTCCACCGGGATCACCCGGCCGAAACCGAGGATCTGCCGGGCCAGCTGGTCGGCGCGGGCGCCGGAACTCTCCAGCGCGGCGAGCAGCCCGACCTTCATCTGCGCCTTGGCCCGCGCCACCTCCGTCTCGTTCACCGTCTCGGCGGTGTCGAGGATCTGGTCAATGACGGCGTTGGAGAGCTCTTCCACGTCCCCGGTGTCGGTGCCGGCATAGACGCCGAACAGGCCGGTGTCCTGATAGCTCCAGTGGAAGGCATAGATGGAGTAGCAGAGCCCGCGCTCCTCCCGCACCTCCTGGAACAGGCGCGAGGACATGCCGCCGCCCAGCACGTTGGCCAGCACCTGCACCGCGTGATAGCCCGCATCCTTGTAGGAGCAGCCCTCGAGCCCGAGCAGCACGTGCACCTGCTCAAGGTCGCGGGCGACGAGGCGCGTGCCGCCGGCGTAGGCGGCGGCGGGAAGATCCGGCTTGGTGGCCGAGGCGATGCCCGCCAGCCGCGCCGCCGCCTCCTCCACCACACGCTCGTGATCCACCGCTCCGGCCGCCGCCACCACCATGCGCGGGCCGCGATAGGTGCGCCCGAGATAGGCGCCGAGCTGGTCGCGGCTGAAGGCGCGCACCGTCTCCGGCGTGCCGAGGATGGAGCGGCCCACGCTCTGGCCGGGGAACGCCTGCTCCTGGAACAGGTCGAAGACGAGATCGTCGGGCGTGTCCATGACCGCGCCGATTTCCTGGACGATCACGTTCTTTTCCCGCTCCAGCTCATCGGGGGCGAAGGCGGGCTCGGTGAGGATGTCGGACAGGATGTCGAGGCCGAGGCCGACATCCTCGCCCAGCACCCGCACGTTGTAGGTGGTCTGCTCCACCGAGGTGGCGGCGTTGATGTCGCCGCCCACCTGCTCGATCTCCTCGGCGATGCGCCGCGCCGAGCGGCGGCGCGTGCCCTTGAAGGCCATATGCTCCAGAAGGTGGGAGATGCCGTGCTCGTTCTCCCCCTCGTCCCGCGCCCCCGCGCCCACCCAGATGCCGAGGGAGGCGGTGCCGAGATGGCCCATCTCGTCGGTGATGACGGTAATGCCGTTGTCCAGGGTCGACAGCTTCACGCTCATGCGGCGGCACCCGAGGCGATGCGCGCGCGGGCGCGGATGAAATTCTCAACTGCCGCAAGGTCGTTTGGCAGCACGGTCAGGCTTTCACGCTTGGTCATCAGGTCGGCCATGTGCGGCGGCAGGCCCGGCCGATGCCCGGTGGCCGCCTCCACCGCGTCGGGGAACTTGGCCGGATGGGCGGTGGAGAGCACCACCTGCGGCACCTTGGCGGCGTGCTCCACCTTCTCGGCCACGGCGAGCCCCACCGCCGTGTGCGGATCGGCGAGGTAGCCGATGGACCGGTAGAGCTTCTCGATGGTCGCCGCCGTCTCCGGCTCGTCGGCGCGGGCGGCAGAGAAGTCCGCCGCGATGGCGGCCTGAGCCGCGCGCGGAACGGTGAAGGCGCCGGACTGCCCGAGCGAGGCCATGAGCTGGCGCAGCGCGCCGCTGTCGCGGTCGAGGGCGTCGAACAGCAGGCGCTCGAAATTGGACGAGACCTGGATGTCCATGGAGGGGGAGGACGAGGGGAGCACCCCCTTCACCTCGTAGCGCCCGGTATCCAGCGTGCGCACCAGGATGTCGTTGACGTTGGTGGCGATGGAGAGGTCGCGGATGGGAAGGCCCATCTTCTTCGCCACCCAGCCGGCGAGGATGTCGCCGAAATTGCCGGTGGGCACCACGAAGGACACCTCGCGGTGCGGCGCGCCCAGCGCCACCGCCGCGTAGAAATAATAGACCACCTGGGCGACGATGCGCGCCCAGTTGATGGAATTGACCCCCGCCAGCGCCAGCTGGTCGCGGAAGGCGTGGTGGTTGAACATGGCCTTCACCAGGCCCTGGCAGTCGTCGAACGTGCCTTCCACGGCGATGGCGTGGACGGACGGCGAGTTCACCGTCGTCATCTGCCGGCGCTGCACCTCGGACACGCGCTTGTGCGGGTAGAGGATGAAGACGTCCACCGCATCGGAATGGCGAAACGCCTCGATCGCCGCGCTGCCGGTATCGCCCGATGTGGCGCCGACGATGGTGGCGCGGGAGCCGCGGGTGGCGAGCACATGGTCCATCAGCCGGGCGAGCAGCTGCATCGCCACGTCCTTGAACGCCAGGGTCGGGCCGTGGAACAGCTCGAGGATGAAGCGGTTCGGCGCGATCTGCACCAAAGGGGTGACGGCGGGATGCCGGAAGCCGGCATAGGCGTCGGCGATCATCAGATCGAGGGCGCGCTCGGGCAGCGCGTCGGCCACGAAGGGGGAGATGACGGCCTTCGCCACCGCCGCATAGGGCTTGCCGGCAAACGCCGCGATCTCGCCCGGCGACAGGGTCGGCCAAGCCTCCGGCACATAGAGGCCGCCGTCGCGCGCGAGCCCGGCGAGCAGCGCATCGGAAAAGGACAGAACGGGAGCTTCGCCCCGAGTGGAAACGTAACGCACGGGCCCTCGACCTGAATCTTCGGCCGCACGACGGGCCTGCCCCCAAACTAGACGCAAGCGGCGTCGGGCGAAAGGCGGTAGGTGGAGCGCTGCCGGCCGGGAGCGATCCCGGCAGACCGGCACCGCGCGTCCCAGTGGACCCGTGCAAAGCGCGACCCCGTCCAAAGCCCCCGGTCGCGCCTGCGCCGCGTGGCGTCGTCCCTCAGCTCTTTTCCTTCACATAGCGGCCCGGCGCGTCCTCGATGGGGGTGAGCCGGCCGCCGCCGACGACGCGGGCGGGGACTTCGTCCGGATGCCAGGACGAGAACCAGGTCAGCCAGTCCGGCCACCAGGAGCCCTTGTGCTCCTGCGCGCCCTGCGCCCACAGGTCGTAGCTCGGCCCCGTCGGCCCGTCGGCCCAGTACTGGTACTTCCCCTTCGCCGGCGGATTGACCACCCCGGCGATATGCCCGGAGCCCGCGAGCACGTAGCGCACCGGGCCGGACAGGAGGTTCGCCCCGATATAGACCGAGTTGGCGGGCGCGATGTGGTCTTCCTTCGTCGCCAGCGAATAGACCGGGATGTTGATCTTGCTGACATCGATACGCACGCCGGACAATTCGGCGAGGCCGCGGGCGATGGAATTGGTGAGGTAGCAGTTGCGCAGGTAATAGGAATGGTTCGCTGCCGGCATGCGGGTCGAATCGGCATTCCAGAACAGAAGATCGAAGGGGAAAGGCGCCTTCCCCTTCATGTAATTGTTCACCACGTAGGGCCAGATCAGGTCGTTCGACCGGAGCAGGTTGAAGGCGGAGGCCATCTTGCTCCCCTCCAGATAACCCATCGTCTTCATCTTGCGCTCGATGCTGGCGAGCTGTTCCTCGTCCACGAACACCTTCAGGTCACCGGCGTGGGTGAAGTCGATCTGCGTGGTGAGGAAGGTGGCGGAGGCGATGCGGTCGTCCCCGGTCTGCGCCATGTAGGCGAGGGTCGTGGCCAGCAGCGTCCCGCCCACGCAATAGCCCACCGCATGCACCCGCCGCTGGCCGGAGGCCACCGCCACGGTGTCGAGGGCGGTCATGATGCCTTCGCGCATGTAGTCGTCGAAGCCCTTGGCGGCGAGCCGCGCGTCGGGATTGACCCAGGAGATGGTGAAGACCGTGATCCCCTGGTCTACCAGCCACTTGATGAGCGACTTCTCCGGCGTCAGGTCGAGGATGTAGAACTTGTTGATCCATGGCGGCACGAGCAGCACCGGCGTCTTCTTCACGCTGGGTGTCGTCGGCTCGTACTGGATGAGCTGCATCAGCTCGTTCTCGAAAATCACCTTGCCCGGGGTGGTGGCGAGGTTCCGCCCCACCTCGAAGGCCTTCATGTCGGTCTGGCGGATCCTGAGGGTGCCGCCGCCCTCGATCAGGTCGTCGGTGAGGTTCTTCATGCCCTTCACCAGATTCTCGCCGGACGAGCTCAGCGTCTCGCGGATGAGCTCGGGATTGGTGAGCACGAAGTTCGAGGGCGAGATGGCGTTGGACACCTGCCGCACCAGGAACTCGGCCTTGTGCTTCACGTGCGGATCGAGGCCCTCGGCCTCCTGCACCATGTCCTCGGCCCAGCGGGTGGTGACAAGGTAGGTCTGCTTCAGCGCATCGAAGATGGGGCTCTGCTGCCAGCCCGCGTCCTTGAAGCGGGCGTCCTTCGGGTCGGGCCGGGTCACCGGGTCCACCTCCTCCCCGGCGAGGCGCTTCATGGTGTTGGCCCAGACGGACAGATAGCCGGCCATGAGCCGGGACTGGGCCTCCAGCGTGCGCTGGGGATCGGCCATCCAGTATTCCGCCACGTGGGTCACGGTCTTCAGGGCGTCGGCGATGTCCTCCGCCATGTCGTCGGTCTTGGCCGGCTCGCGCGGGGTGAGGTAGGCGGCCATCGCCTTGCCGCCCTGCTCCACCATCATGGCGAAGTTTCGCGCCAGGGCCTCCACGTCCATGCCGACGTGCGGCGCCTCCCCGCGGACGAGGCGCCACCGGCGGCGGCCGCGCCAGCCCCGGCCGAACCACCGGATGCGGGAGCGGCCGGCCCGGCTGCGGCGGGGGCCCGATCCTGTGTCGGGGCTGGCGGAACCACCGTCAGGCGCGGCTCGGCCGGCGCGCCCGCCACAAGGCCGGGGACTGACTCGTTCGCCGTCTTGTTTGACGTTTCCTCGGCAACGGACATCCGCCATTCCCTCTCGTGAGACATCTTGGGGCCTTGGGCCCATCTTGTATCGTCTGGCGCGCTTCGGCCATATTAATCCGCGACCATGACAGGATCGAGCCTTACCCGCCCGAGGAACACGCGCAAGATGCATTCCCGGGTGTCACGCCCCGGTCAGCGCGGGCTGCGGCGACACGTCATCGGGAACAACTGGAGGCCCATGAGCACCGTTCCCCCTCATCCGGGCGGTCGCGTGCGCGGCACGCCCTTTCCTGCTGCGGCGCGGTCGCGGCGGTGGCGCGCCGTGTTGGCGCTGGCCGTGCTGGCCGGCCTGTCGGCGTGCGCCGGCTCCGACCCGCTGGCGGCGCTCGCGCCACCCAATCCCCAGGTGCCAGAAGTTGCGCCGGATCAGTTTCCGCCCGTGGGCGCCCCGCCGTCGGACCGCGCCGCGCCCCTCACCCCGGAAGGCCAGCAGAAGCTGCAGAAGGACCTCGAGCGCGCCGCGCGCCAACAGGCCAGGCCCCTGCCGCCGGTCCAGTGACCGGGCGGCGCGGCGGGCATGCCGCACCGCGAAATTCGCGGCGCCGGGGGCGCGGCGCCGCACTCCCATCGCAATCATGGCTTTTTCATTCACCGATCAGTGCTAAAAAGCCCGCCTGCCGCGCCGGGAGACACGAGATGCGCGGTCTATGAGTGCCCCCTGGAGCCCGAAGATGACCACCGATTTCCACCGCATTCGCCGGCTGCCGCCCTACGTGTTCGAACAGGTGAACCGCGTGAAGGCCGCCGCCCGCAATGCCGGGGTGGACATCGTCGACCTCGGCATGGGCAATCCGGACCTCGACGCGCCGGCGCATGTCACCGAGAAGCTGAAGGAAACCATCGGCAAGCCGCGGACCGACCGCTATTCCGCCTCCAAGGGCATCCCCGGCCTGCGCAAGGCGCAGGCGGCCTATTACGAGCGGCGATTCGGCGTGAAGCTCGACCCCGACCGGCAGGTGGTTGCCACGCTGGGCTCCAAGGAAGGCTTCGCCAACATGGCGCAGGCCATCACCGCCCCCGGCGACGTGATCCTCACCCCCAACCCCTCCTATCCCATCCACGCCTTCGGCTTCCTCATGGCCGGCGGCGTCATCCGCTCGGTGCCCGCCGAGCCGGGGCCGGAATTCTTCCACGCCATGGAACGGGCGGTGCAGCACTCCATCCCCAAGCCCATCGCGGTGGTGCTGTGCTATCCCTCGAACCCCACGGCCTGCGTGGCGGATCTCGAATTCTACAAGGATGTGGTGGCCTTCGCGAAGAAGAACGACCTCATCGTTCTCAGCGACCTCGCCTATGCCGAGCTCTATTTCGACGGCAACCCGCCCCCCTCCGTGCTGGAGGTGCCGGGCGCCATGGACGTGACGGTGGAGTTCACCTCCATGTCCAAGACCTATTCCATGGCCGGCTGGCGCATGGGCTTCGCGGTGGGCAACGAGCGCCTCATCGCCGCTTTGTCGCGGGTGAAGTCCTATCTGGACTATGGCGCCTACACCCCCATCCAGGTGGCGGCCACCGCGGCGTTGAACGGCCCGCAGGAGTGCATCGCCGAGATGCGCGAGACCTACAAGAAGCGCCGCGATGCGCTGGTGGAGAGCTTCGGCCGCGCCGGCTGGAACATCCCCGTGCCCCGCGCCACCATGTTCGCCTGGTCCCCCATTCCTGAGCCCTTCCGGGCCATGGGCTCGGTGGAATTCGCCAAGCTGCTCATCGAGAAGGCGGAGGTGGCGGTGTCGCCGGGCGTCGGCTTCGGCGAGCATGGCGACGACTATGTGCGCATCGCGGTGGTGGAGAACGAGCAGCGCATCCGCCAGGCGGCGCGCAACGTCCGCCGCTTCTTCGAGCAGGCGGGCACGACGCTGCACAATGTGGTGCCGCTGAGCGCCGCGCGGTAGAAGGTGGGGCGTTGTCCCGATGCGCGCCGCTGCCCGGCGCGCATCGGGATGGTCCAGTCACTTGCTTTGGCGCGTTATCTCCACGCGAACCACTGTCCTTCGCGCGAGAACGCGCCAGACGCACGGCACCCGCCACAGGGAAAGAACCGGTCCGATCCATGAGCGAACTGAAAGTGGGCCTCGCCGGCCTCGGCACCGTCGGGGCCGCCGTCTTCCGCATGCTCGAACGCCGCGCCGCCGAGCTTGAGGCGCGTACCGGCCGCACCGTGAAGGCGACGGCCGTGGCGGCGCGGGATCGCACCCGGGATCGCGGGCTGAACCTCGATGGCGTCACCTGGTACGAGGATCCGGTCGCGCTGGCCGGAACCGGCGACATCGACGTGTTCGTGGAGCTGATGGGCGGCGACGGCGACCCGGCGAAGGCGGCGGTCGCCGCCGCGCTCGACCGCGGCATCCCGGTGGTGACCGCCAACAAGGCGCTGCTCGCCAAATGCGGCCTCGATCTCGCCCGGCGTGCGGAAGCCGCCGGTGCGGGGCTCCATTTCGAGGCGGCGGTGGCGGGCGGCATCCCCATCGTGAAGACCCTGCGCGAGGCCCTCGCCGGCAACGCCATCGAGCGCGTGTCCGGCATCCTCAACGGCACCTGCAACTACATCCTCACCCGCATGGCGGAGGAGAAGCTCTCCTTCCACGTCTGCCTCACCGAGGCCCAGCGCCTCGGCTATGCGGAGGCGGACCCGACCTTCGACATCGACGGCTTCGACACCGCCCACAAGCTCGCCATCCTCACCTCGCTCGCCTTCGGCACCCAGGTGGACGCGGACTCCATCTATGTGGAAGGCATCCGCCAACTCACCCTGGCCGATCTCGATGCGGCGGACGATCTCGGCTACCGGGTGAAGCTGCTCGGCGTGGCGGTGAAGACCGACACCGGCATCGAGCAGCGGGTGCACCCCACCATGGTGCCGAAGCACTGGCCCATCGCCCAGGTGTCCGGCGTCACCAACGCGGTGGCGGTGGACGGCGACGCGGTGGCGCTGACCCTGGTGGGGCCCGGCGCCGGCGGCGACGCCACCGCCTCGGCGGTGGTGGCCGACCTGTTCGACGTGGCACGCGGCGCGCAGGGCTTCGCCTTCGGCCTGCCGGTGGACCGCCTGCAGAAGGCCGAGCGCGCGCCCATGCAGCGCCACGAGGGCGGCTACTACATCCGCCTCGCCGTGGTGAACAAGCCGGGCACCGCGGCCACCATCGCCCGCCGCATGGCCGACGAGCAGATCTCCCTGGAATCCATCGTCCAGCGCCGCCCCGGCGGCACGACGAGCGCGGCCGACACCGCACACGTGATCCTCATCACCTATGCTACGACCGAGGAGGCCGTCAGACGGGCCATCGCCGCCATCGAGGCGGATGGGGTCGTCGCCTCCCTGCCGCAGGTGATTCGCATCGAGAAGGATTGACGCATGAGCGTTGCCCGGATGCCCCAGGTGCTCGACCGCCGCCTCGCCCTCGACCTGGCGCAGGTGTCGGAGCGGTGCGCGGTGGCGGCGGCGCGCCTGCGCGGGCGCGGCGATGAGGAAGCCGCGGACCTTGCCGCCATGCGCACCTGCCATCGCGAGGTGAACGACATCCCGCTCTCGGGCACCATCGTCATCGGCGAGGGGGTGGAGGGCGAGTGCGACCTGCTGTTCGCCGGCGAGACCCTCGGCCGGGGCGGCATGGAGGTGGACCTCGCCGTGGATGCGCTCGAAGGCTCCACCCTCTGCGCCAAGAACATGGAAGGCTCCATTACCGTCATCGCCCTGGCCGAGCGCGGCTCGCTGCTGAAGGTGCCGGTGGCCTACATGGAAAAGCTCGCCATCGGCCCCGGCTACCCGGACGGCATCGTCTCCCTCTCCCAGAGCCCGCAGGACAATGTCCGCGCCCTGGCCGAGGCGAAGGGCGTGCCGCCGTCCGACATCACCGCCCTCATCCTCGACCGGCCGCGCCATGCCCCGCTCATCGAGGCGGTGCGCAAGACCGGGGCGGCGGTGAAGCTCATCACAGACGGCGACGTGGCCGGCATCATCCACACCACCAATCCGCAAGAGAGCGGGGTCGACATCTATCTCGGCCTCGGCGGGGCGGCGGAAGGGGTGCTCGCCGCAGCGGCGCTGCGCTGCATCGGCGGCCAGATGCAGGGCCGCCTCGTGCTCGACACCGAGAAGAAGCGCGAGCAGGCCAAAACCCTCGGCATCCGCGATTTCTCCAAGATCTACGCGCTGGAGGAAATGGTGCGCGGCGACTGCCTGGTGGCGGCCACCGGCGTCACCGACGGCGCGCTGCTGAAGGGCGTGCGCTTCGGCCGCGAGGTGATCGAGACCGACACCATCGTGCTGCGCGCCGCCACCGGCACCGTGCGCCGCATCGCCACCGAGCACCGCGACTTCCGCAAGTTCCGCCTGGAGGATTGAGTCGCGGCCGGAGCTCCGCATCGCCGGGGTCCCCCCGGCGGCGACGCGCCTGCGCACCTTCGGTTGGGGGACGGCACGCGCCTGCGCGGCTGCTTTCTGCTAAAACACGGGCCATCGGGAGGCCGTGATGGACCACCTCATCTACCGGCTGGCCGTCGCCCTCGCCATCGGCCTCGTGGTGGGGGTCGAGCGCGGCTGGCGTGAGCGGACCGAACCGCCGGGCAGCCGCACCGCCGGCGTGCGCACCTTCACCCTCTGCGGCCTGCTCGGCGGCGTCTCCGCGGCGCTGGCCTCGGCGATGCAGAGCCCGGCCCTGCTCGCGGCCGCCGGGCTCGCCTTCGCCGCCGTGTTCTCCGCCTTCAAGTACCGGGAGATGGTGGCGGACAAGGACTACGGCATCACCTCCATCATCGCGGCGCTGCTGGTCTTCGCCCTCGGCGCGCTTGCCGTGGTGGGCGATCCCTCGGCGGCGGGCGCGGCAGCCATCGCCGCCGCCGGCCTGCTCGCTGCGCGCGAGGTGCTGCATGGCCTCGTCTCCCGCCTCACCTGGGTGGAGTTGCGCTCGGCCCTGGTGCTGCTGGCGATGACGATGATCGTGCTGCCGCTGCTGCCCGATCGCACCCTTGATCCGTTCGACAGCCTCAACCCCCGCCAGATCTGGCTGTTCATGGTGCTCACCGCCACCATCTCGTTTGCCGGCTATGTGGCGGTGAAGGTGGCGGGGCCGGAGAAGGGCATCCTGTTCAGCGCCCTCGGCGGCGCCCTCGTCTCGTCCACCGCCGTCACCATCGCCTTCGCCCGGCGCGCCGCCGCCGGCGAGCCGGCGGTGCTGCTCGCCGGCGGGGCGGCGCTGGCGGCCATGGTCTCGCTGCTGCGGGTGCTGGCCATCTGCACGGTGGTGGCGCCCGCGCTGCTGGCGACCCTCGCCCCGCCCGCCCTCGCGGCGGCGGCGACCTTCGCCCTCGCCGGGGTGCTCATGGTGCGCGACCCCAGGAGCACCGGCGGGGAGCAGGTCCTGGGCAATCCGTTCGACCTCGCCCCGCTGACCGCCTTCGCCGGGATGTTCGCCCTGGTCTCCCTGGCGAGCGGCTTCCTGCTGAAGTCGGTGGGGCCGGGCAGCCTCTATCTCGTGAGCGCGGTGGCCGGCATCGTCGACGTGGACGTGCCCTCGCTGAATGCCGCCCGCCTTGCCGGCAACGCCCTCACGCTGGAGGCGGCGGCGGTCTCCATCCTCATCGCCCTCGGCATGAACGCCCTCGGCCGGGTCGGCTTCGCGGCTGCGGCCGGGCCGGCCGGATTTACCGTGCGCCTCGGCGCCGCGACGGTGGCGGCGGCGGGAGCGGCGATCGGGGTGCTCGTCCTCGCACAGGGGGTATGACGGCCTGCCGCTCGACGCGGGCGCCGGGGTCTGGCTTCATGCCCGCGTGAACATCGCCTTGCCGAATCGCCTCTTCCTCGACGTCGCCCGCTCGGCCACCGGCCGCATCTGGCGCGAGCGGCTCGACGTGCGCGGCGCCCAGACCGCGATGGCCATGGCCCAGCGCGCCGGCATCAGTGAGCTGCTGGCCCGCGTGCTGGCCGGCCGCGACGTGCCCCTCGACGAGGTGGAACGCTACCTCGACCCCTCCATCCGCACCCTCCTGCCCGACCCCGACACCCTGACCGACATGGGCGCCGCGGTGGAGCGGCTGGCCCATGCCGTGGTCACCGGCGAGCAGGTGGCGGTGTTCGGCGATTATGACGTGGACGGCGCCTGTGCCACCGCCCTCATGGTGGGCGTGCTGCGGGCCGGCGGCCTCGACCCGCTGTTCCACATTCCCGACCGCATCTTCGAGGGCTACGGCCCCAACGTGCCGGCCATCGAGCAATTGGCGGCGCGGGGCGTGACCCTGCTGGTGACGGTGGATTGCGGCACCACCTCCATGGAGCCCATCGCCGCCGCCCGCCGGCTCGGCATGGACGTTGTGGTGATCGACCACCACCAGGCGGGCGAGCGCCTGCCCGAGGGCGCGGTCATCGTGAACCCGAACCGGGAGGACGACCTCTCCGGCCTCGGCCACCTGTGCGCGGCGGGCCTCGCCTTCGTCACCGCCGTGGGCCTCGTGCGGGCCCTGCGCCAGCGCGGCCACTTCAACGCGGGGCGCCCGGCCCCGGACCTGCTCGACGCCCTCGACATCGTGGCCCTCGCCACGGTCGCCGACGTGGTGCCCCTGCGCGGCCTCAACCGGGCCTTCGTGGCCAAGGGGCTCCTGGCCATGCGCCGGCGCACCCGCATCGGCCTCACCGCCCTGATGGATGCGGCCCGCCTCGACGGCCCCCGCGCCCCTTCCATCTCGGCTTCCTCATCGGCCCGCGCATCAATGCGGGCGGGCGCATCGGCGAGGCGACGCTGGGGGCGAAGCTGCTGCTCACCGACGATCCCGCCGAGGCACGCCGCATGGCCGCCGAGCTCGACCGGCTGAACACCGAGCGGCAGGAGGTGGAGCGCGCCATCCTCGCCGCCGCCGAGGCGGAGGCCCAGGCCGCCCTCGGCGTCTTGGACGAGGGCGCCGTGGTGGTGGTGAGCGGCGAGGGCTGGCACCCCGGCGTGGTCGGGCTGGTGGCCGCCCGGCTCAAGGAGCGCTTCCAGCGCCCGGCCTTCGCCATCGCCTTCAACGGCGAGACCGGGACCGGCTCCGGCCGCTCCATCCCCGGCGTCGATATCGGCCGGGCGGTGCGGGCCGCCGTCGAGGACGGACTGCTGGTGAAGGGCGGCGGCCACGCCATGGCGGCGGGGCTCACGGTGGAGCGGGCGCGGCTGGGGGACCTCAGGGCGATGCTCGAGGCGCGGCTCGCCGCCGACGTGACGCGCGCCCGGGCCGAGGGCGCGCTCTCCATCGACGGGGCCTTGACCGCGCGCGGCGCGACGCCGGCGCTGGTGGAGACCATCGCCCGCGCCGGGCCGTTCGGGGCGGGCAATCCCGAGCCGGTCTTCGCCTTCCCCAATCACCGCATCAGCTATGCCGAGACGTTCGGCGCCGGCCATGTGCGCGCCCGCATCACCTCCGGCGACGGCACCACCCTGAAGGCCGTGGCCTTCCGTTGCGCCGAGGAGCCCCTCGGCCGCGCCCTCCTGGCGGGACGCGGCCGCGTGATGCACGTGGCCGGCAGCCTCGACCTCGACACCTGGCAGGGCGAGACGCGGGTGTCCCTGCGGCTGCGCGACGTGGCCGAGGTGGGCTGAAGCCCAGCGCAGACCAAACCGCATTCAAATCTCGCGCGCCGGGCGGCCGGCGTCGTTGTGCAGGGAGAGTTTGAGCTGTGAAGGGGCTGCTGGGGATTCTGCTCTGCTTTAATGCCGGCTTTGTGGACACGGCCGGCTTCGTCGCCCTCGGTGGGCTGTTCGCGGCGCATGTGACGGGCAACATCGTGACCTTCGCCGCGTCCCTGGCGCATGGACAGATGCCGGCCCTGGCCAAGATCATCGCCATGCCGGTGTTCGCGCTGGTCGTCATCGCGGCGCGCCAGCTGAGCCGGGCGATGATCGCGCGCGGGATGGATGACTTCCGCGTCCTGATGGCGGTGAAGCTGGTGCTTCTGGCCCACGCGGCCCTGGTGGCGATTCAGTCGGGACCGTTTCCCAACCCGGACGCCCCCTCCGCCATCATGATGGGCATGACGCTGGTGGCCGCCATGGCGCTTCAGAACGCGCTCCACCGCACCCACCTCACCGATACGCCGCCGTCCACCATGATGACCGGGACCTTCACGCAGGTGCTGGTGGACATGTCCAACCTGTGGCGGCCGGCGGCGGATGCGAACGTGGCCGCCATCCGCGCCCGCCTCGCCCGCCTGAGCGCCAACCTCGGGGCTTTCTTCGCCGGCTGCACCGCCGCCGCGCTGCTGTACTTCGCGGTGGGCATGTGGTGCCTGCTGCTGCCCGCCTTTGTCGCCCTGGCCGAGGTCCTCGCGCTAGGGCCGGATGCGCCGGCCAAGCCCGCCGGCTGATCCGACCGGGCCGCCGCAGGCCCAAACATGCAGGCCCAAGCATGCAGGCCCAAGCATGCAGGTCCAAGCATGCAGGCCCACGCATCCGGCGGGGAAGGCCGGGGCCCCTTCAGCGCTCTTCCGACACCCGCAGCGCCGACCGGCCGGTGATCCTGCGCTTGGGCCGGGCCGGCGCCTCGGCCGCCGGCTCCTTCGCGGCGGCGGGGGCCTTCTTCGATGCGGCTTTCCGGGCTGGCTTCTCCGGCGGCGCGGACGGCCCGCGGCTGCCATCGGCCAGCCCGAGCAGGGCCCTGATGCGATCCGCCGGCTGGGCGAAAGCGGGCCCGTGCGGATCGACACGACCGAGCAGGACTTTCGCCTTCGGCGCCGGCACCCCGTCGAGCGCCTCGGCGAAGGCCGCGGCGCCGAGCAGCGCGCGGATGTTTCGCACCGCCTCCAGCCCGGTGTCCTCGGCGACGAGCTGCGTCCGCACGATCTCGTTCACCGCCTTGCGCGCCGCGTTGCCGGCGGCGGGAAACAGGGCCGCCTGGCCGCCGATGGCGCCGAGCAGGCGAAAGAAGTCGGTCCCGTCACTCATCGAGCCGTCTCCGCGTTTCATCCACGAGGTCGCGCACCTGATTCACCGCCCGGTTCCATTTCTGCTCGAAAGAGGGCGCGTAGGGAAAGTTCTCCGGGTCCATGGCCCGCTCGATGGCCGCCTGGTTGTCCACCTCCAGGTCGAACATCTCGAACAGCGCATCCGGCTCGTCCGCCTCCGCCCGCAGGCTGAAGAGGGTGTCGCGATGCTGGATCTTGTGGGCGTTCACCCGGCTCGCCAGCACCACGGGCCGCCGCTTCGGCTGCGGCAGCGCGGACCGCGTGACGTGCGCATTCTCCCACACCGAGGCCCGGAAGGCATCAAAGCCGAGGGTGGAGAGATAATCGGGGATGGTGGGCACGATCACCATGTCGGACAGGCGGATGGCCACCTCGGTAAAGGCGGAGATGCCGGGCGCGCAATCGAACAGGATGAAGTCGTAGCGCGCCCTGAGGAGCCCGAGCGCCTCCTCGAGCACCCGCAGCGACTGCCCCTCCAGCGAGCGCAGGCCGTAATTGCGCTCGGCGAGGCGCAGCACGATCTCCCGTTCCAGCAGCCGCAGGCGCGGGCTGGCCACCACCATGTCGATGGCCAGTTCCTCGCCGGCCTTCATCACGTGGGAGATGCCGTGGGTGAGATAGTCGGTGACCGGCTTCCGGTCGCCGTAGAGCAGGCGGTCGGCGAGGAAGGAGGTGACCGACCGGCGCTGCTCAAGGATGAGCTTCAGCTCCTCGTCGGGGGCGAAGCAATAGGAGGCGTTGGCCTGGGCGTCGAGGTCCAGCACGGCCACCTTGCAGCCGGCCGCGGCGAACCCTTCCGCCAGCATGACCACGGTCGTGGTCTTGCCCACGCCGCCCTTCATGTTGGCGACGGCGATCACCCGCCCTTCAGCCATCGCCCTCCAGCCCCCCGCCCGCCCGGCTTGTGTTGCAGCGCAACATAGCGGGTGGGCGTGGCGTGCTCAATACAACCCGGTGAGCCAGTAGAAGCCGATCACCACGAACACCGCCGCCGTCTTGATGAGGGTAATGGCGAAAATGTCCCCGTAGGACTGGCGATGGGAGAGGCCGGTGACCGCCAGGAGGGTGATGACGGCGCCGTTGTGCGGCAACGTGTCCATGCCGCCGGAGGCCATGGCGGCCACGCGATGCATCACCTCCAGCGGAATGTTGTAGGCGTGCGCCTGGGCGATGAACTGCTCCGACATGGCCGCCAGCGCGATGGACAGGCCCCCCGACGCCGAGCCGGTGATGCCGGCCAGCGTCGTCACCGTGATCGCCTCGTTGATGAGCGGGTTGGGGATCGCGGCCAGCGCCGACTTGATGAGCAGGAAACCGGGCAGCGCCGCGATGACCGCGCCGAAGCCGTATTCCGTCGCGGTGTTGAGGCCGGCGAGCAAGGCGCCCGCCACCGCGTCCTTGGACCCGAGGGCGAACTTGCCGGCGATGGCCCGGAAGCCGAACACCGCCACCGTCAGGATGCCGAGCAGCAGCGCCGCCTGCACCGCCCAGATGGCGGCCCAGGTGCTGGTGGGCACGCTCACCGCTGCCGCGCCTTCCACCAGGGTGGCGCTGGCGGTGGCTCCGAACCAGTCCGGAATGAGCCGGGCGAAGACGAGGTTGGCGATGCCCACCACCACCAGGGGCAACAAGGCGAGCAGCGGCGAGACGAGCGGCACGTCCTGGTCCACCACCACCTCGTTGAGATGGCCCTCGCCGTAGCCTTCCCCGTGCTTCTGCGCCTGCCGTCGCCGGAACTCCAGGTAGGACAGGCCCGCCGCCAGGATGAAGGCGGTGCCCACGAGGCCGAGGATCGGCGCCGCATAGGCGTTGGTGTGGAAGAAGGTGGTGGGGATGATGTTCTGGATCTGCGGCGTGCCCGGCAGCGTGTCCATGGTGAAGGAGAAGGCGCCGAGCGCCACCACCGCCGGCAAAAGCCGCTTGGGGATGCCCACCTGGCGGAACATCTCCGCGCCGAACGGATAGACCGCGAACACCACCACGAACAGCGACACGCCGCCATAGGTGAGCAGCGCCCCCACCAGCACGATGGACAGGATGGCCCGTCCCGGCCCGAGCAGCTTCACGATGGAGGAGACGATGGAGCGCGAGAAGCCGGAGAGCTCGATGAGCTTGCCGAACACCGCCCCCAGCAGGAACACCGGGAAGTAGAGCTTGATGAAGCCCACCATCTTTTCCATGAACAGGCCGGAAAAGACGACGGGCACCGCCGCCGGATCGGTCAGCAGCACCGCGCCGATGGCGGCCACGGGCGCGAACAGGATGACGCTGAAGCCGCGATACGCCACGAGCATCAGGAAGACGAGCGCGGCAAGGCAGATGATGAAGCTCATCGGCAGGGCATCCGGATCTTGGAATTGGGATTGGGAAATGGAATCGGGCCTGCGCCCGGACAGGAGATGGGGAAGCTACCCTGTCCTATGAAGACTGGCGACTAGACTTGAGTTTCGGTGTCCCAACGGAAAGGGTTACCATTCGCCGGCCATGGGCAGCCGGGCGGGAGGCCGAGGTGGTCTCCCGCCGATGGCGGCGACGAAGCTGGCCCCCTCCCCGCGGCCCTTGTGCAGGCGCCGCCGACGGGCCGGTCACGGCATCAGCGCGATCTGCTCCAGCCCCAGCGTCTCGGGGAAGCCCAGCACCAGGTTCATGTTCTGCACCGCCTGGCCGGAGGCGCCCTTCACCAGGTTGTCCAGCGTCGAGATGACGATGGCCCGCCCGGGAACGCGGTCCGCCACCACGCCGAGCATCACCATGTTCGAGCCGCGCACATGCCGCGACTGGGGCACCTGCCCGAAGGGCATCACATGCACGAAGGGCTCGCCCTTGTAATAATCGGCGAGGAGCGCGTGCAGGTCCTCGGCCCGCGCGCCGGTGGTGCGCAGGTAGATGATGGCGTAGATGCCGCGGTTCATGGGTGCGAGCACCGGCACGAACATGGGCGTCACCGGCCGGCCGGCGGCCTTGGAAAATTCCTGGTCCAGCTCGCCCATGTGGCGGTGGCCGGAGACGGCGTAGGCATGGATGCCCTCCGACACCTCGGAGAACAGCATGGCCTCCTTGGCGGCCCGGCCGGCGCCGGACATGCCGGTCTTGGAATCCACCACGATGCTCTCCGGCTCGACCGCGCCGGCTTCGAGCAGCGGCACCAGGGGCAGGATGGCGGTGGTGGAATGGCAGCCCGGATTGGCCACCAGCCGCGCCTTGCGAATCTCGTCCCGGTAGATCTCCACCAGGCCGAACACCGCCTCCTGCTGGAGCTCCAGCGCGGCGTGGGGATGGCCGTACCACTGCTCGTAGGCGCCGGGATCCTTCAGCCGGAAGTCGGCGGAGAGGTCCACCACCTTCACGCCCGGCGCCGCCTCGAACACCTTCTTGATCACCACCTGCGTCGTGGCATGGGGCAGCGCGCAGAAGACCAGGTCGACAGCGGAAAAATCCACCTCGTCGATGGTCACCAGCTTGGGCAGGGGGAAGGGCGCGAACTGGGGGAACACCTCGGCCATGGTCTGGCCGGCCTTCCGGTCCGCGGTGAGCGCGACGATCTCGACGCGCGGATGGCGCAGCAGCAGGCGCACCAGCTCGGAGCCGGTGTAGCCCGAGGCGCCCAATACCGCGATCCTTGCCTTTGCGTCAGACATCTTGCTCTCCCGAGGTCGCCCTGCCTCCCGCGCGACGGCGGAAGAGGGGGCGAGGGTGCTTACACCCAATCCCGCGTCAGGGAAAAGACAGAGTTGTGAATGGCTGGGATGCGTGTTGCCATTCTGTTCCCCTGAGCCACCGGCTCTGTCACACTGGGGGGCAACTGGGCCGAGGCGCCGTCCCGATTCGCGCCCGCCCTGCCCTTCTGCTAATCGAGCGACCGAACCTCCGACCTCCGAGCCCCATGTCCGACAGCGATAATTCCGACGATCTGTTCGCCGCCCGCCCGCGCGGTGCCGCCAAGGCTGCCGCGAAGGAGAGCCCGCGCGGCAAGGCCCCCGTCGTGCCCGCCATGGCGAACGACTACACCGCCGCGCACATCGAGGTGCTCGAAGGGCTGGAGCCGGTGCGGCGCCGGCCGGGCATGTATATCGGCGGCACCGACGCCAAGGCCCTGCATCACCTCTTCGCCGAGGTGATCGACAATTCCATGGACGAGGCCGTGGCCGGCCACGCCACCTTCATCGAGGTGCAGGTGGGCGCGGACGGCTACCTCACCGTCTCGGACAACGGGCGCGGCATCCCGGTGGAGGAGCACCCGAAGTTTCCCGGCAAGTCGGCGCTGGAGGTCATCATGACCACGCTGCACGCCGGCGGAAAGTTCGACAGCAAGGTCTACGAGACCTCCGGCGGCCTGCACGGCGTCGGCGTCTCGGTAGTGAACGCGCTCTCCGACGATCTCGAGGTGGAGGTGGCGCGCAACCAGATCCTCTACCGCCAGTCCTTCTCCAAGGGCGTGCCCCAGGGCCCGCTGAAGGAAGTCGGCCGCATCACCAACCGGCGCGGCACCCGCGTGCGCTTCCATCCCGACCCGGAGATCTTCGGCCCCGCGGCGCGGTTCGAGCCGGCGCGGGTGTTCCGCATGGCCCGCTCCAAGGCCTACCTGTTCGGCGGGGTGGAGATCCGCTGGTCGTGCGATCCCGAGCTGCTCAAGGGCACCGACCTGCCGGAGAAGACGGTCTTCCGCTTCCCCGGCGGCCTCAAGGACTACCTGGCCGCCGACCTCGAAGGCCAGACGCTGGTGCATCCGGACATCTTCGCCGGCCGTATCCAGAAGCCGGGGGCCACGGCTCGGTGGAATGGGCGGTGGCGTGGGTGGCGGATGCCGACGGCTTCGTCTCCTCCTACTGCAACACCATCCCCACTCCGGACGGCGGCACCCATGAGAACGGCCTGCGCGCCGTTCTGCTCAAGGGCCTGAAGGACCATGCGGACCGCTCCGGCCAGGGCAAGCGCGGCTCGGTCATCACCGGCGACGACGTGAGCACCGGCTGCGCCGCCATGCTTTCTGTGTTCGTGCGCGAGCCCGAGTTTCAGGGCCAGACCAAGGACCGCCTCGCCACCGCGGAGGCCGCCCGCATCGTCGAGCAGGGCCTGCGCGACCCGTTCGACCACTGGCTCGCCGCCAACCCGGTGCAGGCGAGCCGGCTGCTGGAGCACGTGATCGACCGGGCGGAAGAACGCCTGCGCCGCAAGCAGGAGAAGGAGATCTCCCGCAAGACCGCGGTGCGCAAGCTGCGCCTGCCCGGCAAGCTCGCCGACTGCTCCAACACCGAGGCGGCGGGGTCCGAGATCTTCATCGTCGAGGGCGACTCGGCCGGCGGCTCGGCCAAGCAGGCCCGCGACCGCAAGACCCAGGCGGTGCTGCCCCTGCGCGGCAAGATCCTCAACGTGGCCAGCGCCACCCGCGACAAGCTGGCGGCAAACCAGCAGCTCGCCGACCTCGGCCAGGCGCTGGGTTGTGGCACCCTCTCCCATTACCGCGATGCGGACCTGAGGTACGAGAAGGTCATCATCATGACCGACGCCGACGTGGACGGGGCGCACATCGCCTCGCTCCTCGTCACCTTCTTCTTCCGCCAGATGCCGAAGCTGATCGAGGACGGCCACCTCTTCCTCGCCGTGCCGCCGCTCTACCGCATCACGCAAGGGCCGAAGACGCTCTATGCGCGGGACGACGCCCACAAGGCGCAGTTGCTCAAGAAGGAGTTCAACGGCAAGGGCAAGGTGGAGGTGGGCCGGTTCAAGGGCCTCGGCGAGATGATGCCGGCGCAGCTCAAGGAAACCACCATGGACCGCAAGACGCGCACGCTCCAGCGCGTCGCCATCGAGGACGCCGAGCGGGCCGGGACCGCCGACCTCGTGGAGCGGCTGATGGGCAACAAGCCGGAAGCGCGCTTCGCCTTCATCTCCGAGCGCGCGGCCTTCGCCGACGAGGACCTGCTGGACATCTGATGCCATCGGCCTTGGTCTTCGACCGATGCCGCGCGGGGGCTTGGCCAGGGGCCGATGCGTCACCGTCATCGGCCCTCGGCGTGAGCCTCCGGCATGAACCTCTGGATGAGCCTCACAGCGGGGGTGGCGGCTGCACCTTCCCCGTGCGCGGCGGCAGCATGCCGGCGGGAATGGAGACCAGCACCATGCCGATGCCCGCCATCAGGAAGGTCGTGGCCGGCCCGATGAGACCCGCCACCTGCGCCTGGACGATCGCCCCCAGGCCCTGGCCCAGGAAGAAGGACGAGGCGAACAGCGCCATGCCCGATCCCCGCGCCTCCGGCGCGAGTTCGGTGGCGAGGATCTGCATGACGTTGTGGATCATGTAGAAGGCGAAGCCGGCGAGACCGAAGAGCGGGACCAGCAGGAACAGGCTCGGGCCGGTGGCGATGGCCATCAGCAGGAACCCGCCCGCCGCCGCGCCGGCCCGCACCATGCCGTGGAGCCCCAGCCGGCGCACCAGCGCCGAGACCGCGAAGGTGTAGAAGGCCCCGCCGACGGCGAAGGTCCCCAGCGCAAGACCGGCCTCCTTCGCGTCGCCCAGGCCGTGCGACACCAGGAGCGGGGCGGTCAGCGGGAAGGCGCCGAAGATCAGGGCCCCCTCCAGCGCGACGATGGCATAGATCTTCTTCGAGAGCGGATTGCCGAGCACGAGGGCGTAGCGGCCGAGAGACGCGCGGAAGGACAAGGGCTGCGCCGTGCGCTCCTCGGTGAGGCCGAAGATGGCGGCCAGCGCCGCGGCCAAGGCCACGGCGAAGGCGCACCAGAACACCGGGCGCCAGCCGGCATATTCGGCGATCACCCCTGCAAGCGCCGAGCCCCCGAGCTGCCCAAGCACCAGGGCAAGCAGCACCCGGCTCAGCGCCTCCGCCCGCTTCTCGAAGGGCACGCGGTCGCCGACCGCGGCGAGGACCACCGGGATGATGCCGCCGGCGAAGGCGCCGGAAAAGGCACGCACCACGAGCAGCATCCCATCGCCCGTCGCGACCGCCGACAAGGCCAGCCCCACCGCCAGCATGGACAGGTTGAAGCGGATGAGCCGAACCTTCCCCACCGCGTCCCCGATGGGGCCGAAGAACAGCTGCATGGCCGCATACGGCAGGGTGAAGGCGCTGGCGAGCAGCGCCACCTGCTGGAGCGACACCTGAAGGTCCGCGGCGAGGATGTTGAGCATCGGGTCCACGACGCGCAGGGAAAACGCGCTCGCGAAGGCGGCGAGGCCCAGTATGGGGAGGAAGGGCATGGAATCCGGGGGCGGAGGGAGCCAGCTCCACCACTGGTGGTTCGCGACGAGAGGGTCAAGACGGCGGCTATGATCTCGCAGCATGCCTGAGGGACGACATCTGCCAAAAGCGCATGAATTGTGCGCCTCATGCCGGCGCATCTGCACAGATCGGGCATCGCGGTAGGGGTATTTTCGTCTTGCCGCGCCGTAGCGGCGCGAAAACATTGACACGGCGCACAATTTTCCTATGTTGCTTTGCGTCGTCCGAGATATGTCGAATCCAAGCGCGCCGACCGACGACCACTCGTCTGACCCCGTACACGGCACGGGACGTTCGATCAGCGGCGCGCCGCCGCATCTAAAAGATGCAATGTCATTTTCCGAACTCGGCCTGAGCGAGAAGGTTCTCGCGGCGGTCGCCGACACTGGCTATACACAGCCCACACCGATCCAGGCCCAGGCCATCCCCCACGTTCTGGCGCGCCGCGATGTGCTCGGCCTCGCCCAGACCGGTACCGGCAAGACGGCCGCCTTCACCCTGCCCATGCTCACACTGCTGGAGCAGGGACGGGCCCGGGCCCGCATGCCGCGGACGCTCATTCTGGAGCCGACCCGCGAACTCGCCGCGCAGGTGGAAGAAAATTTCGTCCGCTACGGCAAGAACAACAAGCTGAACGTCGCCCTCCTCATCGGCGGCGTTTCCTTCGGCGACCAGGACACCAAGCTGGTGCGTGGCGTGGATGTGCTCATAGCCACCCCCGGCCGCCTGCTTGACCACGTGGAGCGTGGTCGCCTGCTCCTCTCCGGCATCGAGATCCTCGTCATCGACGAGGCGGACCGCATGCTGGACATGGGCTTCATCCCGGATATCGAGCGCATCTGCAAGCTGGTGCCGTTCACCCGGCAGACGCTGTTCTTCTCGGCCACCATGCCGCCGGAGATCCAGCGCCTCGTCTCGCAGTTCCTCTCGAATCCGGTGCGGGTCGAGGTCTCGAAGCCCGCATCGACCGCCGCAACGGTGAGCCAGATGCTGGTCGCCACCGGCCGCGAGGACTTCGAGAAGCGCGACACGCTGCGCAACCTCATCCGCGACTGCGAGGGGCTGCAGAACGGCATCATCTTCTGCAACCGCAAGCGCGACGTGGCGGTGCTCCACCGCTCGCTGCAGAAGCACGGCTTCAACGCCGTCGCCCTGCACGGCGACATGGACCAGCATGCCCGCATCAAGGCCCTCGACCAGTTCCGGGTCGGCGAGGCCACCCTGCTCGTCGCCTCGGACGTGGCGGCGCGCGGGCTCGACATTCCGGCGGTGAGCCACGTCTTCAACTATGACGTGCCACATCATGCGGAAGACTATGTGCACCGTGTCGGCCGCACCGGCCGCGCCGGGCGGGCGGGAACGGCCTATACCCTGGTCACTCACCTCGACGCCAAGTCGCTTTCGGCCATCGAGAAGCTCATCGGCAACGCCATTCCCTGGCACGGCCCCACCATCGCCGAGGCCCCGGCCTCCACCGAACGCCGGGAACGGCGGGATGACGGGCGCCTGCGCGGCAAGCGCCGCGTCGAGAAGGACGGTCGTGCCGAAGGGCGGCCCGAGCGCGAGGCAAGGCCCCCGCGCGAACCAAGGCCGGAGCGGGAGCCCAGGGCAGAACGGGAGCCCAGGGCGGAGCGCGCGGCCCGGCCGGAGCGCGAGCCCAGGGCAGAGCGTGAGGCACGTCCGGAGCGGGAGCCGAGGGCGGAACGCGAGGCCCGGCCCGAGCGGGAGCCGCGGCGCGAACGTGAACCCCGGCGCGAGCGGGAGCCCCGCGAGGGTGACCGTCCCGAGGCCGAGGCGCGCGCGCCGCGTCCCGAGCGGGTCCGCAGGCCGGCACGCGAGGACATCGGCGATGCCCGCCCCGCACGGCGCGAGCGCGCCCCGGCGAACGAGCCGGCCGACATGTCCCACTTGCCCGCCTTCCTGCTGCGCCCGGTGCGCGTCAAGGCGAGCTGAGCCAGGCGAGCTGAGCCGCCGCCTATCCAGCGAACCGGCCTCCGGTTCGCGCGGATCGGGCGCTTCAGTTCAAGGATCTGGTGCGTTTTCCCGTTTCGATGGAGCGTGAGGACGCCCGGGCTCCCGCCCGAGCATGCCCGTCGGGCGGTCCTCATAGCCCCCGACCTCATGCCGGGACGGCCGGCGTCAGGCCCGCGGGGGTTTCGCCGCCCGCGGGCGGGCGGATGCTTTCGCAGGACGCCGTCCCGCAGCAGGGCCCCGCCCCGCAGGGCGGGCTGAAGCCACCCCCTCCCCGCCGGCTTCGGGCGCTGCTGACGTCCTCCCGCGCGCCGCTTTCACGCTCTTCGCCGCCGCCGCCGTCCGCGCCACGTCGAGCGCCCGTCGGGCGAGGGCTGCGAGATCGTCGGCATCGTCGAGGGCCGCCTCCGGCACCGACCAGAAGCCGGCCATGGTCCGCACCTGCCCCTTCGCCACATAGCTGAAGGGGGCCGAGCCCCGCGCGCCCAGCTCTTCCGCGAGGCGGCCGTCCGCCTTCAGATGGATGGTCCCGCCCACCTCGATGGCGAACATCAGCCCGTCGGCATAGATCCCGCAGCCGCCGAACATGCGCCGCGCCTGGACCGGGCCGAAGGCGGAAAACAGGTCTGCAAGGGTATCGGCATCCATTCCCCGCCCCGCGTTCAGGCGAGCAGCCGGATCAGCCGCGCCGCCGCGTCCATCTCGGTGCGGCGGGCGGCGCGGCGGGCGCTGGCGGCCTCATCCTCGCCCCACTGCTCGCGGTTCCAGTCCTCGTCCACATGGGCGGCGACCCAGGCCTCGTCCACGGTCAGCCTGTCCTCGGCAACGGCGAGGGCGAGCAGCGCCGAGCCGGTCAGGGTGGTCATGGAATGCACCGCCCCCAGGGCCAGCGGCGCAAGCGGCACGAGGGCCCGTACCTGCGCCAGCGCCGCCTCGGGCTGGGCCACGTGCCGCACGCCTTCGGCGAGGAAAAAGCGGGCGTCGTGAGCTTCGTTCATCCAGTCGAGGACGCGATCCCAATGCGCAGCCTGCCGCTCCACCAGCTTCTGCGGACCTTCGGCGCGGTAGAACAGCATGTCCGAGCCGGCATAGAGCACCACCTCGTCGCGCACCGCATCGGCCTCGGGCGCCACCCGGTCGAGAGCGACGTTCACGAGGCGGGTCAAAGGCATGAAGAAGGGGTTGATCTCGCTCGCCTGGGCCGCCCATTCCGCCGCCATCGCCTCGGCCAGCGCGCGGGTCGGGGCCGCCAGCAGCCGGCGCGCCGGCGTGCGCACCGGGCGCCCGTCGAGGAGGATGGTGAAGCCCCCCTCCCCCTCGCCGACGCTCACATCCGTGTAGAAACGCTTCGGCAGGGGCGTGCGCTGGGCCGCGCGGGCGCGCGCCACGGGATCGTCGCCGGGGACGCTGTCCTCGATGCCCTCCAACAGGTCGCGCATGCGCCCTCCTCCGATCAGCTGGTGACGCGGCGCCGGCGCGCCATCAGGTCGGCGACCGCGCCGGGCACCTCCTCGAACCGGTGGACGACGAGGTCGGCACCGGCACGCTCCAGCGCCGGAATCTCATGATAGCCCCAGGCCACCGCCAATGCCGAGGCCCCCGCCTGCAGCGCCATGGAGATGTCGTAGGTGGTGTCGCCCACCACCACCGTTTCCTCCGGGCGGGCGCCGATCTCGGCCATGGCCTGGAGCACCATGGCGGGATGGGGCTTGGAGGGGGCGTCGTCCGCCGTCTGGATGGTGGAGAACCAGCCTTCCATGGCGTGCACCTTGAGGATGCGGTCGACCCCGCGCCGCGCCTTCCCGGTCACCATGCCGAGCACGAGATCCTCGCGTCGGCGCAGGGCGTCCAGCACCTCGCGCGCGCCGGCGAACATGGGCTCGGGCGGCTCGGCCTCGCGCAGGCGGTTGAAGGCCAGGCGATAGGCGTCCACCATCGCCGCCACCGGATAGGACAGGTCCCCCTGCGACAGGACGGCGAAGGCCTCGGGCAGGGACAGGCCGACCACGGACAGCAGGCGATCGCGCTCGGGCAGCGGCACGCCGTGCGCCGCGTGGGCGTCGCGCATGGCGGCGACGATCATGTGCTGGCTGTCCACCAGCGTGCCGTCGCAATCGAACAGCACCAGCTTCAGGGTGGGGGCGCCGGCATCGCCGGGGGTGTCGGTCATCGCTGCGTCAGCTGCCGGGTTGCCACGTCATACACCCACGACGTGCCCGAGGGATCGGCGAACACGAGCTGGCGGAAGCCGCGCTGCTCGCACTGCCTGGGCAGCGGGCCGGCCAGGATGAGTTCGGTGGCCGCCTTCGCGTCGAAGGTGAATTTGATGGTGAGGACGGTGGCCTCCTCGCCCGTGGCGGTGACGGAGAGGTCGAGGCCGTTCTGGACGAAATTGTCCTGCTTGAGCTTGGCGAACGCCTTGCGCGCGCTGGCATCGGCGGGCGGCGCCCCGACCGGGGTGCGCACCGTGGGAAGCGGCAGCGCGGCCTCTTTCGCGTCGCCGGGGACGGAGGCGCCCGCAGGCGCGGGCTGGGCAGGCGCGGGCTGGGTCGGGGCCGGTTGCACGTCGGCGGGCTGCGGGGTCGCCGGCATCGAAGCCGTCGTCGGGGCCGCGGGGGCTGCCGGCGCCTGCGGCGTGGGCGCCGAGGCCACCGCCTCGGACGAGGGGGCGACCGCCGTCGAGGGGGAGGGCGCAGCCGACATCACCCACCACACCAGCCCGCCCGCCGCGAGCGCCACCGTGGTGCCGCCGAGGCCGATCATGAAGGGCAGGAGAAAATTCGTATGGAGCTTGCGCCCGCAGAAGGGGCAATGCTCCTCCTCCGGATAGACCTGCGCCCCGCAGCCGGGGCAGAAGTCGGCCCTGGGGTTCATTCCATTCACCTCCACACGGTCGGGGCGGGCCCGACGCCCCCGACGCCAAATCACAAGCACATGGCCACGCACCGATGCCGGGCGCGCGGCCCCTGGGATGTCGTTCCAGAATGCGCCCTTAGCAGGGCAACGTGGCGGTTGCTATTTCGCCGGCCCGAAATCCAGCGGCGGCGGCGGCGCGAGGTCGCCCCCCGGCGAGAGGGAATCGAACTGCTGCTGGATCTGCGTCTGGTCCAGCTGCACCCCGGCGGACTTGTAGTGGGTCACCATCCCCGGGAACAGGATGACGAGGGCCACCATGACCAGCTGGATGCAGACGAACGGCACCGCGCCCCAATAGATCTGGGCGGTGGTCACCGGCTGCATGAGCTTGCCGGTGACCCGGTCGATATAGGGCACCTTCGCCGCCACCGAGCGCAGGAAGAACAGGGCGAAGCCGAAGGGCGGGTGCATGAACGAGGTCTGCATGTTCACCGCCAGCATCACGCCGAACCAGATGAGGTCGATGCCCAGCTTGTCGGCCGCCGGCCCCAGCAGCGGGATGATGATGAAGGCGAGCTCGAAATAATCGAGGAAGAAGGCGAGGAGGAAGACCAGCGCGTTCACCGCGATGAGGAAGCCCGCCTGGCCGCCGGGCAGCGACACCAGGAGCTCTTCCACCCATTTGTGTCCGTCCACCCCGTAGAAGGTGAGCGAGAACACCCGCGCGCCGAGCAGGATGAACAGCACGAACGCCGACAGCTTGGCGGTGGAATAGGTCGCCTGCCGCATGAGGTCGAACTTCAGCCGGCCGCGGGCGAAGGCGAGGATGAGCGCGCCCACCGAGCCCATGGCGCCGCCCTCGGTCGGCGTCGCCACGCCGATGAAGATGGTGCCGAGCACGAGGAAGATGAGCGCCAGCGGCGGCACCATCACGAACACCACCTGCTCGGCGAGGCGCGACATCAGGCCGAGGCGGAACACCCGGTTGATGACGGCGACGACGAAGGCGATGCCGACCGTCGCCGACATGGTGAGCACCACGTAGTCGGCGCCGAACTTCACCCCCGATTCCGTCATCAGCACGATGGAGAGCGCGATGGCGAGCGTCAGGGCGATGAACAGCGACGGCGTCAGCAGTCGCGCCGTGCCCGACATGACGAAGTACAGGAGCGCGAAGGCGACGATACCCCACGCCGCCTGGTTCGCGGCGCCGGGCAGGAGCCCCTGCGTCAGGTGCGGCAGGGAGCCGGCGGCCACCAGCCAGGCGAACCCGGCGGCGGCGATGGCGCCGAGGATCCGGGCCGGCATCATCTTCTGCTTGGGATCACGCAGGGTCTGCGCCGCCAGCGGCAGTCCGGGCGCGGCGCTGGGAAAGATGGACGAGACGACGAAGATATAAAGCGCATAGAGCCCGGCGAGCAGCAGCCCCGGCACGAAGGCGCCCTCATACATGTCGCCGACCGAGCGGTTCAGCTGGTCGGCCATCACGATGAGCACGAGGGAGGGCGGGATGATCTGCGCCAGCGTGCCCGACGCGGCGATGACGCCCGACGCCACGCGCCGGTCGTAGCCGTAGCGCAGCATGATGGGCAGGGAGATGAGGCCCATGGAGATGACCGACGCGGCCACCACGCCCGTTGTCGCCGCCAGCAGCGCGCCGACGAAGATCACCGCATAGGCGAGCCCGCCGCGGATGGAGCCGAACACCTGCCCGATGGTGTCGAGCAGGTCTTCCGCCATGCCGGAGCGCTCGAGGATGAGCCCCATGAAGGTGAAGAACGGCACCGCGAGGAGGACCTCGTTGTTCATGGTGCCGTAGACGCGCTCGGGCAGCGCCTGGAGGAATTTCGGCTCGAACAGGCCGAGCCAGATGCCGACCAGGCCGAAGATGAGGCCGTTGGCCGCCAGCGAGAACGCCACCGGGTAGCCGATGAGCAGGAACACCACCAGCGCCGCGAACATGATCGGCGCCATGTTGTGGATGAACCAGCCGCGGAAGCCCGGCTCGGCCGCGAAGGCCACATCCGGGAGAAAGGCGGCGAGCGCGAAGGCAAGGAGCGCGGCGGCCGCGACGAGGCGGATTTTGGGGAAGCGGGGCAAGGTCATCACGCGCGTTCCCTCAGTCCTTCGCCGGGGGCACGGGAGCCCCCGCGCCGGGCACGTCCACATCGGCGAGCAGGCGATCGACCTCCGCGGCAAGGATCGCATGGCTTCCGCCCGAGCCTTCGTTGGGGTCCTCCATCCGGCCGGTGAAAATGGCGATGCGCTTGATGAGCTCGGAGATGCCCTGCAGCGTCAGGAAGAAGAAGCCCAGCGGCACCAGGAACTTGGCCGGCCATTGCGGCAGCCCGCCGGCGTTCAGCGATTGTTCGTTGATCTCGAAGGACGAGAGGAAGAAGGGCCAGGAGGTCCACAAGAGCAGGATCGAGAACGGCAGCAGGAAGAAGAGGTGCCCAAAGATGTCGATGCCGTCGCGCACGCGCTTGGAAAGGCGGGCATTCACGATGTCGATGCGGATGTGTTCGTTGTCGAGCAGCGTCCAGGACGCGCACAAGAGGAAGACGGCGGAGAACAGCACCCATTGCAGCTCGAGCCAGGAATTCGAGCTGAGATCGAACACCTTGCGGATCACGGCATTGGTGGCCGAGACCAGGATGGCCGCGAGGATGAGCCACGCGGCGGCCTTGCCGATGCGCCTGTTCACGGCGTCGATGGCCCGGGCGAGGACCAGCAGAGGTGTCATGGATTTATCTCCCTCGGGCGAGCGGCTTCGCCGCTTTCGGGTTGCTTCTTGTTTGGCCGGTGGGAGGCCTTGCGCGGCACCATAGGCGAAGATGCCGGTACTTCAAGCGGCCAGAGCGCAAGCGGAGGCGCCCTTTTGCGCCGATTTCGACCAAAGTCGAACATGGCGGGCGCGGGATGGTGCCCGAGGGTTGGATCCCCCTTTCCCCCGGGGACGGGCAGCGGACTTGCCGGTCGGGCGGGTTCAGCCCGATCGGGGCGCGCTCCTTCCCGGCTCCCGGACCGATCGACCTTCTGTGTCCGCGTTTTTCTTCGGCCGCCGTCAGGCCCGGGACAAGCCCGGTCATGACCGGGTGTAGGGCGGGCGCCGGTCGAGCCGAATGTCGATCGGTCCTAGCGCGCCCGGTCCGGCCAGGGCGGCGGCCCGGCGAGGGCCTTGCCCTCGCGGAACATGCCGGCGGCCCGGTCCCACACCAGCGCAAGGCCGGTCCCCGCCGCCGGGCTCGGGGCGACGCACCAGACTTCGAGGTCGGTGCCCCGGCGCGGCAGCAGGGTGATGGCGCGGCCGAGGCCTTCCCAGGCCGAGGTGGTCTCCTCCACCTCCTGGCGCGCCGTGCGGCACAGACCCTCGTCCAGCGCCGGCAGCACCTTGCCGGTGACGAGGTTCCACCGGCCCGAGGCGCGCGAATAGAACCGCACCCGCCCGGCGAACGGCACTTCCCCCTTGAGGCCGCGCTCGCTGAGCCCGAGCAGGGGAAAGCCGTCGGCGTCGAACCACACGGCCACCTCGGTGACGAAGGGCTTGGCCCCGTCGGCATCGCCGCGGTCGTCGATGCGCAGGTAGAAATTGGCCTCGTCCAGGGTCAGGGCGAGCCGGGCGGCCGACCCGTAGAGGGTGCTGCCGGCGACCCGCGCCCCCGTGCCCGCGCCGCTGATCTCATAGGGCGAGAAGCCGTCCCCCTGGGCAACCTGCATCTCGCGGTAGAGGGCGAGAAGGCCCACCGGCTGCGCCGCCGCGCTTGCGCAGGCGAAAAGCAGCACCGCGAGAAGGCCGGCGAGCCGCCTCATCCCTCCGGCGCCTCCAGGATGGGATCGTACTGGGCCGCGTCGAAGCCGAGCACGGCGAAGGACTGCGCCATGTGCGGCGGCAGCGGCGCCGAGACGTCGATCACCCCCTGCCCGCGCGGATGCGGGATGACCAGCCGCCGCGCCAGCAGGTGCAGCCGGTTCTGCAGGCCGCGCGGCAATTCCCAGTTCTCGATGTTGAAATATTTCGGATCACCGAGGATCGGGTGGCCGATATGGGCGAGGTGGGCGCGCAGCTGGTGGGTGCGGCCGGTCACCGGCTTCAGCGAGAGCCAGCTCATCTTCTGCGCCGCCTGGTCCACCACCGCGTAATAGGTGATGGCGTGGCTCGCCTCATCCTCGCCGTGGCGGGCGACGCGCATTTTCTCCTCGTCCTCGTCGCGGGCGAGGTAGGTGGAGATGCGGCCCTGCCGCGGCTTCGGCACGCCGGGCACGACCGCCCAGTAAATCTTGCGCGCTTCGCGCGAGCGGAAGCTCTTGGCCAGCACGGAGGCGGCGAGGCGCGTCTTGGCGATGAGCAGGCAGCCGGACGTATCCTTGTCGATGCGGTGGACGAGGCGCGGCTTCTGGCCGTCCTTGTCGCGCAGTACCTCCAGCAGGCCGTCGATGTGGCGGTAGGTGCCGGAGCCGCCCTGCACCGCGAGGCCGAACGGCTTGTTGAGCACCATCACGTCCTTGTCCTCAAACAGGGTGATGGATTTCAGGAAAGCGCGATCGTCCTTCTCCTGGCGCGCGGCGGCGCTGGCGGAGGACCGGGGCTTGGCCGGAGCCTCCGCCTCGGTCGAGGCGCCGGCCACGCTGCCGCCGGCCACGCTCTCCCCGCCCTTGGCCCGGGGGGAGCCGGCGGCGGGCGCCTCGTCGAGCGGCTCATCGCCCAGCGGCGGGATGCGCACGCTCTGGCCGGGCTCGAGGCGCGAGGAGGTCTTCACCCGCCCGCCATCGACCCGCACCTGCCCGGTGCGCACCAGCTTCTGCAGGTGGCCGAACGACAGATCGGGAAAGTGCGCCTTGAACCACCGGTCGAGGCGCATGCCCGCCTCGTCCTCGGCCACGGTCTTCATCGCGACGGCCATGCTCGGATTGTCCCAGAAACCGGGCGTCCTGCCCGTTTCCCGCAGCAATAGAGCAAGCCGGGCGGCCCGTCACGCGAGGGCGCGCATCAGCGACATGCCGGCGAACACCGCAGCCAGGCCGAGGAGCACCGACCCGCCCGCATAGGCAAGGGCCATCCCGGTGGAGCCGCGCTCCATGAGGAAGAAGAATTCGAGGGAGAACGTGGAGAAGGTGGTGTAGCCGCCGAGGATGCCGGTGGTGAGGAACAGCCGCAGGGACTGGCTCCAGAGCTCGCCGTCCTTGAACGCCAGATACCCCACCACCAGCCCCATGAGGAAGCTGCCCGAGACATTGATGAAGAAGGTGGCGAACGGCAGGCCGGTGCCGAGCAGCTTCGGCACGGTCATGTTCACCAGATGCCGGATGACCCCGCCGAGGCCGGCGCCGAGGAAAACGATGAGAGCGGGATGCATCAGGACCCTCGGGCGGAGCGGAAAGCGGTGGACGGCATGACATCCCAGCCGCGTGCACTGCACCAGCCGAAAGTGCACGCGGATCGCGAAATTGCACGGGAATATGGACGCTGCCGGCCGTAGCCGGGTGAACGCGTCTCGTCCATTGTACGCCGGACTGGTTCACCGGAAGATCCCGCATGCCCGCACTGATCCGCGATGGCGTTCGACTGCACTTCGATTTCGCCGCGGGCTCCAGGCCGCCGGTGGTCCTGATTCACGGCTTCTGCTGCGATCACACCTTCATGGCCGCCCAGTTCGCGCATCTGTCGGCGCGCGGGCACGCCGTGCTCGCCCCCGACCTGCGTGGCCACGGCGCCAGCGACAAGCCGGAGCAGCGCTACAGCTTCGCCGAGTTCGGTGACGACATCGCGTGGCTGTGCGCCGAGCTGGGACTGGAGCGGCCCGCTTTCGTCGGCCATTCCATGGGCGGGACCATCGCCTTCGACCTGGCCGTGCGCTTTCCGCGACTGCCGCGCGCCGTGGCCCTGCTCGATTCGGCCACGACCCTGTCGGAGGCCGCCCACGCCGGCCTCGCGGCGCTGGTTCCGGTGCTGGCGGGACCGGAAGGCGCGGCCGCCCTGCGCCGCATGGTGGAGGCGGCCTTCTTCCTGCCGACCGACGACCGCGCGCTCTGCGCCCGCATCCTCGACGTGATGGGATCGGCCCCCGAGAGCCTCCGCGTCTCCGGCGCCGAGGCCCTGCGCGACTATGATCCGACCCCCGCTCACGGCCGTCTGTCGGCGCCGCTCCTGTACATCGCCGCCAACGAGCCGACGCCCCGCTCCGACCTCGCGCGCCTCGCCGATCTCGTCCCCCATCTCCAGGTCGCGCGCACGGTCGGCTCCGGTCATTTCTGCCAGATGGAGGTGCCCGCGCAGGTCAACGCCATGCTGGAGCGCTTCCTCGATCTCGCCCTCGCCGGGGAGTGAGGGCTGAGGGGCGGAAGAATCGACGGAACAAGGGGGGAGCCTCACCCCTGCGGGCTCACGGCTCCCCGCGCTCGGCCCGCAGGCGGGCCCAGTAGTCCATGCGCTTCTTGATCTCGCGCTCGAAGCCGCGCTCGACGGGACGGTAGAAGCTCTGGCGGCCGAGGGCCTCGGGGAAGTAGTTCTGGCCGGAAAATGCGTCCGGCTCGTCGTGATCGTAGCGATAGCCGGCGCCGTAGCCCTCGCCCTTCATCAGCTTGGTGGGGGCGTTGAGGATATGCTTGGGCGGCACCAGGGAGCCGCCCTCCTTGGCCGCGCGCCTGGCCGCCGAGAAGGCCTTGTAGACCGCATTCGATTTCGGCGCGGTGGCGACATAGACGATCGCCTGCGCGAGGGCGAGTTCACCCTCCGGCGAGCCGAGGAAGTCGTAGGCCTCCCTCGCCGCATTGGCGACGACGAGGGCCTGCGGATCGGCATTGCCGATGTCCTCGATGGCCATGCGCACGATGCGCCGGGCGAGGAACAGCGGGCTCTCCCCCGCGTCCAGCATGCGCGCGAGATAATAGAGCGCCGCGTCCGGGTCCGAGCCGCGCACCGATTTGTGCAAGGCGGAGATCAGGTTGTAGTGCCCGTCCTCGCTCTTGTCGTAGATGGGCGCGCGGCGCTGCACCACCTCGGCGAGCCCCGCCACGTCGAACACCTCGCCCGGCCGCGCCGCGCGCCACACCTCTTCCGTCAGGGTGAGCGCCGCCCGCCCGTCGCCGTCCGCCATGTTCACCAGGGCAAAGCGCGCCTCGTCGGTGAGCGGCAGGGCCTTGCCCTCCACCTCCTCCGCCCGCGCCAGAAGCAGCGCGATGGCGTCGGCGTCCAGCGACTTGAACACCAGCACGCGGGCGCGGGACAAGAGCGCGGCGTTGAGCTCGAAGGACGGGTTTTCCGTGGTGGCGCCGACGAGGGTGACTGTGCCGTCCTCCATCACCGGCAGGAAGCTGTCCTGCTGGGCGCGGTTGAAGCGGTGGATCTCGTCCACGAACAACAGCGTCGCCGTGCCGATCTGCCGCCGGCCGCGGGCCTGCTCGAACACCTTCTTGAGGTCGGCGACGCCGGAGAAGATGGCGGAGATCTGCTCGAAGTGCAGGTCAGTCTCGGCGGCGAGCAGGCGTGCGACCGTGGTCTTGCCGGTGCCCGGCGGCCCCCACAGGATGAGAGAGCCGAGCGAGCGCGTCTTCAGCATGCGGGTAAGCACCCCGTCCGGGCCCACCAGATGGTCCTGGCCCACCACCTCGGAGAGCTTGCCCGGCCGCAGCCGGTCGGCGAGCGGCCGCGGCACCGCACCGCCCAAGCCCGCCGCCTCGAACAGATCGGCCATGGCGCGCCTCAGCCGGGCAGCAGCGCGGTGATGACGCGTCCCGCGCGCTCCACCTTGACCTGCCACGCGCGCATGGGCGTGCGCACGATCTGCTCCAGATCCCGCGTCCGCCCCACCTTCGCGCCGTTCACCTCGATGATCACGTCGCCGGAACGGAAGCCCGCGGCCGCCGCCGGGGTGTTGTCGTCCACCTCGTAGATGACGACGCCGGTGACGTTGCTGTCCACCTTCAGCTCCTCGGCCACCGCCGGGGAGAGGTTCACAACGGTGGCGCCGGCGAAGGGCGAGCGGGCGCGCACCTGGACCTCCTCCCGCGGCACCGTCTCCGGCGCGCCCTCCAGCACCACCACCAGGCTCAGCTCCTTGCCGGAGCGGGTGACGGCCAGCGCCGCCTTGCCGCCGATGGGCCGTGTGGCGAAGCGGTAGTAGAGGGATTCCGGATCGTCGATCCCCTGCCCTTCCACTGCGACAATGAGGTCGCCCACCTTCAGCCCCGCCTTCGCGGCCGGGCCGGCCGGCACCACCGACTGCACCAGCACGCCGGTGGGACGCGGCAGGCCGAGGCTCTCGGCGATCTCGGGGGAGACGCGCTGCAGGCCGGCGCCGAGCCAGGGCCGGCGCACCGACTTGCTGCCGCTCTTCGCCTGCTCCACCACCACCCGCACCATGTTCACCGGAATGGCGAAGCCGATGCCGATGGAGCCGCCCGAGCGGGAATAGATGGCGCTGTTGATGCCCACCAGCCGCCCCGCCATGTCCACCAGGGCGCCGCCCGAATTGCCGGGATTGATGGCGGCGTCCGTCTGGATGAAGAACTGGTAGTCGGACACGCCCACCTGGGTGCGGGCCAAGGCCGAGACGATGCCCTGCGTCACCGTCTGGCCGACGCCGAAGGGGTCGCCGATGGCCAGCACCAGGTCGCCCACGGCGAGCCCGTCCGAATCGCCGAACTCGATGGAGGCGAAACTCTCCTTGCCCTCGCGCTTGATGCGCAGGATGGCAAGGTCCGTGCGCTGGTCGCGCAGCAGCACCTCGGCCTCGTACTCGCGCTTGTCGTTCAGGGCGATGCGGATCTCGTCGGCGCCCTCGATGACGTGGAAATTGGTGACCACGAGCCCGGCGGGGTCCACCACCACGCCCGAGCCCAGCGAGCGCTGCATGCGCTCCGGCGGGGCGCCGAGGCCCGGCCCGCCGGGACCGCCCCGCCCGCCGAAGAAACGGCGGAAGAACGGATCGTCGAAGATGGGATTGGAGCGCTGGGGCGCGGTCTTCAGCGCATAGACGTTCACCACCGCCGGCGCCGAGCGCGCCACCACCGGGGCGAAGCTGAGCTTCACCTCGCCCGCCGACTCCGGCACGCGCGGCTGGGGCGCCGGCTGGGCCTGAGCGGCGGGGGATGCCACCAGGAGGACAAAAGCGGCCAGGGCCGCCATATGCGAAAGACGTCCGAACATTCCGCCACCCATGAAGCCGCGCCACCTGAGCGCGAAACAAGCTGTCGCCCCCCGGATGCGTTCCCGTCCAGGCGCGGCGCACCGTCCCTTTTAACGGCGATGGCGCCGCTTGTCCGGCGCGTCCGCAACGCCGGAGGAGACAGGCGGGGGATCACCGGGGACGCCCGACCCGGCGGGACCACGACCGGCACCCTGAATGTGAAAAGGGGCGGCCCGAGGACCGCCCCTTTTCACATATCCAACGAGCCAGAGGGCCGCTGGCGCTTCAGAAGCAGCTCACGCCGCCTCGGCAGCCGCCGCCGCGGTGCGGGCGTGATCGGCGGCGCCCTTGGCGTCCACGTCGCGGTCGACGAACTCGATCACCGCCACCGCGGTGTTGTCGCCATAGCGGAAGCCGGCCTTGACGATGCGGGTGTAACCACCCGGACGGCCCTTGTAGCGGGGCGCGAGCACGTCGAAGAGCTTCTTGACGATCGTGACGTCCTTCAGCTCGGCGATGGCCTGGCGGCGGGCGTGGAGGTCACCACGGCGGGCGAGCGTGACGAGCTTCTCCACCACCGGGCGAAGATCCTTCGCCTTGGGCAGGGTGGTCACGATCTGCTCGTGGGTGATGAGGGCGCCCGCGAGATTGGAGAACATCGCCTTGCGATGCTCCCAGGTGCGGTTGAACTTGCGGTGTACCTTGCCGTGACGCATGACGGCGAACTCCTGAAAGATAGCGGCGGACGAGCCGGATTGCGGTTGCGCGGCTCGTGCCGCTGGAACGGGTTCGAGGCGGCACACCGCCTCGGGGCTTAGATCAGTAGTGCTCCTCGAAGCGCTTTGCCAGCTCTTCGATGTTCTCGGGCGGCCAGCCGGGCACTTCCATGCCCAGGTGCAGGCCGAGGGAGGCGAGCACTTCCTTGATCTCGTTGAGCGACTTGCGGCCGAAGTTCGGCGTGCGGAGCATCTCCGTCTCGCTCTTCTGGATCAGGTCGCCGATATAGACGATGTTGTCGTTCTTCAGGCAGTTGGCCGAACGCACCGACAGCTCGAGCTCGTCCACCTTCTTCAGCAGCGCCGGGGAGAACGGCAGCGTCTGGATGGCGGTGGTCTCGCTCTCGCGCTTGGGCTCCTCGAAGTTGACGAAGATCTCCAGCTGGTCCTGCAGGATGCGCGCCGCATAAGCGAGCGCATCCTCGGCCGTGATCGAGCCGTTGGTCTCGATCTGCAGGGTCAGCTTGTCATAGTCGAGGATCTGGCCCTCACGGGTGTTCTCGACCTTGTAGGAGACCTTGCGCACCGGCGAGTAGAGGCTGTCGATCGGGATGAGGCCGATCGGCGCGTCTTCCGGCCGGTTGCGGTCGGCGGCGACATAGCCCTTGCCGGTGTCGACGGTGAACTCGATGCGCAGCTCCGCCCCGTCGTCCAGGGTGCAGATGGGCAGGTTCGGGTTCAGGATGGCCACGTCACCCACGGTCTGGATGTCGCCCGCCACCAGCACGCCCGGGCCGGTCTTCTTGGCCACCATGCGCTTGGGGCCGTCGCCCTGCATGCGGATGGCCACATCCTTCACGTTGAGGATGATGTCGGTCACGTCCTCGCGCACGCCGGGGATGGACGAGAACTCGTGCAGCACCCCGTCGATGTGGATCGACGTCACCGCCGCACCCTGCAGCGAAGACAGGAGGATGCGACGCAGCGCGTTGCCCAGCGTCATGCCGAAGCCACGCTCCAGCGGCTCGGCGATCACCGTCGCGAAGCGCTTGGGGTCGTGGCCAGGATTGACCTGCAGCTTCTCGGGCTTGATCAGCTCTTGCCAGTTCTTCTGAATCACTTGCATCACCTTGCTTTCTCGCCGGGCCTCGGCAGCTGCCGGAATGTTCGACCTCATCCGGAGGCCGGGCCCGTCCCGATCGGGGGAGGAGAAACCGGGCATAGGATCCGCAGGGCCGAGACGACCCCGCGGGATCAAGAGCAGATCAGACGCGGCGGCGCTTGCGCGGACGGCAGCCGTTGTGCGGGATCGGCGTCACGTCGCGGATGGACGTCACGAGGAAGCCCGCGGCCTGGAGGGCGCGCAGCGCCGATTCACGGCCCGAACCGGGGCCGGACACTTCCACCTCGAGGGTGCGCATGCCGTGCTCGGCCGCCTTGCGGGCGGCGTCTTCCGCCGCCACCTGGGCCGCGTACGGGGTGGACTTGCGCGAGCCCTTGAAGCCCATGGCACCGGCCGAGGACCAGGAGATGGTATTGCCCTGGGCGTCGGTGATGGTGATCATGGTGTTGTTGAACGAGGCGTTCACATGCGCCACGCCGGAGGCAATGTTCTTGCGCTCGCGGCGCTTCACGCGTGTTGCTTCTTTAGCCATCTCAGTCTTCGATCCTTCAGGCGCGCCCGTAGCTCCAGGCGCTCGGGATGGCCCTTGGCGGGCCGGTCAATGCGGAAAGGCCGGCTTGGCCGGCCTCCCCTGTCCTCAAGCCTCGCGGCCGATCACTTCTTCTTGCCCGCGATGGGCTTCGCCGGTCCCTTGCGGGTGCGGGCGTTGGTATGGGTGCGCTGGCCGCGCACCGGCAGGCCGCGGCGATGGCGCAGGCCCCGGTAGCAGCCGAGGTCCATCAGCCGCTTGATGTTCATGGCCACTTCGCGGCGCAGATCGCCTTCCACGATGTAGTCGCGGTCGATGGTCTCGCGGATCTGCAGCACTTCCTGGTCGGTGAGCTGGTTCACGCGGCGCTCGGCCGGAATGCCCACCTTCTCCACGATCTCCTCGGCCTTCTTGGCGCCGATGCCGTGGATGTACTGGAGCGCGATGACGACGCGCTTGTTGGTCGGAATGTTGACGCCTGCAATACGAGCCACTGCTCTCTCCATGTGACGCCGGCGGGCCTTGCGGCACGCGACCGGCGGAATGATCCCCGCGTCCGGTGGAGGCCGGCCCCTGCGGAGAAACGACGTTGCCCGGATACGACAAAAATGCCGCCCTGTCCGACCCTTCCGGGTGGACCGAACGGCACCTGTTCCGAAGCGAGGAAGTGGCCATAGCCGGGATTTAAGAAAACGTCAAGGGGTTCCCCGACTTCAGCGCCGCGCGAGCGCATAAAGGTGTTCCGCCGCCTGGAGCGCCTGGAGCCCCCCCAGCGCGATCATATGGCGCAAATGAAAAGACCCTCCCGCTCGATCACGGGAGGGCCTGGTTCAGGCATCACGAGTGGGCGACCGTTGAAGGCCGACGTCTTCGCGCCCTCACGCCGCCTCGGCAAGCACCCCGTCGATGGCGGCGGTCACCTGGTCGATGGGGGCCATGCCGTCGATCTGCTTCAGCTGGCCGCGCGCCTTGTAGTACGGCGCCACCACCGCGGTGTCGCGGTTGTAGGCCTCCAGGCGGGTCTTGAAGACATCCGGGTCATCGTCCTTGCGGACCGGCTCGCCCTTGGCCTTGGCCTCGGCGGCGCGGTTGAGGATGCGGTTGACCAGCTTTTCCTGATCCACCACCAGCTCGATCACCGCGTCGAGCTTCATGCCCGTCTCGGCGAGCAGGCGGTCCAGCGCCTCCGCCTGGGCCACCGTGCGCGGGAAGCCGTCGAGGATGAAGCCGTTCTTGGCGTCCGGCGCCGCGAGGCGCTCGGCGATGATGCCGATGACGATCTCATCGGAGACGAGGCCGCCCGCATCCATGACGGCCTTGGCCTTGAGCCCCACCGGCGTGCCCGCCGCCACAGCGGCACGCAGCATGTCCCCGGTGGAGAGCTGGACGATCCCGTGACGGGCGACCAGCCGTTGCGCCTGCGTTCCCTTGCCTGCCCCGGGCGGGCCCAGCAGCACCAGCCTCATTTTACTTTCTCCTCCCCCCGCGCAGCTTGGCCTTCTTGACCAGTCCTTCGTACTGATGGGCCAACAGATGTCCCTGGATCTGGGACACGGTGTCCATGGTCACGCTGACCACGATCAGCAGCGACGTCCCTCCGAAATAGAACGGAAGCGACGCATAGGAAATCAGCAGTTCGGGGAAGAGGCAAACCGCCGCAATGTAGGCCGCGCCGACGACCGTGATGCGGGTGAGGACATAATCGATATATTCCGCCGTCCGCTCGCCCGGGCGGATGCCGGGAATGAAGCCGCCATGCTTCTTCAGGTTGTCCGCCGTCTCCACCGGATTGAACACGATCGCGGTGTAGAAGAAGCAGAAGAACACGATCAGCGCCACATAGAGCACCATGTAGAGCGGGCGCCCGTGGCCGATATGGGTGGTCACGGTCTGCAGCCATTCCGGCCCCGAGCCCTGCATGAAGCTGGCGATGGTGGTCGGGATCAGCAGCAGCGACGAGGCGAAGATCGGCGGGATGACGCCCGACGTGTTCAGCTTCAGCGGCAGGTGGGACGACTGCCCCTCATAGATGCGGTTGCCCACCTGGCGCTTGGGATACTGGATCAGCAGCCGGCGCTGGGCGCGCTCCATGAACACGATGAAGGCGATGATCACCACCGCCATCAGCAGCACGCCGAGAATCACCACAGTGGAGATGGCGCCCTCGCGGCCGAGTTCCAGCGTGCGCACGAAGGCGCCCGGCAGCTCGGCGACAATGCCGCCGAAGATGATCAGCGAGGTGCCGTTGCCGATGCCGCGCGAGGTGATCTGCTCACCCAGCCACATCAGGAACATGGTGCCGCCGGTGAGCGTGATCACGGTGGTGATTCGGAAGAACCAGCCGGGCTCCGCCACCACGCTGCCGGAGCCTTCCAGGCCAACCGCGATGCCGTAGGCCTGGAACAGGGCAAGCACCACGGTGAGGTAGCGGGTGTACTGGTTGAGCTGCTTGCGGCCCGCCTCGCCTTCCTTCTTCAGCGCCTCCAGCGTCGGCGAGACGCTGGTGAGCAGCTGGATGATGATGGAGGCGGAGATGTACGGCATGATGTTCAGGGCGAAGATGGCCATGCGCTCCACGGCGCCGCCCGAGAACATGTTGAAGAGGCCGATGATCCCCTGGTTCGCGTTCTTGAACACGTCGGCCAGAGCGTCGGGATTGATTCCCGGCATGGGGATGTAGGTGCCGAGCCGGTAGACGATGAGCGCGCCGAGGGTGAACCAGATGCGCTTCTTCAGCTCCTCGGCCTTGCCGAGGGCGCCGAAATTGAGGTTCGCCGCGAGTTGTTCCGCCGCCGAGACCATGCCTTGCTCCGCTGGACGCCGCCCTCGAGGGGCAGCCCTTATATGAGGGCGCGATTTGCGGTGCCAAGACGCCTCAAGCCCGATCGGACCGGATCGACGTGCGCTTTGTTGCGGATGCCTGTGGATCTCGGCCGCGGCCTGAGCGGGAGCCGTCTGCGCCCACTCGTCCGGGCTCGAGGTCCATCACGCATCCGCGGCACCGGAGCATCGCCCGGAAAAGCAGATACCCGGCATTACGCCGGGTTGCCAGAAAGAGATGCCGGGCGGACGACCCGCCGCGCATCCCGAGGCAGAAGCGCGGCCGGGCGAACCCGGCCGCGCCCGGATCACTCCGCTTCGGCCGCAGCCGGCGCGGCCAGCATGGTCACCGCGCCGCCGGCCTTCTCGACCGCGGCGACGGCGGACTTGGTGGCGTAGGCCACTTCCAGCGTCACCTTGGCGGTCAGCTCGCCGGAGCCGAGCACGCGCACGCCGTCCTTGATCCGGCGCAGCACGCCGGCGGCGACGAGCGTGGCCTCGGTCACCGTCTGGCCGGCGTCGAGCTTGCCCGCGTCCACGGCCGTCTGGATGCGGCCGAGGGTCACCTCGTTGTAGTCGAGGCGGAAGATGTTGTGGAAGCCGCGCTTCGGCAGACGCCGGTGCAGCGGCATCTGCCCGCCTTCAAACCCCTTGATGGCCACGCCGGTCCGGGCCTTCTGGCCCTTCACGCCGCGCCCGGCGGTCTTGCCCTTGCCGGAGCCGATGCCGCGGCCGACGCGCATCCGCTTCTTGCGGGCGCCGGGATTGTCCCTGATTTCGTCGAGCTTCATGTCCCGCTCCTCACTCGACCACACGGACGAGATGGGCGACCTTGGCGATCATGCCGCGCACGGCCGGGGTGTCCTTGAGGGTGGAACGGCGGCGCTGCTTGTTCAGCCCGAGGCCGACGAGGGTGGCCTCCTGGTCGAACGGGCGGCGGATCGGCGAGCCGATCTGCTCCACGGTGATGGTCTTGTCGCTCATGGAGCGCTCCTATCGATGTGGTTCGCGCCGCTCAGTCGGTCGCTTCCGCGTCTTCGACGCGGCGGCGGGACTGGAGCTGCGACACCTTGATGCCGCGACGCGCCGCGACCGAGCGCGGTGAGTCCTGGTTCTTGAGGGCGTCGAACGTGGCGCGCACCATGTTGTAGGGGTTGGAAGACCCGAAGGACTTCGCCACCACGTCGTGCATGCCGAGGGTCTCGAACACCGCGCGCATCGGGCCGCCGGCGATGATGCCGGTACCGGCCGGAGCCGCGCGCAGGATCACCTTGCCGGCGCCGTGGTGACCATGCACGTCGTGATGCAGGGTGCGGCCTTCGCGCAGCGGCACGCGGATGAGCGCGCGCTTGGCGCTCTCCGTGGCCTTGCGGATGGCCTCCGGCACCTCGCGGGCCTTGCCGTGGCCGAAGCCGACGCGGCCCTTCTGGTCACCCACCACCACCAGGGCGGCGAAACCGAAGCGCCGGCCGCCCTTCACCACCTTCGCGACGCGGTTGATGTGGACCAGCTTGTCCACGAACGTGTTGTCGCGGTCCTCGCGCTCGTGGCGCTGTTCCCGTTCACGGGCCATTTTTCGCTCGTCCTTCGGCGTCAGAACTGAAGGCCGCCTTCGCGGGCGCCCTCAGCGAGCGCCTTGACGCGCCCATGAAAGATGTATGCGCCGCGGTCGAACACGACCGCGGTCACGCCCTTCGCCAGAGCCCGCTCGGCCACCAGCTTGCCAATGGTCTTGGCCGCATCGGTGTCCGCGCCGGTCTTGAGCGCAGAACGCAGGTCCTTCTCAAGGCTCGACGCGGCGGCGAGAGTCTCGCCCTTCGCGTCGTCGATGACCTGCGCATAGATGTGCTGCGAGGTCCGGTGCACCGACAGGCGCGGACGTCCGTTCGCAGCAACGCGAATCGCACGGCGCACCTTGGCCTTGCGGCGCGCCAGCGCCTCCAAATCCTTAGCCATGGTTCGCCTCCGTCACTTCTTCTTGCCTTCCTTGCGGAAGATGAATTCACCGGCGTACTTGACGCCCTTGCCCTTGTAGGGCTCGGGGCCACGGAACTCGCGGATCTCCGCCGCCACCTGACCGACCTTCTGGCGGTCGATGCCGGTGATGACCACCTCGGTGGGCTTCGGCGTGACGATCGAGATCCCTTCCGGGATCGGATAGATCACGTCGTGGCTGTAGCCGAGGGCGAGGTTCAGGTTCTTGCCCTGCACCGCCGCCTTGTAGCCGACGCCCGTGATCTCCAGCTTCTTCTCGAAGCCCTTGGTCACGCCTTCCACGAGGTTCGCCACCAGCGTGCGGGACATGCCCCACATGGCCTTGTGGCGGGTGGTCTCGCCCTTCATGGATACCAGGATCTCGGATCCTTCGACCTTGGCCCCGATCTCTTCCACCAGGGTCACTTCGAGGGCGCCCTTGGGGCCCTTCACCTTGACCGTCTGACCGTCCAGGCTGGCAGTGACGCCGGCCGGAATGGCGACGGGGAGCTTGCCGATCTTCGACATGTTATCCTCGCTCGCCTTAGAACACGGTGCAGAGCACTTCGCCGCCGACATTCTTGTCGCGGGCGACGTGATCCGCCATCACGCCCTGGGGTGTGGAGACGACCGCGATGCCGAGACCGTTGGCGACGCGGGGCAGGTTCTTCACCGACGCATAGACGCGGCGGCCGGGCTTCGAGACACGGGCGATCTCGCGGATCACCGGGGTGCCGTCGAAATACTTGAGCTCGATCTCGAACTCGGTCCGGCCATTGCCGTGGTCGGTCGCGGTGTAGCCGCGGATGAAGCCCTCGTCGCGCAGCACGTCGAGAACGCTCGCCCGCAGGCGGGAGCCCGGGGTCGAGGTCTTCTGCTTGCGGCGCATCTGGGCGTTGCGGATGCGGGTGATCAGATCGCCGATGGGATCAGTGACAGCCATCGTTATCTCCTCACCAGCTCGACTTCACGAGGCCGGGCACCAGCCCCTGGTTGCCCAGCTCGCGCAGCGCGATACGGCTCATCTTGAGCTTGCGGTAGAACGCGCGCGGCCGGCCGGTGACCTCGCAGCGATTGCGGATGCGGATCTTCGCGCCATTGCGCGGCATCTGCGCCAGCTTGAGGGTCGCCTGGAAGCGCTCCTCGATGGGCAGGGTCTTGTCATTCACGATCGCCTTCAGACGCGTGCGCTTCGCCGCCTGGCCCGCGGCCAGCTTGCGGCGGCGCTCGTTCGTCTCGATCGCGCTCTTCTTCGCCATCTCTTGCTCCTGTTCTCCGCGTCTGAGGCAGCTGACGCCCCTCACGGCCGGAAAATCACTCGGTCACTGGTCCATTCAAGCCGCCCGGGCGGGGCCCGGGCAGGACGGGCGCCGCTTTCGCGAAGCGCCCCTCATAGCCGCTCACTGGCGGAAGGGGAAGTTGAAGGCCTTCAGAAGCGCGCGGGCTTCCTCGTCCGTCTTCGCCGTGGTGCACACGATGATGTCCATGCCCCAGATCTGCTCGACGCGGTCGTAGTTGATCTCGGGGAACACGATGTGCTCCTTGATGCCCATGGCATAGTTGCCGCGGCCATCGAAGCTCTTCGGGTTCAGGCCGCGGAAGTCCCGCACGCGGGGCAGCGCCATGGTGACGAGCCGGTCAAGGAACTCGTACATGCGCACCTTGCGAAGGGTGACCTTCGCGCCGACCGGCTGGTTCTCGCGCAGCTTGAAGTTCGAGATCGCCTTGCGGGCCCGGGTGAGCACCGGCTTCTGGCCGGCGATCTGCGCCAGGTCGGCGGCGGCGGTCGTCGCCTTCTTGGTATCGGCAGTGGCCTCGCCGACGCCCATGTTGATGACGATCTTGTCGATCGTCGGCACTTCCATGGGGTTCTTGTAGCCGAACTGCTCGATCATCTTCGCCCGCACCACCTCGTCGTAGAAGGTGCGCAGCTTCGGGGTGTACGTCGCCTCAGCCATCGATCCTCTCCCCGGAACGCTTGGCCACGCGGACCTTGGTCCCGTCTTCCAGCACCTGGAAGCCGACGCGGGTCGGCTTGCCGTCCTTCGGATCGGCAACGGCGACGTTCGACAGCTGGATGGGAGCCTCCTTGGAGATGATCCCGCCCTCCTGGTTCGCCGACTGGCGCTGGTGACGCTTCACGATATTGACGCCGCGGACGAGCGCACGCTCCTCCTTCGGCAGCACCTGGATAACCTCGCCGGTGCGACCCTTGTCGCGGCCGGTGAGGACGACGACCTTGTCGCCCTTCTTGATCTTGGCGGCCATCACAGCACCTCCGGCGCCAGCGAGATGATCTTCATGTGGTTCTTGGCGCGCAGCTCGCGCGGAACCGGTCCGAAGATGCGGGTGCCCACCGGCTCCTTGTTGTTGTTGATCAGCACGGCGGCGTTCTTGTCGAACCGGATCACCGAGCCGTCCACGCGACGGATGTCCTTGGCGGTGCGAACCACCACGGCCTTCATCACGTCGCCCTTCTTCACGCGGCCGCGCGGAATAGCCTCCTTGACCGACACCACGATGATGTCGCCCACGTGGGCGTACTTCCGCTTGGAGCCGCCAAGCACCTTGATGCACATGACACGACGCGCACCGGAATTGTCCGCCACGTCGAGATTGGTCTGCATCTGGATCATGACGCACCTGTTCTCGTCATCCGGCGCCGCCGGCGCGCCGGCATTGCCTTGAACCCTTGTTTACCGTGCCCGCTCATCGGAACACGGCGTTGCCGCGATGCGGTCTCCACTCGGCATCCCTAGAGAGCCGACGGACCCGGCACCGGAGCCTTCCCCCGCCCAGACGATCCATCCGGGCGGGAAAACCTCATATCAGACTTCCGCGCGCTTCTCGCCCTGGATCACGATCCAGTTCTTGAGCTTGGAAATCGGCCGGTGCTCCTCGATCCACACCGTATCCCCCACCGACCAGGCATTGGCCTCGTCGTGGGCGTGATACTTCTTGGACCGGCGCACGGTCTTCTTCAGCAGCGGATGGGTGAAGCGACGCTCCACCCGGACCACCACGGTCTTGTCGGTCTTGTCGCTCACCACGACGCCCTGGAGCACGCGCTTCGGCATCGCTTCCTCACTTCGCCTTCTGCGCCGGCGAGCCGACGCGCTTTAGGGTCTGCACGGTCTTGATCCGCGCGATGTCGCGGCGGATCTGCTTGGACCGCGCAGTGTTCTCCAGCTGACCCGTCGCCTTCTGGAAGCGCAGGTTGAACTGTTCCTTCTTCAGCTTCAGCAGCTCATCGGCGAGCTGATCGGGGCTGAGGGCCCGAACGTCCTCGGCTTTCATGAGCCTCTCCTCACTCGGCGATGCGCTGGATGAAGCGCGTCTTGATGGGCAGCTTCGCCGCCGCGAGGGTCAGGGCCTCGCGGGCGGTCTCGACGCTGACCCCGTCGATCTCGAACATGATGCGGCCGGGCTTGACCCGGGCGGCCCAGTATTCCGGAGCGCCCTTGCCCTTGCCCATACGCACTTCGGTCGGCTTGGCCGACACCGGCACGTCCGGGAACACGCGGATCCACACGCGACCCGCGCGCTTCATGTGACGGGTGAGCGCGCGACGGGCCGCCTCGATCTGGCGGGCGGTGACACGCTCCGGCTCGACGGCCTTCAGGCCGAACTCGCCGAAATTCAGCTCCGTACCGCCCTTGGCGACGCCGTGGATGCGTCCCTTGAACTGCTTGCGGAACTTGGTGCGCTTGGGTTGCAGCATGGCTTAATCGCCTTCTCTCTCGCCAGCCGTCACGCGCGGGAGCCGCGATCGCGGTCACCGCGGTCGCCACGCTCGCGGTCGCCACGCTCACGCCGCTGGGGACGCGAGGAAGGACCGGCTTCCTGCTCGGCCTGGCGCTTGTCCTGCGCCATGGGATCGTGCTCGAGGATCTCGCCCTTGAACACCCACACCTTCACACCACACGTGCCGTAGGTGGTGAAGGCGGTGGCGGTGCCGTAGTCCACGTCCGCACGCAGGGTGTGCAGCGGCACGCGGCCTTCGCGGTACCATTCCAGGCGCGCGATCTCAGCGCCGCCGAGGCGGCCCGAGCAGTTGATGCGGATGCCTTCGGCACCGAGACGCATGGCCGACTGCACCGCGCGCTTCATGGCCCGGCGGAACGCCACGCGGCGCTCGAGCTGCTGGGCGATGGATTCGGCGACGAGACGGGCGTCGATCTCGGGCTTACGGATCTCGACGATATTGATGAAGACTTCCGAGCTGGTCATCTCGGAGACCTTCTTGCGCAGCTTGTCGATGTCCGCGCCCTTCTTGCCGATGACCACACCGGGACGACCGGAGTAGATGGTCACGCGGCACTTCTTGTGCGGACGCTCGATCACCACCTTGGACACCGCGGCCTGCTTGAGCTGCTTGAACAGCATCTCGCGGATCTTGATGTCCTCATGCAGGAGCCGGCCGTACTCGCCCTTGTTGGCGAACCAGCGCGAATCCCACGTGCGGTTGATGCCGAGCCGGAGCCCGATTGGATTGACCTTTTGACCCATCAGGCCCGCTCCTCGACTTCCCGCACCACGATGGTGATGTGGGAGAAGGGCTTCTCGATGCGCGAGGCGCGACCGCGCGCCCGCGGCGAGAACCGCTTCATCACCAGACCCTTGCCCACATGAGCCTCGGCGACGACGAGGTCGTCCACATCGAGCTCATGATTGTTCTCGGCGTTGGCGATCGCGCTCTCGAGGCACTTCCGCACGTCGCGGGCGATCCGCTTGTGGGAGAACTCGAGATCGGCGAGCGCCGTCGCCACCTTCTTGCCGCGGATGAGGCCCGCGACCAGGTTGAGCTTCTGCGGCGAGATGCGGAGATTGCGCAACACCGCCTTGGCTTCGTTGTCCGCGAGCGCGCGGGGCTTTGCCTGCTTACCCATGACCGATCACCGCCGCTTCGACTTCTTGTCGGCCGCGTGCCCGTAATAGGTACGGGTCGGCGCGAACTCGCCGAACTTGTGGCCGATCATTTCCTCGGAGACGTTCACGGGCACATGCTTGTGACCGTTGTAGACGCCGAAGGTTAAGCCCACGAATTGGGGCAGGATCGTGGAGCGCCGGCTCCAGATCTTGATGACGTCCCTGCGACCCGTGCCCGAAGCGGCTTCCGCCTTCTTCAGCAGGTAGCCGTCGACGAACGGGCCCTTCCAAACCGACCGTGTCATGTTTCAGGCCCTCACTTCTTCCGCTTGTGACGGCTGGACACGATGAACTTGTCCGTCGCCTTGTTGTTGCGGGTCTTCTTGCCCTTGGTGGGGAAGCCCCAGGGGGTGACCGGGTTGCGGCCACCGGACGTGCGGCCTTCGCCGCCACCATGCGGATGGTCCACCGGGTTCATGGTCACGCCGCGATTGTGCGGCTTGCGGCCGAGCCACCGGTTGCGCCCGGCCTTGCCGAGCGAGATGTTCATGTGGTCGGGGTTCGACACCGCGCCCACCGTGGCGTAGCAGGCGCCGAGAACGAGGCGCTGCTCACCGGAGTTGAGACGCACGATCACGTAGCCCTGGTCGCGGCCGACGATCTGCGCGTAGGTGCCGGCGGAGCGGGCGATCTGGCCGCCCTTGCCCACCTTCAGCTCCACGTTGTGGACGATGGTGCCCACCGGAAGCGAGGAGAGCGGGCCGGCATTGCCCGGCTTCACGTCCACCTGATCGCCCGCGATCACCTGGTCGCCGACGGCGAGGCGCTGCGGGGCGAGGATGTAGGCGAGATCGCCGTCCTCATACTTGATGAGGGCGATGAAGGCGGAGCGGTTCGGATCATACTCGATCCGCTCCACCGCGCCCGGCACGCCGCGCTTGGTGCGCTTGAAGTCCACCAGACGGTAGGTCTGCTTGTGACCGCCGCCACGGAAGCGGACCGTGATGCGACCGTTGTTGTTGCGCCCGCCCGAGGAGGTCTTGCCCTCGGTGAGCGTCTTGACCGGCTTGCCCTTGTAGAGGCCGGAGCGGTCCACGATCACGAGCTGGCGAAGGCTCGGCGTGACCGGCTTGAAATGCTTCAGCGCCATGGTCTTGTCCCGTTCCCCTCGGCTCTCAGAGGCCCGTGGTGATGTCGATCTTCTGGCCCTCTTCGAGGGTCACAACGGCCTTCTTGACGTCGCTCTGGACGCCCTTCCGGCCCTTGAAGATCTTCACCTTGCCCTTGCGGACCAGCGTATTCACGCTCTTCACCTTCACGTCGAACAGCTTCTCCACGGCCTCCTTGATGGCGGGCTTGGTGGCAGTCTTGGCGACGTTGAAGACAACCTTGTTCTGCTCGCTCGCCGTCGTCGCCTTCTCGGTGATGACGGGGGAGCGGATCACGTCGTAATGACGCGGCTCGATGTTACGCGCAGGGCTCATTTGAAGCGCGCCTCCAGCGCATCCACGGCGGCCTTGGTGAGGACCAGCGTATCGCGGCGCAGGATGTCGTAGACGTTGATGCCCTGGATCGGGAGCACGTCCACGTAGGGCAGGTTGCGCGCCGCGAGGGCCACGTTCTGCTCCACTTCGGACCCGTCCACGATGAGCACCGACGCCCATCCGAGCTGCGCGAAGCGCTCCTTCAGGCCCTTGGTCTTGGGATCGGCGAGCGACACCTTGTCGAGCACCACGATCTGCTCGGCCTTCACCTTGGAAGACAGGGCATGCTTCAGGGCCAGCGCGCGCACCTTCTTCGGCAGCTCGATGGCGTGGGAACGCACCACCGGGCCGAAGGCTCTGCCGCCGCCGCGGAACTGCGGCGCGGACGCCGCGCCGTGGCGGGCGTTGCCGGTGCCCTTCTGCTTGTACATCTTCTTGGACGTGCGGTTGATCTCCGAACGGCCCTTGGTGCGGTGCGTGCCGGCCTGGCGGCGCGACAGCTGCCAGGTCACGCACCGGTGCAGGATGTCCGCGCGCGGCTCGAGACCGAAGATCTCGTCCGACAGCGTCACGGAACCGGCGTCGGAGCCGTCGAGCGTCTTGACGGTGATTTCCATCACACGCCCTCCTCGTTGGCGGCTTCGGCGGCGGGAGCTTCCGAACCGTTGGTGAGCTTGAACGCGCCGGGCTTGGGGGCCTCGGCGGGCAGCTTCTTCTTCACCGCGTCACGCACGGTGATCCAGCCGCCCGCATGGCCGGGAACCGCGCCTTCGACGGCGATGAGGCCGCGCTCGACGTCGGTCATCACGACCTTGAGGTTCTGGGTGGTGACGGTGACGTCGCCCATGTGGCCCGGCATCTTCTTGTTCTTGAAGGTCTTGCCGGGGTCCTGACGGCCGCCGGTCGAACCAATCGAACGATGCGAGATGGACACGCCGTGCGTTGCGCGAAGACCACCGAAATTGTGGCGCTTCATGCCGCCGGCGAAACCCTTGCCGATGGTGGTGCCGGTGACGTCCACGTACTGGCCCACGACGAAGTGGTCAGCCGTGATCTCGGCGCCGACCGGGATCAGCGCCTCTTCCGGCACGCGGAACTCGGCCAGCTTGCGCTTGGGCTCGACCTGAGCCACCGCGAAATGGCCGCGCTCGGCGCGGGTCACGTTCTTGGGCTTGCGGCGGCCAGCACCAAGCTGGACCGCGACATAACCGTTATTGTCGAGCGTGCGGTGGGCAACCACCTGGCAGCTCTCAACCTTCAGCACAGTGACCGGCACGTGTTCGCCAGCATCAGTGAAGATGCGGGTCATGCCGACCTTCTGGGCGATGACGCCTGACCGCATGGTCGTGTCTCCTCGCACCACGTCAGAGCTTGATTTCGACGTCGACGCCAGCGGCGAGGTCGAGCTTCATCAGCGCGTCCACGGTCTGGGGAGTCGGGTCGACGATATCGAGCAACCGCTTGTGCGTGCGCATCTCGAACTGCTCGCGCGACTTCTTGTCGATGTGCGGAGAGCGATTGACGGTGAACTTCTCGATCCGCGTCGGCAGCGGAATCGGGCCGCGCACCTGCGCACCCGTGCGCTTGGCCGTGGCGACGATCTCGCGGGTCGACGCATCGAGGATGCGGTGATCGAACGCCTTAAGGCGAATTCGAATGTTCTGGCCGTTCATGGCTCAAAGGCTCCGGGAATGAGGGACGCGCGCCGGACGCAGCGCGTCCCCGTTTCTTCTTTTGTCAGATCACTCGATGATGGCGGCGACGACGCCGGCGCCAACCGTGCGGCCACCCTCGCGGATGGCGAAGCGCAGCTTCTCTTCCATGGCGATCGGCACGATCAGCGCCACGTCCATGGACACGTTGTCCCCCGGCATCACCATCTCGGTGCCTTCGGGCAGCGTGCACACGCCGGTCACGTCCGTCGTGCGGAAGTAGAACTGCGGCCGGTAGTTGGTGAAGAACGGGGTGTGGCGCCCGCCCTCTTCCTTGGTCAGGATGTAGGCCTCGGCCTTGAACTTGGTGTGCGGCTTCACCGTACCCGGCTTGCACACCACCTGGCCGCGCTCCACGTCCTCGCGCTTGGTGCCGCGAACCAGGATGCCCACGTTGTCGCCGGCCTGGCCCTGGTCCAGAAGCTTGCGGAACATCTCGACGCCGGTGACCGTGGTCTTCTGCGTCGGGCGGATGCCCACGATCTCGACTTCCTCGCCCACCTTGATGATCCCGCGCTCCACGCGGCCCGTCACCACCGTGCCGCGCCCCGAGATCGAGAACACGTCCTCGATCGGCATCAGGAACGGCAGGTCCACCGGACGCTCGGGCTGCGGGATGTAGGCGTCGACCGCCTCCATCAGCTTCAGAACCGCTTCCTTGCCCAGCTTCGGATCGCCGTTCTCAAGCGCCACCAGCGCCGAGCCGCGGATGATCGGGATGTCGTCCCCGGGGAAGTCGTACTTGGACAGAAGCTCGCGCACTTCCAGCTCGACCAGCTCGAGAAGCTCCTCGTCGTCGACCATGTCGCACTTGTTGAGGAACACCACCAGCGCCGGCACGCCCACCTGGCGGGCCAGAAGGATGTGCTCCCGGGTCTGCGGCATGGGGCCGTCGGCCGCCGAAACCACCAGGATCGCGCCGTCCATCTGCGCCGCGCCGGTGATCATGTTCTTCACATAATCCGCGTGCCCGGGGCAGTCCACGTGCGCGTAGTGACGGTTCGCCGTCTCGTATTCCACGTGCGCGGTCGAGATCGTGATGCCCCGCGCCTTCTCTTCCGGCGCCTTGTCGATCTGGTCGTACGCCGTGAACGTCGCCCCGCCCGTCTCCGCGAGGATCTTCGTGATCGCCGCCGTCAGCGACGTCTTGCCGTGATCAACGTGACCGATCGTGCCGATGTTGCAGTGCGGCTTCGAGCGGTTGAACTTCTCTTTGGCCATGGGACTCTCCGTTGGGTCTCTCTGGCAGAACCTGAAGGGTGAAAATCGGGTGAAGGCTCAGGCCGACGCGGGTGACGCTGAAGCGTTACGCGTACTTGGCCTGGACCTCCTGGGCGACGTTCGACGGCACCTGTTCGTAGTGGTCGAACTGCATGGTGAAGGTGGCGCGTCCCTGGCTGAAGGAACGCAGGGTGTTCACGTAGCCGAACATGTTGGCCAGCGGCACCATCGCGTTGATGACGTTCGCATTGCCACGCATGTCCTGGCCCTGGATCTGGCCACGACGGGAGTTCAGGTCGCCGATGACGGAGCCGGTATAGTCCTCCGGCGTCACCACCTCGACCTTCATGATCGGCTCGAGCAGCACCGAGGTGCCCTTCTGCAGGGCCTCGCGGAAGGCCGCGCGGGACGCGATCTCGAACGCCAGCGCCGAGGAGTCCACTTCGTGGAAGGCGCCGTCGGTGAGCGTCACCTTCACGTCCACCACCGGGAAGCCCGCCAGCACACCGGCGCCAAGCACGCTCTCGAGGCCCTTCTGGACGCCCGGGATGTACTCCTTCGGCACCGCGCCGCCGACGATGGCGCTCTCGAAGACGAAGCCCTTGCCGGCCTCGTTCGGCTCCACCGTGAACTTCACCCGCGCGAACTGGCCGGTACCACCGGTCTGCTTCTTGTGGGTGTAGTCCACCTCGGTCTTCTTCGTGAGGGTCTCACGATAGGCCACCTGGGGAGCGCCGATGTTGGCGTCCACCTTGTAGGTCCGCTTCAGGATGTCGACCTTGATGTCGAGATGAAGCTCGCCCATCCCCTTGAGGATGGTCTGGCCGCTCTCGAAGTCGGTGGACACGCGGAAGGACGGATCCTCGGCGGCGAGCTTGGAGAGGGCGATGCCCAGCTTCTCCTGGTCGGCCTTGGACTTCGGCTCGATGGCGATCTCGATGACCGGCTCCGGGAATTCCATCTTCTCCAGGATCACGGCCTTGGCCGGATCGCAGAGGGTATCGCCGGTGCGCACATCCTTGAGGCCGGCGAGGGCGACGATGTCGCCCGCATAGGCTTCCTTGATGTCTTCCCGGTTGTTGGCGTGCATCAGCAGCATCCGCCCGACGCGCTCGCGCTTGTCACGGGTGGAGTTGAGCAGCGCCATGCCGGTTTCCATCTTGCCGGCATAGACCCGGCAGAAGGTGATGGTCCCGACGAAGGGGTCGTCCATGATCTTGAACGCGAGCACCGAGGTGGGCTCCTCGTCCGAAGGCATGCGGACGGTGTCTTCCTCGGTCTTGAAGTCGATGCCCTTGATGGCGCCGCGATCGATGGGCGACGGCAGATAGTCCACCACCGCGTCGAGCAGGGGCTGCACGCCCTTGTTCTTGAAGGCCGAGCCGCAGAACACGGGGTTGAACTTGCGCCCGATCACCGCCTTGCGGATCAGCGACTTGAGGGTCGCCTCGTCCGGCTCGGTGCCGTCGAGATACGCGGCCATGGCGTCGTCGTCGAGCTCGACGGCGGCTTCCACCAGCTTGTTGCGATACTCGGCGGCCTTGTCGGCGAGGTCGGCCGGAATCTCTTCGTCGTGATACTTCGCGCCGAGGGCTTCATCTTCCCACACCACCGCCTTCATGCGGACGAGGTCGATGATGCCCTTGAAGTTGTTCTCCGAGCCGATCGGCAGCTGGCAGCACACGGGGTTGCCGGCCACGCGGTCGATGATCATCTCGACGCAGCGGTAGAAGTCGGCGCCGATCTTGTCCATCTTGTTGACGAACACGATGCGCGGCACGTTGTACTTGTCCGCCTGGCGCCACACCGTCTCGGTCTGCGGCTCGACGCCCTGGTTGCCGTCCAGCACGCACACGGCGCCGTCGAGCACGCGGAGCGAGCGCTCCACCTCGATGGTGAAGTCCACATGCCCGGGGGTGTCGATGATGTTCAGGCGCTTGCCCAGCCAGATGGCAGTCGTCGCGGCCGACGTGATGGTGATGCCGCGTTCCTGCTCCTGGGTCATCCAATCCATGGTGGCGGCGCCATCATGGACTTCACCGATCTTGTGGCTCTTGCCGGTGTAATAGAGGATCCGCTCCGTGGTCGTGGTCTTGCCGGCATCGATGTGCGCCATGATGCCGAAGTTGCGGTAGTCCTCGATCGCGTGAGTACGGGGCATGGAAGTCGTCCTCTCCGATCACCAGCGGTAATGCGAGAAGGCACGGTTGGCTTCCGCCATACGGTGCGTATCTTCGCGTTTCTTGACGGCGGCGCCACGGTTGTTCGCGGCGTCCAGCAGCTCGGCGGAGAGACGCTCCACCATGGTCTTCTCGTTGCGGGCGCGGGCCGAGGCGATGAGCCAGCGGATGGCCAGCGTCTGACGGCGCTCGTTACGCACCTCGACGGGCACCTGGTAGGTGGCGCCGCCGACGCGGCGGGAGCGGACTTCCACCGCCGGGGCCACGTTCTCCAGCGCCTGGATGAACACCTCCACCGGATCGTGCTTGGCCTTGCCCTCGACCACGTCGAGAGCGCCGTACACGATGTTCTCGGCAACCGACTTCTTGCCGTCGCGCATGACGGAATTCATGAAGCGCGACAGGGTGGTCGAACCGTACTTGGCGTCCGGGATGACTTCGCGGCGCTCGGCCTTGTGACGACGGGACATCGTTCAGATCCTCACTTCGGCCGCTTCGCGCCGTACTTCGAACGGCGCTGCTTGCGGTTCTTGACGCCCTGGGTGTCGAGCACGCCGCGCAGGATGTGGTAGCGCACGCCGGGAAGATCCTTCACGCGGCCGCCGCGGATCATCACCACGGAGTGCTCCTGAAGGTTGTGGCCTTCACCGGGGATGTAGCCGATCACTTCGTAGCTGTTGGTGAGCCGCACCTTGGCGACCTTGCGCAGAGCCGAGTTCGGCTTCTTCGGGGTCGTCGTGTAAACGCGCGTGCAGACGCCGCGCTTCTGGGGGCTCGACTGGAGCGCCGGCGCCTTGTCCCGCGCCTTCTGCGCTTCCCGCGGCTTACGGATCAGCTGGTTGATCGTCGGCATGTACGCCTTCGCCTCGTCCTGATCTGCGGATTACCCGCATTCTTCATTCGACGATCCTTTTCGGGACCGCCACGACTGACCCCGAAGGGTCGGAAATTCCACGGGGCGACGAATCGCCCCCTGCACCAACGAGCGCAAAAGGCGCCGTTCGCCACCCGCAAGGGGGCGAACACGCCTTTCTCGCGACAGAGGATCACGACGCTCCGGTCCCGGTTCGGGAGGGCGCCGCGATCATGCACCTGAAGTTATCGCAGTGCTGTTCCTGGCAGCGTTTCGGCTCTCGGATCGGGCTCGTTCCGCTGCTGATTCAGCACCTGGAAACTATGAGCCGATCGCTCAGACGCCGACCGCCTGCCGCGAAAGTGGGCCGCTTCTAGCCGCAGAGTCGCTCTGCGTCAAGCCTGCGATGCTGTCCGGGGGCTGAAAATTAAGGATTGCCGCCCGCCCCGGCGCATCGCCGGCCTATTGGCCCGCATCCGCCGCGTTGTCCATGAACCCCTTGAGGAACAAGGCTCTTTCCGCGGTGTGGCGGTTGTAGCAGGCGGCGGACATGATCTGCGCCATGCTCCCGCCGTCATGAAAGGCGGAATAGAAGCCGCAGGTCGTCTTGCGCGCCTCGATCCAGGCGCGCTCCGATTCCCTCAGCTTCGCCGCCTTCTCCTTCGGCAGGCGGGCCATGAGGGCCTTGTAGTCGGCGTTGAGCCGGGCGTCCCACGCCTCGGCCTCCCGGCGGTAGCAGCCGGCCTCGCCGGACGTGCTGGGGTCCCGCCCCTCATCCAGGCAGGCATTTGCGTAGGTGTCGATGCAGGTCCGCGCCCCGAGCGGCTCGTTTTCAGCCTTTTCGAGGCATCTTGATACCACCGCAGCAGCATCGGATGCCTCGGCCTGCACCCCGGCGGGGACCGCCAGCAGCAGCAGGAGGCCGAGGCCAAGGGTACGGATCATCGGCTCCTCCAAAGGGCCGTCAGGCCGCCGGCCCCCTTCCGCCGGCGGCGGAGGGGGGCCGGAGCGTTCAGCCCAGAAGGGCGGCGACGCCGTCGCGCTCCTCAAGCAGTTCCTTCAGGGTCTTGTCCAGCATGGACTGGGAGAAGTCGTCCATGGGCAGGCCCTTCACGACCTCGTATTCGCCGGCGGTGCAGATCGCCGGCACGCCGAAGACGATGCCTTCCGGCACGCCGTAGGAGCCGTCCGAGGCGACGCCCATGGACACCCACTTGCCGGCGGTGCCGTGGATCCAGTCGTGCATGTGGTCGATGGCGGCATTGGCCGCCGAGGCCGCCGACGACAGGCCGCGCGCCTCGATGATGGCGGCGCCGCGCTTGCCGACGGTCGGCAGCAGCGTCTCGCGATACCAGGTCTCGTCATTGATGAGCCCGGGCAGCGCCTTGCCGTTGGCCGTGGCGAAGCGGTAGTCGGCGTACATGGTGGGCGAGTGGTTGCCCCACACCGCCACCTTCTCGATGTCCTTGCTGGCGATGCCGGCCTTGGCGGCGAACTGGGACAGCGCGCGATTGTGATCGAGCCGCAGCATGGCGGTGATGTTGCGGGCCGGCAGATCGGGGGCGCTCTTGGCGGTGATGTAGGCGTTGGTGTTGGCCGGATTGCCGACCACCAGCACCTTCACGTCGCGCTTGGCCACCTCGTTGAGGGCCTTGCCCTGGACCTTGAAGATCTCGGCGTTGGCGGAGAGCAGGTCGGCGCGCTCCATGCCCTTCGAGCGCGGGCGGGCGCCCACGAGGATGGCGGCGTCGATGTCCTTGAACGCAACCTTCGGATCGTCGGTGATGACCACGCCGGCAAAGTTCGGGAACGCGCAGTCCTCGATCTCCATCACCACGCCTTTGACCGCGCCCTGCGCCTGGGGCAGGTCGAGCAGCTGCAGGATGACCGGCTGGTCCTTGCCGAAAAGATCGCCGTTGGCGATGCGGAAAAGCAGTGAATAGCAAATCTGACCGGCGGCGCCCGTGACAGCGACGCGAACGGCGGGTTTGGTCATAGGAGGAAGCCCTTTGCCTTGGACGAGCCCCGAAGGCTCGGGCGCGCAATCTATGCTGCGGCGCGGCCGATGGAAAGGCGCCGCGCCCCTCCGATTCGCGCTTTCCGATTGGCCCTTGGTCTAGATCCGCGCGCGGCGCGGCGGGAGCGGCGTACTCCCGTTCATCCGCCATCCCGCAGCCGCCCGCCTCCGGGGCAGCCGGTCAGAGCACGATCACGTGGTTCGACAGCTCGTCGCGGTCCCCCGGCTTGCGGGGCAGCGGTCCGGACAGGAGCTTGCCCGCCTTCTCCACCCCCGCCACCAGCCCTTCGGCCAGGCTGCCCTGCCCCGCCCGCTGGGCCACCGCATCGCAGATGTCCTGCCATGCGCCATGGCCGAGCGGCGTGTGCACCCCCTCGTCGGCGACCACCTCCACCAGGCGCTCGCGCGCCGCCACGAAGATGAGGATGCCGGTGCGACCCGGGGTCTGCGGAATGCCGTGGGCCAGGAAGATCTCCAGCGCCGCGCTGCGCGCCGCCGACTTCTGCGCCAGCCGCGGGATCACCCGCGAGGCGATGCCCGGCAGCAGCAGCACGGCGGCGATCACCACGAACAGGCCCGCCTGCAGCGACAGCACTGTGGACGCCGGCATGGGATTGAGGATGAGCACGGCCCAGGGCAGCACCAGCGCCGCAAGCGCCGCCCACAGCACGGAGAAGAAGGGATGCTGCACCAGCGGCGCCCGCGCCACCACCACGCGAATCTCGGCGGAGGTCTTCGCCTCGGCGGCGGCCACCGCATCGGCGATGCGCAGGAGCTCCGTCGGAGGAAGGCCGAAGCGGCTCGCATCCTCGGTCAGCGAACCCGGTGCCACGTTCGTCATCAATAGTCTCCCGATGCTCCCGCGCCCCCCGACGAGCCTCCACCGCGTTCAACCGGAGTGGGCCTGCCGGTTTCCGTACGTCCGCCCGCCGTGGTTCGCACCGTCCCGGTCGCGCGGGCCAGAAAGACAATCACCTTCCGCAGTCGGCTGGTGCGGGATTTCGGCACCAGCCCGAAAGCCAGCAGCAGCTTCGCCACGAATGAGATCACCACAAGTGCGGCAATGGCGAGGAAGAGCAGCATGACCAGCGCCGCGCCAAGGCCCACCGTTTCGACCTCCGAACCCACGACTTCGGCCGCCGCCGCACCGGCGCGGAAAACCAGGGCGAAGCCGGCGAGGAGAATAGCGGCCGGCGCGCCGGCGAAACGGCCGAGCCATCCGCACCTCTGCCTGATCTCCCCTCCGGCTCCCCAGCCTTCGCTCCAGAGCATGCCGCCGATCCTCACCAGTCTCCCGAAGCACCGCCGCCGCCGGAAGATCCCCCGCCACCGGACCAGCCGCCGCCGCCTCCGCCGCCGCTGGACCCGCCACCGAAGCCGCCGCCCCAGTCCCAGCTGGAGGCCGCGCCGCCCGCCGCCGCCGCGCGACCGCGCCGCCGCGTCACCGCTCCGCCCCCCGGACCTCCGCCGCCCCGCGTCACCCGCCAGATGATGAAGCCCCAGAACAGGAGCATCACGGCGAGGAAGATGAGGTTGTCGATCTCGTCCTCGGTCATGCCCGGCTTTTCGAGGGCCTTGGCGCGGGCCCGCGCCTCGTCCGGGTCGAGGTTGAGGATTTCGAGGATGGCATCCGTGCCCTTCACGATGCCGCCGGCCATGTCGCCGGCCTTGAAGGCGGGCACCACGGCGTTGCGGATGATGGTGGAGGACACCGCATCGGTGAGGATGCCCTCGAGGCCGTAGCCCACCTCGATGCGCACCTTGCGCTCGCCCGGCGCCACCAGGAGCAGCACGCCGTTGTTCTTCTTCGCCTGCCCGATCTGCCAAAAGCGGAACAGGCGGTTGGCGTAGTCCTCCACCGACGTGCCCTGGAGCGAGGGAACGGTGGCCACCACCACCTGGTCGGTGGCCTTCGCCTCCTGCGCCGCGAGCTTGGCGTCGAGGGCGGCCACGGTGGCGGGCGGCAGCACGTGGGCCGCGTCCACCACCCGGCCGGTGAGGGCGGGAAAGGTCAGCTCCGCCCGTGCCGCGCCGCAGGCAAAGAGGACCCCCGCCAGCAAGGCCAGCGCGCGGAGGCCGGAAACGGCGGGACGGCGCACGGCCGGACCCGCCCGGCTCAGTTGAACTTCACCTTCGGCACCTGCATCTGCTGCTCGGAGATGGTGAAGGTCTCCATGGGCTTGTAGGCGCGATAGAGGGTCGCCGCCCACAGCGCGCCGGGGAAGGTCTTCAGCTCGGTGTTGTAGACCCGTACCGCCTCGATGTAGTCGCGCCGCGCCACCGCGATGCGGTTCTCGGTGCCCTCGATCTGCGACTGGAGGGCGAGGAAGTTGGCGTTGGACTTGAGGTCCGGATAGGCTTCCGACACCGCGATCAGCCGCCCGAGAGCGCTGGAGAGGCCCGCCTGGGCGTCCTGGAACTGCTTGAACTGCTCGGGATTGGTGATGGTGGAGGCGTCCACCCTGATGGAGGTGGCCTTGGCCCGCGCCTCGATGACCGAGGTCAGCACGTCCTTCTCCTGGGCCGCGTAGCCCTTCACCGTCTCCACCAGGTTGGGAATGAGGTCGGAGCGGCGCTGATACTGGTTCAGCACATCGCTCCAGGCGGCCTTGGCGCGCTCTTCCTCGGTGGGAATCACGTTGATGCCGCAGCCGGCCAGCATCAGCCCGGCGAGCACGACGAAGAGCGGAGCCCGGATGCGGGCGAAATGCTGGAGTGCGGTGGACTTGAGTGCGGTGATCATGGCGGCCCCTCCCCTGTCGTCTGCGTCGTCGGCGCGGACCCGGCCGCGGCCGTCGACGCCCGGCGGGCTTATAACACGGCGCGGCTCCGGAAAGGTCCCCCGCCGCTCGCCCTCACTTCGGTCCGAGATAGCCCGGCAGGTCCTGCGCCTCGTCGAGGCGGGAGAGCTTCACGGCGAGCTTTTCGGCCAGCTCGATGTCGGTCTCGAGCAGCCGCGTGGTCATGAAGGAGCGGTAGTAGTTGCCCCACATGAATTCCTGGAACGGCGTGTCCTCGTTGGAATAGGCCTTGCCCCGGACGCCGCGGGCGAGGGTGCGCCACGGATTGTCGGTGAGCTCGCTGATGTGGCCGGGAATCTTGATGCAGGGGCGCCGGTTGCCTTCCACGTCGATGGGCCAGCACAGGCTCTGCGCCTCCATGCGGTGCCAGAACGCCGGCAGGTCGAGGTCGGACCAGTCGTATTGCGGAACCTTCACCAGCACCGTGTCGTGGCAGATCTCCAGCAGCACCCGGCACAGATGGTGATGGTCGGTCATGTAGAGGCGCTTCTTCGGACCGAGCACGCAGGGCACCGCCTTCCTCTCCAGCTCGGCGCGGAGCGCAGGCTTGGAGAGGCCGGCCATGACCCTGGCCCGGCGCGCCACCTCGTCGAGGCCCAGGGTGAGCTGGGTCGGGTGCAGGGTGTCGATGGCGATTTCCCGGACGTCGGCCACGGCGGGTCTCCCTGCGCGCCGTTGCGGCGCGGCTTCGGCACGGGCGGCGTCGCCGCCGCCGGCCCATCATGGCGCGAAACGCAGATGGCGGCATCCCCGCCGGGGGATGCCGCCATCTGCCACCCACAGGAGTTTGGATGCGGCCTCAGCCCGGCGAGATCATCTTCTCGGGACGGACCACGGCGTCGAACTCCTCGTTGGTCACGTAGCCGCCGCCCACCGCCTCGTCGCGCAGGGTGGTGCCGTTCTTGTGCGCGGTCTTGGCGATCTTGGCGGCGTTGTCGTAGCCGATCTTCGGAGCGAGGGCGGTGACCAGCATGAGCGAACGCTCCAGCGCCGCCTTGATGTTGTCTTCGCGCGCCTCGATGCCCACCACGCAATTGTCGGTGAAGCTCACCGCCGCATCCGCCATCAGCCGCACCGACTGGAGGAAGTTGTAGGCCATCACCGGATTGTAGACGTTGAGCTCGAAATGACCCTGGCTGCCGGCGAAGGAGAGCGCGGCGTTGTTGCCGAAGATCTGCACGCAGACCTGGGTGAGCGCCTCGCACTGGGTCGGGTTCACCTTGCCCGGCATGATGGAGGAGCCGGGCTCGTTCTCCGGCAGGGACAATTCGCCGAGGCCCGAGCGCGGGCCCGAGCCGAGCAGGCGAATGTCGTTGGCGATCTTGAACAGGGACACCGCCACCGTGTTGATGGCGCCATGCGAGAACACCATGGCGTCATGGGCGGCGAGCGCCTCGAACTTGTTCGGGGCGGAGGTGAAGGCGAGGCCGGTGATGTCGGCGATCTTGGCCGCCACCTGCTCGGCGAAGCCCACCGGCGCGTTGAGGCCGGTGCCCACGGCGGTCCCGCCCTGGGCGAGCTCCATCAGCGCCGGCAGCGTCATCTCGATGCGCTTGATGCCATTCTCCACCTGCTGGGCGTAGCCGGAGAATTCCTGGCCCAGGGTGAGCGGGGTCGCATCCTGGGTGTGGGTGCGGCCGATCTTGATGATGTTCTTCCACGCGGCGGACTTGGCGGCGAGCGCGCCGTGCAGGTGCTTCAGCGCCGGCAGCAGACGGTGGACGATCTCCTCGGCGCAGGCGATGTGCATGGCCGTAGGATAGGTGTCGTTGGACGACTGGCTCATGTTGACGTGATCGTTGGGGTGCACCGGCTTCTTGGAGCCCATCACCCCGCCGAGCATCTCGATGGCCCGGTTCGAGATCACTTCATTGGCATTCATGTTGGACTGGGTGCCCGAGCCGGTCTGCCACACGGCGAGGGGGAAGTGGGCGTCGAGCTTGCCGTCGATCACCTCCTGCGCAGCGGCGACGATGGCCTCGGCCAGCGCGGGATCGAGCCGGCCGAGGTCCCGGTTCACCTCGGCGGCGGCGCGCTTGACGATGCCGAGAGCCCGCACCACCGGCAGCGGCTGTTTCTCCCAGCCGATCTTGAAGTTCCCGAGGGAGCGCTGCGCCTGCGCGCCCCAGTAGCGGTCGGTTTCGACCTCGATCGGGCCGAACGTGTCGGTCTCGGTGCGGGTGGTCATGGCTTCACCTTTCCTTCGTATCCTCGTGCCGCGGCGGGCGGGCTCATAGCACAGCTGGCGCCCCCGCGGGGAGACGCGGACGTTTACTAAAATAATTCCAGAGTGGTAGCCGGCGGATGTTACCACTCCCTCATTTCGCAATATCTTCTGGAGGCTTTAAGAGGTAAAATCCTCATTAGGCAAAGTTGGCCTGACGCGTTGCGTCGGCCGAGAAGAAGTCACGAAGCTGTCGGGGGCGGAGGTAACTGGCGGCAAGTGAGGCAAGCGTTGGGCGACGTGGTCAATCTTCATCGGGCGCGCAAAGCGCAAGCCCGCCGGGCGGCAGAGGTGAAGGCCGAGGAAAACCGAGTCCGATTCGGACGGACCAAGGCCGAGCGCGAGCGGCAGGCGGACGAGCTCGAAAGGCAGAAACGCCACCTGGAAGGCCACGCCCTGACCGAGAGGGATGAACATGAAAAGCCCCGTGGTTAAGAGATCCATTGTCATCGCCGGCCACAAGACGAGCGTAAGCCTCGAAGACGCCTTCTGGGAGGCGTTGAAGGAGATCGCCAGCGGCCGCCGGCTCACTCTTTCCGACCTCGTGGCGACCATCGACTCCGCCCGCACGCAGGGGAACCTGTCGTCGGCAATCCGCTTGTTCGTGCTCGATCACTATCGCGGCGCCGCCTCGGCGGCCCGCGCCCAGAGCACGGGCGAGCGCATGAGTGTGGCCAGCCCTACCGTTGCGTAAATCGCAGCTCGACCCTATCTGCGGATGAGGTTTGCCGCGCGCCGCGTTGAAAGGCGGCGCGCGGTTTCCTATAACCGCCCAGCCCGGCGGGGGCGGCCTGCTGCGCTGGATCCACATCCAGCTCCCGGCAGGCATTCCCGGACGGGTCCGCAAGAGTGCGCGCCGGTCGGCTCCGTTCGCGGGCAGACCGGATCCCCGCGCCCTCCATCCTCGAATGGTGCGGCGGACGCTTTTCGCTGGGGCGCGGTGCGCTTCCATGGAAAAGTCTCATCCGCCGGCCTCGATGCGCTGGAGAGCGCGAGCCGGTCGCAGGGGGACGCCGGCGTCCCCTGGCGACGCGGATCGCGCGCCGCTCGGACCGGCACCCTCGCGGCGTTTCCGCGCGGGTTCGGCGAGGGTTCGCAGTGACGCGGGTGCCGATGTCCGGCACCGCCGACGGGAGACGACGGATGTCGTGGAAGAATCAGAGTGGCGGCCCGTGGGGTAGCGGACCGCGGAGCCCCTGGGGTTCGGGGCCGTCTTCGTCGGGGCCGACACCGCCGGATATCGAGGACCTGATCCGCCGCAGCCAGGACCAGCTGCGCAACCTCATGCCCGGCTCGTTCGGGGCCAAGGGCATCGCGGTCATCATCGCGCTGGTGGTCTTCGGCTGGCTCATGTCCGGCTGGTACCGGGTGCAGCCCAACGAGCAGGGGGTCGTGCTCCAGTTCGGCCGCTTCGTCGGCACCACCACCCCCGGCCTCAACTATCACTGGCCCTACCCGATCCAGTCGGTGCTGCTGCCCCGGGTCACCGAGATCAACACCATCAACATCGGCATGCGGGTGGGCGAGGACACGCGGCGCGGCACCTCGGTGATGCGCGACGTGCCCGAGGAGAGCCTCATGCTCACCGGCGACGAGAACATCGTCGACGTGGACTTCGCCGTCTTCTGGCGCATCTCGAACGCCGAGAACTACCTGTTCAACGTGCAGAACCCCGAGGGCACCATCAAGGCGGTGGCGGAGAGCGCCATGCGCGAGGTGATCGGGCGCACCAACATCCAGCCCATCCTCACCGGCGCCCGGCAGGGCATCGAGACCGGCGTGCAGGACCTGATGCAGTCGGTGCTGAACGGCTACAAGGCCGGCGTGGAGATCACCCAGGTGCAGATGCAGAAGGTGGATCCGCCGAGCCAGGTCATCGACGCCTTCCGCGACGTGCAGGCCGCCCGCGCCGACGCCGAGCGCTCCCAGAACGAGGCCCAGACCTACGCCAACCGGGTGCTGCCCGAGGCGCGCGGCGAGGCCTCCCGCATCGACAACGCCGCCCAGGCCTATCGCGAGCGCACCGTGGTGGAAGCCCGCGGCCAGGCGGCGCGCTTCCTGAAGATCTATGACGAATACCAGAAGGCCAAGGTGGTGACGCGCGAGCGCATGTATCTGGAAACCATGGAACGCGTGCTCGGCGGCCTCGACAAGGTGCTGGTGGACCAGTCCGCCACCCGCGCCGGCGCCGGCGCTGGCGCAAGCGCCGGCCAGGGTGTGGTGCCGGTCCTGCCCCTTTCCGACATGTTGCGACGCACGCCGGCTCCGGCGGCCCAGACCCAGCAGGGAGCTCCGCGATGAGAAACCCCATTCTCGGCGGTGTCCTCGCCGTCCTCGCCGTCGTCGCCCTTCTGCTGGTCTATTCGTCCGCCTTCGTGGTGTACCAGACCCAGCAGGCCCTGGTGCTGCGCCTCGGCGATCCGCTCGCCCCGGTCACCACGCCCGGACTGCACTGGAAGCTGCCGTTCATCGACAGCGTGGTCTATCTCGACAATCGCATCCTCGACCTGGAGAACGCCTCGCAGGAGGTGATCGCCTCCGACCAGAAGCGCCTGGTGGTGGACGCCTTCGCCCGCTACCGGATCTCCAATCCGCTGCGCTTCTACCAGTCGGTCGGCACGGTGCAGAACGCCAACAACCGCCTGTCCACGGTGCTGAACTCGTCGCTCCGCCGGGTGCTGGGCGAGAATTCCTTCACCAGCGTGGTGCGCGACGCCCGCGAGAACCTGATGCGCCAGATCGGCGAGCAGGTGAACCGCGAGGCCGCCAACTTCGGCATCACCGTGGTGGATGTGCGCATCCGCCGCGCCGACTTGCCGGAGGCCAACAGCCAGGCGGTGTTCCAGCGCATGCAGACGGAGCGCCAGCGCGAGGCGGCCGAGATTCGCGCCCAGGGCAACGAGGCCGCCCAGCGGCTCAGGGCCCGGGCCGAGCGCGAGGCCACCATCGTGGTGGCGGAAGCCAACTCCAAGGGCGAGCAGCTGCGCGGCGAGGGCGATGCGGAACGCAACCGCATCTTCGCCGATGCATTCGGGCGGGATCCGGACTTCTTCACCTTCTACCGGTCCATGCAGGCCTATGAAGCGAGCATGAAGCCCGGCGACACCCGCATGGTGGTGAGCCCGGATTCGAGCTTCTTCCGCTACTTCCGCGATCCCCTCGGCGGGACCCCTCCCGCTGCCCCGGCCGGCGCAGCTGCCGCGCCGGCGGCGGCGAACTGAGAAGCGGGCCGAGCGCGGCATGAAAGACCTTTTTGCCGCGCTCGGCCTGATGCTTGCCATCGAGGGCCTGTGCCTCGCCGCCTTTCCCGGCGCCTGGCGCCGGGCCATGCGGGCGGTGCTCCACGCCCCCGAGACCCCCATGCGGCTCGCCGGCCTCGCGGTCGGCGCGCTGGGCGTGCTGTTGGTCTTCTTCGTCCGGGCCTTCTGAGGCGGACGGCGCGGCCGGACGGGCCGCCCCCTCGAAACCGGATCGCTTCGCCGTTCCGCCCGCTGCTTCGCCGTTCCGCCCGCTCAAGGCGCGCCGCTGTCGGCCTCGCCGCGCCTTGCCTCACTGAACTTTGATGTCGGCGCGGGCGGCGTTCTGCCCCGTCCGGCGGGGCCCGGGACGGGCACCGCCCGGCGTGCGGCCGATTTGCCCTTGCGCCAGCCGGGCCGCCGTCGCAGCCTCGGCACGAGATCCGCAGTACCCGCCGTATCGAGGAGAGCCATGCCCGTCCCCCGCCTTCCGACCGGCCCCCTGCCCCGCCGGGCTCACCCGGACGAGCCGTTCTTCGGCCGGGCGCTGCGCCTGTCGGCGCTGGCCCTCGCCGCGGCCGTGACCCTCGCCGCCCTGGGCCTCGCCGCCCCGGCCCCCCTCGCCGCAGCGCCCGGCAAAGGCCCGGACACGGTGGCGGACGCGGCCGAGCGGGTGATGGACGCGGTGGTGAACATCTCCACCTCGCAGAACGTCGCCCCCTCCCGCAGCGTCCCCGCCCCCTGCCTCCGGGTTCGCCGGGCGAGGACCTGTTCGAGGACTTCTTCAAGAACAACCGGCCCGAGGGCGATCAGGACCGCGGCGAGGCGGAACGGCGGGCGCGGCGCGTCTCCTCCCTCGGCTCCGGCTTCGTGATCGACCCCTCGGGCCTCATCGTCACCAACAACCACGTGATCGCCGACGCCGACGAGATCTTCGCCAACTTCAACGACGGCTCCAAGCTGAAGGCCGAGCTGATCGGGCGCGACACCAAGACCGATCTCGCCCTGCTGCGGGTGAAGCCGGACAAGCCCCTCACCGCCGTGAAGTTCGGTGATTCCGACAAGCTTCGGGTCGGCGACTGGGTGATGGCCATCGGCAACCCGTTCGGCCTCGGCGGCACGCTCACGGTGGGGGTGGTGTCCGCCCGCAACCGCGACATCAATTCCGGCCCCTACGACAACTTCATCCAGACCGACGCCGCCATCAACCGCGGCAATTCGGGTGGCCCGCTGTTCAACATGGATGGCGACGTGATCGGCATCAATACCGCCATCATCTCCCCGTCCGGCGGCTCCATCGGCATCGGCTTCGCCGTTCCCGCCGCCACCGCCCAGCCGGTCATCGCCCAGCTGGAGAAGTTCGGCGAGGTGCGGCGCGGCTGGATCGGGGTGAGCATCCAGCCGGTCACCGAGGACATCGCCGAGGCCCTGGGCCTGGGCAAGCCGCGCGGCGCGCTGGTGGGCGTGGTCAAGGAGGAGGGCCCGGCGGCCAAGGGCGGCATCAAGGGCGGCGACGTCATCCTGCGTTTCAACGGCCGCGACATCAAGGAAGTGCGCGACCTGCTGCGCTCCGTCGCCGACAGCATGGCCGATTCCGAAGTGGACGTGGTGGTGATCCGCAAGGGCAAGGAGGAGACGCTGCGCATCAAGGTCGCCCGCATGCCGGACGACGACAAGCCGGAAGGCGCCAAGTCGGCGCCGGAAGCTCAGAAGGCGGCGCCGAAGAAGGCCCTGGGCATCGAGATGGCGGCGATCAGCGACGAGCTGCGCAAGCGCTTCCGCATCAAGAGCGAGGTGACCGGCGTGGTCATCACCGACGTGGACCGCTCATCCCCCGCCGCCGACCGGGGGCTGAAGGCCGGGCTGGTGATCCTGCTGGTCAACCAGGAGACCGTGGTGACGCCGGCCGACGTGGAGAAGCAGATCGACGCCCTGCGCAAGCTCGGCAAGCGCTCCGCCCTCTTCCTCGTCTCCGACGGCGACGGCAACCAGACCAACGTGGCCGTGCCCCTCAACTGACCGGGCGCCGGGGGAGACGGTCCGGACGGTCGCAGCGCGACCGCCCGGCTCCCTGCGAGGGCGCCGCGGGCCGGCTTCAGCGCAGCCTTACCATGCCGGCGAAGTTGATCATCATGTTGTAGCTGCTCACCGCCCCGTTCACGTCCATGTGGTAGAAGGACGGGTCAGGCCGCTTGCGGCCCTCGAACTTCTCCTGGATGTCGCGCAGCTTGCCCAGCAGGTCGCGCGGCTGGGACGAGAAGGCGCTCGCGGTCGGCGGGTTGGCCAGGATGTAGGTGTCGAACTCCTTCACCACCGCCGCATAGTTGGCCACCGCCACGTCGAACGCGTTGAGGTCCCCGGGATCGCGCGCGCTGCGTGGCATCAGGTCCACCGCCTTGCGCGCGCTCATCATGATGCGCCGCACATGCCATCCGTCGGACTTGCCCTCGATCCGCTCGATGCGGGCGAGGTCCTGGGCGTCGATCCCGTCTTTCACCTGGTCGGTCAGGCGATCCAGGTCCCGGCGGGCGATGATGAAGGCCTTCGCCGCCGGCTCCAGCCGGGCGTGCAGGGCCTTGCCGCCGGCCATCTGGTCGGACTTGTAGTCCTTGCGATCGTAATAGGCCTCGGCCTCGTTCAGGATCGGAACGAGCGCCTCGAAGCTGGCCGAGAGCGCCAGCGCTGCCGCGTCGAGGGCCGGGATCGGCGGCGGGCCGGCGGCGGCGGCGCGGGCCGCGTCGATGGCGGTCTTCGCCTGCGACGGCGACACCGAATAGAGCCCGTAGATGATGCGCTCCTTGCCGGTCGGCCCGGTCTTCAGGCTGACCCAGCTCAGGTAGCGGTTCCAGGATTCCTCCGCCCGCAGGGTGGCGTTGAGCAGCTTCACATAGGCGTTGAGCTTGGCCATCCACACCTTGAGCTCCGCGTCCGGCAGCTCGGGGATGGTGAGGGCGGGCGCGGCCGCGGGTGCCGGCTGGGCCGCCGCCGGGTTCCGCGCATCGGCCGTCCTTGCCGCGGCCGTTCCGCCGGCGAGGAGCAGCGCCAACGCCCCGACAAGCCCGGATCGCCCCCAATTCCCGAACGTCATTCCCGCCTCCCCTGGGAGCACGCGCCGACCAGCGTGCATCGCAAGCCGGCCGGATGACGCGTTCTCTTTCTTAAAGTTGGAGGCGGATGCATCGATCGGGATCCGCCTCCAAGGTGACCGCGCGGACCATGACGCGGCCCGCGTGAACCCGGCATGAATGGCGGAAAGGGAATGGAACCCGGGCGTCCGGCGGAGGGCGCGTCAGAGCGTGTGGAACTCGGCCTGCGTGTAGCCCTGCATGAAGAGCAGCGCCGTGAGGTCGCCATGGTCGATGCGGGCATGGGCCGCCGCGGCCACCGCCGGCTTGGCGCGGAAGGCGATGCCCAGCCCCGCTTCCGCCAGCATGGCGAGGTCGTTGGCCCCGTCGCCCACCGCCATGGTCTCGGACGGGGCGAGATGCATGGTGTCGCGCAGCTCCACCAGGGCCGCGAGCTTGGCGTCGCGGCCGAGGATGGGCTCCTGAACCGCGCCCACGAAGCGGTCCTCGTCGATCAGCAGCGTGTTGGCGCGGTGCTCGTCGAAGCCGAGGCGCGCCGCGATGGCGCCGGTGAACAGGGTGAAGCCGCCGGACACCAGGGCGGTATAGGCGCCGTTCGCCTTCATGGTGCCCACCAGCTCCGGCCCGCCGGGGGTGAGCGTGATGCGATCGCGCAGCACGTCGGCCACCACGCCGGCCGGCAGGCCGCGCAGCAGGGCGACCCGCTCGCGCAGCGCCGGCTCGAAGGCGATCTCGCCGCGCATGGCGCGTTCCGTGATGGCCGACACATGCGCCTTAACGCCCACCAGGTCGGCGAGCTCGTCGATGCATTCCTGGCCGATCATGGTGGAATCCATGTCGGCGAGGAACAGGCGCTTGCGCCGGGCCGCCTCGAATTGCACCACCACGTCGATGGGGGCATCGCCGAGGGCGGCGCGCACCGCATCGGCCAGCGCCCGGGCATCGGCGCCCAGATCCGGCGCGAAATGGATGTCCACGGCCACGTCCGGGGCGAGAACCACCGCATCCTGCGCCTGCGGGAGCACGGCGCGGGCATCGTGGATTGCCTCGCGGGTCAAAGCCGGGGCAGATGGGTTCGAGATCAGCGTCGCGACATAGGCCATGGAAAACTCGGAACTCGAAAAGAGAAGGGGGCCACCGGCGGTGCTCATCGCAGGTCCCACCGCCAGCGGCAAGTCGGCCCTCGCGCTCGCCCTTGCGGAGCGGGCGGGAGGCGTCGTGCTCAATGCAGATTCCATGCAAGTGTACGGCGACCTGCGGGTGCTCACGGCGCGGCCGACCGTCGCGGAGACCGCGCGGGTGCCCCACGCTTTGTACGGCCACGTGGACGCCGACACTGATTATTCGGTGGGCCGCTGGCTCGCCGACGCCACCGCCGCCCTCGCCGAGGCCCGCGCCCGCGGGCTGCTGCCCATCGTCGTGGGCGGGACCGGGCTCTATTTCCGCGCGCTCACCCAAGGGCTTGCCGACATCCCGCCGGTGCCGGACGAGGTGCGCGCGGCGGTGCGGGGCGCGGCGGAGGCGCTCGACAGCCCGGCGCTGCACGCCCGCCTCGCCGCCGCCGATGGCGAGACCGCCGCCCGCCTCAAGGTGAATGATCGCCAGCGGGTGCTGCGGGCGCTGGAGGTGATCACCGCCACCGGCCGCTCCCTGTCGGACTGGCAGCGCGGCGCCCAGCGACCGGTGCTGGATGCGGCGGATTGCGTGCGGCTGGTGCTTGCGGTGGACCGCGACCTGCTCCGCGCGCGCATCGATGCCCGTTTCGAGGGCATGATCGCCGCCGGAGCGCTGGACGAGGTGCGGGCGCTGGCCGCCCGGCAGCTCGCCCCCTCCCGTACGGTCCTGAAGGCGCACGGCGCGCCCGCCCTCGTCCGCCACCTGGCCGGGGAGATCACGCTCGACGCCGCCATCGCCGAGGGGCAGGCGGATACCCGCCGCTACGCCAAGCGGCAGGACACCTTCTTCCGCCACCAGATGGCGGGCTGGGACCGCGCCACCCCCGAAGAGGCGCTGGCGCGGCTTCTCGCACGGCTCGACTGACCCTCAGGCCGCCACGGCAGCCGGGGCGATGGCCGGCGCGCGCGACGCTCCCGCGAGGCGGATCCAGGTGGCGGCCACCGCCAGCAGCGCGAAGCCGAGGGGGCCGTGCGGGCTGGCGTGGCTCACCTGGATCTCCCAGCCGAACCCCACCAGCAGCACCAGCGCCGGCCACGGCGCCCGCCGGACCAGCAGCAGGGCGACGGCGGCGCACAGGGCCGAGGCGAACACCGCCCACGAGCCGAGCAGGCTCGCCACCGAGCCGACCCCGCCAATCCACGGATCCACCCAGTTGGTGTCGAGCAGCAGCGCGGCGCCCTCCATCTGTCGGGCATCGAGCTTCCCGGCGGCGTTGAGGGCCTCCATGTTGAGCATGGTCCGGCCGAGGCCGACGCCACCGATGGAATCGAGCGCCGTATAGCCGATGAGGAAGAAGAAGGTGGCGATCCGCGACAGCCAGGCGAACACCGCCGCCGCGCCGGTCTCGATCCCGTCCATGGCGAGCCACAGCCCCACCGACACCAGCCCGAGCAGCGGCAGCTGGATGACGTGGAGGGTGAACCACCAATGCGGGCCGAAATAGGCGAGCGCCCAGTGCTGCGGCGCGAACGGCTGGGCGGTGCACAGATAGGCATACATGCCCGGCGCGTTGGTGAAGCCGGCGGGGTGGAACAGCTCCATGCCCGCCAGAACGAGCGGCGCCGCCACGAGGCCGCCCCACCAGAGTATCGACGTCATCGCCTTGTGCACGGCCCCCTCCCCCTCACGCCCCGTGACGGAAGGATAGCGCCGATGCCCCCTCGCCGAAACGACTCAGACCGGCGAAGGGTCCGCCACCGCCCGGCCCGAGCGCGTCGGCCGGCGCGGCTTCGAGCGTGCCCGCACGGCGGCGGCCGCCGCCAGCGCCAGCCCGGCCGCCAGCACCCACCAGGCGGGACGCGGGCCGAGGTCGAACGACACATTGGCCTGCGCCACCAGCCACGGGTCCACGCGGGTGGCGAGGGCGTACCAAAGCACCTCGACCCCGGCGGTGAGCAGCGCCGTGGCCACGGCCAGCCCGGCAACACCCAGCGGCGTCACCTCGCCCGCCCAGCGGAAGGCGATGCGGTATGCGAACAACAGGAGGAAGAGGCCGGCCATCAGCACCGCCTCGCTCACGTCGAGCTTGGACTGCATGAAGAAATGCACCGTGCCCAGCACCGCGATGGCGTAGATGGCCGCGTGCAGCAGGTTCCAGCGCCGGGTGCCGAGGCGGCGGATGGCGGCGTCGAACGAGGTGGCGCCGAGCGCCACCAGCAGCACCAGCGCCACCGCGCCGATGACGAGGTAGATGCGCAGGACGATCTCGCTCAGCGCCCGCCCCGCCCCCTGGTCGATGAAGAACAGCGCGAGGTGCAGGCCCGCATAGCCGAGCGCGGCGAGGCCGAAGATGCGCCGGCCGAAATAGAGCTTGGGCATCACCAGCAGCCGGCGCAGCGGGGTCACGGCGAGGGTGAAAGCGAGGAAGCGGATGGCCCACAGCCCGGCGAAGTGGATGGCCTCCGTCCACGGCCGCGCCCCGAGCCCGCCGGCGAGGGCGAGCCAGGCCAGCCAGAGCGCCGGCGCGACGCTGGCGCACAGGAACAGCGTCTTCTCCGGGCTGAAGCGACCGGAACGCTCGAAGAACAGCAGCTTGAGCGCGGGCGGCATCGGCAGGGGCGGCATCGGGATCCTCGCGTGACCGGCGGAGGGAGCCCGACACGGCGCTCCCCCCTGCCCGTTTCGCCCGCGCCCGCGGCGACGTTACGGCGCGCGCCCTAACGTCTGCGTGAACGGCGGCCCTCAGGCCCCGAGATCGGCGTCCACCTGCGCCTTGAGGCCGGGGTCGATGCCCAGGGCCTGCGCGAGGCTCGCCAGATATTGCTGTTCCACCGCGCTGTCGGGCCGGATCGCCATGGCCGAGGCGGCATAGATCTGCAGCGCCGATTCGGGGCTGGTGGCCGCATCCACCACCTGTTGCGGGTCCACCGGCGTGGTGAGGAAGGCGATGAGCTCCTCCCGCTGGGGCGTCGCCGCGCCCATGCGGGCGAGACCGCCGCCGATGCGCTCCAGCTCCTCCCCGTCGAGGCTTCCGTCCGCCTGCGCCGCCGCCGCCATGGCCGAGAGCAGCACGCCGGAAAAGGCATCCGCCCCGCCCGGAGCCGCAGCGGGGGCAAAGCCCGCCGCGGCCGGCGTGCCGGAGGTGAAGGCCGCGCGGCCGGCCGACTGGCTCTGCCATTTGCGGAAGGCGTTCCAGGCCAGCATGCCGATGACGGCGAGGCCGCCATATTTCACCAGGTCGTTGCCGCCGCCAGACTGCGGCGCCGGAGCAGGCGCGGGCGGAGGGGCCGACGAGGGGGCGGGAAACGGCTCCGGTGCCGGAAAGGAACCGGGCGCAGGGGCGGAGCCGCCGCCGCCCAGGGCGTCGGAGGCGAAGTCGCCGAGATCGCCACTGGCCGCCCCGCCGGAGCGGGCACCGCCGCCACCGAGAATCTGGCCGAGAATGTCGCCGAGCCCGCCCGGCAGCCCGCCCCCGGGCATCCCTTGCGGCGCGCCGCCGCCCCGCGTCCCGCCGCCGCCCAGCACCTGTCCGAGGATGTCATCGAGCCCGCCGGGCAGGCCGCCGGAGCTCCCCGGCCCACGGCTGCCCGATCCGCCGCCCAGCACCTGCCCGAGAATATCGCCGAGCCCGCCGGGCAGGCCCGAGGCCCCGCTCTGGCCACCGCCGGCCGGAGCACCGCCGCCGAGAACCTGGCCCAGGATGTCGCCCAGCCCGCCGGGAGCGGACCCGCCGCCCGCGCCACCCCGCACGCTTCCGTTGCCGAGCGCAGCCCCGATGAGCTGGCCCAGAAGGCTCCCTGCGTCCGCCATGACACCCTCCCTGGAGAAAGACCGGTACTGAAAGGCCGTGACGAGGCGCAGGACGCACCTCGTGGCTCCGGCGCTCGCCGCAGCGCTATCGCTTCAAACGGCGACCGGCGCCCGGATGGCCGGGTGCGGATCATAGCCGAGGATCTCGATGTCCTCGTAGCGGAAGGCGAAGATGTCCGTCACCTGCGGATTGAGGGCGAGGCGCGGCAGCGGGCGAGGCGCGCGCGAGAGCTGCTCGCGCGCCTGGTCCAGATGGTTCAGATAGAGGTGGGCATCGCCCAGCGTGTGGACGAAGTCGCCCACCCTCAGCCCCGCCACCTGCGCCACCATGTGGGTGAGCAGCGCGTAGGAGGCGATGTTGAACGGCACCCCCAGGAACACGTCGGCGGAGCGCTGGTAGAGCTGGCACGACAGCCGGCCGTCCAGCACCGCGAACTGGAACAGGCAGTGGCAGGGCGGCAGCGCCATCTTTGGCACGTCCGCCGGATTCCACGCGGTGACGATGAGGCGCCGCGAATCGGGGTTGCGGCGGATGTCGGAAACCACCTGGGCGATCTGGTCGATGACGCCGCCCTCGGGGGTCGGCCAGGAGCGCCACTGGTGGCCGTAGACCGGGCCGAGATCGCCCCGCGCGTCGGCCCACTCGTCCCAGATGGAGACGCCGTTTTCCTTGAGGTACTGGATGTTGGTGTCGCCCGCGAGGAACCACAGCAGCTCATGCACGATGGATTTCAGGTGCAGCTTCTTGGTGGTGACGAGGGGAAAGCCCTGCTCCAGCGCGAAGCGCATCTGGTGGCCGAAGACGCAAAGCGTGCCGGTGCCGGTGCGGTCGTCCTTGCGGACGCCCTCGTCGAGGATGCGGCGAAGAAGCTGGTGGTAGGCTTCCATGGCGATGTGTCGGCCTCGAAGTGCGAGCGGCGAGTTGCGAGCGGCGAGCGGCGAGTTGCGTGTCCCGAAAAGCCTGCGGCGAAACCCGTGCGGGCAAATCCGTGCCGCGTCCCGGCAGCGTCCATCCGGGCGGGCATTCTACCCCCGCAGCGCCGGCCTTGCCACCATCGGCAAGCCTCGCGGCGATGCCGTCCACACCTGCGCCGGGGGAGCGGCCGGGGGGCCGCGCGCGGATCCGGCACCATGATGCTTCGACAGCGCCCCCGCCGTAAAAAGTGTGTGATTTCCGGAACGTATCCCGCTGCGGCAGGGAAAAGACCGCCATGAGTCCGCCGCAATGGACGCCTTTTGTTCCCTCACGCATCGCGATCAAGGGCAAGGATCATGACGTCTCTCGCCACCCTCACCGCCGCGCTCCTCCATGTCCGCGCCTATCTCGCGCGGGAAGCCCGCGACGAAGACATCCGCAACGAGGCCGCCTGGGAGGCCGGCTCCGCGCGCGAGGAGCACGCGGCCGCGGAGGCCCTCAACCGGCTCGACGAGGCGCTGCGCCAGCTCAAGCCAGACGCCAGCCTCCCAACGACCGAAGAAGAATCGGCCTACGCGGCCCACCGGCAGTTCATGGCCGCGTAACCCGCTGCGGCGCAACCACGCGGGAGCACCGTGCCGTACGCGTGATCGTGTTGCGATGCAGCGTTGACATTGGGCTTTGGTATACATCACACTCGGCCCGTTCCAAGGGGGGTCCCGGAAGGGGCTGAGATTTCGCAAGTCCGTCGACCACGAAGGTCAAAGACCTTCAGGCCCGCGGCGCCGCGTTGACCCTTCGAACCTGATCCGGGTCATACCGGCGAAGGGATCGGAACCTGTGCGCACCGGCGCGTTACGGCCGTTTTGCACCCGTCTCCTAGCTCTGTTCCCGGCTCTCGTTGAAAGCGCAAGCTGAACGGAGAACCGCCATGCTGGACGAAGCCTCGACGTCCTCTCTGAAGGTCACCACCGGGGCCCTGCCCCATTCGCGCAAGGTGTTCGTCTCCGCCACCCGGCCGGACGTGCGCGTCGCCATGCGCGAGATCGCCGTTTCCGATCCGGCCGAGCGGCCGGTGCGGGTCTACGACACCTCGGGCCCCTATACCGACACCAATGCCATCATCGACCTGACGCAAGGCCTGCCGCAGCTGCGCGCCCAGTGGATCCGCGAGCGTGGCGACGTGGAGGAGGTGGACGGGCGCGTCGTGCGTCCCGAGGACAACGGCCTCAAGGACGGCCAGTCCACCACTTTGCCCCAGTTCGACCTCACCGGCAGGAAGCCGCTGCGGGCCAAGGCGGGCAAGCGCCCGACGCAGATGGCCTATGCCCGCGCCGGCATCATCACGCCGGAGATGGAATATGTCGCCGCCCGCGAGAACCTCGCCAAGGCCAATGGCGGCGCCCATCCGCACCACCAGGCCATGGGCCTCGGCGCGGCCATCCCCGCCGACATCACCGCCGAATTCGTGCGGCAGGAAGTGGCGCGCGGTCGCGCCATCATCCCCAACAACATCAACCACCCCGAAACCGAACCGATGGCCATCGGCCGGAACTTCCTGGTGAAGATCAACGCCAATATCGGCAATTCCGCCGTCACCTCGGGCGTGGCGGAGGAAGTGGACAAGCTGGTGTGGGCCACCCGCTGGGGCGCCGACACGGTGATGGACCTGTCCACGGGCAAGAACATCCACACCATCCGCGAATGGATCATGCGCAATTCGCCGGTGCCCATCGGCACCGTGCCGATCTACCAGGCGCTGGAGAAGGTGAATGGCATCGCCGAGGAGCTCACCTGGGAGATCTTCCGCGACACGGTGATCGAGCAGGCCGAGCAGGGCGTGGACTACATCACGGTCCATGCCGGCGTGCGGCTGCCGTTCGTGCCGCTCACCGCCAACCGCGTCACCGGCATCGTCTCGCGCGGCGGCTCGATCATGGCCAAGTGGTGCCTTGCCCACCACAAGGAGAGCTTCCTCTACGAGAATTTCGAGGAGCTGTGCGAGATCCTCGCCCAGTATGACGTGGCCTTCTCGCTGGGCGACGGCCTGCGCCCCGGCTCCATCGCCGATGCCAACGACGCCGCGCAGTTTGCCGAGCTGGAGACGCTGGGCCAGCTCACCGAGATCGCCTGGAAGCACGATTGCCAGGTGATGATCGAGGGCCCCGGCCACGTGCCGCTGCATCTCATCCGCGAGAACGTGGAGAAGCAGCTGAAGGTGTGCCACGAGGCGCCCTTCTACACCCTCGGCCCGCTGGTGACCGACATCTCCCCCGGCTACGACCACATCTCCTCCGCCATCGGCGCGGCGATGATCGGCTGGTTCGGCACCGCCATGCTCTGCTACGTGACGCCGAAGGAGCATCTCGGCCTGCCCGACCGGGACGACGTGAAGACCGGCGTCATCTCCTACAAGATCGCGGCGCACGCGGCGGACCTCGCCAAGGGGCATCCGGCGGCGCGCATCCGCGACGATGCCCTGTCCCGGGCCCGCTTCTCCTTCCGCTGGCGCGACCAGTTCGCGCTCTCGCTCGACCCGGAGACCGCCGAGCGCTACCACGACGAGACGCTGCCCGCCGAGGGCGCCAAGGTGGCGCATTTCTGCTCCATGTGCGGGCCGAAGTTCTGCTCCATGAAGATCTCCCAGGAGCTGAAGCTGGAGGCCGGCGACATCGCCCGCGCCCAGGCCGACAACCTCGCCTCGGCCGGCATGGCCGAGATGGCGCAGAAGTTCCGCGCCGGCGGCGGGCTCATCTACACCCCCGCCCCCGACGTGGCCGAGCCACCGCCCGCTGCGGCCGAGTGAGGCCGGCAGGGCTGGAATGAAAAGGGCAGCCTTCGGGCCGCCCTTTTTGCTGGTGTGCCAGCCCGCTGCCCTGGAGCGGAGGCCGTGCGCCCCCTCACCCCCAACCCCTCTCCCGCAAGGGGAGAGGGGAGAGGCGCCCGCCTGGCAACGGTGACGGGGGACTATGGGAGGCGGTCCCGGAGCCATCCGATGCCCGAAGCACCGGCTGGCCCCCTCTCCCCTTGCGGGAGAGGGTCGGGGTGAGGGGTGGCAGAGCGTGAGAACCCTCCCTCCCCTGCCCCCCTACGCCGCCGCCCGCTCCGGCACCGGCAGGCCGAGCCATTCGGTGTAGAAGGCGTCGATGTCCGGCTCGAAGTCGTGGATCACCGGATACCAGGGGGTGGGCGCCTCCACGTCGTGGAGGGTGCCGCACTCGGGGCAGAAATACTCGCGGATCACCTGCCAGGCGGGCGTCGGCGCCATCAGGCGGGGATAGATCTCCTCCATCTTCTGCGGCGTGTCGCGCACGTGCACGCGGGCATGCAGCTTCCAGTTCTCCTTCCAGTCGCAGAAATCGTGGCCGCACTCGCAGCGCACGGTCCACTTCTTCGACACCTTCTGCTGGACGATGAAGAGCTTCGGGCCGAACGGCAGGATGATCTTGTCATCCCACGGCACGCGTTCCTGCAGGATCTCCACGTAGGTCACGAACCGCTCCGGGTCCTTCGGGGTGGAGAGCATCTGGTGCAGCGTATCGGGATCGATCTTGCCTTCCACGAGATCGACGATCTTGGACCGGGTATAGGCCATGGGTTTCCTCCTGATTGGGGTGTCTTCCTCCCCTCTCCCCCTGCGGGAGAGGGATTTTCCTTGTTCTCCCCTCTCCCCCTGCGGGAGAGGGATTTTCCTTGTTCTCCCCTCTCCCCTTGCGGGAGAGGGGTTGGGGGTGAGGGGTGAGGCTCCGGCGGGGAGCCGCGCGCCGGGACGAGGGGCGGTGGCCCCCTCACCCCAGCCCTCTCCCGCGAGGGGAGAGGGAGTCAGAGCGTGTAGAACCCTCACTCCTCCACGAACTGCACCGTGTGCACGTCCGGCAGCTCGGAGATGTCCATGGAGTAGCGCGAGCCGTAGGTGGGCACGCCGATCTCCTCCTCCGGCAGGCTCCAGCTCTCCGGCAGGTCCCAGAAGCTGCGGAACTGCTGCTCGAACTTCGGGCCGAGCTTGAAGGAGGCGGCGAACATCTGGCGCACCTGGGTGCCCGCATCCTTGGCGAGGATCTTCTCGCGCTCGCCCTTCATCCACTCGCGGGTGGGGACGGACTTGTTTATGCGATCCTTGCGGATCTGCGCGCGGGCCGCCTTCGTCGCCGCCTCGTCCACCACGTAGAGGCCATCGGCCCCCTTCGTCACCGCCACGCCGTAGACCTGCGCGGCGAAGCGCTCCAGCACGTAGCCGCCGTTGAGGTCGTCGGCCACGCTCTGCGGCTCGCGGTCCAGCGGATCGCCGAAGCCGGGGCCGCCGCGCATGTAGTTGAGGTAGAGGTCGTAGTCGGCGAACATCTCCTCGGTGGTGATGGCCTGCTTGTCGCGCTTGATCTGCGCCTTGGGCAGCATGGCGTCCCAGGTGGGGTTCTCCGGATCGGTGTCGCCGCCGAAGGGAATGTCCTTGCCTTCGGCGATGAGCGCCTTGAGGTCCGTCTTGTGCGCGGCGAAGCGATAGCCAGAGGCGGCCGGATAGCCGCCCATCAGCCCCCAGTCGGAGGAGATGTGGCCGTTGCCCATGAAGAACATGGTCCAGTCCTTGGCGTTCCAGACCATGCGCAGGCTCTCGAAGCCGCAGCCGCCGCGATACTTGCCGGAGCCGCCCGAGGACGCCTTGATCTGCCGGCCGAGATAGAGGAGCGGCTCGGCCAGCTCCCAGATCTCCATGTCGCCCATGTCGCCTTCCGGGTTCCAGATGGCGGCGGCGTGGGAGAGGCCGTCCTGCACCGCGGTCGCCCCGGTGCCATTGGCGGCGCACTCGAACGAATTCACGGCGTGGATCTCGTCATACTGGTTGAAGCCGCCGCCCTGCAGCCAGTTGGAGGTGTTGGCGTTGCCCGCATTCACCTCCTCCAGGTAGCCGCGGCCGAAATAGGAGCGCGACAGGCCGCGCCACAGGGCCGTCCAGGCCGAGACCAGGAAGTGCCAGGAATAGGAGAAGGCGACGCGGCGGTCGTCCGGGTTCATCCAGGTGCCCTTGGGCAGGCGGAACTCGGTGCCGTAGGCGGCGCCGTCGTTGATCATCTCCGAGGGGATGAGGGTCTGGGTCATCATCACCCAGATGCCCGAGGTGAAGCTCACCTGGTGGGCATTGTAGGTGTGCCAGCCCCAGCGGCTCGCCCCCTCGAAGTCGAGGCGCCAGGTGCCGTCCTTGCGGATGGTCATCTCGCAGGGGGCGTGCATGATGGTGTCGAGCTTGGCGAAGTCGGAGGGCACCCGCACGTCCTCATGGGCGTAGGGCACGTCCACGAAGCCCACCTGCCGGTAGGTGCCGGGGATGGTCATGGCCTTGATGCGGGCCTGGAGGCCGAGGCGGCCGTGCTCCACCGCCTCGTAGGCGAACTTCCAGTAGGCCTCGATGCCCTCCTCGGCGACCACCTCCTCCACCAATTTCCGGATCATGTGGCAGCCGGCGATGCGGGTGCGCTCGTCCAGCATCCAGTAGCGGGTGGTACGCACCATGCGCTGGCTCTCGTGCAGCCAGTCTCGGAACAGGGTGTCGTTGGCGCCCACCTTGCGGCAGGTGATGGAATAGCCGTCGCCGAAGCGCTGCACCTGCCCCGTGGCCATGGAGCCCGGCCCCACCGCGCCGGTGTCGATGACGTGGGTGACGCCGCCCACCCAGCCGATCAGCTCGCCTTCCCAGAAGATGGGGACGATGGTGTGGATGTCGCAGGGGTGGACGTTCCCGATCAGGGAATCATTGTTGCAGAAAATGTCCCTGTCGTGGACGCCGGGATTGGCCTCCCAATTGTTCTCGATCATGTATTTGATGGCCGCACCCATGGTCCCCACATGGATGATGATGCCAGTGGAGGTGAGAAGACTGTCACCCGCCGCATTGTAGAGGGTGAAGCACAATTCGCCCTCCTGCTCAACGATGGGCGAGGCGGCGATCTTCTTGGCGGTCTCGCGGGCGTCCACCACGCCGGCGCGCAGGCGGGAGAACAGCTTGTTGTAGAGGATGGGCTCCTTCTCGCGCAGCTCCAGCGTCTTCAGCCCGGCATAGTGGCCGGTGGCCTTGGTGGCCGCCATGAGCCGGTCGCGATGCTCTTTGAGCGTCTCGCCGCCACGGACGATGCCGCGGGTGGCGCCCTGAAGGGTCGATTGATTGACGTTGACGTTCATGGGGTCGTTTCCTCTTGAGATTGTTTGGGTTCCTCCCCTCTCCCCTTGCGGGAGAGGGGCCGGGGGTGAGGGGGCTGGTGCCGGATGTCCCCGGCTTCGGGGCAAAGGGAGAGACACCCCTCGCCCCAGCCCTCTCCCGCAAGGGGAGAGGGAGGCCGAAGGGGCAAAGGCCGACTTCGGGGGAGAGGGGGCTGACCGCTCGGACTTAAGCCGTCGCCCTGCCCTCACACCTCCTTCAGGTGGAACAGCCGGTGGCCGTCGAGCCAGGTCTCGAAGCCATCCGGCACCACGAAGGTGGTGGCGTCGGATTCGATGATGGCGGGGCCCATCACCCGGTTGCCGGGACGCAGCGATTCCATGTGGTAGAGCTGCGCATCCACCCACTTCTTCTTGCGATAGAACTTGCGGGTGCCGATCTTGGCCTCTTCGGGCGGGGTCTCGCCCTGTTCCGGCTCCTTCGGGATCTTCGGCTTGGGGATCGGCACCATGCCGCGCATGATGGCGCCGGTGACCGAATATCCGAGCTCCGGCGAGCGGGCGGAGGCGGCATAGACGCGGCCATAAGTGGCGTTGAAGGCGTCGGTGAGCTGGTCCCAGTCCGCCGCCGTATGCACCTCGGCCAGCGGGCTCTCGATCTCCAGGTCGTTGAGCTGGCCGCGATACTGCATGCGGTAGCCGGGCTGGAGCGTCACCTGCTCGGGGGCGTAGCCGTTGAGCTTGAACTCCTCCAGCACGTTGCGGGTCAGTTCCTCCCAGGCCGACTGGAGGGTGACGCAGGCCTTGGTCTTGTCGGCGTCGGGCATGTCGGTGGGCATGTTGATGTCGAGGGACTTGTCGTAGCGATACTCGAAGTCCGCCGCCGCGCAGCCGAAGGCGGAAAAGCCGGCGGCCCAGGCGGGCACGATCACATCCTCGAAGCCGAGGCCCTCCGTATAGCCATAGGTGTGCACGGGACCTGCGCCGCCATAGGAGAAGCACACGAAGCTTTGCGGCGAGTAGCCCTTGCCGGAGATCATGGCGCGCAGGTAGTCGCGCAGGTCGCTGTCGAGCAGCTCGATGACGCCGGCGGCGGCATCCTCCACCGACAGGCCGAGCTTGTCGGCGATCTGCACCTTGATGGCGTCCACCGAGCGCTGCCGGTCGAGCTTCACCGCGCCGCCGAGGAAGTTGTCGGGGTTGAGATAGCCCAGCACCATGTGGCAGTCGGAGACGGTCACCGTCTCGATGCCGCTCTCCTTCCAGCACACGCCCACCCGGTAGCCGGCACTGTCCGGGCCGAGCTTGATCGCCTTGGTGTAGGGATCGAGGCGGATGAAGGAGCCGGCCCCCGCCCCCACCGAATCCATGGCCACCAGCGGCAGCGACAGGACGAGGCGCGCCATGTCCGGGTCGTTCTTGATGGTCATCTCGCCCTGGGTGATGAGCGCCACGTCGAACGAGGTGCCGCCGATGTCCGAGCAGGCGATGTTCTTGTAGCCCAGCACCTCGCCGAGATACTTCGCGCCGATCACCCCGCCGATGGGGCCGGAGACGATGGTGCGGGCCAGCTCCTTCGCCTTCCAGGAGATGGTGCCGCCATGGGTCGCCATCACGCGGAAGTCGAACTTGGTGCCGCGCTCCTTGAAGGCGTCTGAGATCTTGTTCAGCGTCTGCCGCGACGGCTCGGCGGCGTAGCCTTCGAGAATGGTGGTGTTGGTGCGGTGGGTTTCCTTGCGCACGGGATAGTAATCGGCGGAGGCGAAGACCGGGATCTTCTTTCCGCTCTTCGCCACTTCCTCCAGCACGATGTCGCGCACGCGGCGCTCGTTGACCGGGTTCTTGTAGGAATGCAGCAGCGAGATGACGATGCCTTCCACGTCGGAGGCGATCAGCTCGCGGGCGGCCTGCCGGGCGCTGTCCTCGCGCAGGGGGATCACCTGCGTGCCCATCATGTCGGTGCGCTCGATGACGCCGCGGGTGAGCTGGCGCGGCACCAGCGGCGGGTCGTAGCGGTGGGTGTTGAGGTGGATGCGGTCCTCATAGGCATAGCCCAGATGGCTCTGGACGGCGCGGCCCATGCGGTGGAAATCCTCCATGCCGCGATTGACGATGAGGCCGCATTTGAGCCCCTTGCGCTGGACCACGCGATTGAGCATCGCGGTGCCCGAATAGACCCCCGTCTGCAGCTGGCCGAGGGCCTCGTGCAGCGACATGCCCCAGTTGGCGAGGCCGTCCTCGGACGAGGCGATGAGGCCGAGGGCCTCGTTCTGCGGCGTGGACTGGGCCTTGCCGACGACGAAGTCGCCGTCCTGGTCCACGAAAAAGGTGTCCGTCATGGTGCCGCCGGCATCGATGCCGAGCACCTGGACGTTGCGCAGGTTTCCCACGGGAACGTTCACGCGATGGTCCTCCCTGATTTGCCGGCCTGCTTTTTGATGCCGGCTCGCCATGACAGGGGCAGGATGCGTGCCAGAGCGGATCGACTGTACAAATTGCCCGATATCCATGATTTTTGTGCGATGCATCATGTAATCGTATTGTTTTTGACTGTCCGGTTTCCGGACACTTGTTGTCCGGACCTCGAACGAGCCTCGCGAACTACAGGGGCAGCGGCCCTCGCGGGCCTTGCCGCGGGCGCGTTCTGCGCTTAATTTGCCGTCAAGGCCGCCCGCGCCGGACACGAGCCGGCACAAGGAAGGCGGCCGTTGAGGGAGTGAACCACAGCGGGCGAGACCGGGGCCGGAAGGCCGCACGGGAGCGCGCGCTGGCCAACGGCCTGGACGGCGCCGCCGGGAACGCCGCGCCGCCCGGCCCGGAGGGCAGAGCTGGTGCCATATCGAGAGATCGCCCGGGCCTGGGAGGCGTTTCACCAGGACGGCGTCGCCTCACCCGACGTCCGCCCCGCGGTGCTGGCCTCCTGGCAGCGCTCACGCGGGCATGCCATCGCCGCCACCCTGTCCGCCGCCCCGCTGGTGAGCGAGGCGGAGCTGCATCGCCGCCGCCAGCACAACACCCGCCTCATCACCGCCGCCCGCCCGGCCATGGACGAGGCGCGCCATTTCCTCTCCGACGCGCGCTCCATGCTCATCCTCACCGACCCCGAGGGCACCATCCTGGAGACGGAAGGGGACGTGCGCGCGGTGGATACCGGGCAGGAGGTGAAGCTCCAGCGCGGCGGCCGGTGGTGCGAGGCCGAGATCGGCACCAACGCCATCGGCACGGCGCTGGCTTCCGGCCGGCCGGTGCAGATCCACGCCAGCGAGCATTTCTGCGCGCCGGTGCAGCGCTGGACCTGCGCCGCCGCCCCGGTGCGCCACCCCTCCGACGGGGCGGTCATCGGCGCGGTGGACATTTCCGGCTCCACCGACACCTTCAACCCGCAGAACCTCGCCCATGCGGTGGCGCTTGCCCACCAGATCGAGGCGGTGCTCGGCCGGCGCATGGAGATGGAGCACGAGCAGGTGCTGCGCCACTTCCTCTCCAAGCGCTCGCTCTGGCTCACCGAGGAGATCCTCGCCTTCGGCCGCTCCGGCGCGCTCATCTATTCCACCGACCGGGCGCTGAAGGAGGTGGCCCGGCGCGACGCGCGCTTCATCGCCGGCGGCCGCCTCGCCGCCCTGAAGGAGGTGGCCCCGGCGGCCTGGACCGAGCGCGTCGCCGCCCTGCTGCCCGGCGCCAGCGTGGAGATCGTGCGCGAGGACGGGGAGGAGATCGGCGGCGTGGTGGTGCTGCACGCCCCGCGCAAGCCCCGCCCGGTGCTGCGCGAGGGGCAGCGGGAGGGCGTGCGGGACGCCGAGCCGTTCCCGTTCGAGGCCATCGTCGGCGACAGCGCGGTGATGCGGGAGGTGAAGGAGAAGGCCCGGCGCATGGCCGAAAGCGGCCTGCCGATCCTGCTCGAAGGCGAGACCGGGGTGGGCAAGGAGGTGTTCGCCCGCGCCATCCACGCCGCCCGCGCGCCATGCGGGCCGTTCGTGCCGCTCAATTGCGGCGGCCTGCCGCGCGATCTCATCGCCAGCGAGCTGTTCGGTTACGAGAAGGGCGCCTTCACCGGCGCCGACGCCACCGGCAAGCAGGGCAAGGTGGAGGCGGCCGACGGCGGCCTGCTCTGCCTCGACGAGATCGGCGAGATGCCGCTGGAACTGCAATCCTATCTGCTGCGGGTGCTGGAGGACGGCGTGGTCTACCGCGTCGGCGGCCATACCGGGCGGCGGGTGGACCTGCGCCTCGTCTCCATGACCAACCGTGACCTGTCCGGCGAGGTGGCGGCCGGGCGCTTCCGCAAGGACCTGTTCTACCGCATCGCCGCCCTGCGCCTGCGTATTCCCCCGCTCAGGGAGCGCGGGGAGGACGTGCTGATGCTGATCGACCATTTCGGACGCGCCGCCGCCGCCCGCGCCGGCCTGCCCGCCCCGCGCTTCACCGAAGGCGCACGCGCCGCGCTCGCCGCCTATGCCTGGCCCGGCAACGTGCGCGAGCTGCGCAACGTGGTGGAGATGCTGCTCGCCATGGGGAGCACCTCGGGAGACGGCGGGATCGACGTGGCCGACCTGCCGCCGGAGATCTGCGCCGCGGCCGACACGCCGCAGGGCGGCACCGGCCTCAAGGCGGTGGAGGAAGCCGCCATCCGCGCCGCGGTGGACGCCTGCGGCGGCAACCTCTCCCGCGCCGCCCGGCGCCTGGGCATCGCCCGCTCGACCCTCTACATGCGGCTCGCCGCGCTGGAGGGGAAGGCGCGGGACTAACCCCCCTCACCCGCCCGCCACCAGGTCCGCTGCCACCAGATCCTCCAGCGCCGCGCCCACCGACTTGAACACCGTCACCGCCTCCGCATCGGTACGACCGGGCTTCAGCCCGGCGCACAATTCGTGCAGGTCGGCCACCACGCGATCCGGGGACCAGGCGCCCGATGCCATGGGCTGGAGCAGGTCGCCCGCCTCGGCGAGGGCGCCGGCATAGGTGTCCACATAGACGTCGCCGGTGACGATGAGCGCGTCGTCGCTCTCGCGCATGGCGGGCCGGAACGCGCCCACGAGATCCACATGGGCCCCCGGCTTCACGTCGCGGCCCAGCACCAGCGGCTCCGTCGAGGTGGTGGCACAGGTGACGATGTCCGCCGCGGCCACCGCGTCCACGAGATCCTCCTGCGCCATCGCCGGCAGGCCGAGATCGGCGAGGCGGCGCGCCAGGTCCTGCGCCCGCGCCGCCGACCGGCCCCATACCAGGATCCTGGAGATCGGCCGCACCGCGCAGTGTGCCATCGCCATATGGAAGGCGAGATGCCCGGTGCCCACCACCGCGAGCGTCTCGCTCTGCGGCCGCGACAGGAAGGCCGAGGCGAGGGCGGAGGTGGCGGCGGTGCGCCGGTTGGTGAGCGTCTCCGCCTCGACGATGGCCCGCAGCGCGCCGGTCTCGCCGTCGAACAGCACATAGATGCCGCTGACCGCCCCGAGGCCCTTCGCGCCGTTGGCCGGGAAGACGTTGACCAGCTTCACCCCCAGCGTCTGCCCGCGCCGCCAGGCGGGCATGGCAAGCAGGTGGGCGGGCTGGCCGGCGGGGCCCACCTCGTAGGCCTGCCGAGGCGGCGCTTCCACCGCCGCCTCGGCGAAGGCCGCCCGCAGGGCCGGGATCAGGCGATCGTAAGGGAGTGCCGCCGCCACTTCCTCGGCCGTGTAGATGCGAACCATGGACCCCTCGCGCTGCGATTCCCCTCCGCAGGCTAGAGCGCGATCGGATCGGATGGAAACCGCTTCTGCCGCCCTCCGAACGCCCGTCTGCCGGCGCGTGCACCGCGATCCCGCCGGGAAGGATGCGCGGCAACCTTTCTCCCGCCTCTGGTCATGCGACCGCGCGGGAACCAAAAGGCGCAGCGGTTACTTGGACCTGCAAAGGGAGATGTGCCATGCAATACGAACCGCTTTCCCGAAGACCTGTCCGGCGTTTCTTGCCGGAGTCCGACGACATCTTCCGTGCGCAGCCCGATCGCCCGCCGCCGGGCGCCTGGGAGGACGGCGACCAGGGCGACGAGCTGCTGTTCTGCGAGGGCCGACCGGTGGCGCGGGTCCTGTGCCGGGACCGGCTCTGGCTCTGGCATGTGGTCGGCTCGCCCCGCCCGCCCATGCGCGCCGGATCGCGCGCGGAAGCCCGGCAGCTCGCGCTCTTCTACGCCCGCCGCACCTGCGGCTGAGGAGATCGGCGCACGGCGGGTGTCCGCCTCCAAGATCAAATGAGAGACCGTTCTGATCAGATTGCCGTGCGCTCTGATCAGAACGGTCCCGAGGATGCCGGAAAGTCCTTGCCTGCCGCCCCGGGCGGGTGTGCCATCGATGGCAGGCGTTTTTGACGATAGGTGCGGGATGGCGCCACGGGCGAGCTGGAAGGGATTTCTCACCATCGGCGCCCTGAGCTGCGCCGTGGGCCTGTACGCGGCCGCCTCCACCGCCGAGCGCATCGCGCTCAACCTGGTGAACCGCAAGACCGGCCACCGCCTGCGCCGCCAGTATGTGGACGAGGAAACCGGCCAGCCGGTGGAGGGCGGCGACCAGGTCAAGGGCTACGAGGTGGAGAAGGGCGCCTTCGTCACGCTGGAGCCCGAGGAGGTTGCCTCCGTGGTCCCGCAGGGCGACAAGACCATCGCCATCGCGGCTTTCCTGCCGTGCGACGGCATCGACACCCTCTATCTCGACCGCCCCTATTTCCTCGCCCCCGTGGACGCCCCCGGCGCGGAAGCCTTCGCGCTCATCGCCGCCGGCATGCAGGCCGCGCAGGTGGCGGCGCTGGGCGAGGCGGTGCTGTTCCGCCGGGTGCGCAAGCTGCTCATCCGTCCCGGCCTCGAGAATGGCGCCCTGCTCGCGGATACGCTGAATTTCGACTACGAGGTGCGCCCGGCCGAAGAGGCCTTCGCCGGCATCCCCGAGGTGGCGGTGACCGGCGAGATGGTCGACCTCGCCACCCACATCATCCGCGGCAAGTCGGGCACCTTCGATCCCGCCGCCTTCGACGACCGCTACGAGGCGGCGCTGGCCGAGCTGGTGCGCGCCAAGATGGAGGGCCGCACCCTGCCCAAGGCCAGGACGCCGCGGGCGGCGAAGGTGGTGGACCTGCTCGACGCCTTGCGCGCCAGCGCCGGGGCGGCGGGCGGGGCGAAAAAACCCGCTCCGAAAGGCACCGGAGCCAAGGCGCGCGCGGCGGGCGGCAAGGCCAAGGCCGGCGAGAAGGCCGGCGCCAAGGCCGCTGCACGCCCTGCACCCCGCAGCGGACGGAAGGCGGGCTGAGCCATGGCCGACCTCGATCTCTACCGTGCCAAGCGCGATTTCGCCGCCACGCCCGAGCCCGAGGGCAAGGCGAAGGGCGGCGCCGGTCGCCGCAAGGGCCGCCAGCCGGCCCCCGAAGGCCTCTTCGTGGTGCAGAAGCACGCGGCGCGCCGGCTGCATTACGACTTCCGCCTGGAGATGGGCGGGGTGCTGAAGAGCTGGGCGGTGACGCGCGGCCCGAGCCTCGTGCCCGGCGAGAAGCGCCTCGCCGTGCATGTGGAGGACCATCCCCTCGCCTATGCCGGCTTCGAGGGCACCATCCCCAAGGGCGAGTATGGCGGCGGCAGCGTCATCGTCTGGGATCGCGGCACCTGGACCCCGGTGGGCGACCCGCACGCCGCCTATGCCAAGGGCCATATGGAATTCACCCTGGACGGGGAAAAGCTCCACGGCCGCTGGCACCTGGTGCGCATGGCGCCGCGCGGCCGGGGAACGGCGGACGGGAAGAAGGACAACTGGCTGCTGATCAAGGCCGATGACGATGCCGCCCGGCCGGAGGGGGCGCCGGATGTTCTCGACGAGCTGCCCCTCTCGGTGCTGAGCGGGCGCGACATCGCCGATCTTTCCAGCGACCCGCCGCCCGAGGGCAAGAGCACGCCGAGGGCGAGAAGCAAGCCGAAGGTGAAGGCGGCTCCCGCAGGCGCGGCGCCGGCGCAAGCGAAAGCGGCTCCGCCGCCGCAGCCCGATCCCCCTGTTTGGCCCAAGGGTGCCAAAGCGGCGCCGCTGCCGGACTTCGTGCCTCCGGCGCTGGCCACCCTCGCCACCCGCCCGCCGGCGGGGCAGCGCTACGTGCACGAGATCAAGTTCGACGGCTACCGCATCGAGGCGCGCATCGCCGGCGGGCGGGTGCGGCTTCTCACCCGCACCGGGCTCGACTGGACCCACAGGTTCGGCCCCGAGGTCCTGGCGGTGCTGGCGGCCTTGCCGGTGCGCGAGGCCCTGATCGACGGCGAGATGGTGGTGGAAAGCGGCAACGGCGCCTCCGACTTCTCGGCCCTGCAGGCGGACCTGAGCGACGGCCGCACCGACCGCTTCCTCTATTGCGCCTTCGACCTCCTGCATCTTGACGGCATGGACCTGACCGGCGCCGCCCTCGTCGAGCGCAAGGCGGCCCTGGAGCGGCTGATCCCGCCCGGCGAGGGCAAGGTGCGGTTCTCCATCCATTTCGAGGACGACGGCTCCCTCGTGCTCCAGCACGCCTGCCGGCTCAGCCTGGAGGGCGTCGTCTCCAAGCTGAAGAATGCCCCCTACCGCTCCGGCCGCTCGCGCGACTGGATCAAGTCCAAGTGCTCGGACCGGCAGGAGTTCGTCATCGGCGGCTTCGTGCCCTCCACCACCACCCGCGACGCCATCGGCTCGCTGGTGCTGGGGGCGTTCGAGGACGGCAAGCTGCGCCACGTGGGGCGCGTGGGCACCGGCTTCACCGCCCGCGTGGCCGCCGACCTGCATGCGCTGCTGGCGCCGGACGCGGTCGCCGCATCGCCCTTTTCCGGCAGGCTCCCGGCGGAGGCGGCGCGGGGCGTCACCTTCGTGAAGCCGGTCCATGTGGCGGAGGTGGAATTCCGCAGCTGGACGGGGGACGGCCATTTGCGCCACGCCGCCTTCCGCGGCCTGCGCGACGACAAGCCCGCCGCCGAGGTGGAGCGCGAGGCGCCGCCGCCCGCCGCCGCGAAAAATACGAAAGACAAGACGGCAGAAGAGGAAGCAAATCCGCCCCGGCGCCGCGTGCGCCTCACCCATCCCGACCGCATCTACTGGCCGGATGTGGGACTGACCAAGGAAGGCCTCGCCGATTACTATGCCGAGGTCTGGCGCCACATGGCCCCCTTCGTCGCTGGCCGGCCGCTGGCCCTGGTGCGCTGCCCGGAGGGGATCGACGGCCCCCGCTTCTTCCAGAAGCACCCATGGAAGGGGCTCGACCGCACCATCCTGCTGGTGCCCGATCCGCAGGAGCCGAAGGCGCCGCCCTATGTGGCCGTCCGCGACCTCGACGGGCTCACCGCTTTGGTGCAGGGGGCGGTGCTGGAGATCCACCCCTTCGGCTCCACCATCGCCGACTGGGAGCGACCCGACACCTTGATCATGGACCTCGACCCCGGCGACGGGGTCGGCTGGCCCGCCGTGCTCGCGGCGGCGGCGGAGGTGCGGGCGCGGCTGGAGAAAGCCGGGCTCGCCGCCTTCGTGAAAACCTCCGGCGGCAAGGGTTTGCACGTCTGCGCCCCGCTGACGCCGAAGGCCGACTGGGCGGCGGCGAAGGCCTTCACCAAGGCCATGGCGGAGGCGATGGCCACCGACAGCCCGACCCTCTATGTCGCCACCATCGCCAAGGCCAGGCGCACGGGGCGCATCCTCGTCGACTACCTGCGCAACCAGCGCGGCCAGACGGCGGTGGCGCCCTATTCCACCCGCGCCCGGCCCGGCGCCCCTGTCTCCATGCCGCTGGCCTGGGAGGAGCTGTCCACCGACATCGGCCCGGCCCACTTTACCGCGCTCAACGCCCTGACGCGGCTTGAAAATCTTTCCGCCGACCCGTGGGCGGACTTCCGCCGGGCGGCGGTTCCCCTGCCCGGCTGAGGGCTCACACCACCTTCAGCTCGCGCACCGGCCGGTTGCCGGCGAGGCGGGAGAAGGCGAGCGGGGAGAGGTCGAGGCTCACATAGCGCCCGTGCACGACCAGTTCGGCAATGCCCCGCCCCACCGCCGGCGCCTGCTGGAGCCCGTGGCCGGAGAAACCGTTGGCGAGGTAGAAGCCCTCCAGGCCGTCGACGGGACCGATGAAAGCGTTCTGGTCAAAGGCGTTCATGTCGTAATGCCCGGCCCAGGCGCGGCCCGGGCGGATGCGCTCGAAGGCTGGCACGCGGGCGGCGAGCGCGGGCCAGACCACGTCGTCGAAGAAGGCGTGGTCCACCTCGAAATCGTCGCTGTCCGGATCGTCCTCCGGCGCCGGCGCCGCGCCGCACAGGAAGCCCCGGCCCTCGGGTCGCACATAGGTGCCGCTGGGATCGATGAGAAGCGGGCAGCCGGGCACCTCGTCCTGCGCGGTGAAGGTGAAAATCATCCGCTTCTTCATATGGATGGGGATGTCGATGCCGGCCGCGCGCGCGATCGCCCGGCCGCCGGCTCCGGCCGCGTTCACCACTGCGCCGCAGGCGATCTCCTCGCCCCCCGCCAGCACCACGCCGGCCACCCGGCCGCCCGCCACCCGCACCCCCTGCGCCCGCGCCGCGCGGTAGGTGACACCCAGCGCGCGCGCCTTGCGGCGAAAGGCCTGCATGAGGCCGTAGCCGTCGAACCAGCCTTCGCCGGAGAGGCCGTGGCAGCCGGCGGCCAGGCCCTCGACATTCAGCCACGGGAAGCGGGCGGCCAGAGCCTCCGGCTCCAGGAAGGCGATGTCGGCGCCATGCGCCACCTGCACGCCGTGCCCCGCCGCCAGCGCCGCCCGCCCCTGCGGACCGGCGAGGAAGAGATAGCCGCCCTCGGTGAGGCCGATCTCCGGCCGCTCCCCCTCCACCGCCAGCCTCTCGCCGATCTCGCGCAGGAAGGAGATGCCGTGGAGCGAGATCTCAACGTTGATGGCGGTGGAATATTGCTGGCGGATGGACGCCGCCGACAGGGCCGAGGCGCAGCGCTGGTAGGAGGGATCGGGCTCCAGCACCAGCACCCGGCCGCCGAAGCCGGGATCCGACGCCAGGTGATAGGCGACGGAGGAGCCGGTCACCGCCCCGCCGATCACCACCACGTCGAACGCCGCCATCGCCCTCAGTCCTGCGCGAGGGCGGCGATGGTGGCGAGCACGGCCTGCGTATCCGCCCCGAGGCGGGGGCTGGCGGCCTTCGCCACCTGCCGCTCGCCGTCGAGCACGATGGGGCTCGCCACCGCCGGCACCGTGCCGCCGCCGGCCTCGACGAGGTCCACGCGCAGGCCGCGGGCCTTCACCTGCGGGTCGTCGAACACCTGGGACACGGTGTTGATGGGGCCGGCCGGAACGCCCTGCTTCTCCAGCGCCGCGAGCAGGTCGTCGCGGCGGAAGGCGGCGGTGCGGGCCGAAAGCTGCGGCACCAGCGCCGCCCGGTGGGCGACGCGCTCGGGATTGGTGCGGTAGTCGTCCTCGTGCGCCAGCTCCGCCACGCCGAGCACGGCGCAGAAGCGGGCGAACTGGCCGTCATTGCCCACGGCGGCGATGAAATAGCCGTCCGAGCAGGGAAAGACCTGGTACGGCACGATGTTGGGATGGGCATTGCCCATGCGCGTCGGCGCCTTGCCGGAGGCGAGATAGTTCATGGCCTGGTTGGCGAGCACCCCCACCTGGGTGTCGAGCAGCGCCATGTCCACATGGCCGCCGACACCGGTGGACTCGCGCCGGCGCAGGGCGGCGAGGATGCCGATGGTGGCGTAGAGGCCGGTGAAGATGTCGGCGAAGGCCACCCCCACCTTCTGCGGCTCGCCCCCGGGCGCGCCGGTGAGGTCCATGATGCCGCCCATGCCCTGCACCAGGAAATCGTAGCCGCGCGCGCGGGCATAGGGCCCGTCCTGGCCGAAACCGGTGATGGAGCAATAGACGAGGCCGGGATTTTCCGCCTTCAGGCTCTCGTAGTCGAGGCCGTATTTCTTCAGGCCGCCGAGCTTGAAATTCTCGATGACCACGTCGCTCTGGCGGGCCAGGGCGCGGATGGTGGCCTGCCCCGCCTCCGTCTCGAAATCCACGGCGACCGAGCGCTTGCCGCGGTTGGTGGCGTGGAAATAGGCGGCACCGAGATCGGCTCCATCCGCCCCGGTCAGGAAGGGAGGCCCCCAGGTGCGGGTGTCGTCGCCGGCGCCGGGCCGCTCCACCTTGATCACCTCGGCGCCGAGGTCGGCGAGCATCTGCCCGCACCAGGGACCGGCGAGGATGCGGGCAAGTTCGAGGACGCGAAGGCCGGCGAGGGGTTGGGACATGATGGGACTCGTATTGACGAATGAGTCGGACGACGATGCCACGACCGCCGCTTCCGTTGTCATCCCCCGGCTTGTCCGGGGGAACCACTCTGCCGTTTGTCAGGCGGCCGGCCAAGCGGCGCGTTGGATGCCCCGGACAAGCCGGGGCATGACAGCTTTTGACGGGCTGAGATTCCCCCCACTTCTCAGAAGAACGCCTGGATGCCGGTGATGGCCCGGCCAAGGATCAGCGCGTGGATGTCGTGCGTGCCCTCGTAGGTGTTCACGGTTTCGAGGTTCGCCGCGTGGCGGATGACGTGGAACTCGGCGGAGATGCCGTTGCCGCCGTGCATGTCGCGGGCGGTGCGGGCGATGTCCAGGGCCTTGCCGCAATTGTTGCGCTTCAGGAAGGAGATCGCCTCCACCGGAAGCTGGCTGGCCTCGAACATGCGGCCGGCGCGCAGGCAGAGCTGCAGGCCGAGGGCGATCTCGGTGGCCATGTCGGCGAGCTTCTTCTGCACCAGCTGGTTGGCGGCGAGCGGCTTGCCGAACTGCTTGCGGTCGAGGGTGTACTGGCGAGCCTGCGCGTAGCAGGCCTCGGCCGCGCCGATGGCGCCCCAGCCGATGCCGAATCGCGCCCGGTTGAGGCAGCCGAAGGGGCCGGCGAGGCCCGAGGCCTTGGGCAGGAGGTTCTCTTCCGGGATCTCCACGTCCTCAAGCACGATCTCGCCGGTGATGGAGGCGCGCAGCGAGAGCTTGCCCTCGATCTTGGGGTGGAAAAGCCCTTCATGCCGCGCTCCACCACGAAGCCGCGGATGGCGTTGTCGTGGGCGGCGGACTTGGCCCACACCACCGCCAGGTCGGCGATGGGGGAGTTGGTGATCCACATCTTGGCGCCGTTCAGGCGATAGCCGCCGTCGATCTTCTCGGCGCGGGTGCGCATGCCGGCCGGGTCGGAGCCGGCGTCCGGCTCGGTGAGGCCGAAGCAGCCCACCCATTCGCCGCTGGCGAGCTTCGGCAGGTACTTCCTGCGCTGCTCCTCGGAGCCGTAGGCATAGATGGGGTGCATGACGAGGGAGGACTGCACGCTCATGGCCGAGCGGTAGCCACTGTCCACCCGTTCCACCTCGCGCGCCGCGAGGCCGTAGGAGACGTAGCCAAGCCCGGCGCCGCCGTATTCCGCCGGGATGGTGGGGCCGAGCAGGCCGAGCTCGCCCATCTCGTTCATGATCTCGCGGTCGAACCGCTCGTCCAGATAGGCCGAGGTCACGCGCGGCAGCAGCTTTTCCTGCGCATAGTCGCGCGCCGTGTCGCGCACCAGACGCTCGTCCTCGGTGAGCTGGCCATTGAGGTCGAACGGATCGGCCCAGTCGAAGACGGGCTTGGAACTGGCGGACGAAGGGGCGGCCATGGCGTGTCTCCCGCTGGAGGCCCGGCGGTCATTGCCGGGCTGCATTTACATTCCTACCAGTCGGTATATAACTATCACGCATCAGTCAAGGGAGCGCACCGCTGCAGGAAGAACGCGACAGGGACGACCGCGACACGGACGAGCCTGGAGGACAGGCCTCGGCGGGCCGGCGCGGGCGGCCGCGCAAGGGTCCGGCCACCGCCGCGCGGCTGGGGCGCCCGCCGATGATGCAGGACCCGCGCGCGGAAATCCTGCGCAAGGCGGCGGAGCTGTTCGCCCAGAAGGGATATTCCGAAAGCTCGCTCAACGAGCTCGCCCGCGCCATGAACTATTCCAAAGGCGCCATCTACAATTATTTCTCCTCCAAGCAGGAGATCTACGACGCCATCATCATCTTCACCCTCACCGGCCTCTACGAAACCGCGGCCAAGGCGGTGAAGGAGGCCGATCCGCCGGTGGAGCGCCTGCGCCACTACATGATGGCCCACGCCCGCTTCCTCGCGGACAATTACGACTGCTTCGTCACCATGCTGGTGGGCTTCTCCGGCATGGCCAATGCCGAGCTCAAGGACGACGCCCTGCGCCTGCGCGATGCCCATGAGGGCCTGCTGCGCCAGATCCTCGCCGCCGGCATCGCCGACGGCTCCTTCCGGGGCATCGACGCGGCCATGACCGGGCGCGCGGTGCTCTCGCTGCTGAGCTGGATGGTGCGCTGGTTCAAGCCCGGCGGAAAAAAGAGCGCCGAGGACGTGGCGCAGGACTATTTCGACCTCGTCCTGCGCGGGATGCAGCCGCGGGAGGGGTGAGGGTTGGGAAGCTCCGATCGCGGTCGCTCCACGGCCCAGAACCGGATGCTCCTCGCTTCCTATGGCAGGCCGGACGGCGCCCCGAGCGCGAAATTGTTCCGGTATCTGGAAAAAAGGCGCTCCACCTCGTCGATCCGAAAATACCTAATGTTCGCGGTCTTGCTTGTCGGCTTGTCCTGCCGCGCCACTTTGGCGGCCTCGGCGCGCGGGATGACATAGATGGCGCGGCCATGGCCTTCGCCTTGGCCCAAGATAACAATTGCAAGCCAGTCGAATTGATCTGGCTCGTTGTACTCCACATAGGCTGATCCGACCTTGAAAGTGCGGGACTTTACAGAGATGCGCTGCGGCGGAAGTCCGAGCGGCTGAGCAATCACATCGTACTGCGGCCAGTTGTCGGGAACCTTCAGGGCGGGAATTCCGGCGAGCGTCAATTCAGCTGCGACGAGCATTTCACAGGCATCGCCCATCTGCTTTGTCGTAAAGTCCCTCACTCTCACTGCCCCTGCTCCCCTCACGGAAAGCCGCCGCATGGACGGCATGTCGGCTTTTAATCTCGCTGCTCGCGAGGGAAGGCGCCACTGCGGACCGCGAGCAGCGGCCGGCAGGCCCTGCCGCCGCAAAGGGAAGAGCCCGCCTCCCCCGCCTCGCACCTCATCCCACCTCGAAGGTCACGCCCTGGGCCAGCGGCAGCTTCATGCCGTAATTGATGGTGTTGGTGGCGCGCCGCATATAGGCCTTCCAGCTGTCGGAGCCGGCCTCGCGCCCGCCGCCGGTCTCCTTCTCGCCGCCGAACGCGCCGCCGATCTCCGCCCCCGACGGGCCGATGTTCACGTTGGCGATGCCGCAGTCGGACCCGGTGACGGACAGGAACAGCTCGGCTTCCCGCAGGTCGGTGGTGAACACCGAGGAGGCGAGGCCCTGGGGCACCTCGTTGTTGAGGCGCACCGCCTCGGCAAAGGCGCCGTAGCGCAGCACGTAGAGGATGGGGGCGAAGGTCTCCGCCGCCACCGTGTCGGTCTGCGCCGGCATCTCCACCAAGGCGGGACGCACATAGAAGGCGCCGGGCAAGGCCGCCTCCCCCACCCGCTCGCCGCCGGTCACCGTGCCGCCGGCGGCGCGCGCGGCGTCGAGGGCGAGCTGCATGGTGCCGAACGCCGCGCCGTCGATGAGCGGCCCCACCAGCGTTGCCGCCGCGCGCGGATCGCCTACGCTCACAGAGCCGTAGGCCGTCTTCAGCCGCGCGACGAGCGCGTCATAGATCCCGTCGTGCACGATGAGGCGGCGCAGCGAGGTGCAGCGCTGGCCAGCGGTGCCCATGGCGGCGAAGGCCACCGCCCGCACCGTGAGGTCGAGATCGGCCGAGGGGCAGACGATGGCGGCGTTGTTGCCGCCCAGCTCCAGGATGGCGCGGCCGAAGCGCTCGGCGACGCGCGGCCCCACGGACCGGCCCATGGCGGTGGAGCCGGTGGCGGAAATAATCGGCACGCGCGCATCGTCCACCAGCGCCTCGCCCGCGTCGCGGCCGCCCAGCACCAGGGTGGAGAGCCCCTCCGGCACGTCGCCGAAGCGCGCGGCGGCCCGGCGGAAGACGGCATCCACCGCCAGCGCGGTGAGCGGCGTCTTCTCCGAGGGCTTCCACACCACCGCATCGCCGCAGACGAAGGCCAGCGCCGCGTTCCACGACCACACCGCCACCGGGAAGTTGAAGGCGGAGATGACGCCCACCACGCCCATGGGGTGCCAGGTCTCCATCATCCGGTGGTCGGGCCGCTCGGTAGCGATGGTCAGGCCGTGGAGCTGGCGCGACAGGCCGGTGGCGAAGTCGCAGATGTCGATCATCTCCTGCACCTCGCCCGCCCCTTCCGAGGCGATCTTGCCCGCCTCCAGCGTCACCAGGGCGGCGAGGTCCGCCTTGACGGCGCGCAGCTCCGCGCCGAACAGGCGCACCAGCTCGCCGCGCCGCGGCGCCGGCACCGTGCGCCAGGCAAGATAGGCGGCGTGGGCGCGGGCGATGGCCCGCTCCACCTCCCCCGCACCCATCTCCGGCACATGGGCCAGGACCTCGCCGGTGAGCGGCGAGCACGCCGCGCGCGGACCCCTGAGGGCATCGCCGCCGACGCCGAGCCGCGTCAGGATCTCCCTGGCCTCAGACGGAAGGATGCCGGGTTCGGGAAAGCGGGACATCACCATCTCCTCGGGTTCGATCGGTTTCCCTTTTAGAGCGTTTTCGAGGGAAGTGGAGACCGGTTCGCGTGAAGAAAACGCGATCACGCAAAGACATAGGGCGTTTCCCCGATTCCATGAAGCGGGCAAGCGCCCCGCCCGTCGCGGCGGAAGCCGGGAACCGGCCGCGGCGGGGATCGTTGGTCTGTGGCGGGCGGCGGTTGCCGCGCGCCCGATGCAAGAGGAGGGATGCATGCCGCAGACCACCAGCACGCCGGAGAAATCCGCCGACATTGCGCTGCGCGGCCTCACCGAAACCGAGCGCGACCAGATCCGCCGGCGCGCCCACGCCATCTGGCGGGAGGAAGGCTATCCGCAGGGCCGCGACCGCGCCCACTGGGAGATGGCGGAGCTCCAGGTGCTCAAGGGGCGACGGTCCTATTAGAGCGTTTTCAGCAAAAGCGGACTCCGGTATTGCGTCAAGAAAACGCGTCGAAACAAAAGCCTGGAGCACATTCGGCAAACCGATGTTCGCCGAATGTGCCCTAGCGGCGGGAGGAGATCTTATGCCTGCCAAATCGAAAGCCCAGCAGATGGCCGCCGGCGCGGCGCTTGCGGCCAAGCGCGGCGAGCAGCCGAAAAGCAAGCTGAAGGGCGCCTCCCACTCCATGGTGGATTCCATGAGCGAGAAGGAGCTCCATGACCTCGCATCCACCAAGAGGAAGGGCAAGCCCGCGCATGCGCCCCGTGACTGAGCCCGGTCCGGCAGGCTGGTGAGGCGACCATGGCGCCGCGCTCCTTCTGGAAAGGCTATCTGAAGCTCTCCCTCGTCACCTGCCGGGTGGCCATGACGCCGGCGACGAGCGAGCGCGAGAAGCTGCGCTTCCATACCCTCAACCGCGCCACCGGCCACCGCGTGGTGTCCCGCTATTTCGACGAAGGGACGGGCAAGGCGGTGGACGAGGCCGACGCGGCGCGCGGCTACCAGACCGGCGAGAACAGCTATGTGCTGCTGGAGGACGAGGAGCTCGACGCCATCGCCCTCGACAGCACCCGCACCATCGACATCGACCGCTTCGTGCCGCGCGACAGCGTCGGCTGGGCGTATCTGGACGCGCCGCATTACCTGGTGCCCGACGACGAGGTGGGCACGGAGGCATTCGCCGTCATCCGCGAGGCCATGGCGCAGAGCCGGACGGCGGCCCTTGCCCGCCTCGTCCTCTACCGGCGCGAGCGCGCCGTGATGGTCGAGCCGCGCGGGCGCGGCCTGGTGCTGTGGACCCTGCGCTACGGCGACGAGGTGCGCCGGTTCGACGGGGCGCCCGCAGCGGATGGCGGCCCCGACAAGGCCGCCCTTGCTTTGGTGAAGAAGCTGATCGCCGAGCGCACCCGCCCGTGGACGCCGGACATGGTGGAAGACCCGGTGCAGGACGCCCTGCTCGGCCTCATCGCGGCCAAGCGCAGCAAGCGCCCGGCGCGTAGGCCGAAGGCCGCCGCCGCGCCGGAGCCGGCCTCCAACGTGGTGAACATCATGGACGCGCTGAAACGCAGCCTTTCGGCCGGGAGGAGGCGCGGCGGCAAGTAACGCCGCCAGGCGCTCAGGAAGTAACGCCGACAGGCGCTCAGGCCGGCGCGCCTTCCTTCAGCAGCTTCCAGGTGATGGAATCGATCAGCGCCTCGAACGAGGCGTCGATGATGTTGGGCGACACGCCGACCGTGGTCCAGCGGTCGCCGGTCTCGTCCGCGCTCTCGATGAGCACGCGGGTGACCGCCTCGGTGCCGCCGTTCAGCACGCGCACGCGATAGTCGGTGAGGTGCAGCCCGGAAATGAAGGGCTGGTACCGGCCCAGATCCTTGCGCAGAGCGAGGTCGAGGGCGTTCACCGGGCCGTTGCCCTCGGCGGCGGAGAGGAGCGTCTCCTCCCCCACCTTCACCTTGACGATGGCCTCGGCCACGGTGGTGATCTCGCCCTTGGCGTTGAAGCGCCGCTCCACCTTCACGCTGAAGCGCTCCACGTCGAAGAAGTCCGGCACGTTGCCGAGCACGCGCCGCGCCAGAAGGGCGAAGGAGGCGTCCGCCGCCTCGTAGGCATAGCCCAGCGCCTCGCGGGTCTTCACCTCGTCGAGCAGGCGGGAGATGCGCGGATCGGCCTTGTCCACCGGCACGCCGAGGCGCTCCAGCTCCGCCAGCACGTTGGACTTGCCCGCCTGGTCCGAGACCAGCAGCTTGCGCCGGTTGCCCACCGCCTCCGGGGCCACATGCTCGTAGGTGGCGGGATCCTTCAGGATGGCCGAGGCATGGATGCCGGCCTTGGTGGCGAAGGCGCTCTCGCCCACATAGGGGGCGTGGCGGTCCGGCGCGCGGTTCAGCATCTCGTCCAGGGTGCGCGAGACATGGGCGATGTCGGCCAGCGCCTGCGGCGAGACGCCGATGTCGAAGCGCTTGGAATAGTCGCTCTTCAGCAGCAGCGTCGGGATGATGGAGCACAGGTTCGCGTTGCCGCAGCGCTCGCCCAGGCCGTTGAGGGTGCCCTGGATCTGCCGCGCCCCGGCGCGCACGGCGGCGAGGGAGTTCGCCACCGCCTGCTCGGTGTCGTTGTGGGCGTGGATGCCCACGTGGTCGCCCGGCACCACCTTCACCACCTCGGCGACGATGGCTTCCACCTCATGGGGCAGCGTGCCGCCATTGGTGTCGCACAGCACCACCCAGCGGGCACCGGCCTCGTAGGCGGCGCGGGCGCAGGCGAGGGCGAAGTCGCTGTCTTCCTTGAATCCGTCGAAGAAGTGCTCGCAATCCACCAGCGCCTCGCGGCCGGCGGCCACCGCCGCCGCCACGCTCTCGCGGATGGAGGCGAGGTTCTCCTCATTCGTGGTCTCCAGCGCCACCCGCACCTGGTAGGCGGACGACTTGGCGACGAAGCAGATGGCGTCCGCCTTGGCCGCGAGCAGCGCGGCGATGCCGGGATCGTTGGAGGCGGAGCGGCCGGGGCGCTTGGTCATGCCGAAGGCGGTGAGGCGGGCCTTCGCCGGATGCTCCTCGGCGAACAGCTGGGTGTCGGTGGGATTGGCGCCGGGATAGCCCGCCTCCACGTAGTCGACCCCGAGCTGGTCGAGCAGGCCCAGGACCCGGATCTTGTCGGCGACGGTGAAGTCCACCCCATTGGTCTGCGCCCCGTCGCGCAGGGTGGTGTCGAAGAGGTAGAGGCGTTCTTTGCTCGGCATGGATCTGGTCTTTCCTCCGGCCGTTCCTGCGGCGACGCCGGCCCCCTCACCCGTCTCGCGGCTGCGCCGCGATCCACCCTCTCCCGCAAGGGGAGAGGGGCTGTCCCGCTTTGCCTCCCCTCTCCCCTCGCGGGAGAGGGGCCGGGGGTGAGGGGTGGCGGGACGGTGCGGTCCATCTCCCGCCACGGATCTGGCGGCACCAGCCCCCTCACCCGTCGCGCGGCCGCGCCGCGATCCACCCTCTCCCGCGAGGGGAGAGGGGCTTCCCCACTTTGCCTCCCCTCTCCCCTTGCGGGAGAGGGGTTGGGGGTGAGGGGTTTCGCGCAGCGCTTGATAGATCGCTTCCAGAACGGACTCCGTCCCCAAGAGGATGTCGTTGTTCCAGAACCGCAGAACACGGAAACCATTGGCCGCGAAATACGCATCGCGCACCGCGTCCCGCGCGGATTCCGCGTGCTGGCCGCCGTCCGCTTCCACCACCAGCCGGTGCTGGAAGCTCAGGAAATCCGCAACATAGGGGCCGACCGGAACTTGGCGGCGAAACTTCGATCCCTCCAGTCGACGATCGCGCAGCATCCGCCACAGCTTCTGCTCGGCATCCGTCATGCTCTCGCGCAAGGCCCTTGCGCGGGAGGATTTCGCGGCGCTCCGCCCCTCAGTGCCGGGGGACGGCATCGTTGTCCCCCAGCTTCTTCTTCATGGCGGTGTTGCCGAGCCAGGTGTCGGCGAGCGGCACCATGTTGCGGCGGTGGGCCTCGTAGCCGCGCTTCTGGAAGAAGCCGAGCGCCGTGTCGCTGGCGTCCACCGTCACCGCCTTGGCGCCCCGGCCCTTCGCCAGCGCCTCCGCCGCATCGCACAGCGCGCGGGCGACGCCGGCGCCGGCGGCGTCCGGGTGCACGTAGAGCAGGTCGATGTGGGTATTGTCCTTGAGCGCGACGAAGCCCGCCGGCGCGCCGTCCTTCAGCGCCACCAAAGTGAGCTGGCCGGCGAGGCGCGCGGCGAAGGCGGCCTCGTCGTCGGCCGCGGCGGCCCAGGCCTCCTGCTGCTCCTCGTCATAGTCCTCGCCGGTGAGATCCAGGATGGAGGCGCGGAACAGGGCCGCCAGCACCGGCGCGTCGGCGGGCAGATAGGGCCGCAGGGACAGGCGCGCGCTCATCGCGACACCTCCCAGGTGGTGGTCCCGTCCTTGTTGTCCATCAGCACGATGCCCTGCGCCGCCAGTTCCTCGCGGATCTGGTCGGCGCGCTTGAAGTCCCTGGCCTTGCGGGCGGCGAGGCGCTCGGCGATGAGGCCGGCGATGACGCCCTCGTCCAGAGCCTTGGCCTCCTTGCCCCGCGCGCGCCACCCGGTTTCGGTGTCGGCGAGAAGCCCGAGCAGGTTGGCCGCGCCCTTGAACCGCCGGCGCAGGGCGAACGAGGTGTCCTCGTGCTCGGCCACCTCGGCGAGGTGGTGCAGGTGGGTGATGGCGGACGGCGTGTTGAGGTCGTCGGCGAGGCGCTCGGCGATTTCGCTCTCGAACGGATTGTCGTCCCCCGCCTCGGCCTCCGCCTCGCCGATGACGCGGTACCACTTGTCCAGCGTCTTGGCGGCGAAGCCCAGGCCCTGGCGGGTCCAGTTGATGGGCTGGCGGTAGTGGGTGGAGAGCATGGCGAGGCGCAGCACCTCGCCCGGCCACTCCTCCAAGAGCTCGCGGATGGTGACGAAGTTGCCGAGGGACTTCGACATCTTCTCGCCTTCCAGCATCAGGAAGCCGTTGTGCATCCACATCTGCGCCATCACCCCGGAATGGAAGGCGCAGCGCGACTGGGCGATCTCGTTCTCGTGGTGGGGAAACACCAGGTCGATGCCGCCGCCATGGATGTCGAAGGTCTCGCCCAGGTGCTTCCACGACATGGCCGAGCACTCGATGTGCCAGCCGGGCCGGCCGGGGGTCCCGATGCCGCAGGGGGAAGGCCAGCCGGGCACGCCCGGATCGCTCGGCTTCCACAGCACGAAGTCCATGGCGTCGCGCTTGTAGGGGGCCACGTCCACGCGGGCGCCGGCGATCATCTCGTCCAGCGGGCGGCGGGAGAGGCGGCCATAGTCGGGCATGGACGGCACGTTGAACAATACGTGTTCCTCGGCCACATAGGCGTTGCCGGAGGCCACGAGGCGCTCGATGAGCGTCTTCATCTCCTCGATGTGCTCGGTGGCGCGCGGCTCGACGCTGGGCGGCAGGCAGTTCAGCGCCGCCGTGTCCTCGCGGAACCAGCGGTAGGTCTCCTCCGTGAGGTCGCGGATGGAGATGGAGCGCTCGGCGGCGCGGGCGTTGATCTTGTCGTCCACGTCCGTGATGTTGCGGACGTACTTCACATGGTCCGCCCCGTACAGCCGGCGCAGCAGGCGGAACAGCACGTCGAAGACGATGACCGGGCGCGCATTGCCGATATGGGCATGGTCGTAGACCGTCGGCCCGCACACATACATGCGCACGCGCGCCGGATCGAGCGGGCGCAGCGTGTCCTTCGACCGGGTCAAGGTGTTGTAGAGCCTGAGCTCCATGGATCGTTCCCCCGAACTCTTAACCGAAGGGGGATCGCGTTGCCCCGCCCCGCAAGGCGGAACGGCGCGAGCCCCTGGCGCGCAATGCGCCGTGCCGGTCCACCGGCCGGGGCGTCCAGGTCCTTAAGATTTAAGGGTGCAGCAAGGGACGGCCGCGGCCAGCTTTTCGGCTAACCGCAAATAATCGCCGCGAAGGCGCGGATGATGGCATTTCGACCGTTCATGGCGCGGGACAATGGTTCGGGCGGGCGCGGGCGTCAAGAGCTTTCGCACGGCCGCGGGCGGACGCCGCGCGCTTCACCGGCGGCGAGCCGGGAGGCACGGCATGCCCTCCCCGCCCCCGGCCGGCGGCCGCCGGCCCGCTCCTGAAAGTGTTATCGGGCCGCGCTTGACCGGTGCCGGCCGGCGCGGCTATCCCGGAGGCGAAGGCGCGCCAGCGGCACCCGGGCGGCTCATCCCGCGCGGTCCGTCCCCTCCGTCCCCGGCATCCTGCAGCGTCCTGCGGATGCCGTCCTTCGGGACGGCGCAGGTCCTGCGCCTTCGTCCGAGAGGCCGTTCGTTCCCCATGCAGATCATTCAAGCGCTGGTTTTCGCGGCCGTGGCGGGCCTGTCGCTCGCTGTCCCCGCCGCGGCCGAAACCCGCATCTTCATCATCGACAATTCCGACGGATACGGCATCGACGCCTGCCTGTCGTCGGGCGCGCCCTGCGGCGAGAAGGCGGCCGCCGCCTGGTGCCGCTCGCATGATTACGACCACGCCATCGATTTCGGCCGCGTGGCGGAAACCCCGCTCACCTCGACCCGCGCCGGCGCGGCCGAGGCCGCCTGCACCGGCCCCCTGTGCGCGGAAGCCGTGGCCATCACTTGCACGCGGTGAGGCGCACGCCAGGACCGCGCGCCAGGGCCGCGCGCCGGGACGGCGCTCACCGCAGGAAATCGGCGCATTTCGGCACGTCCGCGCCGCCGCCCCACGGCATGATGGGCACGGTGGAGGTGGAATTCTTCGGGCTGCCGTCGATCAGCTTGTCGGAATAGACGAGATAGACCAGCACGTTGCGCTTGGTATCGCAGCCGCGCACGATTTGCATCTTCTTGAAGAAGAAGGACCGGCTCTCGCGGAACACCACGTCGCCCTGGTCGAACTTGCCCTTGAACGAGATGGGACCCACCTGCCGGCAGGCGAGCGAGATGTCCGAGACCTCCTCGGCGAGGCCGACCATGCCCTTCACGCCGCCCTTCTCCGGCGTCGTGTAGTGGCAGGCGACGCCGTCCACCACCGGATCATCGATGCCGTAGACGGCGAGCTTGTCGTCGGGGGTCAGGAACTTCCAGACGGTGGACTTCTTGAAGATGAGGTTCGGCTCCTGCGCCGAGGCGCCCCCGCGCCGAGCACCGGCAGCAACAGCGCCAGCGCGGCGAGAAGGTGGATGACCGCGCGCGGCCGGACGAACACAGGCTTCATGGGACCCCCCTGATTGGCTTCCTCCATATAAGCGGCGCACGGCGGGACGGAAGGGCGGGCGGGGCCGCGCCGCGCCGCCTTGCCCCGGCAGGCCGGCGGGCCGGGCGCCAGCCGGCGATTGACGCGCGGCGCGCGCCATGACACCCCTTCGCCCCATCGCCCGGTTTGGAAAAATACCTCCGACAAAAAAAGGCCCAAGGAGCAAGACATGGACATCAGGCGCCGGCACTTCATTGGCGCATCCGCGGGTGCGCTCGCCACGGGGGCCCTTGCCGCACCGGCGGTGGCGCAGACGCAGCCGGAGGTGAAGTGGCGCCTCACCTCCTCCTTCCCGCGCGCGCTCGACACCATCTTCGGCACCGCGCAGATCTTCGCGCAGTACGTGTCCGAGGCCACCGACGGCCGCTTCCAGATCCAGACCTTCCAGGCCGGCGAGCTGGTGCCGGGGCTGCAGGCGCTCGATGCGGTGTCCAAGGGCTCGGTGGAGTGCGCGCAGACAGCCACCTATTTCTACACCGGCAAGGACCCGGCGCTGGCCTTCGGCACCGGCGTGCCGTTCGGCTTCAATTCGCGCCAGCAGCACTCCTGGTGGTTCTTCGGCGGCGGGGCGGAGATCATCAACGGCGTGCTGGCCAAGTATAATGTCACCTCCATGCCCATGGGCAATTCGGGGTGCCAGATGGGCGGCTTCTTCCGCAAGGAGCTGAACGGCGTCGAGGACCTCAAGGGGCTGAAGTTCCGCATCGGCGGCATCGGCGGGCAGGTGCTGGCCAAGCTCGGCGTGGTGCCCCAGCAGATCGCCCCCGGTGACGTGTATCCGGCGCTGGAGCGCGGCTCCATCGACGCGGCGGAGTTCGTCGGCCCCTATGACGACGAGAAGCTCGGCCTCGTGAAGGTGGCGAAATACTATTACTATCCGGGCTGGTGGGAAGGCGGCGCCATGCTCCACCTGGTGGTCAACAACGACCAGTGGAACGCCCTGCCCAAACACTACCAGGCCATCGTGCGCAACGCCGCCGAGGCCGCCAACAACTGGATGCTGGCGAAATACGATTCGGTGAACCCGCCCGCCCTGCGCCGGCTGGTGCAGCAGGGGGTGGAACTGCGCCCCTTCCCCGCCTCGATCATGGAGGCCGGGCACAAGGCGTCGTTCGAGCTCTACAACGAGCTCGCCGCCACCAACCCGGCGTTCAAGCAGGCGCTGGATTCCATGAACGCCATCCGCGGCGAGCAGCTGGTGTGGTGGCGGATCGCGGAATACGCCTTCGACGACTTCAACATCCGATCGCGCGGCAAGATCTGACGCGCGATCCGATGCCGGGCGGGTTTCGCTCAGGCGCCGCGCGGGCTTGCGCCGCGCGGGCTTGAGCGGGGGCCGATGCGGCGCGCGGCCGGCCGGCGGGACGGGACGAAGCCACAGTTTCGTCACCATTGGCCGGCCCTGTCGGGCTATAGAGGGACAAACGGCGACGCCGAGGGCGGCCGGGGGCGTTTTCGAGCGAGCGAGAAGGTAGGAATGGGTCTTTCGCGACGGATGGGCGTCACAGGCCGCAAGCTGGCGCTCGCGGCCCTCGTGGCCGCGACCGGCATCAGCGCGGTCACCCAGGCATGGGCGCAGGGGGCCAGCTGCGCCCAGCTCGAAGGCGCGCTCGCGTCCCTCGATCGCGGCGGCAACGCGGCGGCCCAGCAGGCGCAGGCGGCGAAGATGCGCTCCGACCTCGACCGCCTCAGCGCGCAGGCCCGTGGCATGGGCTGTGACGCGCCGCGCGGCTTCCTCATCTTCCAGGGGCCCCCGCGCCCGCCGGAATGCGACCAGATCAGCGACCAGATCTCCCGCCTGCGCTCCTCGCTCGCGGGCATCGAGCGCGGTGGCACGGACCAGAGCGGCCAGCGCCGGGCGCTCATCGTCGCCCTCGCCCAGAACAATTGCGGGCCGCAATACACCGCCGCCGTCCAGGCCGCCCGGCGATCCGAGCCGCAGCGGCCGAAGAACTTCTTCGAGGCCATCTTCGGCGCCCCCCAGAACGACGTCGAGGAAAGCGCGCCGGACATCGACCTCGCCCCCTGGAGCAGGCGAAGCCGTCCTATTCGCGCACGGTCTGCGTGCGCACCTGCGACGGCTATTTCTTCCCCATGGCCAGCGGCACCAATTCCAGCCGGGCGGCGCAGGACGACCAGCTGTGCAAGCGGCTGTGCCCGGGCTCGGAAGCGCAGCTGTTCACCTATGGCGGCGACATCAAGTCGGCGGTGAGCATCTCCGGGCAGTCCTACATGTCGCTGCCCAATGCCCTGCGCTACCGCAAGGAGCTGGTGCCCTCCTGCACCTGCAAGCCGGCGGGCCAGTCGTGGGCGCAGGCCCTCGCCGGCGTCGAGGACGAGACCACCCTGAAGAAGGGCGACATCCTGGTGACCGAGGAGCAGGCGCGGGAGATGTCGCAGCCCAAGTTCAACGATCCCGGCAAGGGCAAGGCGCAGGCGCCCAAGGGCCCCACGGCGGCCGAGGCCGCGGGCGGCCCCGTCGCCGCCACGGCCGATGCCCCGCTCGCCCCCGAGTCGGAGCAGCCGGGGCAGCGGCAGGTGCGCATCGTCCCCATGCCCCGCTCGCAGGCCCGGCAGAGCGCCGCCCCGCAGAACACCCCCCAGGGCGCAGGCCAAGGCACGGGCCAGTAAGGCACGGGACGGCTCCCGGGCCGCTCCGGCTGGGCCGGCGCGGCCCCGCGCCCTGCCGCGTCCTCCGACCGGCTACGCCGTCCCGCCCGGAAGTCGCCCGGCGACGCGCGCGCGTCCCATCAGCGGCAGCAGCGCCGCCAGTTCCGGACCGGTGTCGCGGCCGGTGAGGGCGCGGCGCAGCGGATGGAACAGCGCCTTGCCCGAGCGCCCGCTCGCCGCCTTCACCGCGCCGATCCAGGCGGCATAGGTGGTCCCGTCCCACGGCTCCGCCGGCAGCGCCGCCGCCGCGACGGCGAGGAAGTCGCGGTCCGCGTCCGCCACCAGCCCCGCGCGGGGGTCGCCACCGTCTCCCACCAGTCGGCCGCATCGGCGAAGCGGGACAGGTTGCCCCGAACCGCGCTCCAGAAGGCGTCCCCGCCGCCGATGCCGAGGGCGGCAAGGCGCGGCGCGGCGGCGGCGTGGGGCATCATGTGCAGGGTGCGGGCGGTGAGGGCCGAAAGCTCCTCCGGATCGAAGCGCGCCGGCGCCCGGGAGATGGCGGAGAGCTCGACCTTCGCCGCGAGGGCCTCCAGGTCCGCCACCGCCTCCACCGCATGGGACGTGCCCACCAGCACCGCCGCCGCCGCCACGGCGAGGGCCTCCTGCCCGTCCGCGCGCAAGGCGGCGAGGGAGAGATGCCCGAGCCGCTTGGACAGCCCCTCGCCGCTCGGCAGGGTGATGAGATTGTGGTGGGCGAAGCGCGGCACGGCGCCGCCCAGCGCCTCGAAAAGCTCGATCTGCACCGCGGTATTGGTGACATGGTCCTCGCCGCGGATGACGTCCGTCACCCCGAGGGCGATGTCGTCCACCACCGAGGGCAGCGTGTAGAGGTAGGAGCCGTCGGCCCGCACGAGGACCGGGTCGGAGAGGTTCGCCGTGTCCACCTGCTGCGGGCCGCGCACGCCGTCCTCCCAGGCGACGGTGCGCTGGGCGAGGCGGAAGCGCCAGTGCGGCGCCCGGCCGTCCGCCTCCAGCCGCGCCCGGTCGGCCTCGGCGAGGGCGAGGGCGGCGCGGTCATACACCGGCGGCAGGCCCCGCGCGCGCTGGAGCCGGCGCTTCAGCTCCAGCTCCTCCTCGGTCTCGTAGGCGGGATAAAGGCGGCCCGCCGCCTTCAGGCGCTCGGCCGCCGCGGCATAGTCGGCGACGCGGTCGGACTGGCGGACGACGAGGTCGGGCGCGATGCCGAGCCATGCGAGATCGGCGCGGATGGCATCGGCATATTCCGCCTTCGAGCGGACCACGTCGGTGTCGTCGAAGCGCAGGATGAAGGTGCCGCCGCCGCGCCGGGCGAGCAGCGCATTGAGCAAGGCGGTGCGGGCATTGCCCACATGCAGGAGCCCCGTGGGCGAGGGGGCGAAGCGAAAGACCGGACGAGACATGCGCCAGCCCATAGCCCGGCGCGGCCCGTCCGTCGATGGGCTCGGCGGCGCCGTGGCCTGAAAGGAAGGAGCCCGGCCTTGCGGGCCGGGCTCCGGTTCGTCAGCGCGGCGGGCAGTCCGGCCCGTTGCAGTTCTGGCGGCCGCCCTGCGGGCGCTGCTGCTGTTGCTGCTGCTGGCGCTGTTGCTGCTGTTGCTGGCGCTGCTGCTGGAACTGCTGCTGTTGCTGCTGGCGCTGCTGCTGCAGCTGTTGCTGTTGCTGCTGGCGTTGCTGCATCTGCTGCTGGCGCTGCTGGACCTGCTCCTGCTGGCGTTGCTGACGCTGCTGGACCTGTTCCTGCTGGCGCTGCTGCTGCTGCTGACGCTGCTGCTGCATCTGCTGCTGTTGCTGCTGACGCTGCTGCTGGATCTGCTGCTGCTGTTGCTGCTGACGCTGCTGACGCTCCTGGATCTGCTGCTGCTGACGCTGCTGCTGATCCTGCTGACGCTGCTGGAACTGCTGCTGGCGTTGCTGCAGCTGCTGCTGGCGCTGCTGCAACTGCTGTTGCTGCCGCTCCTGCGGGGTCAGCCGTCCAGGCTGCTGGCCAGGCTGGCCAGGAATCGAGCCGGGCAGGCCGGGACGACCGGGACCACCAGGCCCACCCGGAGTGCCAGGACCGCCAGGACCACCGGGCTGGCCGGGAGGCAGGCCGGGTTGGCCGGGACGACCGGGACCGCCCGGACCACCGGGAGTGCCGGGACCCCCAGGACCACCGGGCTGACCGGGAGGCAGGCCGGGCTGGCCGGGACGACCGGGACCGCCAGGGCCGCCCGGACCACCGGGAGTGCCGGGACCACCAGGACCGCCGGGCTGACCGGGAGGCAGGCCGGGTTGGCCGGGACGACCGGGACCGCCCGGACCACCCGGACCACCGGGAGTGCCAGGACCACCAGGACCGCCGGGCTGACCGGGAGGCATGCCGGGCTGGCCGGGACGACCGGGACCGCCAGGGCCGCCCGGACCACCGGGAGTGCCGGGACCACCAGGACCGCCGGGACCACCCGGGCCACCAGGATAGCCGGGACCACCCGGACCACCGGGGGTGCCGGGTCCGCCGGGATAGCCGGGACCACCCGGTCCGCCGGGGCCACCCGGACGACCGGGACCGCCCGGATAGCCGGGACCACCGGGGCCGCCGGGGTAACCCGGCCCGCCGGGACGGTTCCAGCCCGGAGGGGGCGGCGGCGGCGCGGGCGGCGGCGGACGCATGCCGGGAGGCGGCATGTAGCCGGAGCGCCACCAGCCGGGCTGACGCGGCCCGGGAGGCGGCGGACCCCAGCCGGGACGCGGGCGGGGATTATAGCCCTCCCACCGGTACCGATCGGCGTACCAGGGCTGGTTCACATAATACGGCCGGCCCACATAATACTGGTTCCAGTACTGGGACGCGGCAAAGGCGACCACCGGCACGCCGATGGCGGCCACGCCCCAGTCGGGAAGCACCGCGGTGCGGCCTTCCTGCTCGAAGCCGAGATATTCGCTGTAGACCCAGCCCCGGTAGTCCATCCAGCTGACGTCGCACCAGGATTCATCCTGGAGGCAGCCCTGGATATCGACCGGGGAGCCCTCGGGAATCACGCCGAGGCTCGGGAATTCGGTGTCCGGGCCGGTCCGGATATTCACGTTGGCGGTGGAGTAGGCCGGCGCCGCCTGCGCGGACACAATCCCTGCCATCGCCAGGCCGGCGACCCAGCCAGCCAGTCTGAGCACCCTCATGGATCACTCCCATTCGACTCGGAGAGAGTCGACGTTGTTACTCTAGCGCCGCGCTCATGGCGTTTCATGTGCCAAGGCGCGACGTTTCCTGAGCGGCAGCACGGCCGAATTGCGTCAGGAAATGGTAAACGGAACAATGCCGCGGACGTTCCCGTCGATGCGAATTTCCCGGTCGAGGGGCGGGAAGGCCCGCAGGTCGCAATCCCGGCGCGGGCAGATGCGGCAGGAGACGCCGAGCCGCGCCACCGGCGCCGCCTTGAGATCCAGCCCGTCCGCATAGACGATGTCGTGGGCGAAGGAGACCTCGCAGCCGAGCCCGAAGGCGAAGGCGCGGGAGGGCTGGCCGTGGCGCAGGCTGGGCGTGGAGACCGCGCGGGCGAGGCAGATGTAGCGCGCCCCGTCGGGCATCTCGCCCACCTGCACCAGAGTGCGGCCCGCCATCTCGAACGCCTCGTGCACGTTCCAGGCGGCGCAGGCGCCGCCATGGCGGGCGAACTGGAAGCGGGTCGCCGAATGGCGCTTGGTGATGTTGCCGGCCCGGTCCACCTTGGCGAAGTAGAAGGGCACCCCCTTCGCCCCCGGCCGCTGCAGGGTGGAGAGGCGATGGCACACCTGCTCCAGGCTCGCCCCGGTCTCCAGCACCAGCCGGTCGAGGTCGTGCCGCAGCGTCCGCGCCAGCTCCAGGAAGCGGCGATAGGGCAGCATCAGTGCCCCGGCGAAATAATTGTGCAGGGCGAGGCGGCAGATCTCCGCCGCCGTCTGGCTGCGGAAGGCGCCCGAGGCCACCGTCTCCTGCACCAGGTCGGCGTGCTCCAGCTGGGCGATGGTGGCGGCGATGCGGAAGGCGCGCGTGGGCGCCGTCAGCACGCCGGACAGCACGAGCCGCCGCGCCCGCGGATCGAAGCGGGAGAGGGGGGCCTCGGGGTCGGGCCGGTCCACCTCCACCTGCACGCCGTGCCGGCGGGAGAGATGCGCGGCGAAGGCCGCGGCGGGGTCCGCCCCGTCCAGCACGCCGAGCGCAAGGGCGGCATTTTCCGCTGCGCGATCAAGGCCATCCACGTAATTGTCAATGTAATGGAAGAAGTCGCGCACCTCCTCGTAGGGGATCAGCTTGGCATCGTCCCCGCCCGGCGCGACGCCGGCGGCGAGCATGTCATCGAGGGAGGCGCGCCACTCCGCCGTCCGCTGGAGCGCCACATGCATGCGCAGGAACGCATGGGCGAAGACGGGCGAGAGGTTGGCCACCGCCTTCACGTCCTGCAACCCCAGGTCCAGGTCGCGGAAGAACGGGTCGGCGGCCACCTCCCGCAGGTCCGCCACCAGGCGGTCGAGATCCTCCGCCCCGAACGAGGTGATGTCCACCGCGAAGGTGCGGGAAATGGCGATGAGGACGGAGGCGGTGAGCGGACGCTGGTTGCTCTCGATCTGGTTGATGTAGGACGGCGAGACGGCGAGGCGCTGGGCCAGCTCGCTCTGCTTCAGCCCCAGCTTCTCGCGCAGCCGCCGCACCGCGTGGCCGGCATACACCTTCTGGCGCATGGCGCCCTCCCCCCAGCCATGGTTCGCGATTGTGAAGAATTCACAAATTACAATACGGAACTTTTACATATTCAAATGTCGCACGCCACCTGCTAGCGAACAAGCCGGCTCAAGTCCGGTCAGGGCCGGGAGGCAGGCGCGGAGGAAGGTGCGTTCGGCGCCCTTTCCTTCGCGCCGCCCGCCGCTACACTCTAGTTTACAATTCCATCCCAGAGAGGGGCGCTCGGCATGAAGGACATCCTCGAAGAGCTCGAGAGCCGGCGCGGCATCGCGCGCCTCGGCGGCGGCGTCCGCCGCATCGAGGCGCAGCACGCGCGCGGCAAGCTCACGGCCCGCGAGCGCATCGAGCTGCTCCTGGACCGCGGCTCCTTCGAGGAATATGACACCTTCGTCCAGCACCGCTGCGTGGACTTCGGCATGGCCGACCAGAAGGTCCCCGGCGACGGCGTGGTGACCGGGTGGGGCACCGTGAACGGCCGCAAGGTCTTCGTCTTCGCCAAGGACTTCACCGTGTTCGGCGGCTCCCTCTCCGAGGAGCACGCGCGCAAGATCACCAAGATCCAGGACATGGCGCTGAAGACCCGGGCGCCGATCATCGGCCTGTTCGACGCCGGCGGCGCGCGCATCCAGGAAGGTGTGGCGGCGCTCGGTGGTTACGGCGAAGTCTTCAAGCGGAATGTCATCGCCTCGGGGGTCATTCCGCAGATCTCGCTGATCATGGGGCCATGCGCCGGCGGCGACGTCTACTCCCCGGCCATGACCGATTTCATCTTCATGGTGCGCGACACGTCCTACATGTTCGTCACCGGCCCGGAGGTGGTGAAGACCGTCACCAACGAGACCGTCACTTCCGAGGAGCTGGGCGGCGCCAAGGTGCACACCTCCAAGTCCTCGGTGGCCGACGGCGCCTATGAGAACGACGTGGAGATGCTGCTGCAGACCCGGCGGCTCATCGACTTCCTGCCGGCCAACAACCTGGAGGGCTCGCCCGAGTGGCCCTCCTTCGACGATCCCGCGCGCATCGACGAGAGCCTCGACACCCTCATCCCGGACAACCCGAACAAGCCCTACGACATCAAGGAGCTGATCCTCAAGGTCGTGGACGAGGGCGACTTCTTCGAGATCCAGGCCGCCTATGCCCGCAACATGGTCACCGGCTTCGGCCGCATCGAGGGGCGCACGGTGGGCTTCGTCGCCAACCAGCCCATGGTGCTGGCCGGCGTGCTCGACAGCGACGCCTCCCGCAAGGCGGCCCGCTTCGTGCGCTTCTGCGACGCCTTCGAGATTCCGATCGTGACCTTCGTGGACGTGCCCGGCTTCCTGCCCGGCACCGCCCAGGAATATGGCGGCCTCATCAAGCACGGCGCCAAGCTGCTGTTCGCCTATTCGCAGGCCACCGTGCCGCTGGTCACCGTCATCACCCGCAAGGCCTTCGGCGGCGCCTATGACGTGATGGCCTCCAAGCACGTGGGCGCCGACGTGAACTATGCCTGGCCCACCGCGCAGATCGCGGTGATGGGCGCCAAGGGGGCGGTGGAGATCATCTTCCGCGCCGACATGGGCGACCCGGAGAAGATCGCCGCCCAGACCAAGAATTACGAGGAACGCTTCCTCTCGCCCTTCGTGGCGGCCGAGCGCGGCTATGTGGACGAGGTGATCATGCCCCACTCCACCCGCCGGCGCCTTGCCCGCGCGCTCGCCATGCTGCGCACCAAGAAGCTGGAGCAGCCCGCGCGCAAGCACGACAACATGCCGGTGTGACCGGCTTCCAAGCGGCACCGACGCTCCCCCTCTCCCCTAGCGGGAGAGGGTTGGGGTGAGGGGTGTGGCGCCGATGGACCCGGCGCCGGGCAGACCCCTCACCCGCCTTCGCTTCGCTCCGGCCCCCTCTCCCGCAAGGGGAAGGGGTAACGGGCCACACCGCACCTATCTCCGCGCCGATGGCGCCCAAGGAACCCGCACCATGTTCACGAAGATCCTGATCGCGAACCGGGGTGAGATCGCCTGCCGCGTCATCAAGACGGCGCGCAAGATGGGCATCAAGACCGTCGCCGTCTATTCCGATGCCGACAAGGACGCCCTCCATGTGGAGATGGCCGACGAGGCGGTGCATATCGGCCCGCCCCAGGCGGCCCAGTCCTACCTGATCGCCGAGAAGATCGTGGAGGCCTGCAAGCTCACGGGCGCCGAGGCGGTGCATCCCGGCTACGGCTTCCTGTCCGAGCGCGCCTCCTTCCCCGCGCTGCTGGCCGAGCATGGCATCGTCTTCATCGGTCCCAACCCCCATGCCATCGAGGCCATGGGCGACAAGATCGAGTCCAAGAAGGCGGCCGCCGCGGCCAAGGTCTCCACCGTGCCCGGCTATCTCGGCGTGCTGGAGAACGGCACCGAGGCGGCGAAGATCGCGGACGAGATCGGCTATCCGGTGATGATCAAGGCCTCCGCCGGCGGCGGCGGCAAGGGCATGCGCATCGCCTATTCCCGCGACGAGGTGCAGGACGGCTTCGACCGCGCCAAGTCCGAGGCCAAGTCCTCCTTCGGCGACGACCGCGTGTTCGTGGAGAAGTTCATCGTCGACCCGCGCCACATCGAGATCCAGGTGCTGGGCGACAAGCACGGCAACGTGGTTTATCTGGGCGAGCGCGAATGCTCCATCCAGCGCCGCAACCAGAAGGTGGTGGAGGAAGCCCCCTCGCCGCTCCTGGACGAGGCGACCCGCAAGAAGATGGGCGAGCAGGCCGTGGCCCTCGCCAAGGCGGTGGGCTACGACAGCGCCGGCACGGTGGAATTCGTCGCCGGCCAGGACAAGAGCTTCTACTTCCTGGAGATGAACACCCGCCTGCAGGTGGAGCATCCGGTCACCGAGCTGATCACCGGCATCGACCTCGTCGAGCAGATGATCCGGGTGGCGGCGGGCGAGCCCCTCACCTTCACCCAGGAGGATGTGAAGCTCACCGGCTGGGCGGTGGAAAGCCGCATCTATGCGGAAGATCCCTACCGCAACTTCCTGCCCTCCACCGGCCGCCTGGTGCGCTACCGCCCGCCGGCCGAGGGCAAGGACGGCCCCATCACCGTGCGCAACGACACCGGCGTGTATGAAGGCGGGGAAATCTCCATCTTCTACGATCCCATGATCGCCAAGCTCGTCACCCACGCGCCCACCCGCGCCATGGCCATCGAGGCCCAGGCGGATGCGCTCGACGCCTTCGCCATCGACGGCATCGGCCACAACATCCCGTTCCTCTCGGCGCTCATGTCCCATCCGCGCTGGCAGGAGGGCAAGCTCTCCACCGGCTTCATCGCCGAGGAATATCCCGACGGCTTCCACGCCCGCGCGCCGGAAGGCGAGCTGGTGCACACCCTCTCCGCCGTCGCGGCGGTGATCGACAACATCCAGAACGCCCGCAAGCGCAAGATCTCCGGCCAGGTCTCCGGCGTGCCGGTGACCTTCGAGAAGCGCCGGGTGGTGCATCTGTCCGGCGGCCACGACACCATCGTCACCTCCTGCGAGGTGGAGCCGGTGGATGGCGGCTACAAGGTGCAGGTCTTCGGCGCCGACGGCACGGCGGGCCACACCCACCTTTTGCGCTCCGCCTGGAAGCCGGGGGAGCCGGTGTGGGCGGGCACCATCGACGCCGACCAGGTGGCGGTGCAGGTGCGCCCCATCCCCAACGGCGCGGCGCTGGCCCATCGCGGCATCGCCACCCAGGCGCGGGTGTTCACCGAGCGCGAGGCGGAACTCGCCGCCCTCATGCCGAAGAAGGAAGCGGCCGGCGGCGGCAAGGAGCTGCTCTGCCCCATGCCGGGCCTCGTGGTCTCCATCGCCGTGGTGCCCGGCCAGGAAGTGAAGAACGGCGAGATCCTCGCCATCGTGGAAGCCATGAAGATGGAGAACGTGCTGCGCGCCGAGCGCGACGGCATGATCAAGGCGGTCCACGCCAAGGCCGGCGACAGCCTCGCCGTGGATGCGGTGATCCTGGAATTCGCGTGATGCGTGCGGCGCGGCATCTCTTCACGACGCTCCTCCCCTCTCCCCTCGAAGTCGGCTGTTGCCGACTTCGACGTTCACGAAACGAACTCGGCAACAGCCGAGTTCGTCCGGGAGAGGGGCCGGGGGTGAGGGAGCTGCCGTGCCGCGTTCCAAATGCAGGGTCAAACGGCTCCATACCCCTCACCCCCGCCCTCTCCCGCAAGGGGAGAGGGGGTACGGACGGTTTGGTGGGGAACCGTCTGCTCTCCTTTCGCTTGCGCTCCAGTCGGCCTGGGCGCGAGGGTGGCCTCGCGCGCCGTCATGTGAAAATGTCCGGCACACCCGCCCCCTCCCCGTCCCTCCCGCATCTGCGGGAGCGGGCGCCTGCCGGAGCCTTGTGAATGCGCCTCCTCTCCCACCTCCTGAACCGCTTCGTGGAGAAGGGCCAGCTCACGGTCCTCACCGCCGACGGGCAGCGCCATGTGTTCGGCTCGGGCCAGGACGGGCCGTCCGTGACCGTGCGCATGCACGACAAGAAGCTGGAGCGGGATCTGTTCTTCAATCCGGAGCTGGTGGCCGCCGAAGCCTATATGGACGGCCGCCTCTCGTTCGAGGACGGGGCCGGGGCGTTCGAGCTGCTGATGCTGTTCTCGGTGAACCGCAAGGGCCTCGGCGCGCATCCGGTGCAGCAGGCGCTGCGCAAGGCGTGGCGTTCGGTGCGGCGGTTCCAGCAGGCGAACCCGGTGGCCAAGGCGAAGGAGAACGTCTCCTCCCACTACGACCACCCGGCCGCCTTCTACCGGCTGTGGCTGGACGAGACCATGGCCTACAGCTGCGCCTATTTCCGCGAGCCGGACGAGCCGCTGGCCGACGCCCAGCGCAACAAGTTCCGCCACATCGCCGCCAAGCTGAACATCTCCCCCGGCATGCGGGTGGCGGAGATCGGATCCGGCTGGGGTGGCCTTGCCATCTACATGGCGAAGGAATGCGGGGCGCACGTCACCGCCATCAACGTCTCGCCCGAGCAGCTGGCCGAGAGCCGCCGCCTCGCCGAGGCCGCGGGCGTGGCGGACCGCATCGACTTCCGCGAGGTGGACTACCGCAACCTTGAGGGCAAGTTCGACCGGGTGGTCTCCATCGGCATGATGGAGCATGTGGGCGTCTCGCACTTCGACGATTACTTCACCACCGTCCGCAACCTGCTGGCCGAGGGCGGCTTCGCGCTGGTGCATGCCATCGGCCGCATGTCGCCCCCCGGCACCACGGCGCCCTTCATCCGCAAGTACATCTTCCCCGGCGGCTATGTCCCGGCCTTGTCCGAGGTGTTCGCCTCCACCGAGCGCACCCACCTGTGGGTGGACGACTGCGAGGTGCTGCGCCTGCACTATTACTGGACCATCCGTGCCTGGCGGCGGAACTTCATGGCGCGGCGCGCGGAAGTGGACGCCATGATGGGCGAGCGCTTCGGCCGCATGTGGGAATTCTACCTCGCCGCCGTGGAGCTGGGCTTCCTGCACGGCTCCAACATGGTGTTCCAGCTCCTCCTCTCCGAGAAGCGCGACGACGTGCCGGTCATCCGCGACTACATGATCGACGGCGAGCGGGCGCTCGCGGCCCGGGAGCGGCGGTGATGGCGGGAGACCAGAGCGGACGCAGCCGTTTGCCTCCCCTCCCCCCTTGCGGGAGAGGGGGCGCGAACGTGAATGCCGGCGCCATCAGAAATCGTTTGTCTGGCGGCGCGCCCCGCGCCCGCCTCCCCTTCCCCGTCCCGAGGTCCTGACATGACCGATGCGACCGCCCTGCCCTTCGCCGAGGACATCGCCCGAGGCCTCCCCCCCGTCACCCGCGCCGACTGGCTGAAGCTGGTCGACGGGGTGCTGAAGGGCGCGCCCTATGACCGGCGCCTCGTCACCCGCACCTATGAGGGCCTCGCCCTCGACGCCCTGCCCGAGCGCAAGGCGCACGCCCCGGTGGTCGCCGGCCGCCCGGCGGGGCCCCGTGGATCATCAGCGCCCGCGTGGACCAGCCGGACCTCGCCGGCGCCAGCGCGCAGGCGCTGGAGGACCTGGACGGCGGCGCCTCCGGCCTGTCCCTGGTCTTCGCCCCTTCCCCCCACGCCCACGGCTTCGGCCTGCCGGACGGCGCCGACCTCGGCGTGGTGCTGAAGGACATTCTCCTCGACCTCATCGAGACCCGGCTGGAAAGCGGCGCCTTCCAGGGCCGCGAGGACGCCCTCGCCTTCGCCGACCATGCGGAAGCCCGCGGCTTCGATCCCAAGGGCCTGTCCGTCTCCTTCGGCCTCGACCCGCTGGGCGACTTCGCCGCCGCCGGCACCCTGCCCATGGCGTGGCCGCTTCTGGCCAAGCGCTTCGCGGAAAGCTCGGCCATCCTCGCCGCGCGCGGCTTTTCCGGCCCGTTCGCCCGGGCGGACGGCGCCATCTATCACGCCGCGGGCGCCTCGGACGCGCAGGAGCTGGCGGGCGTGCTCGCCACCGCCGTCGCCTATCTGAAGGCCTATGCCGAGGCCGGCATCCCCCTGTCCGATGCGGCGCCGCGCATCGAGGCGGCCCTGGTGGCGGACGTGAACCAGATCGCCACCGTCGCCAAGTTCCGCGCCATCCGCCTGCTGTGGAGCGCGGTGCAGCGCGAGTGCGGCATCGAGGCCGCCCCCCTCAAGGTGCACGCCACCACCGCCTGGCGCTCGCTCACCCGCCGCGATCCTTATGTGAACCTGCTGCGCAACACGGTGGCAGCCTTCGCCGCTGGCGTCGGCGGCGCGGACAGCGTCACCGTCCTGCCCTTCACCCAGGCGCTGGGGCTGCCGGATGCCTTCGCCCGCCGCCTCGCCCGCAACACGCAGGTGATGCTGATGGAGGAGAGCAACGTCCACCGCGTGGCCGACCCCGGCGCCGGCGCCGGCGCGGTGGAGGCGCACACGGACGGCCTCGCGGAGAAGGCCTGGGACCTGTTCCGCACCATCGACAAGCGCGGCGGCATGGCCGACGTGCTGGAGGACCGCTGGCTCAAGGCCGAGATCGCCGAGGTGAAGGCGAGGCGCGACAAGGACGTGGCCAGCCGCAAGGCGCCGATCACCGGCACCTCCGAATTCCCCATCCTGGTGCAGCAGGCGCCCGAGGTGCTGGCGCCCCTCGCCCCCGCGTCCCCGGCGGCGGACGGGGCGCTCGCCCCCCACCGCATCGCCGAACCCTTCGAGATCCTGCGCGACAAGGCCGAGGCGGCGGCGAAGGCCCCGTCCGTCTTCCTCGCCGCGCTGGGGCCGGTGGCAGCCTTCACCGCGCGGGCGTCCTTCGCCAAGAACTTCTTCGAGGCCGGCGGCATCTGCGCCACCGTGCCGGACGGCTTCGCCGACCTCGACGCCCTCCTCGCCGCCTTCGGGGCGTCGGGAACGCCCTTCGCCTGCCTCGTCTCGTCGGACGAGGTCTATGGCACGGAAGCTGCTTCTACTGCCTCGGCGCTGAAGGCCGCGGGCGCCGGCGCGGTCTGGCTTGCCGGCAAGCCGGCGGAGCTGGAAGCGGCGCTGACGGCGGCCGGGGTGACCGGCTTCGTCTTCGCCGGCTGCGACGCGCTGGAGACTCTGGCGCGGGCGCAGGCGGCGGCCGGGCTGGGCTGAGGACAGGGGAGAACCATGTCGCAAGTCATTTCGGGCCTGACTGCAATTGCGTTCATCGCTGCCGGCGCCGGGGCGTCCCCCGCTTATGCCGACAACGCCAGGCGGTTCGACGGCACCTGGAGCGTGCGCACCTCGGCCGAGACCGGGGATTGCAACAAGAATTACGACTTCAAGCTGGCCGTGAAGGGTGGCACAGTCACCTATGCGGGCTTCTGGCCGGTGACGGCCACCGGCGGCATCAACAAGCTCGGCGCGGTTCGGATGATGCTCAAGCACGGCAGCCACAAGGTGGCGGCCACCGGCCTCGCCGAGGGGGATCAGGCATCGGGCGACTGGTCCTCGCCCCATCCCAAGTGCAGCGGCTCCTGGTTCGCCAAAAGAAGCTGAGCTGGCGGACCTGAGCTGGACCAACCCGGGCACTCGCGAAGACGCGGTCGATTTCGAGGGAAATGAAGATGAGCCGGATCCCCAATTTCGCCGACATCGACTGGCGCGCGCCGGACGTCGTGCCGCCCTCGGTCGCCGCGCAACCCTGGACCACGCCCGAGGGCATCCCGGTGAAGCCCCTCTACGGCCCCGCCGACATCGAGGGGCTGTCCTATATCGACACCTATCCCGGCATCGCGCCGTTCCTGCGCGGGCCGTATGCGGCCATGTATGCCACCCAGCCCTGGACCATCCGGCAATATGCCGGCTTCTCCACGGCAGAGGATTCCAACGCCTTCTACCGGCGCAACCTCGCGGCCGGGCAAAAGGGCCTGTCGGTGGCCTTCGACCTCGCCACCCACCGGGGCTATGACTCTGATCACCCGCGCGTCGCCGGCGACGTGGGCATGGCGGGGGTCGCCATCGATTCCATCTACGACATGCGCACCCTGTTCTCCGGCATCCCGCTGGACCAGATGAGCGTGTCCATGACCATGAACGGCGCTGTCCTGCCGGTGCTGGCGCTCTACGTGGTGGCGGCGGAAGAACAGGGCGTGCCGCACGCCAAGCTGTCCGGCACCATCCAGAACGACATCCTCAAAGAATTCATGGTGCGGAACACCTACATCTATCCGCCCGCGTCTTCCATGCGCATCATCTCCGACATCTTCGCCTATACGTCGAAGGAAATGCCGCGCTACAACTCCATCTCCATTTCCGGCTACCACATGCAGGAAGCCGGCGCGACGCAGGATCTGGAGCTGGCCTATACGCTGGCGGACGGCGTCGAATACGGCCGCGCCGGCGCCGCCGCCGGCCTGCCCATCGACGTATTCGCGCCGCGCCTCTCCTTCTTCTGGGCCATCGGCATGAATTTCTACATGGAGGTGGCGAAGCTGCGCGCCGCCCGCCTCCTGTGGACGCGGCTGATGACCGACCTCGGGGCCAAGAACCCCAAGTCCCTGCCCCTGCGCACCCATTCGCAAACCTCCGGCTGGTCGCTCACCGCGCAGGACGTGTTCAACAACGTCATGCGCACCGCCATCGAGGCCATGGCCGCCACCCAGGGCCAGACCCAGTCGCTGCACACCAATGCGCTCGACGAGGCGCTGGCACTGCCCACGGACTTTAGCGCCCGCATCGCCCGCAACACCCAGATCCTGCTGCAGCAGGAGAGCGGCACCACGCGGCAGATCGACCTGTGGGGCGGCTCCTATTTCGTGGAGAAGCTCACCACGGACCTCGCCGCCAAGGCGTGGGCGCACATCCAGGAGGTGGAGGCGCTGGGCGGCATGGCCAAGGCCATCGAGGCCGGCATTCCCAAGCTGCGCATCGAGGAGGCCGCCGCCACCACCCAGGCCCGCATCGACGGCGGGGCGCAGACGGTGGTGGGCGTCAACAAGTTCAAGCCCGAGCGCGACCGCATGATCGACGTGCTCAAGGTGGAGAACGCCACCGTGCGCGCGGCGCAGATCGAGAAGCTGCGCCGCCTCAAGGCCGAGCGCAACGACCCGGACGTCGCCGCCGCGCTCACCGCCTTGACCAACGGCGCGGCGGGCGGCGGCAATCTCCTGGAGCTCGCCATCGACGCCGCCCGGGTGAAGGCGACGGTGGGCGAGATTTCCGACGCGCTGGAGAAGGTGTTCGGCCGCCACCGCGCCGAGATCCGCGCCATCTCCGGCGTCTACAAGCGCGAGGCCTCCGCCATGAATGACAAGGTGGGCAAGGTGCAGAAGCTGGTGGAGGCGTTCGAGCATGCGGAAGGCCGCCGGCCACGCATTCTCGTCGCCAAGGTGGGCCAGGACGGCCACGACCGCGGCCAGAAGGTGATCGCCTCCGCCTTCGCCGACCTCGGCTTCGACGTGGACATCGGCCCCCTGTTCGCCACGCCCGAGGAAGCCGCCCGGCAGGCGGTGGAGAACGACGTGCACGTGGTGGGCATCTCCTCGCTGGCCGCCGGCCACCTCACCCTCGTGCCGGCGCTGAAGGCGGCGCTGGAGGCCGAGGGCCGGGGCGACATCATGGTGGTGGTGGGCGGCGTGGTGCCGCCGCAGGACTACGAGGCGCTCAAGGCCGCCGGCGCCGAGGCCATCTTCCCGCCCGGCACGGTGATCGCCGATGCGGCGAAGGAACTGATCGCCACCCTCTCCCACCGCCTCGGCCACACGCTCGAAGCGGCGGAGTGAGCGGCGCCGGCGACCTCACGCCATTGGGTTCCACCCTGCGGGTGCTGGAGCCCGCCCCGCACGTGCTCGCCTTCTATGACGGGCGCGTGCCCGGCGCACGCCTGCACGGCACCCACGAGAACTGGCTGGACGATGGCGCCTATGCGCTCGGCATCGCCTCCTATGCGGTGATCGATGGCGAAGACGCGCTGGTCTACGACAGCCACGTCTCGCTGGCCCACGCCCGCCTCATCCGCCGCACGCTGGAGGCAAAGGGCGCCCGGCGCATCCGCTTGGTGCTGAGCCACTGGCACGACGACCATGTGGCCGGCAACGCCGTGTTCGCCGACGGCGAGATCATCGCCAATGGCGAGACCGACGCGCTGCTGCGCCAGCATCGCGCCCGGCTGGAGGCGGCCGACCCGCCCATTTGCCCGCTGGTGCTGCCGAACCGGCTGTTCGAGGAGCGGCTGTCCCTGATGGTCGGCTCCGTCCCGGTGGACCTGATCCACATGGACATCCACAGCCGCGACGGCACGGTGGCGCTGCTGCCCGGCGGCCTGCTGCTGGCCGGCGACACGCTGGAAGACCCCATCACCTACGTGGACGAGCCGGACCGGCTGGCGATCCACCTCGAAGGGCTGGAAAAGCTTGCGGCACTCGGCGCGACGCGCATCCTGCCCAACCACGGCGCGGCGGAGGCGATCGCGGCCGGCGGCTACGGCGAGGGGCTGATCGACGCGACGCGGCTCTATGTGGAGAAGCTGCTGCGGCTGAAGAATGAGCCCGAGCTGGCCCCGCTCGATCTGAGGACGTTCGCGGCCGAGGCTTTCGCCACGGGGGCGGTGACGTATTTCGAGCCCTATGAGGCGGTGCACCGGCGGAATGTGGAGGCGGTGTTGGGGGTGGGGTAGGAACCGGTCGCCCTTGTCCCGGTCGCCCTTGCCGAGGCATGGAGGGTGCCGCTTGAGTTGGACACTGGGGCACCGGCCGCATGAACCCTGCGGAGATTTACAGTGCGGGGCGCACGGGACTCACCCGGCGCTCCCGCCCCTTCACCCCGCCTTGTGCAGTCCCAGCCCGGCGTTGCCCAGCCCGGCCTTCGCCGTGCCGACCAGCCCCTCCACCTTGGCCACGATGGCGTCCGCATCGAGTCCCGCCTCGGCCAGCTGGCGGGCCTGCGAGTCCTGGTCGATATAGGTGTCCGGCAGAACCATGGTGCGGACCTTCACCGCGCCGCGGTCCAGCACGCCTTCGTCGGTGAGGAGCTGGAGCACGTGGCTGCCGAAGCCGCCCACGGAGCCCTCCTCCACGCTCACCAGCGCCGCGTGGCCGGTGGCCAGCTGCAGCACCAGGTCGCGATCCAGCGGCTTGGCGAAGCGCGCGTCGGCGACGCTCACGGCGAAGCCCGCCGCCTCCAGCCGCTCGGCCGCCTCCAGGCACGCGGCGAGACGGGTGCCGAGGGAGAGCAGGGCCACGTCCCCCGCGCCGGTCCCGCGCACGAGTCGGCCCTTGCCCATGGGCAGCACCTCGCCCCGGTCGGGCCGCTCGATACCGACGCCCTCGCCGCGCGGGAAGCGCACGGCGATGGGGCCGTCGTCATAGGCGACCATGGTGGCCATCATGTGGGTCAGTTCCGCCTCATCGGCGGGGGCCATCACCGCCATGCCGGGCAGGCAGGCGAGATAGGCGATGTCGAAGGCGCCGGCATGGGTCGCCCCGTCCGCCCCCACGAGGCCGGCGCGGTCGATGACGAAGCGCACGGGAAGGCCCTGCAGGGCCACGTCGTGCACCACCTGGTCGTAGCCGCGCTGGAGGAAGGTGGAATAGAGCGCGCAGAACGGCTTGAAGCCCTCGGCCGCGAGCCCGGCGGCGAACGTCACCGCGTGCTGCTCGGCGATGCCGACATCGAAGGTGCGCTCGGGATGCACCTGCCCGAACAGGTCGAGCCCCGTCCCCGACGGCATGGCGGCGGTGATGGCCACGACCTTCGGGTCGCGCCGCGCCTCGGCGATGAGGCTCTCGGCGAACACGCGGGTATAGGACGGCGCGTTGGACTTGGCCTTCACCTGCGCGCCGGTCATCACGTCGAACTTGACCACGCCGTGATACTTGTCGGCGCTGGCCTCGGCCGGGGCGTACCCCTTGCCCTTCTGCGTCACCACATGGACCAGGATGGGCCCGGTCTTGGCGTCGCGCACGTTCTTCAACACCGGCAGCAGGTGGTCGAGATTGTGCCCGTCGATGGGCCCCACGTAATAGAAGCCCAGCTCCTCGAACAGGGTGCCGCCGGTCCAGAAGCCGCGGGCGAACTCCTCCGCCCGCTGGGCGCCGCGCTCCACGAACTTGGGCAGGTGGCCGGCGATCTGCTTGCCGATCTCGCGCAGCGAACGGTAGGTCTGCCCCGAGATGAGCCGCGCCAGGTAGGCCGACATGGCCCCGGTGGGCGGGGCGATGGACATGTCGTTGTCGTTGAGGATGACGATGAGCCGGGAATCCATGGCGCCGGCATTGTTCATGGCCTCATAGGCCATGCCCGCCGACATGGCCCCGTCGCCGATGACGCAGACCACGTTGCGCTCCTCGCCCGCGAGGTCGCGCGCCACCGCCATGCCGAGGCCGGCCGAGATGGAGGTCGAGGAGTGCGCCGCGCCGAACGGGTCGTAGACGCTCTCCGACCGGCGGGTGAAGCCGGAAAGGCCGCCGCCCTGGCGCAGGGTGCGGATGCGGTCGCGGCGGCCGGTGAGAATCTTGTGGGGATAGCACTGGTGCCCCACGTCCCAGATCAGGCGATCATGGGGCGTGTTGAAGACGTGGTGCAAGGCTACCGTCAACTCGACCACGCCGAGGCCCGCGCCCAGATGACCGCCGGTGACCGAGACGGCATCGATGGTCTCGGCGCGCAATTCGGCGGCGAGCTGGGCGAGCTTGTCCTGGGGGAGGCGCCGCACGTCGGCGGCATCCTTGATGGTATCGAGCAACGGGGTCTTCAACGAGGTCACGGACCACTCCGACCGGAACGAACCGGGAAAACGAGCCTTACACAGCCAAATGGCGGCTTGCAACGGACAATGGGTGCGCACCGGCCCCCTCGTCGCGGCGCCGGGAAGACGGCTTCAGCGGTCCTGGACGTGTGGTGACCGGCCATGGATGAACCCGCGGCACCGGAGCGGCGGGCCCTCCGCGGCCTGCCACAGGGGACCCGCCACAAGGGACCTGCCACAAGGGACCTGCCACAAGGGACCTGCCGCAGGTTCTCGCGGCAGGTCGCATTTCCCCAGGCCACATCACCCCGGGTCACATCACCCCGGGCCACATTCCCTCATATCATTTGACCTCAGGCCACTGACCCTGGGTCACTTGCCCTCAGGTCACTTGCCCTCAGGTCACTTGCCCGCCTGCGCCTTGCGGGCGTCGGCGATGGCGGCCTTCAGCTTGTCGAAGCCCACCGCGCCGATCACTGCCTGGTCGCCCACCACGTAAGACGGCGTGCCGTTGAGCGACAGGGCGGTGCCGATCTTCATGCTCTCGTCGAGGGTGGCGTTCAGCTCGGGCGAGGCGGCGAACTTCTGGATCGCGGCGGGATCGACGCCCACCTCCTTGGCCACCGCCAGGGCCTTGGCCCGGTCGGCCGTGCCACGGGCGCCGAGCAGCGCCTGGTGGAACGCCATGTACTTGTCCGGCGCGGCGAGCCGCACCGCCACCGCCACCTGCGCCGCCTCCACCGAGGGCTGGCCCAGCACCGGATATTCCTTCAGCACCACGCGCAGGTTCGGGTCCTGCTTCACCAGCTGCTGGAGGTCGGACAACGCGTGCTTGCAGTAGCCGCAATTGTAATCGAAGAACTCCACCAGGGTGACGTCGCCCTTGGGGTTGCCCACCACCACGCCGCGCGGGCTGTTCAGGAGCAGCTCCTTGTTCTCGCCGATGGCCTTGGTGCGCTGGCCGGACTCGACCACCATCTGGCGCTGCTCCAGCACCGCGATGGCCTCCTGCAGCACTTCCGGATTCTGCACCAGATAATCCCGGATGACGGCGCCGATTTCCTTCTTCTCGGCATCGGTGAAGGCGGCGGCAGGGCTCGCCGCGAGAAGGACCGCCGGGACGGCGGCCAGCGCAAGCGCGGCGAGGCCGCCGGCGATGCGCCGGAAGCCGGAAAGGGACGAGCCCTGGTTGCGGGACATAAAGGTCTCCATGGGGTGAAAGTGCATCATTGTGGTCGGTTCAGCGCCGACTTGGGCGGCTTGAAGTTCACGAGGTCGTCGGCCTTCAGCCAGCCGGGCGAGCCCTGCGGGAAGCGCTGGCGCGCCCGCGCCGCGAGCTCGCGGCCGGACTTGAAGTCGCCGGTGGCAAAATAGCCCTGGGCGGCGGCGAGGTCGGCATTGGCGAGGTCGCCGGCCCGGCCATAGGCGATGGACAAGGAGCGCCAGGCCGACGACGAATTGGGATCGCGCTGCGTCGCCTGCACCAGCTCGCGCATCGCCTCGGAATTGTCGCTGGGCTTGCCGGATTCCACCAGCGCCTGGCCCAGCATAGAGCGGATGAGCGGCGCATTGCCGGTCATGGAGACCGCCTTGCGCAGGGGCGCCACCGCATCGGCGGCCCGCCCGCTCTCCAGCAGCGCCTGCCCCTTGAGCTCGTAGAAATACGGGTTGGACGGATCGCGCGCGATGAGCGCGTCGATCTGCGCGACGGCGCTGGAAACGTTGCCGAAGCGGTAGGCCGAGATCGCCCGCGCATATTGCGCCGCCATGGAGGTGTCCGAGGCCGGGTAGCGCCGCGCCACCACCTCCGGCCGCTCCATGAAGCCGATCAGCTTGGCCCGCATCATGTCGTGCCGCGCCTGGAGCGCCGGCGGGTCCTTCACATTGTAGTAGGGGCTCTTCTTGGCGAGCTCCTCCAGCGCCGCGATGCGCTCGCGCGCCATGGGATGGCTCAGGAGGTAGGGGTCCACCCGCTGGCTGATGAAGAGCTGGTCGCTCTGGAAGCGCTCGAAGGTCTCGATCATGCCCTTCGAGGACTGGCCGGTGGCATCCAGATACTTCACCGCCGAGCGGTCGGCCGCCTGCTCCTCGCCGCGCTGGTAGGAGAGCAGGGAGCGGCGGATCGCCTCCTGCGGCGCGGACATGGCGGCGGCGCCCACATTGCCGAGGTCGCGGCCGTTCATGCCGCTGGCCGCGCCGGCCGCCATGCCGCCGGCGGCGAGCAGCATGGCGACGATGGCCATGGTCTGGGCGCCCGCCAGCTGCTCGCGCATGCGGGCGAGATGGCCGCCGGCGATATGCCCGGTCTCGTGCGCCAGCACGCCGATGATCTGGTTGGGCGTCACCGAATCCACCAGCGCGCCCGTGTTGACGAAGATGCGCCGCCCGTCCGCCACGAAGGCGTTGAACGAGCGTTCGGAGATCAGCACCACTTCCACATTCTGCTGGGCGAGGCCGGCGGTCTTCAGGATGGGCCGCGTATAATCGCGCAGCAGGGCCTCGATCTCGGTGTCGCGGATGGTGGTGGGCCGGCCCCGGGGGCTTGATTCCTGCGCCACCGCGACCTGGACGGGCAGGCTGACGGCGGCCAGCAGGCACGCGCCGCGCCCGAGACGGGCCGCGCCGCGGCGGGCCACCTGGAAGAGCTTCTGGAAAGACATCGGCATCGCTGCTCGGCTTCGTTCCGTTCCTGGGCCCGTCCGGCCCTGTTGCACATGCGCGGTCCTCGCGCCGAAAATGCCCCCCGCGCCGCAGGGGCCGGCGCGGCGGTGAAGCCCGCCGGCACCGAAATCCTCGGTACCGAGATCCTCGGCGCCGAAATCCTTGGCGCCGAAATCCTTGGCGCCGAAATCCTTGGCGCCCGGGGCGGCGCAGGCTACGAGACGCAGGGGACACTGGCGAACACCCGCCCCGCGGTCAATGCGCCGATCTTCACGTTGGGGCGACCCTCGGGATGCCCGGTGCGGTGTCCCCTGGGAATGGAACCCGACCCTGGGTGAGACCCCGTCTCAGGGACAGTCAGAATGCGGCGGCAGCACGGCAGCGCCGGCCGCCGCCTGGAAGGAAGCGGAAAGTCAGCCTCGCATGACCGCCATCGCACATCGCACCCACGCCGCCGCCATCGCCCTGTCCCGGCGCAGCGCCGTGGATCCGTTCATCGTCATGGACGTGATGGAGCACGCCGCGCGCATCGAGGCGCAGGGCGGCCGCGTCATCCACCTGGAGGTGGGCCAGCCGGCGGCTCCCGCTCCCCTGGTGGCGCGGCAGGCCGCCGCGACCGCTTTGGCGGCGGGACAGGTGGGCTATACCGCGGCGCTGGGCCTTCCGGCGCTGCGCGCGCGCATCGCCCGCCATTATGGCGAGACCCACGGCGTCGCCATCGATCCGGAGCGCGTCGTGGTCACCAACGGCTCGTCCGGCGGCTTCATCCTGGCCTTCCTCGCCTTGTTCGAGCCCGGCGACCGGGTCGCCATCGCCGCCCCCGGCTATCCGCCCTACCGGCACGTGCTCTCCGCCCTCGGCTGCGAGCCGGTGCTGATCGAGACCCGGGGGGAGGACCGCCACGCCCTCACTCCGGAAGGCCTCATGGCGGCGCACCGCGAGGCGCCGCTCAAGGGCGTGCTGGTGGCAAGCCCGGCCAACCCCACCGGCACCATGATGGACCGGCCCGCGCTCTCGGCCCTGCATGCGTGCGCCCGCGACCTCGGCCTCGCCTTCATCTCCGACGAGATCTATCACGGCCTCGACTACGCCTTCCCGGCGGTGAGCGCGGTGGAGATCGGCGAGGACGTCACCGTCATCAACTCCTTCTCCAAATATTTCTGCATGACCGGCTGGCGCGTGGGCTGGATGGTGGTGCCGCCCGGCGTCTCGCGCACCATGGAGCGGCTGCAGCAGAACCTGTCCATCTCCGTGCCCACCCTGTCGCAGATCGCCGCCGACGCCGCCTTCGAGGGCCGCGCCGAGATGGACCTCGTCAAGGCGAGCTACGTGGAGAACCGCCGCATCCTCACGCAAGGCCTCCCCAAGGCGGGCCTTGCCCGCTTCCTGCCCGCCGACGGGGCCTTCTACCTCTATGCCGACGTCTCCGACTTCACCGACGATTCCGCCGCATTCGCCCGCCGCATGCTGGACGCGGTGCACGTGGCGGCGACGCCGGGGGTGGATTTCGACCCCTTCCACGGCCGCAGCTTCCTGCGCATCTCCTATGCCGGGTCGCCGCCCGACATGGCGCAGGCCGTGGCGCGCATCGGCGACTTCCTGAACCGGGGATGACAGCACGCGCGGCGCGCCGGCTTGTGAGAGCCGCAAGCGGCGGTGTATCTGGACCAACTTTCATCGAGACGGATTCGGACGCGTTCCGGCTGGGCCGCATGCGACCACCGTCGCTGACCGGGAATATCCCATGTCCGCGTCCGAGACCCCCGCGTCCGAGACTCCCGCGTCCGAGCCCCCCGCGTCCGGAACGCCCGAGCCCCAGACTCCTGCGCCAGAGGTCACCGTCGCGGTCTCCGCCCTGGACCTGGGCGCGCTCCTGTGCTCGCGGGTGTGCCACGACGTGATCAGCCCGGTGGGCGCCATCGTCAACGGCATCGAGGTGCTGGAGGACGAGGACGCCGCCGACATGCGCGAGGTCGCCCTCGACCTCATCGCCAAGAGCGCCCGGCAGGCCTCGGCGCGCCTCCAGTTCACCCGCCTCGCCTTCGGGGCGGCGGGCTCAGCCGGGGCGCGGCTCGATCTCGGCGACGCCGAGCAGGTGGTGCGCGCGGTGATCGAGGACAGCCGCACCGCCATCGAGTGGACCCTGCCGCGCGAGCTCCTGCCCAAGAACCGGGTGAAGCTGCTGCTCAACCTCGTGCTGCTGGCCGGCACCACGGTGCCGCGCGGCGGCGTCATCCGGGTGTCGGCCCAGGGCGAGGGCGACGCCACGGGCTTCACGCTGGCCTCGACCGGGGTCAGCGCCCGCATTCCGCAGGGCATCGTGGCGCTGGTGGGCGGCGGCGTGCCCGAAGGCGGGCTGGACGCCCATTCGGTGCAGCCCTTCTATGCCGGGATGCTGGCGCGCGACTGCGCCCTCGGCGTGAGCTTCGCCCAGGACGGCGAGACGGTGACCATCACCGCCGCCTGATCCCGTCAGCCATCGGCTTGCACCAACGGCCTCGGCCTTCGATCGAGGCAGAGAAGGGGGCGCCCGGGCGCCGCGCGGGCCTGATGGCGATGCCGGGCGGGCGCGGCGCCAGCGGTCCGCGCTGGCCGGCTTTCGGCCCGCGATCGCCCCATTTTCAAGCCGGAACGAAAAAGCCCCGCCGAAGCGGGGCCTTTTTGGGATGCGGCGGCGCGCGTCAGACGGCGATGCGCTCGGCGCCGGGCATCGGTTCGCGCAGCACATAGCCGCGTCCCCATACCGTCTCGATATAGTTCTTGCCGGCGGAGGCGTTGGCGAGCTTCTTGCGCAGCTTGCAGATGAACACGTCGATGATCTTGAGCTCGGGCTCGTCCATGCCGCCGTAGAGATGGTTGAGGAACATCTCCTTGGTCAGGGTGGTGCCCTTGCGGAGCGAGAGCAGCTCCAGCATCTGGTATTCCTTGCCGGTCAGGTGCACCCGGTTGTTCTCGACCTCCACCGTCTTGGTGTCGAGGTTGACGATCAGGTCGCCGGTCTGGATCACCGACTGGGCATGGCCCTTGGAGCGGCGGACGATGGCATGGATGCGCGCCACCATCTCGTCCTTGTGGAAGGGCTTGGTGAGGTAGTCGTCGGCCCCGAAGCCGAAGCCCTTCACCTTGTCTTCCGTATTCGCAAGGCCGGAAAGGATGAGGATGGGAGTCTTCACCTTGGCGAGGCGAAGAGAACGCAGGACCTCGAACCCGGACATGTCCGGCAGGTTCAGGTCGAGCAGAATGATATCGTACTCGTAGACCTTGCCAAGGTCGACGCCTTCCTCACCGAGGTTGGTCGTATAGACATTAAAGCTCTCGGTCTTCAGCATCAGTTCGATGCCTCGGGCCGTAGCACTGTCGTCCTCGATGAGCAAGACGCGCATGGCTATCCCTTTCCTCGCAACTACCCGAAAGGCGGCGTTGCCGACTTTCGTTGCTCGGCCGTTGGAGTGATTCGCGATACGTGTGTAGAATCGTTAACAGAACTCGATTCTCTCCCACAAGAGTCTGCGGAAAATTCTTTATGCCCGGGAGTCAAGACTGACTCTGTTTCAAGCACTTAAGGTTTTCCACAACCCGTTGGGCACGCGCCCGATCACCCCACGCCCGAGTCCTTAAGGGCGGCGTTCGGGAAAGCGCCCAGCGCGCTTCACCCGAACCGTAGCGCCATCATTAACGAAGGCGGTAAACGATTGGTTGCCGACGGGACGGGTGTTGCGATTTTCTCGCCGGACGCGACGCTCAGTAAGGAAAGGGCAACCCTCACCGGACATTCTCTGCCCCGGAGGCTCCGAGCGCACACGGGCGGGCGTGCGGGGCGCGTCAGCCTGTGCGTACCGGAGTAGACGGCGATGAAGTCGCGTGACCCCCTGATCCGTGCCAAACGTTTCCAGATCGAGGATGCGCGTCGCCGCCTCGTCCAGATCGAGGCGATGATCGCCGATTTCGAGCGCATGGCGCAGGATCTCGAGCGCGACATCGCCGCCGAGGAGGAGCGCTCGGGCATCACCGATCCGCGCCATTTCGCCTACCCGCCGCTGGCGCTGGCCGCGCGCAACCGGCGCGACAACCTGCGCCGCTCGGCCGAGGACCTCGCAACCCAGCAGGACGATGCCAAGGCGGTGCTCGCCGAGGCCGAGGCCGATCTCGCTCTGGTGGAAGCCGCCGGCGAGATGGAGCGCACCGGCCGGGTGGAAAGCCCGCCGCGCCGCGCCCCCCTGCGCCCCACCGAGCCCGCGCGCCACTAGGCGCGAGCCGACGCGGGGGCCCTCATCGCGCCGAAACCCGGGGACCGTCATGTCCCGGCTCGTCCGGGGCATCCGCTCGGCCGCTCGCCCCGCGCCCGCAAGCCAGGGAGCCGGCACGCCAGCCCGGCCGCACCGCCTCCCCCGGACAAGCCGGGGATGACGGCCGGCGCATGAATTCGCCGCGCGTGGAGGCCGGCAGACACCGCCGTGACGGGGGATGGCTCACCGAGCGGTAGGTTGGTACAACCTATTGCGGTGCAGCGAAATTATTTACCCGTGAAGGGGGTGCCGAGGCGCCCTCCAAGCTTCCAAACGCCGCCAAGGCTCCGGTAACCTCTTCCTCACCATTCCCGAGCGAGAGCGTTCCGTGACGCCGATCCGCAAGGTCCATGCCCTCGTCGAAGCGGTCGCAACCGGCGACCGACAGGCGTTCGAGGAGCTCTATCGCCTCACCAGCCCGAAGCTGTACGGCATCGTGCTGCGCCTGATGCGGCGCCCGGAGCTGGCGGCGGAGGCGCTGCGCCGCACCTATGGACGCATCCACGCCGAGGCGCACACCCTCAAGCCGCAAGAGGATCCCGTCGCCTGGATGGTGTCCATCGCCCGCGCCTGCGCCCTCGACATGGCCTGGCGCCGGCCGGTGGGGGATGCCTTCGAGCCGTTCGACGTGGGCCAGCGGGGGGAGGACCCCCTCGCCGGCGCGCGGCGCAGTCCCGCGCTCCAGCGCCTGCTCACCTGCCTCGGCACCCTGCCGGAAGAGCGCCGGCGCATGGTCCTTCTCGCCTTCTACGACGGCTGGAGCCGCGAGGCCCTGTCGGTCTATTTCGATGCGCCGCCAGCGGGCATCCGGGCCTGGATGGCGCGGAGCGTGGCGCAGCTCGGCGCCTGCCTCGGACGGCGCGCGTGACCGCGGCCCTGCCCGCCCAGGTGGTCCGCTCGCCCTCGGACGTGGACCGGACCCTGGCCGCCGAGTTCGTGCTCGGCACCCTCGATCCCGACGAGCGCAAGATCGCCCGGGGGCGCGTGGGCGCCGATCCCCAGTTCGCGACGCTGGTGCGGCAATGGGAGCGCCGCCTTGCGCCCCTGCACGAGCTTGCCGTTCCGGTGGCGCCCCCGCCCCAGCTCTGGCGGCAGATCCTCGCCGATCTCGACGCCGCCCGTGCCGCCCGGCCGAGCGGCGGCCGCGTGCGCTCCGGCGCTCCCGTCGCCGATGCCTCCGGCCGGCCCGCGCCGCGGCCCGACCTGAAGGGGCGGCCCGATCGGCCGGCAACAGGCGTGCTCGGGCGGTTCCGCCGGCTGCTCGCGCTGCCGTTCCGCCGGCGCGCCGCCGCCCGGCCGGCCCGGCCCGAGACGCCCGAGCGCCGTGCGCGGCCCGAGGGCGGAGCCGCCGCGCCGCTGTCTGCGCCCGTCGCCCGCGGCCCGCAGGAGCGGACCCTCGGCCGCGCCATCCGGGCCGCGACCGACGCCGGCCTGCTGCCGCCCCGGCGCGCGCGCCCGCGCCCCCCGAACCGGCGAGGCGCGCCGAGCCGCAGCGCCCCGCCCTGCCCGTCGCGGCGGCGGCCGGCCCGCCGCCCGCCCCGCCCCGCGTGCGCCCCCCGCCGGAGCCGCTGGCCCCGCCCCCGCCTTCATGTTCCTCGAGCCGGAGGGACCGCCCGCCGCCGGCCCGCCGGCCTCCGAGCCGGCGCATGGACCGGCCGCGAGTCCCCCGGGGGAAAATCTCCCCCCGGCAGAGACGCCGGCGGCAGGCGCCCCGGCTGCAAGTCTTCCGGCGGCAAGTCCCCCGCTGGCAAGTCCCCCGGCGGCAAGCCCTCCGGGGGCAACCGCCGTGGCCGCCACCTTGGCGCTGCTCCGCGCGCCCCCCTCGCCGCCGCAGCCCCCGGCGGCCGAGGAGGAGGCGGGCGCAGAGGCGGCCGCGGCCGTGGGACAGGACGCTCCCCCGGCAGCCGACACCGACATCGGCTTGACCCTGCCCGACACGGGCGATGCCGACGGAGTGTCGGGGCCGGTGTCGGATGCGGCCGCCGCGCCTTCCGAGGCGCCTGAGGGCGGCGACCGCCCGGTCGAACCGGCGACCGCCGCCGCGTTCGAGGGCCCGGCCGAGACCCCGCTCGCGGCCCCCTCCCCCGCCGATCCCGCACCGCCCGAAGCCGGACCGGAGGCCATCCTCCCGGACGCTGCGCCACCCGCCGAACAGCCGCCATCCGGCGCCGATCCGGACGATGAGCCCCTGGCCAGCGATGGCTCGGGCGCCGAGGCCCAGCCCTTGCCCTCCTGGGCCGAGGCGGTCGCCTCCGGCAGCGTCTCCGCATTGCCGGAGCCCGAGGACGGCGGCCCGGCCGCCGCCTTCCTGACGGGGCAGAGCGACCTTGCGGGCGAGGCGCAATCCCGCCCCCTCGACCCAGCTGCGACGGCCCGGCAAATGCTGCACCGGCAGGTGCTGCGCTGGCAGGTGGCGGCGTCGCTGCTGCTGGTCCTGTGCCTCGGCCTCGGAGCCGGCGTCGCCTATCGCACCTGGTTCTGGCCGGACGACGGACAATGGGTCGGCGTGCTGCGCGCCACCCAGACGCAGCCGGCCATCGCCCTGCGCATCGATCCGGTCAGCGGCGCTTTCCACGTGCGCGCCTTCGCGCCGGAGCCGGACCCCGGGCAGACCTACCGCCTCTGGCTCGTCACCGAGACGCGCGGAACGCTGCTGCTCGGCGCCTTCACCACGATGCTGTCCGAGCGCGCGCCGGCCCTCGCTCGCATGGGGGCCGGCGGGCTTCGGGCATCGGAGGTCCTCGTCACCCGCGAGCCGGCGGCCCGGGCGCTGCTCCCCGGCAGCGGGCCGGGCGAGGACGTGGTCTATCGCGGCCGTCTCATGCCGGACTGAGGCGCGCCGCGCCCCGTGCCGCCTCAGGCGGCGGGGCCTGCGGCGATGCGGGGCCCGGGCCGGGCGCCGGTGACCCGCAGGGCATTCTGGCGCGCGCTGACAACGCAGTTGCGGCCCGATGCCTTGGCCGCATAAAGCGCGCCGTCGGCCGTGTTGATGAGCTCTGAAACGTCCGCGAGGTCCGGCCCGCTGGGCAGGAAGGTGGCGGCGCCGACGGAGAGGGTGACCCTGGTATCGCGCCCCTCGACCCGAACGAGGCATTCTTCCGCCAGCGCCCGCAGCCGCTCGGCGGTCAGATGCGCGCCCTTCTCGTCCGCGCCGGGCAGGACGATGCAGAATTCCTCGCCGCCATATCGGCCCACGATGTCAGACGGGCGCACAGCCCCCGGCATGAGCAGGGCGAAATGCCGCAGGACGGCGTCGCCGGTCTCGTGGCCGAAACGGTCGTTCACCGACTTGAAATGGTCGAGGTCGGCCAGCAGCACCGAAAGGGGAATGCGCCGGGCCTTCGCCACGCCGAGGAAATGCACCGCCCGCTGAAGTGTGGCGCGCCGGTTGAGCAGGCCGGTGAGGTCGTCCACGGAGGCGAGACGCTCCAGCACCATGAACAGGCTGCCGAAGCTCCAGGCCACGGCGAGGCCGAGGCTCACGACCAGCGTGCCGTGCTCGGCCGGCGTATCGAGCGGATGCAGGGCGCCGCCATAGCCGAACTGCGCGGCGATCCCGCGCAAAAGGAAGATCGACGCGATCCCCGCCATCAGCAGGCCGGCGGGCAGGCGGGACATCACCGGCCCGGAGCCGGAGCTCTCCAGCAGCGCCACGGCGGAAAGTCCGGCCCAGGCGGCAACGATGAGGGAGGCGATGCTGACGCGGTCGGGCGCGTTGTCGCCGAAGGCCAGAGATACGCCGAGCGCCAACGCGCCCGCGACGGCGCTGGCAAGCACCCACGTCACATGGGCCGGGCGGTCGTCGAACGTGCGGATTCCGCTGAACAGCAGCCCCATGCCCAGGAAGACGAGCCCGTTGCCCGCCAGCGCGCTCACGGGCAAGCCAATGCTCGGCCGGGCGGCGATGGCCAGGCAGCCGCCCGACAAGGCGAGATTGGACAGGCCCCAGAAGGCGAGCGGGGACGCCCGCAACCGCACGGCAGCCAAAAGTTGCATGGACGCCAGCATCACGCCGACCAGCGCCGAAATCCCAAGCATGGTCTGGACATGAAACTGCATGGAAGAGCCCCGCCCCTGCGTGCACGCACTGCAATCGGCGCGCCACTCCTGCACCAATTACGTGTGCACCTCAAGCGGCAACATCGTTTCGATTCCGCTCAATCATCGTGCGCTTTGTAACCAAGGACGAGACTGTGGCGCAGCAATGACGCCATCGGCCGGGACCGCTATGATGCGCACCGTCGCGCAACCTCGAGGAGGCTTCATGGCCGAGCAGCCGTCCGACCCGCATCTGCCCCGTCCCGTGGACCGCGCGCTGGATGCCCGATTCCGGCACGGCCAGTCCACCGAGCCGAACTATTCCGGGGTCACCTCCTTCCTGCGGCGGCGGTATGCGCGTGACGGCGGCGGGGCGGAGGCGGTGGTGTGGGGCGTGCCCCTCGACGTGGCGGTGTCCAACCGGCCGGGCACGCGCTTCGGACCGCGGGCCATCCGCGCCGCCTCCTCGATCCTCGACGGCGATCCCTTCTATCCCTTCGGCTTCGACCCCTTCGAGGCGCTGGACGTGGCCGACGGCGGCGACTGCGTGTTCGACTACGGCCTGCCGGCGGGAATCCCTGGCGCCATCACGGCGCAGGCGGCGGCCCACTACGCGCGCGGCACCCACCTCGTGACCCTGGGCGGCGACCATTTCCTCACCTATCCGGTCCTGCGCGCCCTCACCGCCCGCCTCGGCGGGCCGGTGGCCCTGGTGCAGTTCGACGCCCACCAGGACACGTGGGACGACGGCGGCGAGCGGGTGGACCACGGCACCATGATCACCCGCGCGGTGAAGGACGGGCTGATCCGGGTCGACCGCTCGGTCCAGGTGGGCATCCGCACCCATGCGCCGCAGACCTGCGGCATCGAGATCATCGACGCCCTCACCGCAGGAGAGCTCGGGCCGGCGGCCGTCGCCACCCGCATCGCCGAGCGCGTGGGCGATGCGCCGGTCTATCTTTCCTTCGACATCGACGCCCTGGACCCCGCCTTCGCGCCGGGCACGGGCACGCCGGTGTGCGGCGGCCTCTCAACGCGCGAGGTCATCTCCTGCCTGCGCCGCCTCGGCGGGCTCGACCTCAAGGGCTTCGACGTGGTGGAAGTCTCCCCGCCCTATGATCACGCGGAGGTCACGGCGCTTGCAGGGGCGACGCTGGCATCGGTCTATTTCTGCCTGCTGGCCGAGCGCAAGGCGAAGGGGGCGGTGATTTCGCTTTAGAGACGGCGGCGCACCCTGGTCCGGCCTGAAGTCACCCCTCGTCCCGCCCCGGCCCGTCCGGGAGAGGACGGTCGGGCCGCCTCTTCCAGGCAAGGCCCCCACCCCGCGCTTCACGACAGGGCCCGGCTCAGCGCGGGAATGGTGCCGGCGCCCCTTCGGTTCGGTGAGGCATGGTACCGCCTTGCCGGCCCGACCCGGATATGGGACAGCCCGTGCGCAGCGGCATAATTGGGCAGCCTGAGAGGGAAGCTTGGCGTGAAGGGAAACCGGCCGGGGCTGACCACCTATATCCTGCCGATGGCAGCCCTGCTGCTCGCGGGCCTGTTCCTGCTCAGGCCGGAGCTCTCGCCCGGCCACAAGGGGCTGGCGGCCGACGCCCTGGCGTTTTTCTCGGTGATGCTGCTCGCCGCCGCGGCCTTCTGCACCGTCTCCCACGCCGACGTGGTGGCGGCGCGGCTGGGCCAGCCGTTCGGCACGCTGCTTCTCACCTTGTCCGTGACCGTCATCGAGGTGTCCGTGATCGCCTCCATGATGCTCAACAAGGACAACAATCCGACCCTGGCGCGCGAATCGGTGCTTTCGGTGCTGATGATCGTGAACACTGGCATCGTTGGCCTGTGCCTCCTGCTCGGCAGCCTGAAGCACCGTGAGCAGACCATCCAGCAGCAGGGCGTGTCCGGCTACCTGTCGGTGATGATCGCGCTCGGGGTGATGCTGCTGATCCTGCCGAGCGAGACCCGGGAGGGCGCCTCCGGCGCGTTCTCGACGGTGCAGCTGCTCTACATGTCGTTCATCGCCCTGTCGCTCTACGCCGCCTTCCTCTACATGCAGACGGTGCGGCACCGGGAGCATTTTGGCAGCCAGCCCGAGGGGCACGCCGAAGCCCCGCCCGCGACGGCGCCGTTCCTCGTGGCGCTCGCCATGCTGCTCGTGTCCCTCGTGGCGGTGGTGGCGCTGTCCCGGCACGTGGCCTCGGCGTTCGAGGACTTCCTCGGCCAGTTCGCGCTCGAGGACCCGGACGCTGTGACAGGCGCCCTCGTGGCCCTGCTCCTGCTGCTGCCCGAAGGCATCAGCGCGGTGCGCGCGGCGGCGCGGAACCATCTTCAGCACTCCCTCAACATCGCGCTGGGCTCGGCCCTCGCCACAATAGCCCTGACCATCCCGGCCATGGCCGTCATCAGCGTGCTGATCGGACGACCCATGGTGCTCGGCCTCGACAACGAGGACCGCACGCTGCTGCTGCTCACCTTCGTCCTGTCCATCCTCTCCTTCGGCACCGGCAAGACCAATGCGCTCAACGGCGCGGTGCATCTCATCGTGTTCTGCGTCTATGTGCTGCTGCTGTTCCTGCCATAAACGCGGCGGGCCCCTGCGCGGCGGTGGACAGGCCGTTGGCCAGATGGCATGGTCCGGCCGAATTTGAACGGGGCGCGAGCCGTGAAGAATTTCCTGCTCTACATCTTCACCTGGTGGAACAAGCAGACCGTGGGCACCATGTGGTGGACCAAGCGGTTCGGCGAGTTCGTGGGCGAGGACGAGTTCGGCAACCGCTATTTCCGCACCAAGGGCGGCAAGATCGACCCCACGCTCGGCTTCGAGCGCCGCTGGGTCATCTATCCCGGCTACGCGGAGGCCACCACCATCCCGCCCGGCTGGTGGGGCTGGATGCATCACCGCGTGGATACGCCGCCGACCGACGAAAACTACGCGGCCTTCTCCTGGCAGAAGCCGCATCGCCGCAACATGACCGGCACGCCCGGCGCCTACCGGCCGAAGGGCTCCGTGCTGGCGGGCGGGCTTCGTCCCCGCGTCACCGGCGACTACAAGGCCTGGACCCCCGGCGAATAGCGCGGTTCCGCGCCGCCTTGCCACCGCCCGATTCAGGCGGTCTGAAGGGCAGGCACGCGCCGATCGCGCGCCGGAGGCGGCCCGGACCGGCCGCCCCTTCCCCACAGGTTGATGAGTTGATGCGCGCCATCCGCACCGTTCCGCTTCTCGCCCTGGCCCTCGCCGCCGGCTGGGCCCCGCAGGCGGTCGCGCAGACGATCGGGCAAGGGCGCGGCGTGATCGAGCAGATGCCCCTCCCCCACCCGGAGCCACGGCGCCGCAGCGGCCGCCGCCCGGCGCAGCGCGCCCGCCGGGCACCGGCACGCCCCCGCCGGTTCCGCCGGCCCCCGCAGCCCCCGGCGCGGCCCAGCAGCCGAAGCCGGACGAGGGCGGCGACGTGATGGTGGTGCAGCCGCCGACGCAGAAGATCCCCAACGCCTTTGCGGTCTTTGCCGGGCTCGACAAGATCACCGGCCGCACCACCACCTTCGACGTGGCCATGGGCGAGACCGCCCAGTTCGGCGCGCTGCAGGTGACGCCGCGCGTGTGCTACACGCGTCCCGCCACCGAGACGCAGAACACCACCTCCTTCGCCGAGGTGAACGAAGTGACGCTGCAGGGTCAGGCCAAACGCATCTTCACCGGCTGGATGTTCGCCTCCAGCCCGGGGTTGCATGCGGTGGAGCACCCCATTTACGACGTGTGGCTGATCGGCTGCAAAGCGGCCGCCCCGGTCACCGCCCGCCCCGCCGGCCAGTGATAGAAATCCGCCTCCGCCTGGAGCGCGTGGTCGAGCAGGCGGTGATACTGGCGCCGTGACACCTCGATGGCGCCGAAGGTCTTCAGGTGGCTGGTGACGAACTGGGTGTCGAGCAGGCGGAAGCCGCCGGCGATCAGCCGGCCCACGAGGTGGACGAGGGCCACCTTCGAGGCGTCGCGCTCGCGGTGGAACATGCTCTCGCCGAAGAAGGCGGCGCCGAGCCTCACCCCGTAGAGACCGCCCACCAGGCGGCCATCGTGCCAGGCCTCGACCGTGTGGCAGCGGCCGCGGACGAAGAGCTCGCCGTAGAGCTTGCGGATGCGGTCGTTGATCCAGGTCTTCTCACGGCCGTCCTGCGGCTCGGCGCAGCCGTCCAGAACCGCGTCGAAGTCGTAGTCCACGCGGATTTCGAACTTGTCGGAGCGCACCGTCCGGGCGAGGCGCGAGGAAATGCGAAAGCCGTCGAGGGGATGATGCCCCGCCGCTCGGGCTCGATCCAGTAGAGGCCGGGGTCGTCGGCGCTCTCGGCCATGGGGAAGATGCCGCAGGCATAGGCCTTCAGCAGCACCTCGGGGTGATCTCGACGATCTGGTCGCTCAGCCGGCTCATGCGGAAAGAGTAGCAGCAAATCGAGCGTCCGTGTGGCACCGCACCTCCGCGGCGCGGCTTCTGCCCGCTTCGGGTGCGATCCGGCCCGAGCGGCGCATCCCTCGCCCGCCCCGGGCGGGGCCGGCGCCCGGACGGGCGCGATTCCACTTCCACCCGGACGGATCGCACTCTAGACACGGCGCATCCGTCCTTCACGCGAAGTCCCCGCCATGACCCTCTCCCGCGCGCCCGCACCCACCGATGCCGCTCTGCTGGCGGGGTTCGCCGAGGCGGCCCTTGCGGCGGGCGTCGCCATCCGCCGCATCGAGGCCGAGGGCATTTCCCACAGCCGCAAGGCCGATGCGAGCCCGGTGACGGAGGCGGACCACGCCGCCGAGGCCATCATCTGCGCCGCCCTCGCCCATCTCCTGCCGGGGGTGCCGGTGGTGGCGGAGGAAGCCATGGCGGCCGGCGCCAGCGTCACCTGCGGCAACCGCTTCCTGCTGGTGGATCCCCTCGACGGCACCCGCGAATTCATCTCCGGCAACGGCGAGTATACGGTGAACATCGCGTTGGTGGAGGACGGCACGCCGGTGCTCGGCGTCGTCTATGCCCCGGCCCGGGCATTGCTGTTCGCCGGGCGGCCGGGGGCGGCCTTCCGCGCCATCCGCGCCCCCGGCGCCGCCGTCGATGCGCAGGACTGGACGCCCATCGCCTGCCGCACGGTGCCGAACGGCCCCATCGTGGTGGCCGCGAGCCGCTCGCACGGCGATCCCGCCACCGACGCGCTCATCGAGCGCTACGAGGTGGCCGAACGGATCCCGGCGGGCTCGGCCCTCAAGTTCGGCCTCCTCGCCGAGGGCAAGGTGGATCTTTATCCCCGCCTCGGAACGGTGATGGAATGGGACAGCGCCGCCGGCCACGCCCTCGTTGTGGCAGCGGGCGGCCGCGTGACGCGGCCCGACGGGAGCCCCCTCACCTACGGTCACGCGGAAGCCGGCTTCAAGGTCCGCGGCTTCGTCGCCTGGGGTGCGGGACACCGGTCGTTCCACGCCGCGGCGAGCTGAGCCTGAATAATTCCGCAACCATGATGGTGATTGCCGCGCAACGCGCCGGCACAAGCTGCTGCGCGCCTTTCCGGTGTCATAGTGATGGCCATAATCGCAGCGATTCGTTGCTGCCCATCCCCGCCCCGTCGAAGCCCCGCCGTCGAAGCCCACCGCGAGATCCAGCCATGCGATTTTCTTCGAGCTTCCCCAAGACCGCGCGCTTCCCGGGCGCCAGCGTCTCGTCGGCCTTGTCCCGGCGATCCGTGTTGCAACGCCTGGCGCTGGGGCTCGCAGGCCTCGTCCTCGGCCTCGCCGCCCTGTTCGCCGGAGCGCCGGCCCATGCCCAAGGCGCCCAGGGCGCCCCGCCGCAGAACTATTCCACCAACGAGCTGGTCAGTAAGGGACACTCCTTCTTCGGCAGCGTCTCGCGCGGCCTCGCCCTTTCCATCGAGAAGGCGGTGAGCCAGTGGGGCCAGCCCAACGGCTACATCCTCGGCCAGGAGGGCGCGGGCGCCTTCATCGGCGGGCTGCGCTACGGCGAGGGCGTGCTCTACACCCGCAATGCCGGCGACCTGAAGATCTACTGGCAGGGTCCCTCGGTGGGCTGGGACTTCGGCGGCGACGGCGCCCGCACCATGATTCTCGTCTACAACATGCGCAGCGTGGAGGACATCTTCCGCCGCTTCGGGGCATTTCCGGCTCGGCCTATCTGGTTGCCGGCTTCGGCATGACCGCGCTGGGCGCCGATGGAATCGTGGTGGTGCCCATCCGCTCGGGCGTGGGGGTGCGGCTCGGCGCCAATCTGGGCTATCTCAAGTTCACGCCCAGCCCCACCTGGAACCCCTTCTGAACGGAACGTTCCACGAGGGCGGGATCACGGTACCGGCTTTGCGCCCGCGCCCGGCGTACGCGGCTCGGTCTGCGCGGCGCCGCTGGCGGCGGCGTCCCGGCCATGGCATGAATGAGACGAATGCCGCAGCGCGGGGGTTCCGGAATCAGTTCGGCGCCGACCGCCTGCGGAGGGCGAACGGGAACGGGTGACGGCCCTGCCGCACCGTCCGAAAGGGCGGGCCAGCCGGACCGGCTCAAGGCGAAGGGCGAGTGCGCGCGTGATCGAACAGATCATGTATTTCACGTTGGGCGTGCTGATCGCGACGCTGGTGGCCCTGCTGGTGCTGCCCGCCGTGTGGCACCGCGCCGTCCGGCTCACCACGAAGCGCGTGGAAGCCGCCGTCCCCATCTCCGTCTTCGAAGTGCAGGCGGATAAGGACCAGCAGCGGGCCTTCTTCGCCCTCAACCAGCGGCGCCTGGAGCTTCAGACCGACGCGATGCGCGAGACCATCGTGTCCCACGCCGCGGCGATCGAAACCCAGCGTCAGAGGATCTTCGACCTGGAGGGCGCGCTCAAGGCCCTTCAGGAGCGGCATGATTTCCTCACCGGCACCAGCGCCGAACGGGATGTGCTGCTCGGCGAGGTGCAGGACCAGCTGGCAGATCGCACCGCCACCCTTGCGCGGGTGGAAGAGGACCTCGCCGGCCGCCTCAGCGCCCTCGCCGCGCTCGAAGAGGCCCACCGGACCCTCGATGCGCAGTCCCGCGAGCTCGCCGCCACGCTGGCGACGCGCGAGGCCACCCTCGTCACCGAACGCGCCCGCATCACGGCTCTGGAGAGCGATGTGGCGGCGCTCCGCGCCAATCTCGCTGCGACCACGCAACGGCTCGAAGAGACCACCGCCACCCTGGAGGCGGAACGCCTGGCCGCATCCAAGGCCCGGATCACGGCGGCCGAGGTGGCGACCCGTCTCACCACCGACCTCGCCGAAATCCAGTCCGCCCTTGCACATAGGGGGAAGGAGAGCGACGAGCGGCGGGAAGCCATCGCCGGCCTCGAAGCCGAGCGGGACCGGCTCGCCTCGGCCCTCGCCGTCGCCGAAGCCGATCTCGACGCGAACCGGGCCGTCGTGCACGCCTTCGAGCAGCGCCGGGCCACCGAGTTCGCCGCCGCCGAGGCGGAGAACCGCCGCCTCGCCGACACGCTGCACATGCTGCGCGCCGATCATGCCCTGATGGAGGACGCCATGCGTCGCCCGGGCCGCGAAGCAAGCGGGGCGCCGGCACCTCGCCTCGCGGCCGAGGGGCTGGAGGCCTTGCGTGACAGCGTGAGCGATGTCGCGGCGCGTCTGGTGGCGCTCACGGCGCGCCTCGAAGGGGCGGCCTCGCCGATCCCCGCTCTGGTGGACGGATCTGCCGACGGCCTTGCCGGCCGCATCCGCACACTGCTCGACGCCGAAGCACCGCCGGAACCGGTCGCCACGCATGCGACGGCCGATGCCGGGCTGGAGGGAGACGAGGGCGAGGACGAGGACGCTCCGCCCGTCAGCAAACCGCGCAGCCGCGCCGCCGCCCTCTGAGCCCGCAAGCTCCGCCGTCGCCTTCCCCCTTCGGCGCACGTCTCAGCGCGAGGCGACGGTCAATTCGTCGAGCCGGGCGCGCATGTCGCGAGGAAGCTCGGGGAATTGCGCGGGGGTGACGAAATCCGCCTTCTGGTAGGGCATCCCCCCGCCTGCCCCCGATCGCGCCGCCACTTTCGTCCCGGCCCCGGCAAAGACGCGGCTGCCGTCGCGGCTCATTACCACGTCACCGCGCTTGAGCGTCGGGTCGCGCATCACGTCGATCTTCGCCAGCCCGCCGATGCGCGGGCCACCGGTGCAGGTGCAGCCGTCCACCAGTCGCTGGCGATAGACATAGGCGTTGGGCATCTCCGAATAGGGGGCCCCATCCCTGGACACGGCCAGATCGATGCCCCGCGCGGTATCGGAGGTGGTGTAGACCGCCATCCGGGCGGCCGGGCAGAAGGCGTTGCACTGGGCCAGCGCGTCCGGGTCCCCCGCGCCATTCGGCCGGCCCTGGAGCGGGAAGTACCGCCCATCGCAGGTCCGCACGCAGAATCCGGCGGCGACGTAGCCGCCGGAACCGCCCTCCCGCAGCTCCGGCAGCGGCGCGAGCGAAGGCTGGTTGAATGCCGGACGCGGCGGGGCTGCACGCATGCCGCCAAACAACATCGAGAAGAAGCCTTCGATGGGGGACGTCGGAGATGGCCTGGCAAAGAAGGTGGTCCGCGCGCCCTGCGCCTGCGCCTCGCCCGCGAAGCCGACTCCGCACAGCAGCGCCGCTGCCAAGATGAGCCGGCCGGCGGAAGGGCCGGCAGATCGTGGAACCGCCCGCGTCGGCGCGTGGTCGCGCCACCCTTCGCCCGGGATCGTTCGTTTCCCCAAAGCCCCCTCCCGAATTCTTTATTCAGAAGCGACGGGCACTCCTCTCCCGCGCCTGCTGTCGCTCCACATCTCACCTTTCGGCAACGTGCAAGCGGCCAAGCTCAAGCGATCACCGGTTTGTGATCAACAGGAAAATGCACGGCGCTCGCCGAATCAGGCGAGGGCGGGCTGCATCATGACGGGACGCGGCGTCTCCACCGGGCGTTCCTGCGGATGCGTCAGGACCGCGAGTGTCGGCGTCGCCACGAGCACGGCGGCGAAAAGCATAGCAACGAGCGAGATTAGAACAGAACCATGAGCCAAGCCGGGCATGGCGGGACTCCCTTTCCCCATTCCGCTCCCCCTCCGGTCCGCCGCACTGGAGACGAGCGTTAATGAAATGTTAATACCCGCCTCCGGGTTCCAACACATTTCTGTCACGTTTCCGAGAGCGTTTCGCAGTCGAATCAGCCGGCTTGACCGTTGCCGTTATCGGCACACCTGCTGCCAGTGCGCCTGCCCCTGCGGTCCCACGCGCCGAATGTAAGAGCAGTTCGGCCGCGTGGGCGGGCCCCAGCTTTGCGCATAGACCGGCACGCGCACCCGCGAGTGGGGCTGCCAGAGGCAGCGCCCGTCATTGCAGACCCACCGCACCGGAACTGGCTCCGCGCCCGGCAGATCCACCGCACCGGCGATGCCGGGGCTCGCCGCCCCCGCCGCAGCGGCGCCGCAGGCTGCCGCCCAGATGCAGGCGGTAAACGCCAGGGTCGCAAGTTTGTGCCGCACGATCCACCTCCATCGACGCCGTCGCGCCGGGATAGCGGGAAGAGGTGCCCTGCTCAAGCGCGCGGCGCCCACCGCTGCGCTGCGGCAACGATAGCGCCTTGCGCGGCACCCGCCGGCACCGTGATATGGAACCATGATAGACAAGCTCGAATACCTGATCGCCCTCGCCCGGGAGCGCCATTTCGGACGCGCCGCCGAAGCCTGCGGGGTGACGCAGCCGACCCTCTCCGCCGGCGTCAAGCAGCTGGAGGACACGCTGGGCGTGTTGCTGGTGCAGCGCGGCTCGCGCTTCATGGGGTTCACGCCCGAGGGCGAGCGGACGCTGGAATGGGCCCGGCGGATCGTGGCCGATGCGCGCGCCATGCGCCAGGACATCGACGCGCTGAAGCGCGGCCTCGCCGGCCCCCTGCGCATCGCCGCCATTCCCACCGCCCTGCCCATGGTGGCGGCGCTGACCACGCCGTTCCGCGCCCGCCATCCCGACGTGCGGTTCACGGTGATCTCGCGCACCTCCATCGAGATTCTCAACCACCTGGAGAATCTCGAGATCGACGCCGGCATCACCTATCTCGACAACGAGCCGCTGGGTCGGGTGAACACGGTGCCGCTCTATCGCGAGCGCTACCGGCTCGTCACCTCGCCTCAGGCGCACCTTGGCGACCGCGACAGCGTGACCTGGGCCGAGGTGGCGGAGCTTCCGCTCGCCCTGCTCACCCCGGACATGCAGAACCGCCGGATCGTCGACAGCCTGCTCGCCGCCGCCGGGGCAAGCGCCAAGCCCACGCTCGAATCCAATTCCATGGTGGTGCTGTTCACCCATGTGCGCACCGGCCTTTGGGCCAGCGTGATGCCGGCCATGCTGGCAGATTCGCTCGGCCTCACATCCGTGGTCCGGTCCATCCCCATCGTGGAGCCGGAAATTTCCCACTCCATCGGCCTCGTGGTGCCGCACCGCGAGCCCACCACGCCCATCACCGCCGCCCTGGTGGCCGAAGCGCGCCGCATCGCACCCAAGCTCGAACAGGGCGCCGTCGCCGATCCAGCGATTGCTGCGATGCAATAATTTCCCCGGCGAACCGGCGGAGCGGCCGTTCCGGAGCCGCCGGGGCATAGAGAAACACGATCAATATACCAAGAACCATCCCAGCCTGACGCGTTTGACGCAGCCCGGCGCCTTTGTTCTGGCCACAAGCTCCAAAGATACCGCTAATTTTGATAGAGATGTTCTATCGCAACATCCCACAGCTGCCTTGATTGAAAGGCCGCATGTGACAGACTTTCCCGCAAGCAAGACGAAGTGGCGGCAGCGCCCTTTGCGCCTTTCGGGAAAGCGAGACGTCCATGGCGGTCTTTGAGGATTGGAGCACCGAGCGCGCGGCGCAGGTGATCGCGGAGCACCGGCACCTCGAGGGCGCCACCATGCCCATCCTGCACGCCTTGCAGGAAACCTTCGGCTTCGTGCCGGACCCGGCCGTGCCGATGATCGCCGAGACCCTCAACCTCTCCCGTGCCGAGGTCTATGGCGTCCTCACCTTCTATCACGACTTCCGCCGCGAGCCGCCCGGCCGGCTCGTGGTGAAGCTCTGCGCCGCCGAGGCATGCCAGGCCATGGGCGGCAAGGCCCTCGCCGCCTATGCGGAGGAGAAGCTCGGCGTGGACATGGGCGAGACCTCCACTGACGGACGGGTGACGCTGGAGCCCATCTACTGCCTCGGCCTCTGCGCCTGCGCGCCCTCCGCGCTGGTGGACGGGAGGCTCGTGGGCCGGCTCGACCGCGAGGTCATCGACGACATCGCCCACTGCGTCGCCAACGGCACCAGCTTCGGAGACGCCTGATGAAATCCCACCGCATCTTCGTCCCCAACGACGCCACCGCAGTGGCCTGCGGCGCCGACCGCGTCGCCCGCAAGCTGGAGGCCGGCCTGCTCGCCCGCGGCATCACCGCCGACATCGTCCGCAACGGCTCGCGCGGCCTGTTCTGGCTGGAGCCCCTGGTGGAGATCGAGACCGAGCTTGGCCGCGTCGGCTACGGCCCGGTGAAGCCCTCCGATGTGGACGACCTGCTGCATGGCGGCTTCCTCACCGGCGCCGACCACCCCCTGTGCGTCGGCGTGGTGGACGAGATCCCCTACTTGAAGCGGCAGACCCGCCTCACCTTTGCCCGCATCGGCATCATCGATCCCCTGTCCCTCACCGACTACAAGGCCCATGGCGGCTATCGCGGGCTCGAGCGCGCGCTCACCCTCGGGCCGGCCGCCACCGTCGAGGAAGTGGTGGACAGCGGCCTGCGTGGCCGCGGCGGCGCCGGCTTTCCCACCGGCATCAAGTGGCGCACGGTCGCGGCCGCACCGGCCGACCAGCGCTACATCGTCTGCAACGCCGATGAGGGCGACAGCGGCACCTTCGCCGACCGCCTGATCATGGAAGCGGACCCCTTCTGCCTCATCGAGGGCATGACCATCGCCGGCCTGGCGGTGGGGGCCACCCGGGGCTACGTCTACTCCCGGTCCGAATATCCCCTCGCCTTCGTGGTGATGGAGAAGGCCATCGAGAAGGCCCGCGAGGCGGGGTTGCTCGGCGAAAACATCCTCGGCTCGGGCCTGTCCTTCGACATGGAAATGCGCATGGGCGCCGGGGCCTATGTGTGCGGCGAGGAGACCGCGCTGCTGGAGAGCCTGGAAGGCAAGCGCGGCCTGGTCCGCGCCAAGCCGCCGCTGCCGGCGCACAAGGGCCTGTTCCAGAAGCCCACGGTCATCAACAACCTCGTCTCCCTGGCCACCATCCCCGTGATCCTGGACAAGGGGGGCAAGTATTACCGCGACTTCGGCATGGGCCGCTCGCGCGGCACCATGCCCATCCAGATCGCCGGCAACGTGAAGTATGGCGGGCTGTTCGAGACCGCCTTCGGCATCCCGCTGGGCGAGCTGGTCAACGAGATCGGCGGCGGCACCCTCTCCGGGCGTCCGGTGAAGGCGGTGCAGGCGGGTGGACCCCTGGGAGCCTACCTGCCGGTGTCGCAATTCGACACGCCGTTCGACTACGAGGCCTTCGCCGCGCGCGACGCCCTCATCGGCCACGGCGGCATCGTGGTGTTCGACGACACTGCGGACATGGCCGGCATGGCCAAGTTCGCCATGGAATTCTGCGCCCACGAGAGCTGCGGCAAGTGCACCCCGTGCCGCATCGGCTCCACCCGCGGCGTCGAGATCATCGACAAGGTGATCGCCGGCGAGCGGCGCGAGGCCAACCTCGCGATCCTCACCGACCTTTGCCACACCATGAAGCTCGGCTCCCTGTGCGCGCTCGGCGGCTTCACGCCCTACCCGGTCATGAGCGCCCTCACTCATTTCCCGGAAGACTTCGGCGCCGCGCCGAAGCTGCCGGCCGCCGCAGAATAATTGGAGGAACGCCATGTCCCTCGTTCACGAAATCGACTACGGCACGCCGGCTTCCAAATCCGAGAAGCTGGTCACCCTCACCATTGACGGCATGAGCATCACGGTGCCGGAAGGCACCTCCATCATGCGCGCGGCCATGGAGGCGGGGAACCAGATTCCCAAGCTCTGCGCCACCGACATGATCGAGGCCTTCGGCTCCTGCCGCCTCTGCCTCGTGGAGATCGAGGGCCGCAACGGGACGCCGGCCTCCTGCACCACGCCGGTGATGGACGGCATCGTGGTGAAGACCCAGACCGAGCGGCTGAAGCAGATCCGCAAGGGGGTGATGGAGCTCTACATCTCCGACCACCCGCTGGACTGCCTGACCTGCTCCGCCAACGGCGACTGCGAACTGCAGGACATGGCCGGCGTCGTCGGCCTGCGCGAGGTCCGCTACGGCTACGAGGGCGAGAACCACACCAAGATGGGGAAGGACGAGTCCAACCCCTATTTCACCTACGAAAAGTCGAAGTGCATCGTCTGTAATCGCTGTGTCCGGGCGTGCGAGGAGGTGCAGGGCACCTTCGCGCTGACCATCTCCGGCCGCGGCTTCGACAGCCGCGTGTCGCCCGGCATGGACGAGCCCTTCCTCACCTCGGAATGCGTCTCCTGCGGCGCCTGCGTGCAGGCCTGCCCCACGGCCACGCTGAACGAGAAGGCCATGTTCGAGATCGGCACCCCCGAGCATTCGGTGGTGACCACCTGCGCCTATTGCGGCGTCGGCTGCACCTTCAAGGCCGAGATGCGCGGCGACGAGCTGGTGCGCATGGTGCCCTACAAGGACGGCAAGGCGAACCGCGGCCATTCCTGCGTGAAGGGCCGCTTCGCCTATGGCTACGCCACCCACAAGGACCGCATCCTCAAGCCCATGATCCGCTCCTCCATCCACGAGCCGTGGAAGGAGGTGAGCTACGAGGAGGCGATCGCCTACGCCGCCTCCGAGTTCAAGCGGATCCAGGAGAAATACGGCAAGCGCTCGGTGGGTGGCATCACCTCCTCGCGCTGCACCAATGAAGAGACCTACCTCGTCCAGAAGCTGATCCGCGGCGGCTTCGGCAACAACAACGTCGACACCTGCGCCCGTGTCTGCCACTCGCCCACCGGCTACGGCCTGTCGCAGACCTACGGCACCTCCGCGGGAACGCAGGACTTCGACAGCGTGGAAGCCTCCGACGTGGTGCTGATCATCGGCGCCAACCCCACGGACGGGCACCCGGTGTTCGGCTCGCGCCTCAAGAAGCGGCTGCGCGCCGGGGCGAAACTGATCGTGGTCGATCCACGCCGCACCGACATCGTGCGCTCGCCCCATATCGAGGCATCCTTCCACCTGCCGCTGAAGCCCGGCACCAACGTCGCCATCGTCACCGCGCTGGCCCATGTCATCGTCACCGAGGGCCTGGTGAACGAAGCGTTCGTGCGCGAGCGCTGCGACTGGGACGAATTCCAGGAATGGGCCGCCTTCGTCGCCGACGAGCGCCACTCGCCGGAAGCGGTGGAGAAGTATACCGGCGTCGACCCGGCCCTGGTGCGCGGCGCGGCCCGGCTCTACGCCACCGGCGGCAACGGGGCCATCTATTACGGCCTCGGCGTCACCGAGCATTCGCAGGGCTCCACCACGGTGATGGCCATCGCCAACCTCGCCATGGCCACCGGCAATGTGGGCCGCAACGGCGTCGGCGTGAACCCGCTGCGCGGCCAGAACAACGTGCAGGGCTCGTGCGACATGGGCTCCTTCCCGCACGAGCTGCCGGGCTATCGCCACATCTCGGACGACGCCACCCGCGCCACGTTCGAAGCCCTGTGGGGCGTGCCGCTGGACGACGAGCCGGGCCTGCGCATCCCCAACATGTTCGATGCGGCGGTGGACGGCACGTTCAAGGGCCTCTACGTGCAGGGCGAGGACATCCTCCAGTCCGACCCCGACACCAAGCACGTCTCGGCCGGCCTTGCGGGGCTGGAATGCCTCATCGTGCAGGACCTGTTCCTGAACGAGACGGCCAACTACGCCCACGTCTTCCTGCCCGGCTGCTCGTTCCTGGAGAAGGACGGCACCTTCACCAATGCCGAGCGGCGCATCCAGCGCATCCGCAAGGTGATGGCACCGAAGAACGGCTATGCCGACTGGGAGGTCACCCAGCTCCTCGCCAATGCGCTGGGCTTCCCCATGACCTACACCCACCCCTCGCAGATCATGGATGAGATCGCGGCGCTCACCCCCACCTTCGCGGGCGTGAACTATGCCAAGCTCGACGAGATGGGCTCGGTGCAGTGGCCGTGCAACGACAAGGCGCCGGAAGGCACGCCGATCATGCACATCGGCGGCTTCGTGCGCGGCAAGGGCAAGTTCATCCTCACCGAGTACGTGCCCACCGACGAGCGCACCGGTCCGCGTTTTCCGCTGCTGCTCACCACCGGACGCATCCTCAGCCAGTACAATGTGGGCGCCCAGACCCGCCGCACGGCAAACTCCGTCTGGCATGCCGAGGACGTGCTGGAGATCCACGCGCACGACGCCGAGAACCGGGGCATCCGCGACGGCGACTTCGTGAAGCTGGACAGCCGCGCCGGCTCCACCTCGCTGCGCGCGGTGATCTCGGACCGGGTGGCGCCGGGGGTGGTCTACACCACCTTCCACCATCCGGTGACGCAGGCCAACGTGGTGACCACCGACTATTCCGACTGGGCGACCAACTGCCCGGAATACAAGGTGACCGCGGTGCAGGTCTCGCCGTCCAACGGCCCCACCCAATGGCAGGAGGAGTACGAGAACCTCTCGCGCACCTCCCGCCGCATCGCCGCCGAAGCGGCGGAGTGAGGGCGGGCGCAACTTACAAGACGCGTGATGGCCGGGCTTGTCCCGGCCATCCAGACGGCCGGGCATCACGGTTTCGACCGGTAACCGGCGGAACAGGCCCATCATCCGGTCGCTGGGGCCACACAGGGCAGGCCGCCTGCCTTTTCGAAACGCCCGGCAACGAGGCGCCGCCTTGGCCTCGAAGCCTTCCTCTGCGGGCGGAGAAGGGCTTACCCTTCCAGGATCAGTGCCTGGCCCCATGTGAACCGATGACATGATCGACATGCCCGACCAGCCCGCCGCCTGCGCCCTGCCGCAAGACCTGCCGCAGGATCTGCCCCCGCCCCCTCCGGCGCGGCGGGTGGCGCGCGTGCAGGTGCGCGATGGCACCGTGTCCTCGGGCGAGCGGTCGGTGCCCGAGGAGGTGCCCGTCGCCCTCACCTTCAACGGCACCACCCATGCGGTGATGATGGCGAGCCCCACGGACATCGCCGATTTCGCCCTCGGCTTCGCCCTCACCGAGGGCATCGTGGCCTCGGCCGCCGAGATCCTGTCCCGCGAGGTGATCGTGGTGGAGGAAGGCATCGAGGCGCGCATGTGGATCGCCGAGGAGAAGATGAAGCATCTCTCCGCCCGGCGCCGCGCTCTGGCCGGCCCCACGGGCTGCGGCCTGTGCGGGGTGGAGAGCCTCGTCGAGGCGGTGAAGCCGGCGGCGCTGGTGGATGCCGCGGGCCTCTTCTCCCCCGCGGCCGTGCTCGACGCCATGGCCGCGCTCGGGCCGCTCCAGAGCCTCAACCACGAGACCCGCGCCGTGCATGCCGCGGCCTATTTCGAGCCCGGCCGGGGTGTGCTGGCGCTGGCCGAGGACGTGGGCCGGCACAACGCCCTCGACAAGCTGGTGGGCAAGGCGGCCGAAGCGGGCTTCGATACCAGCCGCGGCCTGCTCCTGCTCACCAGCCGCGTCTCCATCGAGATGGTGCAGAAGGCGGCGGTGCTCGGCGTTGGCGTGATCGCCGCCGTCTCGGCCCCGACCTCCCTCGCCATCCGCACGGCGGCGGCGGCGGGCATCACGCTCTGCGCCATCGTGCGCGCCGACGGCTTCGAGGTCTTCACCCATCCCGGGCGCATCGCGCTCATTCCATCGGAACGGCAGGACCATGTCGCATAGCACCGCCGAAAAGCTCGTCTACATGGCGAACCAGATCGCCACCGCCTTCTCCATGCAGAAGCACGAGGCGGCCGTGGAAGCGACGCGCATCCATATCCAGAAATTCTGGGACCCGCGCATGCGGGCCAAGATCGCGGAGCACATCGCCCATGGCGGCGAGGGCCTCTCGCCCATCGCGAGGGAAGCCCTCGACGGGCTCCGCCCGGCGAAGGCGGCCTGATCAGACCACGTCCTTCGGGGCGAGGGCGCACTGCAGGTGCCCCTCCTCCACCTGCAGCACCGGATGGGCGATGCCGAAGCGCGCCTTCAGTTCGGCGCAGGTCTCGCCGAGGAAATCGTCGTCGAGAGCCGCGCCCGGCCGCACGAGGTGCGCGGACAGGGCGACCGAGGTGGTGCTGAGGCCCCAGATGTGCAGGTCGTGCACCTCGCTCACCCCCGGCCGCGCCGCGAGAAAGGCCTCCACCTCCTCCGGGTCGATGCCGCCGGGAACCATGTCCATGGCGAGGTTCACGCTGTCGCGCAGCAGCCCCCAGGTCCCCGCGATGATGGCGACGGCGATGGCGAGCGATACCAGCGGGTCGAGCCAGAGCCATCCGGTGAGCGCAATCGCCCCGGCCACCGCCACCACGCCGAGGGAGACGGCGCCGTCGGCCACCATGTGGATGAACGCACCGCGCACGTTCAGGTCGCCCTTGCGGCCGGCCATGAACATGAGCGCCGTGCCCATGTTCACCGCAACGCCCACCAGCGCCACCACCATGACGATGCCGGTCTGGACCGGCTCGGGGTGCGACAGCCGCGAGACAGCTTCGAGGACGATGCCGCCCGTGCCCAGCAGCAAAATCATGGCATTGGCCAGCGCCGCGAGGATGGAGGAGCGGCCGTAGCCATAGGTGCGCAGCCGCGTCGGCGCCCGGCGCGACAGCCACGCCGCGCCCCAGGCCAGCACGAGGCCGAGCACGTCGGAGAGGTTGTGACCAGCATCGGCGAGCAGCGCCAGGGACCCGGCGTAGAGGCCGAAGATCACCTCGACGACGACAAAGCCGAAATTCAGCGCCGCGCCGATGGCAAAGGCGCGAAGGGAATCCGGCACCGCATGGGCGTGGCCGGCATGCCCGTGCCCGGAATGATCATGGCTTGCATGGTCATGCGCATGACCATCGCCGTGCGGATGATCGTGGTCATGATCATCGTGCGAGGCCGCCGGGCCTCCTGCGGGCGCCGTCATGCTTGTCCCCCACACATCCCGTGCTTCAGGTCACGTCCGCCGCGCATGTTCCACAGCCGAGCGCGCGAGTCACCTGTTCTCTCGGCCGCACCCGTCGTCAGCCGAGAAACCGCGCCACCGCCGCGACGAAGGCCTCCGGCTGCTCGACGGCGGAGAGATGCCCACCCGGCAGCCGCTCCAGTCGTGCGCCGGGAATGGCGGCGGCGATGGCCTCGCCCCAGGCTGGCGGCGTGGAGCGGTCGGCGTCGGAGACGAGGACCAGGGTCTGCGTGCGGATGCGATCGAGGCCGGCGCGAAAGTCCATGTCACGCATGGCGCAACTGGTGCCCATGTAGCCGGCCGGCTGCGTGCCCGCCACCATCGCCCGCACGGATGCGACCCGCTCCGGCGCCCGCGCCCGGAAATCGGGCGTGAACCAGCTGTCGATCATGGAATCGGCGATGGGTTCGACGCCGTCGCGGCGCACGGCCTTGATGCGCTGGTCCCAGAAGCGGGCCGGCCCGGCGTGGGCGGTGGTATTGGCGAGCACCAGCCGGGTCAGCCGCTGCGGCGCGTTCAGCGCCAGCCACTGGCCCACCATGCCGCCAAGGGAGAGCCCGCAGAAATCCGCGTGCGCAATTCCCAGCTGGTCCATGAGCGCCAGCACGTCGCGGCCGAGGTCGCCCATGGCGTAGACCTGATCGGGGGCGACGCTCTCCCCATGCCCGCGGGCATCGTAGCGGATCACCCGGCGGGATTGCGCCAGGAGCGGCGCCACCTCGTCCCACATGCCGAGGGTGCAGCCGAGGGAGTGGGCGAGCACCAGCGGCGGGGCATCCTGCGGCCCCGCCAGCTCCACATGGAAACGCTCCCCCGAAAGGTCGATGAGCGGCACCGCGCACCTCTTCTGGATTCAGTATGCCAAAAGAGGTGTAGCGCCTTCGATCGGCGACGCAAGCCTCGCCGCCGGCTTGGCTGCTGCCTTGGCTGCTGCCTTGGCCGCTACGGCACCAGCCGGCGATAAAGATGCCAGGTGGCGTGGCCGAGGATCGGCAGCACCACGGCGAGCCCGATGAAGAACGGCAGGCTGCCGGCCGCGAGCGCGGCGGCGACGATCATTCCCCACAGCAGCATGGTCCAGAAATTGACCGCCACCGCCCGGAACGACGTGCGCAGCGCGCAGGCGAGGGTTACCGGGCGATCCACCAGCAGCGGCAGGGACACCACCGACACCGCCATGGCGAGCAGCCCGAACAGGAGGCCCACCGCATTGCCGGCGATAACCAGCTTCAGGCCGTGCCGCGTCGAGGTGACATCGGACAGGAAGCTCGCGAGGGTGTGCGGGACATAGGCGCCATAGGTCCAGCGGTAGACACCCATGGCCGCCACAAGCCAGACGAGGAAGATCACCATGAGCACGAAGCCGATCATGGCGATGGCGCCGAAGGTGGGCGCATGCCGCACCTCCAGCGCGTAGCGCAGGCCGTGGGGCAGCCCCGCCTCCCGGCGGCGGCTCACCTCATAAAGCCCTACTGCGGCGATCGGGCCAAGGAAGGCGAAGCCCGCCACCAGCGGATAGAGAAGCGGCAGGACGTCGTGATTGAAGGCCAGGCGGGCAAGGAACAGGCCCACCAGCGGATAGATGAGCATCAGGAAGAACAGCTGGCTCGGATGCGCCCTGAAATCCGCCACCCCGGCGCGCAGGGCCGCGACGAGGTCCTCGGGGCCGATGTGGCGCACCCGCAGGGCAGCATCCGCATCGATGAAGGGCATGTAGTGAACAGAAGGCTGGGCAGGGGATGGGGTGGGCGCCGGTGCAGGCAACATGGCATTCCTCCCGTTTCCGGGCGGCCGATGCCCCGAACCAGAGGCATCCGCCCCGCCCGGGCCGCTCGCTGCGGCTCTGAATTGCCGCCATACTACCCCATCTTCCGGCTCCGGCGCCGGAACGGCGAACACGATCTCGGGACAATGGCCCCGCCATCCGGTTGCCGACCGGCCCTTTGCTTTCCGATCGCCACAAAGGCGTGTCAGGTTTTCCGGCAATCACCATGGCCCGCATCCTCGCATTGCTCACGCTCTTCATGACCCTCCTCGCCGGCACGCCCTTCCTGCTGCCGCTGGCCAAGGAGAGCATCAAGCTCGTCGGGGCGCGGGATGATCCCGCCACGCTGGCCGACCTCGGCCTTTCCGGCTTCCCGGCGGAAGATGCCCGCCGCGGCATCGAGACGGCGCTCGCCGACGACGACGCGGCGCTGGCCGCTTCCTTCCTGGCGCTCGCTGACGCACGCGGCCTTTCCGTGCCCTCCGATCTGCGGGCGAAGGTCGCCGCCACCAACAGCACGGCGGCGCAGACCCTGCGCTCGGCGAAGGAGTTCGGCCTCGGCTTCGTCACCGGCCAGCCGCAGGACCTCGCGGGTCTCGCGGGGGCGGCGGCAAGCGACCTCATGGTGTGGGGCGACATCCGCGACGCCGGCCGCGAGGGGCTGAAATTCGCCCGCGGCGAGGATGTGGACGAGCTCATCCTCGGCCTCTCCGCCGTGGGCCTCGCCGTCTCGGCCGGCACCTACGCCACCCTGGGGGCGAGCCTGCCGGTGCGCATCGGCATTTCGCTGGTGAAGGTGGCCAGGCACACCGGGCGGCTGTCCGCATCGCTGGCCCGCAGCTTTACCCGCGCGGTGCGGGAAAGCGTCGACTTCACCGCCCTGCGCCGCCTCGCCGCCAGCCCGGCGGCGGTGGACGGCGCGGCCCTCAAGGCCCTGGTGCGCGGCGACCGCGCCGCCGGCCTCACCCGCATGCTGAGCGACGCCGGTCGCATCCAGGCCAAGGCCGGGACCCGCGCGGCGCTGGAGGGGCTGAAGGTGGCGGAGGGCGGGCGCGACCTCTCCCGCGTCGCCCGCCTCGCCGACGCCAAGGGCGCCCAGACCCTCGCCATCCTGAAGACGCTGGGGCGGGGTGCCATCGCCATCACCGGCGCCCTGTTCCACCTCATCTGGGGGGCCATCGTCGCGGCGGCCTACGCCCTCGCCCTCGTTTCCTCGCTCAATTCCTTCTGCGTTGCCTGCGCCCGCCGCATGTGGCGCGGAAACCGCCGTGGCAAGCGGGAGCGAGGCGGGAGCCGCAAGGCGCATGGCGAAAGCCTCCCTCACCCCGCCGCGCCTGCGCCCCCGCCCTGCCGGCCGATGCCGGCGCGCTGGCGGAGCAACGCTTCGCCGCGGCCGCTCAGGCCGCGCGCGACCTTGCCGCCGAGCCGGCTCATCCCCCGGGATATGGCATGGCGGGCGCGCGCAACGAGGTATCAAGATCAGGATTGGCAGGGTCCGGGGGACCTTCTAGTTTCCCCGCCACGCCCAAGGCACCCGCCCCCATCGTGCCCCGAGAAGATCCGTCATGCCTCATTTCGATTCCGCCGGTGTCGACATCGCCTATTTCGACACCGGCGCGGGCGATCCGGTCCTGCTGATCCACGGCTTTGCCTCCTCGAAGGAGATCAACTGGGTCGGCCCGTCCTGGACCAGGACCCTGCTGGACGCCGGCTACCGGGCGATCGGCTTCGACCATCGCGGCCACGGCCAGTCCGAGAAGCTCTACGAGCCGGCGCAGTACCACACCCGCCTGATGGCGGAGGACGCCAAGCGCCTCCTCGATCATCTCGGCATCGAGCGGGCGGATGTGATCGGCTATTCCATGGGCGCCCGTGTCGGCGCCCAGATGGCGCTGCTGTTCCCGCAGGCGGTGCGCTCGCTGATCCTGGGCGGGCTCGGCATCCACCTGGTGGACGGCGTGGGCCTGCCCCAGTCCATCGCCGAAGCGCTGGAGGCGCCGCGCCTCGACGACGTCCAGGACCCCATGGGCCGCATGTTCCGCGCCTTCGCCGAAGCCAACAAGGCCGACCTGATGGCGCTCGCGGCCTGCATCCGTGGCTCCCGGCAGGTGCTCACCCGCGAGGAAGTGGCGCGCATCTTCCAGCCGGTCCTGGTGGCCGTCGGCACCCGCGACGCGGTCGCCGGGGCCGCCCAGCCGCTGGTGGACCTGCTGCCGGACGGAACGCTGCTCGACATTCCCAACCGCGACCACAACCCGGCGGTGGGCGACAAGGTGTTCAAGGCGGGGGCTCTCGATTTCCTGGCGCGACGGCCCTGACATGCGTTGCCGGAACCTCTCCCCTTCCCTCCGCTTGTGCTAGAAAGGGGTCAAGTTCGAGATCGCAGGAGGCAGGAATGCCGCAGTCACCCATGCCCGTTTCCCTGGCTGAAGAGTTTGCTCCGAAGCTCACCAAGGTCGGGACGGAGCGCTGGCACGACGTGGTCGATCCGGTTTGGGCGCGCCTGCGCAACGAGGCCGAGGAGGCGGCGGAGCGCGAGCCCGTGCTCGCCGGCTTCCTCACCGGCGCCGTGCTCGGCCAGCCGACCCTCGAGGCGGTGATCGGCGAACGCATCGCCGCCCGGCTTGACCATCAGGACGTGCCGGGCAGCGCCATCCGCGCCGCCTGGCTGGAAGCCATCCTCCGCGACAAGACCATCTCCCAGGCCCTGCGCGCCGACATCCTGGCGGTGGTGGACCGCGACCCGGCGGCCACCCGCACCCTGGAGCCGGTGCTGTATTTCAAGGGCTTCCACGCCATCCAGACGCACCGCCTCGCCCACTTCCTGTGGGAAAACGGCCAGCGCGACTTCGCGCTCTACCTGCAGAGCCGCGCCTCCTCGGTCTATTCCGTGGATATTCACCCCCAGGTTCCCCTGGGCCGTGGCATCTTCCTCGACCATGCCACCGGCGTCGTCATCGGCATGACCGCGGTCATCGAGGACGACGTTTCCATCCTGCAGGGCGTGACCCTGGGCGGCACCGGCAAGGAGACCGGAGACCGGCATCCGAAGATTCGCCGCGGCGTGCTCCTCGGCGCCGGGGCGAAGGTGCTGGGAAATATCGAGGTCGGCCGTTGCGCGCGCGTGGCGGCCGGCTCGGTGGTGCTGAAGGCGGTGCCGCGCAATACCACCGTCGCCGGCATTCCCGCCAAGGTGGTGGGCGAGGCCGGCTGCGCCGAGCCTTCCCGTTCCATGGACCAGATGTTCGAGGACAATATCTTCGCCGGTGCGGATATCTGACGCCTCCGGCCCCGCGGCGACTTGAACGCGGGCGCCCCGGCCGCCATAAGGCGGTCCTTCGTTCCCGTGGAGGAGACCACTCTTGGACAAAACCGAGCTCGAACGCGTTCAGCGCTATTTGCGGACGCTCTTTGGCAATCCGCAGATCAAGATCGTTGCCTTCCCCCGGTCCAAGGATTCCGCAGAGGTCTATCTCGGCGAAGAATCCATCGGCGTCCTGTCCAAGGACGAGGAGGACGGCGAGCTCTCGTACAATTTCAACATGGCGATCCTCGACATTGACCTGGAGTGAGCGGCGACCTGGAGTGAGCGGCGGGAGCGACCGGCGCGGTCCACTCCTTGGCTCCTCCGGACGAAAGACATCCCCCGGACGCGCGGGGGATGAGAAGGGGGACGAGAGCCGCGCCGAGTGCGCCCCGCCCCGCATCACGCCGCCAGCCCCCGCGACAGGTCCTGCGCCTGACGCTCGAACAGGCGACGGTAGAGGCCGCCCTCCCGGCGCACCAGGGCATCGTGGTCACCCTCCTCCACGATCCTCCCCTTGTCGAACACCAGCAGGCGATCGAGCGAGCGCACCGTCGACAGCCGGTGGGCGATGACGAGGGTCGTGCGCCCCACCATCAGCCGCTCCATGGCCTCCTGGATGGCTGCCTCCGACTCCGAGTCCAGGCTGGAGGTGGCCTCGTCCAGGATCAGGATGGGCGCATTCGCCAGGAAGGCGCGGGCGATGGCGACACGCTGGCGCTCGCCGCCGGAGAGCTTCACGCCCCGCTCGCCCACCAGCGTGCCGTAGCCGCGGGGCAGGCGCTCGATGAAGTCCGCCGCATTGGCGAGCTCCGCCGCCCGGCGGATCTCCGCGAAAGAGGCATCGGGCCTGGCATAGGCGATGTTCTCCTTCAGCGAGCGGTGGAACAGGATCGGCTCCTGCTGCACCACCGCGATGGCCCGCCGGAGCGAGGCCTGGGTGACCCCGCGCACGTCCTGCCCGTCCACGGTGACCCGGCCGGCGGACACGTCGTGCATGCGCTGGATGAGCTTCACGAACGTGGTCTTGCCCGAGCCGGAATGGCCCACGAGGCCCACCCGCTCGCCGGCCTCGATGGCGACGGACAGGTCGGTGTAGAGCGGCTTCGTATGGCCGCCATAGTGGAAGGTGACGTGCTCGAAGGCGATGCGCCCCGCCTCCACCTTCACCGGCGCCGCGTCGCTGGCATCGGCGATGGCGACGCCCTGATGGTGGATCTCCACCAGTTCCTCCAGCTCGTTCAGCGAACGCTGGAGATTGTGCACGTGCATGCCGATGTCGCGCAGGTAGGAATGCACGACGAGGTAGGTGGTGAGCACATAGGCGATGTCGCCCGCGCTCGCCTCGCCCCGTTGCCACAGCCACAGCCCCGTGCCGATGATGGAGGCCTGGAGCGCCACCAGCGCCAGAAGCTGCGCCGTGCCCGCCCAGGTGCCCGCCATCCAGGTGCGCAGCGTGCGGCTGTTCCACTTGGCCAGCATCCGGTCGAGTCGCTCCTCCTCGCGGGTTTCGGCGCCGAAGCCCTTCACCACGGCGTTGCAGCCCACCGCATCCGCCAGCACGCCGCCCACGCGGGTATCCCACGCATTGGAGAGGCGCGCGGCGGGAGCGACGTAGTTGAGCGACAGGGCAAGTGTCAGCGACACGAACGCCACCGCCCCCACGGCCACCACCACGCCCATCACCGGCCAGTGCCAGCCGAGCAGCACGGCCGAGCCGGCGAGCGCCACCAGCGACGGCAGGAGCGCGACGAGCAGCGTGTCGTGCAGCACGTCGAGGGACCACATGCCGCGCGAGATCTTGCGCACGGTGGAGCCGGCGAAGGTCGAGGCGTGCCAGTCCGCCGAGAAGCGCTGCACCCGGGCGAAGGCATCCGCCGCCACATCGGCCATCATGCGCAAGGTGAGCCGCACGATGACGACGTAAGTGACGTGGCGCGCGCTCACCATCACCGCCCCGAGCGCCACGATGGCGAGGAAGGCCGCGACGGCCGCGCGCCAGCCCACCGCTCGGTCGGCGCCCGACAAGGCGTCGATGAGCCGTCCGGCGAAGAGGGGCACGAACACCTCCGCCACGGTTGCGACCAGCACGGCCGCCATGGTCGCGGCGATCACGCCCTTGCGGCGGCGCCAGTGGGAGAACAGGAAAGCGAAGACGGCACGGATGGACACACCGCGCCGGTGAGCCTGAAAGAGCGACATGACACGTTCCGGCCACGCAAGGCGCAGGGCCGGTCCCTGGTTCGGACAAGGAGAAGGCGGCGCCGGACGCGCCGCGTGAGATGAGTCGGAAGGCAATCGCAGGCGCAGCTGCCGCCGCCCTGCGCCTTGGGCGGCGCCGGCGCAGGGAGGATCTCGCGCGCTACGGGATGGGCCGACCTAGCGGCGAGGACGCCTGGGGATCACGTCCGTATGGTGCGTGCGCCGGAACATGCCGCGCACGAGGGACGGCTCATCAGACATGATGTGATGCATCGACACGACCCTCCCTCTTCTCGGACCTGACGCAAGGATAACCGCGCCGGAACGATCCGTCGAGGCCGGCCCCCTGCTCGCGCAGGGTGGGGCTCCTCCCATGCGGCCGATCTGCCGCGGGACGGGGCCTTTCACCGCGGCGCACTAGACGCTAAGGTCGCGGCGCTTTTTTGAACGCGCACGGGCGGAACCATGGCGGACACCGGTATTCCCCACTTCTGCAACGACCTCGGCGTCACGCTGATCGAGGTGGGCAGCAAGGAGTTCATGTGCATCGGCGCGAAGCCACCCTTCGACCACCCGCACATCTTCATCGACCTTGGCGACGACACCGAGCACGTGTGCCCCTACTGCTCCACGCTCTATCGCTACAATCCGGCCCTCGCGGCCGGCGAGGCGAAACCCGAGGAATGCGTGTGGCATGACGATCCCGAGGCGCGCACCGCCGCCTGAACAAGACGAGAGTTCGCCGGCCCCGCATGCGAGGCCGGAGCAAACCATGGTCCAGCCCATACCCTTTCGACCGAAACCCAGGCCCGCGGCGCGCAGCGCCGTGGTGGTCGGCGCGGGGATCGGCGGTCTTGCCTGCGCGCTCACGCTGCGCCGCGCCGGCCTCACCGTGCAGGTGGTGGAGCAGGCCCGCAAGCTGAAGGAGGTCGGCGCCGGCCTCCAGCTGACCCCCAACGCCACCCGCATCATCCGCGATCTCGGCCTGCTGCCGCGTCTCGAGGCCGTGGCCGTGACGCCGCGCTCCCTGGATGTACGCGACGGGCGCAGCGGCTCCACCATCACCCGCGCCCATTACGGCCCCGCCACCACGCGCTACGGTGCGCCCTTCCTCGTGGTCCATCGGGCGGATCTCCAGAACCTCCTCGCCGATGCGGCGCGCGAGGCGGGCGTGATCATCGCCCTCGGCGCCGACCTGACGGCGGTGGAGCCGGCCTTCGGCGGCGTGCGGGCGGTGGTGAAGCAAGGCGGGAACCTCTACGCCCACGGCGCCGATATCCTGGTGGGGGCGGACGGCGTGCGCTCGGCGGTGCGTGCCCATCTCGGCGTCGCCCGGCCGCCGGTCTTCGCCCGCCGCCTCGCCTATCGGGCGACGGTTCCCGTGCCGGCGCGGCATCCCCCCGACGTGCGGCTCTACCTCGGCCCCGATGCTCATCTCGTCGCCTATCCGGTCAAGGGCGGCGCGACGCTGAATCTCGTCGCCATCGTGAAGCAGGAGGAGCCCGTGGCCCGCTGGAGCGCGCCCGGCGACAGCGCCGCGGTGCACGCGGCCTTCGCCAGATGGGCGCCGGAGGTGCGCAGCCTGCTGGAGAGCGCGCCGCACTTCCTGTGCTGGGGCCTCTACGACATCGATCCCCTGCCCCGCTGGGGCTCCGGACGGGTGACCCTGCTGGGCGACGCCGCCCACGCCATGCTGCCCTTCCTCGCCCAGGGCGCGGCTCAGGCCATCGAGGATGCGGCCAGCCTCGCCAGCGCCATCCTCCGCGAAACCGACGCCGCCGCCGCCTTGCGCGCCTACGAGGCGGAGCGCCGCGCGCGGACCGCGCGCATCCAGAACGAGGCGCGGCGCAACGGCCTCGTCTACCACCTGTCAGGCCCGCCTCGCATCGCGCGGGACCTGGTGCTTCGCCGCTCGGGCGCCGGCCTCCTCGATCGCTACGGCTGGATCTACAAGCAGTAGCCGCCGGCCGGTTTGCCCGGATCCGCTTCACGGGGCCTGCCGGAGCGGGCATGGCAGGGGCAAGGTCGTGCCGATTTCGCCCGCTCGCCAAGCTCGCCCGCCACACCCACTGGACCTTGCCGGGCGGGCATGGTATCGGCCCGCCCCATTCTCGTGAGGAACTCATGGCGATCCGGCTTCAGCGACGACGACAGGACGTGCTGCGCATCTGCGCACGCTGTGCCCTGCCCGCCTGACGCCCGCGCCCACGCCCGGTCCACGACCGAAATCCGCGCGCGGGCCCTCTGCCCTGCCCGCGAAACGAGCCCCATGACCGAGCTTCCCCTGTCCATCGCCGTCGAGACGGCGGCCGATGACCGCGACATCGACAAGCTGCACGAGCGCACCTTCGGCCCCGGTCGGTTTGCCCGCACGGCTTTCCGCATCCGCGAGCAGACGCCGCACGAGCGCACGCTGTCCTACACGGCGCGGGTGGGCAACATGCTGGTGGGCTCGCTGCGCCTCACGCAGGTGCATATCGGCACGACCCCCGCGCTCCTGCTCGGCCCGCTCACGGTGGAGCCGCCCTTCCAGTCGGTGGGCATCGGCGCCCGCCTCATGGACGTGGCGCTCGAGGCGGCGAAGGCGGCGGGCCACCGGCTGGTGATCCTGGTGGGCGACGAGCCCTATTATGCCCGCTTCGGCTTCCGGCGGATTCCCACCGGCCTTGTCACCCTTCCGGGCCCGGTGGATCCCGCCCGCTTCCTGGTCGCCGAACTCGCCGAGGGCGCATTCGCCGGCGTGGGCGGGATGGTCGGCGCCTGAGCCGTCACAGGGTGCGGACGACCAGATAAAGCGCGAGGAGCAAGGCGAGGCCGAGATCGGAGACCATGGCGATGATCTCCTTCCGGCTGCGTTCGGCATTGAACACATGGCCCATGCCGGCGAGCCCCAGGAAGATGGCGCCCGCCACCGCCCCGGGCACGGCGAAGGCCGGGACAGGCAGCGCCAGGAAGCCGACGACACCCATGGCGGTGTTGGCGAAGCCCAGCTCGCGGACCACGATCTGCGCTCGCGGGTCCTCGATACCGAGCATGCCCGCGGTGAATTGCGGCCGCACCATCTGGCTCACGCCCGCCGACAGCAGCCGTGCGCCGATGCCCCACACCACGAACCAGCGTCCGGCGACCATGAGCGGCGCCCCGCCGGCGACAGTGAGCTCCGCCACCGTGGACGCGAGGGGGAGCACGAGCATGGTGAGCAGGACGACGGCGAGATACATGGGAACAGCGCTCCAGAGGCCGGCGCATGCTACAGGCCCTGGGCCGCGAAGGCAGAGGCCGGCGTCGAAAATGCGCCTCAGACGAGCCGGGCCTCGACAAGTGCATTCAGCTCGGCCGCATTGCGCACCTGGAGCTTGCGCATGAGGCGCAGGCGATGGCCCTCCACCGTGCGCGGCGACAGGCCGAGCAGCTTGGCGATCTCCTTGCTCGTGCGCCCCCGCGCCACATGGCAGGCCACATCCCGCTCGCGGCGCGAGAGGGCGCCATCGAGATGGACCGGGGTGGGCAGCTCGGTGAAGCTCCAGACCGCCAGCGCCAGCGGATCGGCCGGCGTCAGGGTCTGCCCGGCGACACGGCACCAGAAGATCTCGCCGTCGCTCCGCTTCATGAAGCGCTCGTCGGCGAAAAGGCCTCGCTCCCGCAGCGGCGCCATCCAGCGGTCCACCACAGCGGCAAAGTCGTCGACACAGGGATAGATCTGCGCCAGCGAGCGGCCGGTGAGCATCTCCACCTCCCGCCGGAACAGCGTGGCGAAGGCGTCGTTGCACGCATGGATGATGCGGTGCTTGGACAAGGCCAGCGCCACGGGGGCCATGCGGAAGCCCAGCACCAGTTCGCCACCCTCGAAGCTCACGCGCCGCCTCTCGCCGAAACCGAATTGCGTGATTCTACGCATTGCGGCGGCGCTGTCACCCGAGCTTACGTGAACGCCAAGCATCAGCGACGCGACGCCGGCCAACCGGCGCGCCGGGGAGCTCGGCTCCTGCAAGGGAAGGACACATGACGCCAAACCATTGCGGCCGCCGTGCCGCATCGCACCGTCATCCGCGCATCGCGGCGGAAGGCCGGTCGTGACCATCTCCCGCCGGCGGCGGGTCGAACGGCGCAACAGCATTTTCAGCACCAGCCGGAGCATGGCGGCGCGCGCCGAAATCGCCGCGAGGCAGGCGACCGCGAGGGCGTGACGCCGCCTGCGCAGGCATCGGCACGACACAACACGGACAAAAGGGAGAAGCGCGATGGCGCAGCGGCTTTCAGGCAAGACGGCGATCGTGGTGGGCGCGGGCTCGGTCGGCCCCGGCTGGGGCAACGGCAAGGCCACCGCCGTTCTGTTCGCCCGTGAGGGAGCGAACGTGCTCTGCGTGGACGTGAACGCGGCGGCGGCGGCCGAGACCGTGGAGATCATCCGCGGCGAGGGCGGTTCGGCGGAGGCGTTCCATGCGGACGTCTCGAAGGGCGAGGAGATCGCCGGCTTCGTTGCCGCCTGCCTCGATCGCTACGGCCGCATCGACGTGCTGGACAACAATGTGGGGCTGGCCGAGGTCGGCGGGGTCGTGGAGCTCAAGGAAGAGGTGTGGGACCGCATGTTCGCGGTGAACCTGAAGAGCTGCTACCTCGCCATGAAGCATGTCATTCCGGTGATGGAGCGCCAGGGTGGCGGATCCATCATCAACATCTCCTCCATCGCCTCCATCCGCTGGACCGGCGTGCCCTACTCCACCTACTACGCGACCAAGGCGGCCATGAACCACCTGTCGCGCACCACCGCCGTGGAATACGCGGCCAAGCACATCCGCGTGAACTGCATCCTGCCGGGCCTGATGAAGACGCCCATGGTGGAGAAGTCGACGGGCCTCGCGCAGAGCTACGCCGCCCCTGGCGACGTGGAGGCCATGTGGAAGGCCCGCGACGCCCAGGTCCCCATGGGCCACATGGGCACCGCCTGGGACGTGGCCTACGCCGCGCTGTTCCTGGCCAGCGACGAATCCCGGTACGTCACCGGCCTCGATCTGGTGGTCGACGGCGGCGTCACCCTGAAAATGGTCTAAGAGACGCCGTGCGACGAACGTCGTAGTTTTCGCGGCGATCCGTTCAACAAGGACGCGAGAGGGAGGACTTCATGAAGATTGGCAAGTTCCTGGCCGCCGCCGCCGTGTGCGGCCTCATGGCCGGCACCGCCCACGCCGAAGACATCGCGGTGAAGCTCGGCGTGCTCAACGACATGTCCGGCGTCTATGCCGACATTTCCGGCCCCGGCTCGGTGGTGGCCGCGCAGATGGCGGCCGACGACTTCATGGCCAAGAACAAGGGCGTCAAGGTGGAGGTGGTCGGCGCCGATCACCAGAACAAGCCGGACGTCGGCTCCGCCATCGCCCGCAAGTGGTACGATCAGGAGAATGTCGACGTCATCATGGACACCACCACCTCCTCGGTGGCGCTGGCGGTCAATGACGTGACGCGCGAGAAGAACAAGATCTTCCTCGTCTCCGGCGGCGGCAGCTCGGACCTCACCGGCGCCAAGTGCTCGCCCAACACCGTGCATTGGACCTACGACACCTGGGCGCTGGCCAACGGAACCGGATCGGCTATCACCAAGCAGGGTGGCTCGCCCTGGTTCTTCATCACCGCCGACTACGCCTTCGGCGCGGCGCTGGAGCGTGATGCGGCCGCGGCCGTGAAGAATGCGGGCGGCAAGGTCGCCGGCAGCGTGAAGCACCCGCTCAGCGCCACCGACTTCTCCTCCTTCCTGCTGCAGGCGCAGTCGTCCGGCGCCAAGGTCATTGGCCTCGCCAATGCCGGCGGCGACCTCATCAACGCCATCAAGCAGGCCTCCGAGTTCGGCATCGTCGAGGGCGGCCAGTCGCTCGCCGGCCTGCTGATCTTTTCCAGCGACGTGAAGGCCATGGGGCTGAAGGCGGCGCAGGGCCTGCTGCTCACCGAGGCTTTCTACTGGGACCTCAACGACCAGACCCGCGCCTTCTCCAAGCGCTTCGCCGACAAGTTCGGTGGCAAGATGCCGACGAGCTCGCAGGCCGGCGTGTACTCTAGCGCCATGCACTACCTGGACGCCGTAAAGGCTGCCAACACGAAGGATGCGCCGAAGGTGATGGCGCAGATGCGCGCCACCCCCATCGACGATCCGCTGTTCGGCAAGGGCGAGGTGCGCATCGACGGCCGCGCGACCCATCCCATGTACCTGTTCAAGGTGAAGAAGCCGGCCGACTCCAAGGGGCCGTGGGACCTGTACGAGCTCGTGGCGACGATCCCCGCCAACGAGGCCTTCCGCCCGCTGGCCGATGGTGGTTGCCCGCTGGTGAAGTAGGACAGGCGAGGCCGGGCCTCCCCGGAGCCAGCGGCCAGTGATCCGGCCCTCCCCCGCGGGGAGGGCCTTTTTATTGGCGGGCGCTGCGCCGGGGGGATGGCGAAGCGCACCAGAAAGTGCGACTTGATTACCCATACTCTTTTTGCGGGAAGACCTCATGCGCATCGCGGCATCCGTGGGGCTTGTGCTGCTCTCGGCTCAGGTGGCATCCGCGGACATCGTCCGCGCGCCGCAAGCGTGGCGCGTCGACCCGGCCCCCTTCCGCCAGGCGGACGGCAATAAGAACAAGGCGAACGAGGAGCTCAGCGGCGCCGCCTGCGCCACCGGCACCAACCGCTGCCTGGTGGTGAACGACGAGGGGCGCTTTGCCCAGTTCTTCGAGATCAACGGCACCACCATTGCTCCCAAGGAGGTCATCGGCCTGCTGCCGCCGAAGATCGGCGGCAAGACCATGAAGGAGCTGGATGCCGAGGCCGCCGACTACGTGGCACCACGCGCGGGCGCGGTGGGGGCGTCCGGCTATTTCTACGTCACCGGCTCCCACGGCGCGTCGCGCAAAGGCAAGGCGCAGCCCTCGCGCTCGTTCGTGCTGCGCTTTCCGGTGGATCCGGCCACGGGGCACCCCACCTTCGCCTTTGATGCCGAGGATGCGGCGCCGCAGATCGAGCGTAGCGCGGCCCTGCGCGCCGCACTCGCGAAACTGCCCGAGGTGGGGTCCTTTGCCGAGCGCAGGCTGGATGAAAATGGCGTGACGGTGGAGGGCTTCGCCGTCCTGGGGCAGGAGGCCCTGTTCGGCCTGCGAGGCCCGTGCATTGCGGGTCATGCCTTCGTGGTCCGCACCCCGGTGGAAACGCTGTTCTCGGGCGAGCCGGTCGTTGCCGGGGCGAGCCGGCTCGCCCTGGGCGACAATGTGGGCATCCGTGATCTCGCGCGCGTCCAGGGCGGCGTGCTCATCCTCAGCGGCCGCAGCAACGACACGCGCGATCAGGCCGCCTTCAATTGCGAGAAGCCCGGCGTCGCGCCGGAGCCGGGGGCGCAGGTGTGGTTCTGGAGCGGCAAGGACGGTGATGCCGCCCGCAACCTCGGCACCCTGCCCGGCCTTCCCGCGACGCACAAGGCCGAAACCCTGCTGGTGCTGGGGGAGGACGCGGCGCGCTATCGCGTCCTGGTCTGGTTCGACGGCGTTCCCGACGGCGATCCGACGGAGTTCTTCATCGGCAAGTGATGGCGGGGGGCGCGACGCTTAGCCCGTCCCACTCGCCAAGACCTCCGCAAGCGGGGTTTCCGGCACACGGGCCGCCGACAGCACACGCTCGCGGCCTCTCAAAAACGCCCCCGGAACGATGGTTCCGGGGGCGTTGATGTTCCCAGGCCCCGTTATGAGCCCTTTTCCTGCGCACCGTCACCGGCTCTGCGGATCACTCCGCCGCGACCACCTGCGGGCGGCCGCGGGCGAGACGCTCGCGCTTGAGCAGCTCGGCCACAAGGAAGGCGGTCTCGATGGCCTGCTCGGCATTGAGGCGCGGATCGCAATAGGTGTGGTAGCGATCCCGCAGATCCTCGTCCGAGATGGCCCGGGCGCCGCCGGTGCATTCGGTGACGTTCTTGCCGGTCATCTCCAGATGCACGCCGCCGGCGAATGTGCCCTCGGCCGCATGGATGTCGAAGAAGGAGCGGATCTCCGACTGGATGCGCTCGAACGGCCGCGTCTTGTAGCCGGAGGCGGCCTTGATGGTGTTGCCGTGCATGGGATCGCACGACCACGCCACCACGCGCCCCTCCTTCTCCACCGCCCGGATGAGGGCGGGCAGGTGGTCGCCCACCTTGTCCGCGCCGAAGCGGCAGATGAGGGTGATGCGGCCCGCCTCGTTGTCCGGCTGGAGGATGTCCAGCAGGCGGATCAGCCCATCGCCCGAGAGCGAGGGCCCGCACTTGATGCCGATCGGATTGCGGATGCCACGGAAATATTCCACATGCGCATGGTCCGGCTGGCGGGTGCGGTCGCCGATCCACAGCAGGTGGCCGGAGGTGGCGTACCAGTCGCCGGACGTGGAATCCACCCGCGTCAGCGCCTGCTCGTAGCCGAGCAGCAGCGCCTCGTGGCTGGTGAAGAAGTCCGTGGTCCGCATCTCCGGGTGGCTCTGCGGATTGATCCCGCAGGCGCGCATGAAGTCGAGCGCCTCGGTGATGCGGTTGGCCAGCTCCTGGTAGCGCGAGGACTGGGGTGAGTCCTTCACGAAGCCCAGCATCCACTGATGGGCGTTCTCGAGGTTGGCATAGCCGCCATTGGCGAAGGCCCGCAGCAGGTTGAGCGTGGCCGCCGACTGGCGGTACGCCTCGATCTGCCGGCGCGGGTCGGGAATGCGCGCCTCGGGGGTGAAGGCGATGTCGTTCACGATGTCACCGCGGTAGCTGGGCAGCGTCACGCCGTTCTCGGTCTCGGTATCCGAGGACCGGGGCTTGGCGAACTGGCCGGCGATGCGGCCCACCTTCACCACCGGCGAGCCGCCGGCGAACGAGAGCACCACCGCCATCTGCAGGAACACGCGGAAGAAATCGCGGATGTTATCGGCGGAGTGCTCGTCGAAGCTCTCGGCGCAGTCGCCGCCCTGGAGCAGGAAGGCTTCGCCCTTCGCCACCTTGGCGATCTCCGCCTTCAGGCGGCGCGCCTCGCCGGCGAAGACGAGGGGCGGGTAGGAGGCGAGCTTGGCTTCCACCTCGGCGAGCACGGTCTTGTCCGGATAATCGGGCATCTGCACGCCGGGATAAAATCGCCAGCTGTCCGGACGCCAGCCTTCGGCGCGGCGAGAAACCTCGGCGCCAGGGACAGGTGCGGATTGCGGGCGGGTCACCATTTCACTCTCCATTTTCGAAAGCCGGCCGGTTCTTCCGTGCCGGTCCGCCCCGCTGGTGCGCCGTTGGCGTTCCTCTTGTGTTCGCGAGGCCGGAAGGCGGGCTTATACACGAAGGCGCGCCGCGCCGAAAGCACACGCCGCAACAGGCTCGCCCCTGCGGCCGGCCGGCTTGACGGCCATGTGATGTCGATGCGGGGGCAGCGCCTTCATTCCGTTACGGAACAAGGCCATCCTCCCGGCACTTTCCCCTGGTCGACAACCCGCCCGGAGATTCCAGCGATGACCTCGACCCACCATCCGCCGCTTCCGCATCACACCCCCGCCCGGCGGACCTCCCGCACCCTCGTGCCATGGGTCCTCGCCGGATTGCTTTCGTCCGTCGGGGCGGCCGTCGCCCATCACGGCTGGGGCAGCTACGACACCTCCAAGGCCTTCACCATGACCGGGCCGGTCGCCCATCTCGAATGGTCCAACCCGCATGCGCACCTCGCCATGCAGCATGATGGCTCGACCTGGATCGCCACCCTCGCCCCCATCTCGCGCATGCAGACCCGCGGCCTCACCCCCGAGATGCTCCAGACGGGCACGCAGGTGAGCATCTACGGCTATCCCTCGACCCGCACCGTGGGGGAGATGCGGGCCGAACGCATCACCGTGGGCGGCAAGACCGTGGAACTGAGGTAGGCGTCGATGGAGAGCCTGTTCGCCCTCGCCGCCGCGCTGGAGGGCTCCGCGCTCGGACAGGCGGCGCGCGCGAGCATCTGGCTTTATCCCGTGGCGAACCTCACCCACGTCCTGGGCGCGGCCCTGCTCGTGGGCGCGTCCGCCACCTTCGACATCGCCATCCTCAGGGGCGACCGGGCGGCACGGTGGGTGCTGCGCGCCGGCATGTGGCTGGCAGCGCTCGGGCTCGTCGTCCAGGTGGCCTCCGGGGTGGTGCTGTTCGCGGCGGAGGCCGGACCGCTGCTGCGCAATGCCGCCTTCCTCGCCAAGCTCGCCTTTATCCTCGTGGGGCTGGCGAACATCGCCGTCTTCCACCTCTTCTTCCGGCCGGAGCCGACCGGAGGACGGTATGCGCGAGGCGCACGGCTCGCGGCGGGGGTGTCCCTTCTCGCCTGGGTCGCCGCTCTTCTCCTGGGCCGCACCATCGCCTATGTGTGACCCTCAGGCTGCCGCCCCGCGCGGCGCCCCGTCCAGTCCGTGTCTGTTGCGGGACACGTCCAACACCAGAGCGTATCATGTCCCTGCCCCAGCGTGCCGCCGCAACCCGCGACCCTGCCTCCGGAGCGGGGCAGGCGGCCGCCAAGTCCTCCGCCGGAAAGACTCGGACGCCCCAGCCCCTGCGCCCCGCCTTCCCGGAATTCGTCGCCCTCATCGCCCTGCTGATGGGAATGACGGCCTTCTCCATCGACAACCTGCTGCCCGCCTTCGGCGCCATCCGCGCCGACTTCGCGCTGGCGGATCCCAATCGCGTGCAGGTGATGGTCTATGCCTACCTGCTCGGCATCGGCGCGGCGCAGTTCTTCTATGGCCCGGTGTCCGATGTGCTGGGCCGTCGGCCGATCCTGTTCGCCGGCCTCGCCATCTATGCGGCGGGCAGCCTCATCGCCCTGTTCACCACCGATTTCAACGTTCTTATCGCGGCCCGCGTCATCCAGGGCGTGGGAGCGGCGGCGGGGCGGGTGCTGGCCATCGCCATCGTGCGCGACCGCTTCGAGGGGCGCGAGATGGCCCGCATCATGTCGCTGAGCATGATGGTCTTCCTCACCGTGCCCATCGTTGCTCCGGCTCTCGGCAGCGTCATCCTCGTCTTCGGCTCCTGGCACCTCATCTTCGTGGCCATGCTGGCGCTGGCGCTGCTGCTGTGGGTCTGGTTCGGCCTGCGCATGCCCGAAACGCTGCATCCCGAATACCGCATCCCGTTCTCGCTGCGCGGCATCGGGCGGGCGGTGGTGCTCACCCTCACCACGCGCCGGTCGGCGGGCTATGCGGTGGCCATCGGCCTGATGATGGGATCGCTGATGGCCTATGTGGGCTCGGCCTCGCAGGTCTTCCAGACCGACATCTACAAGCTCGGTCACCTGTTCCCGGTGGCGTTCGCGGCAGTGGCCGGCATCATGGCGGTCGCCGCGTTCATCAACGCCTCGCTGGTGCGGCGCGTGGGCATGCGGCGGCTCTCGCACGGCGGTATCTGCGGCTTCATCGCCACCGGCGCGCTGATGGTCGGCTCCAGCCTCGCCTTCGACGGCAAGCCGCCCCTCGTGCTGTTTTGCGCCCTCGTGGCGTCGGCCCAGTTCCTGTTCGCACTCACCGTGCCCAACTTCAACTCCATGGCCATGGAGCCGCTCGGGGCGGTGGCGGGCACGGCCTCCTCCTTCATCGGCGGCTTCACCACCCTGATGTCGTCGGTGCTCGGCTTCTTCGTCGGCCGCGCCTTCGACGGCACGGTGCTGCCCCTGAGCCTGGGCTACATGGTACTGGGCGCCATCGCGCTTGGGTGGGTGCTGTGGGCGGAGAAAGGCCGGCTGTTCGGGCACAATCCCTGAGCCCCGCCCGAGAGCTGCGCCTTCTCAGGCCTTGGTGCGCAGCGTCACCAGTTCCTCGGCGGAGGTGGGATGCACGGCGACGGTGCGGTCGAAATCCGCCTTCGTCGCCTTCAGCCCCAGCGCCACCGCGGCGAGCTGGATCATCTCGGACGCCGCATCGCCCATGATGTGGCAGCCGAGCACGCGATCGCTCTCCTGGTCCACCACCAGCTTCATGAAGGTGCGCGTCTCGCGCCCCGACAGGGTCGCCTTCAGCGGGCGGAACGAGGTCTTGTAGATGTCGATGGCGCGCCCGGTGGCCCGCGCCGCCTCCTCGGTGAGCCCCACGGTGCCGATCTCCGGCTCGGAAAACACCGCGGTGGCGACGAGCGAGTGGTCCACCGTCCAGGGCTTGTTGCCGAACACCGTGTCGGCGAAGGCGTGCCCCTCGCGGATGGCGACCGGGGTCAGGTTGATGCGGTTGGTCACGTCGCCCACCGCATAGATGGAGGGCACGTTGGTGCGGCCGGCCTCGTCCACCACCACCGCGCCCACGTCGTCGAGGGCGACGCCGACCTCGGCCAGGCCGAGATTGCGGGTATTGGGCACGCGGCCCAGAGCGAGCATCACGTCGTCCACCTCGAGGCTGCTGCCGTCGGACAGCACGACGCGCTTGCCGCCGGCGATGACCTCGATCGACGCGATGGTGCACCCCGGCGCGAGGCGGATGCTGGCGCGAGAGAGCTCGGCCTGCAGATGGTCGCGGATCTCGCCGTCGAAGCCGCGCAAGACCCTGTCGCCGCGATAGACGAGGGTCACATCCGCCCCGAGGGCGCGGAACAGGCCGGCAAACTCCACGGCGATGTAGCCCGCCCCCTGGATGAGGATGCGGTCCGGAAAGTGCGTGAGGTTGAACGCCTCGTTGGAGGTGATGGCGAGCTCGCAGCCGGGAATGGCCGGCCCCAGCGCCGGATGCGCGCCGGTGGCGACGAGGATGTAGCGCGCCGTGATCTCCTCGCCGGTGGAGAGGATCCGCACCGTGTTCGGTCCGGCCACCACGGCACGGGAGGCGACCACCTCCACGCCGGCATTTTCCGCATTGCGGCGGTAGATGCCTTCCAGCCGGGCGATCTCCTTGTCCTTGTTGGCGACGAGGGTGAGCCAGTCGAACTCGTGCTCGCTCACGCGCCAGCCGAACCCGGCCATGTCCTCGAGATCGTGGGCGAACCGCCCGGCATAGACGAACAGCTTTTTGGGCACGCAGCCACGGATGACGCAGGTGCCGCCGATGCGGTACTCCTCCGCCATCATCACCTTGGCGCCATATTGTGCCGCGATCCGCGCCGCGCGGACGCCGCCCGACCCGGCGCCGATGACGAACAGATCCACTTCCCGCTGTGCCATGCCGAGCTCCCGGCTTCCGCGACCGCGCACAGTCGCGCCTTCGACTTTGAACGCGTGACTTGAAGGACCCCTGCCCCGCCGTCAAGCGATCGCGCGGTCACGGCTGCGCGCTTGCAGGGGCGGCATTTGAGTGCTTCAAGGCGGGCAAATGCAAAGACAGGCCCATGGCTGAGACCGCAATTCCCCCGCTGTGGCTCGCGAGCGCGCCAGCAGCGGACGGGCGAAGGTGCTTCCGGCTGCCGCTCCTGCTGCGCCTCAGGGCGATCCGGCACGGTTTGCCGCTGGTGCTGGAGGCGGCGGGGGCGGATCGCGCGCTGGATCTCGTGGTGCGTGACCGGGCCGGCGCCGCGCTGGCGCGCGAGACACTGGGCGCGACGGGCCCGTTCGTGGTGTTCCTGCCACCGGGCGCCAGGACCCTGGAGGTGGCCGGCGCGGGCGACCTTGCCGCGGTGCGGCTCGGATACTTCCCGGTGCAAAAGGTGGCCCTCAAGCTGCATGCCTTCGCCAACGGGCGCTTCCCCGACACCGGATCGGGCCGGCGCTGGAAGGCGGCAGGCATCGCCGCGCGGACCCTGCGCGGAGCCCTCCACGCGCGGATCTCCGCCTCTCCCGCCCGCAGGCGCGGCGAGGCGGCGCGCTATCGCGCTTTCCGCGCCCGCTTCGTGGACGATTTCCGCACCGTGCCGGCGAGCGAGGCCGCGCCGCGCCTCAGCCTGGTGTCGGATGCCTCCACCGTCACGCCGGCGGCGCTCGCCCGTTGCGCCCACGCCCTCGCCGCGCAGACGGATCACGCCTTCGAGTGGGTGGTGGCCCTGCCGCCGGAGCGCCTGCCGCAGGAGGCCGACGTCCTTGCCGCCGCCGGAGCGCAGGTGATTCCCGCCTCCACCCCGGGAGTGGAGGCCCTTTCCTCCGCCCTCCAGGCCGCCGCGGGCGGCCTCGTCCTGTTCCTCGATGCGGCCGGGAAGCCGACGCGGGATGCGGTGGCGCTCATCCGCTCCACCTTCGCCCGCCATCGCGACTGCGCCCTCGCTTATGCCGACGAGGAGCGCCTGGATGCGGACGGAACCCCGCTCCACGGTGTCTTTCACCCTGCCTTCAACCGGCACCTGATGGAAGCCTCAGGCTATCTCGCCGGCTTCGCGGCCCTGCCCCGCGCCGACGCCCTGCGCCTCGGCCTGTCGGAAGGCGCGGGTCCGGCGGCGGTTTACGACCTGCTCCTGCGCCACATCGCCGGCCTCGACCCCGCCCGCATCCGCCACATCCCGCGCGTCGCCTTCGGCATCGAGGGCCGGCCGCCGGGCTTCGCGCCGGGCGCCATCGGCCCGGCGTCGCGGGCCCTGGCGCAACGGCTCGGCGTGCCGGTGGAGGTCGTCGGCGGGCGGCACCTGAGGCCGATTTATCCGGTGCCCGACACAGCGCCCCTGGTCTCCATCGTGGTGCCGACCCGCGACCGGGCGGCGCTGCTGGGCACCGCCCTGCGCTCGCTCATCGCGCGAACGGACTATCGGACCTTCGAGATCATCGTCGTCGACAACGGCTCGGTGGAACCGGAGACGTTCGACCTGTTCGAGGAGATCAAGGGCCTGTGGCCGCAGACCACCGTGGTGCGGGACGACGGCGGCTTCAACTTTCCGCGCATCTGCAATCTCGGCGTCGCGGCAGCGCGCGGCGAGCTGATCCTCCTCCTCAACAACGACATCGAGGTGGTGGATGGCGGCTGGCTTTCGGAAATGGTCGCCCTCGCCGCCCTGCCGAAGGCCGGGATCGTCGGGGCGAAGCTGCTGTTTCCCGAGCGCACGGTGCAGCATGCCGGCGCCATCGTCGGGCTGTTCCGCTATGCCGACCACTGGTTTGCCCACAGCGCGGCCGATGCGCCGGGCTATGAGGATCGCCTCCTGGTGCGGCAGAACCTCTCCGCGGTTACCGCCGCCTGCCTGCTGATCCGGCGTGATGTCTGGGACACCATCGGCCCGCTCGACGCCGAGCGCTTCGCCGAGGACTGCAACGATATCGATCTGTGCCTGCGGGCGCGGCGGGCGGGGTACGACGTGGTGTTCACGCCCTTCGCCGTGCTGCTGCACCACGAATCCGCATCACGCGGAAAAAAGCGCTCCAAGGCGCATCGCGAGCGGCTGAAGGCGCAGCGGGCACGGATGGAGGCCATCTGGCACACTTCCACCGTCGTGGACCCGCACTACAGCCCCAACCTCAGCCGCAAGAGCCTGTTCGCGGCCCAGTCGCCGGAGCCGGAGGGGGCGCGGGAACCGCGGACCGACACCGTCTGACGGGCATCGCGGCGGGGATCAGCCGGCATGACCGGCAAGCGGGCGTGATCCGGTCCCGCCCGGATCACGCCACCGGGGTCACAGATTGACGCCGCGCTTCTTCATCTCGGCGCGGATACGCTCCGATGCCTCGTTGCCCACCTGGGCGCTCCAGGTCTGGACGCCCTTCATGGCATCCTGGAAGATCGCCGGGCGCTCCTGCACCAGCTTCGCGCCGGTGGGGGTACGGTAGAAGGCGATGGCATCCTTGAGTTCCGCCTCGGAGAAGCGGCTGGCATAGACGCTGGCGAAAATGTCGACGACCTCGGCTTTGCGCTTCTCGAGATCGGTGGCCACCTGCATCCCGACCTCCCCGAGCTGCTTGGCCAGGTCCGGGTTGGTCTGAAGGAGACGGCGGGCGGCCTGCTCGACCACATTCGCGATCACGCCGTCGAAGATGCGCGCCTCACCGTTCACGGCAACGAGCTCGCGCGACAGCTGCATCTGCGCCGCACTCGGAGGCTTGACCGCCGGGGCGGCCTGCTGCGCGCTGGCCGGCAGGCTCAGGAGCGCCGGCGCGCCAGCGACCGCGAGGGCCATCGCAAGCACGAGCCGGGTGGTGGTGGCACGCTTGAAAGCGACCGGAAGGGAAACGCGCATGGATTTCTCCGGAAAGAGGAAAACTAGAAGCTGCCGTGTTCCAGCACGATGACACCGTCCGGCCCGGCCAGGACGGCACGCCGCGCGAGGCCGAGGAAGAGACCGTGCTCGACCACCCCGGGCACCTCCTCCAGCGCACGCGCGAGGCGGGCCGGGTCGGGAATGCGACCGAGATGGGCATCGAGGATCAGGTGCCCCTGATCGGTGACGAAAGGATGGCCGTCCCGGTCGCGGCGCACCGTCACCGGTCCCTCGCAACCGGCGGCACGCACCGCCTCGCTCACATGGCGCTCGATGGACACGACGCCGAAATCCACCACCTCGATGGGCAGGGGAAAGCGGCCGAGAACGTCGACCTTCTTGGATGCATCAGCGATCACCACCATCTCGCGCGCGGCACGGGCGACGATCTTCTCGCGCAGCAGCGCGCCGCCGCCGCCCTTCACCAGCGCGAGGCCGGGGCCGATCTCGTCGGCGCCGTCCACGCACAGGTCAAGCTCGCCCGCCTCGTCGAGGGTGGCGATCGGCACGCCGAGGGACACCGCCTGCTCCAGCGTCTGCTGGGACGTGGGCACGCCCAGGATGGTGAGGCCGTCGCGCACCTTTTCCGCCAGGAGCTCCACGAAGTGGCGGGCGGTGGACCCCGTGCCGAGGCCGAGGCGCATGCCGTCGGTCACATAGGTGAGGGCATGGGCGGCGGCGCGGCGCTTGAGGTCTTCGGGGGGCATGGACATTTCCGTTCCGGCCGCCCCTGCAGCGTCCGGCGGCGACCGGGACGACCGGGATGGCTCATCGTTGCCAAGGGGACGGCTGCGCCGCCCTCCCCGCCTCTAGCCCCGATCCGCTCCGGCGACAAGCGGCGCGACGCCTCACCGCGCCGGGGCCGTGCACACCAGGAGGGATTCGACCGCGCCCTTCACCCCCGGCACCTCGCGCACGTAGCAGATGCTCATTTCGCCGGTGGCGCGGTTGACGCGGAACACGCCGGTCTCGCCCTCGTATCGGGTGGGGACGAGGACGTAGTCGCCCGCTTGCAGAGGGCCGGCGCCCTGTCCCTGGGTGAAGCACCGCGTGACGCCCACGGGATTTCCCTCCGGGCGCTCGAACTGGCAGGCGTTCATCTCGCCGGTCTGGCGGTTGACGCCGAACACGCGGTTCGCCTGCGCCGATGGCGGGGCGGCGAAATCGTAGCCCGCACTGCCCGGCTGCTGCGCGCGTGCGCCACCGGCCCCCGCCAGCAACCCGGCCATGCCGCACAGGCCGGCAACCACCACCGCGAACATATGGCCCCGCTTGCATGCCTGTCCGAGAATAACGCCCTGCATTCATCCCTCCTTGTGTCCGCGCACCCCGACCCTTGGCCGGGACTGCGCCACGCGGCCGCAGCCACATGGACGGGGCGACGCTCGCGCGGAAAAGCGGCAGGATTTATGGCAGAGGGTGGGGACGGCGCCCCCAACACCTTGACTGCCCCCGAGGAGACGCCTGCATGACCACTCCCCTTCCCCCCAATCGCCTTCCCCCCACGCCCCTTTCCCCGAGCCGCCCCTTGGTCGCCTTCGACCTCGACGGCACCCTCGTCGATACCGCGCCCGATCTGCTCGATGCCCTCGACCTCGTGCTCTCCACCCACAAGATCCCGCCGGTGGACCGCGCGGCCGCGCGCAACATGATCGGGGGCGGGGCCCGCCTGCTCATCGTGCGCGGCCTGAAGAGCGAGGGCCTGGTGCTGCCCGACGAGGAAGTGGCGGCGATGACGCAGCAGTTCATCGCTCATTATGCCGAGCACATCGCCGACAGCTCGCGCCCCTTCCCCGGCCTCATCGAGGCGCTGGACCGGCTGGAGGCGAAGGGCGCCTGCCTCGCCGTGTGCACCAACAAGCTGGAACACCTGGCGCGGCTGCTGCTCGACGCCCTCGACCTGACCAAGCGATTCTCTGTCATCACCGGCGCCGATACCTATGCGCGCAGCAAGCCGGACCCGCTGCCGCTCCTCTCCACCATCAGCGCCGCGGGCGGCTCGGCGGCACAGGCGATCATGGTGGGCGACAGCATCACCGACGTGCTCACCGCACGCGCGACCGGGGTGCCGGTGGTGGCGGTCTCGTTCGGCTATACCGAGACACCTCCCCACGCGCTCGGCGCGGACGTGCTGATCCACCATTTCGACGAGCTGGAAAAAGCCGTGGATGCCCTGCTCGCCCGCGGCGCGGCCTGATCGGCCATCCACAGGCCGGCGGGGCGCACCCGCCGGCTTTGGCAACGCGCACTTGACAGGGAGGGCCGCACGGCTCTAAACGGCCCTCCTCGCAATGGCGCGGGCGATTAGCTCAGCGGGAGAGCACTCCCTTCACACGGGAGGGGTCGCAGGTTCAATCCCTGCATCGCCCACCATTTTCCAGCGTCCGGCAGCAGAGCAAGTTTCAGGGCCAAAACGCGGCCTGAAGGTAGCCGGTGGCTGGCCCTGGACCCGCCGTCCGTTCCACTCGTGTTCGAGCAGCTTGACCGCGACAGATGGGCTCCATCCGGCTCGGTTGATCCACCAGCGCAGGATAGGCCGTGACGTGGCCCACATCCGTAAATCATCCCACGGCGCGGGGCGCCTTGCCTGCGAGCGGACGCGGGCGCCACGGGAAGCTTCGCACCGACGAGGCGCTGCGGGCCGATCCCCGTCCGCGCGCGCCATCGGGAAAGCACGCCAGACCGGCATCGTCTTCCACGCCGATGGGGTAGGCCGGACCGCGCGCGGGGCGTTGGGCTGAAAAGGGTACAAAGAAAAGCCCCGCCGAAGCGGGGCCTATAATAGGACACGAAAAACAAATCGCGCCAAGATGGGAATGCCAGATCACCAATCAGCTGGCATTCTTGATCTTCAACCCATCCTCATAAGATACTTCCTTATAATCCGAGAGAGAAGAATATTTCAGACCAACGTCAGCGAGCGCATCAAGCTTGGCGGCCGTGTCGAACTTCTTCAACTTTACCTTATCGACATAAAATGTATCGATAAGCTCATTGTATACCGACGTTTCGTCAATGAAGATTGCGAATATCTTCACATCTCCAAATCGTATGAACAGCCGGTTTCCCTGCGGCAGATCGGCGATATAGATGAAATAATTTCCATCCGCATCGAGTGCCGCTCCGAAGCTCTCAACGAGTTTGGGCAGGGTTTCATAATTTGCAATTGACCCGGCGAGGAAACCGATCCCCGGCTTACCGCTTTCAGAAACGGAAAAGACCTCCTTGATGACGGTCTCGGGACCATCGTAGGAAATCTCGCCGCGATAGCCGAAGCGACCGGCAACGTGGGTATCGGCGTTCAGGAGAGGCTTCAAAAGCCGGCCTTCGGTGTCGAGCTTGCCGAAAGGCGTATCTGCAATAGCCGTCATAAAATAGCCCTCTTCAAAAGTCGTTACGGGCATGCCCGGGAGTATCCCGCCGTTTTCATCAACGGGCACTTGTCGTATTTCAGAATTATTACTTAAAGATACTACTTGCAGCGCCCTGCCATTATAACTTCGGCAACGCGGGTTTTGGTCTACCGCCTCAGGGACATTCTCCGCGTAGCGCCCAGCTACGATCGTCCCGATGACGAAGGATGTCCTAGCACGGGAGGAACCAATCGAGAAATCGGGTTAAGCCCGGAGGAGCGGGGTCGCGCGGTCCCTGAAGACCCCCTGAGGAAATTTCGAGCCGGCCTGCGGCGGGTGGAAGCCGGCGCAGCCGCTCCCCCGACGCCGAGGCGGATGGCAAGGCCTGGATGCGCTCTCCCCGCCGGACCGTTCGGGGATCCGGCGGGGAGATCGTTGATGCGCTATGGCCGCCACTGGCGGGGTCGTCGCCCGCCAGGCCCTGTTCGCCAATGGCCTGCCCGGCTCAATGGTCCAGGTTGCCCTCGGCGAAGAAGTGCTTGCGGATATCCTGGGTGAACCGGACGAACTGGGATTCGCCCATGATGGAGAGTTCACGCGGGCGGGGCAGATCGATGTCGTAGATCGCCTCGATCGCCCCCGGCCGGTTCGACATCACCACCACCCGGTCGGCGAGATAGACCGCCTCGGGAATGGAATGGGTGATGAGCAGCACCGTCTTGCGGGTTTCTATCCAGATGCGCTGGAGTTCGGCATTCATGCGCTCGCGGGTCATGGCGTCGAGCGCGCCGAACGGCTCGTCCATCAGCAGGACGCTGGGATCGTGCACCAGCGCACGGCAGATGGCGGCGCGCTGCTGCATGCCGCCGGACAACTCCCACGGAAAGCGTTCCTCGAAGCCATCGAGCCCCGCCGTCTTGAGGAGCCGTGCGGCCGCCGCGCGATAGGCCGCCTTGTCGCGCCCGCGCATCTCCACCTGGAGCAGGATGTTGTCGCGCACGTTGCGCCACGGCAGCAGCACCGGGCTCTGGAACACGATGCCCACGTCGTCCAGCGGCTCCTTCACCGTCTTGCCGCCGATGGCGATGGCGCCGCTGGTGGCGGGCAGCAGACCCGCCACCAGCTTCAGCAAGGTGCTCTTGCCGCAGCCGCTCGGCCCGACAATGGCGACGAACTCGCCGCGGGCGATCGTCAGGTCGATGGGCCGGAGCGAGGGCACGTGCCCGCCCTTCGACTTGTAGGTCTTGGTGAGGCTGGAGATTTCGATGTGCGCCTCGCGCGCCGCGGCAACGGGCGACGGTGCAGCAGGCGCCGGGGCGACGGCGTGGAGGGCCATTCGAGCTGCTCGCGTGACATGACCTGTCATGGGAGGAATTCCGCCGTGTAATAGTCGGTGGGCTGGCCGCGCTCGGACGCCGTCATGCCGCCATATTGGGTCAGCACGTCGAGCGTGTCCGCGATGAGCGCAGGATTCATCTGGAAGGGGCGCGGGCCGAGCGCGTTCGGGGCGCTGTAGAGGGCCTGCGAATATTGCAGGCTGCGCAGTTGCGCGTCGGGAAGACCCATCTTGGGATAGGCGGCGAGGAGCACGTCGATGGCCCCCTTCGGGTCCTTCTGCGCCGCCTCCACGGCTCGGGTCGTTGCCCGCATGAACCGCTTGACCAGGTCGCCCCGCGACTTGATGGTCTCGTTGCTCGTCACGATGCCGAGGCTGACGATGTTCACGCCGACATCGGTGAAGCGAAGCATCGTCACCGGCTTGTTGATGATGTCGGGCAGGCGCGCGCCCTGTTCCGTGGTGTAGCCGATCAAGCCGTCCGCCTGGTTGTTCACCACCGCGTTGAGCTTGGTCTGCGCATCACCGGAAACAGTCCGGACGCTGGAGTCGGCGACACCGATCTTCTTCAGGTAAAGCGGCAGCAGCGGCGTCACGGCATCCCCGGGGGTGATCGCGATGATCTTGCCGGCGACGTCCTTCGGGTCCTTGATCTTGCCCTCGGGCGAGACGATGGCGGCGGGGGTGCGCTGCAGGAGCACGCCGACCGCTTTCAGCGGCGCGCCCTTTGCGACCGCCTTCATCATCACCGTCACGTCGGCCAGGCCGAAGGTCACCGTACCGGCGGCCGCCGCCTGGACCGTCACGCCGGAACCACGGCCCTCCTGGATCTCGAGGTCGATGCCCTCGTCCCGGTAGAAGCCCTTGTCACGGCCGAGAACGAAGGGCGCATGCTCGCCGTAGGCGAACCAGTTGAGCATCAGCACCGCCTTGTCGAGCGGCTTTGCGGCGGTCTGGGCCAGAGCCGGAGCGACGAGGCCGGATGCGATGCACAATGCGATGACATTTCGCCAGATCATGATTTCCTCCACCGTTGGTTTTGTTTTTTACGTTTATGTCCTTGCGCGCCTTCAGGCGGCGCCGGCCGCATCCGTGCGGCGCGAGGCGTGCCAGGGGATCAGCAGGTGTTCCAGCAGGTCGAGGGCGGTGAACAGGATCACCCCCATCATGGACAGCACGAACAACGCCGCGAACATCAGCGGCAGGTCGAAATTGCCGTTGGCGATCTGCAGGACGTAGCCGATGCCGGAATTCGACCCGACGAACTCGCCCACCACCGCCCCCACCACCGCAAGGGTGATGGACACCTTGAGCCCGCCGAAGATGCCGGGCAGGGCATGGGGCAGCCGGATGCGCAGGAACGTGCGCACCGGCCCGGCGCGCATGGAGCGGGCAAGGTCGATCATCTCCGCGTCGATGCTCTTGAGCGCCAGCACGGTCGCAACCACCACCGGGAAGAACCCGAGCAGGAAGGCGGCGATGATCTTCGGCACGATGCCGAAGCCGAACCACACCACGAACAGCGGCGCCACGGCGATCTTCGGCACGCTCTGGGAGAAGACGAGGATCGGGTAGAGATAGCTCTCGATCGTGCGGGACGAGGCGATCAGCAGCGCCACCGGAATCCCGAACAGCGCACTGAGCAGGAAGCCGCCGAGGGTGGCGTAGAGCGTCGGCAGGCTCTCGCGCAGCAGCAGCGGCCACTGGGCCACCACCTGCTCCACCACCAGCGACGGGGCGGGGATGAGGTACGGCGGAATCTTGAAGATCCGCACTCCGATGTCCCATCCGACCAGGATCACCGCCACCAGCAGCAGCGGTCGGGCGGCCTCCGAGGAGGCCAGCTTCTTGAGGGTGCCGAGCATGACATGCGCCTTTCCGGTGCTGCGTCAGACGACGCTCTGGTGCTGGTCGCCCAGCCCGGCGATGCCGAGCCGGACGCGGGCGCCGCGGGTGAGGTAGGTGGGCGGCTTCAGGCCGAGGCCGACACCGGCCGGCGTGCCGGTGATGATGAGATCGCCGGGCGCGAGCGTCATGAAGCGGCTGACATAGCTCACCACCTCGGCGACGCCGAAGATCATCTGCGCAGTGGAACTGGACTGGCGCATGAGGCCGTCCACCTCGCAATACATGTGGAGGGCCTGCGGGTCCGGCACCTCGTCCGCCGTCACGAGATAGGGGCCGACCGGGCAAAAGGTGTCGTGGCTCTTGCCCTTGGTCCACTGACCGCCGTGCTCCAGCTGGTGGGCGCGCTCGGACACGTCATGGGCGACGCAGTAGCCGAACACATGGTCGAGCGCGGCTTCCGCCGTCACGTCCCGCGCGGTGCGGCCGATGACGACGCCCAGCTCCACCTCCCAGTCGGTCTTCTGCGATCCTTCCGGCAGGCGAATGGCATCGTTCGGGCCACAAAGGGAGGTGGTGGCCTTCAGGAACAGAATGGGCTCGGAAGGGATGGCCGCGCCGCACTCTCGGGCGTGATCGTGATAATTGAGCCCGATGCCGACGATCTTGCCGATCCGGGCGAGCGGCTCCGCGAGACGTACCGTGCCGTCCACCACCGGAAGCGTGGCTGGATCGAGAGCGCGCAGGGAGGAAAGGCGGGCCGGGTCGTCGAACATGGCCTTGTCGATATCGCCCACATGTCCGGCGAGGGAACGCAGCGTGCCGTCCGGGGCGGCGAGGCCTGGGCGCTCCTCGCCGGGCGCGCCGTATCTGAGGAGCTTCATTGCATGTCCTTCCGGGCGGAGGCGCGCAGGTCTTCAGCGCGGATGCGGGTTTCCAGCCAGTAGATGCTGCGGTCGAGGTCGCGGGCGCCGGGCGAGAGGCGCCGTTCGAGACGCTCCGCCCCCTCCTCCGCCTGGGCGCGGTCGAGGGCCTCGATGGCGATCAGGTAACGCTGCCTGCCGGGGCCGCCGGCATAGATCCGGCGCTCCGCCGTCATGATGCTGGAAGCCTCCGCATCCACCTCGTAGAGGGCCCCGGAAACGGCCGCGAAGCCGTTGCCGGACAGCGCCTCGACCACCTGGTTTTCCAGTGTTTCGGCCGGCCGCTCATCGTCGAAGCGCAGCAGCAGGACATAGGGCGCGTAGCCCCCCTCCGGCCCGACCGCACGCAGCTTGCGATAGAGTGTGCGGGTGGGATTGCGGAAGTGGGCCAGGGCCTCCTGCGTCCAGGGCGTGGGGCGGTTCAGGGCGGAGAGATAAGCCTCGCTCCGCAACACTTCCGGCCCGGCCGTGACGTAGCACATGAAGAAGTTGGGGCCGCCGGGGGCGCCGCGATAGCGCCGCCCCTCGATAAAGCCCGGTATGCCGAGGCGCTCGGGAATGTGCTCGCAATTGTGCCATTCCTGGTAGCGCAGCTGGTAGTCCTGGTCGATGTCGGACCAGAAGCCCATGAAGCCGAGATAACCGTTCATCGGTGCGGCCTCCCGGGCTCAGAACAGGCCGTCGCGGACTTCGTAGCGGGTGGGCTTGCCGTAGATGGGCATGTCACGCTCCACCCAGTGGGCCACCCAGTCGATCATCCGGGCCAGCGGCACGTTCGGGTAGCCGAACAGGCGCTGCGACAGGAACGTGCTGTTGACCCAGCCGGTGGGCTCCTCGGCGCCGTCGAAGATGGGCGCCTTGCCGAACTTCTCGCCGAAGGCATGGGCGATGGCCCGCACGCTCGCCTGCTCCGGCCCGCCGATATTGATGGGGGAGGTGGGGCTGGTGGCGTGCTTCAGGCAGCGCAGGATCTGCGCATTGGCGTCGCCCTGCCAGATGACGCTGGCGTGGCCGGTGCGGATCGGGATGGGCTCGCCCTTGATGACCCACTGGGCGATGTCATGCAGCACACCATAGCGCAGGTCGATGGCGTAGTTCAGCCGGATGAGACGGCCGGCCGTGCCCCAGCTGTGGGAGCCGTACTGGAACGCGCGCTCGCGGCCGACGCAGGAATTGGCGTAGTCGCCCACCGGGCGGGGCTCCACCCGCTCGTCCCAGCCATTGTGGGCGACGACGCCGAAGGGATAGACGCACAAGGTGGAGAAGGCGACGATGCGTGAGGCGCGATAATGCGACGCGACGGTGGCCGGAACCATGGTGTTCATGGCCCAGGCGAAGGAGGGGTCGTCATTGGTGCCGAACTTCTTGCCGGCCATGTAGACCACGTTGGCGGCGCGCGGCAGCTTCGCCACGGCGGCCTGGTCGAGCAGGTCACACTTGATGGTCTCGATGCCCCAGCCCTCAAGCTCTTCCTGCGATCCGGCCTCGGAGAAGCGGGCGACGCCGATCACCCTCTTGCCGGGCGCGGCGCGCTTGGCCATGCGGGCGAGGGAGGGGCCGACCTTGCCGGCGACGCCGAGGACGACGATGTCACCGTCCACGGCGGCGAGATCGTCGATCAGGCCTTGTGTCGGCCGGGAGATCAGCTCCTCGAGCTGTTCTTCGGTGTCAATGAGGTCAGGCAGGGTTTCGAAAGTCAGGCGTCCACTCAAGATACTGCTCCCTGGTGCCGGGCTGGTCCTGCCGCGGGGACATGCCCATCGGCGGCTGCCTCAATTTAGGTAACTGCGTTACCATTCATAAAAGGGCTATATGGAGCGTTTTTCGCTGTCAATCGCCAATTTGAGTAATTTTATTGCGCGCCGATCGCTTGTATGGTCGATAAATAAGGGTAACATCGTTACAACAATGACTGCCGCGGGTTTTCGGGCGAGAGAGATGGTGCGTCAGATGGTGCGAGAGACGGCAAAGATCACAGCCCAGGGGCGGCCGGAGAAGGTCGACGAGACCATCGTGTCGGTGGAACGGGCGTTCGAGATCGTCGGAATGTTGGCCGACTCCGTGGACGGCCTGCCCCTGTCCGAGATTTCCCGCCGCCTGAACCTCAACAAGGCGATCGTCAGCAAGCTGCTGAACACGTTGGAAGGCATGATGCTGGTGTGGCGGGACGAGCGCGCCCAGCGCTATTACCTCACCTACCGCATCAGCAATCTCGGCCTGCGCCACCTCCAGACCAGCCGGCTCCTCGACCAGTGCTCCGCTGCCCTGCGCCAGCTCGCGGAAGAGACCGGCGAACTGGTCCGCCTCGCCATTGTCGAGCCCGGCGGACAGAGGATCGTGTGGGTGCAGTCCTTCGCGGGCAGCAAGCGATCCCTGCGGATTGACCCGAACTACACCCTCGAAATCGGCCTCCACACCCACGCCACCGGCAAGGCATGGCTATCGACGTTACCCTTTGATGCCGCCCTGAAGCTGCTGCTTCAGCACGGGCTTGAGCCGGCGACGGCCCATTCCAAGACGTCCATCTCCGAGATCCGGGCGGAGCTGGAAGAGGCGGCGCGACGTGGCTTTGCGCTGAGCTATGAGGAAAACGAGCTGGGCGTGGGGGCGGTGGCCGCGCCCATCAAGGCATCGACCCTGGGCGGGGCCTCCGAATGCGTGGGGGTGGTGAGTCTTGCCGCCCCGACCAATCGCATGAGCCGGACGGATCTCGAAAGCTGCGGCTCTATCGTCGTCTCCACCACCACGCGGCTCGGCGAAACCTGGCCGCTGGAGGCGCGGGCGCGCAGTGGGGCCTTTCCCCGCATGGTGGAATAGAGCCGGCACCCACCCTTCCCAAAACAGATCTGCCAGAAGGTCCCTCACATGAGCCAAGGGGAAGGCGTGCGCGTGCGCCTCGTCGACGCCGAGCTGATGGAGCGCACGGTGCGCCTGCGCCTGCCGTTCCGCTTCGGCATCACCACCATGACGCAGGCGCGTCAGGCCGTGCTGCGCGTACGCGTCGAGCGCTCCGACGGCGCGTCCGCGGCGGGGATCGCGGCGGAATGCCTGCTGCCGAAATGGTTCGACAAGAGCCCCGACCTGAGCGACGCCGACAATGTGGAGCAGTTGCGCACGTCGCTCGCCATCGCCCTCGACCTCTACCGGCAGGCCGGCGCCGACACGCCTTTCGGCCTATCGGCCAGCGTCTATCCGCAGCAGCAGGCCCGCTGCGCCGCCTTCCAGCTCAATCCCCTCGTCGCCTCCTACGGGCCGGCCCTCGTGGACCGGGCGGTGATCGATGCGGTGGGCCGCATGCTCGGCCTCTCGTTTGCGCAGATGGTCACCCGCAACGTGCCCGGCCTCGCCGTCACCGCACTGACGCCGGACCTTGCGGGCTTCGACCTCGACGCCTTCCTTGCCAGCCTCGCGCCCCGGCCGAGCATCGCGGTGCGCCATACGGTGGGGCTGGTGGACGCCCTCGGCGAGGACGATCTCGATGCGAGCGCGCCGCACGACGGGCTGCCGCGCACGCTGGAGGAAGTCGTGCGGGCCTATGGCTGTCGCTATTTCAAGATCAAGGTCGCCGGTGATCCCGCCGCGGATCTCGACCGGCTGGAGCGCATCGCCGCCGTGCTCGACACATCCGCCGGGCCCTATCTCTCCACGCTCGATGGCAACGAGCAATATGGCGACGTGGAAGGGATCACCGAGCTCTGGCGCCGCATCGGCGAGCGGTCGTCGCTCCGGCAGCTTGCGGCCTCGGTGCTGTGCATCGAGCAGCCGATCAAGCGCGCCGTCGCCCTGGAGCGCGACGTGCGCTCGCTCTCCGCTCTCAAGCCCATGATGATCGACGAATCGGACGGCAATCTGGATGCCTTCCCGCGCGCCTTGGCGCTCGGCTACCAGGGCGTTTCCAGCAAGAACTGCAAGGGTTTCTACAAGTCCATCCTGAATGCGGCCCGGGTGGCGCGGCGCAACGGGGAAGACGGCGGCGCGCGGTTTTTCCTCTCCGCCGAGGACCTGTGCACCTGGGCGGGCGTCAGCACGCAGCAGGACCTCGCGCTCGTCTCGCTGCTGGGCCTCGCCCACGTGGAGCGCAATGGCCACCACTATGTCGACGGCATGTCGTTCGCGCCTGATGACGAGCAGGACCGTTTCGTGGCGATGCATCCGGACCTCTACCACCGCGCTCCGGGACAGCCGGCTCGCCTGACGATTCGCCAAGGGCAACTGGCCATCGGGTCCCTCAACTGTCCGGGGTTTGCCGTGAACGTTACGGTGTGAGGTCTTACGAAGGGGCGGCAGTTTGGGCACGAGCAGCGCGGCGCCGGCATGAAAAGGCCCCCGCCGCGCGGGCGAGGGCCAGGTTCGTGGGTTTCTTTGCTCGCGCGTCTTGCAGGCTTTCAGGCCCGATCCCGGAAGCTGCAGGACGAACGGCTACTCCGCCGCGCGCATGTTGAGCCTCGCCTCAGCGAGGCCGGTGAGCTTGGCGTCGGCCGCCTTTTCCTCGTCCAGGGTGCGCTGGAGCACGGTGGCGCAGTCATTGCGCCCCAGCCGCTTGGCCCACGCGATCAGCGTGCCGTAGCGCGTGATCTCGTAATGCTCCACCGCCTGGGCGGCCGCGGCGAGGGCGGCGTCCAGCACCTCCTCGTCGGCCACTTCGCTGGCCACGTCCTCAGCCTCCTCGATGATGCCGTCGATGGCGGGACATTTGACCGTCTTCGCCTCGACGCCATGCATGCGGAACACCTCTTCGAGGCGCGTCACATGGCCCTCCGTCTCCCCGAGATGGGTCTGAAATGCCTGCTTGAGGCTCGAACTCGAGGCCTTCTCGATCATGGTGGGAAGCGCCTTCAGGATGCGCTTCTCGGCGTAATAGATGTCTCGAAGAGTGTGGACGAACAGGTCGTCCATCGAATGGATGTCTTTTGAGAAGAAGCCCATGGTCGTCTCCTGTGCTATGGGGTCGGCAGTCAGGCGAAGCCCGGCGCCTCAGCGCCCGGTGCTCTTGCGGACAGGCTCGGAGGCAGGATTCCGCTCGCGCGCTGCGTGCTTGTCGTCCGCCCCGCCCTGGCCGCTCTTGCGGCCGGCTTCCGAAGCCCGCTCGCGCTCGCCTTCGAACCCGCCACCCTGCTGGCCACGGCCATGGTCTTGCTGCTGCTGGTGCTCCTCCGCACGCTTGCGCTCGGCCTCGGAGGCGCGATCGTTGGTGGGATTGCCTGAACCACCCTGCTGTCGATTGTTCATCGATGTCGTCCTCGTTTGCCCCCGTGGACCAACGGAGGGCAGCGAGGTGTGTTCCCGCATCCCTTGGAAAGAAAAAGGTCAAGCTTGGCGACCCTTTCCGGATGGCGGACGAGATAAGCAGACGCCTCTCCGTGGAAAGACATCGGCACAGCTCGTGCTTAAGCTTTATAAATCCACATCGAATGGCAGTGCCTACCGAGACAAGCCTCGCCTGTGCAGCGGGCGCCGAAGATCTACAGCTCAGTTATCGTCCGGAAGCTGCGCCTCATCCATGGCGACATTGGTGCAGGAGAGGCTGTCCTCCGGCTCGTCGAAGGGCACCCGCGTCAGGAACACGCACCGCGTCCCTTCCGCCGCCGCGAGCCAGGAAACGAGGCGCTGGCTGATGCCGGCTGACACCTCCGAATCGTCCACCGGCTTGAAGGCTGCGTCGGCCGGCAGTTGCGGCCCGCTCTTCCTTGCGCCCTTCAGGTCGCTGATGGCCGGGACCAGGGAAAGGGTGTCCGCCGCGTCGGTGGCGGTGACGAGGGGCATGAGCGTGAGGGTGAACTGGTCCCATGCGCCCTTGCCGAGCCGGGTCGCCTCCGCCTCGCCGGTCACGGTGGCACGGAACATCGGCTGGCCGCCGGGACCCGCCACGACGGTCGCATTCTGGATCTTGAACTTGCGCTGCCCCGCCGCCCCGCCTTCCGGCGCCCCCCCGGACAGGAGGCGGGCGAGAGTCCCCTCCGCATAGGATTTCAGCTTCGCGTCGGAAACCTTGTCGCCGTCAGCGATCTTGGCCCGGGGAATCACGGCGAGAACCGTTTCCCCGCACTGCGCCGGCAGCGTGACCGCGACCACCTGCGGGACGCGGCGGATCTCCTGCGCCGTCTTCGCCTCACTGCCCACCGGCACGGCGATCTCCACGTTCACATCGTCGCCCGAGCGCGCGGCGAGGCGCAGCCGGCTCCAGAGATCCTTCATCTTCACCCTGGCCGTTCCGCCCTGCTGCGGCTCCACCATCACGTCGAGGTCGGCGAGCACAGCGGGCGCGGCGGGCAGGCTCGTGAGGTCGGCCGCGCGCAGTTGCAGGCTGAGGGCGCCATAAAGGGCTCCGCACCAATTGTCCGCGTCGTGCTGGAGCGCGAGGGCCGCCTCGGAGAAGCCCGCCGCCGGCCGGAACAGGGTGACGGCGTCGACACCCGGGACGCTCGCCGTCTCCTCCAGAATGCGGTGCAGACCGCGCTGGTTCTCGCTGAAGGCGAGACTGTAGGCCTGCGTGCCCTCCCCGATCGTGAGGCGCAGCACGCCGTCCGCCTGCGTGCCGGACACCGGGATTGCCGCGCGGGGATCGCCGACGGGTGGCGCAACCGTGCCGGTTACCTTGCCGCCGCTGATGTCGAGGGTGACGATGGCGATGCGGTAGGGCTCGAAGAAGGGCAGGCCGGTCGCCATGAACGGCTCCGCCGCGCCCGCCCCGTGGCCGGCCGCGAGGAGGCCGAGGGCGGCCGCGAGGCATGTGAAGCCGGCACGGGGTGCGATCTTCCGGGACATGTGCATGCCTCCCTCTGGGACTGCCGTGTTCGGCGCGCTCAATAGCACGCGCGTTCCCTAGGCCCAAAGGCCCGCAAGTTCGCCCGCCGAGAAGCGCAAGAAAACCGCGGGGACGCGGGCGGGACTTAAAGCGTGCACGGGGAAATGCTAGAGGCGGCGCATTCCCCAAACGGATGCTGCGCCATGACCTCCCCCCTCCCCGCCCGGCGCACCCTGCGCCTTTCCACCCCCGACGGAGTGGGCATCGCCGCCGAATTGTCCGGAGCCGAAGCGGGGCGCTCCCTTCTCTTCATCCATGGCTTTTCCCAGTCCGGCCTGTGCTGGAGCCGGCAGACCGAGAGCCCGGTCCTCGCCGGCTTCCGCATGGCCACCTACGACTTTCGCGGCCATGGCGGATCGGACCGCCCTCGGGGCGCGACCTTCTACAACGAGCCCGCGCGCTGGGCCGACGAGGTCGCGGCGGTGATCGACGCTTGCGGCCTTGATCGCCCAGTTCTGGTGGGCTGGTCCTATGCCGGGCGCATCATTTGCGACTATTTGGGCCGGCATGGCAGCGCGGGCATTTCCGGCATCGTGTTCGTGGATGCCGCAATCAGCAACGAGCGACGCTTCTACGGGCGCTGCAACCGCCTGATGCGGCAGATGTGCAGCACCGATCCGGCGGAGAACATCGCCGCCACCCGCGCCCTCCTGCGCCGCTGCTTCGCGGCCCCGGTGCCGCAGCCCTTGTTCGAGCTCCTGTTCGGCGTGAACATGCTGGTGCCGGCTGAGGTGCGGGCAGCCCTGTTCGGCCGGGCGGCGGACTATGACGACCTGCTCTCCCGGCTCGACGTGCCGGTGCTCGTGGTGCATGGGGAAGAGGACGAGGTGGTGGCCCCCGCCATGGCGCAGCATCTGGCCAGCCTGGTGCCTGGCGCGACGCTGGATCTCTATGCCGGCGCCGGCCACGCGCCGTTCATCGAGGCCTCGGATCGCTTCAATTCCCGCCTCGCGGCCTTCGTCCGGGACGCGAGGCAAGCCTGAACGTTGCGGCAGGGCCGCAGCCTCGGGAAAACCGCATCACAGTCCCGTGCAGGCGGAACCGTGCCGCCACAAAGCGGTTGCAGTCATGTCCAATTTGCGGCGACAACAAAGCAGCAATCCAGTGCACGTCACTGGTGCCGTGTGATCCCCCTTCGTTCCGACTGAGACGCGCAATCATGAAGAACCTGAAAGCCCTCGCTCTCGCGGCCGCAACGGCCGTGATCCTGACGGCAGGGTCCGCACGGGCCGATGACCGTTACGATTTCTTCAATTTCGGCAAGCTGTTCGGCGGCTCGAACATGGGGTCGGTGGGCAGTTCCTCGCCGCTGGGCCGCCAGATGGTTTCGGTCGACCCGAAATATGCGCCTGGCACCATCGTCATCCGCACCTCGGAGCGGCGGCTCTATTACGTCACCGGGCGCGGGCAGGCCATCCGCTATGGCATCGGCGTCGGCCGGGACGGCTTCCAGTGGTCCGGCGTGAAGACCGTGAGCGCGAAGAGGGAATGGCCGTCGTGGACGCCTCCGTCGCAGATGCTGCGGCGCCGGCCGGACCTGCCGCGCTACATGCCCGGCGGCATCGACAACCCTCTCGGTGCCCGCGCCATGTATCTGGGCTCCTCACTCTACCGCATCCATGGCTCCAACGAGCCGGAAACCATCGGCCAGGCGGTGTCGTCGGGGTGCTTCCGCATGACCAATGATGACGTGGTGGACCTTTACAACCGCGTCCGCGTGGGCGCGACTGTCTATGTGATGCGCTGAGGCAGGCGCCGGAACGAAAAAAGCCCCGGGCACCTTGCGGTGCCCGGGGCTTTTCCTTGGCCGAAACGGCTCAGAGCGCGGCGAGGTTGGCCGCTTTGTTCTTGCCGCGGTTGTCGGCAACGATATCGAAGGACACCTTCTGCCCGTCATTCAGGCTGTAGAGGCCGGAGCGCTCCACATCCGAGATGTGCACGAAGACATCGGGGCCGCCCTCATCCTGCTGGATGAAGCCGAAACCCTTCTGAGAATTGAAAAACTTGACGGTGCCCGTGGCCATGGTGGCCTCCTGGTGCGCGCATGCCGGCCGCTGCCGTGCGATGCGCCGATCGTCCCGGCGCACGACCTTTGGGGTCGCGGCGCGGCGGGACGCAGTTCAGGACGAGTTCGATATGGGAGGCTTTTGCGTCGCGGCCCGAAGGAAACGAAGAAGAAGGCCGATGACGAACTGTCCGCTCAGCTCGCCCCTCCGCACATCCATGAACATGGAAAGCGGAGGAACGAACACCCTTTGCCGCAGCGGGATCGGAGTACATCCGTCCGTCTCCCGAAAAGCGCTCGCGCAATGACGCGCGCCGCATCCGGCGGCTGGGGTTGAATGTGATATAAGGGCCGACTGCGGCGTTTCAAGGGCGCTGCGGAAAATTAGCTCCGCCCTGCCCCCGGTCCTCCATGTCACTTGGTGGCGGCGGCCGCCTTCTTCACGAAGCTGTCGTCGAAGGTCTTGGCGAGGTCGATCTTCGTAGCCTTCAGCTCGGGATCGAATTCCACCAGCATGGCCAAGGCGTTCTTCATGCCCTGCTCGGGGATGATGCCGGTCCGCGAATAGACCGGGAGGGAGTTTTTCACCGCGTTCAGATAGAGCGCCTTGTCGCCGAGGAGATACTCCTCCGGCACCACGGCGGCCACGTCCTCCGGGGTGGCGGTCTTCAGCCAGACCAGGGTGCGGTAGAGGGCGTTCACCAGCTTCTGGGTGGTGACGGGGTTCTGCTCCATGAAGTCGCGCTTCAGATAGAGCACGGCCGCCGGATTGGCGCCGCCGAATATCTTGTCGTTGCCCGCCTCGGTGCGGCTGTCGGCCAGGACCACCACGTCTCCGTCATCCTCGAGCTTGGTGATGACCGGGTCGAGGTTGGACATGGCATCGAGCTCGCCGCGCTTCATCTGCGCCACAGCCGAGGCGCCGCCGCCGACGCCCACGAAGGCCACGTCATCCGGCTTCAGCCCCTCCTTGGCGAGGAGGAAGTTGACGAAGAAGTTGGTGGAGGAGCCGGGCGCGGTGACACCGACCTTGGCGCCCTTCAAATCCTTTATCGACTTGATCGGTCGGTCCTTGCGCGCCACCAGCACGATGCCGGGGAAGCGCCCGAGCTCGATGACCGAGACGATGTCCTGCCCCTTGGCCTGCATGCGGATGGTATGTTCGTAGGCGCCGGTGACCACGTCGATGGAGCCGCCGATGAGTGCCTGCAGCGACTTCGCGCCGCCGCCGAAATCGTTGATGGTGACGTCGAGCCCCTCGTCCTTGAAGAAGCCCTTCCGCTCGGCGATGGTCAGCGGCAGGTAATAGAGCAGCGGCTTGCCGCCGACGCCGAGGGTCAGCTTCGGCTTTTCTGCCTGCTGCGCGCCGGCGGGCACCGCCGCGACGGCGAGGGCAAGGCCGGCGGCGAGCGCCGCCGCGAACTTGAACATCCGCATGTGGTCCTCCCTATCGTTGTTTTTCAGCCCTGCCCCACCGGCGCCGGGCGCCAGACGAGCAGGCGATTCTCGATGGCGCTGACGGCGGTGTCGATGATGATGACGAAGATCGCCAGCACCAGCATGCCGGAGAACACGCCGGTCACGTCGAACACGCCTTCCGCCTGATGAATGCGGTAGCCAAGGCCGGCGGCGGAGCCGAGATACTCGCCCACCACCGCCCCCACCAGCGCAAACCCCACCGCCGTGTGCAACGAGGAGAACATCCAGGTGAGGGCTGATGGCCAGAACACGTGCCGCATGAGCTGGCGCTCGCTCATGCCCAGCATGCGGGCGTTGGCGAGCAGCGTCGGGCTCACCTCCTTCACGCCCTGGTAGACGTTGAAGAAGACGATGAAGAAGACCAGCGTGACCCCCAGCGCCACCTTGGACCAGATGCCGAGCCCCAGCCACAGGGCGAAGATGGGGGCGAGCACCACGCGCGGCAGAGCGTTGGCCATCTTCACATAAGGGTCGAACACGGCAGCCAGCACCGCCTTGCGGGCGAACCAGAAGCCGATGAGCACTCCGCCCGCCGCGCCGATGACGAAGGCCAGCGTCGTCTCAAGGAGCGTGATGCCGAGGTGGTACCAGATGACACCGGTGTAAAAATCCTTCCACGTGCGCTCGAACACCGCGAGCGGCGTGGAGAAGAAGAAGGGATCGAGCGGATAGAAGGGCTTCGGCGAAACCGCCGGGATGTTCAGCTTCACCGTGGAGCCGAAATGCCAGGTGGCGATCAGCACCACGGCCACCAGCAGCTGGAGGACAAGCAGGGTGAGGCGCGAGCGCATGGGTCAGCCCACCGCCTCGGACTGCCGATAGCCCTTGACCACCTCGTCCTTGAGCGCCGTCCAGATCTCCCGATGAAGCTGGTGAAAGACCGGCTCCAGGCGCACGTCGATGTCGCGCGGGCGGCTTATGGGCACCTGCCACTGGCCGATGATGCGCGAGGCCGGCCCAGCCCCCATGATGACCACGCGATCAGCGAGCGCGATGGCCTCCTCCAGATCGTGGGTCACGAACAGCACCGCCTTGCGGTCGGCGCTCCACAGGTCCAGCAGCAGGTTGCCCATGATCTGGCGGGTCTGGGCGTCCAGCGGCCCGAACGGCTCGTCCATGAGCAGGATCTTCGGATCCCGGATCAGCACCTGGGCAAGGCCCACGCGCTTGCGCTGCCCGCCGGAAAGCATGTGCGGATAGCGGTCGGCAAACGCCGAGAGCCCCACGCGGGTGAGCCATTCGCGGGCCAGCGCCCGCGCCGCGCCCTGTGCCCTGCCGGCCACCTCGAGACCGAGCGCAACGTTTTCGAGCGCGGTCTTCCACGGAAACAGCGCTTCCGCCTGGAACAGGTAGCCCGCCTGCCGATTGAGGCCGGAGAGCGGAACGCCGAAGATGGAGACGGTGCCGGACGCCGGAGCCAGCAGTCCGGCAGTGGCATTGAGCAAGGTGGACTTGCCGCATCCGGTGGGTCCGACGATGGCGACGAATTCCCCGTCCGCCACGTCGAGGTCGACGCCTTCCACCGCCACGAAGGCCGGATCGGCGCGACGCGGCGAGGGGAAGGCGATGCGCAGCTGTCGCAGGGCGACCGCCGGGCTCGGCACGTCACGGCCGCCCTGAACCACGCTGAAAGGTGGGGACACTCAACTCCTCCCGCGTCCTGCCCGCGCCGGTTCCGGTCGCGCGTCCGGTTGACCGGATCAGGAGCAAAGGTAGCGGTGGAGGAGAAAGAGGCAAGCGCGGGGTCAGCGCCGCCCGGCGTCCGGCTCGGGCAAGGCCACAAGCAGAAGCACCCCGAGCACGGCCACGTAGAAGCGGAAGGCCGCCTCCTGACCGTTCCAGTCCTTGGACTGCCACATGGCGAAATATTCCCCGGCCACCACCATGAAGCCGAAGAACCAGAGCAGGAAGGCCAATGTCGCGCCGAGATACACGAGCCGCTTGGCGCGCTCGAAATCGGCGGTTGGCGCCCTCAGTCGCGCCAGCATGGTGAGCGCGCCGATGCCGAGCAAAATGCCGCTCGCCGCCTCGGTGGCGATGATGCCGGCATAGGCCAGCTGCCATGCCAGCGGATCGGTCACCGCGCGGGACATCAGCCCATTGCCGGGGAAGGTCGTGTCCATGCTCAGCACATGGCGCACGAAAGTATAGTTCGACCCGTAGTCCGCCAGGTTGCCATAGGCCACCATCAGGCAGAATGCCGACAACGCGGCAACCAGGATAGCCTTCGTCAGCCGCAATTCCATGTCGTCCCCCAGCCTTGGAAGGCGACGGTCCCGGCCGGCAATCGCGCGACCGAGGACCGGATATCAGCGGCGGCGGAAGTTCTGCTGGCGACGGGCGCCGGGCGGCGGGGCGTTGCCCTCGGCCTTGTGGCGGAAATTGATGCGGCCGCGATCGAGATCGTAGGGCGACATCTCCACCACCACGCGGTCACCCTCGATGGTGCGGATGCGGTTCTTCTTCATCTTGCCGGCAGCGTAGGCCAGGATTTGATGATCGTTGTCGAGTCGCACCCGGAAATTGCCGTCCGGGAGCACCTCGGTCACCGTCCCTCGAACTCCAGCAGTTCTTCCTTCGCCATATAGTCGTCTCCAGCGGCCCCTTTGACGGAGCTGAATTGGCCGGGCTTATCTCACGAAATCGCCCGCGCGCCCATAGGTGAGATACGCGGGGCCGTGCATTTCGCACAGCCCCGCGCAGTCCCGAAAATCAACGAACGGGGCGCTTGGCCCCCTGAGGTGCCGCGCCCGAGCCCTGGCCGCGGTTCGGCACCGCCTTCATGAAGCCGAGCCCGCCCATTTCACCCGTCGGCCGCTGGCCGCGCTCGGTGCGCGCGCCGCGCCCCTCGGCCCGTGCTTCGGACCGTGCCGGCTGGCCGGCACCGTTAGCGGAGCGCTGGCCGCCGCCATGATGCCCACCGGCCGCCGCGGGACCCTTGCCCTGTGCGCGACCCTGGCCCTCCGGACGCGCGTCGGCGCGACCTTCACCCGGACCACGACGGCCTTCGCCGCGCGGCTGCTGCGGACGGGAGCGGCCCTCGCCGGAGCGCGCCTCATCGCCTTGGGCGTGGCGGCCGCGGCCTTCGCCGGAGCGGCCCTCGGGCCGACCTTCGCCGCTACGCGGACGCGGCCCTCGATGGCTCTGGCCACCGGAGCGGCGCCCCACATAGTCCGAGCGCTCGGCCGTCTCGTCCCGCTCATCGAGAATGATCGGGGCGGCATCGGGCACCGCGAACCGGGTGCCGGCGCCGCGCCGGTCGGTGGCGGGAAGCTGCATCCGGATCAGCTTCTCGATGGACTTCAGGAACGCCCGTTCCTCCTGGTCACAGAAGGAAATGGCGATGCCCTCCCGACCCGCCCGCGCCGTGCGGCCGATGCGGTGCACATAGCTTTCGGGAACGTTGGGCAGGTCGAAGTTGATGACGTGGCTCACGCCGGTGACGTCGATGCCGCGGGCGGCGATGTCGGTGGCGATGAGGGTGCGGATCTTGCCCTCGCGGAAGGCGAGAAGCACCCGGTCCCGCTGGTTCTGCGACTTGTTGCCGTGGATGGCTTCCGCGGCGATGCCGGCCTTGGCCAGCACGCGCACCACCTTGTCCGCGCCGTGCTTGGTGCGGGCGAATACGAGGGCGCGGTCGATCTCCTCGGTGGAGAGCACCTCGGCGAGGAGCTGGCCCTTGTTGGCCTTGTCCACCAGGATCACCCGCTGCTCGACGCGGTCGGCGGTCTTGGCGACCGGGGTCACCGCGACACGCACCGGATCGTGCAGCATGGAACCCGCCAGCTCGGCGATGGCATGCGGCATGGTGGCGGAGAAGAACAGGGAATGCCGCTTGTGCGGCAGGCGGCGGACGATGGCGCGGATGGCATGGACGAAGCCCATGTCCAGCATCTGGTCGGCCTCGTCGAGGACGAGCACTTCCACCTGGTCGAGCTTCACCGCATGGTTCTCGACGAGGTCGATCAGCCGGCCGGGCGTGGCGACCAGAACGTCGACGCCGCGGGACAGAGCGCGGATCTGCCGGCCCATGGGCACGCCGCCGATGGCGAGGGTGACCGAAATGTTGGCGTGGCGACCGAACTTCTCGAAATTGTCCACGATCTGGCCGGACAATTCCCGGGTGGGGGAGAGGACCAGCACGCGCACCGACTTCGGATCGGGCCGGCGCGGATGGCGGATGAGGCGGTCGAGAATGGGAAGGGCGAAGGCGGCGGTCTTGCCGGTTCCGGTCTGCGCGATCCCGATGAGGTCGCGGCCGGCGAGGACGTGGGGGATGGCCTCGGACTGGATGGGGGTGGGAGTGACGTGCTGCGCTTCGGTGAGCGCGCGAACGATGGGCTCGGCGAGGCCGAGGGTCGAAAAAGCTGTCAAGCTCTGACTTTCATATGCGAACGGCACCTGGCGCAGCGTTCTGGCGCGGCGCGGTTCGCGGGGGATTTCGACATCCCGCGTGGCCAGGGGTGTCCAAAGGCGATGGTGCAAGTCGGGCAAAGCCGCGCAAAATGCTTCAATGAAAAGGAAGCTTCGGCGGTCTCCGCTACGCGGCCCGAGCGCGCTGCAAGGGGGGATTGGAATCCCTCCGGGGCGCTACGACAGCTCATATGACCGATCCGCATGACGATTTCAAGGCAGCGGCAGCTTTTTCGCCGCACTGCTCCGGCAATAAGCCCGCCGCCGGAGGCGACTTGCCTGGGAAGACACAGGCGCGCGGCGGGGCGCATGGCGGTCCAAGCTGCCGGGCCCCTTGCGCGGATCGGCCGGCCCACCGATGTTCCCGGCTGGAGGAGATATGATCGACGTTCAGTCCATCGTGGCGGCAACAACCGCCTTTGTGCAGCAAAATCATACCCTTGCGGCACCCGTCGTGTTCGGGTTGGCGTTTGGCGAATCGCTTGCGCTGGTCTCGTTCTTCATTCCGGCGACGGTGCTGCTGCTCGCCATCGGCGCCCTGATCGAGGCGAGCGGGCTGCATTTCTTCCCCATCTGGCTCGCCGCGGCGAGCGGCGCGGCGCTGGGCGATGCCATCTCCTACTGGCTCGGCTTCCACTACAAGGAGCGCGCCAAGACCTTCTGGCCCCTGTCGAAGCGGCCGGACCTCGTGGCCCGCGCCGAGGACTTCTTCCAGCGCTTCGGCGTCTGGGGCGTCGCCGTCGGCCGCTTCTTCGGCCCCGTGCGGGCGGTGGTGCCGCTGGTGGCCGGCGTGCTCGCCATGCGGCAGACCCATTTCCAGGTGGCCAACGTCGCCAGCGCGGCGGTGTGGGCCTTCGCCATGCTCGCGCCGGGAGCCGCCGCCTTCAAGCTGATGGGCTGGTAACTCCGGCGCCGAAGAACGATTTCACCGCCCGCCCATGGCGCGGCGCGATGCCGCAGCGCAGCAATTATCCCACGACCCGTGCCAGCCGAACCCCGTCCTTCGCCAGAACGGACGGGGACGGCACCCTTGTCACTGTGCGTCATGCTATATATGAAAAAACATACCACAGGGGATTTTTGCCATGATGCCATTCGTTCTGCGCCAGGGCCTCTTTTTCGGCCTTCTTCTCGCCACCGCAGGCCTTGCTCCCGTCCACGCAGAGGAGGCCGCGAAGGCTGGCGCCACCGGCGCCGAGACCACGGTGACCACGTTTGCCGCCGCCAGCCTCACCAATGCTCTCGAGGACATCGCCAAGGCCTACGCGGCCACGGGCGCGAAGACGCAGGTGAAGTTCTCCTTTACCGCATCGTCCGCACTGGCCAAGCAGCTCGAGGCCGGCGCCCCGGCCAATATCTTCGCCTCCGCCGACCTGAAGTGGATGGATTACACCGACGGCAAGGGCCTCACCCTCCCCGACACGCGCGTGAAGCTCCTCGGCAATGAACTGGTGCTCGTCGCCCCCGCCGGCACCGCCAAGCCAGTGACCATCGCCAAAGGCATGGACATCAACGCCCTGCTCGGCGCCAACGGTCGCATCGCCACCGGCCTCGTGGACAGTGTGCCGGTGGGCGTCTACGCCAAGACCGCTTTCACCAATCTCGGCCTTTGGGACAAGGTGAGCCCGCGCATTGTCGGCACCGAAAGCGTGCGCGCGGCGCTGGCCCTGGTGGAGCGCGGCGAAGTGTCCTTCGGCGTCGTCTACGCCACCGATGCCGCCATCGCCAAGAACGTGAAGATCGTCGCGTCCTTCCCGGCCGACAGCTACCCGCCTGTGGAATATCCCTTCGCCCTCGTGAAGGGCCAGGACACCCCGGCCACCAAGGCCTTCTTCACCTTCCTCCAGGGACCGGCGGCAAAGGAGATCTACAAGAAGTACGGCTTCTCGGTGAAGTGAGCGACGGCGCCACGCCCTCCCCGGCGTTGCCGCGGGCGGGCGATTTCGCTGTGTCCCGGGTCCGGCGTAAGCTTGGCTCAGTGATTGTCCGGAATCTCGTGCCATGCTCACACCTGAAGAATGGACGGCGGTCAGGCTCAGCCTCATCGTCGCCTTCTGGGCCACCCTATGGAGCCTGCCGCCCGCCATCCTCATCGGCTGGGTGTTGGCGCGGTTCAACTTTCCCGGCAAGGGCATTTTCGACGGCATCGTCCACCTGCCGCTGGTGCTGCCGAAGGTGGTTGTTGGATACCTGCTACTCATCACCCTCGGCAACCGCGGCTATCTCGGCCAGTATCTCAACGAGTGGTTCGGCATCTCGCTGATCTTCTCCACGGCCGGCGCGACGGTGGCGGCAGCGGTGGTGAGCTTTCCGCTCACCGTCAACGCCATCCGCCTCGCCATCGGCGGCATCGACAAGGGCATCGAGACCGCCGCGCGTACGCTGGGGGCGAGCAAGCTCGACGCCTTCTTCACGGTGACCCTGCCGCTGATGATGCCCGGCGTGCTGTCCGGCTGCCTCATCTCGCTGGCGTCGGCGCTGGGCGAGTTCGGCGCCACCATTACCTTCGTCTCCAACGTGGAAGGCCAGACGCGCACCATCCCCCTTGCCATCTACAGCGCCACGCACATGCCCGACGGCGACGCCATGGCGCTGCGCCTCACAGTGGTTTCGGTCATCCTTGCCCTCGGAGCCCTCATCCTTGCGGAGATGGCGGACCGGCGCATCAAGTTCGCGCTGGGGCAGGTATGATCGAGATCGACGTCTCCCTCGCCCGCTCCACCGGCTTTCGCCTGGAAGCGCATTTCACAGCGCCGGGCGCGGGTGTCACCGCCTTGTTCGGGCGCTCGGGGTCGGGCAAGACCACCATCATCCAGCTCGTCGCCGGCTCCGTGCGGCCCGACAGCGGCCGCATCGTGGTGGGCGACGAGGTGTTCTTCGACGCCGATCGCGGCATCGACCTGCCCATGGAACGGCGTGGCACGGGCTATGTCTTCCAGGACGCTCGCCTGTTTCCGCACATGACGGTGGAGAACAACCTGCGCTATGGCGAGCGCCGCGCGCGGCGGGAGCGCACCATCCGCTTCGACGTGGTGGTGGACATGCTCGGCATCGGCCACCTGCTGAAACGCCGGCCGCATACCCTGTCCGGCGGGGAGAAGCAGCGCGTCGCCATCGGCCGCGCCTTGCTCTCCCAGCCGCGCCTGCTGCTCATGGACGAGCCCCTCGCCTCCCTCGACGAGATGCGCAAGGGCGAGATCCTGCCCTATCTGGAGCGCCTCAGGGACGACCTCAAGCTACCCATCCTCTATGTCAGCCATTCGATAGAGGAAGTGCTGCGGTTGTCCGATGCGGTCGCCGCCGTCACGGATGGCAGCGTGATCGCCTGCGGCCCCCTCGCCGATGTGCTGTCCCGGCCGGAGCTCCTGCCCATCCTCGGCCGCTTCGACCTCGGCACCATCTTCGACTGCACCGTCACGGCGCATGACGAGGAGTTTGGCCTGTCCACCGTCGCCTTCGCGGACGGGGAATTGCGGGTGCCCCTCGTGGGCCGCCCGGTGGGCGCGCCGGCGCGCGCGCGCATCCGCTCGCGCGACGTGTCCTTGTCCCTCTCGCGCCCCATCGACGTCTCGGTGACGAACCGGCTCTCCGGCACCATCACCCGCATCATCCGGGCGGAAGGCCCGTTTTCCGACGTGGAGGTCGGCCTCGCCCACGGCCGGCTGCATGCGCTGGTGACGCAGGAAAGCGTGCAACGGCTCGCGCTCGAGCCGGGCATGCCAGTGTGGGCCATGATCAAGGCGGTCACCGTGGACAGCCGCCCGGCCGGCTTCGCCTCGCCGGGCGCCGAGATCAACCCGCCTTCGCCGGCGCCACAGTCGCCGCCCCCGGCTCTGCGTGTGATCGCGGGTGGAAATCGGCCGCAAGGGACTGGGTAAGCTCGTCGAGCGCGGCGTTCGTCGCCTTGGCGGCCTGCCGCTCCATGGCGCGGTAGAGGGCGATGATGCGCTCGCCGAAGGCCGTCACCTCGGTGCCCGCGCCGCGCCGGCCGGGAAAGGTGACGATCACGCGCTGCTCGAACATGCGGTCGAGTTCGTCCACCAGCAGCCATGCCCGGCGATAGCTCATGCCGATGGCCTTGGCCGCCGAGAGAATCGAGCGGTGCTCTCGAATCGCCTCCAGCAGCATGATCTTGCCCGGGCCGAGCCGGCGACCATCAGGAAAATCGACGCGCAGAAACAGGCGGGTGCCGTCCTTCCTGGTCACTGCATTCCCTCCTCGCCCGGCGGTCTGCGATGACCGACCCACGGGGAAGCATACCGGAACATGCCGCTGGCGGAAACGTCGGGGCGCGTCACCCTCTCCCGCACCACCCGCGCCAGCGAGGTCCGGGCCCGCCCAGATCGCAACCCGGCGGGGTGCAGGCGCCGGAGGATGATCCGCGCCCGTCAGGCCCGAATGTGCTGACGGGTCGCCGCGCCCGCATGGCTGACGCGGCCGTTCACGACCGCGGACAGCCCCAGGATGATCGCGACCGTCGCGAGGTAGGCGACGAGCTGCATGCCCGTGGGCTCGGCGCGATAGCCAACGAGGGTGCGCAGCACGCGGCCCACGGCGCTGTCGTCGGCCAGCAGCCAGTTGGTGTTCCACAGCGGATCGGCGAGGGACTGGATGAAGCCGGCATCCTGCAGGATGCCCACGGCCTGCGCGGCGAGGCCGGCGGCAAGCAGCATGATGAGCACGGACGTGACCTTGAACATGTACTTCAGCGGGATGGCCACGAGGCCACGATAGAGCACGAAGGAGATGGCCGCGCCCCCGGCAAGTCCGATGAGGCCGCCCAGCGCCACGTCGCCGGCGCTGTCTGCTCCCGTGGTGGCGATGCCGTAGAGGAACAGCACGACCTCGACGCCCTCGCGCAGCACCGCCATGCCGACGACGATGGCGAGTGCGGCGAGGGGCCTGCGGCCCTCCTTCACGTCGCGACCGACCTCCTTCATCTCGGCAACCATGTGCTTGCCGTGGCTCGCCATCCACACCACGGTCCACACCAGCATCACCACCGCGACCGAAAGGATGGCGGCGTTCAGGATGTCCTGGCCGGAACCCTCGAACGTGCCGGCGATCCGGTCGGCGAAGAAGGCGAGGACCGCGGAGCCGGCCAGCCCGCCGGCGATGCCCAGGGTGATCCAGAGGCCGCGATGACGGATGCCCTCGGAGGCGGCGAGCACGACGCCAATGACGATTCCCGCCTCGAGCACCTCGCGGAAGACGATCAGCAGCGCCGCAATCATGAACCCTGTTCCTCTCCGCCGCGTGTCTCCCCGCACCGCATGGCGCGTTCCGTGCCGCCAGAGGGGCGCGGCCCTCCGGGTGCGAAGCCGCTGGAATGCGAGGTGAGGGACGGGGCGGTCATGCGCAAAGCCGAAAAGCTGAAAATCCAACGGCGTGGGGCAGGCGCCGACAGGCAAAACCCTATACCCCCGTCGCCACACTGTCATCCGAACGCCATTTATTTATAATTATTCAAATGAAAAGAATGGCGATGCTGCGAAAGTCGCAGACGCGGCTGCCGCACCCTCTGCAAAGCCTCGAGGAACAACCGGTTCAAATATTTGCGCCCCATCGGCCAACGATGACGCACCTTTACGATCCTCCGAACATCCCCTAAGGTCATTCAACTGTTGTGTGCGGCGTTTTGTCTTTGGTCATGCTGGCCGAGGCGCAGATCAACACAATGGAACAATTCCATAATCTCGCCAGCCGCTTGCTGCCCGCAATCTGCGTGCCTAAGCTCCGGCGCGTGGGTTTGCCCGGCCCTTTCAGCCACACATTCAATTCAAGTCGTCAATCGAGGAGAACAGGTCGATGCGCGCGCAATTTCTTGGCGCAGTCGTCGCGGCCATCGCATTCGGGAGCCCGGCCCTCGCCGACGCGCCGAAGCCGCGCGACGTGATCGTCCACTACGCCGACCTTGCCGAGGTGATGTACGGCTCTTCCGCCGCCACCGCGAAGGACATGCAGAAGGCCATCGAGGCCTTCATCACCACCCCGAGCGCGGAGACGCAGGCAAAGGCCCGCGACGCCTGGAAGGCCGCGCGCGTCTTCTACCAGCAGACCGAAGCCTTCCGCTTCGGCAACAAGGTCGTCGACCAGTGGGAAGGCAACGTGAATGCCTGGCCGCTCGACGAAGGCCTCATCGACTACGTGGACAAGAAGAGCTACGGCGAGACCTCCGACGAAAACCCGCTATACACCGCCAATGTCATCGCCTCGAAGACGATCCGCATTGGCAAGAAGACCATCGACGTTTCCAAGATCACGCCCAAGCTTCTGCATGACCTCAACTCCGCCGGCGGCGTCGAGGCCAACGTGGGCTCCGGCTGGCACGCCATCGAGTTCCTGCTCTGGGGGCAGAACCTCCACAAGGCGACGCCGAGCCAGGGCCAGCGGCCTTACACCGACTACGACGTGAAGAACTGCACCGGCGGCAATTGCGAGCGCCGGGCCCAGTATCTGAAGGTCGCCACCGAGACGCTGGTCGCCGACCTCGACGAGATCACCGCGGACTGGGGTGCCAAGGGCAAGGCGCGCGCCGATCTGCTGAAGAAGAAGGACAAGCCGGCCCTCGGCGTGATCTTCACCGGCCTCGGCTCGCTTTCCTACGGCGAGCTGGCCGGCGAGCGCATGAAGCTGGGCCTCATCCTCCACGACACGGAGGAAGCCCACGACTGCTTCTCCAACAACACCCACAACGCGCATTATTATGACGAGGTGGGCATCCGCGATGTCTATTACGGCCGCTTCACCAAGCCCGACGGCTCGGCGGTCACCGGTCCCTCCGTGGCCGACCTCGTGCGCGCCGCCGACCCCAAGATCGCCGACGAGATCGACGCAAAGTCGGATGCGGCCCTCGCCGCCCTGAAGAAGCTGAAGGACACCGCCGATTCCGGCGAGATCCTCTACGATCAGATGCTGGTGGAAGGGAACGAGAAGGGCGCCAAGCTGATCCAGGACAGCGTGGACGCCCTCGTCGCCCAGGCCCATGCCATCGAGCGCGGCGTCTCGGCGCTGAAGCTGCAGATCAAGGTCGAGGGCTCCGCGAGCCTCGACGATCCGAAGGCCGTGAAGAAGAAGTGAGGCTGAGGGGATGATCTCGCGTCGGGCGGTCCTGCTCGGCGGCGCGGCGGCGGGGGCGGCAGGGTTTGCCCCCTCCGCCCTCGGTCGCATGCCGCTCTCCCGCGACACCCTGCCCAGGTCCGCCCCGGTGCGCCATCTCGCCCTCGCCGCGGCGGAGATGGAGGTCGCCCTCCTCGGCCCGGACAAGCCGAAGACAAAGGGCTTCTGCGCCTACAACGGCACGCCCTTCCTCACCCTGCGCGCGCCGCAGGGCACGCGGCTGATGGTGGATTTCGACAATCGCCTGCCGGACTACACCACGGTGCACTGGCACGGGGTCCGCGTGCCGTACCTCTCGGATGGGGTTTCCCCCCTCACCCAGGCCGCCATACCGGCCGGCGGGCGGTTCACCTATGACGTGCCCCTGCCCGATCCGGGGTTCTATTTCTTCCACCCCCATTGCGACGAGACGGGGCAAGTCGGGCGCGGCCTAGTGGGGCTCATCTTCGTGGATGACCCGGCCGAGGCGAAACTCGGGTTCGATCTCGATCACATCATCGCGGTGAAAGACTGGCGGCTCGACGAGAGCGGCGGCTGGCTGCCTATGTTCACCGACGAGGGCGCCTCCACCGCCGGCACGTTCGGAACGGTGCGCGCCACCAACGGTCAGGTCGTCCCGCCCCGGGTCGAGGCGCCGGCTCATGGCGACGTGCGGCTTCGGGTGATCGTCGCCGATTCCACCCGCACCATCGATTTCGGCTGCGAGACGGATGAAGCGGCCATCATCGCCATCGACGGGCAGGCCCTGCCGCCGCTGCTGCTGTCGAAGCTGCCGGACGAGATCTGGCGCATGGGCCCCGCCATGCGGATCGACGTGCACGTGCGCATGCCCGGCCCCGGCGAGGAGGTGAAGGTCTACGACTACCGCACCGCCGAACCCTATCTCCTCACCACCCTCGTGGCGGTGGACAAAGGCCGGCGCAAGACCCCGTTCAAGCCCAAGGCGCTGCCCGCGGCCAGGGTGCCCCTGCCGGACATGAAGCGCGCGACCCGGCTCGAATACCTGGTGCAGACTGCCGCCGGCCCCACCATCATCGCGCCGGCCCTGCCGGCGGATGATCCCCTGGCGAAGGCGCTCATCGAGTCCGCCTGCGTCGGCAGCAAGGCCTTCTGGGCCATCAACCGCAACTCCTGGGGCGCCGGGGCGGACCTGCGCCTGCCGCCGCCGCTGCAGATCCTGAAGGACGGGGAGAGCTATATCCTCTCCATCACCAACGTGACCAAGCACGTGCACCCCATGCACCTGCACGGGCACGTCTTCCGCGTCCTCTCCTCGTCCAAGAAGACCGGCATCCCGCCCTATCTCGCCGACACGGTGATGACCGAGCCCAACGAGACCGTAGAGATCGCCTTCCGTGCCAACAGCGGCGACTGGGTGTTCCACTGCCACATCCTGGAGCACATGGATTCCGGCCTCATGGGCTGGTTCAGGGTGGTGTGATGGGCAAGGCGAGCCTCGCCCTCGTCGCCGCGCTCGCAGTCCTTGCACTGCCGGCCGCGGGCTGGGCGGAGGAGACCGGTGCCGCGCCGGAGATGAGCGGGCTCGACCTCGCCATCGGCAAATCATTGTTCAAGCGGCCCTGGGTGCCGGCGCCGGCCTCCACCCGTGCGGCCGACGGCCTCGGCCCGCTCTTCGATGCCCGGTCCTGCGCCTCCTGCCACCCGCGCGACGGCCGCGCGCCGGCTACCGTCGAGAATGGCACGGCGGGGCGCGGCTTCGTGCTGATGATCGCGCGCCCGGACGGCAGCGGGGATCCCGTCTACGGCCGGCGCTTCCAGATCGATGCGGTGCCCGGCATTCCCGCCGAAGGGATGATCGGCATTTCCGACACCGCCCGGCCGGACGGCCGCATGGCCCGCAAGCCCCATGCGGAGGGTCTCGCCTACGGGCCGATCGACCCGGCGAGCGGCGTCTCGCTGCGCGTCGCGCCGGACCTCAAGGGGCGGGGGGCCCTCGCACGGGTGCCCGATGCGGCGCTCATCGCGATCGAGCAGGAACAGGCCAAGGGCAAGGACGGGGTCTCCGGCCGCGCCCGCCGCATCACGCGGGCGGACGGCACCACCGTCCTCGGCCGCTTCGGCTGGAAGGCCTCCCAGCCGGATCTCGCGCGCCAGTCGGCCGAGGCCTTCTTCCTCGATCTCGGCCTGTCCAATCCCTACCATCCCGAGCCGTGGGGCGATTGCACCCCCGCGCAGACCGCCTGCCGCGACGCTCCGCACGGAACGGCGAACCGCACCGAGGGCACGGCCGACGACGCGCTGGAGATCGGCCGCCCGCTGCTCGACCGGGTGGTGGCCTATGTGGCGTCCCTGCCGGCGCCCGCGCCGGAGCCCCTCGCATCCAAAACCCGCCGCCCGGGCGCGCACCTGTTCGCCGCGACCGGTTGCGCCGCCTGCCACCGGCCCTCCCTGCCCACAACGGATGGCGCGGGCGCGCGCATGTTCACCGATCTGCTGCTGCACGACATGGGGCCCGACCTCGGGGACACCATGCCCGAGCCCGGCGCCGGCGCCTCCGAATGGCGCACGGCTCCGCTTGCCGGCCTCTCCGCGGCCCTCGCCGAGGGGACGGGCCTCCTGCACGACGGCCGCGCGCGCAGCATCGAGGAGGCGGTCGCCTGGCATGGCGGCGAAGCGGCCACGGCCGCGCGGCGGTTCGGCGCGCTTTCCGACCCGGACAAGGCCGCATTGGTGCGCTACCTATCTGGCCTCTAGATCACCATATTGCGCGGAAAGCCCATGTTCTCCTCCGTTTCGTTCCCCGCCGTTTCAGCCGTTGCGGCGCGCATCGGCCTTCTCGCCACGCTTGCGGTCGGCGCGCCTGCCGCCGCCGGTGCCGCGAGCCCGGCCCTCGATCCGGTTCCGCTGCTGGAGACATGGCTGCTGCCACGTTACGACGCCCTCGCCGCCACCACCGCCGCCCAGGCCTCCGCCTGGACCGCATTCTGCGCCAAGCCCGAGGCTGTCGGAGTGGCGGGCCTGAAGGAGGCCTACGGCAAGGCGGCGGATACTTGGAACGCGGTGGAATTCGTCACGTTCGGGCCCATCAGCCTGTCGCTGCGCGCCGACCGCATCTCCTTCTTCCCGGACCGGCGCAACGCCATCTCCCGCGGCCTCGCCGAGATCATCGGCGATCCCGACCCCGCCCGGCTGGAGCCGGAGCGCTTCGCCCAGTCGAGCGCGGCCGTGCAGGGCCTGCCGGCGCTGGAGCGCCTCCTGTACGAGGAGGGAGCCGCCGACGCCCTCCTGGCAGGGCCGGAGGCCGCGCGGCGCTGTGCCCTCGGCACCGCCATCGCCAACACTCTCTCGACCATCGCCCGCGAGGTGCGCGCCGCCTGGGGCGACCGGACCAGCGGCGCCCTCGGGGCCATCGTCTCCGGCAAGGGCGACCCCGCGCTCTTTCCAGATGCGGGCGCCCTGCCCGGCATGATCCTCACCGACCTCTCCGGCGCCTACCAGCGGGTGACCGATACCAAGATCATGCCGGTGCTCGGCTCCGGCCCGTCTGACGCCAAGCCCAGCCTCGCCGACAACTGGCGCTCCGGCCGCGCCACCCGGGTGGTTGCCAACATGGTCCGCAGCGCCGACACGCTCCTCGTGGCCGTGGGCGGCCAGATGCCGAGCCGGCCGCAATATGTGGTGACCAAGGCCGCGGCGACGGCGGATGCGGCGGCCGAGAAGCTGCCGGCCGATCTCGGCGCCGCAGCCGGTACCGTGCAGGGCGTCGCGGCCCTTCAGGCCGCGATCAAGGCGTTCAAGGGCGCGCAGATCTCCGTGTACAAGCCCATCGCGTCCTATTTCGGCATCTCGCTCGGCTTCAACGCGCTGGACGGGGACTGACCATGGCGCCGCTCCCCCTCGATCACCTCGCTCTGGACCGGCGCGGCTTCCTTCTGGGGGCTGGGGCGGCGCTGGTGATGGGTCCGTCCCGCGCGGCCGGTCTTGCGGGTGCCAATGCCGGCTGGTTGGCGACCGCCGGCGTGGAGGGGGGATTTGCCGCCGTGGGCCTCGACGGCTCCCTCACGACGGCGGATAGGGCGCCCTCCACCGTGCGGCTGCACGGCATCGAGGCGAGCCCGCGCGGGCCACTGGCGGTGGCGGTGGGGCGGCGGCCGGGGCTCGTGGCCATCGTCTTCGACCGGGAGAAGGGCGGTGCGGTGGCCACATTCGACCCCGGCGCGGGTCGGGTTTTTTCCGGCCATGGCCGCTTTGCGGCGGACGGCGGGCTCTTCCTCACCAACGAGATCGAGCGGCCGCAGGAGGGCGCGGGCGGGATGGGGCGTGGGGTGGTGGCGGTGCGCGAGGTCAAGGGCAGCTTTGCCATCACCGCCGAGTGGCCCAGCGGCGGCGACGGCCCGCATGATCTGATGCAATCCGGCCCCGCCTTGGTCATCGCCAATGGCGGCGTCGAACCCAATACGCCGGAAGCGCGCGATGCGGAGATCACGGGCTCCGGCATCACCCTGCTCGATCCCACCAGCGGCGACGTGCGCGGCGCCGGCGTGCTGTCCCGCGACCTTGCCAGCCTTTCGCTGCGCCATCTCTCCCGCGACGGACGCGGAGGCACCGTGGTGGCCGCGCAGGACCTGCTCAAGGACGGGGAGGCGCGTCCTCTGCTCTTCCGCATCGCCGCCGATGGCGCGCTCTCGTCCTTCGATGCGCCGGAGGCGGAATGGCGGGCGCTGCGTGGCTATGTGGGCTCGGTGGCCCATGACCCCTCGGGCCGCTTCGTCGCCTGCGCCTCGCCGCGCGGCAACCGCGTGGCGGTGTGGCAGGCGGACGGGCGCTATCTCGGCGCCGTGCCGCTTACCGACGGCTGCGGCCTCGCGCCGGGACGGGAGGCGGGCACCTTCGTGGCGGCGTCGGGCTATGGGGAAGTGATCATGGTGGCCGCCGGCGGGGAAGGCGTCGGCATCGTCGCACGGCGCACGGGCGGCCCGCGCTTCGACAACCACATGGTGCGGATCGGCTGATCTTTTTTGCCGGGCTCGCGCAACCCGAACGGGGACTTCGCTATTGTCTTGCCTGACGCCCCCTGAAGCGGAGGCGCGGAAAAGAAGAGGCGAAGCCATGAACTGGGTCGTGCTGGTGGGTAGTGTGCGCAAGGGGTCCTTCAACGCGGCGTTGGCCCGTGCCCTCGGCGGCCTGGCCCCGGACGGGGTGAGCATCGAAATCCTGCCTTCGGTCGCGGAGATGCCCATCTATGACGGGGACATCGAGGCGGCGGGCTTTCCCGGGCAGGTGAGCGCCGTGGGCGCGCGCATCCTGGCGGCGGACGCCCTGATCATCGTGACCGCCGAGTACAATTATTCCATCCCCGGCGGCCTCAAGAACGCGCTCGACTGGCTCTCCCGCCTCAAGGAGCGGCCGCTGAAGGGCAAGCCCACGCTCATCCAGTCCGCCTCCCCGAGCACCATGGGCGGAGCGCGGGCGCAGTATCACCTGCGGCAGGTGCTGGTGGCCCTCGACGCGCTGGTGATGAACGTGCCCGAGGTGATGGTGGCGCAGGCGCACACCAAGGTCGCGGACGGGGCCCTCACCGATCCCGCCACGCGCGATTTTGTCGCCGGCCAGCTCTCGGCCTTCCACGCCTTCGTGCGCAAGGCTAAGGCCGGCGAGGCAGCGGAAGCCTGATGAGCTATTCGCCCCCGTACTCGGCAAAGGACAGGGGTGTCTCGTAGACCCGCACCGTGGCGAGCAGGGGCAGGAGCGGCTTGGTCCGCTCCCAGATCCAGGCCGCGATGATCTCCGCCGTGGGATTTTCGAGGCCTGCGATGTCGTTGAGGCAATAATGGTCCAGCTGCTTCAGCAGCGGCCCGAATGCGGTCTCCACATCGAAGAAGTCGACCACGAAGCCGGTGACCGGATCGACGGGCCCCTCCAGCGTCAGGTCCACGCGATAGGAATGCCCGTGCATGCGCCGGCACCGGTGGGCCTCCGGCACGTTGGGCAGGAAATGGGCGGCCTCGAAGGTGAAGCCCTGGGTGATCCGCACGCGGCGGGGCACGCTCATACTCATGGAATGCCGATCATCTTGTGGGTCTGGACGGACAGCCGCCAGCGCGGATGTGCGAGGCAATAGGCCACCGCCGCCTGCGTATTGCGCAGCCGGTCCGGCCCGTCCATGGGCTGCAGGAAGAAATGGGTGAAATCGAGGTCCGCGAAGGCCTCGGGGGCAAGCCCCTCCTGCGGGAAGACGAGCTTGAGCTCCTGTCCCCGCGCCTGCTTCAATTCGCTGCCCGCCTTGGGGCTGACGCAGATCCAGTCCAGCCCTTGCGGCGCCGCGATGGTGCCGTTGGTCTCCACCGCGATCTCGAAGCCATGCGCATGCACCGCCTCGATGAGGGCGGCGTCCAGCTGGAGCAGCGGCTCGCCACCGGTGAACACCACGTAGCGGCGCTCGACTCCGGCCTCACCCCAGGTGCGGGCGATCGCCTCGGCAAGGGCGGCAGCGTCGCCAAAGCGCCCCCCGCCCTCCCCGTCGAGGCCGACGAAGTCGGTGTCGCAGAAGCGACAGACGGCGGCGGCGCGGTCCTCCTCCCGGCCGGACCACAGATTGCAGCCCGCAAACCGGCAGAACACCGACGCACGCCCGGCCTGGGCGCCCTCCCCCTGGAGGGTGGTGAACATCTCTTTGACAGCATAGGCCATGGGCCGATGCCTTTAGACCGAAGGCGCGCGTTCGGGAAGCCGGCGCGGCATCGCGGCCGGCGGGCGGCTACTGCGCGGGCGGGGCGGCGGGCGCGGGCGCAGCGGCCGTGGCGGGCTGGTTCAGCGCCTGGGACTGGAGCCTCAGGTGGTCCAGGCCGCTGATCTTCACGCCGTCGATGGAGAGGGTGTCGGGGGCGGTCCCGCCATTGGCGGTGGCCCCCCGCATCACGCTGCCCCGCAGTTGCGGGGCGATCTCGGCGAGCTGGGCGAACTTGCCGTGGTTGAAGCTGTCCAGCGCCTTCACGTCGCTCATGTCCACCACGATGGCGCCGAGGTCCACCAGTTCGGCATCGTTGGTGAAGGCGCCGAGCCGCACCTTGTTGCCGGCGATGAAATCGGAGAATCCAAGCGCCTTGTCGTCGCGCGAAACGATGACCACGAACGGCTTCGCCGGCTTGCCGAAACGCTTGAGCTGGCTCTTGAACACGTCCACGTCGATATCGGGGGCGGCGAGGATGATGTTGCCGACTTTGTTGGCGGGCAGGCCCTTGCCGGAAATGCGGATCTGCCGCAGGGCCTCCACCGTCACCCAGTTGCCCATGGAGTGGGCCATGATGCTCACTTCTTCCGCGCCGCTGTCGAAGGTGAGACGGATCGTCTCCTCCAGCTTGTCGCGGGCGGCGGTGGCGCTGTTGTTGTCGTAGACATAAGCCTCCGTGGTCGCCCGCGAGGCCCAGGTGAACAGCACCGGCACGGCGGGGGCGTCCGAATCCTGCGCCATCTGCGCCAGGCGGTAGAGCGCCTCGGAGAACATGGTGTTGTAGCCGTGGACGAAGATGAACACCTTCTTCTGTCCCACCGGCCGGCGCGCCAGCTCCGACTTGAGGTCGCGCAGGAACTCCTGCTGGGTGTCGCGGAACAGCGCCTCGCGCACCACCATGTCGGTGCTCGGATCGCCGAGACCCTGCTTGGGCCATTCGATCTCGCCCGGCTTGTGGGCGGGCGGCACCGAGAGGTCGACCTTGGCGAAGCTGAGGGCGGTGGAGCGCTCGCCGTTGAAGAGGACGCCCGGCCGTGGATCGCGCTCGCGGGTGGAGGCAACGAGGATGACGTGCTCATGGGTGCCCGGCACCGTGGCGCCGACGGGGGTCAGGGCATCCGGCCCGGGACGCGAGCCACAGCCGGCGAGGAGTGCGAGGCACGTCGCAAGGACCGCCACGCGCACCGCCGCGCGACGCGCTTTCCCCAGACCCGGCATCCGCCGCCCACGCTCAAGCATCTGCACGCCGTTCCCCCCACGCAATTTTTCTTCATGGCACAACCGAGGCCCGGAAGCGCGGTATTTCAGGGCGAATGCTGAACGCCATCTTGGCGGGAGGTAGGCGGCGGCGGATTGCGGCGCCCGCCTCCAAATTGAGTGCAACACGGCAAGCCCATATACCGAACCGCAGATCAGTTTATTGCAGTATCGCAAACTCGCTTTGCGACTTCGGGCATCGCCCGGCGCGGGACGCGGGCTTATCTCAGGCGGGACACGAAAGCGCAGGAACATCCTGCCGGAGACATCGCCATGCAGCTCACCGGCCTCCACCATGTGACCGCCATCACGGCGGACGCCCCCTACAACCATCGCTTCTACACGCAGACCCTCGGCATGCGGCTGGTGAAGAAGACGGTGAACCAGGACGATACCTCCGCCTATCACCTGTTCTACGCGGACGGCGAGGCCAATCCCGGCACCGACCTCACCTTCTTCGACTGGCCTGTGGCCCGCGAGCGGCGCGGTAGCCATGCGGCGGTGCGCACGTTCCTCCGCGTCAAGGACGAAGCCGCCCTCGAATACTGGGCTGCGCGCCTGTCGGATGCAGGCGTCGACCATGCCGGCATCGAAACCCGCGACGACCGCCACCAATTGTCCTTCGAGGACCGCGAAGGCCAGCGCCTCGGCCTGATCGTGGACGAAGGGAAGGGCCCGGGCGTGCCGTGGGCGAAAAGCCCGGTGCCGGAGGGCAGCCAGATACGCGGCCTCGGCCCCATCCTGCTGTCGGTGCCGGATCTCGCCCCCACGGCGGCGGTGCTGATGCATGTGATGGGCATGCGGGAGGCCCGCACCTATGCCAGCGAGGAGGGCCGTGCGATCCATGTGTTCGAGATGGGCGAAGGCGGCCCGGCGGCGGAGGTCCATGTGAAGGTGGAGCCCGGCCTCTCCCCCGCCGGCCAGGGCGCCGGCGCGGTGCATCACGTGGCCTTCCGCGTCACCAGCTTCGACGAATACGAGGAATGGGCGAAGCGGCTGAAGGAGCTGCGCGTACCCAACAGCGGCAAGGTGGACCGCTTCTATTTCCGCTCGCTCTATTTCCGCGAGCCCAACGGCATCCTGTTCGAGCTCGCCACCGACGGGCCGGGCTTCGCCGCCGACGAGGACGCCGCGCATCTCGGCGAGCGGCTCGCCCTGCCGCCCTTCCTGGAAGGCCGTCGGGTGCAGATCGAGGCGGGGCTGAAGGCCCTGTGAGGACAAGCGCGTCAAACGCAAAAAAGGGCGGCGGGAGGGAAAGACCCCCTCCCGCCGCCCGTTTTACTCAAAGCCGTGCCCGCGGCGATGCGTGCCCCACGCCGTCGATCAGCCGCGCTCCTCCAGCGGATGGGTGCGCAGGCGCATGGGATCGTAGAAGGGCGTGCGCACCACGCTCGCCTCGAAGCTCTCGTCCCCGTCCGTCACGCTGACGACCGTGCCGAGGGCGGTGAAGGCGGGCTGGAGCGAGACGAGGGCCAGCGATTTCATGAGGTGCTGGCTGTAGGTGGTGGAATTCACCACGCCCGCCTCGACGCCATCCTTGAAGATCTTGGCCCCCGGCGTGATGGCCCTGGGGGCCAGCACCTCGAGACCGGCCTGATGGGTGCGCTCGGTGCCCTTACGGGCGAGAAGGGCCGCCTTGCCGCGGAAGTCGGGCTTGGAGAGGTCCACCGACCAGTCCATCAGCACCTCGAACGGTGTCGTGTCCTTATGGGGCATGTCGAAGGGAAAGAAGAGCAGCGCGCCTTCCACCCGCACGATGTCGAGGCAGTCCCACGACACCGGCATGGCGCCGAACGGCGCGCCCGCTTCCAGGATCTTGTCCCATAGGGCCACCGCGTCCTTGGCGGCGCAGAACACCTCGTAGCCGCGCTCGGCCGAATAGCCGCCGCGCGCCAGCGAGACCGGCACGCCGAACAGCGTGGTCCTGCCGTGCCCGAAATAGGGCAGGCTCTTCAGGTCCATGGGAGTGTGGGGGGACAGGATGTCGAGGGCCTTCGGCCCCTGGAGCGACAGGATGTGCACGTCGTTGTCGCGGGAGAAGGCCACGTCGAAGCCTTCCGCGACGAGGGGAAGCGCGTCCTCCAGAGCACCGCCGCCGTGGGAGAGACGGTAGGCGCCGTCTCCATCCGCATAGATCAGGACGTCGTCGATGAGGCCGCCCTCGTCATCGACGATGGAGGAGATCATGGAGCGGCCGGCCGGGACCTTGGCAATGTCGGCGGTGACGAGCTGGTTGAGGAAGGCGAGGGCATCCTTGCCCGAGACGTTGATGATCTTGAGCGCCGACACATCGAACAGACCGGCGCGCGTGCGCACGGCCTCGGTCTCCGCGTATGGATCGGTGGCGTAATGCTGGGGAATCGCCATGTCGTTCCACGATTCCTCGAGCTTCGACCCCAGCTCCCTGTGGCGCTCGTTGAGGATCGATTGGCGCCAGATGGTTGCGCTCGTCATCCTGTCCCCTCTCTGCGGCTCTCGGCCTGTCTTGAAATGAGAGGCGGCGGAGGCAAGGCGGTGCCTGCCGATCCTGCCGCGACGGGCACATCCTGATCGGCGCCGCACTTCACTGTCAATTACTTTTCCTTAGAAGAAATACCGCACGCCGACTGGCGCGGAATTAGGCGGCCACAACCCTTGCAGCGTCAGCGTCTGATCATTTTCAGATCGATATCGCCTCCGCCTCCGCTCAATCAATGGGCTTGCACACGGCGCAGCCATTGGCAAAGTGTTTCTACGGCGTCAAAAAAGTTCACTGAGGGGAACAGGTCGCCACCCAGCGAGATCGCAACTGCGGGACGGGCCGGTCGGGGCCCCGGCCCAGGCGGAGCTTGAAGTCATGGCCGATGTGAAGATGTGGGGCAAGGAAGAGTTCTGGGGTCTCGGCTTCGAGTGGGATCCCCAATGGCTGCTGTCGCCCGCCCAGAAGGCGCTTCAAAGCAAGCTCATCGCCCTGTGCGAATCCACCCTGCGCGCCAATGCGGTGGAGAGCGACGCCAGCTACATCTATCCCCGCAAGAATTTCGAGGCGCTCGCCACGCTCGGCCTGCTGTCGCTCAACGTGCCGAAGGAACTCGGCGGCCTCGGCGAGAACCACGTGTGCGCCGCCATGGTGGTGGAGACCATCGCCCGCTACGGCTGCCCCTCCACCGCCATGTGCTACACCATGCACCTCGGCGCCACCGCTGCCGCGCTGCTGCGGCACCACGACAACCCCATCCTCACCGACATCCTGAAGCGCCTCGACAGGGACGTGCTCATCGGCACCCTGTCCTATTCGGACCCGGAGACCGGCTCGCACTTCTGGTATCCGATCTCGTCCAAGGCCGAGGCCCACGGCGACGGCTGGAAAGTGACCAAGAAGGCGTCCTGGACCACTTCCGGCGGTTTCGCCGACTGGTACATCGTGCAGACCACCAGCCCCGGATTTGCCGGCGACTATTCGGACCTCTCCTGCTTCCTCGTCACCAAGGACGAGGTGAAGGCCAATCCCTCCGAGTGGGACGGCCTCGGCCTGCGCGGCAACCAGTCCGGCCCGATCATGGTGGAGAACGCCATCCTGCCGAAGGACGCCCTCGTCGGCCCCATCGGCGACGGGGCGAAATCCAACGACGAGGTGGTGGACCCGTTCTTCCTCACCTGCTCGTCGGCCTGCTGGAACGGCATCTCGCTCGCGGTCATCGACATCGCCAAGCGCCACACCACCAGGAAGACCCACAATGACGTGGGCATGCGCGTCGCCGACTACCCCACCATCCAGGACTATGTGGGCGAGGCGATCATGGATACCAATTCCTGCCGTGCCTTCGACTTCCAGATGGCGCAGGCGCTGGATTCCGTCACCAACAATTGCGACTGGTCCATCCACAAGGACGTGGACGCCCTGCCCCGCTCCGCCTTGCTGCACTGGCTGTGGCAGGTGAAGTTCGAGGCGGCGAAGAACGTCGCCCATGTGGTGGACAAGATGCTCCACGCCACCGGCGGCACCGGCTTCCGCCCCGCCCTGCAGATCGAGCGCTACCTGCGCGACGGCAAGGCCGGATGGGTGATGGGCCCCACCAACGAGGTGCTGCGCCAGTTCGTGGGCAAGGCCTCGCTGCTCGGCTTCGGCTCGCTGGACTACTGGAACAAGTCCATCAACGAGCGGGTGCTGAACAACGAGATCAAGAAGATGGACGACGAGGAGAAGCGCGCCCTCGCCGAAAAGCTGCTGGCGGAGATCAAGCCGGCCAAGGTGGCCTGAGGCCGGCGCGCCGGCTGATCCCGACCATCACATAATCTAATGCCGGTGGGCATTTGTGATTAAGGCGCTCACCGGCGGGACGGATTATAGTCCGGGTCGTGGACCATCTTTTCAGCGAGTTTCTTTCCATGACCACCATCGATATCGACGCCCGTTTCGATCCGCGCGAATTGCGCAGTGCGCTTGGCCGTTTTGCCACCGGCATTGCCGTGGTGATGGCGCGGGACGAGGACGGCCCCATCGGCGTGACGGTGAATTCATTTTCCTCCGTCTCGCTCGATCCGCCCCTCGTCCTGTTCTGCATGGCCCGTTCGCTGCATTCCCTGAAGCGCCTGGAAAAGGCGAAGGCCTATTCGGTCAACATCCTGCTCGGGCACCAGCAGGAGATTTCCAACCGCTTCGCCCGTCCCGGCGAGGACAAGTTCTCCGGCACGCATTGGGAGATCGGCCCGTCCGGCGCCCCGCGCCTCGTGCCTGCCCATGCGGTCTTCGAGTGCGTGCCCTACGCCCATTATGACGGCGGCGACCATGTGATCTTTGTCGGGCGCGTGGTGCACCTGCATGCCGAAGGCAACGGCGACCCGCTGCTCTATTACCGTGGCAGCTACCGGCTGCTCGCGACCCCGATGGAAGAGGGCTGAATGGACTTTTCCCTCCTGCCGCCCGGCTCCTCCCGCAGCCCCCTTGTCCCGCGCGAGCGGGTGGTGGTGCGGGGCGGCAGCTGTGCAGCGATCCGGCTCGGAGCCGGGGATGGCATCACCATCCTCGACCCGGAAGGGCTGCAGCCGGCGCTCGTGTTCGCGGTCGGAGCCGACCCGGCGGAGGCGCTTGGGCTGCAAGGTGCGGCGGCGGGCAGCCTTGCGGAAAGTCTGAAGCTGGGAGGCGAGGCGGCCGCCGAGGTGGCGCGCCTCCTGCCGGCGCGCGGCGTCGGGTGCGAGGATGCTCCCGGCGCGAAGGTTCTGCCTGGGGATCAGCCGGCGGGAACCGAGGTGAGCCTGGTGGCGGCGCAGGACGTGCTGGCCGTCATCGCCGCGCCCGGTGCGCCCATGGCCCCGGATGCGCAGGATGCGCCCACCGACCTCGTGGTCACCGTCACCCGGGCCAGCGGGAACGAACGCCCCCTCCCCCCGCCTCTGGCGGAGACCAAGCTCGATTTGCGGGTGCCGGCCGCGCAGGCCCGCGCCTTTCGCGTGAAGGCCGGCGACTATATCCAGATCATCGACGTGGACGGCCGCCAGTGCTCGGACTTCCTCGCCTTCGACGCCGTGGCGCTGGAAAAAGGCGAAGAATTCGGCCTCGATGCCACCACCACCCGCACGCTCATGGGCGCCGCCTATCCGGGGCCGGGACTGCACTCGAAATATTACGACGAGCGGCAGGTCCCGCTGGTGGAGGTGATCCGCGACACGGTGGGCCGGCACGACACCTTCGCCCTCGCCTGCTCGGCCAAATATTACGAGGACATAGGCTATCCGGGCCACGCCAACTGCTCGGACAATTTCAACGCCGTGCTGGAGCCTTACGGTATCCGCACGCGGGCCGGCTGGCCGGCCATCAACTTCTTCTACAATACCGCCGTGGACCACACCAACGCGATCACCATGGACGAGCCGTGGTCGCGGCCCGGCGACTACGTGCTTTTGAAGGCGCTGACCGACCTCGTCTGCGCCACCTCGTCCTGCGCCGACGACATCGATCCGGCCAACGGCTGGGAGCCCACCGACATCCACGTGCGGGTCTACGACGCCGCCGAGGCCTTCTCCAAGGGGATCGCGTTCCGCATGAGTGCCGACGCCGAGCCGCGCCTGACGCGCGAGAGCGCCTTCCAGCCGCGCCTGTCGCAGCTGACCCGCAATTTCGTCGAGTATCGCGGCTTCTGGCTGCCCACCTGCTTCACCGGCGAGGGGCCCATCGCCGAATACTGGGCCTGCCGCGAGAAGGCGGCGATCATGGACCTGTCGCCGCTGCGCAAGTTCGAGGTGACCGGGCCGGATGCGGAGCTCCTCCTCCAGCGCACGGTGACGCGGGACATGCGCAAGCTGGCGGTGGGCCAGGTGGTCTACACGGCGCTGACCTATGAGCATGGGGGCATGCTCGACGACGCCACCATCTTCCGGCTCGCCCCCGCCAACTTCCGGGTGGTGTGCGGCGAGGAGTTCACCGGCGCCTGGCTGCGCGGCAAGGCGCACGAATGGGGCCTGAAGGCCTTTGTCCGCTCGTCCACGGACCAGTTGCACAACATCGCCGTGCAGGGGCCGCTGTCGCGGGAGATCCTCGCGCAGGTGATCTGGACCGGGCCGACGCAGCCCTCCATCGCCGAGCTGAAATGGTTCCGCTTCGCGGTGGCGCGCCTCGGCGGCCCCATGGGGCCGGCGGTCGTGGTCTCGCGCACCGGCTATACGGGGGAACTCGGCTACGAGATCTGGTGCCATCCCAAGGATGCCGGCGCCACGTTCGACGCCGTGTGGGCGGCGGGCGCGCCCAGGGGCATGAAGCCGCTCGGCCTGTCCGCCCTCGACATGCTGCGCATCGAGGCCGGGCTGGTCTTCGCCGGCTACGACTTCTGCGACCAGACCGACCCGTACGAGGCCGGCATCGGCTTCACGGTTGCGGAGAAGGCGGAGGATTTCGTGGGGAAGGCGGCGCTCGCCCGGCGCAAGGCCAATCCGGCGAAGACGCTCGTGGGCCTGAAGGTGAAGGACAACGACGCCGTGGGCCATGGCGATCCGATCCATATGGGCCGGGCGCAGGTGGGCGTCGTCACCTCGGCCACCCATTCGCCCATCCTGAGGGCACAGATTGCGCTGGCCCGCATCGACGTGGCCCACGCGGCGATCGGCACCCAGGTGGAGGTCGGCAAGCTGGATGGGCAAAGAAAGCGCATCGCCGCGGAAATCGTGCCCTTCCCCATTTCGATCCGCAGAAGACGCGGGTGCGTGCCTGACGGTAGAGCTCGCGCGCGGCGGCGATCCGAAACGGTAAAGTCAAGGCATTGGCCCAGCAAACGCTAGGCGACATCTCGCCTGGCGCCGATCTTGTTTGCATGAAATTCAATTGAACAACAATTGTGCAGAGTATCGTCTAAAAATTCATCTCGAAATGCCGTTACGGCACATGTATATCTTCATTGACAATAAATTTTCGTGTGGAGAAACTCCCCGCCATAATCGAGGGGAAAACCATGAGCATCGCAGCAACCACCGAGGCTGTCGCCGCGCCCGAGGCCGGCACGCTTCAACGCAAGATCAGCTGGACCGGCGCGTTCTGGATCGCGAGCGGCGTGCCCGCGCTCGTGCTCTTCTCCATCGGCGCCATCGGCGCCACGGTGGGCGCGCCGGCCTGGTTCGTGTGGATCGTGTCCATCATCTTCGGCTTCATCCAGGCCTTCTCCTATGCGGAGATCGCCGGCCTGTTCCCGCACAAGTCGGGCGGCGCCTCGGTGTACGGCGCCATCGCCTGGGTGCGCTACGGCAAGCTGCTCGCGCCCTTCTCCGTGTGGTGCAACTGGCTGGCCTGGTCGCCGGTCTTGTCCATCGGCTCGGGGCTCGCGGCGGGCTACGTGCTGTCCATCCTGTTTCCGGCGGATGCCGCCATCAACACCTGGCAGCTCACGCTGGTGGACCTCGGCTGGCTCAAGACCGGCCTCGCGCTGCGCCTGAACGCAACCTTCTTCCTCGGCGCGGCCCTGCTGCTGGTGGCCTTCGCCATCCAGCATCGCGGCATCAGCCAGACCGCCAAGGTGCAGGTGATCCTGGGCGTGGTGGCGCTGCTGCCGCTGGTGCTCATCGGCCTCGTGCCGCTGGTCACCGGCGACGTGCTCGCGGCCAATCTCGGCCCGTTCGCGCCGCTGGCCAAGGACGAGGCGGGCAAGGTGATCGCCGGTTCCTGGAACATGGCCGGCATCACTCTCATGGCCGGCGGCCTGTTCATCGCCGCCTGGTCCACCTACGGCTTCGAGACCGCGGTCTGCTACACGCGCGAGTTCAAGGACCCGAAGACCGACACCTTCAAGGCGATCCTGTATTCCGGCCTTTTGTGCATCTTCGTGTTCACCATCGTGCCCATCTCGTTCCAGGGCGTGCTCGGCCTCGGCCAGCTGGTGACACCGGCGGTGGTGGATGCCTCCGGGACGGTGACCACGCCGGCGGTGTATGACGGCATCCTCTCCGCCGACATCTATTCCGGCATGGGCGTCGCCAGCGCCATGGCCGACATGATCAAGGGCGGCCCCATCGTCCACAACGTGATCGTGGTGATGCTGATCCTGGCGCTCATGCTCGCCATCATCACCTCCATGGCCGGTTCCTCGCGCACGCTCTACCAGGCGTCGGTGGACGGCTGGCTGCCCAAGTACCTCAGCCACGTGAACGAGAACGGCGCGCCCACCAAGGCCATGTGGACCGACCTCGGCTTCAACCTCATCCTGCTGATGATGTCGGACTACGTGTTCATCCTCGCCATCTCCAACGTCTGCTACATCCTGTTCAACTTCCTCAACCTCAACGCCGCCTGGATGCACCGCATCGACCGGCCGGGCTGGGAACGCCCCTTCAAGGCGCCCACCTGGCTGATCGGCATGGGCACGGTGCTTGCCTTCGTGAACCTGTTCCTGCTCGGCATGGGGGCGGACATCTGGGGCGCGGGCACGCTGGTCACCGGCCTCGTGGTCTCGGCGGCCATCATCCCGGTGTTCCTGTTCCGCCACTACGTGACGGACAAGGGCCGGTTCCCGGCGGCGATGATGGAGGACATGCACCTGAAGGCCGAGCCGGGCGCCGGCGTGAAGGCGGGGATGCTGCCCTATCTCGCGCTTGCGGGCGGCGCGGTGGTGATCATCGTGGCCCGCATGCTGGCGGTCTACTGAGCGGAGACGAGATGAGCGATCAAGGCATCAAGAGCCGTCCCAGCTACCAGCCGATCGCGCCGGACCCGGCGGGCCGGCATCATCTGATGGTCGTGGACGGCGCCGAGGTCCCGCCCGAGGCGCTGGCGGAGGGGGTCACCCCCTCCGCCTTCGAGGTGTGGACGGTGGCCCGCAGGAGCGCGGTGCCGGGCGCGCCGATGATGGAGGAAGCGGCGGGCGCGGTGCGCACCTTCCGCTCCACCCCGCATCTGTTCTCGGCGCTGGAGGAGCGCCTCGCCCGCGAGACCATGGGCCTGCGCTTCTATGCGGTCGGCCCGGAGCCCTTCTTGTGGGATGCCTATGGCATGGGCGAGAGGGCGGGCCTGAGCCGCCAGGAGATGGGCTTTGCCCATGTGGGGCCCAAGGCCCGGCGCATTTTCTGCGTCCACTGCCGGGAGGTGATGGAGAAGGTCACCACCTCCATCGTCACCTGCACCGGATGTGGCGCCGCGCTGTTCGTGCGCGATCATTTCTCGCGGCGGCTCGCCGCCTTCATGGGCGTCCAGATCGACGCCGAAGTGCCGGGCGAGGTGCCTGCGGCCGAGGAGCTCTATCGATGACCGCCGGAGAACCCCTGCATGTGCGGGTCCGCGAGATCGAGGAACTCGCGCCGAGCCTCAAGCGCTTCTCGTTCGAGCCGGCGCACGGCGGCCAGTTCCCCACCCCGCCGGCGGGCGGCCACGTGATGCTCACCCTGCGCGACGGCGCGCGGGTGATGAAAAATGCCTATTCCCTGGTCACGCCGCCCACCGAGCGCACCCGCTACGACATCATCGTGCGGCTCGTGGCCCAGTCCCGCGGCGGCTCGTCCTTTCTCCATCGCAGCGTCGTCCCCGGCGACGTGCTGGAGATGGCGAACCCCATCAGCCTCTTCTCCCTCGCCGCCACGGCGAGGAAGCACCTTCTGGTCGGCGGCGGCATCGGCATCACGCCGCTCCTCTCCTTCCTGCCGGAGCTGAAGGCGCGCGGCGCCCGATTCGAGCTGCACCAGCTCGCCACCGGCGAGGAAGCCCCGGTGTTCGAGCGTCTCCTCGCCCCCTATGCGGCGGCCGAGGAGATCCGGGTGCATTCAGGCGGCCGCGCCGCCTTCGACCTCGCCGGGCTGCTGGCGCGCCAGCCGCTCGGCACGCACCTCTATGTCTGCGGGCCGCACAGCCTGATGGATGCGGTGACCGGCACCGCCGCCGGGCTCGGCTGGCCGAAGGGCAAGATCCACAAGGAGAGCTTCGGCGGCGACGTCTCCGGCCTGCCCTTCCGCGCCGTCCTGAAGAAATCGGGGATCGAGGTGGAGGTCGGCGAGACCCAGAGCCTGCTGGAGGCCATCGAGGCGGCCGGCGTCGCCGCGCCCTGCCTGTGCCGGGGCGGCGCCTGCGGCGAGTGCGCCACGCCCGTGATCGAGGGCGAGGCGGACCATCGCGACGACTTCCTCTCGGCCGAGGAGAAGGCCAGCGGCAAGCTGATCATGACCTGCGTGTCCCGCGCCCGCGGGCCGCGCCTCGTGCTCGACCTCTGACCCGTGGGAGGAAGAATATGACCCTTCAGTTCAAGCCCGCCGAAACCTTCCGCGACACCTTCACCTACAGGAAGTCGCCGGAGGACATCCTGCGCTTCCCGTTCCCGTTCCCCGAGGACGAGTACATGTACTCGGTGAACATCGAGCCGCACGTGCGCGGCGGCCCGACCGCCGCCTTCCGTGCCACCTTCGACATCGACGAGCACTACATCGCCGAGTGCCGCGAGCGCGAGCGGGTGCTGAAGGAGGACCCCAAGCGCTGCCAGGTTCTGCCGCACATGATGGCCGCCGAGTGGGACACCCTCGAGCTCATCATGGAGAGCATGGCGGCGGATTATCCCGAGCACTTCTCCCTGGCCAAGGCCGGGGACCTGTGGACCTGGGTCAACCGGCCGCTCGGCATCCAGCAGAGCTTCACCTTCGGCAAGGTGGAAACCCTGCCCTGCCCGCCCTTCGAGTACATCACCCGGCAGGCGCAGGGCGACTTCACCCTGCAGGACCAGCGGGACGACAACCTCTACGTGGACGGCGGGATGGTGACCACCCAGGCCGACTGGTCGCTGGAATTCGACATCGGCATGAGCTTCCACGAATGGCACGGTCCGGTGCCGCTGGCCCACGAAAAGGGCGTGTTCGACCGGGCGCTGAAGTATCTGCTGCGCCTCCAGTACGGCCAGCCGGTGCGGCGGCTGAACTGGACCATGACCATCAATCCGCGCCTCGACACCTCGCCGGAGAATTACCCCGTGTGGGGACCGGACAAGGCGAGCGTCACCCCGGAGAACGTGGCCGAGAAGGCGCACCTGCGGGTGGAACTTCAGACGCTGTTCCGACTGCCGCGCTCCGGAGCGATCCTGTTCGGCATCCGCTGCTATCTCACCAGCGTCGCCGACATCGCGAAGGTGCCGAAATGGCGGCGCCGGCTGCATCGCGTGCTGCGCGACCTCCACCCCGACATCGCCAGCTACAAGGGCCTGCCGCGCTTCCGGCCCATGGTGCTGGACTATCTCGCGCCCCTGGACGACGGCGCGCCCACCTCCAAGGGAATCGCGCCGGACACGGACGTTCTGGCGGGGTGAGACGGGCGGCGTGCCGCCCCTCAGATCTCCGGCAGCCCCAGCCATTTCTGGAAGGCATTGAGCACGAGGTTCACCGAGAAGGCCGCGAGCAGGATCCCCATCACCCGGCGCAGCAGGCTCGCGCCGCTCTGGCCGATGGCCTTGGAGATGTAGTCCCCGAGCCAGAAGATCACGAACAGCAGGGTCATCATCGCCGTCAGCGCCACCACGGTGATGATGTGCTGGTACAGCGGGGCGCCGCGATTGTTGTCCGAGAACAGGACCATCGCCAGGATCGCGCCGGGTCCGGCGATGATCGGCGTCGCCAGGGGATAGACCGCCAGCGCCGCAAAGCCGCGGTCAGCGTCGGGCTCGACCGGGTGGCTGGTCATATCGCCGAAGATCATGGTCATGGAGAAATAGAACAGGATCAGCCCGCCGGAGATCTGGAAGGCGAGGACCGAGATGCCCATCGCCTCCAGCAGCAGGCGCCCGATCAGGGTGAACACCACCAGGATGAGAAAGGCGAAGAGGAGCCCCAGGGCCGCCGCCTTGTGCCGCTCCTTCCGGTCGAGGTGAGAGGTAGTGCTGAGGAACAGGCTGAGATGGCTCAACGGTTCAAGCACCACCCACAAGGTCACGAGCTGGCTGGCGAACAGGTTCAGGTCATCGATCATCGGCACACCCCCTTGCCTCCTTGTAGCGTCGGAGGAGGAGGGCGGGAAACGGCGATTTGCGGGCCCGAGCACCGTCATCCGCATACACCTGTGGGAATGAGTGCGGCATCGCGCGTTGACCTGACGCAACGCGACCCGCAGACGTGGTACTAGATTGGCGTTTCCCACGGAGGAACGGCCAATGGTCCAGAACATTAAGAGCGTACTCATCGGCATGACGGAGGAGGGAATCGACGAGCCCTCGTCCGCCCTCGCCTACGGCCTGTCGCTGGCGCAGAAGTCGGGCGCCCACGCCACGATCCAGGCGGCCTCGCTGAAGGTGGTGATGGGCAACACGTTCGTCGGCAATGTCGCGGCGGGACTGGTCTCCGCGCACAACCGCCGCCTGCGGCAGCTCGCGGCGGACGTGGCGCAGCGGGCGCTGGGCGATGCGGCCGCGGCCGGCGTCGCCGCGTCGGTGGAAACGCCGCAGCTCAGCTACGGCCAGCTCGTGGACACCTTCGTGGCCCAGGCCCGGGTCCACGACCTCGCCGTGCTCGACGCGGAGACGGCCACGGTGAACGCGGACCGCGGCCTCATCGAGGCGCTGCTGTTCGAGAGCGGCCGCCCGCTCATCGTGGTGCCGCCGGGCTTCGACACGTTCCGGCACCACCGGGTGCTGGTGGCATGGGATGGCAGCGCGCGGGCGACGCGGGCGGTTAACGATGCCATGGACATCCTGAAGTCGGCGGCGTCGGTGGAAGTGCTCGCCATCGGCAGCGAAAAGGAGCTGGCGCACGAAGTGCCCGGCGCCGAGATCGCCCCGCATCTCGCCCGGCACGGGGTGAATGTGAGCGTGAAGAACCTGGTGGTCGGCCCGGACGGCATCCCCGCCATCCTGCGCGAGCAGGCGACCCTGATCGGCGCCGACCTGATCGTCATGGGGGCCTTCAACCACTCGCGGATGCGCGAATGGGTGCTGGGCGGCGTCACCCAGTCGCTGCTCGAGGACGCCAAGGTCCCCTTGTTCATGTCCTATTGAGCAGGAGGCGCCCGCCCGGCCTCAGGCCGCGGGCACACCCGCTCCCCCCCCGACAAGCGACAGCCGTGCCTCAGCTCACCGCCTGCCAGCGGCCGTCCTGCGTGCGGCAGGCGGCGCCGCGGGCGATCTGCGGCCGGTTGTCGATGTAGATGGTGTGGGAATAGTCGCGGCAGCTCTGGAAGCCGGGCCGGCTGTAGGGCGGGCCGGCGATCACCGTGCCGCGCGCGCCGTTCTCGCCCTTCCACCCGACCGGGTAGCCGGGACCGCCGGTCTCCAGCGCGGATACCTCGGCGTCATAGGCGCGGCGGCGATCCGCCTCGTCCAGCCCGTTGCCGATCCCGCCGCTGATGAGGCCGCCCGAGACCGTCCCGCTCATCACCGGTGCGCTGGGCAGCGCCGCAGCGGCGGTGAGCGAGCGGCCGCCGGACGCGCCATCGCTGGCACAGCCCGCGAGCCCCACAGCGAGCAGCAAGGCAGCGGGCAAGCGGGCGGACACCATGCGGACAGCCATCGGAACAGGTCTCACGCGGGAAGCTGCAATAAGGCGAGAATCGGGCGAACAATTGGGGCGAGAAGGAGGCTGGCCCTGTCATAGGCGCTGGCGCGGCGAGGGGAAAGAGGACTTTGTGCGGCTCCTGTGGCGACAGAGCCGCAGCGGCGTCGGCCCGACGGCACCACTGGCGCTGCGGCATCACGGTGCGGAAGCGGGAGGCGGCGCGGCTGCCGCGGGAAGCACGATCTCGGTGCGCAGCCCGCCGATGGGAGCGGAGCTCAGCTCGAACCGGCCGCCATAAAGCAGCGCCAGCTCATGCACGATGGACAGGCCGAGGCCCGAGCCGGGCTTGGATTCGTCCAGCCTGCGGCCGCGCCGGCCCACGTCCACCCGCCGGGCGGGATCGAGGCCCGGGCCGTCGTCGTCGATGATGATGTGGAAGAAGACGCGGTCGCCGAGAGACCTCGCCCGCCCCACGCAGACCTCCACCTCGACGCGGGAGGAGGCCCACTTGCAGGCATTGTCCACCAGGTTGCCCACCATCTCCTCGAGGTCCTGCTCCTCGCCGCGGAAATGCACGTCGTCGGCGATCCGCACGTCGATGGCGAGATCCTTGCCGCGGTGGATCTTCTCCATGGTCCGCGCGAGGGAGGTGACGATGGGGGTGACCTCGCACACGCTGGCCACCACCGACACCCGCGCCGCCATGCGGGCGCGCTCCAGATGGTGGGCCACCTGGTCGCGCATGACGCCGGCCTGGTCGCGCACCTTCACCGCCAGCGGGTCGTCGCGGGTGCCCGCCTCGTTCATCAGCACCGAGAGCGGGGTCTTCAGCGCATGGGCGAGGTTGCCCACATGGGTACGGGCGCGCTCCACGATCTCCTTGTTGGCGTCGACGAGGGCGTTCACCTCCTTCACCAGCGGCACGATTTCGTCGGGATAGGATCCTTCGAGCCGGTCCGCCTTGCCGGAGCGCACGTCGGCGAGCACCTGCGAGATGCGCGAGAGCGGCTTCAGGCCGAAACGCACCTGCACCAGCACCACCAGAAGGAAAGCCGCCGCCAGCACCACCAGGGTGCCCGCCAGGGCAAGGTTGAAGGCGGCGATCTCCTCCTCGAGCTCCGAGGCCACCGCCGCCACGCAGACCACGTAGCGCTCGTTGGCGCCGAGATCGACCTCCCGCTCGACCATGCGCAGGGTCTCCCCGTGCGGGCCGCGCGCATAGCCCTGGCGCATCAGGCCGGGACGGGCGGTGATGCCCTGCTCCACGAGCGCGGGCAGCACGCTGCCCACCAGCGACCGCGAGGTCCGGCGGCGCGTTTCGCCCTTGGAAACCAGGGAAATCTGCCAGTACCAGCCGGAATTGGGAAAGGCGAACAGCGGGTCGCCCAAGGCGACCGGATCTGGAAGCGCCTCGTCGGCGGCATTGGCCACCTCGGCGACGATGGTCTTCAGGTAGACGTCGAGCCGGCGGTCGAACGCGCGCTCCGCCGCGTTCCGGTAGAGGGACGAGAGGACGAGCCCCACCGCCACGAGCACCACCAGGGTGATGGCCATGGCCGACAGGAACAGGCGGAAGGCGAGGGAGCCGGGTGAATATTCCGCGGGCCGCGGCGCCGGGTTCATGGGCTCTCCCCGCCGGTCAGCGCGGCTCTTCGGGCGCGGCGAGCAGATAGCCGAGCCCGCGCACGGTCTGGATCACGTCGCAATCCAGCTTCTTGCGCAGGCGCCCGACGAATACCTCGATGGTGTTGGAATCGCGATCGAAATCCTGGTCGTAGAGATGCTCCACCAACTCGGCGCGCGAAACCACCCGCCCGGCATGATGCATGAGGTAGGAGAGGAGGCGGTATTCGTGCGAGGTGAGCTTCACCGGATTGCCGTCCACCGAGACGCGGCCGGAGCGCGTATCGAGCCGGACCGGCCCGCAGGAGAACTCGCTCGAGGCATGGCCGGTGGCACGCCGGAGCAAGGCGCGCAGGCGCGCCAGCACCTCCTCCATGTGGAAGGGCTTGGCCACGTAGTCGTCGGCGCCGGCATCGAAGCCCTGCACCTTGTCGCTCCAGCGGTCGCGGGCGGTGAGGATCAGCACCGGCGTGGTCTTGCCGGCCCGCCGCCAGTTCTCCAGCACGGAGATACCGTCCATCTTCGGCAGGCCGATGTCGAGGACGATGGCGTCGTAGGGCTCGTTCTCGCCGAGATAGTGGCCCTCCTCGCCGTCGAAGGCACGATCCACCGCATAGCCCGCGTCGCTCAGGGCGGCGACGAGCTGTCGGTTGAGATCGGGATCGTCCTCGATCACCAAAAGGCGCACGGGTCCCCTCCGGCTGTTGGGCATCCATTAAGGGAGAAGCACCAAGAATGACAGAGGCGCAAGGCCCTGTCAGCGCCGGTGGCGGATGCGGGACGCGGCGCGGCGCCGCTCCCCGCCCCTCAGCGCCAGCCGCACAGGCGGCGGCCCACGGCATTGTGAGCCTTCGCCTGGCGGATGGTGTCGTCGGTGTCGGCGACGGACCAGCGGACGGGAGCGGTCGCGCCGCAATAGACCTTAGTCGCGCCGGAACCCGTCGTCGTCGCGCAGCCGGCGAGCATCGCCGTCGCGAGCAAGGGCAGCATCGCGCGCGCCGCGTGCCGCATCCAGGGATTTTCGGGCATTCTCTTCTCCTTCCTCGATGGCATGGGCGTAGCCCCGCTGGGCGCCCCGGCGCTGGGCAAGCGCGAGGACAAGGGCGGCACCCGCCGCCAGCGCCGCCCGCACCCCGGCGAACCGGGCGAGCAGCACGACGGCGGCGAGGCCGAAGAGGCCCCAGATCCACCAGGGGATCACGTAGCCGAGCACGTGCAGGAGCGTCGTCACGCCGCGCCCTCCGTCTGGCCGCCCTCAGCGGGCAGAAGGTCGAGCACCGCGGCGCGGCGCGCATCGGCCCGGGTGCTCCACCAGACGTAAGCAAGGCCGCCGAGGCTGAGGGCGAGGCCGGCCAGCGTGAGGGTGGTGAACACGGCGGCGAGGGTCGAGGAACCGGCGGCGAAGGGCTCGATCTGCCGCGCCGCCTCGGCGACGGTGGAGGCGGCAAGGCCCCCGGCCACCGCGCCGGCGCCCTTCGCCGGCTGGGGGCCGGCCGGGCGCTGGACACGGGCGCCTTCGCCCCCTCCCCGTCGCCGGTCGCCGCCACGGGCACCGGGGTTGCCGGCCGCGCCCCGGCGGTCCACGCCTTGCCGGCCTTGCGCACGTCGGCGACGCGCCGGGCCCAGCCGCGGCCGAAGACCGGCCAGGTGGACAGCGCCTTCAGCATGGCGAGGCGGCGGTCGCAGATGTCGTCCACGAGCCGGCCGGAGGAAGCGGGGGCGCGGGCCGCCGCCAGCGTCACCTCGCCCACCTGGCCGTCGGCGGGAAGCCCGAGGGCGCGCTGGAGCCACTTGGCGGACTGGGCGGGGCCCGAATTCACCGCGCCGTCGAACACCACGTAGTCGATGCCCGGCGGCAAGTCGTCGGCACGCACCGCGTCCCAGTACTGGCGGCGGTAGATCTCCTCGAGCTCCGCCTGCGTGATCTCCCGGACCGGGCGCAGCGCAAGGCCGCGGGAGCGGCGATAGCCGTCATACACGCGCTGGATGATCCCCTTCATGGTCGGGCCGCCGGGGTCCGCGGGATGGTTGGAATAGCCGCCCTCATGCACCAGCACGAGCGAGAGCGCCCGGGCGAAATTGTCCTTCATCGCTTCCTCTATGGCGTGAGGCCGGCCGTCGAGCGACGGCGAAGCCCGGCGCGCAGGCGCGCCGGGCGGAGGATGGAACCAGGCGGCGGCATTGGCCGCCGGCAGGCGTCACAGGTCGAGGAGACCGGCCCTCAGGGCGCTGTAGAGGTGGCCGGCGAGGTAGTCGTGGCCATCCGGCGAATAGGGGTGCACGCCATCGGCCGAGGTATTGAAATCGGCGTTGCCGGTGCCGGTGGTGGTGCCCACCTTGCCGGAGCCGGTGACCCAGGGCGCGGGTCCGACACGCCCGGTTCCGCCGGCGCTGTTGGTCCAGGCGCCGCGCGTCACGTCGACGTCGATCCAGGGTCCGGAGATGGTCTGGAGGACGGGGAGAATGATGTCGTGCTTCGCCAGGCCCGATCCGTAGTAGGAGGTGCTGGGCGTCCACACGCCGACCGTGGCGATGACCGCGTTGGGCAGTGCCGTGCGGATCGAGGACAGCACCCCGCTCACGCCGGCCGCAAGACCCGTCGTGCTGTCGTTGATGCCGCCCGCGACGATCACCAGGTCCGGGCTCCCGACGACGATGTTGGGCACCCGGGCCAGAAAGGCGTTTCCGCCCGTGCCGCCGGTGATGTAGCCGCTTCCGCCCCCCGCGGAGAACGAGAGCAGCGGGAATTCGGCCTTGCTCACGAGCGCCAGCGCGGCTTCCGCGAACGGTCCGCCGTTGGCGTTGGACGAGGTGCCCTGCCCGTAGCTGTCGCTCATCGTCGCGATCTTCACCTGCGGCGCAAGGTCGATGGGCGCGATGCTGTCGGTGGGTCCGACGGAGACCCCGGCGAAGCCGAAGGTGATGCCGTAGCAGACGATGTTGCGCACCGCGCGCGTGCCGAAATCAACGGTCAGGCGCACCACCGCATACCCGGCCGCAGGCGGGATCTGGATCGGCGAATCAATCACCAGCTCGCCGTCGGCGAAGATGGTCCAGCTGTCCGACGAGCGCGCCATCAGCTCGAACTTCGAGCCTTCATAGCGAAAGGCCAGCGTGGCCATGTTGACTTTGTCGGTATTCGAGGCGTTCGGCTGATAATACTGGACGCCGGTGTTGAAAAAAGTGGTCCAGCTGGCGCCGTTGTAGACGGAAAAATTTCCGCTCGGCAGGAAATGATCCACCTTGCTGGTGATCTGCGACGTGCCGCTGCCGGAGGCCGTCGGCGCGCTCAGCGTGATGGTCGCCGGGGACGCGGGATTGGCCGGCCGCTTGCCGGAGGCGCCGCTGAAGGTTTCCTGAAGCTTGCGCAGGGAAGAAGATTTGAAGTCGCGATAGTATTTCGTCATGGTTTCCTCAATTGAAATAGTAGTTGGGGACGAGGATCAACTGCCCGTCATCGTCGAGGACCAGTTGTCCGTCGTCGTCGATGAGGACGGCGTAGCCGGGCGGAATCTGGGGCGTGCAGATGCAGGTGCAGGGCACCCCGCAGAGCGACACGCCGAGACTGAGTTCCATGTCGGAAACCTCTCTGTTTGCTCGGTTGCGGAAGACACGGCGCCGCCCTCGCCGCCCCGGGGATCGGGGCGGTCGGGGCCGGCGCAGCGGTGAAGGGGGAGCGGTGAAGGGGGAGCGGGCTGGCCTGCGGGCTCAGCGATCGGCGAGGGCGAAGACGCTGAGGCCCGTGGCGGTGCTGCCGGTCGCCCAGACGCGGCGGACCTGGCAGGGCGGCAGCGGCAGCAGGCCGGGTGGAGCGTAGAGGGTCACGAAGTCACCGTCGGCGGCGCCCACGGGGGTGATGCGGATGCTGGCGACGCCGCCGGCGACCGAGGCGGCGACATAGACCCACAGCGCCTTGGCGTAGGGGTCGAGATCCTGGGTGTCGGAGGGAACGACGAGGCGCAGCTGCCGCGCCGGGGACGACAGGGAGGACGCGAGCCCCTTCAGGGGGTCGCGCGCGGGATCGTAGGGCATGGAGGGTGCTCCGGTGTGGAAGGCTCAGGCGCCCGGAACGGCGCAGAGGAGAAGGTGCAGGGCCACGCGCACCGTGCCGCCGGTGAAGCTGCCGCCGTTGGCGGTGAGGCGGACGGGCGTCGGCGCGTAGAAGGCGGCCGGGCCGATCACGCCCATGTTGGTGGAGCCCGCCGCGGCGCCGAGGCTGCCGCCGAACTTCGCGGCCTCGCCAGAGATGCCGCAGTCGTAGGATGTGGCGCCCGTCACCGCGACCAGGGTGCGGGTGGAGACGCCGAGCACGATCGCCCGGTTGGGGATGGCAAGGCTGGTCTCCGCATAGGCGCCGGAGAGGACCACGTCCTCCTCCGCGACCCGCGCCTCGATGCCCCCGCCATGCGGGCTCGCCGCGAGCGGCGACACCCAGGCGCCGCCGTCGAACAGGGCGAGCCGCCCCTCGTCGCGGATGAAGGCAAGGAAGCCGGCGGCCACGGGAAGGAAATCGAACACCCCGGCCTCATGGGCGGCGATGCGGCCCGCATGGCCGGCGAAAACGCCGCTCGCGCCCGCCGGCACGAACCAGCGCCCGCCCTCGGGCGGGGAGGCCGGAGGGGCGGTGGCGCTGGCGCTCTCCAGCACCAGCTGGACGAAGGCATCGAGGCGGCGGATCGCCTCGTTGTGGGTGACGTGCTTCTGCGCCTGGGCCGCCGCCATATAGGGCAGCGCCAGGTTGGCCGACTGGTCGGGCATTTTCGGAACCTCGGGGATGGACTTGAAAGGCGCGCCTCCGCCCTCGCCCCGCCCCGGTGGTGCGTGTCGCGCAGCAGGCATGCGGCATCCGCCGGCGCCGGCATCAGGCCGGCCCGGAGACACCCGTCAGGGGATGAAGCGAAAGGTCAGCCGGCGGGGCTGAGGACCAGGAAATAGGTGCCGCCGCGCACGGTGGTCGCGGTGGCGCTGACCGAGAGGGTCGCGCCCTGGAGCACCACGCCGACGCGGCCGCGGCCGAACGGCACATCGATCCGCACCGGGCTATCGAGGCGGGGCGGGCGGCCCACCGCCTCCTTTTCCCGCGCCTGGATGGCGCTGGCGAGGTCGATTTGCGCGCTGCGGCCGTCCGCGGCATCCACCTGCACCATGTTGTCTTCGACGCTGGTGGTGATGCCCTCGATCGTGCTCACCTGCTGGCGCCTGCCGAAGCCCACCATGAACGGCCCCAGCACGCGCACCCCGCCGGCCTCGGCGATGAGGGCCGGGCCGGTCTTCACCGAGACGGAGAGGCGCGGATCGGGCGCCGCCTCGGCACGGCCCATATCGCGCGGGAAGCCGGTGATCTTCATCTCGATGGCCGCAAGGCCCGGGTGCTGCTTCTGGCGGAAGGGATCATCGTCGCGGCCGGCGAACAGCGGCGCGAGGGCTGAGAACCCGTCGTGCCGGCCGAGATAGCGGATGATGGACTGCGCCTGCGCCCGCTGCGTCATGTCGAGCTTGCCGGCCGACTCCGGCACCAGCCGTCCGTTTTCCACCGCGCCGGCGGAGGCGAGCAGCGCCGTGAGCCGGTGTGCCTGGTCGCGGTTGGCGAGGGCCGTCATGCCGAAGGGCCCCGCCGCAAAGGCGAGGCATAGCACCAGCAGCACGCCGGGGATGAGGCGCAGGTCGCCCCGGCCCAGCCTTGGCGCAAAGACAAACGTGATCAGCGCGAGCCATGCCGCCACCAGCAGCAGGTGCCCGCGCTGGGCGGTGAAGCCCAGCGGCTCGATGCGCAGCCACAGGGCCGCGCCGAGCAGGACCAAGGGCACCACCAGCAGCGGGAACCACGCCGCGCAGAACAGGTCCACGAGCCTGCGGCCCTTGCCGCGCTCGTGCTGGAGCATCATGAACACCGCCGTGCCGATGGCGCCGAAGATCGGCACGTAGCGGCCGATCTGGCCCACGGGCACCGCCCCCTGCCAGGCGATGCGCGTGGCGTAGGCGATGAGCACCGCGCCGAAGACGAAGAGCAGCGGCACCATCACCCACCGCGCCACAGTGAGCGGTGCGCTGACCTCGACGAAGGGAGAAGGATCGCCCTCTCCTGGCAGGGGAATCTGGCTCAGCCAGATCACCGGGGCGACGAGGCCGAAGGCCACCGGCATCACATAGGTGGTCGCCCACGACGGAGCGAATCCCATCGGCCCCACGGCGAACAACACCCGCACCGCGCCTTCCACCAGCATGATGCCGATGACCAGCACGGCCGCGCCGAGGAGGGCCGTGCCGGCCCCGCTTACGGTGCGCGCGCCGTGTCGCCAGAAGGCGGCGGCCTGCCCTTGTGCGAAGCCGGAGGGGGCGAGCAGCACGGCGCAGGCGCCGGCGATCAGGAGGAGCGACAACGAGGAGTGCGTCACCGCCGGAAACGCCGCCAGCGCCATGAACGAGGCGGCGACGAGCGCGGTGAAGAGGTGGCGGCCGAGAGCCGACCAGCCCCGGCCTTCGGCGAAGAGCGCCGCGGCGGTGGCGAAGAGGGCGCCGACCCCCGCGATGGTCGCAATGCGTGGGACAATCTCGGCCAAAGCGGGCAGCCGCGCCGCCAACTTCAGCACCAAATAGGACGTGGCGAAATGCACCGCCAGCGCGGCCACGGCGAGGAGGACAGGAACCGGAAACCGCACCAGCACGCGCGGCACGGCGCGCCCCACCCCCGCCCATCTCGCCACGTCACGCCCCTCCGCTGGAGCGCGCCGACCGGCTTGAGTCGCAAGCTGGTCGGATAACGCGTCCATCTTAGAGTTAGAGGACCATTCCCCGAGCAGGTTGAATCCATTCGCCCGGTGAATCGCCCTCCAAGCCAAGGCTTAGCTCCGCCACCACCCCGGCACAAGTTGCATGACGCAGCAGCACCTGCCGGCTCGCGTGCAGGAGGAGCGCGGCGGATGACGCCTCCTGTTCCTGGAGGCCGAGGGGTCAGACGGCGAGGATCGCCGTCTTCGCCTCCCCCGCCCCCACGGTGGCGGAGAGCTGCGCCACGCGGACCGCGAGCGTCGCCTGCGGCCCGCCGAAATCGGCGATCTCGTCGGCCGCCGCGTAGAGCGCCTCGGGCACCGTGACATCGAAGCTGCGCACCACGCTCGCGCCGGAGAGGATCTCCACGCGATAGGCCTCGCTCGCCTCGCCGAGGGGCACTTCGAGCGCCTCCCATCCGTCGCCGCTCAGCCGGGTCCGGCGGATGAAGGAGAGGGCGATCCCCGCCCCCGTCCGGCGCGCCCGCACATGCACCGGCGAGAGCGGGCGCAGGGCGGTGGCGGCCACGGTGGCGGAGACTTGCGTGATGTCCTCCGCGCCATGGTCGTCCCGCGCCGAGCCGACACGGTAGACATAGGACCGTCCCAGCGCCGAGAGGCCGCTCGCCACCGCCACCAGCGTGCCGTCGAGCCGCACGCAGCGCGTGCCGGCGGGCCAGTCGGCGGCCCCCGCCGCCTCGGTGCCGGCGAGGCCGCGCAGCAGGCCGGAGAGGCGGAAGGTGGCGGCGTCGATGAGCTCCGCCTCAGTGAAGGCGATGACCTCCAGCGGCCGCCCCTCCGCCACCAGGGCGAGGAGGTTGGCGCCGCCCAGCACCTCCTGTTCGCTCGCCGAGACCAGCAGCGAGGATTGCAGCGCCACGTCCAGCGTGGTCTGCCGGTCGAACCGCCACAGCGGCCCCGGCGACAGCGCCGAGAGCAGCGTGCCGAAGGTGGCGGAGGCGGTGACCGGCGCCACCACGTCGAAGCTCGCCCCATCGCTGGAGCGCCAGATGGCGAGGGTGCCGGGCCAGGGCGTCGCCGCCGCCAGGTACTGGAGCGGCACAGGCTCCACCTCCGACAGGGCCGGCAGGTCCAGCACCATCACCGCCGGAGGACCGGAGGCGCCGGGCAAGGCGACGGAACCATCGGAGGCCTCGGCGAGGGCCGCGTCGAACACCTCCGGCTCCACCGATCGGGCGCTGACGGAGAGGGCCTCCGCCTCCTCCACGCGGGTAATCTCCAGCAGCCGCTCCCGCCCGTCGAGGGCGAGGCGCACGAGGTCGCCGGGCACCAGCACGAGGCGCGACGGCGGCAGGGCGAAGCTCACCGTCTCGCGCCCCGCCCACAGGTCCTGCAGCCACACGTCGGCGGCGCGCACCATCACCGCGTCGGAGGCGACCACGGCGAGGTCGGCCTGCGTCACATGTCGGCTCGCACCGGCGAGGCGGCGCGAGGACACCGTGGCGCGGCGATAGTCCTTCAGTCCGTCCACGTAGCCGACGCTCACCTGGAGCGGCAGCTCGCTCTCCTGCGCCCGCGTCACCGCGACCAGCGGGCCGTCGTCGGAGCGGACGAGATCGTCCACGCCGATGTCGGTCACCGCGCCGGTCCCGCGCGGGCGGAAGACCATGTGGCCATCCTCCTCCCCCGCCTCGAAGGCGAAGGCGCGGGCGAGCGGCTCCAGCGCCGCGCGGGCCGGCATGGGCTGCTCCACCACATAGCCCTCCACCGCGCCGGAAAGGTCGCGGCTGACCACGTCGGGCACGCCGAAATCGGCGCACAACGTCGCCACCAGGCCATCCAGCGGCGCGCCACCGAGGCGGCCGGTGAGCCAGTGGCCGGTGGCCCAGTTGGCCCCGTCCGCCCACACGTCGGCGGCCACGGGAAACTGCGGATAGGGCCGCGCGTCCCAGGTCCACAGGAACACGCAGCCGGCCTCCACCATGCGGCCCTCGTAGAGGCTCGCGGGCGGATTGTCGGTCGTGCTCGCGCCGGCACCGGGATCGAAGGTGGCGAGCACCGCCTCGATGGCCCGGCGCTGGATGAGATCGTCCCGCGCGCCGGAAGAGAAGGGCGGCAGGGCGGTCTCGGCGGACTTGGCATCGGGGAAGGCGCTCGGCCGGTTGGCGCCCTTGTCCACGGCGGGACAGCCCGCCTCCATCAGGCGGATCGGCTTGCCGCCGGGCACGAAGGCGGTCGGCAGCGACAGGCGCGTGCCGCCGATGCGCTCGTGATGCGCATTCGCCCACCACGACCACAGGTCCTTCTGCCGATACACCCATGGCTCGCCATGGGCACCGTCGGTGATGGGGGTGCGGTCCTGCGCGGCGCGGGCGGCATCGTCCGCATAGAACCAGTCGAAGGCCTCGCCGCCGCGCAGATTGGCCTTCAGATAGGCGCGGTCGTGAATGTCCTGCGCCAGCGCCGCATCGAGGTGGGCGGCGCCGTCGCGCCAGTCGGCGAGCGGCGGGTACCAGTCGATGCCGACGAAATCCACGGCGGGGGCGCTCCACACCGCATCGAGGGGAAAGCGCACGTCGCCATCGGCCATCGCCTGCGCGCCGTATTCGGTCCAGTCGGCGGCGTAGGACACGCGGGTTGCCTCCCCCACCACCGCCTTCACGTCGGCTGCGAGCTGCGCGAGCGCCTCGGCCGCCGGGAAGGCGCCGGTCTCGTCCCTGAGGCGTGTGAGCGCGGCGAGTTCCGAGCCGATGAGGATCGCCTCCACGCCCCCCGCCGCCACGGCGAGATGGGCATAGTGGAGCACCATGCGGCGCAGGCTCCATTCGCCTGGCCCGTGATAGAGCACGAGGCCGCCGAGCCGGGTGAAGTCGTCGGGCGCCGCGACCCCGAACAGGGCCTCGACCTGTGTCCGGCAGGCGGGCGTGCCCTCCACCGTTCCCGGCCGCCCCGGCGCCGGATCGCACACGATGCGCCCGCGCCAGGGATGGGCCGGCTGGAAGGCCGCGCCCGTCCACGGATCGGCCAGCGCGTTGCCGGCGGGGATGTCCATCATGAGGAAGGGGTTGAGGGTGACCTTCAGCCCCGCCTCCGTCATCCGCTGGATGGCGCGCACCACGCTGTCGTCGGACGGCGAGCCGCCATAGGCCGCCCGCCCCTCATATTGGGAGACGGCGGGGGCGGAGAAGCGCGTCTGCCCGGCGACGCTCCATTGCGCCGGGGCCGTCTGCTTGTTGAAGCGCTCGCATTTCGGCTGCACCTGGCACGTTCCGGCGCGCAGGTCGTCGCCGAACCAGGAGACCACGAGCGACACGCGCTCCAGGTTCGGGCAGGCGCCGAGCAGCTGGTCGAGGGAGGCCTCGAAATCGCTGAAGAAGGTGGTGACATGGCGGTTCTCCGGGCCATAGCTCGCCTCGCCATAGACCTGCCGGATGTTGCGCGTGTCGTAGCCGAACTCGGTGGCGCCGGGGATCAGCGTCACCGCCTTCACCTGCCGCTCCAGGGCGCCCACCGCGCGCTCCACCTCCACGGTGATCTGCGGCAGGCGATTGCCGTAGTCGGTCAGCTCCAGGTTCTGGAACACCACATGGGCGACGCCGCGATAGGCCGGCGTTCCGGCCTCCCCCTGCTTCGCCGCGATCCACGGATCGGGCGCCTCGTCCTCGCCGCCGAGATGGAAGGAGAGGTGCAGGCGGCGGGTGTCGAGCAGCTTGCCGTCCGCCCAGATGCGGCCGATGCGCGAGACCGGCCCCTCGCAGAGCGCCACGGCGAAATTGCCGTAATAGGTGTAGGTGGTGGTGGAGGCCGAGAGGCTGCCGCCCTTGCCGCCGGCGGACTGCGTCTCCTCCTTCTTCACCTCCTTGAGCTTCGTCGCCCAGATGACCTGCCCGGCGACGCGCGCGCGGCCATAGATGCGCGGCAGCGGCGCGCCCTCGGTGGAGGCCATCACGTCGAGGTCGGTGAGGCGCGGGCCTTCCGCGTGCCGCGAGCGGTTGCCGCCGAACAGCGCGCTGTCGACAGCCGCGCCGCCGAGCGCCCCAGCGCCCGCCCCGCCACCGCGCCGATGGGTCCGAACAGCGCGCCGCCGATGAGGCCGCCGGCCGCGCCGAGAAGCAGGGTCGCCATGGGGATGTCCTTCGGATTGGGGGGCGGGGCGCGATACGTCGGGGACGGGGTGAGACGGAGAGGGCGTGCCCTAGTGGCAAGCACCGGGGTGCCCCCTCTCCCCTTGTGGGAGAGGGTTGGGGTGAGGGGTGGCTCCATGCCGGAAGCGGGGGACAAACGGAGGGAGAGCCCCCTCACCCCCAGCCCCTCTCCCGCGAGGGGAGAGGGGAGAAGCGGCGGCCCTTTTTTCGCTCTTCCGGCATGCGCCGGCACGCCCCTGCTCTCCCCGCTTAGTCCACCCCCGGAAACGCGAACGCGAAGGCGAGCCGCCGGCGCCACCAGGACGACAGGTGGCTCTCGCATACCCGCGCCCCGTCATAGGCGTGGATCATCCGTCCGTCCTCCGAAACGCTCCCCTCGGAGAGGAACGCCGCATGCTTGGCCGGAAGGTGCGCGCGGAAGCGGAACAGCAGCACGTCGCCGGGCCGCGCCGCCTCGACGGGAACCGGCATAAGGCAGCGCCGGGCGGTGTCCGCCAGCGTCTCGCGCTGGCCCGCCTCGGCCCAGTCGGGCGCATAGGGCGGAAGCGCCTCCGGCTCGGGGCCGACGAGGGTCCGCCACACCCCGCGCACGAGGCCGAGGCAGTCCGCCCCGTGCCCCTTCAGCGAGGCGCGGTGCAGATAGGGCGTGCCGATCCAGGACCGCGCCTCGGCGAGGATGGCGGGCCGGGTGAGACGCGCGCTCATTCCATGAGGCTCCCGTCGTAGCCGCCCTCGCCGGGGATGGCGACGGTGATGATGAAATCGTTGCCCGGCATGTGCGGGAACCCGCGGAAATTCACTGCGTTTGCGAAGCGGTCGCGGCAGGTGGTGAAGCGCTTGTCGCAGCCCGCCGTGAGGGCGAGGGTGTCGCCTTCCGCCATCTCGAAGGGCGGGCGCTGCCACAGGCGCAGCACCACCCCTTCGGCGTCGGCGAGATGGGCCTTCACCTCGGTGACGAAGCCCGCGCAGGCGCCCGATGCGACGCGGGCCTTCCCCCGCGCGAACGCCCCCGCGGCGAAGGCGGAAAGGCCGGTGACCCGCAGGCGCAGCGCGCCTTCCACCACGCTCACCGTGGCGAGGGCGCAATGGGCGGGATCGGCGAGGTCCACCCCGCAGCGCGCATCGCCGAGATCCGCATCGCAGGCGGCGGTCAGCAGGCGCCCGCGGCTCTGGTTGAGGCCGTCGGCAAGCGCCCGGATCTCGGCGGTGAAGACCCCGTCCGCGCAGCGCACCTCGCCGATGGTTCCGCGCCTCAGCAGCAGGGCCTGGGAGGGCTCCTGCCAGTTCACCAGGAGCAGGTCGATGGCGGCGCCGTCATAGAGGCCCGCGGCCAGGTCCCCGGCGTCGAGCGCGTCCGCCGAGAGCGCGCCGGAGAGCTCGGCGCCGGTGACCGAGAGGCCCGCGGCGCTGGTGCTCTCGGAACCGGAGATGCCGGACGCGGCTTTCAGCAGGAGGCCGTCCACGACGAGATCGCGATCATGGTCGGTGAAGCCGAGCACGACGCCGTCACGGCGGGTCACGCGCCAGCCGTGGCACAGGGTCGTGGCGCCCGATGCGAGATGGGCGGACAAGGCGGGAGCGAGGGTGCGCATGGGGGCCTCACACACGGATCTCGATGACGGGGATGCGCGGGATGTCGCCGGCGGCGAAGGCGGAGAGATTCACCTCGAGGAAATCGGTGTCGAAACGCACCGGGACATCGAACGAGAAGCCGGCCGTGACGAGGCCCGACACGGGCGGCACGGCACCGGCGAGAAAGCTGATCTCGCCGCAGGTCTCGTCGAGGGAAAAGTGAGTGCCTTCAAGCTTTTCGATGCCGTTCACGGCAACGCGCACGCTGCCGGAGACAGGCTTGGCGATGGCCCGCGCATAGGGCGCGTGGAGCGCGCCGTAGGTCTTCGTCAGGGGGAAGCGCACGCGCGTTCCGTCACCACTTCCGAGCACCTGGTCGAAGGGCGTGATGTCGGCGCCGGGAGGGGCCGAGGAATGGTCGAGGCGGTCGCGCCAGCGGAAGCCGAAAAGGCGCCCGCGACGCTCCTCGAAAAAGGCCACCACCTCGGCCAGCGCGGCGAGGGTCTTCACCCCGTATCCCGCGTCCCATCGGCGCCGCGAATCAGCGAGCCGCGTGTTGCGCTCCTCGCGTCCCGAGGCGGTCGTGATGACCTCGGTGAGACGCTCGGGACCGCCGGAAGCGCCCAGCGCGACCTCCAGAGGGAACAAAATCTCATGAAAGGCGGCCATATGATGCCCCTCTTCCCCAATTCTTAGGCGAAAACAGTAGAGACGGCCTTGACATAGTTGAACGTCACGCCTTGACTTTGCCCCGCCCCGTTGAGCATGGAGCGAAAGCATGGCCAGCAAGCCCGCCAAGAAACCGGCCGTCGCCGCCGAGAAACCCGCCGAGAAGAAGGCCCCCGTCGCGAAGGCGGCACCCGCCCCCAAGGCAGCGGCGAAGGCCGCTCCGAAGGCGGAAGCCAAGACCGCGGCACCGAAGGCCGCTGCACCGAAGGCCGCCGCCCCCAAGGCTGCGGCTCCCAAGGCGGCTGCCCCGAAGGCCGCTGCCCCCAAGGCCGCCGCGAAGGCCCCGAAGGCCGCCGCGAAAGCACCCGCCGAGAAGCCCGCCAAGGCTGCGAAGCCCGCGGCGGCGAAGGCTGCTCCCAAGGCTGCCGAGAAGCCGGCCGCGAAGCCTGCTGCCAAGAAGGCCGCGGCTCCCAAGGCCGCGGCTCCCAAGGCCGCAGCTCCCAAGGCCGCTGCCGCCAAGGCGCCGGCCGCGAAGGACGTCGCGCCCAAGGCTGCTGCCAAGCCCGCCGCCAAGAAGGCCGCGGCTCCCAAGGCCGCGGCTCCCAAGGCTGCTGCACCGAAGGCCGCCGAGCCCGCACCCGAAGTCAAGGCCGCTGCCCCCAAGGCTGCTGCGAAGCCCGCCGCCAAGAAGGCTGCCGCCCCCAAAGCCGCCGCCCCGAAGGCCGCTGCTCCGAAGGCGCCCAAGGCCAAGGCCACCGCGAAGAAGTGATCTTCGCTCCCCGATGGCGGGCGTGTGGCCAACCGGCTGCGCAGCCGCCATCGGAGCGTAGCTTCCGCGTCGCCCATGGGCGGCGGGCGTGACGAGACAGGCCGGCCCTCGGCGACGTGATCCGTGTTGCGGGACTGCGGCCTGGAGTTCCCGGCATCGGCGTTTGCGCCGGTGTTTCGCGTATGGCGCATCTTGCGCGCACGCTTCGGGCATGCCGCTTCCGCTCGACCTTCCGCGGGTGCCGGCCGTTTGCGGGTCATTGGCCTTTCGTGGGTCATCGTCCTCTCCCCGTCGCAACGCAGCGACGCGGGATTTCTGCGTTTTCCGCAGCGCTGCGCGGCCGCGTGACGGCGCCGGCGACAGGAAGCGCGATCACGCATCGGATCCGCCACGCTCAGAGCCCTCGACCGGGTGAAGCCGCACCGTGGGCGCCCGTGCGATCCGCGTCCTGCAGGCAGCGCGGGTTGGCGGCAGGCTTGGTTAGCGGACTTGGTTAGTGGACTCGGCCCGCGGGCTCGACCGGCAGGCTTGCCCCCCGCCGGGTGCGGTATCGGCTGGACTATTTCCCTCGACCTCCGCAATTGCTCCCGACCCTGCGTCAGCGCGGCGCGATGCCGCCGCGATCGCGGCTGGGATTTCCGCTCCGCCGGATGCGCGCTATGGTCGCCCGCAAATTCGCCCGGGCGCCGGAGGGGTGAACGCAAGCTTCGGCACCCGCGTTCATGCCGCCAACGCTCCAAGGCGGGGAGTCCGGATGCGCAGCATGCCTCAGTCAAAGTCCTCGTTGCCGGCGACCGCCGGCCTGCCGCGGCGCGCCGGTGCGCTCGGCCGCGTCGCGCTCCTCGGCGCGCTGCTGGCGGGGGTGCCGCTGGCCGGCCCCGCGCAGGCCCAGTCCGCGGGCGGCGCGGCGAAGGCGGACAAGTCCTGCGCCATCTACGGCCCCGACTTCCGCAAGGCGCCGGGTTCCGATGCCTGCGTGCGCATGGGCGCGTCCGTGCGGGCCGATGCCTATCGAGGCGGCGCCCTCGGCAGCGCGCCCAGCCAGGGCAGTTCAAGCCCGTCCTCCGGCAGCACCAGCACCACGATGGATGCGGTAGATCCCTGGAAAATCGCCCGGTAAAGCTGAAGTTTGCCCCCGCGTGAAAGATGCGGGGCGGTAGATCGATCCCGCGCCCCAAGAAGAAGAGTGCGGGTCATCCCGCGCGGCCCGCCGGTCGCTGGCTCCGCCGGTGGCGAACCCCACTCAGGCGCCGCGCTGGCCGCGCGCCACGGCCCGTGCCACGAGGCCGGAGAGATAGACGTCGGAGCGGCGGAATCCGGCCAGGTCCGGCGTCGCGATGTTGACCGTCACGGCAGGGCGCCCCGCCCCCTCCGCCGTGCGCACGCCGAGGCGTCCGTCGGCGCCGCGGGCGAGCGGCATGATCGCCTCCGGTCCCTTCTCGCCCATCAGGCCGAGGCCCGATGCGCCGAGCGGAAAATAGGTGGGGGCGGCCACCACCCCGCCGCGCGCGAACGGCATCACCCGCCCGTCCGAGACCACCCCGCCCTTGGCGAAGCCGAGCCCGCCGGCGGCGCCTGAAAGCAGCGACGTGAGCCCGCTCTCCAGCGGCTTCAGGGCGGCGGTGAGGGCAAGGTTCGCGAGGCGGGTGGCGAGCTGCTCCAGCACGCTGCCGAGGTCCCTGCCCTGCACCGTCAACCCGGTGAAGGCCGAGGCCAAGGAGGAGGCGAAGCCGCGCGCGGAAGCCTCCACCTCGCCGAGGGCCGCCTTGGCCTTCTGGGTGTCCACCTCGATGGCGATGTCGACGGTCTCGGTCATGAAAGAAGCCTCAGCGGGAGGAATCGGGAAAGCGCGCCATCAGCGCCTCGAGGCCCGGCCGCGACAGCCGCCCCGCCTCGGGCGGCAGCAGGTGCTCGGGCGGCACCAGCGCGGACACGGCGGCGGCGAGCTCGCGCGGGGTCATGCGCCAGAAGGCGTCGGGAGCAAGCCGCAGCAGGCCGAAGCCGGCACCCATGGCCGCCGCCCAGGGAAAGGCGCGGGCGGCCGGCGCCGGGCTCAGGCCCGCTGCGGCGGCAAAGGGGACGCGGGCGTCTCGCCGTCCGTGCCGAAGGTGGCGGAAAGGAGCTGCGCGACGATGCGCGCGAACCCCGCCGCCCCGCCGTCGGCGCGCATGCGCATCACCTCGTCGAGGGTCACGCTCGCGCCGGCGCCGTTGAGGCCGGCGGCGATGATGCGGGCGGCATCGCGGGCGGAGAGGCGGCCGCGCTCGAAGCGCTCGGCCAGCGCCAGCAGGTCGTCGGCGCCGAAGGCGGCCTCCAGCTCGGCGAGGGCGCCGAGGGTGAGGACGAGCACGCGCGGCGTGCCGTCGAGCACCGCCTCGATTTCGCCGCGTCGGGGATTGGGCATGGGCGTCTCCGCAGGATATGGGGCTCAGAGCGCGGCGAAGGCCAGCTCGCCCGCGCTCTCCAGGGTCAGGTCGAAGGTCACCTCGCGGTCGTGCTCGGCGGCGATCTCCAGCGCGGTGATCTGGAACGGCCCGGTCACCGTGCCGAAATCCGGGATCACCACCTGGCACTGGCTGAGCGCGCCGGAGAAGAAGGCCGCCCGCACCAGCGCGTCGGAGGCGGCATCCTTGAACACGCCGGAGCCGGAGACGCTGGCGCGCTTCACCCCGGCCCCGTCCAGCAGCTCGCGCCAGCGGCCGGCGCTGTCGGCGTGGGTCACGTCCACGCTCTGGGCGTTGAAGGCGAGGGTGCGCGAGCGCAAGCCCGCCACCGTGGCGAACGACGTGCCGTCGTGCATCTTGAGGAGCAGGTCCTTGCCCTTCTGCGCGGCCATGGGAATCTCCGGAAAGTCACAGGGGCTCGGTGACGGCGCGGAACCGCACCAGAGCGTGGAAGGTGCGCCCGTCGCTGTCGCGGCGGACCTCGGCGGTGGTGGCGCGCAAGTTGGCCAGGCGATGGCCGGCGAGCGCCAGCGGCGCATCGTGCAGCGCCTCCCCGATGGCGGCGGCGATGGCGAAGGCCTCGGCGCGCCCGCCCGAACGGGAGAAGACGTGCAGGGTCAGCGCATGCTCGGTGCCGGCCTCGGTGGCGGTGGACCAGTCGGCCACCACCGCCTCGCCCAGCGCCACGAACGGAAAGGCGGCGTCGGCCGGCGGCACGTCGTGGATGCGCGCGCCGCCGATGAGCGCGGTGAGCGCTCCATCGTCGGCGAGGGCCGCGTGGATGGCGGCCCGCAGCGCCAGCGCCGGGCTGTCGAGGGGCACGCTCATGACGGCCTCCGCCGGCGGGAAAAGGCGATCCGGATGCGGTCGAGCACGGGGTCGCCGGGCTGGTCGAAGCGGCCGCGGATGCGGTCTGCGAAGCCCGGCTGCGTGACCTCGACCACCGGCCGCGCGGGAGTGCCGGCGACAACGGCCGGCGCGCCCGTCTCGGCTCTGATCTCGGCGGCCAGATCCGCCGCGGCCTGTGCGGCGGCGGCGGCTTCGGCGGCCGGCAGGACGCGCGTGGCGAGGCGCACGGCGAGGCCGTCGAGACCGCGGGTGAGGAGGCGCGCCTTCATGTCTGCTCCTCCCGGCAGCGGATGCGGGAATACTGGCCGCGCCCGTCGGGATCGCTGATGTGCTCCACGTGGAAGATGCGGCCGGCATGGACCAGTCGGTCCCCCGGCGCCACGGTGTGGGGCGCCCGCACGGTGATGCGCACCAGGGCGCTGGCCCGCGGCCGCTCCTCGGCGATGGCGTAGTCGGCGGAGAGGCTCTCGATGGCGCCCCACAGCACGTCCACGGTGAGGAAGGTGCGGGCGATGCCGCCGGCCCCGTCCGGCAGGTCCACCGAGGTCTGGTGCGTCAGGCGGTGGCGCAGGGCGCCGATGCCGCTCACAGCCGCACCACGCGATAGGGCGCCATCAGCGCCAGCGCGGCGGCGGGCAGCTGGGTGGCGGCGCCCGGCCCGTCGCGGTGCTCGTAGAAGTGCGCCACCACGAGGCGCACGGCCTGGATCAGGTCCGCCGGGACATCCGCCGCGTCGGGGCCGTAGCCGGCCTTGACGGTGATGACGATGCCGCCGTGCGGCCGTGCCGGCGCGGGCGCCACCGCCCGGTCCACCCGGATCAGCGCGGGGGCGCGGTCGGAGACCAGCGTGAGCGTGCCGGCGGGCACCGGAACGGCGCTGCCGTCCAGCGTCTCCACGGTGGCGTCGAGGATCTCGCGCACCGGCGAGACCGGTGCCGGGATGATGCCGCGCAGGGGCCAGGCATCGCGGGAGAAGCGCCAGGTCTGGTCGATCAGGGCGCGGCCGGTCTCCACCTCCACGAGGCGCCGGGCGGCCGGGATCAGGGCATCGAGGAGGGCATCCTCGGCCTCGCCGTCGATGCGCAGATAGGCCTTCGCCTCGGCGCGCGTGAGCGGCTCGGCGGCGGGGCCGGCGAGAAGGTCTGCCATGGGGGGCTCCGGTGCTGGGGTGATGGCGGGTTCGGGCGGCAGCGAAAGGGCACCAGCTGCCGTCCCGCTCCCTCTCCCCTCGCGGGTGAGGGGTGGCGGGCTCTCCCCGCTCCGAGGCATTGGCGGCTGCTCGCCGGCCCCCTCACCCGTCTCGCGAGGGGAGAGGGGAAAGGGGAAAGGCGGCGGAGCGGGTTTCCTTCAGGCGCATCGAGAGAGCAGCCGACCGGCACCGGGCACCGCCGCGCCCTCTCTCCCCTTGCGGGAGAGGGCTGGGGTGAGGGGGCGCGCGGGTGATGAGGTTCCGCGCGCGATGCGACCATTGACGCCCCGGCAAGGGGACGGCAGAAACGACGGATGATTGCGTTGAGACTTCGCCGTGCCGGCTGCGCGCTCGCAGTCCTCCTCGCCGGTCCCGGCGCGGCGCATGCCATGGTGGGCGGCGCGCCGGCGTCAGGGGAGGTGGCGGCGCAGACGGCGCTCATCGTCTCGACGCGGGGCGCCTCCTGCACCGGGACGGTGCTGGCGCCGGACCTGCTGCTCACCGCCGCCCATTGCGTGGCGCCGGCGGCGGATTATGCGGTGGCCATCGTGGGCGACGGCCCGCCGAAGCTGATCCCGGTCGCCCGCATCGCGGTGCATCCGCGCTTCGACGGCGACCAGTTCCGCACCCGCCGGCCGACGCCGGACCTCGCTTTGGTGAGGCTCGCCGAGCCCCTGCCCGCGCGCTTCCGCGCGGCGCGGCTGGCCCCGGCCGACGGACTGCCGGAAAAGGGCACGTCCTTCCTCCTCGCCGGCTACGGCGTCACCGCCGAAGCCAATCCGAAGAGCGCCGGCACCCTGCGCACGGTGGTCCTGCCGTCCATCGGCACCACGGGCGGCATCATGGTGCGCCTGTCGCCGCCGGAGGGCCTGGCGGGCGGCTGCACCGGCGATTCCGGCGGCCCCGCCTTCCGCGACGCGGCGGTGGCGGGCGTGATCGGCTGGGCCACGGGGCCCGGCGGCGCGCGCGGCTGCGGCGGCGTCACCGGCGTCACCCTGGTGTCGCTCCATCGCGACTGGATCGAGGCCACCGCGCGGGGCCTCGGCAGCCCGCTCGGGAGATGAGCATGCGGCCGGCAGCGTCACCTTCTCGAAGGGACACCCGCCGGTCACTGCTGTGTGCGGCCGTGGCGGCGCTTCTCGCCGGCGGCCCCGCCCTCGCCCAGACGCCGTCCGGGCGCGGCGAGACGGTGGACCAGGCCATCTGCCGCATCATCGACGCGGCGGCGGCGCGGGAGGGCCTGCCGGCCGCCTTCCTCACCCGCCTCATCTGGCGGGAAAGCTCGTTCCGCGCCGACGTGGTGAGCCACAAGGGGGCGCAGGGCATCGCCCAGTTCATGCCCGGCACGGCAAAGGAGCGCGGGCTCGAAAACCCGTTCGATCCCGAGGCGGCGATCCCGGCCTCGGCGGCGCTGCTGGCGGACCTCAATCGCCGCTTCGGCAATCTCGGCCTCGCCGCGGCGGCCTACAATGCCGGACCCGGGCGGGTGAACGGCTTCCTCGCCGGCGGCGGCCTGCCCAACGAGACGCGCACCTATGTGCGCCTCATCACCGGCCGCACCGCCGAGGACTGGGTGGCGGTGAAGAAACAGGGCGCGGATGCGCCGGCGCACGACGACGCGCCGTGCCTCGCCACCGTCGCCGCTTTGCGCAAGGGCGCGCCGGCGCCGGCGGCGGGGGAGCCGGCGAACCCGCTGTTCGCGCCGTGGGGCGTGCAGATCTCGGGCAATTATTCCAGGGACATCGCCCTCGCCTCGTTCCGGCGCGAGGCGACCCGTTTCCCTTCGGTGTTCGCCGACACCACGCCGGTGATCGTGGCGACGCGGGTGGGCGGGCGCGGCCCGCGCACCTTCTATCGCATCCGCCTGCCGGCGCAGACCCGGCAGGAGGCGCGTGGCCTGTGCGACCGCCTGCGCAAGGCCGGCGGCGCGTGCGTCTGGCTGCCGAACTGAGGGGCGCGCGCGGCTTGTGCATACGCGGTGCCTCCCTCTCCCCGTGCGGGAGAGGGTCGGGGTGAGGGGGCAGGCTCTCTCCCGGTTCGGAGAAATTGCGCCCAGCGGCACCAGCCCCCTCACCCGTCTCGCGGCTGCGCCGCGATCCACCCTCTCCCGCGAGGGGAGAGGGGAAAGGCGGCGGCAGAGCCCCATAAGACACCACCGCCGGGCGGCCTGGCACCGGCCCGCCCCCTCTCCCCTTGCGGGAGAGGGTTGGGGTGAGGGGTGGCAGGCTCTCTCCCGGTTCGGAGAAATTGCGCCCAGCGGCACCAGCCCCCTCACCCGTCTCGCGGCTGCGCCGCGATCTCCCCTCTCCCGCGAGGGGAGAGGGGAAAGGCGGCGGCAGAGCCACATAAGACACCACCGCCGGACGGCCTGGCACCGGCCCGCTCCCTCTCCCCGTGCGGGAGAGGGTCGGGGTGAGGGGGCAGGCTCTCTCCCGGTTCGGAGAAATTGCGCCAAGCGGTTCCAGCCCCCTCACCCGTCTCGCGGCTGCGCCGCGATCCACCCTCTCCCGCACGGGGAGAGGGGAAAGGCGGCGATGGGCGAGCGCCGGCCCCTCAGCTCGCGGCGAACTTCATCAGCTTGGCGGCGTCGAAGTCCTGCACGCCGCCGCCCACGCGCTTGGTGGTGTAGAACAGCACGTAGGGCTTGGCCGAGTAGGGATCGCGCAGCACCCGCACCCCGGCCCGGTCCACCACCAGGTAGAAGCGGCGGAAGTCGCCGAAGGCGATGGCGTAGGCATCGGCGGCGAGGTCCGGCATGGCCTCGCTCTCCACCACCGGAAAGCCCATCAGGCTCGCCGCCTGCCCCACCCCGGCGGGCGGAGCCCAGAGGTAGTTGCCGTTCTCGTCCTTCAGCTTGCGCACGGCGCCCTGCGTCTTGCGGTTCATGACGAAGCTGGCGTTCTGCCGGTAGCCGGCCTTCAGCGCATAGACCAGGTCCACCAGCGGATCGGCCGGGGTGGAAGCGGGGAAGGCGCCAGCGGAACCGCTCGCCACGTAGCCCACCTTGTCCCACGCCCAGGCGCTTTCGGCGACCTTGGTATAAGCGAGGAAACCCTTGGGCTTGGCCACGCCGTCGCCGGTGACGAAGGCCACGCTCTCCTGCTCGGCGAAGGCGGTGTCCACCTCCTGCGCCAGCCATTCCTCCACGTTCACCTGCGCGTCGTCCAGCAGCGCCTGGGTGGCCGCCGGCATGGCGTAGAGCTCCATGGCCGGGAAGGCGAGCTCGGCCAGCACCGGGCTGTCGGTCTGCGGGCGGGCCGCCGTCTCCGCCGCCCAGCCGGAGACGGGACCTGAGGTCATGAACGGCTTGCGGTAGGTCCCCGCCCCGATCACCCGCACCGAGGAGATGGCGCGGATGGGCGACAAAGCCGACAGGCGCCGGCCGATCTCGGTCTCGGTCTCGTACGGCACCAGATAGCCGCCGTCCGCGCCGGTGCCCGCCGACATGGCCTTGGCTTCCAGCGCCTTGAGGCCGCCGGCCTCGCCGTGGCGCGCATAGGCGTCGAAGGCGCCGGAGTGCGCGCGGGCGGCAACGGACGGCTCGGAACGCTCCGCCGCCGTGCCGAGATGGGGGCGGCGCGCCTTGGTGGCGATGTCGTCGAGGCGGGCCTTGTGGGCATCGAGGGTGGCATCGATGCGAGCCATCTGCTCGGTGGTGAGCACGTCCTCGCTGCGGCGCTCCACCTCGGCGAGGCGGGCGTCGTTCACCTGCTTGTAGGCCTCGAAGGCGGCGAGGAAATCGGCGACGGCGACGCGCGCCTCGGCGCCGGCCACCTTCGTTTCAGGGGCGCCGGCGTGGGCGCCATGGGTCTCGGAAAGGGACATGGAAGGACCTCGTTGGGGGACGGGAAGATCAGGCGCCGACGGCGGCACGCAGGCGGGCGGCGGCCGCATCCAGAGCCAGGGCGGGAGAGGGCGTCGCCGCGATGCGCGGGTCGTCGCTTCTGCGCGCGATGCGCAGCTCGTCGCTTCTGCGCGCGATGCGCGCTTGCGGCTGCATGGGGAAGGTCACCACCGAGACCTCCCACAGGTCGATGCGCGAGAGGCGGCGCAGGCGGGTGCGCGGGTCGGTGCGCGCCTCCACCGCCTTGAAGCCGATGGACAGGCCATCGATGGCGCCATCGCGGACCAAGGCGGCGCATTCGCGGGCCCGCGCCACGCCGGGTGAGAGGCGGCCGCGCACGTAAAGGCCGATCCCGTCCTCGAAGGCGTCGGTCCACACGCCCAGCGGCTCGGCCGGATCGTGCTGGTAGAGCATGCGCACGCCGCGCGCGCTTTGCCGGGCGAGGCTGGCGGCGAAGGCGCCGGGCAGCACCAGGTCGCGGCCGAGATCGGCGACGTTGAACAGGCAGGCATAGCCCTCGATGGGAAAGCCCTCGACGGTGACGTCCGCCATGGCGTCAGCTCCCCTTGGCCGGACTGGACGGGGCCTTCCTGCGGCGCCGGCTCTTTTCCAGCCGCTCGAGGGTGGCGACGAATTCGCGGAACACGGTGCCGGCGGCGGGCGCCGCGGAGGGCGTGGCGGGGGCCTGGGCCTTGGCCCGGGACGGGGCGCCGGTGAGCGCGCGGATGCGCGGTCCCGACGCCTTGTGAAAGGGCGAGCGCATGGGGAACTCCGGATGGGGGGTGGGATCAGGACGGATCGTCGAAGCGGGCGTTGAAGCGGGCGAGCTCGCGCACGAAATCATCCATGCGCTGGGTGGCGCGGGCGAGCTCGCCCAGCGTCCGCCACAAGGCGGCGGAGGCGGCGAGCGCCCACAGCAGCAGCGCCAGGTGCGCCAGGTCCCCCCGCTCGGCGAAGGTGCGGATGAGGATGTCCATGGACGGCCTTCGAGGTACGCGGAACAGGTGGCGGGAGCACCGGCGCCCTCCTTCACGCCGGCGTCACCCCGCGGCGGGTCCGGAGGGCCGAGCGCGGCGGTGGCGCGGTGCCCGGCGGCGGCGGATCAGCGCCGCCTGCCCTCACCGCTCCCCATACCCCACCGCCGCCCGCTTCTCCTGGTCAGTGAGGAAGTCGGCGGCGCCGATGCGGGTCCACAGCTCGGTGCGCTCAGCGGAGAGGGCTTCGATCTGGTCGAGGTCCGGCGCCAGCGCCAGCCCCGCCCCATAGGCCGGGCCGAGCCAGAGGGAGAGCGCATCGCACACCCGGCGCACCATCGGCACCACGCTCTGGCGCCACAAGGCGCGGTTGGCCTCGGCATAATTGGCATAGGTGTTGTCGCCGGGAATGCCCAGCAGCAGCGGCGGCACGCCGATGGCGAGGGCGATCTCCCGTGCGGCGGAATTGCGCGCCGCCTCGAAGTCCATGTCCTTGGGGCTGAGGGAGAGGGGGCGCCAGTCCAGCCCGCCTTCCAGCAGCAGCGGGCGGCCGGCGTTCACCGCGCCCTGGAACGAGGCTTCCAGCTCGCCCTTCAGCCGCTCGAACTGCTCGTCGGTGAGCGCGCCCGAGCCGCCATAGACGAGGGCGCCGGAGGGCCGGGCGGCATTGTCGATGAGCGCCTTGTTCCAGGCGCTGGCCGCATTGTGCAGGTCGAGCGCCTGCGCCGCCGCCTCCAGCGGGGCGAAGCCGTAATGGTCGTCCAGGGGGTTGAAGGAGGAAAGGTGCAGGATGGCCGGCACCTCCGCCCCCTGCACCACGCTCTCTTGCGGGATGCGCACGCTCTGGCCGCCCAGGGTGTAGTCGAACGCCTCCGGCCAGCCGTCCGGACCGGGCACCACCCGCATCCGGTCGGGCCGCAGCAGATGCAGCTCGCGCAGGCGCCCGTCCACCGCCACCGCCTCCACATAGGCGTTGCCGGCCACCAGCAGGTGACAGCAGACCGCCTCCATGAAGGCGGAGCCGGTGAGGCGCGGGTTCGGCCGGCGCAGGAGGTCGAGGAGCGGATGGGTCTCCATCTCCTCGCGGCCCGCCATGAGCACCAGCGGCAGCGCTGAGGCCGCCTCGCCGATCAGGCGCACGGCGCGATAGGCGATGGCGTTCTTGGCGAAGCCCTCGCGGGCGAGGGAGGCATAGTCGCGCGGGGTCCAGCGCGGCCGCCCGGCGGAGAACAGGGCGACGAGGCCGGCGGTGCGGCTCGCCTTCGCCTCGGGCGGGGTGCGGCGGAACGGGGCGAGAAGCGCGGCCAGCATGGAGAAGGCTCCGGAAACGAAAAAGGGCCACCCCGAAGGGTGGCCCGAGTGGCGCGCCAGCAGACCGGCGTGCGGGGACGGGCGGCCTGCCGGGGCGGGCCGCGATTGCCGTGGCCGCGATCAGAAGATGCGGCGCGGATATTCGTGATGCTGCGGCGGCAGCCGGTGATAGAGGCTCGTCAGCGCCACCAGGGCGATGCTGCCGGCGAAGACGATGCCGGCGAGCTGGAACGGGTCGCCGGGCGAGATCACCATCAGGATCGGCACCGCGCCCGCGGGCGGATGGGACACGCGCAAAAGCAGCATCGCCAGGATGGCGATGCCCACGCCGAGCGCCGCCGCCCACCAGGCGCCGGGAAACAGCACGGCGACCACCAGTCCCAGCATGGCGGAGACCGCATAGCCGCCGATGACGTTGGCCGGCTGGGCCAGCGGCGTCGCCGGATGGCCGAACAGCAGCACGGCGCTGGCGCCGAACGGGGCGATGAGGAACGGCAGGTGCGTGAAGGCCGCGGCGCCGCCCACCAGCCCCATTCCCAGCATGCCGCCGGCGCCGGACTTGAGCCCGACGAGGACGGAGCCGCAATGGGGCTCATGGCGTGTGAAGAACGCTTTCAAATGCTGTCGCATGGCACCTTAAGGGGCAGAGGGAGCCAATGGGGAGCAAATGTCTGCACACTTCGTTGTCATGCAGCCTCATTTGTGGGCACGATGATGCACGTATTTTGAATTCAAGGCAAATGCGCCGCGCGGGAAACAGCACCCTGCCCGCCGTGCGGCGGCGGCAACCTCGCATCGTCGGCCTTGTCGCGCCGACCTCGTATCGTCGCCGGGCGAACAGGCGTATAAGTCAGGGTGCGGATGGCCCCGGTGATGGATCGGGGCATGGGGGCCGCATCGGGAGGGCGCCATGCTCTATGCCCTGGTCCTCATCGTCACCACCACCACGCTCCAGCCCGTCGCCTCCGGTGCCATGGGCTATGCGCCCGGCGCCTATGCCACGGCGCCCTATATGACCAGCCAGACCTCGCAGCAGATCATCGGCTATTACCGCACCGAGCGCGGCTGCCTCGGCGCCAGCCTCAAGCGCAACCAGAACTGGCCGGATTTCGCCCCGGGCCAGAGCGTCACCGGCCTGTGCGTGCAGGTGGAGATCCCGGTGGGCGCGGACATCATCGGCGGCAGCTGAAGCCCGCTGCGGGACTCGTGCCCCGGCCGACTGGAGCGACAGCGGAAGGAGAGCCGGGGCCCAGCGCAAGGGTTCGCCGAAGGCGGCATGACCGGAGAATGCGGGGTCCAGCGCGAAGGTCCTCCGAAGGCGGCTCCCTCGGAGAAAGCCGCCGATATCGCCGGCTTCGCCGACTTCTCCCCCTGGGCCCCGGCTCGGCGCTCAGGCTGCGCCTTCGCTGGTCCGGGGAACGGGGGAAACCCTCACAGCCCCCGCACCCGCGGCGCGCCGGCCTTGGGGCCGAGCGCCAGGGCGGTCACCGCCCACACCAGCGCATCCAGGCGGTCCGGCGAGCGGCCGGAGGAGAGGCCGTCGGTGCCGAAGTCGCACATCTCGTCCTCCAGAGCGGGAAAGGCGCCCGCATGGCGCACCCGGCCCTGCTCGTAGAGCGCGGCCACCGGCTCGGCGCGCAGATACTTGCCGCGCGTCGCCCGCACCTGCTCCACCGGAACGGCGGGGTTCACCTCGGCGATGACGGCGCGCACCATCTCGCCGCCCTGGTTGACCTCGGCGACGATGAGGTCCGCCTCGAAGCGGGCATAGAGCGCCACCGCCCGCGCCGCCCATTGCGCCGGGCGCAGGCCGCGCTCGCTCTCGTCGGCCAGAACGTGCACCACCCCCGCCGCGTCGATGCCGGCGCAGACGAGGCCGCAGGCGTCGGCCCCGGCGCGGGAGGACGCCGGCGGATCCACCGCCACGCAGATGCGCGCCAGCGGCGGCGCCGCCGCCTCGCGCAAGGCCTCCAAGGCGGGGCGGGAGAACAGGGCGTCGGGGCGGTCCTCGATGATCTCGCCGTCCAGCTCCTGCCGGCCGAGCCGGGTGCCGCCATAGCGCGCCAGCACCTGGCCGAGGAAGGTGGGGGCGAGGTGGAAGGCGTTGTCCGCCGTCTTCGCCCGCGTCACCGCCGTCGCCGGATCGGCGAGGAGCCGGCGCAGCAGCGCGGTGGGGCGCGGCGTGGTGGTGACCATCTGGCGCGGCTGCTCACCGAGCCTGAGGCCGAACTGCAGCATGTCGAAGGTGGCCTCGGCCCGCTTCCACTTGGCGAGCTCGTCCAGCCAGGCGGCGGAAAATTGCGGGCCGCGCAGGCTTTCCGGGTCCTCCGCCGAGAAGCCCTGCGCCACCGCGCCGTTGGGCCATTCGAGGCGCCGGCGGGTGGGCTCCCAGCGCGGGCGCTCGGCCGGCGGATGCACGGCGAGGACGCCAGAGACGCCCTCCACCATCACCTCGCGCACGTCGGACATGGTCTCCGCCACCAAGGCGATGCGGCCCACCGGCCGGTCGGCGAACGGCTTGCGGCCGAGGGCAAGGCCGCGCACCCATTCGGCGCCGGCGCGGGTCTTGCCGGCGCCGCGCCCGCCCAGCACCAGCCAGGTGGACCAACTCGCCCCGCCTTGCGCCACCTGCGGCGGCAGCTGGTCGGGCCTCGCCCACAGCTCCCAGTCGGCCAGGAGCTGCGCCGCCTCGTCCTCCGGCAGGTCAGCCAGCAGGCTCCGCGCCGTCCCCGCTTTGGCGCAGGCGATCAAGGCGGCGCGCAAGCTCGCGGCGGAAGGTGTCGAGGTCTCGGACGGCGTCATCTTCGGCCTTGCCCTTCCTGCTGTCGTGCCAACTCTTGCGCGCCTCGGCCTCCAGAGCGGAGAGCTCGCGCAGGGTGCGCGCCAGCACCGCCAGGGCGCGGGCATCCTTCTCGCTGTCGGCGGCGGCGCGCGGCGACTGCGGCTCACCCTCGGCGGGCGGAACGGCGGCGTGGGCGAGCCGTGCCTCGATCTCGTCGAGCTGGCGTTCCGCCGCCCGCCACAGCCGGATGAGCAACCGGCCCCGCGCCGGCTTTCCCGGTGTGGGCGGCTCGGCGGCGGGCGCGATCCGTCCCGGCGCATCGGGGGCGGCCGCGGCGGCCTCCACGAGATCCGCCCGGCGGCGGGCGGCGGGGCGCAGCGTCACGCTGCCGTCGGGCGCGACCTCCCGGTCGGCCCAGTAATAGACGCTGGCGCGCTTCAGGCCGGTGCGGCGGACGATCTCCGCCACGGCCACGCCGTCGAGATAGAGCCGGCGCGCAACGCCCGCCATCGCGGGCGCCTTGCCGGGCGTCAACGGTTTGCGCATGAGCATGTCCGGAAAGAAGGAGGCCCCAGGGGCCGGCGCCCCGGTGATGATCCACCCGGCGCCGCGAGCGGCGCCTGTCAGGCACACGTCTCGAACATGGGGAAAAGCTACCGGGGCAGCGTCACGCTGTCAATGGATAAATTCCTATTCTAGGAAAAAAACCTCATATCGCGACGCCTCAGCCTGTCCCGCCGGTGGCGGAAGGATCGATGCGCACCCGGTTGCGCCCGTCCAGCTTGGCCAGATACAGGGCGCGGTCGGCGCGGCCGTAGATGTCGGCGAAGGTGTCCCCCGCCCGCGCCTGGGCGATGCCGGCGGAAAAGGTATAGGCGAAGGCCGGATGCTCGGGCTGCGGCCGCGACAGCCGCACCGCCGCCAGCATGCGCTCGACGATCAGCTCGGCCTCCACCACCCCGGTGGCCGGCAGCACCAGCACGAACTCCTCCCCGCCCACCCGGCCGAAGCAGTCCGAGCGGCGCACCTGGCCGACGATGCGGACGGCGAAGTCGCGCAGGATGCAGTCCCCGGCCTGATGGCCGTAGCGGTCGTTGATGTACTTGAAATTGTCCAGGTCGAGCACGCACAGGCAGCCGCCCGGACCACCCGCCGCCAGCATGTCGGCGGCCCGCGCGGCGACGAAGCGGCGGTTGGAGACGCTGGTGAGCTCGTCCGTGTGGGACGCGGAGATGGCGCGGTCGCGGTCCTGCCGCACGGCCCGCTCGTCGCTGCGGAAGGCGGTGACGTCCACCGCGATGGTCAGCATCCAGCCGTTCTCGGCGACGGTCTCGGTGACCAGCACCCAGCGGCCGTCGTAAAACCCGGTCTCGAAGGTCCGGTAGGGCACCTTGCCCCGCCGAGACCGGGTGGAAACGACCCAGGCGTCGAAATCAGCGGTGGTGATGACGACCCCGCGCCGGGCCGCATGGTTGCGGCGCACCATTTCCTCCCAGGTGGGGGTCTCGCCCTCCGCGATGAAATGCGCGGCGCGGCAGGCCGCATTGGCGTAGCGCATGCGGTCGGAGGGGTCGTAAAGGGCGACGAGGAGCGGCGTGATCTCGTACAGGGCGCGGGTATGGTCGAGAAGCTCGGTCATGCGTCGGGCAAGGATAGTGCAAGTCGGCGCGCCGCGCACGGGCTGAACCGGCGCGAGCGCCGCTCACCCCACCCCGGCGGCCGGCGGGGCCATCTCGTCGTCCACGTGGATGCGGTTGCGCCCTTCCATCTTGGCCACGTAGAGCGCCCGGTCGGCGCGGCCGTAGATGTCGGAAAAGCTGTCGTCCGGGCGGGCCTCGGCGATGCCGGCGGAAAAGGTGTAGGCAAAATCCGGCCGCTGCGGCAACGGGCGCGACAGGCGCACCACCGCCAGCATGCGCTCGACGATCAGCTCGGCCTCCACCACCCCGGTGGCCGGCAGCACCAGCACGAACTCCTCTCCGCCCACCCGGCCGAAGCAGTCCGAGCGGCGCACCTGGCCATTGATGCGGGTGGCGAAGTCGCGCAGGATCACGTCGCCCGCCTGGTGGCCGTAGCGGTCGTTGATGTACTTGAAATTGTCCAGGTCCAGCACGCACAGGCACCCGCCGCCGGGACCGCCCGGCGCCAGCATGTCGCCCACCCGCGCGGTGACGAAGCGGCGGTTGGAAATGCCGGTCAAGTCGTCCGTATGGGCGGCGCGCAAGGCGAGGTCGCGGTCCTGGCGCACCGTGCGCTCGTCGGGCCGGAAGCTGGTGATCTCGGAGGCGATGCACAGCATCCAGCCATCCGCCGAGACCGCCTCGGTCATCAGCAGCCAGCGGCCGTCGGCGAGGTCGGTCTCGAAGGCGCGGTAGGATTCCTTGCCCCGCCGCGAGATGGTGGAGACCAGCCACGCTTCCATGTCCGGCGTGTTGACTACCGTGCCGCGTCCCATCCGGTGGTTGCGGCGCATCAGCTCGGCCCAGGTGGGCGCCTCGCCCGGCTCGACGTGGAAGGCGGCGCGGAACGCGGCGTTGGCATAGCGCAGCCGATCGAAGGCGTCATAGGCCGCGACGAGAACCGGCGTGGTCTCGTAGAGCGCAAGGAGCTGGTCGGAAATTTCGCTCATGGACAAAGCTATTATATCGCAAATGCACGATGCTGGCAGCATATCGTGCAGTCCATGTGCGCTTTGGGCGCGCCGTCGCCATCGCACCGCCATCCATGGCTTCGCACCGCAACATGCGCTATGAAAACGGGCCGCCTTGGTGGATCCCGCAACCAGACGTGAGCTTCGATGTCCCAGTTCGGATGGCCGGCGCTGCTGTCGCTCATTGTCGTCGCCGGCATGCTCGCCCCGGCCCATGCTTTGGCGCCGGGCGATCTGGCCTGGCCGGACACGCCGGAGGCGCGGCGGGCGGCGCAGGCGGCCATCGAGGCGCTGAACGCCGAGCTGCTGGCGCAGCCCAGCGCCACCGCCACGCTGGAGCGCTGGTGCGGCGCCCATGGCATCGCCGCGCGCGGCGAGGTCCGGGCCGAGCGCGTGCGCTCCGCCGAGGGGCCGGCGCCGCAGGAGGTGCGCGACCTGCTCGGGGCGGGCCCCGACACGCCGATCCGCCACCGCCGCGTGCAGCTACGGTGCGGCGCCACCATCCTGTCGGAAGCGGACAACTTCTATCTGCCGGAACGCCTGACGGCGGAGATGAACGCCACCCTCGACGGCACCGACACGCCGTTCGGCAAGGTGGTGCGCCCGCTGGATTTTCGCCGCCGCACCCTGGAGGCACGCCTGTTGTGGACGCCGGCCGAGGGCGCCCCGCCCGCCGCCGCGCCCGGCGCGGTGCTGGCCATGCCGCCTCTGGTGCTGGCCCATCGGGCGGTGCTGACACTGCCGGACGGCACGCCGTTCAGCGCCCTGATCGAGCGCTACACCTCCGGCGTCCTCTCCTTCCCGCCGCCGCGCTAGGGGCGCCGAAGGCGGCCTGTCAGAAAGCGGTTCTGGCGGAAACCCCGGCAGGTCCTGCCCGCTGCGCGGACGTTTCCCCGGGCCCCGGCTCGGCGCTCAGGCTGCGCCTTCGCTGGGCCGGGGAACCGGGCGCTCCCGCGCCCCGGCCGACTGGAGCGCCAGCGCAAGGAGAGCCGGAGCCCAGCGCAAGGGCGCGCCGAAGGCGGCGCTATCGGTGAATGCCGCGGCGGCTCGATCAGACGGTGGTGGACGGGCCGCGCGCGCCTCAGAGCGCGTCGCGCAGGCTCTTCACGAAGCTCGAAAGGCCGGTGAGGCGGCGCCGCTTCAGCCGTTCCGCCTGCAGGATGGCGGTGAGCTTGGCGAGACTGTCCTCCACCTCATGGTTGATGAGGATGTAGTCATACTCGGTATAGTGGCTGATCTCGTCGGAGGCCTTGGCCATGCGCTGGTGCACCACCTCCTCCGAATCCTGCGCCCGGGTGCGCAGGCGCTGCTCCAGGTCGGCGGCGGAGGGCGGCAGCAGGAAGACCTTCACGAGGTCCTGCTGCGCGCTCTCGCCCAGTTGCTGGGTGCCCTGCCAGTCGATGTCGAACAGCACGTCCCGGCCGGCCGAGAGCGCCGCCTCCACCGCCGCGCGGGGGGTGCCGTAGAGATTGTCGAACACCACGGCGTGCTCCAGCAGCTCGCCCTCCTCGCGCATGCGCTGGAAGGTGGGCACGTCGACGAAATAATAGTCCTTGCCCTCCACCTCGCCGGGCCGCGGCGGGCGGGTGGTGACGGAGACCGACATGGTGATGCGCTCGTCGGTCGCCAGAAGCTTGCGCGACAAGGTGGTCTTGCCCGCCCCCGACGGCGAGGAGAGCACCAGCATCAGTCCCCGCCGGGCAAGGACGCCCGCGCCCTTCTTCCACCCCGGCAGCGCGAAATGGGACGACACGGACGAGGCGGCGGAGTTGGGCATCGGGTCAGGCTTCACTCAAGATTCTGGATCTGCTCGCGGAACTGGTCCACCAGCAGCTTCAGGTCAAGCCCGATCTGCGTCAGCGCCACGGAATTGGACTTGGAGCACAAGGTGTTCGCCTCCCGGTTGAACTCCTGCGCCAGGAAGTCGAGCTTGCGCCCCACCGGCCCGCCGACGGCCAGAAGGTCGCGCGCGGCGGACAGGTGGGCGGCGAGCCGGTCCAGCTCCTCGCGCACGTCCGCCTTGGTGACGGCGAGCACCGCCTCCTGGTGCAGCCGGTCCGGATCGAGGTTGGCCGCCTCCATCAGCACCCGCACCTGGTCGGCGATGCGCGCCTTCACCTGCTCCGGCGAGCGCTCCGGCAGGCGCTCCGCCCGGAAGACGAGGGAGGCGATGGCGTCGAGCCGCTCGGACAGCACGCCGTGCAGGGCACGGCCTTCGCGGGCGCGCATGGCGCCGAGCTCGGCCAGCGCCTGGTCGAAGGCGGACAAGACGGCGCCGATGAGCGCGCGGCGCTCGTCCTCGCTCTCCTCGGCCTCGGCGATCTCCACCATGCCCTTCACCGCGAGCAGCGCATCGAGGGTGGGGGCCGGCGCGCCGAGCCGGCGGGCGCTGTCGGAGACGGCGCGAAACAGCGCCTCCAGCGCCGACTGGTTGACCCGCACGGTGCTCGCTTCGCCCTCGCGGGTGGCGCTGAGGGTGGCCGAGACCGAGCCGCGGCTGAGCGCCTGGCCGGTGTGCGCCCGCACGTCCGCCTCCAGCGCCTCGAAGCCCGGCGGCAGGCGCAGGCGCAGGTCCAGGCCCTTGCCGTTCACCGCCCGCACCTCCCAGCCGAAGCGCCACGCGCCGTGCGAGCCGGCCACGCGGGAGAAGCCGGTCATGCTGGCAAGGGGAGCGGCGGCCAGATGGCGGCCGGCGGTGGTGACGGAGGCGCGCTTCATGTTCGATCCCGCGAGCGCCCCGGCCCGGCGCTCGTGCTCAGTTCCCCGCGGCCGGCGCGGGCGCCGCCGGCTGGCCCGGAGCGGGCGGCGTCGCCGCGCCCTGCTCGATGGCCCGCCAGCGGGCGACGTTCTTGTTGTGGTCGTTCAGCGTCTCGGCGAAGGCGTGGCCGCCCGTACCGTCCGCGACGAAGAACAGGTCCCGGGTGCGGGCCGGGTTGGCCGCCGCCGCCAGCGCCTCGCGCCCCGGATTGCAGATGGGGCCCGGCGGCAATCCGTCAATGGCGTAGGTATTGTAGGCGGTCGGGGTCGAGATGTCCGTGCGGCTGATCGGCCGCCCGAGCGAGCCGCGCCCGCCGACGATGCCATAGATGATGGTGGGGTCGGACTGAAGCCTCATCTTCTTGCCGAGCCGGTTGACGAACACCGCCGCCACCCGCTGGCGCTCCTCGTCCTTGCCGGTCTCCTTCTCGACGATGGAGGCGAGGGTGACGAGCTCCTGCGGCGAGCGCAGCGGCACGTCGCTGGCGCGCTTGGCCCAGATGGCGGCGACCACCTTGCGCTGCGCCTCGGCCATCTGCTTCAGCACCTCGTCGCGGGACTGGCCACGGGTGATGCGGTAGGTCTCGGGCAGCAGCGAGCCTTCCACCGGCACCGCCGGGGTGCCGGTGAGCAGCTCGTTGTCCATCAGGCGCTTGACCACCTGCTGGCTGGTCAGCCCCTCGGGAATGGTGATCTGGTGCACCACCACCTTGCCGGAGGTGATGGTATCGATGACGCCGGCCAGGGACTGGGCCGGCTTGAACACATATTCGCCGGCCTGGAGCTTGGGGCCGTCCCCCTCGCCGGTGCCCTTCTGGCTGGCCACCAGCTTCTGGCCGGCGACGCCGGCGACGAAGAACAGGGCGTTGCCGATCACCCCCTCGCGCTCGAGGATGTCGCCCATGTCGCGCACGCCCGCCCCGCGCGGGATGTTCACCACCTTCTCGGTGGCGAGGGGACCGGGGCGTAGAAGGCGCGCTCCGCCGACCAGGCCATGAGCCCGCCGCCGACGGCGAGGAACAGCAGAAAGGTGAAGATGCCGCTCATGATCGTGACGGCGGGATGGCGGGCGCTGCGCGAGGGCTTGGGCGCAGCCGCCGCGCGGGCGGCGGCAGACCGGCCCGAGGGATGGGCGACGGTCGTCCTCGATACGGGGGATTTCCGCGGCGCCGGCTCGGGCGGCACACGCTCGGGCGGCGCCGGCTCCGGCGGCACCTCAGGCGGAACCTGCCCTGCGGCGGAGGCGCCGGCCGCCCCGGGCTGGCGCGACACGTCGCCGGCGGATGACGAATCGGCGTGCGGCTCCGCGCCCTCCGGCGCCCCGGCCTGCTGTGATCCGTCGTTGGACTGGGCCATACCGGGCTCCCGTGTGGTCGGCGAAGGCACGCGGTGACGCTTCAAGCCAGTCTGCCACGGCATGGATGGCTTGCTAAAGGCACATTCGGGCGCAACGGCGGCAGGTTACGCCGCCGCATCGGCCACCGGGCGGCACCGCGCGGATTTCCGCCCGGAAGGTGAATCCCTCCTGATCCGCCCGGCCGGACGGCGCCCCGCAACGCCCGCTCCGGCGCCGGGAGGCCCCGCCGTCACGCGTCGGGGCGGCGGAAGATCAGCGAGGCGTTGGTCCCGCCGAAGCCGAAGGAGTTGGAGAGCACCGTGTCGATCTTGCGCGCCTTCGGCGTGAGCGGCACCAGATCGATGGGGGTCTCCACCGACGGATTGTCCAGGTTCAGGGTGGCGGGGGCCACCTGGTCGCGGATGGCGAGGATGGAGAAGATGGCCTCCACCGCGCCCGCCGCCCCCAAAAGGTGGCCGATGGACGACTTGGTGGACGACATGGCGGTCTTGGCCGCCGCGTTGCCGAGCACCCGCTCCACCGCCTTGAGCTCGATCTCGTCGGCCATGGTGGAGGTGCCGTGGGCGTTGATGTAGTCGAGGTCGTCCGCCGCGATGCCCGCCCGCTTCAGCGCCGCCGACATGCAGCGATAGGCGCCGTCGCCGTCCAGGGACGGGGCGGTGATGTGGTAGGCGTCGCCGCTGAGGCCGTAGCCCACGAGCTCGGCATAGATCCTGGCGCCGCGCGCCTTGGCGTGCTCCAGCTCCTCGAGCACCACCACGCCGGCGCCTTCGCCCATGACGAAGCCGTCGCGGTCCCGGTCATAGGGCCGCGAGGCGCGGGTGGGATCGTCGTTGAAGGAGGTGCACAGCGCCTTGCAGGCGGCGAAGCCGGCGATGGAGAGGCGGCCGACCGGTGATTCGGTGCCGCCGGCCACCATCACGTCCGCATCGCCCAGCGCGATCAGCCGGCCGGCGTCGCCGATGGCGTGCGCGCCGGTGGAGCAGGCGGTGACAACCGCGTGGTTCGGGCCCTTGAGGCCGTGGGCGATGGAGACGTAGCCGCCGGCGAGATTGATGAGGCGCCCGGGAATGAAGAAGGGCGAGATGCGGCGCGGCCCGCGCTCCTTGAGCACCAGGGCCGCGTCGGCGATGCCCTCGATGCCGCCGATGCCGGAGCCGATCAGCACGCCGGTGCTGATCTGGTCCTCATGCGTGGAGGGATGCCAGCCGGCATCGTCCAGGGCCTGGGTGGCGGCGGCCATGGCGAAGACGATGAACTCGTCCACCTTGCGCTGCTCTTTCGGCTCCATCCACTGGTCGGCATTGAAGGTGCCGTCGGAGCCGTCGCCGCGGGGGATGTTCGCGGCGATCCTGCAGGCGAGGTCCGACACGTCGAAATGCTCGACCGTCTTCACGCCGCTCTCGCCGGCGATCAGCCGCCGCCAGGTCGGCTCGACGCCACAGCCGAGCGGCGTCACCATGCCGAGGCCGGTGACGACAACACGTCTCATGAGGAAAACTCCGGGAGGCGGGCCGATTGCGCGCCACAGGCGCAGCCCGGTGCAACAACGGCCGCGGGCGCAGAGCGCCGCGCGACCGTCGGGTGAAGGCGCCTGAAGATCAAGCCGCGTTCTTTTCCAGGAACTTGATGGCGTCGCCGACCGTCAGGATGGTCTCGGCGGCATCGTCCGGGATCTCGCAGTTGAAGGCCTCCTCGAAGGCCATCACGAGTTCCACGGTGTCGAGGCTGTCGGCGCCGAGATCGTCGATGAAGGAAGCGTTTTCCGTGACCTTCTCGGCCTCGACCCCCAGATGCTCCGCGACGATCTTCTTCACCCGCTCGGCGATGTCACTCATCGATGCAACCCTCGTTGTTCGGATAATCCCGTTGCCGTTCGGCGGCTGGAGGAGGGCATAATGCCTTTTTTCCGCCGTGCCCAGCCCCCTCCGTCGCGAGCCCCCTCCGTCAAGAGGAAAGCGCGGATCCGGCTGGCCGGTCCTCGCGCCGCACACGGGTGGCGAGCCTTTGTTTGCGCCTTTACCCAGCCCAGCAATGCGGCTCGTTAGCACACTCCCCGCGGCAAGGCCAGTAAGGCTCATGCCCGGTGCGCGTGCGAGTTCGAGGCGAACCGCCGGTGCCCCTGCCCGTCCCGCGTGCAAGCGGGTGCCGGGCCGGCGGCGATCCTCTCCCGTGAGCGCGTGAAATTCAAGCAAAAGCGATGTTTTCCCGCCCCTGGCCGGCCCCCGGCCAGCCCCGCGGCCCGCGCCTGCCTCGCCGGGCGCGTCATCTTGCGCGGGGGATCGCGCCTCGCTACCGAGGATTGCGACGACCCCCGCCCCGAAAGGACCGCCGGTGGAAAAGGACAAGTCGGACAGGCGCGCCGCTGCGCTTCGGGCGAACCTCGCGCGGCGCAAGGAGCAAGCGCGCGGCCGCAAGGCCGCCGCAGAACCCGGGGAGCCGCGCGGCCGCAAGGCCGCCGCAGAACCGGGGGAGCCGCGCGGCGGCGGCGCCGAGGAGGCTGCAAGCCCAGGTAGTGCCAAGCTCACGCCGCGTGAGCCGCCGATTGTGCCGGACGACGAGCCGGGCTAGAGCTTCTCCCTTGATATGAAGCCGGCGGCCCACCGCGCCGGCCCGAGCCCGGGACTGGATCGGCATGGACAAGATTCGCATCGTCGGCGGCAACGAGCTGAAGGGCTCCATTCCCATCTCCGGCGCCAAGAATGCGGCGCTTCCGCTGATGATCGCGAGCCTCCTCACCGAGGAGAAGCTGATTCTGGAGAACGTGCCCCGCCTCGCCGACGTGGCCCTGCTCCAGCGCATTCTCGGCAATCACGGGGTGGACATCACCACCAACGGCAAGCGCAACGGCGACGATCCCTTCGCCGGCCAGACGCTGGAGATCGACGCGCGGGTGATCGTGGACACCACCGCGCCCTACGACCTCGTCTCGCGCATGCGCGCTTCCTTCTGGGTGGTGGGCCCGCTGCTGGCCCGCATGGGCGTGGCCAGGGTCTCGCTGCCCGGCGGCTGCGCCATCGGCACCCGGCCGGTGGATTTCCACCTCGATGCGCTGCGCGCGCTCGGCGCCGACATCGAGATCGATGCCGGCTACGTGGTGGCCAAGGCGCCGAAGGGGCTCATCGGCGCCCGCATCGTCTTCCCCAAGGTGTCGGTGGGCGCCACCCACACCGCGCTCATGGCGGCCTCCGTGGCCCGTGGCGAGAGCGTGATCGAGAACGCCGCCCGCGAGCCGGAGATCGTCGACCTCGCCGACTGCCTCATCAAGATGGGCGCCCGCATCGAGGGCGCCGGCACCTCCACCATCCGCGTGGAGGGCGTGGCGCGCCTGAAGGCGGCCCGCCATGCGGTGCTGCCCGACCGCATCGAGACCGGAACCTATGCCATGGCCGCGGCCATGACCGGCGGCGACGTGATGCTCGCCGGCGCCCGGCCGGACCTGCTGGAAGGCGCGCTCGAGACCCTGCGCCAGGCCGGGGCGGAGATCGACGCCACCAACGAGGGCATAAGGGTGCGCCGCAACGGCGCCGGCATCCTGCCGGTGGACGTGGCGACCGCTCCCTATCCGGGCTTTCCCACCGACCTCCAGGCCCAGTTCATGGCGCTGATGACCAAGGCCAGGGGCCGCTCGCGCATCACCGAGACCATCTTCGAGAATCGCTTCATGCACGTGCAGGAGCTGGCCCGCCTCGGGGCGAAGATCCACATGGACGGGGATACCGCCACCGTGGAGGGCGTGGAGCGCCTGACCGGCGCGCCGGTGATGGCCACCGACCTGCGCGCCTCCGTCTCCCTCGTCATCGCCGGGCTGGCGGCGGAGGGGGAGACCATGGTGCAGCGCGTCTACCACCTCGACCGCGGCTTCGAGAAGCTGGAGGAGAAGCTGTCCGGCTGCGGCGCCGAGATCGAGCGCATCAGCGGCTGAGCCCACGGGAACAGGGGCAAAAAGGCCGTGCTCCAGCTTGAGCGAAGCCCGCGGCGGGCGGCGTCCTCCGGTCCGGGGCGTGGGGCGCGGCCGCCTCTGCGGGCCCCGGCCCGCCCGCCATCCCCCTCACGGCCCCGTTCCCCGGACCCGCGACGGCGCAGCCGGAGCGCCGATCCGGGGCCCGTGGGAAATGTCCGCGCAGCGGGCGATATCCTCCGCGCTCTCCGCCGGAGCCGCCTTCTGATGGCGCCGCCTGCGGCAAACCCTTGCGCGGGGCCCCGGCTCTCCTTCCGCTGGCGCTCCAGCCGGCCGGGGCACGAGATGGTTTTGAATTCGGGCATCCTACCCCGGCGCGCCGGCCACCCCCGCGACACCGGCGCCCCCGCCACCCCGGAGGGCGTGGCGTGAGCCTGCCGAACATCATCACCCTCATCCGCATCCTGCTGGTGCCCCTGGTGGTCTGGGCCATCGCCTCGGGCGAGCCGCTGATCGCCTTCTGGCTGTTCCTGGCCGCCGGCATCTCGGACGCGCTGGACGGCTTCATCGCCAAGCGCTTCCACCTGCAGACCGAGCTCGGTTCCTATCTCGACCCGGTGGCGGACAAGGCGCTCTTGATCTCCATCTATGTGTCGCTGGCGGTGGCGGGCCTGATTCCGCGCTGGGTCGCCATCGCCGTGGTGTCGCGGGACGTGATGATCATCGGCGCGGTGGTGCTGTCCCTGGTCATGGCCAAGCCGGTGGCCATGAGCCCGCTGCTGGTGTCCAAGGTGAACACCGCCATCCAGATCGCCTTCGCCGCCTTCGTGCTGGCCTCCAGCGGCTTCGGACTGGCCCTTCCGGGGCTGTTCCAGCTGGGGCTCGTTCTGGTCGGGGTCTTGACGGGCCTTTCCGCCGCTGCCTATCTCGCCGCATGGACGCGCCATATGGCAAGCTGACCGGGGAGCCATCGGGCGAGCAGCGCCCGCAGGGCCCAAGCCCCCGCGCCCCGAAAGCCGCCACGCCGCCCGGCGTGGGGATGGCGCATGCGCACGCCGCGCTGCCCATGCGGCTGCAGATCCGCTTCTGGGTCGGCGCCCTCCTGCTCACCGCCTTGGCGCTGTGGCTGCTGGCCGGCATCCTGCTGCCGTTCGTCGCCGGCATCGTGCTCGCCTATTTCCTCAATCCGGTGGTGACGCGGCTGGAACGCGTCGGCATCGCCCGCACCCTGTCCGCCCTCGTGGTGGTCGGCATCATGCTGCTGGTGGTGCTGCTGTTCTTCCTGCTGGCGCTGCCGGTGCTGTCGTCCCAGCTGTTCGAGTTCATCCAGCGCCTGCCCTCCTACGTGACCCGCCTGCAAGGCCTGCTCACGGAGGAGAACCGCGAATGGCTGAGCGGCATCGTCGGCGACCGCCTGCCGGACATGCAGCGCTCGGTCTCCGACCTGATGACGCAGGGGGTGAGCCACCTTCTGGGCCTGCTCTCGTCGGTCTGGTCGGGCGGGCAGGCGCTGATCTCCCTGTTCGCGCTGCTGGTGGTGACGCCGGTGGTGGTATTCTACATCCTGTGCGACTGGGACGAGATGATCGGCTTCGTGGACCGCCTCGTCCCGGTGCCGCAGCGCCCGGTGGTGCGGGGCCTCGCCTGCTCCATGGACAATGCGGTGGCCGGCTTCGTGCGCGGCCAGGCCCTGGTGTGCCTGCTGCTCGGCACCTTCTATGCGGTGGCCCTGTCCATGGTGGGGCTGAATTTCGGCCTGCTCATCGGCATCGTCTCCGGCGTCATCACCTTCATCCCTTATGTGGGCTCGCTCACCGGCTTCGTCCTGGCCATGGGGGTCGCCATCGTCCAATTCTTCCCGGACTGGAGCATGATCGGCACGGTGCTCGCCATCTTCGTCGCCGGCCAGACCATCGAGGGCTACGTGCTCTCGCCCAAGCTGGTGGGCGATTCGATCGGCGTGCATCCGGTGTGGCTCATGTTCGCCCTGTTCGCCTTCGGCTACCTGTTCGGCTTCGTCGGCCTGCTGCTGGCGGTGCCCCTCACGGCGGTGGGCGGCGTCCTGGTGCGCTTCGCCATTGCCCGCTACCTCCAGTCCTCCCTCTACACGGGACCGGACGACGACGCCCTGCCGCCGCCCGAGAGCGCCTGAGCATGGCCGGCCGCGATCCCCGCCCGCGCCAGCTGCCCCTCGATCTGCCGGCGCGGCCGGCGCTCCATCGCGAGGATTTCCTCGCCGCCCCCGGCAATGCCGCCGCCTTGGCGCTGATCGACGCCTTTCCCGACTGGTCGGCGCGGGTGGTGTGCCTGGTGGGTCCGGAAGGCGCGGGCAAGTCGCATCTGGCCGCCATCTTCGCCGAGCGCGCGGGTGCGCGCACCCTGGCCGCGCGCGACCTGCAGCGGGAGGATGTGCCCGCGGCCCTCGCCGCCGGCGCGCTGGTGCTGGAAGACCTGGAGCCGGGCGACTTCAGCGAGGCGGCGCTGTTCCACCTGCTCAACCTTGCCCGCGAGCAGCAGGCCTGGCTGCTGATGACCGCCCGCACGCCGCCGGCGCAGTTCGTCCTGGCCACGGCCGATCTCGCCTCGCGGCTGCGGGCGGTGCCGGTGTTCGAGATCGCCCCGGCGGACGACGCCCTGCTGGCGGCGGTGCTGGTGAAGCTGTTCGCCGACCGGCAGCTCGCTGTGGACGAGGCGACGGTGCAGTATCTGCTGCTGCGCATGCAGCGTACGGTGGCCGGAGCCAAGCGCATCGTCGAGGCCATCGATGCCGCCGCGCTCGCCGCCCGGCGGCCGGTGACGCGGGCGCTGGCGGCCCAGGTGCTGCGCGAGGAGGCGGCGCTGCGCGAGGAGGCCGGCGGCGCCGGCGAAGCCGACGACGAGGACGAATGACGCGGCAAGCCGCGGGCCGCACGCGACGGGACCGGGGCGGCGACGTCATAGAGTGGTCATCTAAGCTGGCCATGGTCCGGCCAAACCTCTCGGGGGACCGAACATGGGTATGAACGAGGCCGCCGCGCTCGCCGAGACGGAACTCGCCGCCGACACGGCGCAGCTGGAAGCGACGCAGAGGGAAGCCGCTGACGTGTTTGCGCTGTCGCAATCGCCGCAGCGCTTCATCAACCGCGAGCTGTCCTGGCTGCATTTCAACCGCCGGGTGCTCGAGGAAGCGGCCAACAAGAATCACCCCCTGCTGGAGCAGTTGCGCTTCCTGTCCATCTCCGCCAACAATCTCGACGAGTTCTTCATGGTCCGCGTGGCCGGCCTGAAGGAGCAGGTGCGCGAGGGGGTGCAGGAGCTGAGCCCGGACGGGCTCACCCCGTCCGAGCAGCTCGTGGTCCTCCAGGCGAGCGCCACCCAGCTCATCTCCGACCAGCAGGCGCGCTGGCGGGAGCTGCGGCGCGAGCTGGCCGGAGCCGGCGTGGTGCTGGTGGACGGCGCCGACGCCACCGCCGAGGACATCGGGCTGCTGGAGCGGCACTTCCTCAACTACGTCTTCCCGGTGCTCACCCCGCTGGCCATCGATCCGGCGCACCCCTTCCCGTTCATCCCCAACCTCGGCTTCTCGCTGGCGCTGCAATTGGTGCGGCAGTCGGACGGGCGGGGCATGAACGCGCTGATCCGCATTCCGGCCAAGGTGGACCGCTTCATCCGCCTGAGCGACCTCGGCACCGGCGCGCTGCGCTTCATCACGCTCGAGCAGATGATCGGCCTGTTCATCACCCGCCTGTTCCCCGGCTATGCGGTGAAGGGACAGGGCGTGTTCCGCGTGGTGCGCGACAGCGACCTGGAAATCGAGGAGGAGGCGGAGGACCTCGTCCGCCTGTTCGAGACCGCCCTCAAGCAGCGCCGCTACGGCGAGGTGATCCGCATGGAGGCCGACGCCGCCATGCCGGAGGAGCTGCGCACCTTCGTCGCCCGCGAGCTGGGCGTGAACGACGACGAGATCTTCGTGGTGGACGGCGTGCTCGCCCTCAACGAATTCTCCCAGCTGGTCTCGGTGGACCGGCCGGACCTGAAGTTCACCTCCTTCAATGCCCGCTTCCCCGAGCGCATCCGCGACCATGGCGGCGACTGCTTCCTCGCCATCCGCGAGAAGGACATCCTGGTCCACCACCCCTACGAATCCTTCGACGTGGTGGTGCAGTTCCTGCGCCAGGCCGCCCGCGATCCCAACGTGGTGGCCATCAAGCAGACCCTCTACCGCACCTCCTCCGACAGCCCCATCGTGAAGGCGCTGGCGGAAGCCGCCGAGGCCGGCAAGTCGGTGACCGCCCTGGTCGAGCTGAAAGCCCGCTTCGACGAGGAGGCCAACATCCGCTGGGCGCGCGACCTGGAGCGCGCCGGGGTGCAGGTGGTGTTCGGCTTCATCGAGCTGAAGACCCACGGCAAGCTGTCCATGGCGGTGCGCCGCGAGGGCACCTCGCTTGCCACCTACGTGCATGTGGGCACCGGCAACTACCACCCCATTACCGCCCGCATCTATACCGACCTGAGCTTCTTCACCGCCGACCCGGTGATCGCCCAGGACGTGGCGCGGATCTTCAACTTCATCACCGGCTATGCCAGCCCCGGCGAGCTCGACGCCATGGCGGTCTCGCCCACCGGCCTCAAGCCGCGCCTGCTGAACCACATCGCCGACGAGATCGAGTTCGCCCGCGCCGGCCGCCCCGCCGCCATCTGGCTGAAGTGCAACTCGCTGGTGGATCCGCAGATCATCGACGCGCTCTACGAGGCGAGCGCCGCCGGGGTGCAGGTGGACTGCGTCATCCGCGGCATCTGCTGCCTCAGGCCCGGCATTCCCGGCCTGTCGGAGAACATCCGGGTCAAGTCCATCATCGGCCGCTTCCTGGAGCACTCGCGCATCTACTGCTTCGGCGCCGGCCACGGGTTGCCGAGCCCGAACGCGGTGGTCTACATCTCCTCGGCCGACCTCATGCCGCGCAATCTCGACCGCCGGGTCGAGACCTTGTGCCCCATCACCAACCCCACCGTGCACGAGCAGGTGCTCGACCAGATCATGGTCGCCAACCTGATCGACAACCAGCAGAGCTGGCGGGTGTTGCCCGACGGCGCCTCCGAACGCATAGTCCCCGCCCCGGGCGAGGAACCGTTCAACGCCCATCAATATTTCATGACCAACCCGAGCTTGTCCGGACGTGGAAAGTCTCTCAAAGATTCTTCGCCGCGCAGCCTTTTCGTCCGGCGCTGAAGTCGACGATCATCCCCACCGCGCGCCCGGCCGGCTTCCGGCCGGCCCGCCGGTGGCGGTGATCGACATCGGCTCCAACTCGGTGCGTCTCGTGGTCTATGAGGGGCTGAGCCGCGCGCTCACCCCCATCTTCAACGAGAAGGCCCTGTGCGGCCTCGGCCGCGAGGTGCTGTCCACCGGGCGCCTGCCGCAGGACGCGGTGGACCGCGCCTTCGCGGCGCTGCGGCGCTTCCGCGCCTTGTGCGAGGCCATGCAGGTGGGCGAGGTCCATGCCCTGGCCACCGCCGCCGCGCGCGACGCCGAGAACGGCCCCGCCTTCATCGCCGAGTGCGAGGCCATCTGCGGCACCCGGATCGAGCTGCTCACCGGCAAGCGCGAGGCGGAGCTCGCCGCCGGCGGCATCGTCGCCGGCATCCACGCGCCGGACGGCGTGGTGGGCGACCTCGGCGGCGGTTCCCTCGAGCTGGTGGACGTGAAGGGCCTCGCGGTGGGCACCGGCGTCACCCTGCCGCTGGGCGGCCTCGCTTTGCAGGACCGCTCCGCCCGCTCCACCCGCAAGGCGGAGAAGATCGTCAAGGACATCATGCCGGAAGCCGGCGTGCTGGAAAGCCTCGCCGGGCGCACCTTCTACGCCGTCGGCGGCACCTGGCGGGCGCTGGCGCGGCTGCACATGTTCCAGAAGGGCTACCCGCTGCACGTGATGCACGGCTACGTGATCCCGGCCCGCGAGGCGCTCGACTTCACCCGCATCGTCCACCGGGCCGACACCGAGACCCTTGCCCATATCGACGTGATCTCCGACGCCCGGCGCCCGCTGCTCGCCTATGGCGCGGTGGTGCTGGAGAACATCGTCCGGCAGGGCCGCCCCTCCGAGGTGGTCATCTCCGCCCTCGGCGTGCGCGAGGGCCTGCTCTATTCCCTGCTCACCGACGAGGAGCGCGCCCGCGACCCGCTGCTGATCGCGGCGGCGGAGATGAACCTGCTGCGCTCGCGCTCGCCGCGCCACGGCGAGGAGCTGGTGGCGTGGACCGACGCCTTCTTCGCCTCCGCCCCGGTGCTGGAGGAGGCCGAGGACGAGAAGCGCCTGCGCCGGGCGGCCTGCCTGCTGGCCGACGTGGGCTGGCGCGCCCATCCCGACTATCGCGGCGAGCAGAGCCTCAACATGATCGCCCACGCCGCCTTCGCCGGCATAGACCATCCCGGCCGGGCCTATGTGGCGCTCTCGGTGTTCTTCCGGCACGTGGGCCTGGGCGCGGACGAATCGGACACGCGCATCCTCGAGCTCACCACCACCGGCATGCTGGACCGCGCCCGGATCCTCGGCGGCGCCATGCGGGTGGCCTACATCCTCTCGGCCGCCATGCCGGGCATCCTGCCGCGCATGCCGCTCGCCGTCCGCGGCGAGCAGCTGGTGCTGGGCGTGCCGCGCGCTTTGATACCGCTGGTGAACGACCGGGTGCAGAACCGCCTGCGCCAGCTCGCCCGCCTCATCGGCCGCGAGCCCTTGACCGAGCAGCTGGACTGAGCCGCTGGACCAGGTAGCTGGACGGGGTAGCTGGACGGGGTAGCTGGACGGGGTAGCTGGACTTGGGCCGGCGCCCCGGTCCCCGGCCGCGGCCGGGAAGAGACCGCCCGATGGCGGGGCGAGGCCGTCCCGCCGGCCGGCGGGGCGGTCGCAAGTCCGCCCCAATCGCCCGGCACGATTCCAACCATGAAACAGCTTCTCAATCTGTTCGGCGGCGTCGCGGGCCTCGCGGTGGCGGGGCTGGTGGGCTTCGCCCTGTTCACCCTGGTGGGCGGGCTCATCATCGTGGCCGGCATCGTCATCACCGCCCTGGTCGTGGGCGGGGGCGTCTATGCCCTCCTCACCGGGCGCGCCCCCGCCATGCGGCGTGGCGGCTTCGGCACGGTGCGGGTGTTCGACCTGCGCACCGGCCAGCCCTTCGGCGAGCGCCCGTCCGAGGGCGAGATGATCGACGTCACCCCGCCCAAGGACCAGCGCCGCAGCTGACGGGCGGACCCCCGAACGGGGGGCGGCGTTCCCCGGGCCCCCGGAAGGGACTAACCTCATCATCGGCGCGATGATCCGCGCGCGACGGGTGAGGGGAGCCGGCACGGCACATGACCGGGGGATTGGGATCGGGCGCCTACCTGGCGCTGCTGGTGGTCTGCGCCGCGCTGGCGATGCTCACGGTGACCTCGCACGCGATCGCGCTGGCCATCATCCGCCGGCGGCTCAGCCGGCGGATCAGCGGCAAGACCTACGCGGACCACATGTTCACCGAGGCGGTGATCATCAGCACCACGGTGCTGAGCCTGAGCCTCGCCCACCTGTTCGAGATCTGCATCTGGGCGGCGGCCTATGTGGCGCTGGGCGCCATCGCGAACCCGCAGGACGCGATCTACTATTCCACCTCCACCTACACCACCCTCGGCGCGGACGGCGTGTCCATCGAGCGGACGTTCCGCGCCATCGCCGGGTTCGAATCCCTCATCGGCCCGATGATGGTGGCGTGGTCCACCGCCTTCCTGGTGGAGTTCGTCGTCCGCATGCGCGGCGGTTCCGGCTCCAACTGAGGCGGGCGGACTTTTGTCGTCGAGCGATCCGGCGGGCGCACGCCCGCGCGGCGCGCGGGCCATGACCGACGGCGACGACGGCCGCTGAATCACCCGCATCGGCCGTCGGCAGGAGCCGGGCCGCGCGCGCATCCGCCCGCCCATGCCGACACGGGGAGGCCGGTGAGGAGCGCGAAGCGCGCGAGGTCGGCGGCATACGTGGCGGCGAGATAGGCCACGTCCTGCGGTGCCGGCGCCTCGGACGCGGCGCCTTCGAAGATCCGGCACGGCTCGATCTTCGCCGGCGGCAGCCCGAGAAAGGCGAACACGCGCGCGAGCGTCGCCGCGTGGTCGTTGGCGAGGTCCTCCTTCCGCAGCATCAGCACCTGCCGGCGCGGGAAGACGTCATACAGGCGGTCCACCTGCTGCCCGTAGAATCCCCGCGCCACATAGGACAGGTGCCGGCGCTCCGGCGCCTGGGGCGCGAGGCCGTCGAGGCGACGGCCCTCGGCGCGGATGGCGGTGGAGAAGTCCAGCGCGTCCAGCCCGCGCGCCCGGCTCATGCGCCAGTGGGCGTGGGCGCGGTCCACCGGATCCCGGAACAGGGCGATGACCTTGAGGCGGGGATTGTAGTCGGCCAGCCGCGCCAGCGCCCCCGGCCACCAGATGTAGGAGGGCGTCGCCTCCCCCACCACGCAGCCGCGCCGGCGCGGAAAGCGGCCGTGGTAGTCCCGGTAGTCGGGCGCGTCCCAGCAGCGCCGGTCATCGTCGAAGAAATGCAGCTCCTTGACGGTCGGCATCGCGACCTGGGGGTGCTGCGCCAGGAAGTGGAACAGGGCGGAGGTGCCGGCCTTCTGCACGCCGACAACGACGAAATTCACAAACGGGGTGGGCGGCACGTCCATGGGAGCAGTCCGGTCGTGGGATCGCACCCCCGCGTCGCCCGCGAAGCCACGATCCCAAGCCGCCCTCGTGTCCCGTTTTACCCCTGGGTCATACCGTTGAGGAAGCGGTAGTTGATTGCTGCCCGGTTACGTCTTGTTAACGGATTGTAAAAAACCCGCCCGGCAGGGCCGGACGGGTTCCGATTCCGGGCGATGGCCCGCGGGGCCGCCGCCGGTCACACGCTGGTGGGATAGTTCGGGCTCTCGCGGGTGATGACCACGTCATGCACGTGGCTCTCGCGCAGGCCGGCGGAGGAGATGCGCACGAACTGCGCCTTCTCGCGGAACTCCTTGAGGGTGCGCCCGCCCACATAGCCCATGGCGGCGCGCAGGCCGCCGGCGAGCTGGTGCAGCACCGCGCCCACCGGGCCCTTGTAGGCCACCTGCCCCTCGATGCCTTCCGGCACCAGCTTCAGGGTGTCGCGCACCTCCGCCTGGAAGTAGCGGTCGGCCGAGCCGCGCGCCATGGCGCCCACCGAGCCCATGCCGCGATAGGACTTGTAGGAGCGGCCCTGGAACAGGAACACCTCGCCGGGGCTCTCGTCGGTGCCGGCGAGCAGCGAGCCCACCATGGCGGCGGAAGCCCCCGCCGCCAGCGCCTTGGCGAGGTCGCCGGAATACTTGATGCCGCCGTCCGCCACCACCGGGGTGCCGGTGGCGTAGCACGCCTCCACCGCGTCCATGACGGCGGTGAGCTGCGGCACGCCCACGCCGGCGACGATGCGGGTGGTGCAGATGGAGCCGGGGCCGATGCCCACCTTCACCGCGTCCGCGCCGGCATCGATCAGCGCCCGCGCGCCTTCGGACGTGGCGATGTTGCCGGCCAGGATCTGGGTCTTGTTGGACAGGCGCTTGATGCGGCTGACCTGGTCCAGCACCTTGCGGGAATGGCCGTGGGCGGTATCCACCACCACCAGGTCCACGCCGGCGTCGATGAGGCGCTCGGTGCGCTCGAAGCCGTCCTCGCCCACCGTGGTGGCGGCGGCGACGCGCAGGCGGCCCTGCTCGTCCTTGGCGGCGGTGGGATAGGCCACCGCCTTCTCGATGTCCTTCACCGTGATCAGGCCGACGCAGCGCTCGTTGTCGTCCACCACCAGCAGCTTCTCGATGCGGTACTGGTGCAGGAGGTGCTTGGCCTCCTCCTGGTTCACCTGCCCCTCGCGCACGGTGATGAGCCGGTCCTTGGTCATCAGCTCGGCCACCCGCTGGTCGGGATTGTGGGCGAAGCGCACGTCACGGTTGGTGAGGATGCCCACGAGGCGGCCGGCGATGCCGCCGGTGCCGCGCTCCACCACCGGGATGCCGGAGATGGAATAGCGCTTCATCAGCGTGAGGGCATCGGAGAGGGTCTCGTCGGGATGGATGGTGACCGGGTTCACCACCATGCCGGATTCGTACTTCTTCACCTGCCGCACGTGCTCGGCCTGCAGCTCGGGCGAGAGGTTGCGGTGGATGACGCCGATACCGCCGGCCTGGGCCATGGCGATGGCGAGGCGCGATTCGGTCACCGTGTCCATGGCGGCCGAGATGATGGGCAGGTTGAGGGAGATGGTCCTGGTGAGCTGGGTGGAAACCTCCACCTCGCCGGGCATCACCTCGGAGGCGCCGGGGGTCAGCAGCACGTCGTCGAACGTCAGCGCCTCGCGGAAGCGCGCACGTCCGGGGGCGGCTTCGACGACGGGGGGCACGTTCGCAATCGGGGAGGTCATGGCCAACTCCTGGTGGCGGTGCGAGAGGCAAACCGCTGGATCGGGGCCGGAACGGGATGCGGTGCCGAAGAGGCCTTGGCACCCCGCTACGAGTTGGCAGTGGCCGATACCATGTGTGCACGACGAATAGAAGACCTGTTGCGAGGCATTCGCTGCAGGGCACCCATGCAGCAGGGCGGGCAACGGTGCCCCCGCCGCGCTTCCCGGCGGCCGCGCCTGCCGGGGCAAGCGGCGCCATGGATGCGGGGCACGCCCGGCGCGATCGCGGTCAGCGCGTGACGAGAATCACCGTGTTCCCGGCGCCATAGGTCTGCACCAGGCCGTAGAGGGTGGCCGCGTTGCCCGGATGCAGGCGGACGCAGCCATGGGAGGCCGGGGCGCCGAGGCGGCTCACCTCGTAGCTGCCATGGATCGCGTAGCCGCCACGGAAGAAGATCGAGTAGGGCATGGGTGAATTGTAATATTTGCGCGAGAAATAGGTGCGGTACATGCGCTGGGGCCTGTACGCGCCGGTGGGGGTCACGTAGCCGCGCCGGGCGGTGGAGACCGGCCAGGAATATTGCGGCATCCCGTTCACGCTCACCGTCATGCGCTGGCTGGACAGGTCGATGCGCGCCACCACGGCGGCGGTGCCGGCCCGCGCCGGCAGCACCGCGAGGACAAGGCCGGCCAGCACGGCCAGCACAAGCCTCAGGCCCCACACCGCCGCCTTCCGCATCGCGCCCGCCGACATCTTTCGCCCCTCTTCCCCACCGGGCAGGGATACTGCCACGCCGCCGCTGCAACGCAAGGCTGCAAACCCCTTTCCGGTCAAGCACTTTGCCGTGAGGCCGGGGCGGACTTCCGGGGCGCCCCGCCGCCCGCCGACGCCGCGCCGGACGCGACGGCACGGATGACAAGCACCCGCCCCGCGCACTACTGTCCGCGCCGGCCCGCGGGCGCCGGAGCGGCTTTTCCGGCGACGGCCCCTTTGCGGTGCGTGGAGACGGTTCCATGGTGATGATGCTGCTCGGCCTGTTCGTCTTCCTCGGCATTCACGTGGTGGGAAGCTTCCGGGGCCTGCGCGCTCAGCTCATCGGCCGCCTGGGGGAAGGCCCGTACAAGGGCTTCTTCTCGCTGGTGGCCACCGGCGGCCTGCTGCTCACCGCCTACGGCTTCGCCTTGTGGCGCGCCTCCGGCTCGGCCGTCATCTGGACCCCGCCGGCGGGAATGCGCCATCTCACCCTGCTGCTGATGCTGCTGGCCTGCATCTGCGCGGTGGCGGCCTATGTGCCGAGCCACATCAAGGCCGTCCTCAAGCACCCGCTGCTGGTGGCGGTGAAGACCTGGGCGCTCGCCCACCTGCTCGCCAACGGCGATGCCGCCTCGATGGTGCTGTTCGGCGCGGTGCTGGCCTGGGCGGTCTATCTGCGCATCGCGGCGAAGCGCCGGGGCGCGCCGCTGCCGGTGGCGCCGAAGAACTATGCGGGCGATGCGCTCGCCGTGGGCGGGGGGCTGGTGCTCTATGCCGCGCTCGCTTACCTATTCCATCCCTATGTGATCGGCGTTCCCGTCCTCTGAGGCGGGCGACGACACGGTCCGGAACGCGAAAAGAGGAACGCCATGTCCACTCAGGCCGATGCCCGCCGTGTCACGGCGCCGGAGATCCACGCGCGCAAGGGCGGCGACCCCATCGTGTCGCTGACCTCCTACCATGCCCACACCGCGCGCCTGCTCGACCGCCACGTGGACCTGATCCTGGTGGGCGACAGCCTGGGCATGGTGATGCACGGGCTGGAGACCACCGTGCCGGTCACGGTGGAAATGATGATCGTGCACGGCCGCGCCGTGGTGCGCGGCACCCGGCGCGCGCTCATCGTGGTCGACCTGCCCTTCGGCAGCTACGAGGCCAGCCCCACCGAGGCCTTCCACACCGCCGCCCGGGTGCTGAAGGAGACCGGCGCCGGCGCGGTGAAGCTGGAGGGCGGCCGCCGCATGGCCGAGACGGTGCGCTTCCTGGTGGATCGCGGCGTGCCGGTGATGGGCCATGTGGGCCTCACCCCGCAGGCCATCAACACCCTGGGCTCGTTCAAGGCCCGCGGCCGCGACGACGCGGAGGCCAGCATCATCCTCGACGACGCCCGCGCCATCGCCGAGGCCGGGGCCTTCTCCATCGTGCTGGAGGCCATCGCCGAGCCGCTCGCCCGCCGCATCACCGAGGAGGTGGCCCCGCCCACCATCGGCATCGGCGGCTCCCCGGCCTGCGACGGCCAGATCCTGGTGCTCGAGGACATGCTGGGCCTCGGCGAGCGGGTGCCCAAGTTCGTGAAGAAGTACGCCAATCTCGGCCCCGACATCGAGAAGGCGGTGGCCACCTATGCGGAGGAGGTGCGCGCCCGCACCTTCCCCGCCGCCGAGCACACCTATGCCCCGCGCCTGGTGAAGCCGGCGAAAGCCTCCTGATGGCGAAGGCGGCGGCTGTGCGTGCGCCGGGCCGCGCGCACCTCACGGTGCTCCTGTCCCTCGTCGCCGGCGCGGTGCTGGCCGCCGCCCCGGCGCGGGCGGCGGAGGACTGCCTGCTCGTCACCGACCTCGAAACCGGCCGGGTGCTGGCGAAGCAGGGCCTGTGCGCCACGCGCCATCCGCCCAATTCCACCTTCAAGGTGGCCCTCGCCCTCATGGGCTTCGATGCCGGGCTGCTGAAGAGCGACAGCCAGCCGGTGATCGAGCCGCCGCCGGACGCGGATCTCTCCCGGCCGGAGACGCGCGGGCCGCAGACGCCGCGCTCCTGGATGCAGAATTCGGTGGTCTGGTACTCGCAGGTGCTGGCCCGCCAGCTCGGCGCCGAGCGCATCGCCCACTATCTCAAGGCCTTCGCCTACGGCAGCGAGAACATCGGCGGGGTGAAGGGCGACGACGAGCCGCTCGCGCGCTTCTGGATCTCCTCCTCCCTGCGCCTGTCGCCGCGCGAGCAGATCGACTTCCTGCGCAAGATGCTGAAGGGCGAGCTCCCCGTCTCCGCCGACGCGGTGCGCGAGACCATGCGCATCCTGGCCCTCGACGCCCAGCCGGCGGGCTGGCTCACCTTCGGCAAGACCGGCTCCGGCTTCGGCCGCACCGCCGAGGGGGCCGTCGACCGCGGGCGGCCGTTCGGCTGGTTCGTGGGCTTCGCCCAGAAGGCGGGCCGCACCGCCGTGTTCGTGCGCTACACCGCCCTCGACATCCCCTCCCCCGAGCCCCTCGGCCTGGTGGCGAAGCGGCAGACGCTGGCGGCCCTCGTCCCGGTGCTGGGGGCGCAGGCGCCCTGAGCGCCGCCGCGCGCGGCCCGTCTCCTCCTCCATCCCTTCCGTTCGTCCTCCCCCCTCTCTCTCTCCCCCTCCCTCCCCCGTCCCCGGCAAGGACTTCAAGCCGTGCGCGTCTCCGTCATCGTCTCCGCCTTCATCGCGGCGCTCGTGGGCTTCGGCGGAACGCTCGCCATCATCCTCGCCGCCGCGGCGGCGGTGGGGGCGAGCCCCGGGCAGGCCTCGTCCTGGGTCTGCGCCATCTGCCTCTCCATCGCCGGCACCAGCGCGTGGCTCTCCATCCGCCACCGCATGCCCATCATCACCGCCTGGTCGACGCCGGGGGCGGCGCTGGTGGCCGGCTTCGGCTCGGGCATGGGCATGGAGGCGGCCACCGGCGCCTTCCTCGTCGCCGGGCTGCTGGTGGTGCTGTGCGCCGCCATCCGGCCGCTGGGCGCGCTGGTGGCGCGCATTCCGGTGGCGGTGGCGGCGGCCATGCTCGCCGGCGTGCTCGCCCGCTTCGTGATGGCGCTGGCCGAGCATGCGGTGGCGAGCCCGGCGCTGGTGCTGCCGGTGATCGCGGTGTTCTTCGTCGTGCGGCGGCTTTCGCCCAACTGGGCGGTGCCGGCCGCCCTCGTCGCCGGCATCGGCGGGGCGCTGCTGCTGGGGCGGGTCGGGACCATGCCCGCGCCCGAGCTGTCGGCGCTGGTGTGGACCACGCCGCGCTTCGACGGCCCGGTGCTGCTCGGCCTCGCCGTGCCGCTGTTCCTGGTCACCATGGCGTCGCAGAACCTGCCCGGCTTCGCGGTGCTGCGGGCGAGCGGCTACACGCCGCCGGTGCGCTCCATCCTCGCCGCCACCGGCGTCGCCTCCATGGTCAGCGCCCCCTTCGGCGCCCACGCCACCAACCTCGCCGCCATCACCGCCGCCCTGTGCACCGGGCCGGAGACCCATCCGGACCCCAGGCGGCGCTGGGTGGCGGGGCCGGTCTATGCCGGCTTCTACGTGCTGCTGGCGGCGGCGGGCGCCTCGATGGTGGGGGTGTTCGCCGCCTTGCCGCCGGCGCTCGTCGCCACCATCGCCGGCGTTGCCCTGCTGTCCCCGCTCACCGGCGCGCTGACGGCGGCGCTGAACGAGGAGAAGCACCGCATCGCCGCCGTGGCCACCTTCGCCACCACCGCCTCCGGCATCTCGGCGCTGGGGCTCGGCGCGCCGGTGTTCGGGCTGGCGGCGGGCCTGCTGATCATCGGCCTCGACGCCCTGCGCCGGCGCTGAGGGCGGCGGCGCGCCGCCTACCGCTCGCGCTCGACCACCACCACGCGCGGCGCGCCGGCGCGGCTCTGGCGGCCGAACAGGTAGCCGATGGCGGCGACGATGATCAGGTGCAGCGCCGCGGTGAAATCCGCCGAAACCTGCGACGCCCCCATCCCCGGCACCGGCCCGCCGAACAGCAGCCATGCCAGCGCCGCGATGAGAGCCACCAGCACCGGCCCCGCCCCCTTGAGCTGGTCGAAGAGACCGGGCGGCGGCTCCGGACGCACGCTCGCCCGGCGCGCGGCGGGCGTTGCAGCCGAGGCGGAGGCGCCGGGTGCGGCGGGCGAAGCCCCGTCCCCGGCCACGCCGGCCGGCGGCGCGGCCTGCGCCCCGGCCGGAGCCTCCTCCCCGGCAACCACTTCGGCGGCGGCCACCTCGGCGGCGAAGCGCTTGAAGAAGGCGGCGGACATCTGCCGCGCGGTGGCGTCGATGAGCCGGCCGCCGAGCTGGGCGAGCTTGCCGCCCACCTGCGCCGCCACCTCGTAATGCAGGATGGTGTCGTCCCCGTCCGCCTCAAGGCGCACCCGCGCCTCGCCCCTGGCGAAGCCGGCCACCCCGCCCTGCCCCTCGCCGGAGATGCGGTAGCTGTTGGGCGGGTCGAGGTCGCAGAGCGTCACCGCCCCCTGGAAGCGGGCGGAAACCGGGCCCACCTTCATCACCGCCGTGGCGGTCATCTGGGTGTCGGAGGTCTTCACCAGCTCCTGGCAGCCGGGGATGCAGACCTTAAGGATTTCCGGATCGTTCAGCGCCCGCCACACCGCCTCGCGCGGCGCCGGGATGCGCTGCTCGCCGCTCATGTCCATGTTGGTTCCTCCCTGTCGTCGCCGTCCTGTCTGCCCGCCGCCTCAGCTGTCGAAATCCACCACCAGGCGCACCACCGAGCCGTCGTGCAGGCGGTCGAAGCCGGCATTGATGTCGGAAAGCGGAATGGTGCCGCTCATCAGCCGGTCCACCGGCAGGCGGCCGGCCTTGTGGAGGGCGATGTAGCGCGGCACGTCGCGCACCGGCACGCAGGTGCCGATATAGGAGCCCTTCACCGTGCGCTCCTCCGCCACCAGGCTCACGATGTTGACCGGCAGGGTGGCATCCGGCGGCGGCAGGCCGGCGGTGACGGTGGTGCCGCCGCGCTTCGTCATCTGGTAGGCGCTCTCCAGCGCCCGGGCCGAGCCGGCGAACTCGAAGGCGAAGTCGGCGCCGCCGCCGGTCAGCGCCCGCACCTGCTCGACCGCGTCCGGGGCACGGGCGTCCACCACGGCGGTGGCGCCGATGGCGGAGGCGAGCTCCAGCTTTTCGGCCGACAGGTCCACCGCCACCACCTGTGACGCGCCGGCAGCCATGGCGCCGAGCACGGCGGCAAGGCCCACCCCGCCGAGGCCCACCACCACCACGCTCTCGCCCGCCCGCACCCGCGCCGTGTTCACCACCGCGCCGACGCCGGTGAGCACGGCACAGCCGAACAAGGCGGCGACGGGAAAGGGGATATCCTTGTCTATCTGGACCAATGAGCGGCGCGACACCACTGCATGATCGGCGAAGGCGGAGCAGCCGAGGTGATGGTGCACAATCTCCTCGGCGCAATGCAGGCGCACCGCCCCGGACAGCAATCGGCCCTTGCCGTTGGCCACGGCGCCGGGCTCGCACAGGGCCGGACGCCCTTGCGCGCAGGGCTGGCAGTGGCCACAGCTGGGCATGAACACCATGACCACATGGTCGCCGGGAACGAGGTCGTCCACCCCCTCGCCCACCTCCACTACCGTGCCGGCGGCCTCGTGGCCGATGGCCATGGGCAGAGGGCGCGGGCGGCTGCCGTTGATCACCGAGAGGTCCGAATGGCATAGGCCGGCCGCGGCGATCCTCACCAGCACCTCGCCCCGGCCCGGCGGGTCGAGCTCCACCTGCTCCACCCGCAGCGGCCGGCTGTCGGCATAAGGGTGCGCGGCGCCCATGTGGCGCAGGACGGCGGCGGAAATCTTCATGGCGCGGGCTCCTCCCTGGCGTCGCGCACGGTGGGCCCGGCGGGGCCGCTCCGGCGCGCGGCGGCTTGACATGCAGTATCATAGTCTAATAATGCAAGTCACTAGGGAATGGAAACACCGATGCCGGAGCACAACGCATGAAGCCCGCCCGGTTCGACTATGTTCGCGCCGAGAGCGTCGCCCATGCGGTGGAGGCGCTCGCCCGCGCGGGCGGCGACGGCAAGGTGATGGCCGGCGGCCAGAGCCTGATGCCGATGATGAATTTCCGGCTGGTGCAGCCCTCCGTGCTGGTGGACATCAACCGCATCGCCGGCCTCGACCGCATCGCGCGGCGCGGCGACCGGCTCGCCCTCGGGGCGCTGGTGCGCCACCGCATGACCGCCGAGGACCCGCTGATCGCCCGCCACGTGCCGGTGCTGCACGCCGCCATGAAGCACGTGGCGCACCTCACCGTGTGCAATCGCGGCACCTTCTGCGGCAGCGTCTGCCATGCCGATCCCGCCGCCGAGATGCCCATGATGAGCCTGCTGCTCGACGCCACCCTCGCCATCACCTCCCCGCGCGGATCGCGCACGCTTCCGGCGCGCGACTTCTTCGTCGGTTCGCTCGCCACCGCGCTGGAGCCGGACGAGATGGTCACCGAGATCGAGATGGACATCCCGCCTCCCGGCACCGGCTGGGGGTTCGAGGAATTCGCCCGCCGCCACGGCGACTACGCCCTCGCCGCGGTGGCGGTGACGCTGGAGCGGCGCGACGGCCGCGCCCACGACGTGCGGCTCGCCGTCATGGGGGTGGGCGAGATGCCGGCGCGCCTGGGCGCGGTGGAGGCCCTGCTGGAAGGCGCCACCCTGGACGCGGCGCGGCTGGATGAAGCGGTGGACGCCCTGCGCGCCGCCATCACCCCCACCGGCGACCTCAACGCCTCGGCCGACTATCGCCGGCACCTCGCCGGCGTGCTCGCCCGCCGGGCGCTCAAGGATGCCTGGACCCGCGCCGGGGAGCTGCCGGCATGAGCGCGCGGGCCGAGATCACCGTCACCGTCAACGGCCTGAGCACCACCCGCGCGGTGGACCCGCGCCTGCTGCTCAGCGATTTCCTGCGCCACGAGCTGGGCCTCACCGGCACCCATGTGGGCTGCGAGCACGGGGTGTGCGGCGCCTGCACCATCCTCCTCGACGGGCGCAGCGCCCGCGCCTGCCTGATGCTGGCGGTGCAGGCGGACGGCGCAACCATCGACACCGTGGAGGGCCTCGGCAGCATGGAGGCGCTGGGACGCGTGCAGACCGCGTTCCGCGACCATCACGCCCTCCAGTGCGGCTTCTGCACGCCGGGCTTCCTCATGACCATCACCGACATGCTGCGCCACCACGCTCTGGAGAGCGACGCGCAGATCCGCGAGGCCCTGTCCGGCAACATCTGCCGCTGCACCGGCTACGAGCACATCGTCAACGCCGTGCGCGAGCTGGCGCGCGAGAGGGGACCGCTCAAGTGACCGGCATCGACGCCTCGGTGGAGCTGCGGCCCAGGCTCGTCGGCCAGCGCATCAAGCGCACGGAGGATCCGCGCCTGCTCACCGGCTGCGGGCGCTACGTGGACGACATCACGCCCCCCGGCACCCTGCACGTGGCCATCCGCCGCTCCGACCAGCCCCATGCCCTGATCCGCGGCATCGAGGCGGGCGAGGCCTTCGCCGTGCCGGGCGTGGTCGGCGTGTTCGACGCGAGCGACCTCGACGCCGACATGGCCCCGGCCATCCCCACGTCCCGCATGACGGGCTATTACGCGACGCCCTTCCGCCCGCTGGCGCAGGGCAAGGTGCGCTATATCGGCGAGCCGGTGGTGGCGGTGGTGGCGGAGAGCCGCTACGCCGCCGAGGATGCGCTGGAACACATCGTCATCGACTACGAGCCCCTGCCCTTCGCCATCCGCCCGGCCGAGGCGGCGCAGGACGACGCCCCGCTGCTGCACGAGGAGGCCGGCACCAACGTCATCGTCGCCCGCACCTTCGCCCGCGGCGACGTGGACGCCGCGTTCGCGCGAGCCGCGGTGACGGTGCACGGCCGCTTCCGCATGACGCGCAAGAGCCCCGCGCCCATGGAGAACCGCGCCTACCTCGCCGAGTGGGACCGGCGGCGCCAGGCGCTGACGCTGCATTCCACCACCAACATCCCCGGCATCATCCGCGACGTGCTGGCGTCGAGCCTCGGCCTGCCCGGCAACCGCATGCGGGTGGTGGCGCCGGACGTGGGCGGCAGCTTCGGCGGCAAGGGCTCGCTGAACCACGAGGAAATGCTCGTCTGCGTGCTGGCGCGCAAGCTGGAGCGGCCGGTCAAGTTCGTCGCCGACCGCATGGAGGATCTCACCGCCATGAGCCAGGCGTTCGACGAGCGGATCGACGCCCGGCTCGCGGTGGACGCGGACGGGCGGCTGCTGGGCCTCGACGCCGACGTCATCGGCGACATCGGCGCCTATTCCATCTATCCCTGGACCGGAGCGCTGGAACCGGTGCAGGTGGTGAGCTTCCTGCCCGGTCCCTACCGCATGGAGCACTATCGCGGCCGGGTGCGCGGCGTGCTCACGCCCAAGCCCCCCACCGGCCCCTATCGCGGCGTCGGCCGGCCATCCTCCACCTTCGCCATGGAGCGGCTGATGGACATGGCGGCGCGCGCGCTGGGGCTCGACCCGGTGGAGATGCGCCGACGCAACCTCGTCACCACCGAGGAATTCCCCTACCGCACCGGCTCCGGCATCATCTGGGACCGCTCCGCCTTCCAGGAGTGCCTGGAGGCGGTGTGCCGGCATGTGGACTATCCGGCGCTGGTGAAGGCGCGCGATGCCGCGCGCGCGGCCGGGCGCTGGGTCGGCATCGGCCTTGCGAGCTATGCCGAGCTCACCGGCATCGGCTCGCGCATCGCGGTGGCGCCGGGCATGCCCATCAATACGGGCACCGAGACCGCCGCCATCCGCATCGACGCCACCGGCGCCGTCACCGCCGCCTTCGGCATCTCCTCCCACGGGCAGGGGCTGGAGACCACGCTGGCGCAGATCGTCGCCGACGAGATCGGCTGCCGGCTGGAGGACGTGGAGATCCAGCACGGCGACAGCGCCCTCGTGCCCATGGGCACCGGCACCTATGCCAGCCGCTCCGCGGTGCTCGGCGGCGGCGCCGCCACCAAGTCGGCGCGGGTGGTGCGCGGCAAGCTGCTGAAGGCCGCCGCCCATCTCATGCAGGTGCCGGTGGAGGACCTCGACGCCGAAGCCGGCATCATCCGCGCCCGCTCCTCCAACGCCACCATGACGGTGAAGGAGGTGGCGAACGCCGTCTACTCGCAGATGGGGCGCATCCCCCACGACCAGCGCGAGGACCTCGTCGCCGCCGAGACCTACGATCCGTATCTGGGGACCGCCTGCTCCTCCACCCATCTCGCCATGGTGGAGATCGATCCCGAAACCTACGGCGTCACCATCACCCGCTACGCGGTGGCGGAGGATTGCGGGCGCCTCATCAATCCGATGATCGTCGACGGGCAGGTGCACGGCGCTGTGGCACAGGGCATCGGCGCGGCGCTGCTGGAGGAGGTGGTGCACGACGACGACGGCCAGCTCGTCACCGCGAGCCTTGCCGACTATCTGGTTCCCGTCGCCACCAGCGTGCCGGACATCGGCATCGTCCATGTGGAGGCGGCGCTGCCCAACACCCTCGGCGGCTTCCGCGGCATGGGCGAAGGCGGCACCATCGGCGCCCCCGCCGCCATCGCCAATGCGGTGTCGGACGCGCTGTCCCATCTCGGCATCGAGGTGGACACCCTGCCCGTCACCCCCGACCGCATCTTCCGGCTGGTGGAGGCGGCGCGGGCGAAGGGGATGGGATGAGGCGGGGCTGTGCCGACGCGGCCGACTGCAGGGGTAGCGGACTGCGAGCCGGGCCCCCGCGCAGGGACCCAGCGCAAGGGCTCACCGCGCAGCGGGCGGTGCCCTCTTCCCCTCTCCCCTCGCGGGAGAGGGTGGATCGCGGCGCAGCCGCGAGACGGGTGAGGGGGCTGGTGCCGCTGGGCGCAATTTCTCCGAACCGGGAGAGAGCCTGCCCCCTCACCCCGACCCTCTCCCGCACGGGGAGAGGGGGCGGGCCGGTGCCAGGCCGCCCGGCGGTGGTGTCTTATGAGGCTCTGCCGCCGCCTTTCCCCTCTCCCCTCGCGGGAGAGGGTGGATCGCGGCATAGCCGCGAGACGGGTGAGGGGGATGGTGCCGCTGGGCGCAACTTCTCCGAACCGGGAGAGAGCCTGTGACCCCTCACCCCAACCCTCTCCCGCAAGGGGAGAGGGGGCGGGCCGGTGCCTCACCCCTCCCGCACCATCTCCCGCAGCCGGAAACGGATGATCTTGCCGGAGCCGGTGCGGGGGATCTCGTCCACCTGGTGCACCATGTGGGGGATCTTGTAGGCGGAGAGGCGCGCGCGGCAGTGCTCCAGCAGCGCCTCCACGTCGAGCGCCCCCTCGCGCGACACCGCGTAGAGGGCGGGCACCTCGCCGAGCTGGGCGTGGGGGATGCCGGCGACGGCGCAGTCCAGCACCCCGGCAAACGCCAGCACCACCTCCTCGATCTCGGCGGGGGCGATGTTCTGCCCGCCGCGGATGATCAGGTCCTTGAGCCGCCCGGTGATGGTGACGAAGCCGTTGCGGTCGGCCCGGGCGAGGTCGCCGGTGTGGTACCAGCCGTTGCGCAGGGCCTTGGCCGTCTCCTCGGGCTTGTTGTGGTAGCCGAGCATGACGTTCGGCCCGCGCACGATCAGCTCGCCCTCTTCGCCCGCGTCGAGGTCGCGCAGGCTGGCGGGGTCGACGATGCGCAGCGCCACCCCCGCCAGCGGCAGGCCGCACGAACCCATGATGCGGGTGCCGCCGGCGGAATTCATGGTGACCATGGTGGAGGTCTCGGTGATGCCGTAGCCGTCCAGCAGCGGCACGCCGAAGGCGGCCTCGAAGGTGGCGTTCAGCGTCGCCGGCAGGATGGCGCCGGCCGAGACGCACACGCGCAGGCCGTTGAGGCTGGTGCGTCCTTCCGCCTGTGCCGCCTCCATCAAATAGTGGAACATGGTGGGCACGCCGGGAAACACGGTGAATTCCCCGGTCTCCAGCAGGCGCAATGCCTCGCGGGTGGAGTATTTCTCCAGGATGTACTCGCTCGCCCCCACGGCGAGGATGGAGAGCACCGAGAAGTTCAGCGCGTAGGAATGAAACAGCGGCAGCGGCGAGAGCACGCTGTCGTGCTCGCACAGACCCACCACCGGCCCCCAGCAGGCCGCGGTGATCCACAGCATGCTGCGGGGCGTCAGCAGTACGCCCTTGGCCCGCCCGGTGGTGCCCGAGGTGTAGATGATGAAGCCGGCGGCATCGATATCGTCGGGGTCGCGCGGCGGCAGCGGCGGGGCAGTCCCGGCGAGGTGGTCGAAGCCGAGAGGATCGCCCGCCGGCGCATCGGTGAGGACGAGGGCGCCGACGCCGGGCGCCTGCCCCCGCAGGGCCTCGATTTGCCCGGCGCGGGACGCGGTGGTCACCACGAGGCGGCAATCGGCATCGGTGAGGCGGTAGGCGATCTCCGCCGGGCTCGCCTCGGCAGAGATGGGCACCGAAATGGCCCCGGCGCGGGCGATGGCCAGGCACGCCTCCACCCACGCCACGCCGTTGGGCAGGAAGATCGCCACCCGGTCTCCGGCGCCGACGCCCAGCGTCGCCAGATGCCCGGCGAGGTTGCCGGTGCGCCGGTCGAGGTCGCCATAGGTGACGCCGCCCGCCGCGTCGCGGAACGCGACTTTCGATCCGCGCGCCGCCGCGTGGCGCCTGAGCAGCTCCGCGATGGGAGCGATGAAGTCCGCCTGGAGCATGAAGCCTCCCCGTTCTGGCCGCCGCGCTCTTGAGGTCGCGGTCGTGGTCACACCATGCAGAAGCCGCCGGAGATGGAGACCACCTGCCCGGTGATCCACGAGCCCTTCGGCGAGGCGAGCAGCGCCACCGTGGGGGCGATGTCCTCGGGCTGGCCGAGGCGGCGCAGGGGGTAGAATTTCGTCAGCTTGTCGCGGTTGGCCTCCACCCAGGACTTGTCGTGGGCGGTCTCAATGAGGCCGAGCGAGATGGTGTTGGCGGTGACGCCGGAGCGGCCGAGCTCGCGCGCCAGCGACTTCATCAGCGCGATCACCCCGGCGCGGGCCGCGGCGACGATGGCAAGGCCGCTTTCACCCACCCGCGAGGAGTCCCCCACCACCGCGATGAGCCGCCCGTTTCCGCTCTTCTCCAGATAGGGCACCGCCGCGTGCGCCAGGTGGATGGCGCCATAAAGGCAGGTGTCGATCTGGCTCTTCCATTCCTTCTGGGTGCTGTCGGTGAACTTCTGCCGGATGGCAAGGCCCGCATTGTTGACGACGATGTCGAGGCCGCCGAAATCGGCCGCCACCGCGTCCACCATGGTCTTCACCTCGGCGAGATCCGCCACGTCCGCCTTGTAGGCCTTGGCGCGGCCGCCGCGGGCGGCGATCTCGTCCACCACCGCCTGCGCCTCCTCGGCGGAGTTGCGGTAGTTCACCGCCACCATCGCGCCCTCGCCGGCGAGCGCCAGGGAGATTTCGCGGCCCACGTCGCGCGCGCCGCCGGTGACGAGGGCCACCTTGCCCTTCAGGTTCAGGTCCATGGAAATCGTGCCTCGTTGCAGGTGTTGAGCGATGGCGGGGGACGGCGCGCGGCCGGCCTATTCGTAGGCGTCGGCGCCCTTGCGCAGGCCCGCATATTGCGCGTCGTCATGGCCGCACAGGACGGTGGCGCCCGCCGCCTCGATCCGGCGGATCTCGACGATGGTCTTCACGTGCTGCTCCACGTTCCAGGTGTTCTTGGGCACCACGCCGGCGTCGAGGCTGGACCTGAGGCTCACCGCGTCCGAGGCGAGCAAAAACGGCCCGTCGCGATCCAGCGTCACCAGCGCCCCGGTGAGCCCCGGCGTGTGCCCCGGCAGGGGGATGAGGGTGACGCGGCCGTCGCCGAACAGGTCCTTCTCCCCCTCGATCAGCTCCAGGGGATTGCCCTGGTCCCAGTCCACCGCCAGGTAGCCGGCGGCCTGGGCGTTCTCGGCCTTGGCGGCGGCGAGTTCCAGCGCGTGCACCACCACCGTTGCCTTGCGGAAGAAGCCGTTACAGCCGCAATGGTCGGGATGGAAGTGGGAGCAGATGACCACGTCGATGTCGTCCGGCGCGAGGCCGACGCAGGCGAGCTGCGACACCACGTTGTCGTCGGGGCCCATGATCGGCGTCATGGCCCGCGCCACCCCGCCCCAGCGGCCCTCCGCATCGGTGACCACGGCGGGGTTGCAGCCGGTGTCGAACAGCACGTTGCCCTGCGCATGGCGCAGGAGGAACGAGGACACGGGCAGCTCGATGGTCTCGGCGCGGTCGGCGTCGGGCTGGTAGACGTGCTTCTTCATCCGCAACCGCCCGCCGTTCAGGACATGCATCTTCATGGCTAGTCTCCCTCCCGGCGCTCAGCGCCCCTGGAAGCGCGGCGGGCGCTTCTCGGCGAAGGCGGCGCGGCCTTCCTGGTAGTCGAAGCTGCGCGAGGCCTCGTCGATGAGCCGCTGCGCCGCCGTCACGTCGAGCGCCCCCGGACCCATGGCGAGGCCGTCGAGGATGAACTTGGCGCCGGCCACGGAGAGCGGGGCATTGGCGGCGATCCTGGCGGCGAAGGCGCGGGCGGCGGCGGGGGCGTCGTCCGCCACCTCGTCGGCGAATCCGGTCTTCAGCGCGGCGGCGGCATCCAGCCGGTCGGCGGTGAACAGCAGGCGCTTGGCCTGCGCCAGCCCCACGAGGTTCAAGAGCCGCTGGGTGCTGCGCACGCCGTAGACAATGGACAGCCGCGCCGCCGGAATGCCGAAGATGGCGGAGGGCGCGGCGAAGCGGAAGTCGCAGGACATGGTGAGGTGGCAGCCGCCGCCGAGGCAATAGCCCGAGACCACGGCGATGGTGGGCTTGCCGGCGCCGGCGATGGCGTCCGAGGAGGCGTCCACCGCCTCCTCGTAGGCGATGGACTGCTCCACCGTGTGGCGCACCTTGGGAAACTCGGAGATGTCGGCGCCCACGGAGAAATCGGCGCCCGCCCCGACGAGGAGGATCGCCCGCACCTCCGGGTCGGCGCCCAGCGTGGAGAAGAGGCGCGCCACGTCCTGCCACATGGCCAGCGTCATGGCGTTGCGCTGCGTCGGACGGTTCAGGGTGACGGTGGCGACATGGTCGTGAACGGCGACTTCGATATCGGACACAGCGGGCCTCCTAAAGCGCGCCGTCGCGGGGCGCGACGAGGAGGACAGAAAGCACCGCCCGCAGCTTCTCCGGCAAGGGGACCGGGCGGTTGGTCGCGCGGTCCACATAGACGTGGATGAAATGGCCCTGCGCGCAGGCGAGGTCGTCATCGTCGCGGAACAGGCCGATCTCGTAGCGCGCGCTTGAGGTGCCGAGCCGGCCGACGCGCAGGCCGGCATGCACCAGCGAAGGAAACGACAGGGACGAGAAGTATTGGCAGCGGGTTTCGGCGACGAGGCCGATCACCGGGCTGGTCTCGATGTCCAATGCGCCAGCCTCGATCAGGTAATGGCCGACTGCCGTATCGAAGAAGGAATAATAGACCACGTTGTTCACGTGCCGGTAGACGTCGTTGTCCATCCAGCGCGTGGTGATCTTCCGGAAGTGGCGATAGTCGGCGCGGCGGTGTGGGGCCGCGCGCTCACTCACCGCCGGTCTCCCGGCCGGGCGCGGCGCCGGCTGCGCGGCGCGGACGATCCCCGCAAGCATCGAAACCTCGCACGCTCATCTCCCTCCCAGGGCGCCGCCGGAGGACCGGTTCCGACGATCAATTCATAGCTTGCATTAATAGACTAAAAATGCTCTTGTCAACGCCGTCTTGAGAGTTTCTGCCGTGGGTACCCCCCGTAGATGACGGTTATTCCAAGCGATCAAAGGCTTTGCTGCATTGCGACAGACGAGCCGTCGAGCAGTCTCAAGCATTAGGTTCACCTAAGAAATGGACATGGCGCACGCAGCCGGCCGGCAGGCCCGCTGCGGCCCCAATGCGCAGAAGGGCGCGCGCCAGTCGGGGACACCGGAGGAAACGATGCCCAAGTTCGCCCAGATCACCCTCATGTGCGCCGCGCTCGCGGTGCCGCTGCCGGCGCTGGCCCAGCCGCAGCCTGGCAAAATCTCGAACGACGTGGTGAAGATCGGGGTCCTGACCGACATGTCGGGCCAGTTCTCCCACGAGGCGGGCGAGGGCTCCGTCACCGCCGTGAAGATGGCGGTGGAGGATTTCGGCGGCAAGGTGCTCGGCAGGCCCATCGAGGTCATCGTCGCCGACCACCAGAACAAGACCGAGATCGCCATCGCCAAGGCCAAGGAATGGTTCGATGTCGATCACGTGGACATGATCGCGAACCTGATCAATTCGGCGGTGGCCATCGGCGTTGCCGGGGTCGCGCGGGAGAAGAACGGCATCGCCATCGTCAACGGCTCGGGCTCCTCGCGCCTCACCGGCGATGCCTGCACGCCCAATTCCATCCACTATGCCTACGACACCTACGCGCTGGCCGTCGGCACCGGCAACGAGCTGATCCGCCAGGGCAAGAAGCGCTGGTTCTTCCTCACCGCCGACTACGCCTTCGGCCACGCGCTGGAGGCCGACACCGCCACCGTGGTGAAGGCCGGCGGCGGCGAGGTGGTGGGCGCGGTGCGCTATCCCATCAACACCCTCGACCACGGCTCGTTCATGCTCCAGGCCCAGGGCTCGAAGGCCGACGTGGTGGCGGTCGCCGGCTCCGGCACCGTGTTCATCAACGCGGTGAAGGCGGCGCGCGACTTCGGCCTCACCCAGTCCGGCAAGCAGGTGCTGGCGGGGCTTTTGGTGTGGATCACCGACATCCACGCCATGGGCCTTCAGGCGGCGCAGGGGCTGGTTCTCACCAATGCCTTCTACTGGGACCGCGACGAGGAGACCCGCGCCTTCTCGAAGAAGTTCGAGGCGAGGATGGGCCGCAAGCCGCACATGGGCGATGCCGGCGACTATTCCTCCACCATGCACTACCTGAAGGCGGTCCAGGCCGCCGGCACCGACGAGGCGCAGGCGGTGATGGCCAAGATGCGCGAGTTGAAGGTGAACGACTTCTTCGCCAAGGGCGGCACCATCCGCGCGGACGGCCGCTTCATCCACGACATGTACGTCTACCAGGTGAAGACGCCGGCCGAATCCAAGGGCCCGTGGGACTATTACAAGCTGGTCAGCGTCATTCCCGGCGAGAAAGCCTTCCGCCCGCTGTCGGAAAGCGCCTGCCCGCTGGTGAAGAAGCCGTGAGGCGCGCGGCGGCGCCGGGCGGTCAGTCCTCGCCGGGCGCCGCGTCCACGAAGATGCGCTCCATGCGGTCGCCCGCCTGGGGCGCGCCGAACCGGGCCGGATCGTAGTTCAGCCGGTAGCGCATGGCGTGCGCCTCGATCGGCTTGCGGCAGCGGTCGCAGATGACCACGGCGCTGAAATCGTGGCCGCAGTCGCGATGGGTGAGGATGAGCGGCGGATCCCCGCCCGCCAGCCACCGGTCGCCCCAGGCCGCCATGGTGATGAAGGCGCCGTAGAGGTCCTTGCCCATCTCGGTGAGGCGATACTCGTGGCGCTCCGGCAGGTCCTGGTACTTGCGCCGCTCGAACACCCCGCGCGCCACCAGGCGCGAGAGGCGCTCGGTGAGGATGTTGGGGGCGATCTTCAATTCGCTCTGCAGCTGGTCGAACCGGCGCACGCCGAAGAACGCCTCGCGCAGGATCAGGAAGCTCCAGCGGTCGCCGATGATCTCCAGCGCGCGCGACACCGAGCTCGGCCGCCCGCGGGAGAAGTTCGCCGATTCGGCCGTGCGCCGCGCCCGCTTCATGGGCTCCAGCGGCGTGCGGCCGGCGCCCGGCCCGTCGCGATAGGTGACCCGCGTCGCCTTCACCTCCGCGAGGCAGTGGGAGCAGGCCACATAGGGCTGGCACGCCTGCCCGCAGGTGGCGTGGATGAGCTTGAGCGGCGGCCCCTCCGGCCCGGCCAGCCAGCGGTCGCCGAAGCCGATCAGGGCGACGAAGCTCGGATAAAGGTCCATGCCGCAGCGGGTGAGGTGATACTCGACCCGGCTCGACTTGGCGGAATAATGCACCTGCCGGAAGATGCCGCGCAGGGTGAGGCGCTTCAGCCGCTCTGAGAGGGTGCCGCGCGGCAGGCCCAGCGCCGTGCGGAACTCCTCGAACCGGCGCGCCCCGAAGAACGCCTCGCGGATGACGAGGAAGCTCCAGGCATCGGACACGATGGCGATGGTGCGGCCCACCGAGCAGTTGCGCTCGAACAGCTGGGCGCCGCCGCGGCTGCGCACTCCACTGCGCGCGTCACGCGGCACGCTGGCGCGCTCCTCGGTCGACATGGGCGCTCCTGTCCCTGCGCGGCTCTGCTTCGGTCCAGATATAGTATCAACCCGGCCCGACCGCACGCGCCGCGGGGAGGCAATTCGGCGCATCCGCCCCCGCCTCCCGGACGCGGGCCCTTGAGACGCCGGCCCCCCGAAACGAAAATCCCGCGGCGGGCGCAAGGCCGGCCGCGGGACGAAAGCGGGAACCGCGGTGGCGCGGATGTCAGCCCTGCGACTTGCGGGCCTTCATCTGCTGGGCGATGGCGATGATCTCGCCCACAAAGCCGCGGCGGAACAGGGAGACGGCGAGGACGAAGATGACGCCCTGGATCACCAGCACCCATTCGCCGAGGCCGGCCAGGTAGTTCTGCATGGTCACGATCACCGCCGCGCCCACCACCGGGCCGAGGATGGTGCCCATGCCGCCCACCAGGGTCATCAGCACCACTTCGCCCGACATCTGCCAGGCCACGTCGGTGAGCGAGGCCAGCTGGAACACCAGCACCTTGGTGGAGCCGGCAAGCCCCGCCAGCGCCGCCGAGAGCACGAAGGCGAGCAGCTTGTACTGGTTCACCCGGTAGCCCAGCGAGATGGCGCGGGGCTCGTTCTCGCGGATGGCCTTGAGCACCTGGCCGAACGGCGAGTGGATCGCCCGGTAGATGACCAGGAAGCCGAACACGAAGATCGCCAGAACCAGGTAATAGAGGTTGATGTCCTTGGAGATGTCGATGAGGCCGAACAGCGCCCGGCGCGGCACCGCCTGCAGGCCGTCCTCGCCGCCGGTGAACTTGGCCTGGAGGCAGAAGAAGAAGAACATCTGCGCCAGCGCCAGCGTCACCATGGCGAAGTAGATGCCCTGGCGGCGGATGGACAGCAGCCCGGCGAGAAAGCCCAGCACGACCGAGAACAGGACGCCGGCGGCGAGGCCCAGCTCCGGCGAGAAGCCCAGCACCTTGACGGTGTGGGCGCACACATAGGCCGAGCCGCCGAAGAACATGGCGTGGCCGAACGACAGGAGCCCCGTATAGCCGAGCAGCAGGTTGAAGGCGCACGCGAACAGCGCGAAACACATCACCTTCATCAGGAACACGGGGTAGACGCCGAACGGCGCGACCAGCAGGACCAGGACGGCGAGGATGCCGAACACGAGCCCGTAGTTCACGCCCGCCTCTGCGGGAGCGGCGGCGGCGGGGGGAGCGGGATGGGTGGAGGATGAAGTGCTCATCGCGCCCTCACTTGGCCGTGCCGAACAGGCCGGCGGGTTTCACCATGAGCACGAGGGCCATGATGACAAAGATCACGGTGGACGAGGCCTCGGGGTAGAACACCTTGGTGAGGCCCTCGATGACGCCCAGCCCGAAGCCGGTGATGATGGCGCCCATGATGGAGCCCATGCCGCCGATCACCACCACCGCGAACACCACGATGATGAGGTTGGAGCCCATGGTGGGGCTCACCTGGTAGGCGGGCGCCGCGAGCACGCCGGCGAGGGCGGCAAGGCCCACGCCGAAGCCGTAGGTGAGCGTGATCATGCGCGGCACGTCGATGCCGAAGGCCTGCACCAGGTCCGGCCGCTCGGTGGCGGCGCGCAGGTATGAGCCGAGCTTGGTGCGCTCGATCACGTACCAGGTGGCGATGCAGACCACGAGGGAGGCCACCACCACGAAGGCGCGGTAGTTGGGCAGGAACATGAAGCCGAGATTGGTGCCGCCTGGCAGCGGGTTGTTGTAGGGCAGGCCCGACGAGCCGTACTGCCGGCGGAACAGGCCCTCGATGATGAGGCCGAGGCCGAAGGTGAGCAGCAGGCCGTACAGGTGATCGAGATGGTAGAGCCGTTTGAGCAGCGTCTTCTCGATGGCCATGCCGATGATCGCCACGATGATCGGCGACAGCACCAGCGCCCCCCAGAAGGGGATGCCCAGATAGTTGAGCAGCATCCACGCCCCGAACGCGCCCATCATGTACTGGGCGCCGTGGGTGAAGTTGATCACGTTCAAAAGGCCGAAGATCACCGCGAGCCCGAGGCTCAGCATGGCGTAGAACGCGCCGTTGATCAGGCCCAGAAGCAATTGCCCGAACAGGGCCTGGGGGGGAATGCCGAGTAGCTCGAACATCGATGATCCGTCTCGTCAGGAAGAGGCGGACCGGCCCTGAAGGCCAGCCCGCCGGTGTTTCAGGTTCAGCCCTTCTTGACGAGCGGGCAATCGCTCTCGCTCAGCGGGCGGAAGGCCTCGTTCGCCGGAATGGTGGCCTTCAGCGTGTAGTAGTCCCACGGGCCCTTGGACTCGGAAGGCTTCTTCACCTCGTACAGGTACATGGGATGAATCGTGCGCCCGTCGGCCCGCACCTCGCCCTTGCCGAACAGCGGGTCGTCGGTGGGGATGTCCTTCATCTTGGCCACGACGGCGGCGCCGTCCTTGGCCGACTTCAGAGCTTCCACCGCCTTGAGGTAATGCAGCGTGCCGGCATAGACGCCGGCCTGCACCATGGTGGGGCGCTTGCCGCCGTTGGCCGCCGCGAAGGCGTCGGCGAACTTGCGGTTGGCGTCGGTCTGGTCCCAGTACCAGGCCTCGGTCAGGGTCAGGCCCTGCGCGGTCTTGAGGCCGAGGGAATGCACGTCGGTGAGGAAGATCAGCAGGCCCGCGAGCTTCTGGCCCTGCTCGACGATGCCGTATTCGGCCGCCTGCTTGATGGAGTTGATGGTGTCGCCGCCGGCATTGGCGAGGCCGACGATCTTGGCCTTGGAGCTCTGCGCCTGCAGCAGGAACGACGAGAAGTCGGCATTGTTGAGCGGCACCTTCACGGAGCCCACCACCTTGCCGCCGTTCTCGGTCACCACCTTGGAGGTGTCGCGCTCCAGCGCGTGCCCGAATGCATAGTCGGCGGTGAGGAAGAACCAGGTGTCGCCGCCGGTCTTCACGATCGCCTTGCCGGTGCCGTTGGCCAGCGCCCAGGTGTCGTAGGTCCAGTGCACGGTGTTGGGCGTGCAGGCCTTGCCGGTGAGGTCGGAGCTGGCGGCGCCGGAATTGATGAAGACCTTGTTCTTTTCCTTGGTCACGCCGGCGACCGCGAGGGCGACGCCGGAATTGGGCACGTCGAGGATGACGTCCACCCCGTCCACGTCGTACCACTGGCGGGCGATGGACGTGCCCACGTCCGCCTTGTTCTGGTGGTCGGCCGAGACGACCTCCACCTTCAGGCCCTTGGCGGCGGCGCCGAAGTCCTCGACCGCCTTCTTGGCGGCCCAGACCGAGCCCTGGCCGCCGAGGTCGGCGTAGAGGCCGGACTGGTCGTTGAGCACGCCGATCTTCACCGGTGTCTGTGCGCTGGCCGCGCCGGCGCCCGCAAGGCAGCTGGCCGCCAGGAAAATGGCTGCAAGACGCATCTGTTCTCCTCCCGCCGGCTTCGAGGCCGGCTTCTCTCTGTCAGGAACCCGGCTTCAGACGCCGAGGAACGCTTCGAGACGCGCCGCGTTTTCCGCGATCTTGTCGTTGGGCACCATGTCCACCACGCGTCCGTGCTCGACCACGTAGTGGCGGTCGGCGACGGTCGAGGCGAAGTGGAAGTTCTGCTCCACCAGCAGAACCGTGAACCCCTTCTTCTTGAGGGTCCTGATGATCTCGCCAATATGCTGCACGATCACCGGGGCGAGCCCTTCCGTGGGCTCGTCCAGCAGCAGCAGCTTGGCGCCGGTGCGCAGGATGCGGGCGATGGCCAGCATCTGCTGCTCGCCGCCGGACAGCTTGGTGCCCTGGCTGTTGCGCCGCTCTTCCAGGCGCGGGAACAGCTCGTGGATCTCGTCCACGGAGAGCCCGCCCGGCAGCACCACGGGGGGCAGCAGCAGGTTCTCGCGCACCGAGAGCGAGGCGAAGATGCCGCGTTCCTCGGGGCAGATGGCGATGCCGAGGCGGGCGATCTTGTTGGGCTGGAGCCCGACCGTCTCGGTCCCCTCGTAGCGGATCGAGCCGGCGCGCTTGCGCAGGAGGCCCATGATGGCGCGCATGGTGGTGGTCTTGCCGGCGCCGTTGCGGCCGAGCAGGGTCACTACCTCGCCGGGATGCACGTCGAAGGTCATGCCGTGCAGCACGTGGCTCTCGCCATAGTGGCCGTGCAGGTCCTTGACCGACAGGAGGGGGGCTCCGTTCGCGGGTGCCATTCTAATGTGCTCCACCGGTGCCCATGTAGGCCTCGATCACCTGCGGGTTCTTCGACACCTCGGAATAGGGTCCCTCGGTGAGGATCTCGCCGCGGGCGAGGACGGTGATCCGGTCGGACAGGTCCGACACCACCGAAAGATTGTGCTCCACCATGAGCACGGTGCGGCCCGCCGACACCCGGCGGATGAGGTCCGCCGTGCGGGCGATGTCCTCGCGGCCCATGCCGGAGGTGGGCTCGTCCAGGAGCAGCATCTCCGGCTCCAGCGCCAGCGTGGTGGCGATCTCCAGCGCCCGCTTGCGCCCGTACGGCAGCTCGACGGCCAGGTGCCGCGCATACTGCGTCAGGTCCACGTCGGCGATGAGCGCCATGGCCCGGTCGTTCAGCGCGTCGAGGCTCTTCTCCGACTTCCAGAAGTGGAATGAGTTGCCGATCGGCCGCTGCAGCGCGATGCGCACGTTCTCCAGCACCGAGAGGTGGCCGAACGTGGCGGAGATCTGGAACGAGCGCACCATGCCGAGCCGGGCGACGTCGGCCGGCGGCGTGCGCGTGATGTCCCGCCCGTTCAGGCGGATGGTGCCGCGCGTGGGCTCAAGAAACTTGGTGATCAGATTGAAGCAGGTGGTCTTGCCCGCGCCATTCGGCCCGATCAGGGCGTGAATGGTGTGTCGCCGGATCTTGAGGTCAACATTCTTGACCGCAGCAAATCCTTTGAATTCCTTCGTAAGACCTGATGCTTCAACGATGTAGGGCACGTCTGAGACAGTGTCCATGATCGTAGGGCGCCCTCGCTGTTCCCGGCCCTGACGCGCTCCAGGTGAGCGCCGGCCACATTCCTCGGATCGGGCATCTTGAGCGATGCGCTTGATCTTGCGGCGCAAGGTAGCATGCCGCGCCGTGACCGCGTCAATAGACTGCCCGGACGCGGCATGTCTAGGGCCATCTTACGTTACCGTACGGCGAGCCACAGCCCTTTACACAAGCGTGCGGTGCACTTCGTCCGCAGGTTGAAATGCGGCGGATTATGCCCGCAAAGTGCGGGCCTGGGCGTGGTAGGCCTCGTTGGGCCGCATGTCGGTGGCCGAGGCGATGCGGTTCGACATGTTGAAGAAGGCGGTCACCGCCGCCACGTCCCAGATGTCCCGCTCGCTCAGGCCGACGCGGCGCAGGCCCGCGCGGTCCTCTTCCTCCACCTCGTGCGGCCGCTCGGTGAGCTTCACCGCGAAGTCGAGCATGGCGCGCTGGCGCGGATCGAGCCGGGCGGCGCGATAGTTCATCACCATCTGCTCGCCGAGGATGGGATCGCCGGACAATTGGCGCACCGCCGCGCCATGGGCGGTGAGGCAGTAATAGCAGCGGTTCACGCTGGACACCGCCACCGCGATCATCTCCCGCTCCAGCTTCGAGAGGCCGGAGGGCGCCAGCATGAGGTCGTTATACATGGCGGCGAAGGCCGAGAGCTTCGGAACATCGAACCCATAGGCCTGCAGCACATTGGGAATGAAGCCGAGCTTCTCCATGCACTTGTCGAAATAGGCGCGGTTCGCCGGATCAAGCTCGGCGGGCGGCAGGGCAAGGGCGATGGCCGGCGCGTCGTCGCGCAGCCGGGCCGGCGCGGCGGCGGCAGGCACCACCGAGACCGGGGCAGCCGCCTTCGCCTTCGCCCGCGGGGCGGCTTTCGCCGGCGTCCGCGCCTTCGCGGCGGCGGGCCCCGCGGCCGGCTTCGCCTTCGCGGTCACCACCGCCTCTTTCTGAGGCGCGCCTTTATTTGCAGCAGTCCTGCTTTTGCCCTTTTCCGCGCCCACCCCAACCTTCACCTTCGATGCCATAGCGTCGCCTCGTCATTCTTGCGTCGCCGCACTGCGCCAGAACGTCTCCCGTGCCCGCCATCGGGGCACGCCGTCCGGCAGCGGCGGACCTCACTGGGGAAAGGTCATGAACATCATGGGATTTCAAGCCGGCGCGGACAACTGGAACAGCGGCTCCGGACGCTCCGAGCTCATGGCCCGGCTGGCCGCCGAGCCGTCGGCCCCGCCCGAGGGCTTCGCCGATGTCTTCATCGCGGCGGTGGCCCCGGAAGACCTTGCCCCCCTCACCCCCGCCTGCCTCGCGGTGCTGCTGACGCAGGCCTGGTCCCACGTGGCCGGCCGTCCCGCCGGCCGCCCGAGCGTGCGGGTGTTCAATCCGCAGCTCGCGAGCGGCGCCGTCACCGTGGTCGAGGCGGTGAATGACGACATGGCCTTCCTGTTCGATTCGGTGGCCGGCGTCCTCGCCGAGCGCGGGCTGGAGCTGAAGCTCGCCGCCCATCCCATCCTGCATGTGGAGCGAAACGCCGACGGGGCGGTGACCGGGCTGGAGGCGCCCACTAGCCGGGGCGAGCGCTCCGAGGACAATCGCGAGAGCCTCATCCACATCCATGTGGCCGCCATCGGCGAGGCCGAGCGCGAGCACCTGGCGCAGATGCTCGCGCGGACGCTGGCGGACGTGGGGGCGGCGAACGAGGACTTCGCCGCCATGCGCAAGGAGATCAGGAGCCTCTCCAAGGGCTACCGCCGCGAGAAGCGCCCCTATGCCTCCGACGCCCAGGAAGAGGCGGCGGACGTGCTGGAATGGTTCACCGAGGACAATTTCATCTTCCTCGGCCTGAGGCATTACGAGCTCACCGCCGATGGCGGCCTGGAGGCCGAGCGCAACAGCGGCCTCGGCATCCTGCGCGATCCCGGCGTGCACGAGCTCAGGCTCGGCGACGCGCCGGTGGTGACCACCCCGGAGATCAAGGCCTTTCTCGAAGGCCCCTCGCCGCTGCTCTTCACCAAGGCCAGCCTGCGCTCGCGCGTGCACCGGCGCGACGTGATGGACTATGTGGGCATCAAGTCCCACGACGAGAAGGGCCGCCTCGTGGGCGAGGTGCGCCTCATCGGCCTGTTCGCCGCCACCGCCTACACCCACTCGGTGCGGGACATCCCCTTCCTGCGCCTGAAGGCGGCCTCCGTCATCCGCGGCGCGGGGCTGGAGCCCGACAGCCATTCCGCCCGCGCCCTGCAGACGGTGCTGGAGACCTATCCGCGCGACGACCTGTTCCAGATCGACGCCGGCACGCTGCTCGACCACGCCCGCGAGGTCCTCTCCCTCTACGATCGCCCGCGCCTCAAGGTGCTGCCGCGCGCCGACCGCTTCGACCGCTTCGTCTCGGTGCTCGCCTTCCTGCCGCGCGAGCGCTTCGATGCCCAGGTGCGCGACACGGTGGGCGCCATCCTCGCCCAGGCCTACGGCGGCACGGTCTCCTCCGTGGACCAGGACTTCGTCACCGGCCTGCCGCTGATCCGCGTGCATTACGACATCGGCCGCAGCGGCGGGCGCATCCCGCAGGTGGACCGCGCCGCCCTGGAGCGGCAGGTGGCCGACGCCATCCTTTCCTGGAGCGACCGCCTGTCCGCCGCCATCTCGGCCCTGCCCGGCCTCGGCGGCGAGGCGGCGGCGGATCTCATCCAGCGCTACGCCGGCGCCTTCGGCGCGGGCTACGAGGCGGCCTACGACGTCACCACCGCCCTCGCCGACATCGACCGGCTGGAGCGTCTCTCCGCCGCCCGGCCCATCGCCCTCGACTTCTACCGCCGGCCGGAGGACGACGAGCGCCGCATCTCGCTGCGCCTGCTCTCCTTCGACGCGCCGCTGCCCCTCTCCACCCGCGTGCCCATGCTGGAGAACATGGGGCTCAAGGCCATCAACGAGCGCACCTACCGCATCGAGCCGGAGGGCGCCGCCGCGCGCTCCTGGCTGCACGACATGACCCTGGAGCGCGCCGACGGCGGCTCCATCTCGGTGGAAGGCTCCGCCGAGCGCCTGGAGGATTGCCTCAACGCCGTGCTGCGCGGCACGGCGGAGAATGACGGCTACAACGGCCTCGTGCTCGACGCCGGCCTCACCTTCCGCGAGGCGGCGCTGGTGCGCACCCTGGGCCGCTACCTGCGGCAGGCGGGCATCCCCTTCTCGCAGGACTATATCTGGCAGACCCTGAACGCCCACCAGGCGCTGGCCGGCCACATCGTGGCCCTGTTCGAGGCCCGCTTCGACCCCGCCTTGGATCGCTCGGCGGAAGCCCGCGCCGCCCGCGAGGCGCCCCTGCGCGCCGCCATCGACGAGGCGCTGGCCGCCGTGTCCAGCCTCGACGAGGACCGCATCCTGCGCCGCTTCGTGAACCTCGTGGACGCGGCCATCCGCACCACCTACTTCCAGCGCGACGACGAGGGCCGGCCGAAGGACGCCATCGCGGTGAAGTTCGAGAGCGCCCGGGTGGAGGGCCTGCCCCTGCCCCGCCCGCTCTACGAGGTGTTCGTCTATTCGCCGAGGGTGGAGGGCCTGCACCTGCGCTTCGGCAAGGTGGCGCGCGGCGGCCTCAGGTGGTCCGACCGGCCGCAGGACTTCCGCACCGAGATTCTCGGCCTGGTGAAGGCCCAGCAGGTGAAGAACGCGGTGATCGTGCCGGTGGGCGCCAAGGGCGGCTTCGTGCCCAAGCGCCTGCCCCCCGGCGGCAGCCGCGAGCAGGTGTTCGCCGAGGGCACCGCCGCCTACGAGGTGTTCGTCTCCGCCCTCCTCGACCTCACCGACAACCTGAAGGCCGGCGCCCTGGTGCCCCCGGCCGATACGGTGCGCCTCGACGGCGACGACCCCTATCTGGTGGTGGCCGCGGACAAGGGGACCGCCACCTTCTCCGATACCGCCAACGCCATCTCCGCCCGCCACGGCTTCTGGCTCGACGATGCCTTCGCCTCGGGCGGGTCGGTGGGCTACGACCACAAGGCCATGGGCATCACCGCCCGCGGCGCCTGGGAGGCGGTGAAGCGCCACTTCCGCGAGATGGACATCGACATCCAGACGACAGCGGTGACGGTGGCCGGCGTCGGCGACATGTCGGGTGACGTCTTCGGTAACGGAATGCTGCTGTCGCAGGCGCTGAAGGTGGTCGCCGCCTTCGACCACCGGCACATCTTCCTCGACCCAAATCCGGAACCCGCCACCTCCTTCGCCGAGCGGCGGCGGCTGTTCGACCTGCCACGGTCATCCTGGGCGGACTATGATGCGGGGCTCATCTCGAAGGGCGGCGGCGTCTTCCCGCGCAGCGCGAAAAGCCTTGATCTGTCAGAGGAAATCCAGGCGCTGCTGCGCTTCTCCAAGGCCCACGCCACCCCCGCCGAGCTGATCACCGCCATCCTGAGGGCGCCTGTGGATCTTCTCTTCTTCGGCGGCATCGGCACCTATGTGCGGGCCGCCTCCGAGACCGACGCCGAGGTCGGCGATCGCGCCAACGACGCCATAAGAATCAATGCCTTGGAGCTCAGCGCCAAGGTCATCGGCGAAGGCGCCAACCTCGGCATGACCCAGCGCGGCCGCATCGAGGCGGCCCGGCGGGGGGTGCGGCTGAATACCGATGCCATCGACAATTCCGCCGGCGTGAACACCTCGGACGTGGAGGTGAACATTAAGATCGCCTTGGCCCAACCCCTTGAAAGGGGCGAGCTTTCCACCCCCGACCGGGCGGCGCTGCTGAGGGTGATGACGGACGAGGTCGGCCACCTCGTCCTGCGCAACAACTACCTGCAGACCCTGGCGCTGTCCCTCGCCGAGCAGAAGGGGGCGGACGACCTCGCCTTCCAGCAGCGGCTGATGCAGATGCTGGAAGCGCGCGGCGAGCTGGACCGGGCGGTGGAGTTCCTGCCCTCCGATCCCGAGATCGCCGACCGCCGCTCCCGCGGCGAGCACCTCACCCGGCCGGAGCTGGCGGTGCTGCTGGCCTACGCCAAGCTCACCCTCTCCGCGGACCTCGTGGCCTCCAATGTGCCTGACGATGCTTATCTTTCCGGCGAGCTGGTGAACTACTTCCCGCACGAGATCCAGCAGCGCTACCCGCACGCCATCGAGACCCACCGGCTGCATCGGGAGATCATCGCCACCGGCCTCGCCAACGCCATCGTGAACCAGGGCGGGCCCTCCTGCCTCGCCCGCATCGCCGACCAGACCGGGGCGGACGCGGCCACCATCGCCCGCGCCTTCGCCGCGGTGCGCGACAGCTACCACCTGCCGGAGCTGAACGCCGCCATCGACTCCCTGGACAACACCGTGCCCGGCGCGGTGCAGCTCGGCCTCTACGGCGGCGTGCAGGACCTGATGATCGGCCGCACCATCTGGTTCCTCGGCAACGTCTCCTTTGCCGACGGCATCGCCGGCGTGGTGGAGCGTTATCGCACCGGCATCTCGGCGGTGGCGGCGGTGCTGGAGGCGAGCCTGCCCCAGGCCTGGCGGGCGGGCCGCGAGGCGCGCATCGCCGAGCTCGTGGCGCAGAACGTGCCAGAGGATCTGGCCCGGCGCCTCGCCTTCATGCCGGCCATGGCGGCGGCCTCCGACATCGCGCTCATCGCCGAGACCACGGGCAAGGCGATCCCCAGCGCCGCCACCACCTTCTTCGCGGCGGGACGCTATTTCGGCATCGACGACCTCGTGGTGCAGGCCCGCTCCATCGTGGCGCCGGACTATTACGACCGCCTCGCCCTCGACCGCTCGCTGGCGCAGCTGGAGACCTTCCTGCGGCGCGTCACCGAGCAGATGCTGGGGAACGGGGTGGCCGGCGAAGCGGCGGTCGACGCCTTCGTCGCCGCGCGGCGCGACGAGGTGGAGCGCATGCGCCGCACCGTACGCGACATCGCCCAGTCCGGCCTCAGCCTGTCCAAGCTGACGCTGGCGGCGAGCCTGCTGGGAGATCTTGTGCAGCGATAAGGGGTTGCCCGGACACGTCGCGGCACCGAAGCGGGACCGGGAGGGCCGTCGCAGGCCGCGGACGAACGGCAACCCCATCCCAGGGGTCGAATCCCGTCTTGACAGCCGCTCCGCCGGCTGAACAGGCGAAGGGCGTCTGGGCACGGGACCGCGCCGCAACCCGTTGCGACGGTTTGCCGTCCCCGGGGGATGCTGGCGCGGGACAGGGCAGGCGCCACGGGCCCCCTTCCCCGCCGCCGGCCATTGACAGGCAGGGCCCTTCCGCATGCTCTTCAGCCCCGGTACAGACGGGTTTCCTCCAGCGGGATCGCACGGTGACGTCCGAAGGCCATATCCTCATCGTCGACGATGACGCCGAGATCCGCCGCCTCGCCGGTCGCTTCCTGCGCGAGAACGGCCATCGCGTCACCCCCGCCCGGGACGCCCGCGAGATGTGGGAGGCGCTGGAGGCCGGCCCGGTGGACCTCGTCATCCTCGACGTGATGCTGCCGGGCGCGAGCGGGCTCGATCTATGCCGGGAGATCCGCAGGACCTCACACGTGCCCATCATCATGCTCACCGCCCGCGACAGCGAGGTCGACCGCATCGTGGGGCTGGAGATCGGCGCCGACGACTATCTGGTGAAGCCGTTCAGCCCGCGCGAGCTGCTCGCCCGCATCCACGCGGTGCTCCGGCGCATGCGCATGGCCGGCGGCACGCCGCGGGCCGCCGGCCACCTGCTGCGCTTCTCCGGATGGACGCTGGACACTCGCCGGCGCGAACTGACCAATCCGGAGGGCGCGGTGGTGGATCTGTCCACCGGGGAATACGACCTGCTCCTCACCTTTCTCGAAAATCCACAGAAGGTGCTGTCCCGCGACCATCTCATGGACGCGGCCAAGAACCGTACGCCCACCGGCTTTGACCGGGCCATCGACATCCAGGTGAGCCGGCTGCGTCGCAAGATCGAGCGGCGCGAAGACCCGGAGATGGTGAAGACCGTGCGCGGCACCGGCTATTTCTTCGCCCCGGAGGTGGAGCGCGCGTGATCCGCGTTCTCGACAGCCTCGCGGCCCGCACGGCGGTGGTGGCGGTGCTCGGCATCGTTGTCGTCCACCTCGCCAGCCTGTGGACCTACGAGCACGCCATCGAGAGCGAACGCCACGCCGTCCACGCCACCCGCCTCGCCGACCAGCTGGTGGTGATGAAACGCACCCTCGCGCTCGTGCCGCCGGCCGAGCGCGAGGGCGTGGCGCATGACTTGTCCGGCGGCGCCCTCGATGCCCACTGGAGCCGGGAGCAGATCACCGCCCGGGGACCGGGCGCGCCGGCAGCCTCCGAGGCGGGACGCGCAGCCGATGCGCCGCCCCCCCAAGCCCCTGCCACCAATGCCCTTGCGGCCGAGCTCAGGACGCTGGCGCCGGAACTCGGTGCCTCCGACGTGGTGGTCGGCGCGGGGGCCGATCCGCACCTCGCGGTGGTGGGCCTGCGCCTGCCGGACGGCAGCTGGCTGAACGTGCGTCTGTTCGCCACGGCGCCGCCGCCGGCGGGCGGGCACGGCTCGGTGCTGTCCACCAGCCTGATGGCGGCGGGGGTGCTGCTGCTGTCCCTCGCCATCTCCGTCTGGCTGACGCGGCCGCTGCGGGCCATGGCGAAGCGGGTTGCGGGCACGGCGCCGGATGCGCCCCTCGCGCCGCTGCCGGAGACCGGGCCGCGCGAGGTGCGCGAGCTGGCCCATGCCTTCAATGGCATGCAGGCACGCATCGCCGACCTCATCGCCCGCCGCACCCGGGCGCTCGCCGCCGTCTCCCACGATCTGCGCACGCCCATGACGCGGCTGCGCTTTCGCCTGGAGGAGATTCCGGAGCCCGATCTGCGCGCGGCCATGGCAGCGGACATCGGCGAGATGGAGCAGATGGTGGAGGCCACTCTCTCCTATCTGCGCGGCGACGCGGAGGCCGAGCCCGTGCGCGCCCTCGACCTCGTTCCCCTGCTGACGACGCTGGTGGACGATGCCCGCGACCGCGGCCTCTCCGCCACCCTCGAGGCACCGGCGACCCTGGTGGTGCCGGGGCGGCTCGTGGCCCTGAAGCGGGCCATCTCCAACCTCCTCGACAACGCCCTCGCCTATGGCGGCGCGGCCCGGCTCTCCCTGTCCGAGGCGGACGGATGGGCGGTGCTGACGGTGGCCGACGACGGGCCGGGCATCCCCGAGGAACAGCTTGCGGCGGTGCTGGAGCCGTTCGTGCGGCTCGAGGCCTCCCGCAGCCGGGCGACGGGCGGCGTGGGCCTCGGCCTGACCATCGCGGATGCCGCCATCCGCGCCCATGGCGGCACCCTCTCCCTCGCCAACCGTCCGCAGGGCGGCCTGACCGTCACCGTACGCCTGCCCCGGACCCGCTGAAACAAACTGATACGCAAGCGACACGCGGCGTGACGGCAACCACGCTATCGAGGCGATGACAGGTCCAGGGAGCGTGGAAGGTCGAGATCGCAAGATCTGATCGCGCCCCCTCGCTCCAGCGGCCCCCGACCGCTTCGGCCGATTGTCGGCGGCAGGGCGACCGCAGCCCCGTGCGATTTCAGGAACGAAGGCCATGAACATCCAGCCCCTCGCGCCGACGGCCGTCCTCACCCGGCGCCGCGTGCTCGCCCTCGGCGCCGGTGCCGGAGTCGCGGCACTCCTCCAGCCGCGCGCCGCATGGCCGCAGCCGGCCCCGCTGCTCGCCGTGGAAAGCACGACCATCGAGGTCAACGGCAAGCCGGCCAAGGTGTTCGCGGTGAAGGGACCGGCCGGCAGCGGGGTGATGGCGCGGCAGGGCGATCGCCTGACCGGCGCGCTCCTCAACGCCTCCGGCATTCCCCTCCAGATGCACTGGCACGGCCAGGTTCTTGCCCCGCCCGACCAGGACCGCGCCCGCCCGGGCGGCGGCGAATTGCCGTCCGGAGGAAGCGACCAGGTCGACTTCCTCCTCACCCCCGGCACCCACTGGATGCATTCCCATACCCTGGCCGAGCAGCAGCTCCTCGCCGCACCGCTGGTCACACGCGAGGCGGATGCCGGCGACGTGCAGGATGTGGTGGTGATGCTGCACGACTTCGCCTTCCGCAGCCCCGAGGAGATCCTCGCGGAACTGGGAGGAACCGACGCCCACGGGGGCGGCCACGGGGCCCACGCCATGGGCGGGGCGGCCCCGCATGCGGGGCACCCGATGCCCGGGATGGGTGGCCAGTCCATGATGGACCAGGGAATGGGCCATCAGGGCATGTCCATGCCCGGGATGGGCGGCATGGGCGGAGGCATGACGGGGGCGTCGGGCCACGCCATGGGCGGCATGCCCATGGTCCATGCCAACGACGTGGCCTACGATGCCTTCCTCGCCAACCATCGCACTCTCGCCGATCCCGAGGTGGTGCAGGTGGAAAAAGGCGGCCGGGTCCGCCTGCGCATCATAAACGGCGGCACCGCGACGGCTTTCTTCATTTCCATGCCGGGGCTCGCGCCGCGCTGCATCGCCGTGGACGGCTCTCCCTGCGCTCCGGCGCCGGCGGCAGCCTTCCCGCTGGCCCAGGGCCAGCGCATCGACCTCCTGGTGGAGATCCCCGCCGGCGGCGGCGCCTTCCCGGTGCTGGCTCAGGTGGAGGCGGCAGCCCCGCGCACGGGCATCATCCTCGCCACCGCCGGCGCCGCCGTGTCGAGGGTCGCCGAGACGGCGGGCCGGCCGGCGGGCCTCCTCGACCTCGCCTTCGAGAGCACCCTGTCCGCGACCTCGCCCCTTGCCGCCAGAACCCCCGACCGCACCTTCGCGGTGATGCTCGGCGAGGCGCCCGGCTATCGCTGGACCATCAACGGCCGCATCCATGGCGAGCACCAGCCCTTCGTGGTGCGCCAGGGCGAGCGGGTGGAGATGACGTTCATGAACCCCACCGCCATGACCCACCCCATGCACCTGCACGGGCACCATTTCCAGGTGGTGGGCATCGGCGGGCGGCGCGTTTCGGGGCCGGTCCGCGACACAGTGATCGTGCCGCCGCACGCGCCGGTGACGATCGCCTTCGACGCCGGGCAGAAGGGCGAGTGGTTCCTGCACTGCCATCACCTCTACCACATGGCCACCGGCATGATGACGGTGCTTCAGGTGACGTAGGGAAAGATCAGAAGAGACGGAAACCCGCCCCCTTCCGGCCTCAGGCGCCCGTGCTGTAGTGTCGGTCGCAAAAGGGCGGAAAACGGGATGCGCCTTCTTCTGGTGGAGGACAATCTGGATCTGGCCACGTGGCTGGCGAAGATCCTGCGGCGGGACAATTACGTCGTCGATGTCTTCCACGACGGCGAGGAGGCGGACCACGCGCTGAGCGTGACCACCTACGACCTGGTCATCCTCGACCTCGCCCTGCCGAAGATCGGCGGCATGCAGCTCCTGCGCCGCATCCGCCGCCGGCAGGATGCGGTGCCGGTCATCATCCTCACCGCCAATGCGAGCCTCGACGGGCGCGTCGCCGGCCTCGACGAGGGCGCGGACGACTATCTCGCCAAGCCGTTCGACATCGCCGAGCTGGAAGCGCGCATCCGCGTGCAGCTGCGCCGCTCGGCGCGGCGGCCCGACCTGGTGATCAGCTGCGGAGCGCTGGCCCTCGACACCAACACCCGGCTGTTCCAGCTCGCCGGCGCGCCGCTGGCCCTGACCCCGCGCGAGCATGCCGTGCTGGAAATGCTGCTGCTGAAATCGGGGCAGACGGTGAGCAAGACCCAGCTCTCGCAAAGCGTGTTCAGCCTCGACGACCTCGCCGACCCCAGCGCCATCGAGATCTATGTCCATCGCGTGCGCCGCAAGCTGGAGGGATCCGACGTGCGGATCGTGACCTTGCGCGGCCTCGGCTACCTGCTCCAGCATGCGCATTGACAGCCTGCGCCTCCAGCTCCTGTGCTGGCTCCTCCTGCCGCTCGCCGGCCTCGTGGCGGTGAACGTGTGGACGAGCTGGCGCGCGGCGCGCGCCACCGCCGACCTCGTCACCGACCGCACCCTCGACGCCTCCGCCCGCGCCATCGCCGAAGATGTGCGCCTCGATCGCGGCGTGGTGGACGCCACCATCCCGCCGGTGGCGCTGGAGATGTTCGACACCGGCCATCGCGACCGGGTCTATTACCGGGTGGACGGTGCGAGGGGACGCCTGCTCACCGGCTATCCGGACCTGCCATTGCCGCGCGGCACTCCCAAGGAAGGCGTGCCGCTGCCCTTTTCCGGGACCTATCGCGACCAGGAACTGCGGCTCGTGGCGCTACATTACCCCGTGGTCGGCGCCCCCGACGGCGAGCGGGTGACGGTGGTGGTGGGAGTGACGCTGGCGGGACATGCGGCCATGGTCCGCGAATTGTGGATCGGCAGCTTCAGCCAGCAATTGGTGCTGCTCGCCGCGGCGGGCCTCCTGGTGCTGGTGGGACTGCGCCAGGGCCTTGCCCCGCTGCTGCGCCTGCGTGATGCGGTGATGGAGAAGGGCCGCGACGACCTCACGCCCTTGCCCGACCAGGCGGTGCAGAGCGAGCTGCGCCCCCTCGTCGTCGCCCTCAACACCTACATGGCCCGCGTCGCCGGGCAGATGGCGGCGCAGCGCCGCTTCGTGGCCAATGCCGCCCACCAGTTGCGCACGCCGCTGGCGCTGCTGGGCACCCAGGTGACCTATGCCCGGCGCACCACCGATGCCGGCGAGCGGGAGGAGGCCCTCGCCGCGGTCCAGCAGAGCACCCATCGCCTGGCCCGGCTCGCGAGCCAGCTCCTTACCCTGTCCCGCTCGGAGCCCGGCAGCCGCCGCCCGCGCGCCGAGGATATCGACCTGTCCGCCTCGGCGCGGCTGGTGCTGGAGGGGCTCGCGGATCTCGCGGTCCAGCGCGGCATCGACCTGGGGCTCGAGGCGGACGAGCCGGTCGCCACAAGCGGCGATGGCGCCATGGTGCGCGAGGCCATCGTCAACCTGGTGGACAATGCCCTGCGCTACACGCCGACGGGCGGCACGGTCACCGTGGCGGTGCGGCGGGACGCGGATTGGGCGGTGCTGGCGGTGGAGGATTCCGGGCCCGGCATCGCCCCTCAGGAACGGGACAAGGTGTTCGAGCGCTTCTACCGCATGCCGGGAACGCCGGGCGAAGGCTCCGGCATCGGCCTGTCCATCGTGCGCGAGGTGGTGGACGGGGCCGGCGGCACGCTCGCGCTGGTCACCGCGTCCAGCGGCGGGCTGCGGGTGGAAATGCGCTTGCCGGCGACATCCGCCGCCGGCAAGCCGGTAGAAAGTGCGCGCGGGGCCTGAGGACCCGCTCCGAGGCCAGCAGTCACCCCCGCGCGCGAGCCGGGAGGAGGCTCAGTTCTGTTCGCTGTAGGGCACCGGCCGCCACTTCACGAGCCGGTTTTCCACCAGCGTGATGAGGAACTCCATCGCCAGCGCCAGCACCGCAAGGATGATCATGGCCGCGAACACGCCATTGGCGTTGAAGGCGCCCTGCGCCGTGGCGATGAGCAGGCCGACACCCTGCTTGGCGCCGAGGAACTCGCCCACCACCGCGCCCACCAAAGCGAAGCCGAAGGAGACGTGCAGCGAGGCGAGGATCCAGCTCATGGCCGAGGGGATGATGACGCTGGTGGTGATCTGGAAGGGCGAGGCACCGAGGATCTGCGCATTGGCGATCATGGCGCGGTCCGCCTCGCGCACGCCCTGGAAGGCGTTGGCGAACACCACGAAGAACACCATCACCACCGCGAGTGCCACCTTGGACGCCATGCCGAGGCCCAGCGCGATGATGAAGATGGAGCCCAGCACCACGCGGGGGATGGAGTTCGCCACCTTGATGTAGATGGAGAACACATCCGCCAGCAGCTTGTTGCGACCGAGCACGATGCCGCAGACGATGCCGCCGGCCGCGCCGATGAAGAAGCCGAGCACGGTCTCCTCCAGGGTGACCAGGATCTGCACCCAGAGCGAGCCTTGCGAGGTGCCCTCGGTCATCCACACCCAGATCTGCTCGGCGATGCCGGAGGGGCTGGCGAAGAAGAAGGGGTCGATGAAGCCGGTCTGCGCCCCCAGCTCCCAGATGCCGAGCACGCCGACGAGGATGGCGATGCGCAGGGTGATGACGAGGGCGCGGCGGGCCTTGAGCCGGGCGCGGGCCTTGGCCTCGATCTCGGCTTCGGTCGGCACGGCGCGCGGGGTCGCCTGGAACCGGGCGGACGGGGCTTCTGCCTGCATGGTCATGTTTGTCCTCCCTGTGTGTCAGTGGCCGGTGTCGAGGGTGCGCTGCTGGCCGATCTGCACTTCCTCGCGCAGGTCGTCCCAGATGGTGCGGCACTTCTCGACGAAGGCGGTGTCGTAGCGGATCTCCGCCATCACCCGCGGGCGCGGCAGGTCGATGTGGTAGACGCTCTTCACCGTGGCCGGGCCGGCGGTGAGCACATAGACCTTGTCGGCGAGCGCCACCGCCTCTTCCAGATCATGGGTGACGAACACCACCGAGGCGCCGGAGCCGGACCACAGGTCCAGCAGCTCGTCCTGCATGTTGGTGCGGGTCTGCACGTCGAGGGCCGAGAACGGCTCGTCCATGAGCAGGATCTTCGGCTCGTTGATGAAGGTCTGGGCCAGCGCCACGCGCTTGCGCATGCCGCCGGACAGCTGGTGCGGGTAGTGGCTCTCGAAGCGGGCGAGGCCCACGCGGGCGATCCAGTCGCGCGCCTTTTCATAGGCCTGGGCCCTGGGCAGGCCGCGATAGAGGGGGCCGGCCGCCACGTTGTCGAGCACCGAGCGCCAGGGGAAGAGCGCATCCGCCTGGAACACGAAGCCCACGTCCTTGTGGATGCCGGAGACCGGCTCGCCCATGACCCGCACCTCGCCGGCGCTCGGACGGGCGAGGCCGGTGACCAGGTTGAGGATGGTGGACTTGCCGCAGCCGGTGGGTCCGACCACGCAGGCGAACTCGCCGCGATCCACCGTCATGGTGAAATCGCGCAGCGCCGTCATGGACTTGCCGTCCGGGGTCAGGAAGCGGCGGGTGACGTTGTCGAGCTCGATGGCCGGCGCCAGAGCGGCGGCGGGCATCAGCGGCGGGCGCGCGGCCGCAATGGATTGAAGAGACATGCGTTTCCTCCCGTCGCCAGCGCGGGGCGCGGCGACCTGCTGTTCGCAGATGTTGAAAAGGGCCGCGGCGGGTCAGGCCGTGGCGGGGGCGCTGAGCGTCAATTCCCCAGCGTCTTGGCCGAATTGTCGACGAACACGGTGGTGTAGGTCTTCGACAGGTCGATCTGCTTGCCCTGCACATTCTTCGAAAAGGCGGAGAGCACCTTCAGCACCGTCTCGGGGCCATCCTTCGGCATGCGGCCGTCCGGGGTGAACTGGGCTTTGCCCTCGGCGAGACCCTGGATGTAGAGGTCCTTGTCGCCGACATAGTAATCCTTCGGCATCTTCTCGGCGATCTCGGCGGCCGAGTGGCTGGCGATGAAGCGCATGGTGCGCACAAAGGCGTTGGCGAGCTTCTGCGCCTCGTCCTTGTGGCCGTCGAGCCAAGCGTTCTGCACGTAGAAGGAGGCAGCGGGATAAGGTCCGCCGAGCGCTTCCAGGGTCTTGCCCGGGGTGCGCATGTCCACCAGGATCTTCGCGACGCCGGTCTTCACCAATTGCCCGATGGTGGGCTCGGTGGTCATGCCGGACTGGATCTGGTCCTGCTTCATGGCGGCGATGAAGGTATTGCCGGCGCCCACCGGCAGCAGCGAGAAGTCGCCGGGCTTGAGGCCGGCCCGCGCCGCGAGATAGCGGGTGAGGAAGTCGGTGGACGAGCCGAGGCCCGTCACACCCAAGGTATGGCCCTTGAAGTCGGCCGGCGACTTGATCTGGTCGGCATATTTGGTGGCGACCATCTGCACCTCGCCGGGCGCCTGGCTGAACTGCACCACGGAGGTGATGAACTTGCCCTTGGCCTGCAGGTCGATGGTGTGATCATAGAAGCCGACAACGCCCTGCACGGCCCCGGCGAGCAGCTCGTTCTCCGCCTCCACGCCGGCGCGGGTGTTGATGAGCTCGATGTCGAGCCCCTCGTCCTTGAAGTAGCCGAGCTCGCGGGTGAGCACGGCCGGCAGGTAGATCTGCTTCTCCATGCCGCCGACGATGATGGTGAGCTTTTCCGCGAACGCGCTTCCAGACACCAGAAGGCCGGCGGCGACGGCAAGCGAGCCGGCGAACGCGCATAGGCGCAGGTTCGGGCGCTGTCCCGCCTTGCGGGAGAGGGGGAATTTCATGGCATGACCTTCCTTGAAGGGCGCTGTGCGCGCTCGTTTCCTCGTAGCGGCGATGCCTTGGGGCATTCTTGGTGGTGCGGCCGTGGAGGTTTCCGACCCGGCCATTCCACCCTTCATAGGCGCCCCAAGCTTTCAGCCGGCTTTCATTGCGAGGCCACGATCCATCGTTTTGAATTTTTCGCCGCGCCGACGGCACCCGTGTCAGCCGAAGCGGCGGGCGGCCTCGATGGTGAGCCCGATGCCCACCGAGCCGAACGTGTCGCCGTCCACCACCTTCGCATCCGGCAGGGCCCTCGTGATGGCGCGGCGCACATGGGCGAGGCGCGTGGAGCCGCCGGTGAGGAAGAGGGCGTCGATCTGCCCGGCGGCGAGGCCGGCGGCTTTCAGGATCTTGTCCATGCGCGCGCCGATGCGGGCGGCGAGCTCCGCGGTGTTGCCGGCGAGATCCTCCCGGGTGAGGGAGACCCCGAAGCCGTCCTCCATCCAGCCGAGGGGGATGCGGGCGGCGGGCGCGTCGGCAAGATCGATCTTCGCCGCCTCCACCGCGCCGGCCAGGGCATGGCCGCGCCGCTCCTCGATCACCTGCACAAGCCGGTCGAGGCGATCGGGCTCGATGGCGTCGCGCCGCACCTGGCGGATCTCGCGCAACACCTTGGGCTCGTAGACCCGGTTGATGGAATGCCAGCTGGCGAGATCGTGGAAATAGGCCGAGGGCACCTCGAGATTGTCGCGCTTCATCGCCGAGCGGAAGCCGAGCAGCGGCATGAGCGAGCGCAGGCTCAGCACCCGATCGAAGTCGGTGCCGCCGATGCGCACGCCGTCATTGGCGAGGATATCGCCCGCCCGCTCCACCGCCCTGCGGCGATCGGGGCTGATGCGGACGATCGAGAAGTCGGACGTGCCGCCGCCGATGTCGGCGATGATGGCGAGTTCCTCGCTGGAGATGTGCTGCTCGTAGTCGAGGGCGGCGGCGATGGGCTCGTACTGGAACAGCACGTCCCTGAAGCCCACCTCGTGGGCGATCTGGCGCAGCGTGGCCTCCGCCTTGCGGTCGCCCTCGGCATCGCCGTCGACGAAATGCACGGGGCGTCCGTGCACCACCGCGGTCAGGGCGCGGCCGGCCTCCGCCTCCGCGCGGGCCTTCACCTCGGCGATGAAGCGCGCGATCACCGCGCGGAACGGCGCCCGCTGCCGGCCGATCGGCGTCGCCTCGTCGATCAGCGCGCTGCCGAGCACGGACTTGAGGCCGCGCATCAGGCGCCCGTCGACCCCCTCCACATAGGCCTCGATGGCAGCGCGGCCGATACGGCTCGACCCGTCGGTGCCGAAGAAGATGGCGCTCGGCACAGTCTTGTGGTGGCCCTCGAGATCGCACAGGGCCGGCACGTCCCCGCGCGACACGCCGAGAGTCGTGTTCGAGGTGCCGAAGTCCAGTCCGCAGGCGCTCATCCGATTCTCCAAAGCGGGGCTTCTTGATCGACTTCCGCGGCCAATTCAAGCCGCCGTCGGCGCATGCCAGGCACGCCGGCTCGCCCCCCGGGGTCGCTCATGCCGCAATGCGGCAATGCGGCACGCGGCGCTTGTAGTCATCGACGGGCCGGGTGGATGCGGCTATCGTCAAGCGCTGCCGTGTGGAATCGGGATCATCCCCGCGCGGGGCTCCATCGGGGGCCGGCGCGGCAAGCGGCCAACGGACCAAAGGAGCGGGCCAATGGATTTCGATCCGGTCACCCTCGCGCGCATCCAGTTCGCCTTCACCGTCTGCTTCCACATCATCTTCCCCGCCTTCACCATCGGGCTTTCCGCCTTCATCGCGACGCTGGAGCTGATCTGGCTGAAGACCGGCAAGGACGTGTTTCACCGCCTCGCGCGCTTCTGGACCAAGATCTTCGCCGTCTCCTTCGCCATGGGCGTGGTGTCGGGCATCGTGCTGTCCTACCAGTTCGGCACCAACTGGAGCCGCTACGCCGAGTTCGTCGGCTCGGTGGTGGCCCCGCTCATCGGCTTCGAGGTGCTCACCGCCTTCTTTCTGGAGGCCACGTTCCTCGGCATCATGCTGTTCGGCTGGAACCGGGTGCCCCCTTGGCTGCACGTGCTCTCCTGCTGCGTCGTGGCGTTCGGCACCTTCATGTCCGCCTTCTGGATCCTCGCCGCCAACAGCTGGATGCAGACCCCCGCCGGCTTCGAGCTGCGCGACGGCGTGGCCTATCCCCTTGACTGGCTGGCCATCATCTTCAACCCGAGCTTCCACTGGCGCCTGCCGCACATGCTGCTGGCGGCCTATCTCACCACCTCCCTCGTGGTCCTGTCGGTGGGCGCGCGCTATCTCCTCGCCGGCAAGTTCCAGGAGGAATCGAAGGTGATGATGGTGATGGGCATCGGCATGCTCGCCATCGTCGGCCCCATCCAGGCTTTCGTGGGCGACAGCCACGGCCTCAATTCCGCCCACTACCAGCCGGCGAAGATCGCCGCCGTGGAGGCCCACTGGGACAGCAGCAAGCCCGCGCCGCTGGTGCTGTTCGCCTGGCCGGACGAGAAGGCGGAGAAGAACCTGTTCGAGATCTCGATCCCGCACGGGGCGTCGCTGATGATCACCCATCGCCTCGACGGCTTGTTCCCGGGGCTGAAGGACTTCGCGCCGCAGGACCGCCCGCCGGTGTTCGGCCCGTTCTTCGGCTTCCGGGCCATGGTGGGCGTCGGCGTCATCATGATCCTTATGGGCTGGATCGGCGCCTGGCTCATCTTCAGGGGCCGGGTGACCACCACGCGCTGGTACCTCCTCGGCTCCTCCTGGGCCTGGCCGCTCGGCTTCATCGCCATCCTGTCCGGCTGGATCGTCACCGAGCAGGGCCGCCAGCCCTGGGTGGTGGAAGGCCTGCTGCGGACCGAGGACGCCATCTCGCCCATTGCCGGCTGGACCGTGGGGCTGACGCTGGCGCTGTTCCTCATCGTCTACGCCATCATCTTCGCCACCGGGATCTATTTCATGAACCGCCTGATCGTGCGCGGTCCCGGCGGCGTGCTCATCGAGCCGCCGGCGAAGGACCGTCCCAGCCGCCCCCTCGCCGCCGCCCATGGCGAAGGCCAGATGACCCCGGGCACCTGAGCCCGGCGTCGCTCCCTCCCAACCTTTCGACGTGTGAGAGGATCAGGCCATGGAATGGTATCTCCCCGTCATCTGGGGCCTCATCATCGGTGTCGCGGTCATCATGTACGTGGTGCTCGACGGCTTCGATCTTGGCATCGGCATCCTCTTTCCGTTCGCGAAGGAGGAGCGCGAGCGCGACACCATGATGAACACGGTGGCGCCCTTCTGGGACGGCAACGAGACGTGGCTCATCCTTGGCGGCGGCGGCCTTTGGGTCGCCTTCCCCAAGGCCTATGCCGTGGTGATGCCGGCGCTCTATTTGCCGGTCATCATCATGCTGCTGGCCCTGGTCTTCCGAGGGGTCGCCTTTGAATTTCGCTGGGTGGCCATGAGCAGCCGGCGCTGGTGGAACGCCGCATTCGCCGGCGGCTCGCTGGTGGCCGCCTTCTCCCAGGGGGTGATTCTCGGCGGCCTCGTCCAGGGCATCACGGTGAAAAACGGCGCCTTCGCCGGCGGCCCGCTCGACTGGGCGACCCCCTTCGCCTTCCTCTGCGGCGTCGGCGTGGTGATGGGCTACGCTCTGCTCGGCGCCACCTGGCTGCTCGTCAAGACCGACGGCGCGGTGGCCGCGCGGGCGCGCCAGCACGCCATTCCGCTGCTCCTCGCCGTGCTGGTGCTGATGGGCCTCGTGAGCCTGTGGACGCCCATCGCCTTCGAGCGCATCGCCACGCGCTGGTTCTCGCGGCCCAACATCTTCTTCCTGGCGCCGGTGCCCATCGTCACCGCGCTCCTGGCCTATGCCGTATGGCACTGGTTGCGAACGGGGCGGGAGATGCTGCCCTTCTTCGGCACGGTGGGGTTGTTCGTGCTCGGCTTCCTGGGCCTCGCCATCTCCACCTTTCCCTATCTGGTGCCGCCGAGCCTCACCGTGTGGCAGACCGCCGCCGCCGCGCCGAGCCAGATCCTGATGCTGTTCGGCGTCATCTTCCTGCTGCCGGTGGTGCTGGGCTACATCGTGTTCGTCTACTGGATCTTCCGCGGCAAGGTGCGCGAGGGCGAAGGGTACCACTGAGGCGCACGTCCCTCCGGGGCCTTCAGTCCGCCTCTTCCAGCTCCCCTGCCGCTGAAAACAGGGCGAGCTGCTGCTCACGCACCGGAGCGAAGGAACGGCGATGGTGCAGGCACGGGCCGTGCGCGCGCAACGCTGCGCCATGTTCCGGCGTGCCGTAGCCCATGTGGCGCTCGAAGCCATAGGCGGGAAAGGCGGCGCCGACCCCCGCCATCAGCCGGTCGCGCACCACCTTGGCCACGATGGACGCCGCCGCGATCGAGGCGATGAGCCCGTCTCCCCCCACCACCGCCTCCACGGCACAGGCGACCTGCGGCGGATCATTGCCGTCCACCAGCAGGAAGGCGGGGCAGCGGGGCAGTCCGCGCACGGCATTGGCGAGGGCCCAGAGCGTCGCCTGGCGGATGTTGTCGCGATCGATGCGGACCGGCGGAGCGAGCGCCACCGCCACCTCTGCGGTGGCGCAGATCTCGGCATAAAGCGCCTCGCGCCTGGCGCGGGTCAGCTTCTTCGAATCGTCGAGGCCCTGCGGCACCCGCGCCGGGTCGAGCACCACGGCGGCGGCCACCACCGGCCCGGCGAGGGGCCCGCGTCCCACCTCGTCGGCACCGGCCACGGGCGCAAAGCCCCCCGTGTAGAGCGCGCGCTCGCGGGAAAAATCGAGACCTCTCCAGGCCGGCATGCCGGCCACGTCGCTCGCCTTGGGCGGCCGACCGCGTCGCCGTCCGGGGACAAGCTGGGTCTGGGCAGGCGGGGCTTTGCCGCGGGGAGCCATGGCGTCCGGTGAAATCCACTCGGTCACAGGGGCGGACGATTCGCGCCCTTTCGCGTCCTGATAGCATGCCACGGGTCGGGGAACTGGGCATTCCCCCGCGGGCGTTGTAAACCCATCTTCCGGCGAGGGAGGCCCCCGCCGGAAGAGTTTCGGCAATGGCGGCGTGGGCCGCCGAGTGGCGCTGCGGGAGGCGAGCCATGCGTTGGGAGGATTTCCGCTCCAGCGACAATGTGGAGGACCGGCGTGGCGGCGGCGGTGGCGGGTTCCAGATGCCGGGGGGCCGGGGCGGCCTCGGCATCGGCACCATCCTCGTGGTCGGCCTGATCGGCTGGGCGCTGGGCATCAATCCGGCCGTGATCATCGGCGGGCTGGAGGCCATCAACGGTACGAGCGGCAGCGCCCCGCAGCAGAGCGCGCCGCGCACCACCCAGAGCGGCCCGCCGAAGGACGATCTCGGCCGATTCGCCGCCGCGGTGCTGGCGCAGACCGAGGACGTGTGGACCGAGATCTTCCGCTCCGAGGGCAAGACCTACCAGGATCCCAAGTTGGTGCTGTTCTCCGGCGCGACGCGCTCGGCCTGCGGCGGCGCCCAGTCGGCGATGGGTCCGTTCTATTGCCCGCTGGACCAGAAGGTCTATCTCGACCTGTCCTTCTTCCGGGAGATGAAGGAGCGCTTCAGGGCGCCGGGCGACTTCGCCGCGGCATACGTCATCGCCCACGAGGTGGGCCACCACGTGGAAAACCTCATCGGCCTCCTGCCCAAGGTGCAGCAGGCGCAGGCGCGCGCGTCCTCGCGCGCCGAGGCGAACAATCTCTCCGTTCGCGTGGAGCTGATGGCCGATTGCCTCGCGGGGGTGTGGGCCTACCACGCCAATGCCCGGTTCCGCATCCTTGAGCCGGGCGACGTGGAGGAGGCGCTGGGCGCGGCGAGCGCCATCGGCGACGACCGGCTGCAGAAGCAGGCACAGGGCTATGCGGTGCCGGACAGCTTCACCCATGGCACGTCGCAGCAACGCGTGAACTGGTTCACCCGCGGACTGAAGAGCGGCTCCATGCAACAGTGCAACGCATTTTCCGGACCCATCTGACCTCCCGGCCGGAGGACCCCGAGGGGCTCATCGCGGCGGCTTGCCTTGCATTTTGCGGCGAATGCTCGCACGACTTGCAGACGGCCAGAGCCCCGGCGTGCATCGGTGGACGGCCGTTTCTGGCTGCACGATTCCGGCAGAGGAGCGGACGGCCAGCGGGGAGGACGCCATGGACACTCCGCAGCATGATCGCGCGCTCCCTCCGGACGATCCCAGCAACCAGCCGCCCCCCTTCGCCGACTTGAACCTTGCTGCGCTCGACGCCCCGCTGATGGCGGCCGTCGCGCGTGACGGGGCAACGGACGAGATCCTCGCCTTCGGCAGGGACTGGGGCGCATCCGAGCAACTGGCCCTCGGCCGGCTGGCCAACGAGAACCCACCCGAACTGCACAGCCACGACGGCAACGGCCGGCGCTGCGACATCGTGGAGTTCCATCCCGCCTACCACGCCCTCATGGCGCAGAGCGTCTGCGCCGGGCTGCATTCATCAAGCTGGGACCGCTCCGACCGGCGGGGGCAGGCGACCCGCGCGGCACGCCTCTACCTGGTGAGCCAAGTGGAGGCGGGGCACGTTTGCCCCCTCACCATGACCCACGCCGCCCCCGCGAGCCTGGCCGCCGCCCCCCATCTCCTGCGCGACTTCCTGCCGCGCATCCGATCGCGCACCTATGACGGGCGCTTCCTGCCGTTCTGGGAAAAGGCCGGCGTCACCCTCGGCATGGGCATGACGGAACGGCAGGGTGGCACCGATGTGCGCTCCAACACCACGCGGGCGGAACGCACCCAGGGCGACGAGTATGAAATTACCGGAGCCAAATGGTTCTTCTCCGCCCCCATGAGCGACGCCTTCCTCGTGCTGGCGCAGGCGCCGGGCGGCCTCACGGCGTTCTTCATGCCCCGCTTCCGCCCGGACGGGACGGTGAACGGGCTGCGGCTGGTGCGGCTGAAGCGCAAGCTCGGCAACCGCTCCAACGCCTCCTCCGAGGTGGAGTTCGAGCGGGCCTTCGCCTGGCGGCTGGGAGAGGAAGGGCGAGGCATTCCCGCCATTCTCGAGATGGTGCAGCTGACACGGCTCGACTGCGCCGTCTCCTCCGCCGGCCTGATGCGCATGGCGCTGTCCCGCGCCCTGCACCATGCCCGCCACCGCACGGTGTTCCAGCGCAAGCTCCTGGACCAGCCGGCCATGGCCATGGTGCTGGCCGATCTCGCCCTGGAGGCGGAGGGAGCGACCGCCCTGACACTGCGCCTCGCGCGCAGCTACGACCTCGCAAACGGCGCCGGCGAAGGCCGGCAGGAGGAGGCGGCCCGTGCCCGCGTGCTCACCCCCGTGGTGAAATTCGCCGTGTGCAAGGCCGCCCCGGCCTTCGTCGCGGAAGCCATGGAGGCGATCGGCGGCAATGGCTACGTGGAAGACAGCGGCCTGCCGCGGCTTTATCGCGAGGCGCCGGTGAACGCCATCTGGGAAGGCTCCGGCAACGTGATGGCGCTCGACCTCGTCCGCGTCGCCCAGCGCGAGCCGGACGCCCTCGAAACCATGCTGGCCGACCTCCTGCGGGATGCCGGCGCCCTGCCCGGCGCCGCGGCCGCGGCGGAAATCGTGTCCACCTGCCTCAGGTCCGGCGACCGCGAGGCGCATGCCCGCCGGGCCGCCGACCGGCTGGCGGCCCTGGCCACCGCCGCCGCGCTGGCCGAATCAGCCCCCGCCGCCGTGGCCGAGGCGTATGCGGCCACGCGCCTCGCCCGCCCTGCGGCGGTCTATGGCGCCAATGCCGTGGACAGCGCGCGCAATCTCCTGCTGGAGCGCGCGTTCGCGGCCTGAGGCCGGCCGTCGGGCGCAAGCCGCCCTTGCCCTTGGGCCGACATCGTGCGAAGGACGCGGGAACGCACGGCACCGCCGCGGGAGAACCTCCCGCGCGAGCCGTTCGGCGTCGGCCATTGAAACCTCTTGCAGCCTTCGCTATAGGGGCCGACAAATCATTCCGAAGGGGCCATGCGGCCAACCCTCGGCCCTGGCCGGTGCCCGTGCATGATGCGCGAGAGCATGATGCGCGCAGCGGCCGCGGCCGGACCGGCCGAGTACACGAGAGGCGTCAGTCCATGTCTTCGACGTTCGACACGGTGGCCAACATCATCGCGGAAACCTGCGACATTCCGCGGGACACCATCACGCCGGACAGCCACGCCATCGACGATCTCGGCATCGACAGCCTCGACTTCCTCGACATCGCCTTCGCCATCGACAAGGCGTTCGGCATCAAGCTGCCGCTGGAGCAGTGGACGCAGGAAGTCAACGACGGCAAGGCGACCACCGAGCAGTATTTCGTGCTCAAGAACCTCTGCGCCCGCATCGACGAGTTGGTCGCTGCGAAGGCCGCGTGAGGCCTGACTAGATGCGTCCTGAAGTTTTCAAGATGATCGACCGGGTCGTGACCATCGACCCGTCGCTCCAAAAGATCCACTGCCAGGGAATGGTACCCGAGGAAAGTTCCATCTTCGATGGGCACTTTCCCGGCTACCCCATCATGCCCGGCGTGCTGCTGATCGAGGCCATGGCGCAGACCACCGGCTGGCTGGTGCTGGCGCGCAACCGCTTCAACAAGATGCCCTTCCTCGCCACCGTGAAGGAGGCGAAGCTGCGCACCTTCGTGCTGCCGGGGCAGAATCTCGACCTCTTCTCGGAAATCCTGCACGAGGGTTCGGGTTTCGTGGTGGCCAAGACCCACGCGACGCTCGAGGGCAAGCCCATCTGCAGCGCCGAACTCACCTTCCGCGTGCTTCCCTGGCCCGAGGGCAAGATGAAGCCGGTGGTGATGAAGGTGGCCGAGCACGTCTCCTTCCCCCTCGCGGACTTTGCCGATGCCTGATCCCAAAGCCGGCCGGCTCCACCGCGACGTGTGGATCACTGGCATCGGCCTCGTCTCCTCCCTCGGGGAGGGGCTGGACGCCCACTGGGAGGCGCTCTCCTCGGGCGCCGGGCCGCGGACGGACGCGACCACCTACGCGCCGTATGTGGTCCACCCCCTCGTCAAGGTTTCCTTCGACAGCCAGATCCCCAAGAAGGGCGATCAGCGGCAGATGGAGCCCTGGCAGCGGATCGGCACCTACGCGGCGGGCCTTGCGCTCGATGCCGCCGGAATCGCCAAGAACACCGAGATCCTGTCGAAGACCGACATGATCGTCGCCGCTGGCGGCGGCGAGCGGGATTTCCAGGTGGACGCGTCGATCCTCAATGACCTGTCCGCCTCCAACGATCCCGGGCGGCTGTTGAACGAGCGGCTGCTGTCGGACCTGCGGCCCACCCTCTCTTTGGCCCAGCTCTCGAACCTGCTCGCCGGCAATATCTCCATCGTGCACGGCGTCACCGGCTCCTCGCGCACCTTCATGGGCGAGGAAAGCGCCGGGGTGGATGCGACGCGCGTCGCCTACTCGCGCATCGCGGCAGGCCAGAGCGAGATCGCCCTGGTGGGCGGCGCCTACAATGCGGAGCGCGAGGACACGCTGCTCCTCAACGACCTCGACGGCTTCTGCCTGAAGGGCGAGTTCCGGCCGGCCTTCACCGCGCCGGGCATCGCCTCCGGCTCCATGGGCGCCTTCCTGGTGCTCGAATCGCCCGAGCACGCCACGGCGCGCGGGGCGAAGCCCATCGCCAGGCTCTCCGGCGTCTGGTCGGAGCGGGCGAAGCGGGCGGTGGCGGGCGCCATCGCCGAGAAGGTCAGGGACCTCCTCGCCAATGCCGGCACCGGTGCCGGCACGGCGGTCATCTCCGGCACCACCGGCGCCCGGGAGGCGACCGAGGCCGAAGCGCAGGTGCTGGTCGAAACCGGCCTGCCCGTGCGCGCGGTGGCGAACCGCATGGGTCACGGCTTCGAGGCGCAGTTCATCGCCGGCCTCGCGCTGGCCGCCCTCGCAGTGTCGAAGGGCACGCTCTTCCCACCGCTCCCGGCGATCCGGTGGAGAAGGGCGGCGACGGTGTGACACGCGTGGTGGTGACCCAGGTCGGCCACTGGCGTGGAGAAGGCGCGGGCCTCGTCGAGAAGGCGTAGGGCTGCGGCCCGACGCAGCGTGCGGGTCGCCCCCCGGCCTGACGGCGACAGGAGGCCGGGCGCCGGCGCATTGTCCTCGAAGCCGGCTTCGGCTTATTTTCCAGCCCGTCGGCGGGAACGGCCGCGCAGCCAGCCTGCGCGGGGCCGGCGGAATCAAAGGACAGGCGCCTGGGGCGGGCGCGCTTCACGCAAGGGAGCCGCGAACATGACACAGGCGCATTTGGACAAGTTCGGACGCCCCATCGTGGTGGTGACGGGCATCGGCGTCGTCACCTCCCTGGGTCAGGGGAAGGACGACAACTGGCGCCGCCTCACGGCGGGCGAATCCGGCATCCACACCATCACGCGCTTCCCCATCGAGGGCATGCGCACCACCATCGCCGGCACCGTGGACTTCCTGTTCGACAGCCGCGTCGCGGCGCCCAACCTGTCGGAAAAGCTCGCGACGCTTGCCGCGGAGGAAGCCATTTCCGAGGCCGGCATCGGCACGCCGGGTGATTTCCCCGGCCCGCTCTTCGCCGCGGTCCCCCGGTGGAGCTGGAATGGCCCGAGCGCCAGCAGATCGCCGATGCGGTGGGCCACTATCCCATCGTCTACCACGATCTTCTGGGCGCCGCGGCGTCCGGCAAGTTCCGCCCGTGGCACGAGCGCTTCCTGTTCGGCTCGGTGGCAGACCGCCTCGCCGACCGCTTCGGCACCCGCGGCCAGCCCATCTCCCTGTCCACCGCCTGCGCTTCGGGCGCGACCGCCATCCAGCTGGGCGTCGAGGCCATCCGCCGTGGCGACACCGATGTCGCCCTTTCCCTCGGCACGGACGGCTCGGTGCATCCGGAGGCCCTGATCCGCTTCTCGCTGCTCTCCGCGCTCACCACCGCCAACGACAAGCCGGAGGAAGCCGCCCGCCCCTTCGCCAAGAACCGCGACGGCTTCGTGATGGCCGAGGGCGCCGCCGCGCTGGTGTTGGAGAGCTACGAGCATGCGGTGGCGCGCGGTGCGAAGATCCTCGGCGTGCTGGAAGGCTGCGGCGAGATGGCGGACAATTTCCACCGCACCCGTTCCAGCCCGGACGGCCGGCCCATCGTCGGCTGCATGAAGAACGCGCTGGAGGATGCCGGCGTGACGCCGGACGACGTGGACTACATCAACGCCCACGGCACCTCGACGCCCGAGAACGACCGCATGGAATATGTGGGCCTGAAGGGCGTCTTCGGCGAGGAGAAGCTCGCTCAGATCCCCATCTCGTCCAACAAGTCCATGATCGGACACACCCTGACGGCGGCGGGCGCCATCGAGGCGGCGGTGTCGCTGCTCACCATCGCCCATGGGCGCATTCCGCCCACCATCAACTACAACATCCCCGACCCGGCCATTCCGCTGGACGTGGTGCCGAACGTCGCCCGCGATGCGCGGGTGACGCGGGTGATCTCCAACTCCTTCGGCTTCGGCGGACAGAATGTCTGCCTGGTGCTGGCGGGGGAGCCGGCGTGAGGGTGCGGACCGTCGACGCATGGGCGCCGCGCCCCTTCTCCCGCTTGCGGGGGAGGGTCGGGGTGGCGAACCCCTCCGTTGGCGCCACGCTCGGATGTCTCACAGCCCCCGCGCGATCCTGCCCCCTCCCTAACCCTCCCCCGCGAGCGGGAGAGGGGATGCCATCGTGAGCACCGCATCCAAACCCATCCTTGTTACCGGCGGCGGGCGCGGCCTCGGCGCCTCCATCGTGCGCGCGCTGGTGGCGGCGGGATACCCGGTCACCTTCACCTACCGCTCGGCGGTGGCGGAGGCGGAGGCGCTGATCGGCGACATTCGCGCCATCCATCCGCAGGCGCAGCTGACCTCCCGCTCCCTCGACCTTGCCGACCGCGCGGCGGTGGAGGCCTTCGCCGAGGAGCTGGAGGCCGGCGAGACGCTCTACGGCCTGTGCCACAATGCCGGCGCCTCCTATGACACGCTCGCCGCCATGATCGACCAGGACAAGGCGGAAGGCGTGATGCAGGTGAACCACTTCGCCTTCGTGCGCCTCGCCCGGGCCGTGGTACGGCCCATGACGCGCGCCCGGCAGGGCCGCATCGTCGCTATCGGCTCGGTGGCGGCGCTCCAGGCCAACCAGGGCAATGCGGCCTATGCCGCCTCCAAGGCAGCCCTTCTCGCCCACGTGCGTGGCCTTGCCATCGAGACGGCGCGGCGGGGCGTGACGGTGAATTACGTGGCCCCCGGCTTCATCGATACCGCCATGCTGGAGAAGTTCGCCGACTACCGCGCGAAGATGGAAGCCCAGATCCCCGCCGGCCGGTTCGCCACCCCGGATGACGTGGCGCAGGTGGTGGCCTTTCTCTTCTCCCCCGGCGCGGGCTATATGACCGGCGCCATATTGCCGGTGGATGGCGGGCTTTCCGCCTCGCTCGCCGCCCACCGCTGACTTCAAATCCAGAGAATAACAATGCGTGGCCTCCAGCTCGTCTCCGACCGCAAGCTCGAACTCGTCGACTTGCCCGAACCCGACGCCCCCGGCGCCGGCGAGGTTCAGATCCGCGTGAAGGCCCTGGCGCTCAACCATATCGACGTGTGGGGCTGGCGCGGCATGGCCTTCGCCAAGCGCAAGATGCCCCTCGTGGTGGGGGCGGAAGCCGCCGGCGAGATCGTGGCGCTCGGCGCCGACGTGCGCGGCCTGAAGGTGGGCCAGACGGTCGCCATGTACGGCGCCATGACCTGCGGCCACTGCAAGAACTGCCTTAAGGGCCGCGACAATCTCTGCCAGAACGTGGGCGGCGTGCTCGGCTTCCACATCGACGGCTTCGCCCGCGACGTGATCAACATGCCCGAGCGCCTCGTCATTCCCGCCCCCGAGGGGGTCTCGTTCGAGGACGCGGCCTGCGCCGGCATCACCTTCTCCACCGTCGAGCACATGCTGTTCGACAATGCCGAGCTCGAACAGGGCGAGACCGTGCTGGTACATGCGGGCGGCTCGGGCATCGGCTCCGCCGCCATCCGCCTGGCGAAGGACGTGGGCGCCACCGTCATCACCACCGTGGGCGACGACGAGAAGATGGCGAAGGCCCTGGCACTGGGCGCCGACCACGTCATCAACTACCGCAAGGACCGCTTCGAGCACGAGGTCCGCAAGATCACCAAGAAGGTCGGCGTGGACGTGGTGTTCGAGCATGTGGGCGCCGACACCTGGAACGCCTCGCTGCTCTCCATGAAGCCCGGCGCGCGCCTCGTCACCTGCGGCTCCACCTCGGGCGTCTCGGTGCAGATGAACCTGATGCAGCTGTTCCAGCGCCAGTACAAGATCTTCGGCTCGTTCGGCGCCACCATCCGCAATGTGGCCGACGGACTTGAGAAGATGGGCCGTGGCGTCATGCCGGTGATCGATACCGTGGTGCCGCTGGAGAATTTCAACGAGGGGCTGGAGCGGCTGGAAAGCCGCAAGGTCTTCGGCAAGATCGTGGTGAAGTTCTGAACGCGATGCCGGCACAGGTGAAACGGGGCCCCGCCGGCGACTTCCCCTGTTCCCCGGACAAGCGGAGGCGCAGCCGGAGCGCCGATCCGGAGTCCAGCGCAAGACTCCTGCGCAGCAGTCAAATACTCCGGGACGTGGAAGACGAAGCCGCCTCCGGCGAGTCCTTGCGCTGGCCCTCGGCTCTCCTTCCACTGCGCTTTCGCTCCGCTCCTGTCGGCCGGGGCGCGAGCCGGTGGCTGACGAGGCGCTGACTGTGCCCATATTTCCCCGCCCCGTCCGCAAGGCCCTGCACCGCCTGAAGCTCGCCCTCGCGCCGGCGGCCGAGGCGCTGGTGGCGGGCTATGTGCGCTTCTCCATCTGGTGGCTGAGGCTATGGCCGCTCTGGCTCTCCGCTGGCGGCATGGCCTTCTGGGCGCGCCTGCTCGGCCCGTTCTTCGCGGTGAGCAAGGTGGCGCGGCGCAACCTTTCCGCCGCCTTCCCCGAGAAAAGCCCGTCGGAGATCAACGCCCTCGTGCGCGGCATCTGGGCCAATATGGGCCGGCTCTCCGCCGAGTTCGCCCAGCAGGACCGCCTGTGGGACTACGATCCCCAAAGCCCCGATGCCGGACGCGTCGAGGTGAAGGGGGCGGACATCATGGCGCGGCTGCGCGAGGACGGCCGCCCGGCCCTCTTCTTCACCGCCCATACGGGCAATTGGGAAATGTGCGCCATCGCCGGGGCCAAGCTGAACGTGCCCGGCGGCGTGCTCTACCGAGCGCCGAACAACAAGCGCGCTGCGGCCATGATCGAGGAGATGCGCTCCGGCACCATGCCGGGCCTCGTCCGCGCCGGACGCGATGCCGGCCGCGTGATGGCGCGCATGCTGGCCGATGGTCAGCACCTGGGCATGCTGGTGGACCAGTACTGGACCGGCGGGCCCGAAGTGGTGTTCTTCGGCCGGCCCTGCGCCACCAATCCCACCCTCGCGCGCCTCGCCCGGCAGTTCGATTGCCCGGTGCACGGCATGCGCGTCGTCCGCCTGCCCGGCGCCCGCTTCCGCGTGGAAGTCACCGAGGAAGTTGCCCTGCCCCGCGATGCCGATGGCAAGATCGAAGTGGTGGGCGCCATGCAGGCGGTGACCTCGGTGATCGAGGGCTGGGTGCGCGAATATCCGGACCAGTGGCTGTGGCTGCACCGCCGCTGGCGATGAGAGGCCCTTGCCCCGGGGGCGACGATCCTATAAAGCCGCGCTTTCCTTTTTGCGGGGTCTTGAGGGATGAGCGCGGCTGAAGTCGCCGTCATCATGGGCAGCCAGTCCGATTGGGACACCATGCGCCACGCAGCCGAAACGCTGCAGGCGCTGCAGATCCCGCACGAGACCCGCATCGTTTCCGCCCATCGCACGCCGGATCGCATGTACGCCTTCGCCAAGACGGCGAAGGCGGATGGCATCAAGATCATCATCGCCGGCGCCGGCGGGGCGGCGCACCTGCCGGGCATGGTGGCGGCGCTGACGACGCTGCCGGTCTTCGGCGTGCCGGTGCAGTCGAAGAGCCTGTCCGGGCTCGACAGCCTGTATTCCATCGTCCAGATGCCGGCTGGCGTGCCGGTGGGGACCCTCGCCATCGGCGCGGCGGGGGCGACCAATGCGGCGCTGCTGGCCGCCGCGGTCCTCGCCCTTTCCGATCCCGCCCTCGCCACGCGCCTCGAGAACTGGCGCGCCGCGCGCACCGAGGCGGTTGCGGATCGTCCGTCCTGACCATGCTCGTTCCCGGCAGCGTCATCGGCATCCTCGGCGGCGGCCAGCTCGGCCGCATGATCGCCCTTGCCGCTGCCGAGCTCGGCTTGAAGACCCATGTCCTCTGCCCGGACAAGGACAGCCCCGCTTTCCAGGTGAGCGCGCACCACATCTGCGCCGCCTATGACGACCGCGACGCGCTGGACCGCTTCGCGGCGGCCGTGGACGTGGTCACCTACGAATTCGAGAATGTGCCGCTTTCGACCGCGGAGTTCCTGGTGGCCCGCGTGCCGCTGAAGCCGGGGGCGAAGGCCCTCGCCGTCACCCAGGACCGGCTGCTCGAAAAAACCTTCGTGCGCGACCTGAGCATCGAGACCGCGCCGTTCGCGGCGGTGGACGACCTCGCGGGCCTTGAGCGGGCGGTGGCCGCGCTCGGCCTGCCGGCGGTGTTGAAGACGCGGCGCTTCGGCTATGACGGCAAGGGGCAGGTGATGATCCGTCCCGGCGACGACCTGACCGCCGCCTGGCATGCTCTGGGGCGGCAGAGCGCCATTCTGGAAGGGTTCGTCGCCTTCGAGCGCGAGGTCTCTGTGGTCGCGGCGCGGCGCGGCGATGGCGCCTTCTCCGCCTTCGACGTGACCGAGAACGTGCATCGCGAGCACATCCTGCACACATCGACCGTGCCGGCGGCTCTCACCGCCGAGACGGCGAAGCGGGCGCGCATCATCGCGCGCACCATCGGCGATGCCCTCGACTATGAAGGCGTCTTCGCGGTGGAGCTGTTCGTGGTGGGGCGCGGCGCGGGCGAGCGGGTGGTGGTCAACGAGATCGCGCCCCGCGTCCACAACAGCGGCCACTGGACCCAGGACGGCGCCGTGACCTCCCAGTTCGAGCAGCACGTGCGCGCCATCGCCGGCTGGCCTCTGGGCGAGGTCTCGCGGATCGGCCGGGCGCAGATGACCAACCTGATCGGCGCCGACGTGCATGACTGGCATGCGCTGCTCGCCGAGCCCGGCGCCCATGTGCATCTCTACGGCAAGGACGAGGCCCGCGCCGGCCGCAAGATGGGGCATGTGGTGCGGGTCAAGCGTGATCCGGACGTGTGCGCCAATATCCCCGAAGAAGGCTGCTGAGCAGCGGTTTCCTTGGCGTGGAGACAGTCCGGAAGGGGTGTCGAATCGCTGTCATGTGCCGTGCCTATGATACCTCGTCGCCCGAAGGGGAACCCGCGACCTTACGGTGGTGGACGGCGACAAAAGGCGCATGGAAGTCAGACGGCCGACGGTCTATTCTTCATTATCATATTACCATACGGCTGCGGGGAGGCCGATGGCTGAAGATCATTTCCTACAGCGGCTGCGTGATCTTGCGCGGCACATGGCACAGTCCGGCCGCTATTGCAGCTGGCGGCTGATCCTGATCGAGCTGCGCTTCATGCGCGGCATTCGCGAGGCGGCCTTGTGCTTCGGCGATACGGACATCCGCGCCGAACTCGATACCTTGTGCCGCCAGGCGCAGAAGCAGCGCGCGCTGCGCACCCTGCCCCTGCCGGCGGCGTCGGTACCGGCCTCCGATTCCCTGCCCGCGGGCCTCGCCGCTGCTGCCCATTGACCCACCCTCGGGGCAGCACACGGAAAAGTAAGCCGGCGCAACGCTTCGACGGCCGTTTTCCCGGCACGGGAGATGTGGACACCTGAGAGGCGTTCTGATAAGAGAGCGGCTCCTTCGGGCATGCTGAGGACGAGCGCAACGTCTCGTCTTCAAGGGCCCGGACGTCTCAGACCAGGTTCGGCTCCGGATCGGCGCACCAGCTCGAAGAGGTAAACACGTGCAAGTTCTCGTCCGCGACAACAATGTTGATCAGGCCCTCAAGGCGCTCAAGAAGAAGATGCAGCGCGAGGGGATCTTCCGCGAGATGAAGCTGCGTGGCCACTACGAGAAGCCGTCCGAAAAGCGGGCCCGCGAGGAGGCCGAGGCCATCCGCCGCGCCCGCAAGCTGGCCCGTAAGCGTGCCCAGCGCGAGGGGCTGATCCCCTCCAAGCCGCGCCCCACGCGCTGATCGCGACCGGCGCGCCGGGTCGTTTCCCGGCGCATTCGGGCGCTTCTTCGCGTCGACCTCCGAAGTTCTGAGCCTGAAGTCTCCGCGCGAGCCGCCTCGCGCGGATTTTGCTTTTGTGTCCCCGACGCGCCAGCCGCCCCCCACCGACCTTGCGAGCCGGGTGCGCACGCGGATTTTTTAAGCCTGACGGCGGATTTACGGCTCTCCTTCATTCAATCTGCTCCCAACCGGAACTAGAGTGCGGACCCGGTGCCGCAAAGGGACGCAACGTGTCGCACCGCGCGCTGCGGACCCGGACCAGCGCCGAAGGCGTTGAAAGTCCTGTGGCACGATCGTCCGGGCGTCTCCGCAAGGAAACGGCCCGAGCGGGCGGGAGGCCGGGCATCTCGGGAGGTCGGGCATCCGCGCCATCGAGGCGTCCGGCGCCTCCGGGGGTATCCTCGCCTTCCGGGCATCCTCGCTTTCCGGGCATCCTCTTGTGGGAGAAGCGTATGGTCGCGCGCGTGGTCACGGTCGAGCCCTTCGATATCGTCGTCTTCGGCGCCACGGGAGACCTCGCCCGGCGCAAGCTTCTGCCCGCCTTGTTCGAGCGGGACCTCGCCGGGCAGCTCCCGGAGGAAGCACGCATCATCGGCGTCTCCCGCCGCCCCATGCCGCGCGATGAATTCCAGACGTTCGCCCACGAGGCGGTGGGCCTGTCCGACGGCATCGAGGAGGTGGCGCCCGCGCGCCTCGCCGGCTTCCTCGATCGGCTCGATTATGTGGCCGTCGACGCCGTGACCGACGAGGGCTGGGCAAACCTCGCCCACACGCTGGAAGAAGGCCGCGAACGGGTGCGCGTCTTCTATCTCGCGGTCGGACCTGACCTTTTCGACCCCATCTGCTCACGCATCGGCGCCCACGGCCTCGTCACCGAGAAGACGCGGGTGGTGGTGGAGAAGCCGGTGGGCAAGGACCTCGCCTCGGCGCTCGAGGTGAATGCGGCGGTGGGCCGGGTCTTCCGCGAGGAAGCCGTGTTCCGCATCGACCACTATCTCGGCAAGGAGACGGTGCAGAACCTGATGGCGCTGCGCTTCGCCAATGCCCTGTTCGAACCGGTGTGGAACAACGCCCATATCGACCATGTGCAGATCACGGTGGCGGAGAGCATCGGGACAGCCGGCCGCGCCGGCTATTACGACACCGCCGGCGCGCTGCGCGACATGGTGCAGAACCACATCCTCCAGCTGCTGTGCCTCGTCGCCATGGAGCCGCCGGTCTCCCTCGACGCGGACGCGGTGCGCGACGAGAAGCTGAAGGTGCTGAAGGCGCTGGAGCCCATCGACGAGCGCAATGCCGCCCAGTTCACCGTGCGCGGCCAGTATCGCGCCGGAGCGTCCGCCGGCGGCGCCGTGCCGGGATATCTGGAGGAGCTGGGCTCCGGCCAATCCGAAACGGAGACCTTCGTGGCGCTGAAGGCGGAGATCGGCAACTGGCGCTGGGCCGGCGTGCCCTTCTACCTGCGCACCGGCAAGCGCCTCGCCGCCCGCGTCTCGGAGATCGTGGTCGCCTTCCGCCCCATTCCCCATTCGGTGTTCGACGGCCAGGCCGGCCCCATCATGGCCAACCGCCTCGTCATCCGCCTGCAGCCCGACGAGGGTGTGAAGCTGTGGCTCATGATCAAGGATCCCGGCCCCGGTGGCATGCGCCTCCAGCACGTGCCGCTGGACATGAGCTTCGCCAGCGTGTTCGGCGTCCGGAACCCGGATGCCTACGAGCGCCTGATCATGGACGTGATCCGCGGCAACCAGACCCTGTTCATGCGCCGCGACGAGGTGGAGGCCGCCTGGCGCTGGGTCGGCCCCATCCTCGAGGCCTGGCGCGGCTCCCGCGAACCGCCCAAGCCCTACACCGCCGGCACCTGGGGTCCCTCGGCCGCCATCGCCCTGATCGAGCGCGACGGGCGCACCTGGACCGACGACGCGTGAGCGGGCCCGTGCGCCGCCCCTCCCCCATCGCCCTCGCGACCTATGCGGACGCCGCGGCCCTCGCCCGGGCCCTCGCCGCCCACGTGGCCGAGGCGCTGCGGGCCCGCATCGCGCGGGACGGCACCGCGAGCCTCGCCGTCTCCGGCGGGCGCACGCCGGTGCGCTTCCTCGAAGCCCTGTCGGGCGCGCCCATCGACTGGAGCCGGGTGGCGGTGACGCTGGTGGACGAGCGGTGGGTTCCGGAGAGCTCGGAGCGCTCCAACGCCGCCCTCGTGCGCCGACACCTGCTCGACGGCCCGGCGGCCGCAGCGCGCTTCGTGCCGCTCTATACCGGCGATCCGACACCGGAGGCGGGCCTCGCCGCCGCCGAAGCGCGCATCACCAGCCTTCCCGCCCCCTTTTCCGCCGTGGTGCTGGGCATGGGCGATGACGGGCACACCGCGTCCTTCTTCCCCGGCGCCGAGGCGCTTGCCGACGCCATCGACCCGGCGGCGACGGCGCCGCTCGTCGCGGTACGGGCCGAGGCGGCGGGCGAGCCGCGCATCACCTTCACCCTGCCCCGCCTCGTATCGGCCGACACGCTGCTTCTGCACATCGAAGGCATGGGCAAACGCGCGGTGCTGGAGCGCGCCTGCGCGCCCGGCGATGTGGCCGAGCTGCCCATCCGTGCCGTGCTCGACAACGCCCGCGCACCTCTCGACGTGCTGTGGTGCCCCTGACGGAGGTTCTTGCCGATGACCGCTGATCGTTCCGCGATCGACTCCGCCTTCGAGGCGCTCGTCACCGTCCGGCGGGGACAGACCGGGCAGATCCTCGATTTGTTCGCGGTGCCCGACCGGTTCGAGCGCTTCTCCTGTGCCTACGGCGACCTGCTTCTCGATTTCTCCAAGACCGCCATCTCGCAGGAGGCGCTGAAACGGCTCCTGGACCTCGCCGCGGCGGCGCAGGTGGAGACGCAGCGCGAGGCCATGTTCGCCGGCGACCACATCAATCTGACCGAGGATCGCGCGGTGCTGCACACCGCTCTGCGGGAGCGGTCCGGCGATCCCCTCCCGGTGGACGGCATCGACGTGCAGCCCGGCATCGAGGAGACGCTGCAACGCCTGTCCGCCTTCGCCTCCGGCGTGCGCGACGGCCGCATCGCCGGCGCCCGCGGGCATGCCTTCACCGACGTGGTGAACATCGGCATCGGCGGGTCCGACCTTGGCCCCGCCATGGTGACCGGGGCTCTCGCCCCCTATCATGACGGCCCGCGTTGTCACTTCGTCTCCAATGTGGATGGCGCACACATCGCCGACCTGCTGAAGCGGCTCGACCCGATCTCCACCCTCTTCATCGTCGCGTCGAAGACCTTCACCACGGTGGAGACCATGTGCAACGCGGCCACCGCCCGCGCCTTCATCGCCGGCGCGCTGGGCGAGGAAGCGGTCGGCGCCCATTTCGCCGCCGTCTCCACCGCGCGCGACCAGGTGGCGGCGTTCGGCATCGCGGCGGAGCGGACGTTCGGCTTCTGGGACTGGGTCGGCGGGCGCTACTCGGTCTGGTCCGCCGTCGGCCTGCCGGTGATGATCGCCATCGGCCCGGACCGGTTCGGCGAGTTCCTGGCAGGCGCGGCGGCCATGGACGCGCATTTCCGCTCGGCGCCGCTGGACCAGAATCTGCCGGTTCTGTTCGCCCTCGTGGGGCTCTGGCACCGCAACGTCTGCTCCTATCCCAGCCGCGCCATCATCCCCTACGACCAGCGCTTGGCGCGTCTTCCGGCCTATCTCCAGCAGCTGGACATGGAATCGAACGGCAAGAGCGTGACGCGCGACGGACAAAAGACGGCGCGCGCCACCGGCCCCATCGTCTGGGGCGAGCCGGGCACCAATGCGCAACACGCCTTCTTCCAACTGCTCCACCAGGGCACGGACATCGTGCCCGTGGAGTTCCTGGTGGCGGCGGAGGGACACGAGCCGGAGCTGAGGAACCACCAGGACCTGCTGGTCGCCAACTGCCTCGCCCAGTCGGAAGCGCTGATGCGCGGGCGGAGCCTGGAGCAGGCAGCGGCGCAGCTCGCGGCCAAGGGCCTCGCCGAGGAGGAGGTGGCACGCCTTGCTCCGCACCGCGTCTTCCCCGGCGACCGCCCATCGGTGACCATCGCCTATGCGGTGCTGGACCCGTTCACGCTCGGACGGATCATCGCCCTCTATGAGCACCGTGTGTTCGTCGAGGCGGCGGTGTGGGACATCAACGCCTTCGACCAGTGGGGCGTGGAGCTGGGCAAGGAACTCGCCACCCAGTTCCTGCCGGCCATGACCGGCGCGCCCCTTCCGGCCGGGACCTCGCCCTCCACCGCCGGCCTCCTTGCCCATCTCAAGGGGCTCGCCCAGGCCTGAGGCGGCGCGGCGCCTCGTCGCGCCGGCAGCTCTCCCGTTGATGGCGTCCCGCAACGATGCTGCTATGCAGCATTGAGGGGGAACCCGTGCGTATTATGTATACCACGGCATGGCCCGGATGGGCTAGAACGCTCTCAGCTCAAGGGCGCGTGGTGGCGCCTGGCTTCGGCACTTGAGGTGCCGGGAGAAAGAATATGAACGCACTGGAACTTACGGCCCTTGGCCTTTTCGGGATCGTGCTTTCGCTGGCGGTCACCGGCATCTCCGCGGACAAGCCCTACATGACCGCCGCAGGCGGCATGGGCATTCCGGTGGAGGACGTCCTTCTGCAGGCCCCCGAACCGCGCTTCGCCCAGGTGCGCCACGCGGCGAACGACGCGGTCGCGCCCGCCATGGCGGTGCCCCGCGGGAACTGATCGGAAAAAAGGAAAAAGAGGGAGCGGCAAGCCGCCCCCTCCAGGTGGGCCCGGGGTAGGTGGGCCAAAGGCGTTTTCGGCGGGCCGGTTCGGCCCGCGCGCTCAGCCGGCGACCTTGGCGCCGCTCGCCTTCACCACCTCGGCGGCGGTGGCGCCGGCCACGAAGCGGGCGCGGAGCGGCTTGAGCACCAGGAGGGCCATGAGCGCCGCGACGGCGTTGACCGCGGCGGTGATCATGAACACCAGGTCCCAGTTGCCCAGGCTCGCCACGGCGACCGATGCCATGGGGACCACCAGCGATGCGGTGCCCTTCGCGGTGTAGAGGAGACCGGCATTGGTGGTGGCGTAGCGCGAGCCGAACGTGTCGCCGCAGGTCGCCGGGAAGAGCGAGTAGATCTCGCCCCAGGCGAAGAAGACGAGCCCCGTCAGCAGCACGAACAGCACCGGGTTGGAGCCGAAGTGGGCGAGCGCCAGCACGCCGACAGCCTCCAGGCCGAAGGCGATGAACATGGTGTTCTCACGCCCGATATTGTCCGACACCCAGCCGAAGAAAGGACGGGTCAGGCCGTTCAGCACCCGGTCGATGGACAGGGCGAAGGTCAGCGCCGGCATGGTGAGGCCGAGCAGCGACACCGGCACGTCGGCGATCTTGAAGTCCTTGGCGATGGAGCCGAGCTGGGCCGTCGCCATGAGGCCGCCAGCCGCCACCAGCACGAACATCAGATACATGACCCAGAACACCGGGGCCTTCAGCATCTCGCCTGGGCCGTAATTGCGCCGGCTCTGGTTGACCGTGGGGACGGCTACCACCGGAAGCTGGCCTTCCTTCGGAGCCGCCAGGAAGAACGAGAGCACGAGAACGACCGCGCCCTGGATCAGGCCGAAGAAGAGAAAGGTGTGCTCGTAGCCCTGCGACTTGATCATGGCCGCGATGGGCACGATCGTCAGGGCCGATCCGGCGCCGAAGCCGGCGGCGGTGATGCCGGCGGCAAGGCCGCGGCGATCCGGGAACCATTTCAGCGCCGAGCCGACGCAGGTCCCGTAGACGGCGCCCGCACCAGTACCGCCGAGGGCGGCCGAGATGTAGAGCATGGTGAGGCTGTCCGCCATCGAGTTCAGCACCCAGGACAGACCGCAGAGAATGGCGCCGACGAAGACCACGATGCGCGGGCCGAACTTGTCCACGAACCAGCCCTCGACCGGCACCAGCCAAGTCTCGAACACGACGAAGATGGTGAAGGCCACCTGGATGGCGGCGCGGCCCCACTGGTGCTTCTCGTTCATCGGCTCGACGAACAGCGTCCAGCCGTATTGCAGGTTGGCGATCATGGACATGCACACGACGCCAATGGCGAGTTGCAGCCAGCGCCCGCCCAGGGGACCCGCGACGGGGCCTGCGGCGGGACCGCGCGTGGGCGCGGAGGTGTTCTGAGGCATTTCCTTCCCTTTCTCACTGGGGATCATCGAGAGCGATGAACGGCCCGTGACGGTCGCCATTCTGTTGCGGGCTTCTTTGCGCCGTTGATGTTCGGCCGACCCGCTCGCGTACCACGGAGAAAGGTGTATCGAAAATATCGTATACATAATGCATGTAACAGCTACCTAACCGCTACATCCGCTGTATTACAGGCTTTCAGGGGCGACTGCGACAGCCTGAAGGCGAATACCCCCGGCCTTCAGTGGCCTTTTTCTTGATTCCTTCTGCGCCACGCCTGCGCGAATATCTGCCCAACACTTTGCCATACGCTCTTACAATTGCGGCAATGCATCATGCGGGCTGCCGATACCGTCGTGACCGCGGTGCGCATGGGGCGGATGGGCGTATGCGTGTACGGGCTTCGGTCCTTCGCCAGGCACGGCGCGGACAAAAAAAGCCCCGGCGCAGGCCGGGGCTTGAGGAACCGCCACAAGGACGGTGGAGGGACTTTTTATCCGCTCACGTGATCACGGACCCCCGGCGTCGGGTAAACCCGCCATGCGGCACGTGGCGGCATGATGCGACCATGATGGGACAAGGCTCAGGCCGTGACCTCGCGCGTCGCCGCGGCCCGCGCCGCAGCCTCCGCGTTGAGGCGATGGTGGCGCGCCAGCATGGGCCGGAGCACGAACAGGGCGCCGAAAGCGGCCGTCAGGTCCATGGCCGCCACGGTGTAGAGCACCGTGGTCCAGCTTCCCGTCGCCTCCATCAGGATGTTGGCGAGCGGCACCAGCAAGGCGGCGAAGCCCTTGGCCGTGTAGAGCATGCCGTAGATCTTGCCGATATGCTTGGAGCCGAACGTATCCGCGGCCGTGGCCGAGAACAGGGAATAGACTTCGCCCCAGGCCAGGAAGACCACGCCCGAGAGGATGATGAAGGCCCATGGATTGTGGCCGAACGTCCCCAGCGCGACGATGCCGATGCCTTCCATGGCGAAGGCGAAGAACATGGTCTTCTCACGGCCGATATGGTCCGAGATCCAGCCGAAGAAGGGCCGAGAGAAGCCGTTCAGGATGCGGTCCAGCATCAGCGCGAACGGCAGAGCGGCCATTGCGAAGAAATAGAGGTTCACCTCGATATGCTTCACGCCGAGGTCTTCGGCGATCACGCCCAGCTGCGCCACCGCCATGAGGCCGCCGGACACGGTGAGGACGAACAGGGTGAGCATGATCCAGAACACCGGGGTCTGGAGCGCCTCGCCCAGGGTGTAGTCGCGCCGGCTCTGGGCCACGGTGGAGGAATAGACGACCTCGGTCTTCGACGGCGCCCGCAGGAAGCCGGCGGCGAGCAGGATGACCGCGCCCTGCACCAGGCCGAAGGTGAAGAAGGTCTCCTGGTAGCCGCTCGACTTGATCATGGCGGCGATGGGCAGGATGGTGAGCACCGTGCCCGAACCATAGCCGGCGGCGGTGAGCCCCACGGCGAGGCCGCGCCGGTCGGGAAACCACTTCAGCGCGGCGTTCACGCAGGTGGCATAGACACAGCCGACGCCGATGCCGCCGACGGCGGCGGCCACGTAGAGCGCGGTGAGCGAGGTCGCGTAAGAGTTCAGCACCCAGGAGAGGCCGGTGAACAGGCCGCCCACCATCACCATCACCCGCGGCCCATACTTGTCGATGAAATAGCCTTCGATGGGGGTGAGCCAGGTCTGCACCACCACGAACACGGTGAAGGCCACCTGCACCGAGGCGCGCGTCCACCCGTGGGTGCTGACGATCTCGGGCACGAACAACGTCCAGGAATACTGAATGTTCGCGGCGGCAACCATGCAGACCACGCCGGCGATCAATTGCATCCAGCGATTCGTCGCTGGTGCCTTAACTGCAGCTTCAACCATCTTCCTACCCCTTGGCACAATTTCTTATTTTGGTGTTGGTAACCGCCTCATCCTCTTTTCCCTCATGAGGCGGCGGATTGCTCGGACGGGTGATTTTTGCTCCCGTCAGACGGCACCGGCGGCACGCATGCCGGCGATCTCTTCTTCAGTGAAACCGAGGTCGGCGAGCACCGCCTGCGTGTGCTCGCCCAGCAGGGGAGCACGGTCCACCGGAACATGGCTCGCCGAAAGCTGTATCGGCGAGCCGAGCGTCACGTAGCTGCCCCGCTCGGGGTGCGGCACCTCCACCAGGAAGCCGCGCTCGTAGAGCGCCCGGTCGTCCAGGATGTCCCGGGTGGAAAGCACCGGGCCGCAGGGCACGTCGATGGCCTTGAGCGCGGCCATGACCTCGAACTTGGTGCGCTTCACCGTCCAGCGCTCGATGATCTCGAAGCACTGGTCGAGGCGCTGGGCGCGGGCCTCGTGGGCGGCGAACTTGGGATCGTCGATGAGGTCCTTGCGGCCCACCAAACGCATCAGCGGCGCCCAGCCCTGGGGCTGGATGATGACGTAGCAGAAGTCATTCTCGCCCCCCGGCGCGCAGCGCAGCGCCGCTCCCGGCTGGCCGCCGCCGGACGCATTGCCGGCGCGGGGAACGCAATCGCCCTCGGGAGCGCCGGGATATTCGGTGAGCGGACCCGCGTCGAGACGCTGCTGGTCGCGCAGCTTCACGCGCAGCAGGTTCATGACGCAATCCTGCATGGCCACGTCCACCCGCTGGCCCTCGCCCGTCACCGTGCGCTGATAGAGGGCGGCGAGGATGCCGGCGACGCAGTGGATGCCGGTGCCGGTGTCGCCGATCTGGGCGCTGGAGGCGGTCGGCGGGCCGGACCGCCATCCGGTGGTGCTCATGGCGCCACCCATGGCTTGGGCGATGGTCTCATAGGCCTTGGCATCAATGCCGGAGGCCTCCGCGAAGCCGCGGATGGAGGCATAGATCAGGCGCGGGTTACGGGCGCGCACCGCCTCGTAGCCGAAGCCCTGGCGCTCGAGCACGCCGGGGCCGAAATTCTCCACCATCACGTCGCAGGCGTCGATGAGGCGCCCCAGCGCCTCCTGGCCCTGCGGCGTCTTGATGTTCAGCGTCACGCTGCGCTTGTTGGCGTTCAGCATGGTGAAATAGAGACTGTCCACATTGGACTTGTCCCGCAGCTGCGAGCGGGTGATGTCCCCCCGCCGCGGCATCTCAACCTTGACGACATCCGCCCCCAGCCACGCAAGAAGCTGCGTCGCCGACGGGCCGGACTGCACGTGCGTCATGTCCAGGACGCGTACGCCGTCGAGCGCGTTGCCCATGCACCACTCCCGGATTTCCTAGCCCTTGTCTTGCTGGGTGCCGGTCTGCGCCGGCTTGGACTGACCCTGAGGATCATCGCCCGTGGCACTGTGTACGACATTACGTATGCCAGATACCAAGACTAACATCATCATTTCCCCGCCGCAATCTTCTTCAGCGACGATGGGTCAGCTCCCCCCGCCGGGCTCAGCGCAGCGGCGTGAGGTGGGCGTCCATGCCGCCCAGCGCGGGATCGAGAAGGGTCTTCATCTCCGCTTCCCGCAGGTAGTGGCGCATGAGGTCAGTGGCGCTGATGACGCCGATGAGCGTGTATTCTTCCATCACCGGCAGATGCCGCACCTGGTGCTCGTCCATGAGACGCAGGACGGTGGCGATGCCGTCGTCGAGGCGGCAGGAGATGACCTCCCGCTTGAGCAGGCTCGCAAGCAGCATGCGCGGGGTGTTGCTTCCGTGCTCCAGAAGCGCGCGCGTCACGTCGCGCTCGGAGAACACGCCCATCACGGTGCTCCCCTCGGTGCCGCAGATGTCGGTGACGATGACGGAGGAGATGTTCTCCCGCTTCATCACCCGGACGGCGTCGGCCACGGTCTCCTGCATGCGCAGGGTGACAACGCGGGTATGGCGCTTCTCGCGCAGGATATCGTCGACGGTGATCATGATGTCCTCCCCTGGCGGCGCCTGCCGCCTCGTATGCGGACCGTTCAATGCGGCCCTTGGACACTGATGCTGGTATTCAGAATACATTCTGTCAACGCGCAGTGCGGGAGGAGGGAGGGGGGATTTTGCTGCATCGCAACGACAGGGCGCAGCTATCCATGCGTCATTACCTGCCCTAACGCCTATTCGGCGATCTGATATGATGTATTCAATACGCCGCGCGGAGAATCACACGTTGCGGCGGGCGGTGGGAATTCCGGCGACCGGCCGAGCGCGTCGACGAGCCTAAGGCGAAGGGGTGCGATGACGTACCAGGATATCAACGTGAAGCCGATCGAGACGGAATCGAGCTTCCGGATGAAGGCCTACAAGGCGCTGAAGGCGGCCATCATGGAGATGGACATCTACAGCCACCCCGAGGAAATCCGCCTCGAGGAGCGTCAGCTCTCCGAGAAGCTGGGCGTCTCCCGCACGCCGATCCGCGAGGCCATGACCCTTCTGGAGCAGGAAGGGTTCGTGCGCTCGGTACCGCGCCGCGGCATCTTCGTGGTCCGCAAGTCCAAGCGGGAGATCATCGAGATGATCACCGTCTGGGCCGCCCTAGAGGGCATGGCGGCGCGGCTGGCCTGCGAGCGGGCGAGCGAGGCCGAGATCCGCCTCCTGCGCGAGAATGTGCGCGCCTTCGCCAACCGCGACCCGGAAGAGTTCGTGTCCGAGTATTCGGAGGCCAACCTCGCCTTTCACAAGCTCATCATCCGCATGTCCGGCTGCGCGCTGATCGGCGAGACGACCGAGAGCCTGTTCCCGCATATGCGCGGCGTGCGCAAGGTCACCATCGGCCAGGATCACCGGGCGCAGCGCTCCATCCTCGACCACACCCGCATCGTGGAAGCCATCGAGAAGCGCGACGCGGATCTTGCCGAGCGTCTGGTGCGCGAGCACACGCTGGGCCTCGCCCGGCACGTGGCAGAGCACGGCCACTTCCTCGACTGACCTTGCCTGGACTGACCTTGTCCGGACGGACCTTTCCGGACTGACCTTTCCGGACTGACCTTTCGGTGTTTTCGGATTAAAGAGGGGGGCGCCCCTCCGGGGGAGAAGGGACCCATGCGGCATGGGTCCGCACAAGGGCAGCCTCCTCATCCCATGCGCTATGCCAATCTCGTCAAGAACATCTCCAACTGGCCCACCTACTTCGCCTTCAAGTACGGCCTGACCCAGGCGCCCGTGGCCCATTTCCGGCTGCGCTCGGGCGTCGAGGTGAAGGTGCCGCGCGAGGTGCTGCACGAGTTCAAGGAAGTGTTCTTCGACGAGGCCTACCTCAAGGGGATGCCGCTCCCGGTGCAGCCCGGCGATACCGTCGTCGACATCGGCGCGAACATCGGCGCCTTCAGCATGTTCGCCCTGCATCGCCTGGCGGCCGGACGGGTGATCGCCTTCGAGCCGGACCCGGTCAATTTCGCTCACCTGTCCGCCAACGCCGCCCTCGCCGCCGGCCGGCTGGTGCCGGTGCCGCAGGCCATCTCCGACACGGCGGGGGAAATGACCTTCCATCGTGGAAATGCAGGCGGCGTCTCCACCTCCGGTTCGCTGCTGAGCACGAAGGGGGAGAAGGTGACGGTGGCGACGACGACGCTCGAGGAGGCCTTTGCCCGCCACGGCATCGAAAGCTGCGCCTTCCTCAAGATGGATTGCGAGGGCGCCGAGTTTTCCATCCTCTATGGCGCGTCCGACGGCGTGCTGAAGCGCATCCGCCAGATGGTGATCGAGGTGCATGACCAGAAGCAGTCGCCGCGCACCCGCGCCGACCTGAAGGCCCACCTCGTCGCCAAGGGCTTCCGTCTCAGGGACGGCATGCACGATCTGCTGTGGGCGTGGCGGGAGGACTGAACCTTCCCGAAGCCCTCGCCACTCCGAGGCCTCCCTGGCCCCCCAACGAAAAAGGCCGGCTCCAGGATATCCCCGGCGCCGGCCTTTTCAGTCCAGGGGCGGCGCGCTCAGGCCGCCTTGCTCTTCTCGATCATCTGCACGAAGCGATCGAAGAGATAGTGGCTGTCGTGCGGGCCGGGGCTCGCCTCGGGATGGTACTGCACCGAGAAGACCGGCCGGTCGGCCAGCGCGATGCCGGCATTGGAGCCGTCGAACAGGGAGACGTGGGTCTCGATCGCATTTTCCGGCAAGCTGCCACGATCCACGGCGAAACCGTGGTTCATGGAGGTGATCTCCACCTTGCCGGTGGTGAGGTCCTTCACCGGGTGGTTCGCGCCGTGGTGCCCCTGGTGCATCTTCATGGTGCGCCCGCCCACCGCGAGGCCGATCATCTGGTGGCCGAGGCAGATGCCGAAGGTGGGCACGCCGCTGGCGATGATCTCGCGAATCACCGGCACCGCATATTCCCCCGTCGCCGCCGGATCGCCCGGGCCGTTGGAGAGGAAGACGCCGTCCGGCTTCAGCGCCAGGATGTCCCCGGCCGAGGCCGTGGCCGGCACCACCGTCACCTTGCAGCCGGCGCTGGCGAGCAGGCGCAGGATGTTGCGCTTCACGCCATAGTCCACCGCCACCACATGGTGGCGGGGCGCATCCTCGCGGCCGTATCCGGTCGCCCAGCCCCAGGTGGTCTCGTCCCAGGCGAAGCGCTGGGCCGAGGTGACGCCAGGCACGAGGTCCATGCCCACGAGGCCGGGCCACTGGCGCGCCTCGGCCTTGAGCGCGTCGAGATCGAAGACGCCGTCGCGGGAATGGGCGATGACCGCGTTGGGCATGCCGCCCTCGCGGATGAGGGCGGTGAGCGCGCGGGTGTCGATGCCGCTGATGCCGGGGATGCCGCGCGCCTTCAGCCACTCGTCGAGGTGGCGGGTGGCGCGGTAGTTGGACGGCTCGGTCACCGCTGTGCGCAGCACCACGCCGCGCACGCCGGAGGACTGGGCCATGGACACCGTCTCGATGTCCTCTTCGTTGGTGCCCACATTGCCGATGTGCGGGAAGGTGAAGGTGATGATCTGGCCCGCATAGGAGGGATCCGTGAGGATCTCCTCGTAGCCGGTGATGGCGGTGTTGAAGCACACCTCGCCAGCCAGGCTCGCCTCGGCACCGATGCCGAAGCCTTCGAGCACCGTGCCGTCGGCGAGGACGAGCACAGCCGTGGGCTTGGGCTCGCTCCAGCCTTCGGCGGGGGGCGTCGCATCCCGGCCCGCGGCCGGGGCGGTCAGGGCGTGGTCTTGTTCGTTCGTCATGGATCGCCTAGATAGAGGCTCACGCGCGACGTTTCCAGCGTCAAGCGCGTGAATTTGTGCGTCGCGGTGCATGTGGACCCGCAGATGTCGGGCCACGGCTGCGGTCGAAAGCGCGGTCGAGCGGACGCAGGGAGCCTCCTGCGGAGGCGTGGCGGCCACGCGGAAGAGGCCCGGCCGCCTTCTCCCTCCCGCGCCAGCACTTCCATCCGGATCACAATTGCAACAAGGACAACGTTCCGTGCTTCGTGACGACATCAATGCGGCTCTGAAAGAGTCACTGAAGGCCCAGGACAAGCGCCGCACCGGCACGCTGCGCCTGATCAACGCGGCGCTGAAGGACCGCGACATCGAGCAGCGCGGCCACGGCAAGGACCCCCTGACCGACGACGAACTGCGGGCGCTCCTCGCGAAGATGGTGAAGCAGCGCGAGGAGAGCGCGAAGATCTATGACGAGGCCGGGCGCCCCGAGCTCGCCGCGCAGGAGCGCGAGGAGATCACCTACATCCAGGCCTTCCTGCCGCAGCAGCTCTCCGAGGCCGACACCCGCGCCGCCATCGCCGCGGTGATCGCCGAGATCGAGGCCAAGGGCATCAAGGACATGGGCCGCACCATGGCGGTCCTCAAGGAGCGCCATGCCGGCGCCATCGACTTCGGCAAGGCCTCTGGCTGGGTGAAGGACGCGCTCACCAACGCGGGCTGACGCTGTCCGCCCCACCTTTGGGGCCGCCCCGACCACGCGTCGGCGGCGGCTCCAGGCCCCGCCCGCGCGCAAAAGGCGCGTGCGCCGGCAACCCGATGGCGGGGACGGCCGGCGTCCGGCAGCAGCGCGCCTGACCGCGGGCAGGCCGCAGAAAGAGAATTTAACACCGGAAGGTGGTATTCAGGACATCGGCCAGCGAACCCGTGACAGCCGGGCCCGTGCCGAAAGGGCCGGCCGATCAGCGATTGCCTTGGCCCCGACTGCGGCGGGCAGCATGTGCGCACGCATTTCGCGAGATGACCGGCTGTGGATAACGAGGATAGTGCGAGCCGGCGCGGCCGGCGCGGCCGCGCCCCCCACCGGCATGCGATCGGCGCTGCCGCACCCGCTCCTGTTTCGCTAGACTGATGGGCTGACGCCCCGGACCCTGACCCGAATGCGCTTCCCACCCGCCTTCCTCGACGAGATCCGCGCCCGCCTCCCGGTGTCCGAGGTGGTGGGCCGGCGGGTCCGGCTGAAGAAGCAAGGACGCGAGTTCGCCGGCCTCTCCCCCTTCAACGCGGAGAAGACCCCGTCCTTCTTCGTCAATGACCAGAAGGGCTTCTACCACTGCTTCTCCTCCGGCAAGCACGGGGACGTGTTCGACTTCCTGATGGAGACCGAGGGCGTGCCCTTCGGCGAAGCGGTGGAGCGTCTCGCCTCCATGGCCGGCCTGCCGGTACCGCAGGCCACCCCCGAGGCGGCGAAGAAGGAAGAGCGCCGGCGCACCCTGTTCGAGGTGATGGCGCTGGCCGCCCGGCATTTCGAGGAGACGCTGCAGTCACGCCTCGGCGCGAAGGCGCGCGGCTATCTCGCCGACCGCGAGCTCGGCGCCGCCACCCAGAAGCGATTCGGCCTCGGCTACGCCGCGGGGGAGCGCTTCCACCTCAAGGAGGCCCTCGGCAAGGCAGGTGTGCCGGTGGAAGACATGGTGGAAGCCGGCCTGCTCATCGCCGGCGACGACATTCCGGTACCCTACGACCGTTTCCGCGACCGGGTGATGTTCCCCATCACCGACCTGAAGGGCCGTATCGTCGCGTTCGGCGGCCGGGCCCTGGAGAAGGACGTCCCGGCCAAGTACCTGAATTCGCCGGAAACCCCGCTCTTTCACAAGGGATCACTGCTCTATAACGGCTTCGCCGCCCGCACCGCCGCCCAGTCGGGGGCGCGGGTGATCGCGGTGGAAGGCTATGTGGACGTGATCGCCATGGCGGAGGCCGGCTTCGGCGCCACCGTCGCCCCCCTGGGCACGGCGCTGACGGAAGAGCAGCTGCAGCTGCTCTGGCGCATGTCCGAGGAGCCGCTGCTGCTGTTCGACGGCGACAAGGCCGGCCGCCGCGCCGCCCATCGCGCCATCGACCTCGCCTTGCCGCACCTGAAGGCCGGCCGCAGCCTCGCCTTCGCCGCCCTGCCGGAGGGGCAGGACCCGGACGACCTCATCCGCCGCTCCGGCCGCGAGGCCATGGAACAGGTGCTGGTGCAGGCCCGGCCGCTGGCGGCGGAATTGTGGGCGCGGGAAAGCGAGGCCGCCTCCCTCGACACGCCGGAACGCCGGGCGGCGCTGGAAGGGCGCCTGAACGAGGTGGTCTCGGCCATCGCCGACGAGACCGTGCGCAAGCACTACCGGCAGGACCTGCTGGGCCGCTTCAACGCCCTCATCGCCCCCCAGGAACGCGGGCCGGCCAAGGGACGACGCGAGAGCTGGCAGGCGGGCCCCCGGGCCCGCAAGGGCACTCCCCTTCCCCCGCCCCTGGTGCCCCGAGGCACGGAAATCGCCCGCAGCGCCCTGGTGCGCGGACCCATGGCGGCGTTGCCGCGCAATGAGGCCCTGCTGCTGTTCTGCCTCATCAACCACGCCTTCCTCCTCGACGAGGCCAGCGAGGAGGTGGCGAACCTGCCCTTGGCCAATCCGGAAGCGGACCGGATGCGCCGGGCGCTGGTCGAAGCCAATCTCGACGGCCTCGACGCCGCGAGCCTTGCCGAACGCCTCGGACAGGCGGATCTTGAGGCCCTGACCCGCCGGGTAAGAGCCCTGGCCGACCCGCGGCACGACTGGCCGGCATATCCTGATACCGCACCAGCCGACGTCCGGCTCTGGTGGCATCAGCGTATGGCCTTGCATCACAAGGCTCACGCGCTATCTAGAGAGTTGAAGGAGGCCGAGCGCACCTTGGGGGAGGACCCCAGTGAAGCGAATTTCGCCTGGCTTCGGGATGTCCGCGAGCGCCTGTCGGCGCTGGACGGGACCGAGGCATTGGTGGAAGGCTTCGGTGCGTCGTCAGGCCGGAGCGCGGCGCGATCCATCTAGGAGCGGGCATGCGAATTTTTATTTCGCCCGGGCGGGCATGGCGCTGAAAGATGCCATAGTCCGGCGCGAAGCAGAACGGAAGGCAGCCTAGCGCATCCACCATTGGGGTTGGAAGGACGTTCAGGCTGGTTTAACGGGATGGCGTCAAAAAAGCCGCTCCCGGGCACAAGGGCAAAAGGTGGCGAGGCCGAGGGGCCGCGCCGCCGTTCTGCTGTTGTCATTCGGCGGGATCAGCAGGAGAAGTCTATGGCGAAGCAAGCTTCCGAGACGACCGAGGCTCCGGAGAAGGAGACCGACGCGCCCGACGGCCCGTTGCTCGACCTCTCGGACGCCGCCGTCCGGAAGATGATCAAGAACGCCAAGCGGCGGGGCTACGTGACCTACGAGCAGCTCAATGAGGTGATGCCCTCCGAGGAGGTCACCTCCGAGCAGATCGAAGACACCCTCGCCATGCTCAACGACATGGGCATCAACGTCATCGAGGCCGAGGAAGCCGAGGCCGAAGAGGGCAGCGAGGAGGCCGAGACGGCCGACGAGCCCGAGGAGAGCGAGGGCGGCGAGATCGCCGAGGCCGCGCCCGCGTCGCGTGCGGTCACGCGTTCGGAGGCCAAGTCCGAGCCGGCCGAGCGCACCGACGATCCGGTGCGCATGTACCTGCGCGAGATGGGCTCGGTGGAGCTGCTCTCCCGCGAGGGCGAAATCGCCATCGCCAAGCGCATCGAGGCCGGCCGCGAGGCGATGATCGCCGGCCTGTGCGAGAGCCCGCTGACGTTCCAGGCCATCATCATCTGGCGCGACGAGCTCACCGAGGGCCGCGTGCTGCTGCGCGACATCATCGACCTCGAAGCCACCTACGCCGGTCCCGAGGGCAAGAATCCGCCTGCGGCATTGGGCGAGGAAGCAGCCCTTTCGCCCGAAGCCGGCGAGGACGGCCTGCTGGGCGATGCCCCCGGCCCGGAGGGCGACGACGACGACATGGAGAATTCCATGTCCCTCGCCGCCATGGAGGCGGAGATCAAGCCGAAGGTGGTGGAAACCTTCGACCGCATCGCCTCGTCCTATACCAAGCTCCGGCGCCTGCAGGACCAGAACGTCGAATCGAAGCTGAAGAACGAGACCCTGTCGCCGGCGCAGGAGCGCAAGGCGAAGAAGCTCAAGGAAGACCTCGTCGGCGACGTGAAGAGCCTGTCCCTCAACCAGGCGCGCATCGACGCCCTGGTGGAGCAGCTCTACGAGATCAACAAGCGCCTCGTGGGGCTGGAAGGGCGGCTGCTGCGCCTCTCCGACAGCTACGGCGTGACCCGCGACGACTTCCTGAAGAACTACATGGGCTCGGAACTCGATCCCAAGTGGGTGCTACGCGTCTCCAAGCTCGGCTCGCGCGGCTGGAAGGGTTTCGTCGCCCACGAGAAGGACACCATCCGCGACCTGCGCGGCGACATCCATGCCTTGGCCACCGAGACCGGGCTGGAGATCGCCGAGTTCCGCAAGATCGTGCAGATGGTGCAGAAGGGCGAGAAGGAAGCCCGCCAGGCGAAGAAGGAAATGGTGGAGGCCAATTTGCGCCTCGTCATCTCCATCGCCAAGAAGTACACGAACCGCGGCCTGCAGTTCCTGGACCTGATCCAGGAGGGCAACATCGGCCTGATGAAGGCGGTGGACAAGTTCGAGTACCGGCGCGGCTACAAGTTCTCCACCTACGCCACGTGGTGGATCCGGCAGGCCATCACCCGGTCCATCGCCGACCAGGCGCGCACCATCCGCATTCCCGTGCACATGATCGAGACGATCAACAAGATCGTGCGCACGAGCCGGCAGATGCTGCACGAGATCGGCCGCGAGCCCACTCCGGAGGAACTGGCCGAAAAGCTCGGCATGCCGCTGGAGAAGGTGCGCAAGGTGCTGAAGATCGCCAAGGAGCCCATCTCCCTCGAAACGCCCATCGGCGACGAGGAGGATTCCCACCTCGGCGATTTCATCGAGGACAAGAACGCCATCCTGCCCATCGACGCGGCGATCCAAAGCAATCTTCGCGAGACGACGACGCGGGTTCTCGCGTCGCTGACCCCGCGCGAGGAACGCGTGCTGCGCATGCGCTTCGGCATCGGCATGAACACGGACCACACCCTCGAGGAGGTGGGCCAGCAGTTCTCGGTGACCCGCGAGCGTATCCGCCAGATCGAGGCCAAGGCGCTGAGGAAACTGAAGCACCCGAGCCGCTCGCGCAAGCTCAGGTCGTTCCTCGACAACTGAGCCGCGCCCCTCGCCCACGATCGGACGGCAGGCCTCGGCCTGCCGTTTGCTTTTGCGCGTCTTTCCGCGGTGCACGCCGCTTCGGAATGATCCCCCGACAGCTGTGCCGCGCAAGGCAATCACCGTCGTCCTCCGGCTTGACCGGAGCACCCATCCCGCCCTTTGCACCGACCGATGGATGCACCTTCGGTCAAGCCGGAGGGCGACGGCGGTGACAAATCTGCTATCGCGTCCCGGACGCATGGAGCGTCCCGTGGGACGTCCCATGGGGCGTCAGCGGAATGCGAGCCGGGGCCCAGCGGACGGGCTCGCCGAAGGCGCTTCCTGATCCAACGGTTCCGGGCATTGCCCGCTGCGCGGAAGTCTCGCGCTGGACCCCGGATCAGCGCTCCGGCTGCGCCGTCGCTTGTCCGGGGAGCAACCTCACACCCCCAGATAGCGCGACGCCAGCCCCGCATCGGCCACGAAGGCCGCGGCCGGCCCCGCGTGCACCACCCGCCCCTTCTCCATCACCGCCGCCTGCTCGCACACCTGCGCCAGCGCGGAGACATGCTTGTCGATGACGATCAGCGACAGCCCCTCCCCTTTCAGCATCGACAGGACGGCCCAGATCTCCGCGCGGATGAGCGGGGCGAGACCCTCCGTCGCCTCATCCAAGATGAGGAGGCGCGGGTTGGTCATCAGCGCCCGGCCGATGGCCAGCATCTGCTGCTCGCCGCCGGAGATGCGGTTGCCGAAATGCCGTCGCCGCTCGGCGAGGCGCGGAAACAGCCCGTAGACGCGCTCCAGCGTCCACGCCCTCTGCCCCGCGCGCGGCAGGGCAGCGGTGGCGATCAAATTCTCTTCCACCGTCAGCGTCGGGAAGATCTGCCGCCCCTCGGGCACGAGGCCGATGCCAAGCCGCGCGATCCGGTGGGGCTTGAGCCCGGCCAGCGGCACGCCATCGAACGTCCGGCTCCCCCCCGTCGGCGGCACCAGCCCCAGGATGGCGCGCACGGTGGTGGTCTTGCCCATGCCGTTGCGGCCCATAAGCGCCAGCGCGGCCCCCGCCGGCACGTCGAGATCGACGCCGAACAGCACCGGCGCGCCGCCATAGCCGGCGGTGAGGCCGCGCAGGGCGAGAAGTGCGGTCATGCCTCCTCCCCCAGATAGGCGGCCTTCACCCGGTCATCGGCGCGCACCTCGTCCGGCGTCCCGCAGGCAATGATGCGGCCAGCCACCAGCACGCTGATGCGATCGGCGAGGCGGAACACCGCTTCCATGTCGTGTTCCACGAGCAGAATGGCATATTGCCGCTTGAGGCGCTCCAGCAGGGCCACCATGGCGGCGGATTCCGTCGGCCCCGTCCCGGCCATGGGCTCGTCGAGCAGCAGCAGGCGCGGCCGGGCGGCGAGCCCCATGGCGAGCTCGAGCGCCCGCTTCTCCCCGTGGCTGAGGCCCGATGCGGCCACACGGCTGCGGCCGGCGAGCCCGACCTCGGCCAGCAGGAGCTCCGCCTGCGCATTTGCCTCGCGATCGGCGGAGGCGGGTCGCAGCAGGCGGAAGGTGCGCCCGCGCGCAGCCATCACGGCGAGCGCCACGTTCTCCCGCACGGTGAAGCCCGGAAAGACCGAGGTGATCTGGAAGGACCGGGCCAGGCCGCGCCGCGCCCGCCGGTGCACCGGCAGGCGCGTGATGTCCGACCCGGCAAAGCGGATGGCACCGGCGTCTGGCATCACCTCGCCGGCGATCTGCGCGACCAGCGTGGTCTTGCCCGCGCCATTGGGGCCGATGAGGGCATGGATCTCGCCGGAATGGACCGAAAGGTCCACGCCCGCCGTGACGTGCAGCGCGCCATAGGCCTTGGCGAGGCCGGAGATCTCCAGCAGCACCTCAGCCATCGCGCCGTCTCCCGAAAAGGGCGGAGAGGCCGCCGCGAGAGAGGACCAACAGCACCAGCAACGGGCCAAAGAGGATGCGCCAGTGCTCGGTGAGCCGGGACAGGCCCTCTTCCACCAGCACCACGCCCAGCGCTCCGATGACCGGCCCCAGAACCGTTCCGGCGCCGCCGGCCACCACCATCACGATGAGCTCGCCGGAGCGGTGCCAGGACAGATAGGCCGGGCTGACGAATTCGGCGAGGTTGGCATAGAGCGCGCCGGAAAGGCCCGCCAGCGCCCCGGCAATGGTGAAGGCGAGGAGGCGGTAGGGATAGGGATCCACCCCCAGGGCCCGCAGCCGCCGCTCGTTCTCCTTGCCCGCCGCCAGCACCCGGCCGAAGGGCGATGCCGCCAGAACGTGGCACGTGAGAACCGTGGCAACGAGGAGCCCGAGCACCGTGAAATGGAAGATCTTCGGATCCTTCAGCCAGCGCTGGCCGGCCACGGTGGAACGGGCGGCGAGCGTCAGGCCGTCGTCGCCGCCATAGGCCGAGAGGCTCTGGGCGACGAAGAAGGCCATCTGCCCGAAGGCCAGCGTGATCATGATGAAATAGACGCCCCGCGTCTTCAGCGAGACCGCGCCGGTGGCAAGGGCGAACAGCCCCGCGGCGGCCATGGCCACGGGGAAGGAGACGAGGGCGTCCCTCCCCCCCTCTTCCATCAGGATGCCCACCGCATAGGCGCCGATGCCCATGACCGCCGCATGGCCGAAGGAAACCAGCGCCCCTTGCCCCAGGATGAAGCCGAGGCTCACCGCCGCGAGCGCGAAGATCATGCCGCGCGCCACCAGCGACAGGGTGAAGGCGTCGGCGAACAGCGGGACCGCCGCGAGCGCACCGAACAGGAGGAAAGGCAGGAGGCGCCTCATGCCGGCGCCGGGAACAGGCCGCGCGGGCGGAAGAACAGCACCAGCGCCATCAGCAGGTAGACGCTCATGGAGGCGAGCGCCGGCCCCGCCGCGCTGGCGGCGCTGGCCGACATCACCAGCTTCAGGATGTCGGTGAGGAAGGAGCGGCCCAGCGTGTCGATGAGGCCCACCATGAGCGCCGCCACGAACGCCCCGCGGATGGACCCGATGCCGCCGATGACGATGACCACGAAGGCGAGGATGAGCAACCCGTCGCCCATGCCCGGCTCCACCGAGAGGATGGGCCCGGCCATGGCGCCGGCGAAGGCCGCCAGCATGGCGCCGAAGGCGAAGATGCGGGCAAACAGCCCGGCGATGTCCACCCCCAGCGCCGAGACCATGGGCGCGTTGGTGGCCCCCGCCCGCAGCAGCATGCCGGTGCGGGTGCGGGTGACGAGCACATAGAGCAGCCCCGCCACCAGCAGGCCGGCGCCGATCAGCACCAGCCGGTAGACCGGATAATTGAGCCCGTCCATGATCCGCACGGAACCCGAGAGCGCCTCCGGCATGGGGATGGCGAGGGGCGCCGAGCCCCACGTCATCTTCACCGCTTCGTTGACGAACAGGATGATGCCGAAGGTGGCGAGCACCTGTTCCAGGTGGTCCCGCCCGTAGAGCGGACGGATGACGAGCCGTTCCAGCACCAGCCCCAGCGCCAGCGCGGCGGCGAGGGCCAGCGGCAGGCCGAGCCAGAAGCTGCCGGTGAGCGCGGTGGCGGTGACCATGAGATAGGCGCCCAGCATGTACTGCACGCCGTGGGCGAGGTTGATCACGTCCATCACCCCGAACACCAGCGTCAGCCCTGCCGCCACCAGGAACAGCAGGATGCCGAGCTGCAGACCGTTGAGGATCTGGACGAGGAGGAGGGTGAGGGTCATGGATCGCAAAGGAGAGGTGGCGCCCCGGACAAGCGACACCGCAGGTGGAGCGCCGATCCGGGATCCAGGGGAAAAGTCGGCGAAGCCGGCAAAGCCCCGTCGCGGTCTCAGGTCACGCCGCCTACGGCGTAGCCTTGCGCTGGGCCCCGGCTCTGCTTCCGCTTAAGCTTCAGTCGGCCGGGGCGCGAGGGCGATTCACTTCATGTCGCACTTTTCCGCATAGGCGTCGCCATAGTTGGAGAAGATCTTCTCCGCCACCATGGTCTCCACCTTGCCGTCGCCGCGCTTGCCCACCTTCACCAGGTAGAAGTTCTGGATGGGAAACTGGTTGGTGTTGAACTTGAAGTCGCCGCGCACGCTGGAAAAGTCCGCCTTCTTCAGCGCCGCCCGCAGCGCCGCCTTGTCGGCGGTCTTGCCGCCGGTGGCCTTGAGCGCGCTGTCGATCAGCTTGGCCGCGTCATAGCCCTGCGCCGCGTAGAGGGCGGGGATGTAGCCGTATTCCTTCTCGAAGGCGGCAACGAAGGTCTTGTTGGCGGGCACGTCGAGGTTCGGCGCCCAGGCCGCGCCGGAATAGAAGCCCAGCGCCGCCTCGCCGGTGGCCGGAAGCGTGGTCTCGTCCACGGTGAAGGCGGAGAGGAAGGGCGTCGTCTCGGCAAGGCCGGCCTGACGGTACTGCTTCACCAGGTTCACGCCCATGCCGCCGGGCATGAAGGTGAAGACGGCGTCGGGCTTCGCCGCCGCGATCTTGGCGAGCTCGGCGGAGAAATCGAGCTGGCCGAGCTGGGTGTAGATCTCGTCCGCCACCTCGCCCTTGTAATAGCGCTTGAAGCCGGCGAGCGAATCCTTGCCAGCCTGGTAGTTCGGGGCCATCAGCACAACCTTCTTGTAGCCCTTGGACTGGGCATACTGGCCGAGCACCTCGTGGTTCTGGTCGTTCTGGTAGGAGGCCGAAAAGAAGAAGGGATTGCACCCCGCCCCGGCGATGGTGGACGGCCCCGCGTTGCCGGAGATGAGGAAGGTCTCGCTCGCCGTCACCGGCTTGGCCACCGCGCCCATGACGTTGGAGAAGACGACGCCGGCGACGAAGTCCACCTTGTCGCGCTCCAGGAGGCCCTTCACCTTCTGCACCGCGATGTCGGGCTTGAGCTCGTCATCGACCACGACCACCTCGGTCTCCTGCCCGCCAAGCTTGCCGCCGAGCTCCTTCACCGCCAGCAGGAAGCCGTCGCGCATGTGCTGGCCGAGCACGGCGGACGGGCCGGACAAAGTGGAAACGAGTCCCACCTTCACCGGATCGGCGGCGGCCGCGCCGGCGAGGGCGAACGTGCCTGCGAGAGCGGTTGCGGCGAGAAGTCCCTTGAGCTGCATGGCCGGATGGTCCCCACGATGGTCATGACGTGCCGGCACCCTTGCAGAGGCTCAAGCCGCGCACAAGGTGGAGGCCGCCGGGAAAAGGCGCAGGCGCACCTCCCCCGGCCACCTCCGCAGGAATGGACGGCTCAGTTCCCCTCGAATCGCGGCGCGCGCTTCTCCACAAAGGCGGCGGCACCCTCGTGGAAATCCCTGGTGCCGGCACTGGCCACGAAGGCATCGCGCTCGGCATGGAGCTGGTCGGACAGGCTGTGGCTGAAGGACGAGCGCAAGAGGTGCTTGATGCGGCCATAGGCCAGCGTTGGCCCGGCGGCGAGGCGCCGGGCCAGGGCGTCGGTTTCCGCGGCGAGGTCGGCGGCCGGCACCACCTTGTTGACGAGACCGAGGCGCAGGGCTTCGGGAGCGTCGATGGTGTCGGACAGGAGCGCGATCTCCATGGCCTTGCGCAGCCCCACCACGCGCGGCAGGGAGAAGGTGGAGGAGCCGTCCGGCGAGGTGCCGATGCGGGTGTAGGCCAGGGTCATCTTCATGTCGTCGGCGGCGATGGCGAGGTCCGCCGCCAGCGCCACCGAGACCCCCGCCCCCGCCACCGCCCCGTGCAGGCTGGCGATGACCGGCGCGGACATGGCGGAAAGCGACAGGATGGCGTGGTGGAACGGGTCGATGATGGCGTTCACCACCTTCGGCGCGTCCCGCCCCGCCTCGTGGAAGCGCGCCACGTCGCCGCCGGCGAGGAAGGCCCGCCCCTCGCCGGAGAGCACCACCACCCGGACGCTCTCGTCCTTCGCCACCTTGTCCACCGCGGCCTTCAGCGCCACCACCGCCCCCTCGTGGATGGCGTTGAGCACCTGCGGCCGGTTGAAGCGGATGCGCGCGATGCCATCGGCAATGTCGAGCAGGATGGGGGTCTCGTCGGTGGCGGCGGTCATCGGCGTTCCTCGGATTGGCCAACGGCGCGGAATGCGGCCGGCAGGGCCGCCAAGCTGCCAAAGCGCGCCGGTCCTCACAAGTCGCCGGTCGCGGCGCATGCGGTGGCGCGCGGGGCTTTTCGCCAAATTCTACCAATCTGATAGATTTTACATTTGTGTGTCGCGGTTATTTTCATATTGCGCATTTTTATTCGGTGATTTAGTTTAAGACACATAGGACTTGTAATAATTAGCGCTCGCCCGATGTGAGATGGGAAATTGGAGCGCGGAGCCGCAGACCCATGACCTCTCCCCTGCAGCGCAAGCTGAAAATCACGGGCCCCACCGTCGTCACCGCCAACCGACTCGCGGACGGGGTGGTGGTGTGGCTCACCGCCGACGGCCGGTGGACAGAGACCATCGGCGAGGCGGCGGTGGCCGGCTCGAGCGAGGCGGTGGACGCTCTGCTGGACGTGGCCCATGCCGACGAAAACACCGCGGTGGGCGCCTACCCCGCGCGCGTGGACATCGCGGCGAATGGCACGCCCGCGCCCGCCAACCTGCGCGAGCGCATCCGCGTCGGCGGCCCCACCGTTTCCCTGCCCGGCGCCGCCTGAGGCCACAAGGCCCGTCCGACGCGCGCACATCCGATATCGAAAGTCCGACCCCGATGTATGTCTACGACGAGTTCGATCGCACCTTCCTCCAGGAGCGCGTCGCCGAGTTCCGCGATCAGGTGGCGCGCCGCCTCTCGGGCGAGCTGAACGAGGAGGAGTTCAAGCCCCTCCGCCTCATGAATGGCGTGTACCTGCAGTTGCACGCCTACATGCTGCGCGTGTGCATTCCCTACGGCACCCTGTCCTCGACGCAGCTGCGCGCGCTCGCCGCCGTGGCCCGCAAGTACGACCGGGGCTACGGCCATTTCACCACGCGGCAGAACATCCAGTTCAACTGGATCAAGCTCGCCGAACTGCCCGACGCCATGGCCGACCTCGCCGCCGTGGGCATCCACGGCCTCCAGACCTCCGGCAACTGCATCCGCAACACCACCACCGATCCGTGGGCGGGCGCGGCGCAGGACGAGCTGGAGGACCCGCGCCTTTATGCCGAGGTAATCCGGCAGTGGTCCACGCTGCATCCGGAATTCGCCTACCTGCCGCGCAAGTTCAAGATCGCCATCACCGCGGCCAAGCACGACCGCGCCGCCATCCGCGTCCATGACGTGGGCCTGCGCCTGCGCCAGCGGGACGGGGAGACCGGCTTCGAGGTGATGGTGGGCGGCGGGCTCGGCCGCTCGCCCTATATCGGCAAGACCATCCGCGACTTCCTGCCGAAGGAGCACCTGCTCTCTTATCTCGAAGCCATCCTGCGCACCTACAACCTCGGCGGGCGGCGCGACAACATCTACAAGGCGCGCATCAAGATCCAGGTGCACGAGCTCGGCACCGAGGAATTCGCCCGCCTGGTGGAGGCCGAGTGGGCCGAGATCCGCGACGGCGCCCTGACGCTCGACGACGCAGCTCTCGATGCCATCCGCGACCGGTTCGTGAACCCCGCCTTCGAGGCGCTGGAGGACACGCCGGCGGTGCTGGCGCAGGCGCTCGCCACCGACCCCGCCTTCGCCCGCTGGCACGCCAATTCCGTCGCCCCGCACAAGGTCGCGGGCCATGCCATCGTGACCTTGTCGCTGAAGCCGGTGGGCGGACCGCCCGGGGACGCGACCGCCGACCAGATGGACGCCATCGCCGACCTCGCGGACCAGTACGCCCACGGCGAGATCCGTGTCGCCCACGAGCAGAACCTCACCTTCCCCCATGTGCGGCAGAAGGATCTGCCCGCCCTGTGGGCGAAGCTGAAGGCCATCGGCGTCGCCACCCCGAATGTGGGCCTGGTGACCGACATCATCGCTTGCCCGGGCCTCGACTACTGCTCGCTGGCCAACGCCCGCTCGATCCCCATCGCGCAGAAGCTCACCGAACGCTTCGCGGATGACGCCCGCATCGCCGACATCGGCCGGCTGCACCTCAACATTTCCGGCTGCATCAATGCCTGCGGCCACCACCATGTGGGCCATATCGGCATTCTCGGGGTCGAGAAGAAGGACGAGGAGTTCTTCCAGATCACCCTCGGCGGCAAGGGCAATTCCAAGGCGCGCATCGGCGAGCTGCTGGGCCCCGCCGTTCCCGAGAGCGAGATCGTGGACGTGGTGGAACGCCTGGTCGACACCTATCTCGACCTGCGCACCTCCCCCGCCGAGACCTTCATCGCCGCCGTCGAGCGCCTCGGCCTCGAGCCCTTCAAGGAGCGCGCCTATGCCTCTCGTTAAGAACGGCGCGCCCGCCGCCGACGCCTTCGTCTCCATCGCCGATGGCGAAGCCCTGCCCGACGGGCCGGTGATCGTCTCCGCCGAACGGCTGCTGTCGGAGGGCCCCGCCTTGTCCGCCCGCAACGGCGACCTCGGCGTCGCCTGGCCGAACAACCGGGACGTGGCGGAGCTCCAGCCCTTCCTCTCGCGCCTGTCGCTGATCGCCCTCACCTTCCCGAAGTTCCGCGACGGACGCGCCTACAGCCAGGCGCGGCTCCTGCGCGAGCGCTTCGGCTTCAAGGGCGAGCTGCGCGCGGTGGGCAACGTGCTGCGCGACCAGGTGCTGTTCATGGTGCGCGCCGGCTTCGATGCCTTCTCGTTGGAGAAGGAGGCGGACGCCGCGGCCTTCGGCAAGGCGGTCGCCACCTATTCCGTCTTCTACCAGCCCACGGGCGACGGGCGGGCCACGGTCCGCGACGCGCGACGCGCCGAACTTGCGGCGCAGGGGTGACCCATGAATGCCATTGAACGCACCCTCCCCCTGATCGACGTGCCGGCGCTCGACGCCCGGCTGCAGGCTGCCCCGCCCCTGGAGATCATCGCCGCGGCGCTCGACGCCTTCCCCGGCCGTGTCGCCGCCGTATCGTCCTTCGGCACGGAATCGGCGGTGCTGCTGCACATGATCTCGCAGGTGGACAAGGCGACACCGGTGCTCTTCCTCGACACCGGCCACCTGTTCGAGGAGACGCTCACCTACCGCGACACGCTGGCGGAGAGCCTCGGCCTGACCAACGTGCAGACCTTCAGCCCGGACCCGATCGCCCTGGCGGCGCGGGATGCGGAGCGGGCCCTGTGGTCGGAGAATCCGGACGCCTGCTGCGCCGTGCGCAAGGTGGAACCGCTGGCCCGGGCGCTGGCGCCCTATGCGGCGTGGATCAACGGGCGCAAGCGCTACCAGGCGACCACGCGCACCGCCATTCCCTTCGTCGAGCTGGACGGGACGCGGGTGAAGTTCAATCCCCTGGCCGCATTCGGGCGCGACGACCTCCTTGCCTACATGGAGGCCCACCATCTGCCGCGCCATCCGCTGGAGAAGCACGGCTTTGCCTCCATCGGCTGCATGCCCTGCACCACCCGCGTCCAGCCGGGCGAGGATCCGCGCGCCGGCCGCTGGCGCGGCAAGGCCAAGACGGAGTGTGGTATCCATTTCGGCGATGGGATTTAACTTAATTCCATAGAATTGGTGATATTACGTATTGACACCCGGATGAGGCCGGTGGCATCGTTCGCTACATCGAACGAATGATCCGTTTGCCGGACCCTTTTCGCCGGAGGTTTACATGCCGTCTCGCCGCACCTTCCTGGGCACCGGGCTCGGCGCCGCCGTTGCCGCGCTCGTCCTCTCGGCCGGAGCAGCGCTCGCCGCCGAGACTGTGCTCCTGAACGTGTCCTATGACCCCACCCGCGAGCTCTACGTGGCCGTCAACAAAGCGTTCGGCGCGGAATGGGCCAAGAGCCACCCAGGCGACACGCTCAAGGTCAACCAGTCTCACGGCGGCTCGGGCAAGCAGGCCCGCTCGGTCATCGACGGCCTGGACGCGGACGTGGTGACGCTCGCCCTCGCCTATGACATCGACGCCATCGCCGAGAAGGGCATCCTTGCCAAGGACTGGCAGAAGCGGCTGCCGGACAATTCCGCGCCCTATACCTCGACCATCGTGTTCCTGGTGCGCAAGGGCAACCCGAAGGGCATCAAGGACTGGGACGACCTGGTCAAGCCCGGCATCAAGATCGTCACTCCCAACCCGAAGACCTCCGGCGGCGCCCGCTGGAACTATCTTGCCGCCTGGGGCTACGCGCTGAAAAAGAACGGCGGCGACGAGGCCAAGGCGAAAGACTTCGTCAAGGCGCTGTTCAAGAATGCCCCTGTCCTCGACACCGGTGCCCGCGGCTCCACCGTTACCTTCGTGGAGCGCGGCATCGGCGACGTGCTGATCGCCTGGGAGAACGAGGCTTACCTCTCGGTGAACGAGCTCGGCCCGGACAAGTTCGACATCATCACCCCGTCCCTCTCCATCCTCGCCGAGCCGCCCGTCGCCGTGGTGGACAAGGTGGTGGACAAGAAGGGCACCCGCGCCGTCGCCGAGGCCTACCTCCAGTTCCTCTACACGCCGGAAGGCCAGGAGATCGCGGCCAAGAACTACTACCGCCCGCGCGACGAGCAGGTCGCGGCCAGGTACAAGGACAAGTTCGCCCCGGTGCAGCTGTTCACCATCGACCAGGTGTTCGGCGGCTGGCAGAAGGCTCAGAAGACCCATTTCGGCGACGGTGGCGTGTTCGACCAGATCACCGGCAACTGAACCGCGGCTTTCGCCGCACCCTCAACCGCAGCCGCCTCCCGGTGCTCTCGCCGGGGGGCGGTTGTGCTGTCGGGGCCCCGAGACGCAAGACCCGCCAGAGCCTATAAGAACGTCCCCATGAGCGCCTCACCACCCCGCCTCGCCTTTCGCCAGCCGAGCGTCATCCCCGGCTTCGGCATTGCGCTCGGCCTGACCCTCACCTGGCTCGGCCTCATCGTGCTGCTGCCGCTCTCGGCGCTGTTCATCAAGACCAGCGAGCTCACCTTCGAGCGCTTCATCGCCATCGTCACCGCGCCGCGCACGCTGCACGCGCTCCAGGTGTCGTTCGGCCTGTCGCTCGCCGCCGCCCTGGTCAACGTGGTGTTCGGCTCCATCGTGGTGTGGGTGCTGGTGCGCTACGAGTTTCCGCTCAAGAAGGTGGCGGATGCCATCATCGACATCCCCTTCGCCCTGCCCACGGCGGTGGCCGGCATCGCGCTGACGGCGCTCTATGCGGAGAACGGCTGGATCGGCTCCCTGCTGGCGCCGCTCGGCATCCAGGTGTCGTTCACGCCCCTCGGCATCCTGGTGGCGCTCGTCTTCATCGGCCTGCCCTTCGTGGTGCGCACGGTGCAGCCGGTGCTGGCCGACCTCGACAAGGAGCTGGAGGATGCCGCCGCCAGCCTCGGCGCCAGCCGCCTGCAGACGCTCACCCGGGTGGTGCTGCCCTCGGTCTGGCCGGCGCTGCTCACCGGCTTCGCCCTCGCCTTTGCCCGCGCGGTGGGCGAATACGGCTCCGTCATCTTCATCGCCGGCAACCTGCCCGGCGTGTCGGAGATCGCCCCGCTGCTCATCGTCATCCGCCTCGAGGAGTTCCGCTACGCGGATGCGACCGCCATCGCCACGGTGATGCTGCTCGCCTCCTTCGTGCTGCTGCTCATCATCAACCGCCTGCAGCGCTGGGCCGAAGAACGCGGGGGTCGGAACGCATGAGCGCCCTCGACCACGTCGCCGCCAGCGAGGGCATGCCCTCGGCGCTCGCCCAGTCGCGCGCTTATACCGGCCATGGCGGCCGGCCGGTGCGCACCGAGCCGCGCTGGGTGCGCATCACGCTCACGGCGATCGCGCTCGCCTTCCTGTTCCTGTTCATCGGCCTGCCGCTGGTCACCGTCTTCTACGAAGCGTTCCGGCGCGGCTGGGCGGCCTATGTGGCGGCGCTGGTGGAGCCGGACGCGCTCGCCTCCATCCGCCTCACCCTGATCGTGGCGGCCATCTCGGTGACGGCGAACCTGCTGTTCGGGCTGGTGGCGGCCTGGTCCATCGCCAAGTTCGAGTTTCCCGGCAAGAGCCTGCTCATCACCCTCATCGACCTGCCCTTCTCCGTCTCCCCGGTGGTGGCCGGCCTCGTCTACGTGCTGCTGTTCGGCGCGCAGGGCCTGTTCGCGGCCGAGCTGGCGGCATGGGACATCAAGATCATCTTCGCCCTGCCGGGCATCGTGCTCGCCACCATCTTCGTCACCTTCCCCTTCGTGGCGCGCGAGCTGATCCCGCTGATGCAGGAGCAGGGGACGTCCGAGGAAGAAGCGGCCATCTCGCTGGGCGCCTCCGGCCTCTCCACCTTCTTCCGTGTGACGCTGCCCAACGTGAAATGGGCGCTGCTCTACGGCGTGCTGCTCTGCAACGCCCGCGCCATGGGCGAGTTCGGCGCCGTTTCGGTGGTCTCGGGCCATGTGCGGGGCCTCACCAACACCATGCCGCTGCACATCGAGATCCTCTACAACGAATATCAGTTCGTCGCGTCCTTCGCGGTGGCGTCGCTGCTGGCGCTGCTGGCGCTGGTGACGCTCATCGCCAAGACCATCCTGGAACACCGCCTCGCCGAGGGAGACAGATGACCATCGACGTCGTCGGCGTCACCAAGCGCTTCAAGACTTTCGCAGCGCTCGACAATGTGAGCCTCACCATCCGCTCGGGCGAGCTCGTCGCCCTGCTCGGCCCCTCGGGGTCGGGCAAGACCACGCTGCTGCGCATCATCGCCGGCCTCGAATGGCCCGACACGGGAGAGGTGCGCTTCGACGGGGAGGACGCGCTGTCGCGCTCCGTGCGCGAGCGCAACGTGGGCTTCGTGTTCCAGCACTATGCCCTGTTCCGGCACATGAACGTGTTCGAGAACGTGGCCTTCGGCCTGCGCGTGCGGCGCGGCGCGGACAAGCTGCCCGAGGCCGCCATCCGCGAGAAGGTGAACGAGCTGCTCTCTCTGGTGCAGATCGACTGGCTGGCCGAGCGCTATCCCTCCCAGCTCTCCGGCGGCCAGCGCCAGCGCGTGGCGCTCGCCCGCGCGCTCGCCATCTCGCCCCGCGTGCTGCTGCTGGACGAGCCATTCGGGGCGCTGGACGCCAAGGTCCGCAAGGAGCTGCGCCGCTGGCTGCGCCACCTGCACGAGGAGCTGCCGGTCACCTCCGTGCTCGTCACCCACGACCAGGAAGAAGCGCTGGAGCTGGCCGACCGCGTGGTGGTCATGGGTCACGGCCGGATCGAGCAGGTGGGCTCGCCCGCCGAGGTCTACGACAATCCGGCCACGGCCTTCGTGCACGACTTCATCGGCGAGACCATCGCTTTGCCCGGCGAGGTGCGCGGCGGCGCGCTCTATCTCGGCACGCGGGCGCTGGGTCTCGATTCGCAGGGCGTCGCGGACGGGCCGGCGCGCATCCTCGCCCGCCCCCACGACGTGGACCTCGCCGACCCGGCCGCCACCCCCTTCGCCGGAAAGGTGCTGGCGGTGCGCACCTTCGGGCCGACCCGGCGGGCCGACGTGGCGCTCTCCGGCTCGAGCGGCCCGGTCATCGTCGAAGCCGCGGTTCCCCACGGCCAGACGCTGGAGCCGGGCACCGAGGTGGGCCTGATGCCGCGTCGCTACAAGGTATTTCCTCAGGCTTCGCATTAGGGCGAGGCGGCGAAAGCCCCGCTGCGACAGGGATGTGTCCCGGTGGGGGGGACGACCGGCGGCCGGCGCCGCGCCGGTTTCGCACGGCCTGACGATTTTTCGCCACGGGGCCGTGGTGAATGAATCATGCGGCATGCCGCATCGGCGGCCGGAAGGGAGAAGGCCCGTGCCCGCGTTTGTTCTCGTCGCATTGGGTGCCCTCGGCGCCGTCGCCCTCGCGCGGGTGATCACGGCGGAGACACGTCGGATCAACGAGGCCCTCGACCGCCACCGCGCGGCCGACACCGGCGAGCTGGAAACCATCCCGCTGGAGCGGGACCCGGTCACCGGCGACTATCGGCCACGAAAGAACTGACCTTCAAACGCACGGCATCCCGGCACAACCGCTTTCGCCGGATCCGGGAGGCCCACCGCTCAGTCGTGCGAGGGGCCGCAGGCGGGAGCCGGGCGACCGGAGGCCGTGGCCCCGCCACGGCCGGAGGCGCCGGCGGCGGCACGGCGCGCCGCCTGGCTTTTCTGGCGCTCGCTCTGGAGCGCATAGAGGCCCGCGCCCACCACCAGGGCCATGCCGATGGCGGTCCAGCCATCCGGCAGGTCGCCGAAGACAAAATACCCCGACACCAGCGCACCCAGCACCAGGAGGTAGCGCATGGGCGAGACCGAGGCGACGGGCGCGCTGCGGAAGGCGAAGACAAGCGCAAGCGTACCGACCGCGAACACGATCCCCGCAACGGCGAGATACGCCAGCACCCGTGGTGAAGGCATGATCCAGGTTTCGGAAAGGGCGAAGACGGCGCTGGTGGCGCACAGCACCAACGTGCCGGAAAACCCGACCACCGCGCCGGGAATCTGCATGCCGATGCCGCGCGTGGAGACATCGCGCACCGCACCGAAGAAGGCGGCGAGCAGCGGCAGGATGGCGACGATGTGGAAGGTCGAAGGCTCCGGCCGGGTGACGATGACCGCGCCGAGAAAACCGATGATGATCGCGCACCAGCTGCGCCAACCCACCTTTTCGCCCAGCATGGGAACGGCGAGCGCCGTCGTGATGAGGGGCGTGGCCATGTAGATGGTGGTCGAGGAAGCGATGGGCATCACCGCGAGCGCCGCCACATAGACGAACGTGGTCAGCATATCGAGCGAGGACCGCAACGCCACGCGGGGGTGAAAGGCGTAGCGCAGGGCCGGCAGGTCCCCACCGCGCACGATGAGGAGGAACAGCACCACCCCCGCAAGCAGCGAGCGCGCCCCAAGCGCCTCGCCGAGCGGTATTTCCTGCAAAGACAGCTTCAGGAAGGTGTCGTGGGTCACAAACATCGCCATGGCGAGTCCCATGGCAACCACGCCCTTCAGGCTTGAAGAGGCTCTTGCTGCGGTGCTCATGAAGCGCACCCCCGCTCTTGCCCGCGCGCGGCCCGCGCACAGGACACAAGACAGGAAGGCGTCCGGGAAACGAAAGCTTCGCCAGCGCGGAAGCGCGCGGCGGGCCGGGGCAGGATCACAGCCGTCCTCTTTGGGTTTTCTCCCGCAGGGCGAACCGGTCGTCCGCCCCTCATCGATTTGATAGAGGAGATTTAGCCTACGGCGGGTAAACCGCGCCCTGCTCAATTGCCGGAGCTGACCGGCGAGCCCTTCGCCCCCGGCATGCCACCGCCACCTCTTCGCCGCAATCCGGCCAGAGCGCGTTCCGATCGGATCGAAACAGAAGCTGTTTCCGGTGATCGGCGAAGCTCCCTCCGGCCTATTGAACCAGGCCGGATTCAGCAGTCTCGACGGTCAGCCGCCGGTGGTGCTCATGTGCCGGCCCACGGCGGGCTGGCGGGTGCGGCGATCGATGACGAAATCGTGGCCCTTGGGCTTGCGGAAGATGGCCTCGTCGATGGCCGCCTGCAGGACCGCATCATCCCTGGTGGCCCGCAGCGGCGCGCGCAGGTCCGCCGCATCCTCCTGACCGAGGCACATGTAGAGGGTGCCGGTGCAGGTGACCCGCACCCGGTTGCAGCCCTCGCAGAAATTGTGGGTGAGCGGCGTGATGAAGCCGAGGCGTCCGCCGGTCTCCTTCACCTCCACATAGCGCGCCGGGCCGCCGGTGCGGTAGGCGATGTCGGTCAGGGTGAAGCGCTCTTCCAGCCGCGCACGCACGTCGGACAGCGGCAGATACTGGTCGACCCGTTCCTCGCCCACCTCGCCGAGCGGCATCACCTCGATGAGGGAGAGGTCGTGACCCTCCCCGTGCGCCCATTCCATCATGGACGCGATCTCGTGCTCGTTCACGTCCTTGAGGGCGACGGCGTTGATCTTCACCTTGAGCCCGGCCGCCTTGGCGGTGCTCACGCCTTCCAGGACCTTGGAGAGCTCGCCCCAGCGGGTGATGGCGCGGAACTTCGCCGGGTCCAGCGTGTCGATGGACACATTGATGCGCTTCACCCCGCAGGCCGCAAGGTCCGCCGCATGGCGGGCGAGCTGGGAGCCGTTGGTGGTCAGCGTCAGTTCCTCGAGCTGCCCCGTCTCCAGATGGCGCGAGAGGGAGCGGAACAGGGTCATCACATCCCGTCGCACCAGAGGCTCGCCGCCGGTGAGGCGCAGCTTGCGCACCCCGCGCAGGACGAAGGCGCTGCACAGGCGGTCCAGTTCCTCCAGGCTGAGCAGATCCTGCTTGGGCAGGAAGGTCATGTGCTCGGCCATGCAATAGACGCAGCGGAAATCGCAGCGGTCGGTGACGGACACGCGCAGATAAGTGACGGCACGGCCGAACGTGTCCATCAGCGGGCCGGCCTTGGCCGCAGCCGCCACGCTCGGTCGGTCGATCAGATCCCTCGGCATGTCGCTCACAGGCTTACTCCCGGTCACCACGCTGCGCCGCCCCGGCCTGCCGACTTTATCGCCCGCCGATCTTCAGGACCGCCGCGATCCCACGGCTGCGGCAGACGGCGGACTTCGGCACTTGGTCTATATATCGTATGCAAGGCTCGGATGGATAGGGCGCGGCGGGCAACACATTCCGGTGTGGCCGCCAGCGCCGTGCAATTGGAGAAAATCATGGCAGCGACTGCCCCGCGGCCCCCTGGCCCACCGAGCTGCGCGTGGTGAACGAGCGCCACGCCCTCGCCGTCACCTTCGATGATGGCACCAGCTTCACCCTGCCGGCCGAATATCTGCGCGTGGAAAGCCCCTCCGCCGAGGTGCAGGGCCACATGCCGGAGGAAAAGATCACCATCCCCGGCAAGCGCGCCGTGCGCATCGCCCAGGTGGAGCCGGTGGGCAACTACGCCGTGCGCCTCATCTTCGACGACGGCCACGGCACCGGCCTCTACACGTGGCCGCTGCTCTACAGCTACGGCCTGGAGCAGGAAGAGAAGTTCGGCGCCTATCTCAAGGCCCTGGAGGCGCAGGGGTTGTCGCGGGGATAGGCGGCTTTCCCGGCGTGCGAACGAGGGCGGGAGCAGCGCCGTGGCGCGTCCGAAAGGCGTTCGCCTCCTCTCCGGAAAGCACGCCGTCGGCGTCCGTGTCCGCCGACGTGAACAGCGCTTCCACCAGCGCGTCGTAGCCTGCTCGCTGCAGCGCGGGATCGTCGGGCGTCAGCGGAGCTTCGCTTTTCGGGCCGCGGATAGAGGGGGTATGCGCGGGTAGCGCGGCGAGCATCTCGTCCAGGGAGACTCGCCCGTTCTTGTCGAGGTCATAGGTGGCCACGGCGCTGCGGAACAGCATATCGGGATCGTAGGTCTGGCCTGCACGGGTGGGGCGCTGGGAAACCGCTATGGTCCTCGCCTCGCGTTCGGTGACCACCTTGTCCCCGTCGAGGTCCAGCGAAAGGAAATAGGCGATGGCCATCGCGCGGCGCGACGCCATGTCCAGCTCAAGGACAATGGTATCGTCTCGCCAGTCGATGACTCCATCGTCATTCTTGTCGAAGGCGACGAACCATTCCCCGGCCCGCGCGGCCAAATCCTTCCGCGCCAGGCCCGGTTGAAAACGGCCCACAAGCCGCCACTCCACGGTGCCCAGCGTATGCACGAACATCAGGGCTCCGGCCGGCGCGCTCGCAAACAAGGCGGCGACCAGAAACAGGCTGGACAGGGGCACGCTCCAGGCGCTCCCCTGCCGCCGGCACCGGCCCCGGCCGGCTGGGCGAACGAGCCTCACTTCACCCGTTCGAGGATCGACACGTAGTTGGCGACCGCCGCCCCGCCCATGTTGAAGATGCCGGCCACCTTGGCGCCCTCGATCTGCATGTCGCCGGCCTCGCCCATGAGCTGCATGGCCGAGAGCACGTGCATGGAAACGCCGGTGGCGCCGATGGGGTGGCCCTTGGACTTGAGGCCGCCCGACGGGTTCACCGGCAGCTTGCCGGTCTTCTCGGTGATGCCCTCGCGCACCACCTTGTAGCCTTCGCCGGCCTTGGCGAGGCCCATGGCCTCGTACTCGATCAGCTCGGCGACGGTGAAGCAGTCGTGGGTCTCCACGAGATCAAGGTCGTCAAGGCTGAGGCCGGCCGCCTCCAGCGCCTTGGCCCAGGCGCGGCGGGCGCCCTCGAAGGCGATGGGATCGCGCCGCGACAAAGGCAGGATGTCGTTGGCCTGGGCCCGGGCGCGGAAGCCGACGGCGCGCTGCAGGGTCTCGGCCACGTCGGGCGAGGCGATCACCAGGGCTGCCGCGCCGTCGGAAACCAGCGAGCAGTCGGTGCGGCGCAGCGGCCCCGCCACGTAGGGGTTCTTCTCGGAGACGGTGTTGCAGAACTCGAAGCCGAAATCCTTGCGCAGCTGCGCATAGGGATTGGAGACCCCGTTCCTGTGGTTCTTCGCGGCGATACGGGCGAGCTCCTCGGAGCGGTCGCCGTAGCGCTGGAAATAGAGCTGGGCGATGCGCCCGAACACGCCGGCAAAGCCGCCGTCAATGTCCGCCTCTTCCTTGCGGTAGGAAGCGTTCAGCAGGATGTCGCCCACCTCCGCCGTGGGCTTGGCGGTCATCTTCTCCGCCCCGACCACCAGCGCGATGCGCCCCTGCCCGCTCTCGATATAGTTGAGCGCCGAATGGATGGCGGCGGAGCCGGTGGCGCAGGCGTTCTCCAGGCGCACCGCCGGGGTGTGGGCGAGCTCCGGCACGCTCAGCGCCGGCATGGCGCCCTGGAAGTCCTGCTTCTGGAAGCCGGCGTTGAACACGCCCACATGGATGGAATCCACGTCCGTAGGCGAGATCCCCGCATGCTCGATGGCGGCGCCGGCGACCCGACCCATGAGGGCCTCGGTGTCGGCGTCCTCAAGCTTGCCGAAGGGCGAATGCGCCCAGCCCACGATGGCGGCCTTGCTTTCCATAGGTTTCCTCCCGGCGGCGCGACGCCGCGCTGGCGTTGGTCTGACGATCAGATAAGGGTGCGCCGCGCCTTATGACAGGCCGGCGATGAACCCGTCCGGCATCACGAAGATGTCGCGGGCGGCCGGCACCGAGGGCAGGCCGGGCATGGTCATGATGTCGCCGGCGAGCGCCACCACGAACCCCGCCCCCGCCGACAGCCGCACCTCGCGCACCGGCAGCACATGCCCCGTCGGGGCATTGCGGGCGGCCGGATCGGCGGTGAAGGAATATTGCGTCTTCGCCATGCACACCGGGAGCGCCCCGAAGCCGGCGGCCTCGAACTCCTTCAGGCGGGCCGTCGCGGCGGAAGAGAAGTCCACCCGCTCCGCCCGGTAGATCTGGCGGGCCACGGTCTCGATCTTCTGCGCCAGCGGCATGTCCTCGGGGTAGAGGAAGCGGAAGGTGGAAGGTCGCTCCACCAGCTCCATCACCGCCCGGGCCAGATCCTCGGCCCCGCTGCTGCCGTTGGCCCAGTGCCGGCAGACATGCACGCCGACGCCGAGGCCGGCCAACGCTTCGGCCACGGCGGCCACTTCTTCCGGCGTGTCGCCGGTGAAATGGTTGAGCGCCACCGCCACCGGCAGGCCGAATTTGGTGAGGTTCTCCACGTGGCGCTTCAGGTTCTCGCAGCCACGCGTCACCGCCGCCACATCCGGCGCGCCAAGCCCCTTGAGCGGCACGCCGCCGTGCATCTTGAGCGCCCGCACCGTCGCCACCACCACGGCGGCCGAGGGCGCGAGCCCCGCCTGCCGGCACTTGATGTCGAGGAACTTCTCCGCACCAAGGTCGGCGCCGAAGCCTGCCTCGGTCACCACCACGTCCGCGAGCGCGAGGGCGCTCCTGGTCGCCATCACCGAATTGCACCCGTGGGCGATGTTGGCGAACGGGCCGCCGTGGACGAAGGCGGGCGTGCCCTCCATGGTCTGGACCAGGTTCGGCTGGAAGGCGTCGCGCAGCAGCGCCACCATGGCGCCGATGCCCTCCAGCTCCGCCGCCCGCACCATGCGCCTGCCGCGCGTCTGGCCGATGACCATGCGGGAGAGGCGTGCCTCCAGGTCCTCCAGCCCGTCGGCGAGGCAGAGGATGGCCATCACCTCGCTCGCCACCGTGATGTCGAAGCCGTCCTCGCGGGGAAAGCCGTTGGCCGGGCCGCCGAGACCGATGGTGACCTGCCGCAGCGCGCGGTCGTTGAGGTCCATCACCCGCCGCCACGCGATGCGCCGGGCATCGAGGTCGAGGGCGTTGCCCCAGTGGATGTGGTTGTCGATCAGCGCCGACAAAAGGTTGTGCGCGGCGGTGATGGCGTGGATGTCGCCGGTGAAGTGCAGGTTGATGTCCTGCATGGGGATGATCTGGGCCCGGCCGCCGCCCGTCGCCCCGCCCTTGGCGCCGAAGACCGGGCCGAGCGAGGGTTCGCGCAGGCACACCGCGGCCTTCATGCCGGCGCGGGACAGGGCATCGCCGAGGCCGATGGTGGTGGTGGTCTTGCCCTCGCCCGCCGGCGTCGGATTGATGGCGGTGACAAGCACGAGCCGCCCGCGCGGGCGGTCTTCGAGGTCGGCGATGAAATCGAGGGAGAGCTTTCCCTTGTGGGGGCCGTAGCGGTAGAGCGCCTCCGCCGGAATGGCGAGCTTCGCCGCCACCTCCCCGATCGGCAGGGGGGTGACGCTGGCTGCGATGGCCGCGTCGGACGCGGGATCGAGCGGGCGGGCAGTTCTCTGGTGCATGAATGGGTCCCCGGACCGCCAGAACCTACCGGGTCCCGCCGCCAGAGGGAAGCATCCTTGCCCCTGACGCCTTCCCGCTCGCCCGGCAGGCCGCCACCGGTCCGGGTTTGGCGCGCATTTGGGCACCGGCCCCGATCAGACGGCAACAAGCGGATCGGTGATGTCTCCGGCTCCAGCGCCCGGCCCCGAGACCGCGCCATCCGGCGCGCCCTGGTGGATACCGGAGATGAGCCTACTGGGCGGCGGTCGCCGCGGCAGGGGCGGCGGTCTGGTCCTCCGCCTTGCGCACCGGCGGCGCCGGCTGCTCGGCCGTGTCGAGACCCTTCTCGATCTTCTGCACGATCTTCGGCAGGTCATCGGGATCGGGCTTCAGGTCGCGGGCATGGGCCCACTGGAAGGTCGCCTCCAGCTTGCGGCCCACCTTCCAGTACGCGTCGCCGAGATGGTCGTTGATGACCGGGTCCTGCGGCATCAGCTCGACCGCCCGCTCAAGCTCCGTCACCGCCTCATCGTAGCGGCCGAGCTTGTAGTAGACCCAGCCGAGGCTGTCGACGGTGGGACCGTCATCGGGGCGAAGCTTCACCGCCTTGCGAATCAGGTTGAGCCCCTGGTCGAGGTTCATGCCCTGATCCACCCAGGAATAACCGAGATAATTCAGCACTTCAGGCTGGTCCGCACTGAGCTCGATGGCGCGCTTCAGGCTCGCCTCGGCCACCGGCCAGTTTTTGCTGCGCTCGTTGCACATGCCGTTGAAGTAGAACAGCGGCCAGTCGGCCTTGCTCGGCTGGGGCACGAGCGTGATGGCCCGGGAAAACGTCGCGGCGCACTCCCCGAACATCTTGTGGGTCATTTCGATCATGGCCAGGGCACGCAGGGCGCCGAGGTCCTTCGGATCGGCCGCGATCAGCTTTTCGAGGCTGGCGCGTCCGTCCACGAATTTGTCGATGGCCGCCAGGTTCACGGCGCGGCGGATCTCCGCCTCGCGCTTGAGCGGCGAGTCGGCCGGCACCGCCTCATAGAACGTGATCGCCTTGCCCGGCTGCCGCACGCGATCGTAGATATCTGCGAGGCTGAAGCTGGCGAGGGGGTGATCGGGCTGGAGCCAGGTGGCGAACTGGAGATAGAGAAGCCCCAGGTCCTCGCCGCCTTGCCGGCCGAGCTGGGAGCCGAGGTCGAAGAGCACCTCGGCAGCCCCTTCCTGCGGCGTCTTCACCCGCGGGGGAAGCGACTTGCCGGCCTTGAGGTCCTTGATCGCCTGCTGCGCGAACACATCGCTGGACGCCAGCTGGGCGAAACTGGAATAAGCCGCCAGCGCCGCGGGGATGCCCTCGTTGCGCGATGCCCAGCGGGCGTAGGCGTCCACTGCCGGCGACCAGCCCGGATCCATCTTCATCGCCTGTTCGAGGCGCTTGCCGGCCTCCTTCTTCATGCCCGCGGCATCGAGGATGAGGCCGGCGTGAAGTTCCTTGAGCGGCGCGGACCCGGCCGGGCCTTCGAGGCGGTCGAGATGCTCAACCGCGCCCTTGGCGTTGCCGGTGCCGAGGAGGGTCCAGGCGGCGAGGAGGGTCTTGGTGAGATCGCCCACCGGCCCGGCCACCGAAAGGGCGAGATGAGTGCGCGCACTCTGGTAGTGGCCCTTGCGGATGGCCCGCACCGCCAGCGCGAGCCGCGCGATCCGATTGGTCCGGTCCGTCTTGATCAGGCGATCGGTGAGCTTCATCGCCTCGTCGATCTGGCCGTCGACGAGCATGAGGTAGAAGGTGCGCTCGACGATCTCGTCGTTGCGCGAATCGAGCCGCAGCAGGTTGCGCAGATAGGTGATGGCCGCGTCGTTGTCCCGCTCGGAAATGGCGAGGCGCGCTGCGAGGTAGCTTCCGGTGAGCGATGCGTCCACGTCCGGCGGCGTATCAGCGCGAGCCGGCCCGGCGAAATGAAGCACTGCAGCAAATCCCGCAGCCAGGGCCACGGAGAAGAAGGGGCGTGAATTCGTCACCGATCGCGTGTCCTGAAGTGCCGGCCGGGGGAAACGAATGTGCCATCCACCACGGCGAGATGGCGGGAGGATGGCGGCTTTCCCGGGCTGCCGCAAGTTTTGCGGGTGCACACACGCGCCGCCGCGTGGCGCCGCTGCCGCCTTGCCGCACCGTCGCCGTCGCGGCATAAGCCCCGACCATGGACATGCTTCGCGCCCGCGCACCGGCCAAGATCAACCTGACGCTGCGGGTCACGGGGCGGCGGGCGGACGGGTTTCACGATCTCGCGAGCCTCGTGGCCTTCGCCGGCGCGGGCGACCTCTTGACCTTGATACCGGAGTGCCCGCTTTCGCTTGCGGTGGCGGGCCCTACGGCGGCGCTCGCCGGCGCGGACGCGGACAATCTGGTGCTGCGCGCCGCCCGCGCCTTCAGCGAGGCGGTGCCCGAGGCGCGGTTGGGGGCGTTCGTCCTGGAGAAGCGCCTGCCGGTGGCGGCCGGGCTTGGTGGCGGCTCGTCCGACGCGGCGGCGGCGCTGCGACTGCTCGGCGCGCTGAACGGCTTGGCGCCGGACGATCCGCGCCTGTTCGAGGCCGCCCGCGCCACCGGCTCCGACGTACCGGTATGCCTTGATCCCAAGGCGCGGATGATGACCGGCGTGGGCGATCGTCTCTCCGCCCCGCTCGCGCTTCCCCTGCTGCCCGCCGTGCTGGTGAATTGCGGCGTCGGCGTGCCCACCCCCGCCGTGTTCCGCGCCCTCGGCCTCGCGCCGGGCGAGGACCTGCCCGGCCCCGCCCATCCGCCAGCCCTGCCGCGCGAACGGTCCGCGCTGGCCGCCGTCCTCGCCGCGATCCCCAACGATCTCGAGCCGCCGGCGATGCGCCTCGCGCCGGAGATCGCCCGCGCGATGGGGATCCTCGCGGCCTCGCCCGAGGCCCGCTTCGTGCGCATGTCCGGCTCCGGCGCCACCGTATTCGCCCTCACCGACACCTGCCGCACGGCCGCGGCGCTGGCACGGCGCGTGCTGGCGCAGGAACCCACCTGGTGGGTCAAGCCCACGGTGCTGAGGTGACGAGATGACGCTGCCGGCTTTCCTGCTCGCCGCCCTCGGGGAAATCGCCGGCTGCTTCGCCTTCTGGCATGTGGTGCGGCTCGGCGGCTCGCCATGGTGGCTACTCGCCGGCGTCGGCAGCCTCGCCGGTTTTGCCTATGCGCTGACCTTCGTGGAGGCGGACGCGGCAGGCCGTGCCTTTGCCGCCTATGGCGGCGTCTACATCCTTGCCTCCCTAGCCTGGCTGTGGGCGGTGGAAGGCGTGCGCCCCGATCGCTGGGACGCGACCGGCGCGCTCCTATGCCTCGCCGGAGCGGCCGTCATCGTCTTCGGCCCGCGCGGCTGAGGCCGGGCCTCAGGAGGCGGCTTCGCCCGGACCTGAAGCGGCCGGACCTGAAGCGGCCGGGCCCGAGGCGGCCGCCGGTGGCTTCTCCCGCGCCAGCAGGCGCTGGTAGAGCCAGCCCATGGCCACCAGCACCAGGCCGAGGCCGATGAAGGACAGGGCCCGCAGGACCCCCTCCAGATCCGCCATGTCGGACACGAACACCTTGACGACAGTGGCGACCATCACCGCCGCCGAGGCGAGGCGCAGGGTCCGCGAGCCGCGCCACAAGCCGACGGCGAGGAGCAGGATGCCGAAGGCGAGCCACGCGGCGGAATAGGCGTACCACTCGCCCGACGTGATGGCGTCCGCATCGAGCACCGGCCCCTGGAACAGCCGGCTCACCTGGAAGGTGACGTAGGCCAGCGCCAGCACCACTGCCAGCGCCCGGGCGGCGAGCCGCGCCTGGGCCCGCCCGGGCGGCTGCATCGCCGCGAAGCCGAGGGCCAGCGCCGCCGGAAGCGCATAGGCGAGGAGGAGGTCGTTGAACACCGGCCCGCCGACGCCCTGCCCGGTGGCAAAGGGATTGTTGCCAAGAAGGCCCGCCACCGCGCAAAGCGCCGCGAACGCGGCGACCAGATCGGAAAACAGCCGGTACAGCCAGCGCCCGGTCACCGTGGCGAGGCGCGACAGGCCCACCGCATAGGCACCATAGATGGCGGCGAGCAGCCCGGTCTCGAACAGGCGTGTGCCCGGCGCATAAACATCGCCCCCGTGGGCGAGATGGCGCACCTCGAACGCGACGAGCAGCACGGCGAACAGCAGCGCGAGGCATTCGTGCACCCGCCGGCTCCAGTCGTCCCCGCCCTTCGCCAGCAGGAAGGCCGCGCCGGCGAAGGCCAGGGCCGGCACGCCATAGCCCCACAGCAGCCAGTTGAAAATGGGGGTCGCGCCCGGATCGCCCCCGGCGATGGTGGGCAGCCACACGATGCGCGCCAGCACCACCATTGCGAGGGCGGCGGAGAACTGCCGCATTCCCGGCAGCGGCCGCTGGGTGGACACCCAGGCCACTCCGAGCGCCGCCAGGGCGAGGCTCACCGTGAGCCAGCCCTTCTCCAGCGCGAAGGTGAGGGCGAGGGCGAGGCTGACCACGCCGCCGGCGGCGAACACCGTCGCCCCGTTGCGCCGGCCGGCCTTGGTCAGCATCTCGGATGCCAGGGTGAAGACGAAGGCCAGCGCCAGCGCCAGCGCGGCGAAGGGCAGGCTGCGCTCCAGCTCGGCGAGGCGGGCATAGGCGGCGATGAGCATCAGCACCGGGCCGAGGGTGCCCGCCACCGCCCAGCCCAGCGCGAACACGCCCCGCCCGCGCCGCCGCGCGCCGCCAAGGCCGAAGCCGAGCAGAAGGGCCCCCATGCCGAAGCCATAGGTGACGAAATGGCCCACCGAGAGCCGCGCCGGCTCCGGCAGGGCGCCGGCCATGGGCCCCGCCGGGGCGAGCGCCGTGCCCGGCTCGGCCGGAAACACCCACTGGGTGAGGATGGCGGGCGCCAGCAGCGCGATGGCCAGGGTGGCGAAGGTGGCCGGCCGCACCCGCCAGGCCAGGGCGAGCACCCCGATGGCGCAGAGCACGAACAGCGCGAGCGGCGCCGCCGCCACATGCCCGGAGACGGCCGCCGCTGCCGTCACCGCCAGCGCGCCGGTCGCGCCGAGGGAGGACACCGGATCCGGCCGCGGCCCGGCCTGTGGTCCCCACAGCAGCCCGGGGGCGAGCAGGAGCACGGTGAACGCCAGCAGCACGAGGCCCAGGGCCCCGGAGGCACTCACCGCCTGCGGCACGTCGAAGACGACGAGGGTCAGCCCCCAGGCCACCACGCCGGCGATGGCGAGATAGGCAAGCCACGCCCAGCGCCGCACCCGCGCGACACCAAGCGCGCTCCCCGCCACGGCGGCGACGAGCAGCGCCACGCCCCAGGCATTGGGGTCGCTGGTGGTGATGAGGAAGGGCGTCACCGCCGCGCCGACGAAGCCGAGCGCCGCCAGCGCCGGCCCGTGCAGCAGCGCCGCGAGGAGCGTCGCGATGCCCGTCGCCGCCAGCAGCAGGAACGCCACCTGCGGCGGGATCAGGTGATAGAGCTCGTAGGCGGCATAGAGACTGCCGAAGGCGGTCATGGTCCCCGCGGCGGTGAGCACGCTCGGCACGTCGGGAATGTAGCCCTGGGCCGTCGGCACGCCCTCGAAGCCCGCCTTGCGGTCCTTGCGCCGCAGCCATTCCCCGGCGGCCAGCAGGAGGGCGGCGAGCAGCAGGCCGAATCCCACCCGCGCGGCGGGGCCGATGAGATCCTGCTCCACGGCGAAACGCACCAGGAAGACACCGCCCAGCGCCAGCGCGAGCCCGCCGACCCACACGGCCCAGCGCGCGCCGACCTTCTCCTCGAACCCGGCGAGGCGTTCCTTGAGGTCGCCCGGCGCCCAGGCAGGCGGCGCGGGCGGGGCGCCCGGCGCGGAGGGCGCGTCAGGCCGGGCGAAGGGCGGCGGCTGTGTCACGTCCTGCAGCGGCATGGATGCGTCGGCCGGCTCGGGAGCGGGCTCCGGCGGCAGGATATGTTCAGGCGCGGGCTCGGCCGGCGCCTCCGGGGGACGGGCCACGGGAGCTGCGGCGAGGGGCGCGGCCGCGGGCGGCGCGAAGGCCCGCGCGGCGACCTGCGCCTCCAGCGCCACGACCTTTTCCTCCAGCAGGCGAATGCGTCCGCGATGGGTCAGCGACAGCACGAACGCCACCAGCGTCATCACCGGAAAGGCGAGGACCACCAGACCGAGCAGCACCCATTCATCCATCGCACGCGCACCCGTTCCGCCGGCCGTCTCGGAGGTGACGTCACCGACCAGGTCGAACCAACCTGGCGGATACGCCCTCCCGGCCGCACCAGCGCGAGCCTAGCAGACTTAAGTTCGCAATTCTAAACGAACTTTTCCACCGCAACCGTGGCGGTAGGATGCACACGACAGGCGGCGGGCGGAGCCCTGCCCTCAGCCCTCGCTGAAGCGGTTGGTGACGGGATAGCGCCGGCCGCGGCCGAAATTGCGCCCCGTGACCTTCACCCCCGGCGCCGCCTGCCGGCGCTTGTATTCGGCGGTGTTGAGGAGGCGCTCCACCCGCGTCACCGTCTGCGCGTCGAAGCCGTCGGTGATCACCTTCGCCACCGGCTCCTCCCGCTCCACGAGGCGTTCGAGGATGGCGTCGAGCTCGGCGTAGGGCGGCAGCGAATCCTCGTCCTTCTGGCCCTCCGCGAGTTCCGCCGTGGGCGCCTTGTCGATGACCCGCTCGGGGATGACGAGGCCATCGGGGCCGAGCGCGTCCGCCGGCTTCCAGCGGTTGCGCAGGCGGGCGAGGCGGAACACCTCGCTCTTGTAGAGGTCCTTTACGGGGTTGAAGCCGCCGTTCATGTCGCCGTAGAGCGTAGCGTAGCCGGTGGACATCTCGGACTTGTTGCCGGTGGTCAGCACCAGCGACCCGAACTTGTTGGACACCGACATGAGCAGGGCGCCGCGCACGCGGGACTGGAGGTTCTCCTCCGTCACGTCGCGCCGGGTGCCCGCGAACAGCGGCGCCAGCGTTGCCTCGACCCCCTCGACCGCCGCGGCGATGGGCACGATGTCGTAGCGCACCGCGAGCGCCTCGGCGACGGCGGCGGCGTCCGACCGGCTTTCCTGCGACGTGTAGCGATAGGGCAGCATGATGCAGTGGACCCGCTCCGGCCCCAGCGCATCCACCGCCATGGCGGCGACGAGCGCGCTGTCGATGCCGCCGCTGAGACCCAGCACCACGCCGGGAAAGCGGTTCTTGTTCACGTAGTCGCGCAGGCCCACGACGCAGGCGGCATAGTCCGCCTGATCGCCCTCGATGCGGTCCGCCATGTTGGCGCCGAGGCACTTCCAGCCGTTCTCGAAGCGCTGCCACCTGGAGAGCCGCACCCGCTCCATGAAGCCAGGGAATTGCAGGGCGAGGAAGCGATCGGGATTGAGGGCGAACGAGGCGCCGTCGAAGACCAGTTCGTCCTGCCCGCCCACCTGGTTCACATAGAGCAGCGGCAGGTTGCTCTCCACCACGCGCGCCACCACCGTATTCTCGCGCTCGGCATAGACCGAGCGGCGATAGGGCGAGCCGTTGGGCACGATCAGGATCTCGGCGCCGGTCTCGGTGAGGCATTCCACCACGTCCGGACCCCAGATGTCCTCGCAGATGGGCACGCCGAGGCGCACGCCCCTGAACGGGATCGGTCCCGGCAGGGGACCGGCGGCAAACACGCGCTTTTCGTCGAACACCCCGTAATTGGGCAGGTCCACCTTGTGGCGGATGGCGGAGATGCGGCCCTCTTCCAGCAGCAGCACGGAATTGTGGAGCCGCCCCTCATCCACCCAGGGAGAACCGATGAGCAGGGCCGGGCCATCCACGCTCTCGTCCGCGAGCGTCTCGATGGCGGCGCGGCAGGCCTGCTGGAAAGCCGGCTTCAGCACGAGGTCTTCCGGTGGATAGCCGGAGATGAACAGCTCCGGGAAGACCACGAGGTCCGCCCCCGCGTCGCGGGCGCTGGCCGCGGTGCGCCGGGCGAGGGCGAGATTGCCGGCCACGTCGCCCACCGTCGGGTTGAGCTGGGCAACAGCAATGAAGAGCGTGTCTGCGGGACCGCTGGTCTCGGGGCTGGTCATGGCTTCCCTGTAACCGCAGGCGCTTGCGGGGAAAAGGAGAAGAAAAAGGCAGGCGCCCGTTCTGCCTCATCTCGCGCCACGTTCATCCCGCGACACGTTCATCTCGCGCCCATTTGGCGAGCATCTCGCGTCATTTGGCCGGTCAGAGCCCGAGCCGGGCCCACAGGGCGCGCTCTTCCGCCGCGCCGATCACCCCCTCGGCCGCGGAGCGGGCGAGACCGCCGGCAAAGCCGCTGGGCCGGCGCAGGAAGAAGGGGGAGGAGCCTTGCACCAGCGGCATCAGGACATCCTCGCCGTAGCGGGCCTTGAGGATGCCGCGCACGTCGCCGAGGCCGTCCACGAGGCCGAGGCCCGCCGCCTGGGTGCCGAGCCAGAACTCGCCGGTGAAGAGCTGCTCGTCTTCCCCGACGAGGGCATCGCCGCGTCGGGAGCGCACGAGGTCCACGAACACCGTGTGCAGTTCCTTCAGCAGCGTGTCGAGCCGCTCCACGTCCTCGGGCCGGGTCGGGCGGAAGGGGTCGAGCGTCACCTTGCGCTCGCCGGCGGTGAAGACGCGGCGCTCGATTCCCAGTTTCTCGATGGCCTTGTCGAAACCGAAGCCCGCCGTCACCACGCCGATGGAACCGACGATTGAACAGGGATCGGCGAAGATCTCGTCGGCCGCGCAGGCGATCATGTAGCCGCCCGAGGCCGCCGCATCCTCCAAGAAGGCGAAGACGTGCTTCTCCTTTTCCTGCGCCAGCGCCCGGATGCGGCGGAAGATCAGGTGCGACTGCACCGGCGAGCCGCCCGGCGAATTGATCAGCAGCGCCACCGCCGGCGCGCCCTTCACCGCGAACGCCTTGTCGAGGACCTTGGAAATGCCGGCGAGGGTGAGGCTCTGGCTGAAGGGCGTCGACATGCCGATGGGGCCGGACAGCCGCACCACGGGCACCACGGGGAGGTCCCGGCGCCACTTTTTCGGAAGGATGCCGCGGGCACGGCGCGAAAGGGAGGAGAGAAGGGTGTCGGCCATGCCCCAAGATGTAGGAGGTCGCAGCCACCGGCTCAAGGCGCGAGCAAGCCGCGGCCGTCCCGCAGCGCCGCCGCGGCCGCCCGCGTCGCGCTCCCGTCGCGCTCGGCCAGGACGAGCCCCGGCAGCAAGATGGGCGGCGTGCGACGCCCCTTGACCGCGCGGACGAGGATCCGCACCGCCGGCCGGTCGGGGCGCGGGTGAACCGGCAGGATCTCCACCGCGCCGAAGCGGCCATGGAGCGCCGCGAGCACCTCCGCCAACGCTTCGGGCCGATGGATCAGGCACAGCACGCCGCGCGCGGCGAGGCAGCGGTCGGCGGCCCGCACCCAGTCCTCCAGCAGCCCTTCCCCGGCCATGTGGGCACGGGCGCGACCGTCATGGGGAGAGGTGCGATGGCGCGTCTCGGCGTTGAAGGGCGGGTTCATCAGCGCGAGGTCCGCGGCCCCGGCCGCAGGCTCCGGCGGGCCGGACGGGCGTGCGAGCGCCAGTACGTCGGCGGCGACGACCCGTGCCCGGCCGGCAAGGCCGTTCAGCGCGACGTTTTCCTGCGCCAGGGCGGCGAGTTCGGGCACCACCTCCACCAGCGCGGCGGAGGCCTGCGGGACACGCACGAGGAAGGCGAGGCCGGCGCTGCCGACCCCTGCGCCGAGGTCGATGGCGCGGCGCCGGTCGGCCGGCGCGAGGGCGGCGAGCAGGAGCGCATCGTGCCCCACCCGGTGCCCGTCACGGAGTTGACGCAGCGTAAGTCGGCCATCGAGCACACCGTCGACGGTCACGCCGCCGGTCGACGCGGCGTCAGTCTCCATCGCGGAGCGCCGCGCCGAAGCCGGCCTCCTTCAAGAGGCGGCGGGCGCGAACGGCGTCCTCGTCGACGACCAGAAGCCGGCGGGGAAGAATGCCGATATAGCCCTCCATGGCGCTCATGTACTGATCCGCGACCATGTGCCCGATATCGGCGGAGGTAAAAAGCGCCTCGATGGCGCCGAGCAGCACCAGATCGTTGGTCCGCACCAGCTCCTGCATCATATACCACCCGACGTCGCGGCAATGTGCCCGCCCGTGCCGACGAAAGACGGCCTGCCGGAGCTTGCACGGAACCCGTCAGCATCCCTATGGTGCGGCCCAAAGAATGACAAGCGGGAGCGTTTCTTGGCGCTAGTCCTTCCGTTCGAGCCGAACGAGCCCTCCATCGAGGCCCTGGTGGCCCTGGTGAAGGCGGATATGGAGCGCGTGAACGCCGCCATCCTGGCGCGCACGGGCTCCGACGTGGCGATGATTCCCGAGGTGGCCAACCACCTCATCTCGTCGGGCGGCAAGCGGCTGCGGCCGATGCTGACGCTCGCCTGCGCGGCGCTCTCCGGCTACCGGGGCGACGGCCACATCAAGCTCTCGGCTTCCGTGGAGTTCATGCATACCGCCACGCTGCTGCATGACGACGTGGTGGACGAGAGCGACATGCGCCGCGGCAAGCTGGCCGCCCGCAAGCTCTGGGGCAACGAGGCGAGCGTGCTGGTGGGTGACTTCCTGCTCGGCCAGGCCTTCAAGATGATGGTAGAGGTGGGCTCCCTCACCTGCCTCGACATCCTCTCCAACGCCGCCTGCGTCATCGCCGAGGGCGAGGTGATGCAGCTCGCGGCCGCCAAGAACACCCATACCTCCGAGGACGACTACCTCGCCGTGATCCGAGGCAAGACCGCCGAGCTGTTCGCCGCCGCCTGCGAGGTGGGGGCGGTGCTCGGCCAGCGGCCCAAGGCGGAGCAGGCGGCCTGCCGCTCCTACGGCATGAATCTCGGCATCGCCTTCCAGCTGGTGGACGACGCCCTGGACTATGGCGGCAGCCAGGCCAAGCTCGGCAAGAACGTGGGCGACGACTTCCGCGAGGGCAAGATCACCCTGCCCGTGCTGCTGGCCTTCCGCCGCGGCGACGAGAAGGAGCGTGCATTCTGGCAGCGCTGCCTCGAGAAGGGCGAATCGGGTGATGCCGACCTCGCCCAGGCCATCGGCCTGCTCACCAAGCACCGGGCCATCGCCGACACCGTGGAACGGGCCCGCCATTACGGCGCCATCTCCAAGGACGCGCTGGCTCTCTTCCCGGCGTGCGCGGCCAAGGACGCCCTGATGGAGGCGGTGGACTTCTGCCTGTCGCGCGCCCACTGAGCGCCGGCCGGGGCTGAGAGGGGCGAGACCGGATTTCCGGGGTCCCGCACTCGAAGCCCCTTCCCGGCGCGCGGGGAAACTCCCGCCCGTCCGCTCCAGCTGCGATCTGCTATAAGGCCCGGCGTCCGCGCCCGGAGGTCTGCCTCATGTTCCGTATCGCCCATCTCTCCGATCCTCACCTCGGCCCCATACCCGAGGCGCGGATCTCGGAGCTGCTGGGCAAGCGCTTTTTCGGGATGATGAACTGGATCGGCGCGCGGCGGCGCAATTTCGGGGCGGCCACCCTCACCCCGCTCATCGACGACCTCATCGCCCAGCAGCCGGACCACATCTGCGTCACCGGCGACCTGGTGAACGTGAGCCTGCCGGCGGAATTCGACACCGGTGCCACCTTCCTCGCCTCGCTGGGTACCCCGGACCAGGTGAGCGTGGTGCCGGGCAACCACGACGCCTATGTGCGCTCGGCCATGCACTACCATCTCGAGCACTGGGCCCCCTTCCTCGCCGGCGACGACACCCATCCGCACACGCCGGTGGACGTGGACGCCTTTCCCTATGTGCGGCGCCGGGGGCCGGTGGCGGTGGTGGGGGTTTCCACCGCCGTGCCCACCGCGGTGTTCCTGGCCAGCGGCGAGGTGGACCGGGGCCAGCGCGCGCGCCTCGCGGCCCTGCTCGCGACGCTCAAGTCGGAAGGGCTGTTCCGCGTGGTGATGATCCACCATCCGCCGGTGGGCGAGCGCCCCTTCCATCGTGACCTGCGCAATGCGGCTGCGGTGCGCGCCGTGCTGGCCGAGGCCGGGGCGGAACTGGTGCTGCACGGTCATGACCATCGCGCCTCCCTCGGCCACATTCCGGCGACGGGCGGCGCCATTCCGGTGGTCGGGGTGCCCTCCGCCTCCGCCGGGCCGGACGATGATCGCGGTCCCGGCGGATATTGCCTCTACCGCATCTCGGGCACGCCGGGCGCCTGGCGCTGCGAAATGGAGCGCCGGGGCTATGCCAACGGCACGGCGGCCGTTCTCTCTCTCGACACGAAGGTTCTCGTGGGCGAAGGCGCGGCCGCGTAACAGTTGTGGCGGCATCACGTCTATGGCGTGGCGATGTCCTTGCGGCGCCCGGAATTGTGTAACGCCTTGCTACATTTGTTTAATTACAGAACTTTAAGTTGCTCGCAGGGGCTACTGCGCCGATCCTTCCTTCGTCCCTTGAAGGAGGACTTCACATGAAACGAGCCGTCATTGCCGCCACCGCCGCTGCGCTCATCGCCGGCTCTGCAGCGACGTACGCCGCCAATTCCAATGCCGGGGCGGATCGCACCGCTCGCTGGCAGCCGACCGCCGAGGATCGCGTCATCCTCACCGACGCGCGCCTCGCCGCGCTCAAGACCGCCCTGAAGCTCACCCCGGACCAGGAAAAGCTGTGGCCGAGCGTCGAGGCCACGCTGAAAGACGTGTCCAAGGATCGGGCGGCGCGCCGCGATCAGGCGCGCACGGCCCGCGAGGCGGCAAGGCAGGCGAACACCGCGCCTGATCCCATTGCCCGCATGCGCGCCATGGCAACCCGCATGGACGCCAGCGCAGCCGACCTGCGCAAGATCGCCGACGCGGCCGATCCGCTCTACAAGACCCTCGACGACGCCCAAAAGCATCGCCTCAACGTGCTGATCCGGCAGAACTTTCATGGCATGGGCGGTCATCACGGCCCGCGCGGCGAGGGCCCCCGCCGCGGCTGAAAATGCGGCGATGCCCGGGCGGTCTCCCACGGCCGCCCGGGCATTCATGAGATTGTTTCATGGATGCGTTGACGAATATTGATTTTCATTGGAGGCGCCAGTCCCCCTAGAATAGCTGTGAAACGCCCTTCCGGGCGGCACAGCGAGCGCGTTCATGTCGTCCTCATCTTCCACGCCCATCCCTGCCGGGAGCGGGCGCGCCGCGATTCCCGCCATCCTCATCGTGATCGCGGGCTGCGCGGTCGCCCTCATCACCTTCGGCCCGCGCTCCGTGTTCGGGCTGTTCCTGCTGCCCATGTCGCAGGAATTCGGCTGGGGCCGTGACGTGTTCGGCTTTTCCGTCGCCATCCAGAACCTGCTTTGGGGCGTGGGCTCGCCCTTCGCCGGCGCCGTGGCGGACCGATTCGGCACCGTCCGCGTCATGTGCGTCGGCGCCCTGGTCTACGCCGCCGGCCTCGTGCTGATGGCCTATGCCACCACGCCCGGCCTGCTCCACCTCAGCGCCGGCGTGCTGGTGGGCTTCGGCCTCTCGGCCGCATCCTTCAACCTGGTGCTCGCGGCCTTCGGCAAGATCCTGCCCAACGAGTGGAAGTCCATCGGCTTCGGCGCGGCGACGGCGGCTGGCTCGTTCGGCCAGTTCCTGTTCCCGCCGCTCACCCGTGGGCTCATGGACTCCATCGGCTGGCACGAGACGCTGATCGTGTTCGGTGTCTCCATGCTGCTGGTGATGCCCTTCTCCCTCGCGCTGGCGACGCGCGGGGCGGCCCAGCGGCAGACGACGGGCCCCGCCCACGCGCCGCAGCAGGGCATCGGTGCCGCCATCGGCGAGGCGCTCCGGCACCCGAGCTACGTGTTGCTCGTGCTTGGCTTCTTCACCTGCGGCTTCCAGCTCGCCTTCATCACCGTGCACATGCCGGCCTTCCTCGTGGACAACGGCATGAGCCTCACGGTGGGCGCCTACACGCTGGCGCTTATCGGCCTGTTCAACATCTTCGGCTCGCTCACCGCCGGCTACCTGACCAACCGCATGTCACGCAAGTGGCTGCTCGCCTGGATCTATGCCGGGCGCGGGGTGGCCATCGCACTATTCGTGCTCACGCCGATCACGCAACTCTCCTGCTACATGTTCGGCGCGGCCATGGGCTTCCTTTGGCTGTCCACCGTGCCGCCCACGTCCAGCCTCGTGATGCTGATGTTCGGCACCCGCTACATGGCGATGCTCTACGGATTTGCCTTCTTCTCCCACCAGGTCGGCGGCTTCCTGGGGGTATGGCTGGGTGGCAAGCTCTACGTGGCGACGGGCTCCTACAACTGGGTGTGGTGGCTTTCGGTGGCCCTTTCCTTCGCCTCGGCGGCCATCAACCTGCCGATCAAGGAACGCCCCGTGGAGCGCGCGCCCCTGCCCGCCTGACGGCGGACCGGAACAACACGCCCGCCGGAAATCGACACCCCGCCGGGCGCTTCCGGCTCCCTGTGGCGCCACGACTCTTGACAAAAGCAGGCCCCGTCTGCGCAACGTGGTACAAGATCAACAGGTATTCGCGAACGAGCCATGCGCAGCACGCTTCTCGCGGCCTTGGGCTTCGCCGCATTGGCGTCGGCTCCGGCCGCCGCCCAGCAGCTCACTGCCGATCAGGCGCGGGAATTCGTCGTCGGCCGCAATTTCACGTTCAACTGCTTCGAGGGAACGAAGGGGTCTGGACGGGTGTATCCCGACGGCTCCGTCGCCGGCATCATCACCATCCGGGACAATGCTCCCCGCTTTGTCCGCCTGCCGCCCAACACGCTGCGCGTGCGGGGCGAGGCGGTGTGCGGCTTCGTCAAGGGCATGACCTTCGAGCCTTGCTTCGACCTGGTGAAGACCAGCACCACCACCTTCCGCGGCTCGCTGTCGGGAGTGCAGACCATGTGGTGCGACTTCGTCAGCTTCGGCACGGAGCGCCAGCAGGTGGCCTCGCGCCGCTCCAAGTCGAAGGCGCGCAGCCCGGCGGAAGCTTCAGCCGAATAGCAGGGCAGCGGGCCAGGTTCTCGCTCCGGTTCGCTCCCCGGTTCATTCCTCGCCGCGCTTCAGGCGGGAACGCCCGGCTCGGTGGCCGGCGCGCCCGGGGCGGTTGTGTCCGGCGCCTGCCGGCCCTCGATACGCGGGCGCATGCGACCCAGCTCCCGACCCGCATGCTCCATGAAGGTGCGCACCCGCGCGGTCGACTTGATGTCCGGGTGGGTGAGCAGCCAGAGGCCCGATTCCATCTCAGCCTGTGGGCCGATGAGCTGGACGAGGCCCGGCGTCACCGCCGCGATGAAACACGGCAGCACGGCGAGGCCAATGCCCGCCGCCGCCGCCTCGGCCAATCCCAGCACCGTATTGATGCGGTAGACGAGCTTTTCCTCGCCCACCCGCTCGCGCAGCCATTTGGCCGGCTTGATGGAGCCGAGATTGTCGGAGAAGCCGATCCAGTCGAACCGGCGCAGGTCGCCGGTGACGAGCGGCTCCTTCGGCGCCAGGTCCGCACGGCAATAGATGCCCCAGGCGATGGAAGCAATCCTCCGCCCGACCAGCGTATCCCCCGGACGGTCGCTGGCGCGCACGGCTACGTCGGCGTCGCGCTTGGACAGGCTGAGCGACTGGTTGGAAATGACCACGTCCAGCCGGATTTCCGGATAGGCCGCGCGGAAGGAGGCGAAAACCGGGGTCAGCATGTGCACGAGCAGCGTGTCATTGGTGGTGACGCGCAATTCGCCGGAGGGGCGCAGGTCCTGCCCGGTGATGCGCCGCTCCACGGCGGTCACCTCCTCGCCCATGCGCTCGGCAAGGCGGACCATCTCCTCGCCCGTGGGGGTCACCACGTAACCGGAGCGGGCCCGCTCGAACAGGCGTGCACCCAGTTGCTCCTCCAGCGTCCCGAGGCGGCGAAAGACCGTGGAATGGTTCACGCCCAGCTGCTCCGCCGCTCCGGCGAGCGTCCCGCTCTCGGCAATGGCCCGCACCAGGCGGAAATCATCCCACGCAATCATTTGAATTGCACCGATGCAAGTTTGATCTGGTTTTTATAAGTATGGCTTTGCGTCGCTGCGAAAGCTAGATCGATAGTCACCTTGAACCGGAGACTCCTCCCATGGTTGACCCCCGCACCGCTCCCTACGGCCTTCTCCTCCTTCGCCTCGCGCTCGGCCTCATGTGGATCTCGCACGCGCTGTTGAAGGTGTTCGTCTTCACCGTGCCGGGCTTCGCCGGCTTCCTGACCAAGATCGGCATGCCCCCCGCGCTCGCCCTTCCGATCATCGCCGTGGAACTGATCGGCGGCATCCTGATCGTGGCCGGCATCTACGCCCGGCAGGTGGCCATTCTGCTCATTCCGATCATGCTCGGCGCCCTCAACTACCACGCCCCCAACGGCTGGGTGTTCTCGGTGGCCGGCGGTGGCTGGGAATATCCCGCTTTCCTCGTGGTGGCGTCGCTGACCCTGGCCCTGGCCGGCGAGGGCGCCTATGCGCTGAGGCCCGCCGCCCTCATCCCCGGTGGCCGCCGCGCGGTGGCGTGACACCGACCTCGCGACAAGCATGCGGCCGGCCCCGGACGGGACCGGCCGTTTTTCATGGGTGCGCCGCGCGCCGTACCGGCATCAGGCGCTGAGGCGCTGCGGCGCCGACCGGAAGGCCGCCTCCATCTCGCGGCGGATGCGCACGGTGTCGCTGTCGGCCATCTCCACATCGGCCCAGCCCACCGTTCCGCCCTTCGTCACGGGGCGCTTCAGCACCACATTGTGGGCAAGACCGATGGGCAGCGCCCCCGCCCGAAGGGAATCCTCCGCCCGCATGATCCTGCCGTAGACGGTATAGCCCCCTTCCCCGTCCAGCCTTTCGCCGGCGGCGAGATCGCGCTTGGCGGTGGCGGCGACATCGGAGAAGAAGCCGATGGCGGAGCCCGTCGCCTCGCCCCGCAAGGCCGCAGCCGCCACCGACACGCCGAGTTCCAGCCCGATGAGGTGATAGGGCCGGTAGAGTGCCGTGTAGCGACCGGACGGATCGGTCACCATGCCGTATTCCTTGAAGCAGCGCCGGGCATAGTCGCCGCGGGCGGAAGGGTCGGCCTCCAGCACCACATAGACTCCCCAGCGCAGGTCGCGGAACACCGGCCGCCCGTCGAGCTCCAGGGAGGAGACCACCTCGACCATGCCCGCCTCCTCCAGCACGCCGCCATCGGCGCGGGGCTTCAGCAGGCGCGGAAGGTCGTCCACGCCGCAGGGCGGGAAGAGCAGTCCGTCGCGCGGCGCCTTCAGGCCGGTCATGTTGGAGATGGCGGCCATCTCGATGGCCGATTTGGTGCCGTCGACGAAGGAATTGAACATCTGCGGATTCATGCCGCCTGCCTCGGCCATCTCCCGCGGGATGGCGAGGTTGTCCCACACGGTCTGCGGCGTGGAACCGTGGAAGGCCGGCAGATGCCGCGTGCCCTTGCCCGCCGCCACCACGCGGAAGCCGCAGGTCTCGGCCCAGTCCACCATGTCGCAGACGAGGGCCGGCTGATCGCCATAGGCCGCCGCATAGACGACGCCTGCCGCCTGTGCCCTGCGGGCAAGGAGGGGACCGGCGAGCACGTCCGCCTCCACCGTCACCATCACGACGTGCCGTCGGTGGGCGATGGCGGCCAGCGCATGGCGGATGCCCGCGGCCGGGCTGCCGGTGGCGTCCACCACCACTTCGAGTTCATCGGCGGCGATGAGGGCCGTGGCATCCTCGGTCACCACCGTGCGGCCGGTGCGGCGGGCATCGTCGAAATCCCGCGTCACAGCCGTGTCCGCATCCCACCCCGTGGACTTCAGCGCCGCGACGGCGCGGTCGCGGGAGAGGTCGGCGATGCCATACAGATGCATGCCGGGTGTGGTGCGCACCTGGGACAGGAACATGGAGCCGAACTTGCCGGCGCCGATGAGGCCGACGCGGACAGGCCGCCCCTCGGCCGCCCGGGCCTTGAGCTTCCGCGCGAGGTTCATGGAGCGAGGTCCTCCCATTCTCGTTGGCTGCGGCGTCGTTGGCGCACCGCGGCTTGGACGCACCGCCGTTTGGGCGCCACGTGCCGGCGCTTGAAACGATTTGCAACACCCACAATAAGTTGATGTTGCGGCCCCTGTCTCGCACCCTTCATGGTGCAATGCAGTCATGCCCCGCCTTTCAACACGAGTCGCCTTCCGTGCGTGCAGCCTCCCTCCTTGCCTTTTGTGCCCTCCTCCTCCCGCTTCCGCTTCACGCGGCCCAGGTCAGCGTGCGCGGCACGGAGATCCTGGTGGACGGCCGCCCGTTCGTGCCCAACGGCGCCAGCGGGGAGACCCGCCTCGTCGAGCTCAAGGCCCTCGGCGCCAACGTGCTGCGCACCTATGGCCAGGAGCCCGGTGAAATTCTCGACGCCGCCCAGCGCGCGGGGCTGAAGGTGATCGTCGGCTTCTGGATGGGGCATCCCCGCCTCGGCTTCGATTACGCGAACCGAGGCGCGGTGAGCGCGCAACTCGAGGCGCTGCGCCATATGGTGGAGCGATACCGCACCCATCCCGCCCTGCTCATGTGGGGCATCGGCAACGAGGTGGAGAACGAGCTATCCCCGGAAGAGGCCATGCCGGTCTGGCCCGCCATCGAGGAGGCAGCGAAGCTGGTCAAGACGCTGGACGGCCAGCACCCCACCATGGCGGTGGTGGCGGAACTGGGGGGCGAGAAGGCAGCGACCCTCAAGCGCCTCGCCCCGAGCATCGACGTGCTCGGTATCAACGGCTACGGCGACGGCCTGCTGACGGTTCTCGCCCGCGCCCGGGCGCAGGGCTGGACCGGCCCGGTGATCCTGACGGAGATGGGACCGCTTGGTCATTGGGATGCTCAGCGCATGCCCTGGGGGGCGCGACAGGAGCTCACATCCAGCGAGAAGGCCGCCCGCACGCAGCGCTACCTTGTGGCGGCCCGGCTCGCGGGCGTGGGTGTCCTGCCATTTCTATGGGGCCAGAAGCAGGAGGTGACCCCCACCTGGTATTCCCTGTTTCTGCCCACCGGCGAATGGACCGAGACCGTGGAGGTGATGGCCGGCGCCTGGGGCGGCACGGTGCCGGGCGGGCCGAACCGGGCGCCGCGCATCCTCTCGCTCGGCTTCGCCGGATCGGCAGCCATCGGGGAGAAAGAAGAGCGGCAGGTACGGCTTGCCGCCACCGATCCGGACGGGGACCCTCTCAAGGCCGAATGGCAGATCATGGCCGAGACCACGGCGCGCAGCGTGGGCGGGGATCCCGAGAGCGTGCCGCCCAGCTTCCCCGAGGGCCTTCATGATCCCGCCCTCACCGGGGTGCGCATCGGCGGGCTGGCGCCGGGCCACTACCGCGTCTTCGTGGTGCTGCGCGACGGCCGCGGCGCCGCCGCGACGGGCAACCTGCCGTTCGAGGTGCGATAGAACGGTTTCGTGCGAGGCGGCTGCCGGCAGCCTTGAAGGGCGGCTTGGTTGCTGGGCGACTCAGTTGCTGGGCGACTTGCAGAAATCGCGTCAGGCTGACCTCGGCCGGGCCTTCCACAGTTCAGCGAAATGCGATCCCTCCGGAGCGGGCTGGAGCTTGCATGGGGCCGCAGCCGCCGTCCGGCGGTGCTCACTTTGCGACATCCGCCTGTTCCATCCTTCTTTCTCGGAGACCTTTGATGGCGAAGATCGACAGGCTCATGGTGGGCGAAGCCCTCGTGGGCGACGGCAACGAGGTGGCCCATATCGATCTGATCATGGGCCCCCGGGGCTCCTCGGCCGAGACGGCCTTCGTCAATGCCCTGACCAACAACAAGGATGGCTTCACGACCCTGCTCGCCGTGGTGGAGCCGAACCTGCTCGCCAAGCCTGCGACGGTGCTCTTCAACAAGGTGACCATCAAGGACGCCAGGCAGGCCGTCCAGATGTTCGGTCCGGCGCAGTATGCGGTGGCGAAGGCGGTGACCGATTGCGTGGCGGACGGGACCATTCCGGTCGAGGAGGCGGACGACATCTTCATCTGCGTCGGCGTGTTCATCCATTGGGATGCGACCGACAATGCGAAGATCCAGGCCTTCAACCACGAGGCAACGCGGCTTGCCATCACCAGGGCCGTCACCGGCACGCCGCGCCCGGAAGAGGTCCTGGCGCGCGTTTCGACCGCACGCCACCCGTTCGCAGCGGACTGAGAGGACCGCCGCGAGACGTGCCGGCAGGATCAGTCGCGCAACAGGGCGATGAGGTCGCGGGCGATCCAGGTTCCCGCGCCGGCAAGCGCCGCACCGGCGACGAAGGCGAGCGCCATCCAGTGCGTGCCGGCGAGGCAAAGCCCCACAAGCAGACCCGACATGGCGCAGGAAAATGCCACCACCAGCACCGCAGCGCTGTGACGAGCCACATCGTCCCCCGCCGCGAAGCTTCTTGCCGCGGCACGCGCGGCGGGCGGGCCTGCCCCCCCCTCCCATTCATAAGCCACGTTGTCCTCCCCGCACCGCAGTCCTGCGGCTCACAATGTTGAACGATGATTAGAACAGAAAGATAAGTCGTTTTCACTCGTTTTTTTGGGCGACCACAGATGACCATCGCCGCGATGGATTGAAAAGCCCGGCGCGCTGCATAGCAACACGTCGGCAATGGATGTTATCGCATGCTTTTCCGATCGCCCCGCTGCACCGCAACACGATCATGCCTGACCAATTGCATGCAATTGGCGCGGGAACGCCGTCGAGTGCCGCACTGATCCTCTGACCCCTGCCGGGCAAGCGTCCACACGTCCCCATGCGTCCCAGCTCCGCGCCAAAAGAAAAGGCCGCCCGAAGGCGGCCTTTCCGTTGTCCGAGGCTATTCGCCCTGGATTATTCCGCCGCGTCGGCGGGACCTTCCACCAGAGGGTGGCCTTCGGTCTGCTCGTCGCGGGTCGCGACGATGAGGTCGTCGCGGCTGTTGGCGATGGTGCGCAGGCGGTTCATCTGGGCGCCGGTGCCGGCCGGGATCAGCCGGCCGACGATGACGTTCTCCTTCAGGCCTTCCAGCGGATCGACCTTGCCGTTGACCGCCGCCTCGGTGAGGACGCGGGTGGTCTCCTGGAACGACGCCGCCGAGAAGAAGGAGCGCGTCTGCAGGCTGGCCTTGGTGATGCCCAGGAGCACGGGATGGCCGGTGGCGGGCTTCTTGCCCTCCTCGGCGGCCTTCTCGTTCGCCTCGATGAATTCGAGCCTGTCCACCTGCTCGTTGTCGAGGAAGTCGGTCTCGCCCGAGTCGTCGATCTCCACCTTCTGGAGCATGTTGCGGACAATCACTTCGATGTGCTTGTCGTTGATGTTCACGCCCTGGAGCCGGTAGACTTCCTGGATTTCGTTGACGAGGAAGGCGGCAAGCTCTTCCACGCCCTTGATCGCCAGGATGTCGTGCGGCGCCGGGTTGCCATCGACGATGAAATCGCCCTTCTCCACCACGTCGCCGTCCTGGAGATGGATGTGCTTGCCCTTCGGGATCAGGTATTCCACCGCATCCCCGCCGTCGGTCGGCTCAATGGAGAGCCGGCGCTTGTTCTTGTAGTCACGGCCGAACCGGATGGTGCCGGAAATCTCGGCGATGATGGCCGCATCCTTGGGACGACGCGCCTCGAACAGCTCCGCCACGCGCGGCAGGCCGCCCGTGATGTCACGCGTCTTGGCGCTTTCCATGGGCACGCGGGCCACCGCGTCGCCGGCCTTCAGGGTCTGGTTCGGGTCCACCGAGATGATGGCCTCCACCGGCAGGGCATAGCGGGCATCGCCGCCGCGCGGCAGCTTGATGATCTTGCCGTCCTTGCCCTTGATCAGGATAGCCGGCCGCAGCTCCGGCCCGCGGCCGGCGCGCGAATCCGTCACCACGCGCTTGGCGATGCCGGTCGACTCGTCGACCTGCTCGTTCATCGAGGAGCCTTCCATCAGGTCCTCGAAAGCCACCGTGCCGTCCACCTCGGAGAGGATGGGGCGGGTATAGGGGTCCCACTCGGCGATGCGCTGGCCGCGCTTGATGGTGTCGCCCTCGTCCACCCGCAGGCGGGCGCCGTACTGCACGCGGTTCACCGCGCGCTCGGTCCCGTCATGGTCGACGATGACCACCGCGAGGTTGCGGACCATGACCACGAGGTCGCCTTCCGAGTTCCGCGCCACATTGCGGTTGCGGATACGGACCGTGCCCTCGAAGTTGCTTTCCACGAAGGAGCTATCGGCGAGGGTCGCCGCGCCGCCGATGTGGAAGGTGCGCATGGTGAGCTGGGTACCCGGCTCGCCGATGGACTGGGCGGCGATGACGCCCACCGCCTCGCCCATGTTGACGGGCGTGCCGCGGGCAAGGTCGCGCCCGTAGCAAGTGCCGCAGACGCCGTTGCGGGTCTCGCAGGTCAAGACCGAGCGGATCTTGATTTCCTGGATGCCCGACTTGTTGATCCGTTCGACGTGCCATTCCTCGATCATCGTGCCGCGCGGCACGATGACGGCGCCGGTCGCCGGCTCGACGATGTCTTCCGCTGCGGTGCGGCCGAGGACGCGCGAGGCGAGCGAGGCCACCACCTGGCCCGCATCGATGATGGCGCGCATGTGGATCCCCTTCTCCGAGCCGCAGTCGCGCTCGGTGATGATGGAATCCTGCGCCACGTCCACGAGGCGGCGGGTGAGGTAACCCGAGTTCGCGGTCTTCAAGGCGGTGTCGGCGAGGCCCTTGCGCGCGCCGTGGGTGGAGTTGAAGTACTCCATCACGGTCAGGCCTTCCTTGAAGTTCGAGATGATCGGGCTCTCGATGATCTCGCCCGACGGCTTGGCCATGAGGCCGCGCATGCCGGCAAGCTGCTTCATCTGAGCGGGCGACCCACGCGCTCCGGAGTGGCTCATCATGTAGATCGAGTTGATCTGCTTCTCGCGACCCGTCTTCGGATCCTTCTTCACGGACGAGATTTCCTTCATCATCTCGTCGGCGATGCGGTCCGTGCACTTGCCCCAGGCGTCGACCACCTTGTTGTACTTCTCGCCCTGGGTGATCAGGCCGTCATTGTACTGCTGCTCATATTCCTTGGTGAGGGTGCGGGTCTCCTCGACCAGCTCCCACTTCTTCTTCGGCACCACCATGTCGTCCTTGCCGAACGAGATGCCGGCGCGGAACGCGTTGTAGAAGCCGAGGGACATGATGCGGTCGCAGAAGATCACGCTCTCCTTCTGACCGCAGTGCCGGTAGACGGCATCGATCATGTTGGAGATTTCCTTCTTCGTCATCAGCTTGTTGACGACGTCGTAGGAGAGCTTGGGATGCTTCGGCAGAAGCTCGCCGATCTTCATCCGGCCGGGCGTGGTCTCGTAGATCTTGGAGTAGGACTTGCCTTCCGCGTCCAGGCCGATGTAGCGGCCGCGGATCTTGGTGGCGAGCGTGATCGCCTTGGCGTTCAGCGCGTGGTCGATCTCCGCCATGTTGGCGAACATCATGCCCTCGCCCGGCTCCTTCTCCTTCATGATGGAGAGGTAGTAGAGCCCCAGCACGATGTCCTGCGACGGCACGATGATGGGCTGGCCGTTCGCCGGGTGCAGGATGTTGTTGGTGGACATCATCAGCACGCGCGCTTCCAGCTGGGCTTCCAGCGAAAGCGGGACGTGCACGGCCATCTGGTCGCCGTCGAAGTCGGCGTTGAAGGCCGAGCAGACCAGCGGGTGCAGCTGGATCGCCTTGCCCTCGATCAGCACCGGCTCGAACGCCTGGATGCCGAGGCGATGGAGCGTCGGCGCGCGGTTCAGCATCACCGGGTGCTCGCGGATCACCTCGTCGAGGATGTCCCACACCTCGGGACGCTCCTTCTCCACCAGCTTCTTGGCCTGCTTCACGGTGGCCGAATGGCCCTTGGCGTCGAGGCGCGAATAGATGAACGGCTTGAACAGCTCAAGCGCCATCTTCTTCGGCAGGCCGCACTGGTGCAGCTTCAGCTCCGGGCCCACCACGATCACCGAACGGCCGGAATAGTCCACGCGCTTGCCGAGCAGGTTCTGGCGGAACCGGCCCTGCTTGCCCTTGAGCATGTCGGCGAGCGACTTCAGCGGCCGCTTGTTGGCGCCGGTGATGACGCGGCCGCGGCGGCCGTTGTCGAACAGAGCGTCAACCGCCTCCTGAAGCATGCGCTTCTCGTTGCGGATGATGATGTCCGGGGCGCGCAGCTCGATCAGCCGCTTCAGGCGGTTGTTGCGGTTGATGACGCGGCGGTAGAGGTCGTTGAGGTCGGAGGTCGCGAACCGGCCGCCGTCCAGGGGCACGAGCGGGCGCAGGTCCGGCGGGATCACCGGGACGTGGGTGAGGATCATCCACTCCGGCTTGTTGCCGGACAGCTGGAAGGCCTCGACGATCTTGAGACGCTTGGCGAGCTTCTTGGGCTTCAGCTCGGTGGTGGCCTCGGAAATCTCCACGCGCAGGTCGGCGGCGATCTTGTCGAGGTCCATGCCGCGCAGGATCTCGCGGATGGCCTCGGCACCGATCATGGCGGTGAAGGCGCTCTCGCCATACTCGTCCTGGGCGCGCAGATACTCGTCTTCCGACAGGAGCTGACGGTACTTCAGCTTCGTGATGCCGGGCTCGGTGACCACGAAATACTCGAAGTAGAGAATCCGCTCGAGATCCTTCAGCGTCATGTCGAGCAGAAGGCCGATGCGGCTCGGCAGCGACTTCAGGAACCAGATGTGCGCCACCGGCGCGGCGAGCTCGATGTGGCCCATGCGCTCGCGGCGCACGCGCGAGAGGGTCACCTCGACGCCGCACTTCTCGCAGATGATGCCCTTGTACTTCATCCGCTTGTATTTGCCGCACAGGCACTCGTAGTCCTTGATGGGACCGAAGATGCGCGCGCAGAACAGGCCGTCACGCTCGGGCTTGAACGTGCGGTAGTTGATGGTCTCCGGCTTCTTGATCTCACCGTAGGACCAGGACTTGATCTTCTCCGGGCTCGCGATCGAGATGCGGATCTGATTGAAGGTCGGGGCCGGAACGGTCGGATTGAAGACGTTCAGGACTTCCTGGTTCATAAGCTGGCTCCCAAACGAAGTGGGCCTTAATCTCAAATCCTGACCGGCCGATGCGCCGGTCAGGCGAACCGCTTGCGCGGAAGACGGGGCGGACGCGCGCCCGTCAGGTGTTCTCGAGATCGACGTTGAGGCCGAGCGAGCGCATTTCCTTCACGAGCACGTTGAAGCTCTCGGGAATGCCGCTCTCGAAGGTGTCCTCGCCGCGAACGATGGCCTCGTAGACCTTGGTGCGGCCGGCCACGTCGTCCGACTTCACGGTCAGCATCTCCTGCAGCGTGTAGGCGGCGCCGTAGGCCTCCAGGGCCCACACCTCCATTTCGCCGAAGCGCTGGCCGCCGAACTGCGCCTTGCCGCCCAGGGGCTGCTGGGTGACGAGCGAGTAGGGGCCGATGGAACGGGCGTGGATCTTGTCGTCGACCAGATGGTGGAGCTTCAGCATGTAGATGTAGCCCACCGTGACCTTACGATCGAACGGCTCGCCGGTGCGTCCGTCGAACAGCGTGGACTGGCCGGAGCGGTCAAGCCCCGCCCGTTCTAGCTCCTGCTCGATGTCCGCCTCATGGGCGCCGTCGAACACCGGCGTCGCCATGGGCACGCCCTTGCGCAGGTTCTCGCCCAGCTCGGGAAGTTCCCCATCCTGAAGCTGGTCGATCTCCGGCTTGCCGTAGATGGTCTCCAGCCGGTCCCGCAGGGGCTTCAGATCCTGCTTGGCGTAATAGGCGTCCACCGCGGCCGCCACCTGCCGGCCGAGGCCCGCGCAGGCCCAGCCGAGGTGCGTCTCCAGGATCTGTCCGACGTTCATGCGCGAAGGCACGCCCAGCGGGTTCAGAACGATGTCGACATTGGTGCCGTCCTCAAGGAAGGGCATGTCCTCCACGGGCACGATGCGCGAGACCACGCCCTTGTTGCCGTGGCGGCCGGCCATCTTGTCGCCGGGCTGGATCTTGCGCTTCACCGCGACGAAGACCTTGACCATCTTCATCACGCCGGGGGGCAGCTCGTCGCCGCGCTGCAGCTTCTCGACCTTGTCGAGGAAGCGCTGCTCCAGGCGCTTCTTCGAGTCGTCGTACTGGGCGCGGATGGCTTCCAGCTCCGCCATGATGGCGTCGTCGGCCACCGCGAACAGCCACCACTGCGAGCGCGGGTACTCGGTGAGGAGCTCGCGGGTGACCACGCTCTCCTTCTTGAATCCCTTGGGCCCGGCGATGGCGGTCTTGCCGTCGAGGATCTCGATCAGTCGGCCATAGACGTTGCGGTCGAGGATCGCCTGCTCGTCGTCACGGTCCTTGGCGAGGCGTTCGATCTCCTCGCGCTCGATGGCGAGGGCACGCTCGTCCTTGTCCACGCCGTGGCGGTTGAACACGCGCACTTCCACGATGGTGCCGGTGGTGCCGGGGGGCAGGCGCAGCGAGGTGTCGCGCACGTCGGCGGCCTTCTCGCCGAAGATGGCGCGGAGCAGCTTCTCCTCCGGCGTCATCGGGCTCTCGCCCTTGGGCGTGATCTTGCCGACCAGGATGTCGCCCGCGCGGACCTCGGCGCCGATGTAGACGATGCCGGCCTCGTCGAGATTCTTCAGCGCCTCTTCCGAGACGTTGGGAATGTCGCGGGTGATTTCCTCAGGCCCCAACTTCGTGTCGCGGGCCATGCACTCGAATTCCTCGATGTGGATCGAGGTGAACACGTCTTCCTTGACGATGTTCTCCGAGAGCAGGATCGAGTCCTCGAAGTTGTAGCCGTTCCACGGCATGAAGGCGACGAGCACGTTGCGGCCGAGCGCGAGCTCGCCGAGCTCCGTGGACGGGCCGTCGGCGATGATGTCGCCCTTGCGCACCTGGTCACCCACGCGCACCAGCGGACGCTGGTTGATGCAGGTGGACTGGTTGGAGCGCTGGAACTTCATCAGCCGGTAGATGTCGACGCCCGACTTGGACGGATCGGCCTCTTCCGTGGCGCGGATGACGATACGGGTGGCATCCACCTGGTCGATCACACCGGTACGGCGGGCGGCGATGGCGGCACCCGAATCCCGGGCGACGACGGCCTCCATGCCGGTACCGACGAGGGGCGCCTGCGAGCGCACCAGCGGCACCGCCTGACGCTGCATGTTGGAGCCCATCAGCGCGCGGTTGGCGTCGTCGTTCTCCAGGAACGGGATCAGCGCCGCGGCCACCGACACCAGCTGCTTGGGCGACACGTCCATGAAGTCGACGCGGTCGGGGGCGACCAGGAGCACGTCGCCCGCATGGCGGCAGACGATCAGGTCCTCCTCGAAGCGGCCGTCCTTGTCGAGCGGGATATTGGCCTGCGCGACGTAGTACTTCCCCTCCTCCATGGCGGAGAGATAGACCACCTCATCGGTGACCTTCGAGTCCACCACGCGGCGGTAGGGCGCCTCGATGAAGCCGTACTTGTTCACGCGGGCGAAGGTCGCCAGCGAGTTGATAAGGCCGATGTTCGGGCCTTCCGGCGTCTCGATGGGGCAGATGCGGCCATAATGGGTCGGGTGCACGTCGCGCACCTCGAAGCCGGCGCGCTCGCGGGTGAGGCCACCCGGGCCAAGCGCCGAGAGGCGGCGCTTGTGGGTGATCTCCGAGAGCGGGTTGGTCTGGTCCATGAACTGCGACAGCTGGGACGAGCCGAAGAACTCGCGCACCGCCGCCGCCACCGGCTTGGCGTTGATGAGGTCCTGCGGCATCACGGTGTCGATGTCGACCGACGACATGCGCTCCTTGATGGCGCGCTCCATGCGCAGCAGGCCGACGCGATACTGGTTCTCCATGAGCTCGCCCACCGAGCGCACCCGGCGGTTGCCCAGGTGGTCGATGTCGTCGATCTCGCCCTTGCCGTCGCGCAGCTCCACCAGCGTCTTGATGACGGCGAGGATGTCGTCGCGGCGCAGCACCCGCACGGTGTCGGGGCAGTCGAGGTCGAGGCGCATGTTCATCTTCACGCGGCCGACCGCGGAAAGGTCGTAGCGCTCCGGATCGAAGAACAGCGAGTGGAACATGGCCTGCGCCGAATCGATGGTCGGCGGCTCGCCCGGGCGCATCACGCGGTAGATGTCGAAGAGCGCGTCCTCGCGGGTCACGTTCTTGTCGGCCGACAGCGTATTGCGGATGTAGGCGCCGGTGTTGACGTGGTCGATGTCGAGGACCGGAATCTCGTTGTAGCCGGCTTCCTCAAGCAGCTTCAGCATCTTCTCGGTGATTTCCTCACCGGCTTCCGCATGAATCTCGCCGGAGCGCACATCGACGAGGTCCTCGGCGATGTACTGGCCGATCATCTCCTCGTCGGAGATCTTGAGGCCCTTGAGGCCCTTCTCGGCGAGCTGGCGGGCGGCGCGCACGGTCAGCTTCTTGCCGGCCTCGAGCACAACCTCGCCGGTGTCGGCGTCCACCAGGTCGGAAACGGCCTTGTAGCCCTTCATCCGCTTGGGATCGAACGGCATGCGCCAGCCGCCCTTGGCCCGCTCGAAGGGGATCTTCTCGTAGAAGGTCGAGAGGATCTCCTCGTTGTCGAGGCCGAGGGCATAGAGCAGGCTCGTCACCGGGATCTTCCGGCGCCGGTCGATACGCGCATAGACGATGTCCTTGGCGTCGAACTCGATGTCGAGCCAGGAGCCGCGATAGGGAATGATGCGCGCGGCGAAGAGCAGCTTTCCGGAGGAGTGCGTCTTGCCCTTGTCGTGGTCGAAGAACACGCCCGGCGAACGGTGCATCTGCGAGACGATGACGCGCTCGGTGCCGTTCACGATGAACGTGCCGTTCATGGTCATCAGCGGGATGTCGCCGGTGTAGACGTCCTGCTCCTTGATGTCCTTCACCGACTTGGCGCCGGTATCGGGATCCACATCGAACACGATGAGGCGGAGCGTCACCTTGAGCGGGGCGGCAAACGTCATGCCGCGCTGGCGGCACTCGTCCACGTCATACTTGGGCGGCTCGAACTCGTAGCGCACGAACTCCAGCATGGCCGCGCCGGAGAAGTCGGAAATAGGGAATACCGACTTGAACACCGCCTGCAGGCCGTCGTCGTCGCGGCCGCCCTTGGGTTCCTCGATCTGCAGGAACTGGTCGTAGGATGCCTTCTGAACCTCGATGAGGTTCGGCATCTCGGCCACTTCCTTGATCTTGCCGAAGAACTTGCGGATCCGCTTACGACCGGTGAACGTTTGCGCCATCTCGATCCTCGTCCGTCCTGGTCCTCATCGGGCCGGCACCCTGGCGTTCGTCATGAAACGCAAGAGCTCGCCGCGCCGGCACCGGAACCTCATCGACCGTCCGGTCCGAAGGGGTGGGGGCACAAGGCCATCCCCCTTCAGCACCATGACGGCTCTCCCGGCAGCCGCGCGAACCCATCCGCGTTGGCTGCCGGGAGAACCGTCCTCTCCCGCGACGCCGCCCCGGCAAGCCGGCGCGGCGCTATGGACGGGGTCCGGCGGACCGGACCCCGAATGTCAAAAGCTCACTTGAGCTCGACCTTGGCGCCAGCCTTCTCGAGCTGGGCCTTGAGCTTCTCGGCCTCGTCCTTGGAAACGGCTTCCTTGACGGGCTTCGGAGCGCCTTCCACCAGGTCCTTGGCTTCCTTGAGGCCGAGACCGGTGATGGCGCGCACTTCCTTGATGACCTCGATCTTCTTCTCGCCGGCGGCGGCGAGGACGACCGTGAACTCGGTCTGCTCTTCCACCGCGGCGGCGGCAGCGGCCGGGGCAGCGGCAACGGCCACGGCGGCGGCGGCGGAAACGCCCCACTTCTCCTCGAGGAGCTTCGCCAGCTCGGCGGCCTCGAGAACGGTGAGGGAGGACAGCTCGTCGACGAGCTTGGTCAGATCAGCCATGGGAATACGTCCTTAGATAGGTTCGGATTTGGATATTGCGAGATCGGGCCGCGGTCACGCGGCCGTGTCCTCACGCAGCTTCGTCCTGCTTGGCATAGGCCCCGAACACGCGGGCGAGCTTCGTCGCCGGTGCCGTGGTGAGCTGCGCGATCTTGGTCGCCGGGGCCTGGATGAGGCCGACGAGCTTTCCGCGCAGTTCGTCCAGGGACGGCAGTGTGGCGAGCGCCTTCACACCGTCCACGTTGAGGGCCGTGGTGCCCATCGCTCCGCCGAGGATGACGAACTTGTCGTTGGCCTTGGCGAATTCGACGGCAACCTTCGGCGCCGCCACCGGATCGCTGGAATAAGCGATCACCGTGGGCCCCTTGAGCAGGGACGCCACGTGGGCGACGTCGGAGCCTTCCAGAGCGATCTTGGCGAGGCGGTTCTTGGCCACCTTCACGGTCGCACCGCTTGCCTTCATCTGCCGGCGCAAGCGCGACATCTGGGCAACGGTGAGGCCGGAATAGTGGGCGACCACGACGACGGACGTGCTCTTGAACACATCCGTGAGCGTCGTGACGAGCTGTTGTTTTTCCGCTCGATCCACGTCTGGCTCTCTTTAAGCCTGTGGCGGCTCCTTCGCCTCCGAGGAGGCACCGGACCCGCCGGTTGCGCCTTGCCGCGTTCCACGGCCAACCTGTCGTCACGACATGAAGGCCGCGATCCGCGACGCTCACATGCCCTGTCCCCTCATGCCCGGGCACGGAAAACCGTGTCGCGAAGCGCAAGGCGCTGGTTCCGAACCGATCTTCATCTTCGCGCGACACGAGCCGGCGAAGGCCGAAATCCGCTCTTCCCCGTCTATGCTGGCCTCCCAAAGCCCGCCTCGGCGAGGCGGGTGCGGAAATTAAGCCTTGAAAGAACGCCAGATTGAGCGAACATCAGGGCACCGGCAGTCTCGGACAGGACTTCCGTCTGTTCACGATCCGTCAAAGTTGACAGGTCATTACAGACGATAAGGCCGGGCGGGCGAACCCTCCCAGCCCTTCCGCCCACTCAAGGGCGAAAGCTCCACACTTCAGAATCTCCCGCATGTCGCCACGCAGGAGAGCGGCGCTTATAGCCGACTTCGGCACGCTTGTCACCCCTGGCACTTGACAAATCGCAAAGCCTGCGATCGCACCGGCCAACGGCGGCAGCGGCGCCCCGTATCCCCTTCCCGCGCAAACAAAAAAGGGAGGCTGCGTGGCAGCCTCCCTGCTTGTCCGGGACGAAACCCGATCAGGCGGTGAGAACAGTCGCCGGCTCCACCTTGATGCCGGGGCCCATGGTGGAGGAGACCGCCACGCGCTGCAGGTACGTGCCCTTGGCGCCGGCGGGCTTGGCCTTCACCACCGCGTCCACAAAGGCGCGGATGTTCTCGGCCAGCTTGTCGGCCGGGAACGAGGCCTTGCCGATGCCGCCATGGATGATGCCGGCCTTCTCGACGCGGAACTCCACCGCGCCGCCCTTGGCGGCGGCGACGGCGCCCTTCACGTCCATGGTCACGGTGCCGACCTTCGGGTTCGGCATCAGGCCGCGCGGGCCGAGGATCTTGCCGAGACGGCCGACCAGCGGCATCAGGTCCGGGGTGGCGATGCAGCGATCGAAATCGATGGTGCCGCCCTGGATGCTCTCCAGCAGGTCCTCGGCGCCGACGATGTCGGCACCGGCCGCCTTGGCCTCGTCGGCCTTGGCGCCGCGCGCGAACACGGCGACGCGCACGGTGCGGCCCGAGCCGTTGGGCAGGTTGCACACGCCGCGCACCATCTGGTCCGCATGGCGGGGATCGACGCCGAGGTTCAGCGCAACCTCGATGGTCTCGTCGAACTTGGCCGTGGTCCGCTCCTTGAGCAGCGTCAGTGCCTCGTCCAGGGGGTAGAGCTTGACACGGTCAATGCCCTCGTTGACGGCGCGGATGCGCTTGCCTTGCTTTGCCATGGCGCTCACCCCTGAACCTGCAGGCCCATGGACCGGGCCGAACCTTCGATCATCTGGACGGCGGCCTCGACGGTCTCGCAGTTCAGATCCTTCATCTTCTTCTCGGCGATCTCCGCGAGCTGGGCGCGCGTGACCTTGCCGACGAAGGTGCCCTTGCCGGGCGTCTTCGAGCCGGAGCCGGGCTTCTTCTTCGTCTCGAGGCCGGCGGCCTTCTTGAGGAAGTAGGAGACCGGCGGGGTCTTCAGCTCGAAGGTGAAGGAGCGGTCCTGGTAGGCGGTGATCACCACCGGGATCGGCATGCCCTTTTCGAGCTGCGCGGTCTGGGCGTTGAACGCCTTGCAGAATTCCATGATGTTCAGGCCGCGCTGACCGAGCGCGGGGCCGATCGGCGGGGCCGGATTGGCGCTGCCGGCGGGCACCTGCAGCTTGACGTAACCCGTAATTTTCTTCGCCATTTCACAACTCCCCAAATGCGCCGCGCGCCCCCTCGGGGGCTTGCGGCCGGGATCGCGTGGTGCGGATCAAAGGGCGCTTGGCGAGACGCCCCCTCCCCTCCCACGCCGGTGCCGCCACCCAAGGCGGGGGCGCCAGGTACGGCGGCGCAACCGCCGCCGATTGCGCTCAGACCTTCTCGACCTGAGCGAATTCCAGTTCCACCGGCGTCGCGCGGCCGAAGATGGACACCGCCACCTTCACGCGCGAGCGGCTTTCGTCCACCTCTTCCACGATGCCGTTGAAGGAAGCGAAGGGCCCGTCGGCCACCTTGACCGTCTCGCCCACCTCGAAGGTAATGGAGGGCTTCGGCCGCTCGATGCCTTCCTGCACCTGCTGCAGGATGCGCATGGCCTCGGACTCGGAAATCGGCATGGGCTTGTTGTCGGCGCCCAGGAAGCCGGTGACCTTCGGCGTGTTCTTGATGAGATGGAAGGCCTCGTCGGTGAGGTCCATCTTCACCAGCACGTAGCCGGGGAAAAACTTGCGCTCGGTGTCCACCTTCCGGCCCCGGCGTACCTCCACCACCTTCTCGGTGGGCACGAGGATCTGCTCGAACAGGTCGGTGAGATTACGCTGCTCGGCCTGCTCGCGGATGGAGTCGGCCACCTTCTTCTCGAAGTTGGAATAAGCGTGAACGATGTACCAGCGCTTCGCCATGTCTGCCGCCCTTCCGCTCAGTGCCCGAGGGTGAGGAGGGTGGAGACGCCGAACCGGATGATCTGGTCGACGATCAGGAAGAAGATCGAGGCGAGAAGCACCATCACGAACACCATGGCGGTGGTGATCAGCGTCTCGCGCCGCGTCGGCCAGGTGACCTTCGCCGTCTCGGCGCGGACCTGCTGAAAGAACTCGACGGGACTGTTCTTCGCCATGACGCTCTTCGCCACCTGTGCCGGGCGGCCCCGCCGGAAAACCGGCAGCCGCCATATCAATGCCGCGGCGCATGCGCCGCTGGAATTTGCTCGACCCGCCGGCGCCGGCTCTTGCGAGACGTTGCTTCGGGATCCTTCGGGCGGCCCAAGCTCGCGCCCCGCCCCTCGGCTCGCTGGACCTGCCGCTCTTTTCAGGAGTGGCAGGAGTGGAGGGACTCGAACCCCCAACCCCCGGTTTTGGAGACCGGTGCTCTAACCAGTTGAGCTACACTCCTAGGCCGGAACCTCGATGCGGAGACCAGGGGTCCGCCTGCGTCGAGGGTAGACTCCGCCGCGCCGGGAAGTGACCCAGCGCATCGGACGCGTGTATCTAGAGAGATGCGCGGCGCCTGTAAAGGGGCACGCTACTGCGCCGCCGCGTCGGCCACAGGTTCCGCAGGCGTGGCCGGCGCCCCCTCGCGTGCCGGATAGAGGCCTTCGCTGAAGCCGCCATTGGCCGGCGCGTAATACGGCGTCGTGCGCATCACGGCGGCAAACTTGTCGTTGTCCGCCTTGCTGCTCACATAGGGCACGTCGCGCTTGGTCTTGAGCGCGAATGCATCGCCCTGGAAATGATCGAACTCGACGGCGCTCGAATCAAAGCCGAGGCAAGCCTCGCGGTCGAAGGGCCCGCCCATCATTTCCTTGTAGTAGACATTGGGCTTCACGCAGAGCTTGAAGTTCCTTACCGTCCATTCGCCCTGGATCACCTCGCGCCGCCCCTCCTCCCAGACGAGGAGGCGACCGCCCTTGGCGCCCGGAGGCGGAGGCTCGAAATAGGCGGCGATGGGGCCGCTGAAGCGATAGGCGCCGATCAGGGTGCGCCCGCCCCAGCTTGCGGCGCGCTTGGCCTGCGCGTCCTCCACCTGCTCCGGTGTGGCGCAGCCCACCAGCGCCCCACAGAGGGCCGCCACCGGCGCGTGGACGCGAATTGCCCTGATCATGGTCATCCCTGACGCAAGAAAGGCAGGCCTCGGCCTGCCTTTCTATTGTTCACTCCGAGGCGACCGCCCGATCGGCAGCCCTCAGATCACTCGATGATGGCGGCGACGACGCCGGCGCCACAACCCGTCCGCGCTTGTCGCGGACGGGCCGATGGCTGCGATCACTCGATGATCGCAGCCACCACCCCTGCGCCAACCGTGCGGCCACCCTCGCGGATGGCGAAGCGCAGCTTCTCTTCCATGGCGATCGGCACGATCAGCGCCACGTCCATGGACACGTTGTCCCCCGGCATCACCATCTCGGTGCCTTCGGGCAGCGTGCACACGCCGGTCACGTCCGTCGTGCGGAAGTAGAACTGCGGCCGGTAGTTGGTGAAGAACGGGGTGTGGCGCCCGCCCTCTTCCTTGGTCAGGATGTAGGCCTCGGCCTTGAACTTGGTGTGCGGCTTCACCGTACCCGGCTTGCACACCACCTGGCCGCGCTCCACGTCCTCGCGCTTGGTGCCGCGAACCAGGATGCCCACGTTGTCGCCGGCCTGGCCCTGGTCCAGAAGCTTGCGGAACATCTCGACGCCGGTGACCGTGGTCTTCTGCGTCGGGCGGATGCCCACGATCTCGACTTCCTCGCCCACCTTGATGATCCCGCGCTCCACGCGGCCCGTCACCACCGTGCCGCGCCCCGAGATCGAGAACACGTCCTCGATCGGCATCAGGAACGGCAGGTCCACCGGACGCTCGGGCTGCGGGATGTAGGCGTCGACCGCCTCCATCAGCTTCAGAACCGCTTCCTTGCCCAGCTTCGGATCGCCGTTCTCAAGCGCCACCAGCGCCGAGCCGCGGATGATCGGGATGTCGTCCCCGGGGAAGTCGTACTTGGACAGAAGCTCGCGCACTTCCAGCTCGACCAGCTCGAGAAGCTCCTCGTCGTCGACCATGTCGCACTTGTTGAGGAACACCACCAGCGCCGGCACGCCCACCTGGCGGGCCAGAAGGATGTGCTCCCGGGTCTGCGGCATGGGGCCGTCGGCCGCCGAAACCACCAGGATCGCGCCGTCCATCTGCGCCGCGCCGGTGATCATGTTCTTCACATAATCCGCGTGCCCGGGGCAGTCCACGTGCGCGTAGTGACGGTTCGCCGTCTCGTATTCCACGTGCGCGGTCGAGATCGTGATGCCCCGCGCCTTCTCTTCCGGCGCCTTGTCGATCTGGTCGTACGCCGTGAACGTCGCCCCGCCCGTCTCCGCGAGGATCTTCGTGATCGCCGCCGTCAGCGACGTCTTGCCGTGATCAACGTGACCGATCGTGCCGATGTTGCAGTGCGGCTTCGAGCGGTTGAACTTCTCTTTGGCCATCGTTCTCTCTCAGTCGGTCAGCGCCCCGCACGGGCCGCAAAAAAAGCCGCCGTGGGATAGGGGGTTTCGGTTGCGGATGCAAGAGCCGGCCTCGCATCCGGCTCCACCCCGCCCTACGGGCGCCCCGCCGGCCGGGCCGGGGCTGTGCCCGCGGAGGCACACGTGGCCCGCAATCGCCTTCCGCTACGGAATACCCCTTGCCCCCCGCTACCTCCGCAACCAAAAGTCGCAAGGTGACATGCCGGGGGCCCTTTCCGTGAACGCACTTATTCGCGTCGTCGCGACCGCTTTCGTCGCGCTGCTGGTCGGCGCCTGCGCGACGTTGCCGAAACACGCTTTGTCCGAAGCGGAGATCGCAAGCCTCACCCTGGCGAAGGTGAAGGTCACCTTCCCCTCGGACGGCAGCGTCAAGTGGGCCGAGGCCGACGCGCTGGAGACGAAGGAGCGCGAGACCCCCCGTCCCGATCTCCACCAGATCGAGCGGGCCGGCTTCCGCTCCTACGCCGAGCATCGGGTGGCGGCCGCGCTCACCACGGAGAGCCACCGCCTGCTTGGCGGTATCCTCCAGGGCACCCGCCCCGCCCGGCTGGAGATCACCGTGCGCAGCCTGCTCATCCCCACGACCCAGGAACGCACCGGCCAGGTGCTGGCGGCCACCGCGCTCACGGTGGTTCTGGCGGGGCCGATCGCGGCCGGCGTCGCGGCCAGCACCACGCAGGGCATTTTCATCACCTGCGACATCGCCATCGTCGACATGGCCACCAATGCCGTGCTCGCCTCGGTGGACGGGGTGAAGGCCAGCAGCGCGTCGGCCCAGTTCAGCGGGGAATCGGTGGACAGCATCGCTGCCGCCGTGCTCGCCAAGGTGAAAAGCTGGCTGTCGGAAAAGGCGTCCGCCTGAAAAAGACTGGAGCGGGTGAAGGGAATCGAACCCTCGTATTCAGCTTGGAAGGCTGCTGCTCTACCATTGAGCTACACCCGCGCGGGCAGGTCCGTTTCCGGGCCGGCCCGGATGTCTTCTTGCGGTCGACGGGTGGTGGAGGGGGTTGGATTTGAACCAACGTAGGCAGAGCCAACGGATTTACAGTCCGTCCCCTTTAACCACTCGGGCACCCCTCCAACGACGCCCGTCGCACCGGTTCTTCCCGCCGCGGCGGGAAGACTTCCCGGCAAGCTGGGATCAAGGAACCCCAGCACGCCGAAGCCGACGATGAGCGTGCGCAAATCGCCGTCCGAGGCCGGGTTTATGTGAAAGCGGCGCGCCGAAGTCAACCGGAAATGAGCGCCGCGCCCGCGCCTGTGGACGAAACCCGTCCCTGCCCGCCCGCGCACTTCCTCCTGCCGTTGCTCTTGCGCCCCGCCCCGGGCTCTGACAAAGCCTCATCATGTCCGAACGCCCGCCCCGCGAACCCCGCCGCCCCGGCGCCCGCCCCACCTTCGCCAGCCGCGCCGGCCGGACCGGCGGCGGCCCCTTTCCACCGCGCCGGGCAAAAGGCGGCAAGGCTCCGCCCTGGACAGGGGCTGAGGATGTGGCCCTGCTCTATGGCTGGCACACCGTGGCCGAGGCCATCGCCAATCCGAAGCGCCGTTTCCGGCGCATCCTCGCCACCGAAAACGCCGTGAACCGCCTGGCCGAGGAAGGGCTCACGCCGCCCATCGCGCCCGAGCTGGTGCGCCCCGGTGACATCGACAAGCTGCTCGGACCCGATGCGATCCATCAGGGCCTCCTTGCAGAGGCGGACCACCTGCCCTCCCCCCACCTGAAGGACATCGCCAAGACCGACCTCGTCCTGGTGCTGGACCAGATCACCGACCCGCACAATGTGGGCGCCATCGTGCGTTCGGCGGCAGCGTTCGCGGTCAGCGCCATCGTCACCACGGCGCGCCACAGCCCGGCGGCCACCGGCGTGCTCGCCAAGAGCGCCTCGGGCGGGCTCGAGCACGTGCCCTTCTGCCTGGTGACGAACCTGGCGCGGGCGCTCACCGAGCTGCGCGAGAACGGCATGCTGGTGGTGGGGCTCGACAGCGAAGGCGCCGCCGACCTTGAAGACACCCGGCTCAGGGCGCCCCTCGCCCTCGTGCTCGGAGCGGAAGGCAAAGGCCTGAGGCAGCTCACCCGCGAGACCTGCGACGTGCTCGCCCGCATCGACCTGCCGGGCGTCATCAAGAGCCTCAACGTGTCGAACGCCGCCGCCCTCTCCCTCGGCATCGCGCGACGGGCGATGAAGCGCGGCTGAGACAGAGCCGTCCGGTGCACGCATTCTCCTGCCTGCCAGGTTCCCTGCCTGCCAGCAAAAGCGGAGTTGCCCGTCGGGTTGTTTCAACCGGACCGTTTACCCCTGGAAACGAAGGCGCGGACGCGCACCAGATCTCTTCGCGCCTGCACCTAAGACCAATGACCAATCGCAAATTTACCATTCCTTCGCCATGCTGATGTCATGGCGCTGAATTGCGCCCAGCCCTGCCGGACATTCGCACACTAAAACGATGCGAAACGGAGGGCCGACGGAGGAACGCCCTGATCCCGCTGCCACGCCTGCGTGGCTGCGCGCAATGGGCCGTGCCCGCCCGGCCCCCCTCCCGGCATTGCCTGTGATCGGCTCGACTTCCGCCCCCCGGCGGAGCCCTGAACGACGGGAGGACAACATTCCATGAGCGTGACGACAGCAGGGGTGGCCGCCAAGCCCCGTCCCATGACCCGCGAGGAGAAGAAGGTCATCTTCGCCTCCTCCCTCGGCACCGTTTTCGAGTGGTACGACTTCTACCTGTACGGCTCGCTCGCGGTCATCATCGGCAACCAGTTCTTCAACGTCGCCGGCGCCGACGGCAAGCCCATGTTCGACCAGGCGACGCGCGACATCTTCGCGTTGCTGGCGTTTGCCGCCGGCTTCCTGGTGCGCCCCTTCGGCGCCGTCGTGTTCGGGCGCATCGGCGACCTGGTGGGCCGCAAGTACACCTTCCTCGTCACCATCCTCATCATGGGCCTGTCGACCTTCATCGTCGGCATCCTGCCCTCCTCCGCCTCGATCGGCATCCTGGCGCCGATCGTCCTCATCGCCCTGCGCCTGCTCCAGGGCCTCGCCCTCGGCGGTGAATATGGCGGCGCGGCGACCTACGTGGCGGAGCACGCGCCCCACGGACGGCGCGGCTTCTACACTTCCTGGATCCAGACCACGGCGACGCTGGGCCTGTTCCTGTCTCTGATCATCATCCTCGTCACCCGCACCCTCGTGGGCGAGCCGGCGTTCGCGGCCTGGGGCTGGCGTATTCCGTTCCTCGTCTCCATCGCGTTGCTCGGCATCTCGGTGTGGATCCGTCTCCAGCTCTCCGAATCGCCGACCTTCCAGAAGATGAAGGAAGACGGCACCACGTCGAAGGCGCCTCTGTCCGAAGCGTTCGGCCGGTGGTCGAACCTGAAGATCGTGCTGCTCGCCCTGTTCGGCCTCGTCGCCGGCCAGGGCGTGGTCTGGTACACGGGCCAGTTCTATGCCCTGTTCTTCCTGCAATCGATCCTGAAGGTGGACGGCTACACCTCCAACCTGCTCATCGCGTGGTCGCTGCTGTTCGGCACGGGCTTCTTCGTGTTCTTCGGATGGCTCTCCGACAAGATCGGCCGCAAACCCATCATCCTGGCGGGCTGCCTGATCGCGGCGGCGAGCTACTTCCCGCTGTTCAACATGATCACCTCCTACGCCAACCCGGCGCTGGAAAAGGCGATCCAGAACGTGCGGGTGTCGGTGGTGTCCGACCCGGCCAATTGCGGCAGCCTGTTCAACCCGGTCGGCACCCGCATCTACACCGCGCCGTGCGACATGGCCCGCGACTTCCTCGCCAAGTCCTCGGTCAAGTACTCGACCGAGGCCGGCCCCGCCGGCACCCCAGTGCAGCTCAAGGTGAACGACGTGGTGGTGCCCTACGGGCCCGACTTCAACAAGACCGCCTTGGCGGCCTTGCAGGCGGCCGGCTACCCAAGCGCGGCCACCAACAAGGACATCATCAAGATGTCGAACCCGTTCGACATCTTCCAGCCCCGCACCGCGGCGGTGATCGGCCTGCTGTTCATCCTCGTCCTGTTCGTGACGATGGTGTACGGGCCCATCGCGGCGGCGCTGGTGGAGCTGTTCCCGGCGAGCATCCGCTATACCTCCATGTCGCTGCCCTACCACATCGGCAACGGCTGGTTTGGCGGCCTGCTGCCGGCCACCGCCTTCGCCATGGTGGCGGCCACCGGCGACATCTATTACGGCCTCTGGTACCCGATCGTGGTGGCCCTCATGACCTTCGTCATCGGCCTCCTGTTCGTGCCGGAGACCAAGGACCGCAACATCGACCACTGGCACTGAGGCGCCGCGCGCCCAGGGCGCGCTCACCAACCGAACGGCCCCGCCTGCGCGGGGCCGTTCTCGTTCCGCACCCCGGCGCACGGCTTGTCCGCCTCGAATGTCGCTGGTAGAGCATGGGGCAGGAAAGCCGGTTTAGCTCAGCGGTAGAGCAGCGGTTTTGTAAACCGAAGGTCGGGGGTTCAATCCCCTCAACCGGCACCACTTACGGGTCGACGAGCGTCGTTCGACGTCGCAAGATTCTCTGATTTAAAAGATTTATCCGGCCATGTCGGCCGGCGGCGCCTTGGAAGCGCGGCCGGCTATTCGGCAGACATGGACAGGTCCCTCGCCGCCGCCAGGAGCTTCTCCAAGATCTCGCCTTCCAGACGCGCGCGCGGTGTGCGACCGAGATTGGCACTGAGATTGATGGCCGCGACCACCGCACCGCTGGTGTCGCGGATCGGGGCGGCGATGCCGCAGGCGCCGAGTTCCAGTTCCTCGCAGACCAGCGCCCAGCCTCGTCGCCGCACGGCGTCGATTTCATCCACCAGCTTCTCCACGTCGGTGACGGTCTGCTGGGTGTAGGCCGGCCGCTCGATGCCGGACAGCAGGCTGCGCAGCGCGTCCGGCGCCAGGCTCGTGAGGAGCACGCGGCCCATGGAGGTGCAGAACGCCGGCAGGCGGCTGCCCACAAGAAGCCGGCTGCGCAGGATGCGGGCCACGTCGGCCCGCGCCACGAACGTCACCTCGGCACCGTCCAGCACGGAGACCGCCACCGTCTCGTCGGTCGCCTCGGACAACGCTTCGACGACCGGCCGGGCGCGCTCGGCGATGTCGAGGGAGGTGAGATAGGAATAGCCGAGCCGGAGCACACTGGAGGTGAGGAAAAAACGCCCCCCTTCGTTCTCCTGCGCGAGGCCGAGCTCCACCAGCGTGTGGAGCAAGCGTCGTACGCCGGCACGCGTCAGCCCCGTGCGCTGGGCGGTCTGCGAGATCGTGAGGCCGCCGGACGCGCCCTCGAACGCTGCGATCACGGCGAGCCCCTTCGCGAAGGCTTCCACGAAGCTGTCGCCACCTTTCGGCCAGCCGGCGATCGCCTGCGCACTCCATAGCTGCTTCACAGCCGGCTCCTTATCCCATAGGATGTTCGTTGTACGACAATATGTTCGTTCAACGAACATGACAAGGGAGGAATGAATGCGATTTCCAAGATTGGCGCCGGCGTTCGCGCTGGCTGCCGCGCTCGCGGCGCCGCTGCCCGATTCGGGGCTTGCGGACACGTTTCCGAGCCGCCCCATCAGGCTCGTCGTGCCGGCCGCGACGGGCGGGCCCACCTATCTCACCGCGAAGATGGTGGCCGACCACATGTCGGAGACCTTGAAGCAGCCGGTGGTGGTGGAGCCGGTGCCGGGCGCCGGGGGCAACACCGGCGCGCTGCAGGTGGCCCGCGCGGCACCCGACGGCTACACGCTCCTGGTGGCCACCATCGGCACCCACGCCATCAACCGGACGCTCTACAAGACACTGCCGTTCGACCCCATCGGCGACTTCGAGCCGGTGTCCCAGCTGGTGCAGTATCCGCTGGTGTTGGTCGCGACCCCGTCGCTGCCGGCGAACACCGTTCCAGAGCTGATCGCCTATGCCAAAGCCAATCCGGGCAAGGTGATGCGTGCCTCCGGCGGCAGCGGCACCTCCATGCACCTCACCGGGGAACTGTTCCGTGCCCAGGCCGAGGTGGACATGCCCCATGTGCCCTATAAGGGCAGCTCGCCGGCGCTCACCGATCTCGCCGGTGGCCATGTGCAGGTCATGTTCGATTCGCTCATGACGGCGATGCCGCTGGTAAAGGCCGGCAAGCTGAAGGCGCTTGGCGTCACCGGCGTCACGCGCTCGCCCATCGCGCCGGACGTTCCCACAATCGCCGAGCAGGGGCTGAAGGGGTACAGCGCGTTCGGCTGGATCGGCATCGTCGCGCCAAAAGGCACGCCTCGCCCCGTGGTGGACACGCTCGCCTCCGCCGTTGCCGGCGCGCTGAAGGATCCGAAGATCCACGAGATGCTGATCGCCCAGGGCGCCGAGCCGGTGAGCTCCACGCCGGACGCGTTCCGCGCGTTCATCGCCGACCAGACGAAGCTCTGGGCGGTCGCGGTCAAAGCTTCGGGCGCGCAGGTGGAGTGAGGCTCATGATTCCTTCATCCGAATTCACCGATCGCGTCGCGAAGCTCGCCGCCCGGCTGCGGGCGGAAGGCGCGGGGGCCTATGTGGGCACCCGCCAGGCCGCGCTGCACTATCTTGGCGGCGTCTTCATGCCGTGGCGGGGCGCCGTCGTCGTCACGCGGGACGGTCATTGCGAGATCGTCTACTGGGCCATGGATTCCGAGCGCGTGCGCGCCGAGGGATGCGCCCAGCCGGTCACCGACTTCACCGGATCCGCCCTGGTCGAAGCCGTCGCCGGCATCCTGTCCCGCACGGGCGTGGACCGGCTTGCGGTGGGGCTGGACATCGAGCATCCCGGCGCCGCCCAGGTCGCGCCGGGCATGCTCACCGCCGGCGAGTTCCTTGCCTTCGGCCGGGCGCTCCCGCAGGCGCGCCTCGTGAATGGCGTCGACTGGATCGACGACCTCATGCTCATCAAGTCGCCTGCCGAGATCGCACTCCTACGCAAGGCGGCCGAGGTCGCGGCGGCCGGCTATGAGGCCGGCGTCGCGGCGGTCGCGGAAGGCGTCACCGAGAACCACGTGGCGGGCGTGGTGGAGGCGGCGATCCGGGATGCGGGATCGTCCTGGGCCTGGGCCGTGACCGGCGGCACCGAGGTGGGCGCCGGTGGGCGGACCGCCTTCGCCCGGGGTGTCACCCAGCAGGCGACGGACGCCGTGATCCGGCGTGGGGAATTCGTGGTGATCGACCTGCACAGCATGGTGGGGGTCTATCTCTCCGATCTGTCCCTTCCGGTCTTCCTCGGCCCGCCGGACGCGGAGCAGAAGGCGCTCGCCGATTGCTGGGAGGACGTGGCGTCGACCATGCTCGCCGCGCTCCGGCCAGGCCGGGCGGTGAAGGACTGCGTGGCGGAAGGCCGGGCGGTGTTCGCGCGCCACGGCCTTGCGGAGCATGGCCTGCCCCTGTTCGGCCATGGCCTCGGCACCTGCGCCCGCACGCGGCCTTTCCTCAACCTCGCCAGCACCGATACCGTCCAGGAAGGGATGGTGGTGGCGCTTGGCACGCATCTCTATCGGCCCGGGGTGGGGGCCTGCGCCTCGAATACCCCGCCGTGGTCACCGCGACCGGCGCGGCAGGGCTCAGCGGGCTCGCCCCGACGGTGCGCTCCCTGCCCTGAGAGAGCCCGGCCCTTCGCCGCACGCCTTTCTCCGCGATCCGGGAGAGGCGTGCGGCGGGCGAAGGATCGTCACGCGCGAAGGTGGCGATGGAAGCGATCACGCGTCCCCCGGACTATTCTTTCTCGGACACGTTCCGACGGATGTGGGCCGCGAGGTGGTCCGCGGCTGGAGAGCCACCCGGGTGACGCTCCCACAGGATGAGGTCGACGCCCTGGAGCGGCGGCAGCCCCTCGGCGTTGCCCAGGCGCGAAAGCCCGGACGCACGCACGGACTGGGCGAGAACACACACCGCGGCATCGGCCAGCGCCATGGACTGGAGACCGGCGATGCTCTCCGAGATGCAGGCGATGCGCCAGCGCCGGCCGATGCGGTCGAGGGCCGCAAGGGCATAATCCCGGTAGAGGTTGCCGTCGGGCAGCATGGCGAGCGGGAGGGGGTCGGCGAGATGCGCGACCCCGCCCGCCGCGCCGAGCCAGATCAGCGGCTCCGGGCGCAGGAGGGTGCCGGTGCCGACGCGCGGCGCGACGCCCGGCATGCGGGTAGCGATGGCGATGTCGAGCAGCCCCTCCCCCATGTCTTGCGCCAGTTGGCGCGACAGGGCGCATCGCACCGTCACCTCGACGCCCGGATAGCTCGCGCGGAAACGGGCGAGCGTCTGGGGCAGGAGGAAGGCGGCGTAGAGGTCCGGGCAGCCCAGCGTCACGCGCCCCGCCACGTCGTCGGCCGACAGCCGCAGCCGCGCCTCCTCGTCGAGGCGCAGCATGGTGCGCGCATGGGGCAGCAGCATCTCGCCGTGGCGGGAAAGCTTCAGGTGCCGCAGGTCCGGCTCGAACAGGGAAAAGCCGGCCGCCTCCTCGAGCCGTCGGATCTGCAGGCTGATGGCCGGCTGGGTGCGGTTCAGCCGGCGCGCGACACGGGTGACGCTCTTCTCCTCCACCAGAAGGACGAAGGTGCGCAGCAATCCGATTTCCAGCGTTCGCGACATGCGGATATGATAAATTTTATTTAGCTTCGTGCAAAGCAATATAAATTTGATTTGATCTCAATGCCTCGATCTAATCTCCCCGACAGGTCAGATCATCTGTCCAACGACTGATCAAAACCTTCGACTTTGATGCACATCAAAAAGGCGCCTGCACAGCGGTGAGGCATTCTTGCCTGCCGGGCGCCACGGGGAAGACGTGACATTGAGCCCATTCCTGCAGGTGTGCGGGCTGACGCGGCGCTATGGCGGCGTCGCCGCGCTCGACAGCCTGACCCTCGATATCGCCCGTGGTCAGGTCACCGGCCTCATCGGCCCCAACGGCGCCGGCAAGACGACGCTGCTCAACGCCCTCACCGGCCTGGCGCGGCCGGATTCCGGCAAGGTGCTGCTGGAGGGCGACGACGTGACCGGCCTGCCCGCGCACCTCATGGCCGGCAAGGGCGTCGTGCGCTCCTTCCAGATCGTGCGGGAGCTCTCCAGCCTCACGGTGTTCGAGACGCTGCTCGTCGCTCCGCCGGGGCAGAGGGGGGAAACCCTGCTCGGCGCCCTGTTCGGTCGCCGGAAATGGTGGGCGCAGGAGCGGGAAAATGCCGGCGCCGCGCGCGCCCTGCTGGAGCGGGTCGGGCTTTTGAAGCTCGCCGACCAGCCCTCCTCACTGCTTTCGGGCGGCCAGAAGAAGCTGCTGGAGATGGCCCGCGCGCTGCTCATGCGGCCGAAGCTGATCCTGCTCGACGAGCCAGGCGCCGGCGTGTCGCCGCCGCTGCGGCTGGAGATCGTGCGGCTGGTGCGGGAGCTGAAGGCGGAAGGCCTCTCCTTCGGCATCGTCGAGCACGACATGCACCTGGTGGAGGAGGTGTGCGACCGGGTCCACGTCCTGGCCCAGGGCCGTGCCCTCGTTTCCGGAACCTTCGCCGAAGCCACCGCCGACCCGCGCGTGGTCTCCGCCTATCTCGGGGTCGCCGCATGATGACGCCGCCGCCCGATCCCCGCGACCACGCCCTCGCCGTCAGCGGCCTGCGCGCCGGCTACGGCCGCGGCGGCGACATCGTCTGCGGCATCGACTTCGCCCAGAAGCCGGAGAGCATCGTCGCCGTCATCGGCCCCAACGGCTCGGGCAAGTCCTCCTTTATCAAGACGCTCGCTGGCCTCGTGCCCACGCGCGCCGGCAGCGTGGTCGTCACCGGCCGCGACATCACCGCGCTCTCGCCGGCGCGGCGGGTGGCGGCGGGCCTCGCCTATGTGCCGCAGGAAGCGAACATCTTCGCCACCCTCACCATCGCTGAAAATCTCAAGCTCGCCACCGAGTTCCTGCGCGGCCGCGCCGGCGTCGGCCCGGAACAGCGGGCGCGCGTCCTCGACCTCTTCCCCGAGCTCGGGCAGCGGCCGCGGACGCTCGCCGGTAACCTCTCCGGCGGACAGCGGCAGATGCTGGCCTTCGCCTGCGCGCTCCTCGCCAATCCCGAGGTGCTGCTGCTGGACGAGCCGTCCGCCGGACTGTCTCCCCGGATCGTCGGCGAGACTATGGAAGCGGTGGTGCGCGTGCGCGAGGCCGGCGTCACCGTGCTGCTGGTGGAGCAGAACGTCGCCGCCGCCCTCGGCATCGCCGACGAGGTGGTGGTGCTGGTCGCCGGCCGCCTCTCGCTCAGGGCCTCGGCCGCCGACATTCGCCAGGCGGACCTCGCCGGCCTGTTCTTCGGAAAGGCGGCCTGAGCCATGGTCCTCCAGCTTCTCCTCAACGGCATCGTCACCGGCCTCCTTCTGGCCCTGCCGGCGCTCGCGCTGACGCTCGTCTTCGGCATCCTGCGGTTCGCCAATTTCGCGGTCGGCGCCATGCTGACCCTCGGCGCCTATGCGGCCTACACCGCCAACGTGCTCCTCGGCTGGCCGCTGCCGCTGGCCGCCGCCTGCGCTGCGGCCAGCGTCGCCCTTGCCGCCCTGCTTGCCGAAACGCTGGTATTCGAGCGGCTGCGGACGCGCGGCTCCATCACGCTCCTGGTCGCCTCCATGGGCGTCTCGCTGGTGATCGAGAACTTCTGCCGCTTCACCTTCGGCAACGCCGCCCGCAGCTTCGATCTGGCGGTGGCGCGGCCGATGCGCTGGAACGGCCTGCGCATCAACCACGAGCAGATCATCACCGCCGGCGTCGTGCTGGTCGCCCTGGTGCTGCTCCACCTGCTCATCACCGCCTCGCCCCTCGGCCGCGCCATGCGCGCAGTGGCGGACAATGCCGCCCTCGCCGCCGTGCGCGGGGTGGAGCGGCGCACGGTCGCGCGCATCACCTTCGCCCTCACCGGCGCGCTCATCGGGCTTGCCGGCGTGCTGGCGGGGCTCGACCGCGCCATCGATCCGCTGATGGGCTGGAACTACCAGACCCCCATCTTCGCCGCCGCGATCCTCGGCGGCCTGGGAAGCCCCATCGGCGCGGTCGCAGGGGCGATCCTCATTGGCGTCGCGGAGGAGATGTCCGCGCTCATCCTGCCGGTCAGCTTCCGGCAGATCGTCAGCTTCGGCGTGATCCTGCTGCTGCTCCTGTTCCGTGCCAACGGCCTGTTCGGGGCCAAGGCCATCCGCAAGTGAGGGCCGCACGATGATCTCCTACCTCGTCACCGTCGTCATCTTCGTTTCCATCGCAGCGCTGGTGGGGCTTGCCCTCAACCTGCAATGGGGGCTTGCGGGGCTGGTCAATTTCGGCGTCGCCGGCTTCGTCGCGCTCGGCGCCTACACGCTCGCCATCACCGCGCCGCACGTGGGCTGGTTCGCCGGTCTGGCGCTGGCCGCGGCCGTGTGCGCGGTCGTCTCCATGCTGCTGTCGCTGCTCACCATCCGGCTGGAGGAGAATTACCTCGCCATCGTCACCATCGGCTTTGCCGAGGTGGTGCGCATCCTGCTGCTCAATCTCGGCGACCTCACCGGCGGGGCGCTGGGCATCGCCGACATTCCCCGCCCCTTCGCCGGCCTCACGCCGGCCGGATGGGGTGACGGGGCGATCCTCGCCTTCGCGCTCACGCTGGTTGTGGTGGTGTTCGCCTTCAGCGAGGCGCTGGTGCGCTCGCCGTTCGGGCGGGTGCTGCGCGCCGTGCGCGACGACGCCACCGTGGCGGCAGCCCTCGGCAAGCCGGTGCTGGCGCTCCGGGTGCGGGCCTTCGCCGTGGGCGGCGCGATCATGGGGATGGCCGGGGCGCTGCACGCCTTCTTCCTCACCTATATCGACCCGAGCCAGTTCACGCCCATCATCACCGCCTACGCCTTCATGGCGGTGATCGCCGGCGGGCGCGGCTCCAACCTCGGCCTCGTGCTTGGTGCCGGGTCCATCATGCTGATCCTGGAGGCAACGCGCTTCCTCAAGGATGTGATCCCCGGCATCGACGGCGTGCAGCTCTCGGCGCTCCGGCTGGGGATGATCGGGGTCGGCATCGTCCTGCTGCTCATCATGAGGCCCGAGGGGTTCGTGGCCGAGCCCCACCGGCGCCTCGCCGACTTCTTCCCGCCGGAAAGCGAGAAAGCCTGATGCCCCGCGTCACCCCCCTTTCAGCGGTGGACCTGCCGCCGTCCCTGGCTGACGTTTTCTCCGCCTTCGCCGGCGGCTATTCGGACTTCCGCGACCAGGCGGCCGTGCTCGCCCACGTGCCGCCGGCCCTCGACCACCTCTATCGGATGCTGATGGAGCTGCGCGCGCGGGAAGGCGTGCCCTTCCGCTACATCGAGCTGGCGGTCGTCACTGTCTCCAAGCTCAACGCGTGCCCTTACTGCGTCTCGCACCATACCCCTCTGCTGGAGGTGGAAGGCGTGCCGGCCGAGGCGGTGGCGGTCCTGCCCGAGAGCGACCATCCCGCCTTCGATGCCGCCGACCGCGCGGTGATCGACTATGCGCGGCTCGTCACGACGCGCGCCTGGGGCATCCGGGAGCAGGCGTTCGTGGAGCTGCGCCGGCACTTCACTGAGGCCCAGATTGTCGAGCTGACGCTGCGCGCGGCGCTCGCCGGCTTCTTCAACCGCTTCAACGACGCGCTCCAGATCGACGACGGCGCCGCCGAGGCGCTGCTTCACCTTCACCCCGAACCGAACACAGCAACAGGAGACACGCCGTGAGCCATGGTCTGCCCCTCACCCGCCGGCACGTGGTCGCCGGCCTCGCCTCGCTTCCTGCGGCCGCTCTGCTGCGCCGGCCGGCCGCGGCGCAGGCTGCCGAGATTCCGATCGGCATGGTGCTGCCCTTCTCCGGCGCGACAGGGCCCTATGGCCCGGACATGAAAAAGGCCGCGGAGATGGTGGTGAAGAAGGTGAACGATGCCGGAGGCCTCCTCGGCGGGCGCCCCCTGAAGCTGTTCATCGAGGATTCCGAAACCAACCCGACGGTCGGCGTCACCGGTACGAAAAAGCTGCTGGAGGTGAACAAGGTGGAGCTCGTGGGCGGCTTCTGGGGCAGCCCGATCGCGCTTGCGGCCAAGCCTATCATCCTCGCCGCCGACAAGGTGCAGATGGTGTCCTGCGCCGCCAATGCGGTGACCGAGGGCGACACCAAGGGCCTCGTCTTCCGCTTCCAGGCGAAGAGCACCTCCTGGGGCCCGGCAGGCGCCAAGGTGATGGAGAAGATCGGCGCCAAGACGGCGGTGGTGCTGGCCCAGCAGAATCCCTTCGTGGTGGCCATGATCGAGCCCTTCAAGGCGGAGTTCGCCAAGCTCGGCGGCAAGGTCACCGAGGTGGTCATGTACAACCCCGACCAGCCCTCCTACCGCTCCGAGGTGGAGAAGGCCTTCGGCGGCGAGCCGGACGCCGTCTTCTGCCTGTCGCTGCTCACCGACTTCGTCTCCATCGCCAAGGAGGCCTATCGCGGCGGCTTCAAGTCGAAGATCGTCGCGCTCTCCATCGGAGCCGACGCGGAGGGCAAGTTCCTCCAGGCCGTGGGGCCGGAGGTGGCGAACGGCATCTATCACCTCCAGCCCGCGCCGCCGCTCGAGTCCGCGTCCTATAAGAAATTCGTGAAGGAGATGGGCGCGCCCGCCGGCACGGTGTTCCTGTTCGCCGGCAACGCCCACGACCAGATCTGCGCCACCGCCCTCGCCATGGAGCACGCCAAGTCTTCCGACGCGAAGACATGGGCCAAGTCGGTCTTCGAGGTCTGCAATCCTCCGGGCGAGGAGGTGGACGACGTGGTGAAGGGACTCGAACTCATCCGCGCCGGCAAGAAGATCAAGTTCGTCGGCGCCGGCGCCACCTGCGACTTCGACGCGAAGGGGACCAGATCAACCGCTCGTTCCTCGTCCAGGTGATCAAGGACGGGAAGAATCAGACGGTGAGCGTCATCTCCTGACGGCTGCGAGGACGCCCTCCTCCCCGGCCTGTGCGGGGAGGAGAGACGGAACAGCGAAGGTTTTCACATCCACGCGCGGGGTCGCCGCACGTGAACCGACAAGCCTTGCCCGAACCGGGACAAGGGAGGATCAACTATGCCCAAACCCATGCATCTGTGCGGTTTCCTGATCGCCGGCCCGGTGGTTCACAGCCACGCCATCTGGCGCAACCCGGCTCACGAGACGCCGTTCCTCAGCCTCGACCATTACGTGCGGATCGCCCGCCTGCTGGAACAGGGCTGCTTCGACTTCCTGTTCTTCGCCGACCGCCTCGCCATCGCCGACCGCTACGGCGACAGCCATGCGGCGGGCCTGAGGCGAGGCGACCAGGACGCGACGCGCATGGACCCCATGCCCATCCTCGGCGCCATGGCGGCCGTGACGCGTCATATCGGCCTCGGCGCCACGCGCTCCACCACCTATGATGCGCCCTACAACCTCGCCCGCGAGTTCGCGACCCTCGACCACATCTCCGGCGGCCGCGCGGCCTGGAACGTGGTCACCTCCATGAACGACGGCGAGGCGCTGAACTTCGGTTCCGTACCCCACCTCGGCCATGACGAGCGCTATGACCGGGCCGACGAATTCATGGAACTGGCGTTCAAGCTCTGGGACAGCTGGGACGAAGACGCCCTCGTGCTCGACCGGGCAGCCGGCATCTATGCCGATCCCGACAAGGTGCATTACGCCAACCACCAGGGGAAGTGGTTCCAGTCCCGCGGCCCGCTCAACATCCCGCGCAGCCCGCAGGGGCGGCCGGTGATCGTGCAGGCGGGCTCGTCGGGGCGGGGCAAGGCGTTTGCGGCGCGCTGGTCGGACATCATCTTCGCGCTCCAGCCGAACCTCGAGCGCATGCGGGCCTTCAAGACGGATGTGGCAGCGGCGCTGGAGGCCGCCGGCCGCCCGCGCGGCGCCAGCAAGGTGCTGATGGCCATCATGCCCTTCATCGGCGCCACCCGCACCGAGGCGGAGGCGAAGCAGGCGCTGCACGATTCCCTCGCCGATCCCGTCGCCGGCCTCTCGACGCTGGCGGCCCACGCCAACACCGACTTTTCGGGCCTACCCATGGACGCCACGGTGAAGGAGATCGCAGCCTCGGGCAGCCAGGGCAACCTTGCGGCGCTGCGCAGCATCACGCCCGACGGCGGCATGACCATCGCCGAGGCCGGCGGCGTCTATGCCCGCGGCGTCATGTGTCCGCGCGCGGTGGGCACGGCGCAAGAGGTGGCGGACCAGCTCATCGCCATCATCGACAGCGGGGCGGCCGACGGTTTCGTCATTTCCCCCGCCTTCCTGCCGGACACGTTCGAGGATTTCGTGACCCAGGTCGTTCCCCTGCTCCAGTCCCGTGGATACCTGAGGCGGGGCTATGCCGGAGGACACTTGCGCGACCTCCTCGCGGAGGGAGCGCAATGATGCAAGCCTCCCGCAGCGACGACGCCCCGCCAGCCGTCGATGCGGCGACGTTCAAGGCCGCCATGCGCGCGCTCGCCGCCAGCGTCACAATCATCACCTCATGCAGGGATGGCCAGCTCAACGGCATGACGGCGACGGCCGTGTGCAGTGTCAGCACCGCGCCGCCGCAGATCCTCGCGGTCATCAACCGGGACACCACCTCGCATGGCCTGATTGCCGAAAGCGGCGCCTTCGCCGTCAACATCCTCGCCGAGCACCAGCAGCATCTCGCGGGCCGCTTCGCGCAGCGCCTCGACGACCCCTTCGACGGCGTCGCGCATGAGCGCGGCGGCACCGGTTGCCCCGTCGTCGCGGATGCGGTCGCCGTGCTCGAATGCCGGCTCCGCGACCGGCACCATGCGGGCACGCACACCATTTTCGTGGGTGAGGTGGTGGCTGTCCATACCCGCGCCGCCTCGCCTCTGCTCTACTTCGACGGCGGCTATCGGCGGCTGGCCGGATCGGGCCCAGCGGCCTCGTAGCGCGGTCGCCGGGCCGGACCCAGCTCCTTCGTGACGTTGAACGATCTGCCCGGGCGCAACGGCGCAGAAGTGGGCGCCTTCGTCCAGCCGGGCCTGCGGCTTGGTCGCCCGGAGCCTCGACCGGGCGCTGGAGGAGGCGTGAGCCCTCCTCCCGGCTCATCACATCAGAATGGTGGCACTTCCGTTGGCACCTGGTTCGTGCCGCAAACAAAATATAATTATTCTCCGCCGCTTATGTGAAACTTGCGGCGCCCTCGACCGGCACCACCTGCAAAACGATCAACGCGGGTCGACGCTCGCATTCCGGCCAGTGACATGCTCCTGCAACCTTCCTATGTTGGCACCGTCGGCGCGAAGCGGAAGGGAGAGGCCTGCGGATGCCTGAAGCAACCAACGTGCTCCTCGTCTACCCCCGTTTCACGCAGCCCTCCTTCTGGCGCAACCTGGACATGGCGCGTGTCCTGGGCGCCCGTTGCATGGCGCCGCCTCTGGGTCTCGTCACCGTCGCGGCCATGCTTCCGGCCACATGGAAGCCGCGACTCCTGGACTGCAACGTCGAGGATCTGACCGCCGACGCGCTCGGCTGGGCCGACTTGGTCTTCGTGAGCGGAATGCTGCCGCAGCGACCGGAGGCCCTGCGGGTCATCGCCATGGCGCAAGCCGCCGGCAAGGTGGTCGTGATGGGCGGACCCGATGTCTCATCGAGCCCCGATGCCTATGCCATCGCGGACTTCCGGGTCGTCGGCGAGGCCGAGGGCGTCATCGACAGCTTCGTCGCGGCGTGGGAGGGCGGCGCCCGCAAGGGGCTCTTCACGGCGCCGGAGACCAAGCCGGACGTCACCACGACGCCCGTGCCCCGCTTCGATCTGCTCAAGCTTAAGCATTATCTCTTTGTGGGCGTGCAATATTCCCGTGGATGCCCCTTCACCTGCGAGTTCTGCGACATCATCGAGCTCTACGGCCGTGTCCCGCGCGCCAAGGGCACCGCGCAAATGCTCGCCGAGCTCGATGCACTTTACGAGCTCGGCTATCGCGGCCATGTCGATTTCGTCGACGACAACCTCATCGGCAACAAGAAGGCGGTCAAGGCCTTCCTGCCGCACCTGATCGCCTGGCAGAAGGAACGGGGCCATCCCTTCCAATTCTCCACGGAGGCCTCTCTCAACCTCGCCGACGATCCGCTGCTGCTCTCCCTGCTCTCCGACGCCGGCTTCTTTCTCGTCTTCATCGGTATCGAGAGCCCGGACGATGAGGTGTTGCGCTCGACGCTGAAGAAGCAGAACACCAAGCGAAACATCGCCGAGAGCGTGCATCGCATCTATGCCGCCGGGCTGCTGGTCATTGCCGGCTTCATCATCGGGTTCGACAACGAGCGGCCGGACGTGGGCGAGGCCATGGCGGAACTGATCGAGGCGGCGGCCCTCCCGGTGGCGTCGCTGGGCCTCCTCTTCGCCCTGCCGGACACCCAGCTCTCGCGCCGGCTGGAGCGGGAGGGGCGGCTGTTCCCCCTCACGAGCGAGATGTTCAAGCACGGCGACCAGACGGGCGCCGGCCTCAACTTCACCACGCTCCGATCCCGCGCGGAGGTGCTGCGCGGGTATCGCGACGTCTACGCCCGCATCTATGCGCCGAAAGCCTTTTTCGCCCGCGTGCGGCGCGTCGTCAGCCTGGTGAAGGGTCGGCAGCCCGACGGGGAGGCCGCACCGATCGATCCGCGCCAGCTCGCCGCGGACCTCGCGCGTCTCTTCCGCCTGCTCTTCAAGATCACCGTCCGCCACCCCGGGACGGCCGTCCACCTCTGGCCTCTGGTGCTGCGCGGGCTCAACGGCCGGCTGGAAACCATCGAGCCGCTCATGGTGATGGCCCTGTTCTATGTCCATCTCGGCCCCTTCGCGCGGCAGGTGACGAAAGAGATTTCCGAGCAGATCGCCGACATCGAGGCCGGGCGCTGGGTCGATCCCCACGTACCGGCGCCGCCCCCGGCGCTCGCCGCCGCCGGGTGAGGCCGCTCACGCGGGTCTTGCCAGCGGATCCTTCCGTTCAATTCTGTTCTGTGCAAACCCGGACCGACGGGCGCGACCCCTCCCCGCTCCGCGCGCCGAAGGCATTCACCCCGCGCGCGCCTGCGGCGCGGGACCCGTCCATTTCTCCATCTTCCCGAGGAAGCCCCAGGCGGTCATCGCGAGGAAGACGGGAAGGGCAACGCTGCCGATGCCCGGCAGAAGGGTTGCGGCCGGCCCCGCCAGAGCGGGGGCGATCTGCGGGACGGCCTCCATCAGGCCGGCGGCGAGCGAGCCGATGATGCCGATGGCCGACTTCTTGCCGTTGAGCAGTCGGCCGATCGTCTGGCCGAGCGCGCCGTTGACCGTGCCGAGCCGCGGGCTGCCGCCGGCGATGGCAGTCACGGCTTGGATGATCTTCTGTAACTGCTCGGGGAGGTGCCGCCCGCCGCGGCACCTCCCTGGCTCTGGACACCCGAAAGGGCACCCAGAAGGTCGACCGGTCCGGCGATGGGCGTTGGCGGGAGGGTGGCCGGCGGGATCGGCGCGGGAGGCTTCGGCGCCAGCGCGGTGCCGCCCGCCGCCGCCGATGGCGCGAGGCCCTGAACCAGCGCCTGCAGCAGCATTGGCAGCACAAGCGCGAGCGGATCGGCGGTCACCGGCTGCGGCACAGCCGCATCCGGCCGCACGGCGGGGCGCGGGTCGACCGCGAGGTCGCCCGCGACAGCCGGCCGGCCGGCGGCGAGGGATTGCAGCAGCGTGGCGAGGACGATCCTGAGGGGGTCGCCCTGGCCCTGCGCGCTGGAGGCGTCCTGCATGGGCTTCTCCTTCAAGAGTGCCGCGATCACGAGCAGCAGAAGGTGAACAGGGTCGAGGGAGGCTGGCACGGGAAAGTGCTGCGGCAGCGGCACATCCCGTGGCACCGGGACATCCTGCGGCACAGGCGCGACCGCGATGGCATCCACCACCTCCTGGACCTTGCGGAGCAGCGCGTCGGCCTCGGGCCGGATCTCCGCCTCGCGGCGGCTGATGGGTCCCCAGTGCTTGCGCAGGACGCGCATCCCGACGGCCGCCGTCTCGACCGCAAAGATCGGGCGAGACTTGCACAGCTTCTGAAAGGCGACGCCTTCCCCGGTGCCGAAGTTCGCCGTCTCCCGAGGCCTGACACCCTCCTGGAAGATGGACAGGTAGCCGTCGTCGTCGCCCTTCGAATGGAGCGCGAACAGGCGGGGCAGCTCGGAGCTCGCCGCCCGCGCGTTCCAGCTCATCTGGAACAGTCCGGCTTCGGCCGTCTCGGCGTCGGTATTGTCCGCCGACACATCCCGCCCTTCATTGTACTTGCCGCCGCTCTCGCGCATCCCAAGTCCGATCAGCAGCACGAAGAGGTGACGGAGCGGGGCCGGGCCCGAGGAGGCATTCTCCATTCCGGCGGCGCGGAACTCGGCCGCGTACCAGGCGAGAGCGTCGGTCGCCTCCTTGCCACCGTCGGCGGCCGCCATGATGAGCGCCGCGGCATCGCGCGCCTTCCATTTGGCGTAGACGTGCGCGAACGCGACGGCCATCCCCTTGATGTAGCCGCGCGGGGCGAGACTGCCGCTCCACTTCTGCCGGATGAGGGGCGAGCCGGCGGCAAGCCTCACGATCTCCTCGATGGCCTCGGCGGTGAGGCGCACTTCCGGCGCCGCGGCCGGCCGGACGGTGGACGACGCCAGGAGAATTCCCCAGGTGTGCGATCCGACGACGCCGTCCACGAAGAGATTGTTCCGCAACTGGAACGCGCGCACCGCTGCATCCGTGTCCTCGCCGAAATCACCGTCCGCCTCGATGCCGAGGAGGGTCTGGAGGTCGACCACGGCAGGCCCGCTGTCGCCCCGGCGGAGCCGCGGCGGAAAGACGGGAGAAGGACTGAGCGGCACGCCGGAGAGGTCATACGTCCAGGGAGACGGGTCGTCATAGAGCGCGGGATCATCGATCACCGAGATGTGGATATGCTCGCTGTGGTCGCCGGGCCCCTGGTTTCTTCTGCGCCATTTCCATGGATCGACGGTACTGCTGAAGATCTGGCCGTTGAAGATGACGTATTTGATCCGGCGGTCCCGTTCTTCGCGGAGCGAATCGGCGAAGGCCTGCGCGTCGAAGCCGTGTTCGGGATCGTGGGTGACGTCGAGTGCCGTGACGATGCCGGCGCCATCCCGATGGACGTGGGGGTTGTGGTCGGTCTTGTTGCCGAGGGCCCGATGGCGGGTATCCCCGATGGTCCCGTCATTGTGCCGGTCTCGATCGGGAAACTTGTGGTCGATATCGTCGATCAAGGCTTCGAGGCTTCTCGCCAGGCGGTCCTGGCCGTCGGTCTTCCACACCATGTCCGCCCTCCCATGTGAGCGCTATGGCATCGAACTCCAGCTTCGCGAGAACTTGGATGTTGCATTCGATCGGCCGCGCACGGCCCGCCGCCTGATGTTCACAGGCGGTGGGCCGTTCCGGCCAAGTGAAGGCTCAACAAGTGGGGCTGAGGAAAGACAAGATCGGGCCGCTCCGCATCCCTCATTTGGGTGATACGAGCGCCTTACCACGCCGTCACGCGCGAAGGCCGGCGGCTTTCGCGCGGACCCGTTCGAGCCGATGGACCTGATCGGCCGCGACGCAGGCCGGGCCCGGGACGCGCGCGCGGAGCGCCCCATGTGCCCTTGCGCGACCGGGGGGACGCCGGCGCCGGCCCCGATAAATCGCGCAGCGCCCCTTGCGGCGGGATCGCCCCATGACCATCTGCCATCCACATGGATGGTGCAGGGATGGTAAAATGGCTGAGAAGGTGCACGAACTGCGTCCGCGGCCTCCGGAGAGCGAGAAGATCACCATCAACCTCGGCTATGTCGACCTGGGTCAGGTCGACCTGCTGGTGCGCGAAGGGTTCTATTCCAACCGGACCGATTTCATTCGCACCGCCATCCGCAACCAGCTCGACCGGCACGACGAAGCTCTCAGGAAATCCCTGGCGCGACATCAGCTCGACCTCGGCCTCCGGCGCTACAGCCGCGCGGATCTCGAGGCCGCGCAGGCCGCCGGCGACATGCTCCATATCCAAGTCCTCGGAATGGCCGTCATCGCCGATGACGTCTCGGCGGAGCTTGCCCGCTCAACCATCGCATCCCTTCAGGTGCTCGGCGCCCTGCAGGCCAGCACGGCGGTCAAGGCGGCGCTGGCCGATCGCATCTGCTGACCACACGAAACCGCCAGCGCTGGACACCGGCCCTTCCCGCAGGCCGCGCTCCGCGCTTTGCCGAACTGATCCGAGAGGAGCCATTCCAAATGGCGATACGATCCAAGATCGACTTTGTGGAAGCCACGCGCCTCACCCGCCTGGGGCGGCTTGACGAGGCCATGGCCGTTCTGCGCGGGAGCCTTGCGGAACCCCGTCACGCCGATATGCCGCCCGACGTCGATGAGGGCGCGACGTCCTTCGTCGATCTGCTGCCCCCATCGGCGGAGACCGGAAGCGCCTGGACGGCGCCCGGGGTTCCATCTCCGGCGCAGCCCGGCACCGCGAATTCCCCTACAGGTCTATGGATCGAGGGGCTGCTCGATCTCGTGCGCAATCGGAAGCCGGCGAGCGGCCGCGACGCCGGCATTTCCGGCATCACAACGCCGGTGCCCACGGCCCGGGACGCGCACTTCGAGGAGCGCAGCTTTGTCAATGAAGCGGGGCGCCGGGCCTACAAGCTCTACGTGCCGGGCAGCTTCGACGGCGAGCCGCTGCCGCTCCTGGTGATGCTGCACGGCTGCACCCAGTCACCCGACGATTTCGCGGCCGGGACGCGCATGAACGAGCTTGCGGAAGAGCACACCTTTCTTGTCGCCTACCCGGCCCAAAGCCACGACGCCAATGCCTCCGGATGCTGGAACTGGTTCAATGCCGGCGACCAGCGGCGCGACCGGGGCGAGCCTTCGCTGATTGCCGGCATCACGCGCCAGATCATGTCCGATTTCCCGGTCGACCCCGAGCGGGTCTTCGCCGCCGGCCTGTCCGCCGGGGGTGCGACAGCCGCGATCATGGGCGCGACCTATCCCGATCTCTATCGGGCCATCGGCGTGCATTCCGGACTGGCCTGCGGCGCCGCTCGCGACATGCCGTCCGCGTTCGCGGCCATGCGCCAGGGCGGCAATCCGGCCGCGACGGGAGCCTCCCATCGCACCGGCGGACGGATCGTCCCGACCATCGTTTTCCACGGCGACGGCGACAGGACGGTACATCCGCTGAACGGCGCCCAGGTGGTCGCGCAAGTGGCCGCTCAGGTCCATGCCGAGGTGAAGCTCGGGACGACGGTCACGTCCGGACAGACCCCCGGCGGCATCGGCTATACCCGACAGGTCCAGAGCGACGAGACGGGACGCAGCGTGCTGGAGCACTGGGTGCTCCACGGCGCCGGCCACGCCTGGTCCGGCGGCAGCGCATCGGGCTCCTACACCGAGCCACGGGGGCCGGACGCCAGCCGCGAAATGGTGCGCTTCTTCCTCCAGGACAGTCCGCCGCCAGCCGGCGGCTGACCGGGCGGCGGATGAGCGGGCGGCGGGCCTGCCCCCGTCCCATGCTCCGGAGTGCGTGGCGGCATCGTCTTCCACTCCTCCGGGCGCTCAATGCGGCGGCATCGGAATGAAAACGGGCGGGACGCCGGGGAAATTGCTGCGGGCCTTGATGGCTGCATCGTCCGCGCCCTGCGGCTTCAGATAGACATAGAAGCGGTTGTTCCGCTCGACGATGTCGTCCCGCGGGGCGCTGCTGCGGCTGATGAGCATGTCGCTCTGGATGAGGACATGCATATAGCCGGGAATAAGCTGGGACCAATCGTCCACATCCGCCTGAAACAGCAGCGAATAGGCCTGTCCTCCCTGCAGCTTCACCACGCCCCAGCCGGTATTTTGAGGTGCCTGCGAGGGAACTTCCCGCCAGCTGAGGCCGACTTGCACGAAGGCCCGCGCGGGGCTGAGCATGACGTAGAGCGGATGTGCCGGGTCGCGATTCTGCATGTTCAGCGTGGCGCGATAGGACTTTCCATCGGGCTCGTAGGACACGCGCACGAGCTCGACGTAAAGCCCCTCCATGGCGGCGCTGCGCAGCGCCAGCGCCGCTTGGTCCTGCTGGGCGAGGGCCCGGCGCTGGTACCAGCCGACGCCGAAGTCGGCGAGGAAGCCGAGGCCCACCAGCAGCACCAGCCAGTGCAGCGGCCGCCATTCCAGAACATCGGAGACCTTGCCCAGGCGCGCCGCCGATGGTGCGGAGGCCCGTGCCCGCCGCGAGGGGGCGGTGTCGCGAATGCGGGCGCTCAGCGTTTCGGGTGAGGTTCCGACCGACGCCGGCGGAGCCTCGTCGGCACCGGGCCCCGGCCCCTCCGCCGCATCCATGGCGACGAGCGTCTCCCAAAGGCTGACGATGAGCTCGTCCTTCTGCGCCTGCGTGAGACCGGCCAGGTCCGGAAGCTTGGGTCGGCTCACGGAACGATCATCCCGTCGGCGATATGGATCACCTCATCCGCCTGCGCCGCCAAAGCGAGATTGTGGGTGACGAGCAGAAGCGTCGTGCCACGTTCGCGGTGGACCCGCCCCAACAGCGCGATGATCTCGCGCTCGGTCTGTTCGTCGAGGTCGGCGGTGGGCTCGTCCGCCAGCAGCAGCGCCGGCTCGCCGATGAGGGCGCGGGCGATGGCGACGCGCCTTTGCTCGCCCGCGGACATTTCCGAAGGAAAGGCGTCGAGATGGGCGCCGAGGCCCAGCTCCTCCAGCAAGGCGGTCGCGCGGTCATAGGCATCGGCATGCCCGCCGTCGAGCAAAAGAGGCAGCGCGGCATTGTCGAGCGCGCGCAAGGTCGGCAACAGGCTGGCGAACTGGAAGACGTGGCCCACCCGGCGATTGCGGAAGCGCGCGAGATCGCGGCGTCCCAGCGCCCAGATGTCGACGCCCTCGATCACCACCCGGCCGGCGGAGGGCCGGCTCAGCCCGCCGATCATCGCCAGGAGCGAGGACTTCCCCGAACCCGACCTGCCGATGATGGTGGTGTACCGCCCCGCAGCCACATCGAGGTCGACGCCGCGCATGGCGTGCACCGGCCCGCGGTCGGTGGCGTAGCTCTTTTCCAGCGCACGGCAGGCGAGCATATCAGCCCTCCCCCCGGATCAGGTCGTAAGGCTCGGCGCCACTGGCGCGCCAGGCCGGGACCAGCGCCCCGAGGGCGCCGATGAGCGCGGCAGAAAGAATGCACGCGACCGCCAGCAGCACCGTGGAGGGCCGGTCGAGCCACAGGAAGGGCACGCCCATCTGCGTGAGGTGGACGACCAGGGACCGCTCGAACAGGCGCAGCACCAGCGCGCCGATCAGAACGCCGGCAATCCCCCCGGCGCCGGTCGCAATCACCGCCTCCAGGACCGTCATGCCCACCACCTGCCCGCGCCGCGCGCCGATGGCCTTCAGGAGGCCCAACTCCGCGCGGCGCTCGGACACGATGGCGGAGAACAGCACGCTGATCATGATGGCGGTGGAGGCGAACATGAGCGTCACCAACGCCACCACCCCCCCCAGCAAGGCGGCAAGGCCCTGCCGGATGCCGGTGAGCAGGGACGCGCCGGTGACCACCTTGATGCCCGCCAGACGCGACAGGAGCGCGAAGCGCACCTGCAGTTCTCCCGCTCCGGGCGAAAGCTCGATGAGGAAGCCGCTCACCCGCGCGGGATCGAGCATGGGCGGCGTCACGCCCGTGCGCGCCAGGATCGCGGGCCCCAGCGCCAGGAGGCCCGTGGCGTGCAGGAACACCCCACGCTCGTGCGTGCCCACGCCGGTCGGGGACAGCTTCCCGTAGACCCGGAAGGGCGTTCCGAAGATCACGACCTCCGACCCCAGCGGCAGGCTGCGGGCGGCGCCGACGATGATGTCCCGCGGCCCCATGGCGCGCGGCAGGCGCTCAAGGATCCACGGCTGGACCGTGAAGTCCGTGTCCGGATCGAAGCCGATCAGGTCCACGCTCTCGCCATGGCCGCCGACGCCGGACAAGCTGGTGCGGAACACCCGTTGCGGCGTGGCCCGGCCGATGCCCGGAATGTCTGCCATCTCCAGAAGACCGGCCGGTACCGTGCTGTCGGTCGGCTCGACGGTCAGGAGCGCGACCGTGATGTTGGCGAGGGCGTCCTGCGCCACCACCATGAGGTCGGCGCCGAGGCGGCTGAAGCCCACTTCCATGCTGGTCTCGATGGAACGCATCATCACCGCGCCGGCAAAGGCGATGGCGCTGCTGATGGCGACCGCCGCCAGAATCAGGCCGGTGCGGGTGCGCCGGCGGCCGAGATTCTGGAGCGCGAGGCGCAGGATCAGGAAGCGCGCGCCCGGGGCGTGAGCCATGAGCCGCTAGGTCCGTTCGCGGGCCGGGACGGGGCGCAGTCGCCGGTTCATAGCGTGCACGAGCGGGTGTGCTTCATGTGGGCCATTTCGGTGGGCACGATCACGCAGTCATGGTGACCGCCGGTGCTCGGCAGGATGCCGATGAGGGTGTCGGTGGCCGTCTCGATCACCGCGATGCCGCTCGACAGGCGCTGGAAGCCGCTGAAGGGCACCACCACATACTTGCCGTCGTAGGTGATGGCTGGGGTCTGAAGATCCGGGCCGATGCCCTGGATCTCCTTCCGGATGGTCCAGGTGTCGGTGTCCACCACCATGATCCCGCTGGCTGCCGGCGAGGGATGCAGCACCGAGAGGTAGAGCGTCCTGGAATCCAGGGAGAAGACCATGTGGAAGGGATTGGGATACTTGCCCCGCCATAGTGGATCTTCCACGTGGGCGATCTTCTTCCATTTACGTGGGTCGGGATCCTGCGTCGAGAAGACCGAGCAGTTGTTCTCGCGCAGGTTGTTCATCATGCACAGGTAGCGGCCGTCGGGGGAGAAGCCGATCTCGTGGCCGGGAGAGTGGATCTTGTCGAAGGTCACCTCCCAGTGGTCCTTGTCGATCTTGGCTACCTCGTACTGGTCCTGCGATGCGGTGTTGAACTGAAGGAAGGCAACCGGCTCGAAATTGTTCTCCGCATCCAGGATGGCGATGCCGCCGCACAGGCGGACCACGGTGGCGGCCCAGCGGCCGGTGGGGTGCCAGATGGTGCCGTCGGCACCGGAAAGCCCCATGGGATCGTCGCCGGGCAGCGTGCCCTCCTCGACGAACAATTCACCCATGGGCACCATCTCCCACTCGATCTTCTGCCCCTTGGTGCCGAGATAGTCGTATTTTCCGGTGGCGGCGTCGGGATAGATCTTCGAGATCTTAAGCACTCCGCCATCCTGCCAGGCGCGGTCGAGCCTGGTGGAATTGGCGACCCAGTCGAACTTCAGCGCCGCCTTCACCCGCGAGGTGGTGCGATCGAAGCAGGCGGCGATGTCCTTCTGCCCGTCGGTGACGAAATAGGACTGGGCGTCCTTGGGGTTGACCGTGACGTGTACGCCGAGGCCGAGGCCCGTGGCCTCGGAGACGTTTTCCAGCAGCTGCATCTGCGCGCCGTCAAAGCGCACACGGTAGATGTTGAAGCCGGGGGCCGGCTCGACGATGTTGGTGGGAATCCCGTAGATCAGCGAATTCTTGCCGCCCTGCGTGCTGTTGATGAACTCGAAGCCGTTGTAGGGATCGGCGCTCGGGAAGGCGCACAGGTGGTGGGCGATGGGGTTGAAGTCGCCGTAGTTCCAGTACCAGATGGAGGCCATCACCCGGTTGGTGTTGAGGTCGAGCGCATAGGCGCCGCCGCCCATCTTGGTGGGCAGCACCGCCACCCATTTGCCGAGGCTGCGGCCGTCGAAATTGGCGCGGGACTCGACGAGCTCGCGGGCGATGGGCGCGCTCTGGGCCTGGGCGACCACGGCGCCGCCCGCGCTCTGGCCCGGTCCCGACCCGCCCAGGACGCCACCCAGGACACCGTCCAGGGCGCCGCCCTGCACCGCGTGATAGCCCAGCGCCGCCGTCTCGCCCACCACGGCGGTGGCGGCGGCGATCTTGAACATGTTGCGGCGGGTGAAGGCGGGTTCCCGGTCCTGCTCCGTCACCGGCGCGGCCTTGGCCCTCGCCGCCAGGGCATGGGCCTGCTTCTCGCGCAGATACGTTTGGAACGCCTCGTGGTCTGACCGGGTGACTTCCGTCCGGCGGGCCAGGAAGGCGCTCACATCCGAGGGCGTCGCAGGCGCACCGCCGATCTCCTCCTGCGCCGGCGGCGGCATTTCCAGCCGCGGGCGCTCCGCGTGTTCCGCCTTCGCAGGCTCGCTGAACTCGCTCATGTCCCCAAGCCCTCCTGCGATGCGATGCGGTCCCGGAAAATCCTGGCGCGGGACACTAGGGTTCGGCGTCCTTCGGCGCCGTGCGCCTGGCGCTCCGGCGCGCGGTGCTCCGCGCGGGCACGGAACGGGCCGCCTCCGCCAGCAGCACATCCTTGGCGCGGTTGATCTTGGTCGAGAGATAGTTGGAGCCGCCCCGGTCGGGATGCACCAGCTGCATCAGCCGGCGGTGAGCCGCCCGCACCGCCGTTGCCGAGGCGCCGCGCTCCAGCCCGAGCACGTCCAGCGCCTCCTCGGCGCTCATCTCGCCATCCTCGTGGCGCACCACATGCCGCCGTGTGCGCGGGGTCGCGCCGGAATCGATTCGCGTGGAAATCTCCGGCCGGCCCGCATGGATGAGATAGTCTTCCAGAACGATGGCGGCGCGGCGCGCCAATTCGGGATCGGGCGGCGGCTGTCCGAAGTCTCCACGCATCTGGTCCACCGGCGGCTCGCCCTCGCGCCACAGGGGACGGAAGGCCTGGCGCGGGAGGAAAACCCGCCAGTTGAGGAACGCCGGCACCGCCAGCATCGCCGCGCCCAGCACCATGGCGGCCGTGTGCTGCTCATGGACCAGCAGCAGGATCAGGCTGGGAACCGCCGCCACCGCGGCGCCGAACAGCAGCCAGCGACCGGCCCGCACCAGGGTCCCGGGGTCGGAATGGAGCAACCAGTCCGCGAATTTGAAGGCGGTGATGACGAACGAGATGCCGAGCGCGACGGAGCTGAGGATCATGCCGAGGCTCATGCGGACCTACCTTCAGCGGAGCGGCAGAAATAGCCACGTCCAGGTTGGTATTGAAACACCTCGATACCCTTTGCCGGAAGCAGAGAGTATCGCGGCTGAAGACCTGCAAGAGAGTCGGAAGAAACATTTCCTATTGCGCCGAAGGTATGGGTGGCGCTTGAAAATAGCAACGATTTCCCGCATCGCCTTCTGGTCCGCGGATGCCGTTTTCAGTAGGGTTGCCGACGAGATGCACCTATTGCGGAGCATCCGTTCCGAGGCCGCCATGGCGAGGCTCACGCCCTTCATCACGCGCAATCCTGTCGCCGCCGGAGCCTTTGGATTCGCCGCCCTCGGATTGATGGCGTTCGCCCTGTCGGACCTTCACCGGACCGAAGGCTTCGGAACCGCGCGCGCCGTTGCGCCGCGTTCGGCCCAGGCGCCGGAGGGTCTGTCCGTGCGCCTCGAAAGCCTCGCCCGCGAGGCGGATATGAACCCGGACCAGATGCCGGCGTGGCGCGCCTTCTCCGGCGCAATGCTCGACCTGCAGCTCATGACCCGCAGGTTCGAGGCGCGGGTGGCGGCGGGCGAGGCCGTTGAGGAGCCCCGGGAGCGGGCGACCCACGCCCTGATGTTCGGGGCGGCGCTGTCCGAGATCGACCGGAGCCTGTCGCCCCGGCAGGCGCAGACCGTCCGTCGCGCCATTGACCGAATGATGCCGACCCTGATCTGCCGGGGCCTTTCGGCGAGCTGAGCCATGGTGCCGATCCGCGCGATGCCGGTTCCGGCAGTCCGGGCTGGGAAAGGAGCGAAGCGTGTGGCGATGGCTTCCGGTCGGGCGGGCCGCCCGGCGGAATGGCTCATGGCGCACATATCCGATCGAGCGCGTGCCTGAGCAGCGCGATCCCGGCATCGATCTGATGCGTCTCCACATGGGTGCGGTGGTCATCGGCACCGTGGGCTCCAGGGAAAAGCCGAGATCGCCCGCAGCAACGGCTGCCGGCATGCGATCGTGAGGGGCGAGCAGGACTTCGTGAAGGAGGTGCGGGGCATCACCGGCGGGGAAGGCGTGCGCGTGGTCTATGATTCCATCGGCAGGGACACCTATGCCGGCTCCATCGACTGCCTGCGCCCGCTGGGCATGATGGTGAACTACGGCAATGCCTCAGGTCTCGTGGAGTCCGTCAACACCCGCGAGCTGACGTTGAAGGGCTCGTTGTTCTTCACCCATCCAAGCCTGTTCGTGTATATGCGCAAGCGCAGCGATCTCCTGGCGTCCTCCCGGCATTTCTTCGAACTGGTCGAGGCGGGAGTGCTGAAGATCCACGTCAGCCAGTCCTATCCCCTGGCTGAGGCGGCCAGGGCCCATGCCGACCCGGAAGGCCGGCGCACGACCGGCTCCTCCATCCTCGTCCCTTGAACACCCCGGCGCAGCAGGGCACGGACCAGTCGAGCCGGACGTTCCGCGCGGATAAGCCCAGCCCCCGCCGGTCGGGCATGCGGGCGGCGGCAGATGCGCTCCGTCGCCCGCGTCGGTCGACCTGTCCCCGGGACAGGCGAAACTCAATCGGCGGCCCCGTCGGTCGCATCCTGGGCCGCGCCCCAGTGCGGGTCCTGCGCACCGGCAAAGGTCGGGATGCTGGAGGACGCGGGCAGCTTGCGCAGTCCGGCCGGCACGCGCACCGCCGGCGCAGCCTCGTTGAAGAACAGGGCCGGCGAGGTCTCGTTGCCGTATTTCTGGAAGAACTGCTCCTGCTCCATGTTCTCCTTGGTCACGGTCTCGTCGGCATACGCGTTGCCGACGATCCCCATGCCGACCAGGGCGAGCGTGCCGAAAGTGGTCAGGAGCTTCAGGCGGGTATTCATGTTCGTTCTCCATGTCTGGTGTGGAGAGAACATAGAAAACGCGCGGCGCCGCCGAAATCAGCCGTCGATTTCGTGGGCTAGTCCTTACATCTGGGCGCAATACACCTTGGTATGATCCGGCCGTCCCGGCCCCTTCCGCTCAGGACAGGAAGTGGCCCATGGCGATGCCCGCCAGGGCCGCCGACGCGGCGATGCCCAGGGTCTCCAGCGTCGCGCGGACCACCGAGCGCTTCGCCACCAGCCCTCGGCCGACGCCGAGCACCACCAGCAGCACGGTGGTGAGGCCGAGCGAGACCATGCGGGCGCTGTCCATGGGCAGGAAAGCGAACGGCAGGACCGGCGTGAACCCGGCGAACAGGTCGGATACGAACATCCAGAAGGCATGCGAGGTGGGGCTCGCCCCGTCGTCAGCCTCCGCGAGTTCCGTGCGCAGGCCCGCCACGGCGCGCGGCGCGCGGGCAAGCGCGTCGGCCACCCGCGTCACATCCTGGGGGGCCATGCCGCCACGGGTCAGCGCCGCCGTGATGGCATCGGCCTCGGTCCGCGCCACCGCCGGATCCACCGGCCCGTCGCGCCGAGCCCGGCGGGCATCGCGCACCGATTCCGCATCGAGATAGCTTCCGGCCATCATGGAGACGGCGGCGGCCGCCGCGCCGGTGGCGCCGGCGATCAGCACCGTGCGCGGATCATTGGTGCTGATGGCGACACCGAAGACGAGGCCGAAAATGGAGACGGTGCCGTCCTCCATGCCGAACACCACATCGCCGATGGAGGCCTTGAGCGAGGCGAGGACACGCGCGGACGCCGACATTCGTATTCTCCTTCCGGCCGACCTTTGCTGTCTTCCACGCCCGGGTGCGGAAGAAAATGGATTCCCGCCGGTGCGAACCAGGAGGCAGGAAGCGCATACCACATCCCGCCCGCCTTCGTTGCCGGCGCAGGCGTGTCCATGCGTCGCGATCCGTGATCAACCAGCTGAGCCGGCGAGAGGTTCGCAAGGCCATCGGCGCGGTGCGATCGACGCGGAAGGCGAAGGCCGCTCACACTTCGGCCCGAACGGCGGCGATCATGACGCGGTCGCGGCCGGCGCCCTTCGCGGCGTAGAGCGCTTCGTCCGCCCGGTTGATGATCGTCGCCGGCGGCTCTCCCGGCGCGATGTGGCGGATGGCGATCCCGATGCTCACGCTCACGCGTTCCAGCGACAGATCCGCCGGCGACGGGACCATCGCCGCGACGCCGGCCCGGATCCGCTCCCCGACATGCAGCGCGCCGGTCGCATCCGTTGCCGGCAGGATGACCACGAACTCTTCGCCGCCGTAGCGGGCCGCGAAATTGCCCGGCCGGCGGATGGAACGCAGGATCTGCCGGCCGACGCGCGCCAGCACCTGATCGCCCACGCCATGGCCATGGCGGTCGTTGACCTTCTTGAAGTCGTCGATATCGATCATCAAAACGGCCAGGCTGGTCTTGTCCCGCGCCGCGCGGCGCACTTCCGTCGCGACCGCCATGTCGAAGGCGCGCCGGTTGGGTAGCCCCGTCAGCCCGTCGGTCACGGCAAGCATCTCAAGCTCGGCCTCCATCTCGCGGCTGCGCAGCAGGGCCAGCTGCAGCGAGCGGAACATCAGCAGGATGATGACGCACATGGCGGCGGTCACCGCGGACCATATGATGGCTTGCTCGTTCCACTCACGGAGGGCTTCGGCGGTGGAAATGCCGACGGACAGCACGAGCGGAAAGTTCCCCACCACGGAATAGACGTAGTAGCGCTCCGTCCGGTCGAAGGCCGACCGCTCGGTGAACGGCCGGTAGCCGTTCATCATCCTCAGGAACACCGGAGACCGCGCAACGCTGGCACCCACGTTGCCGTGGCCGTCCGTCGAGGGAAACCTTAGAATCACGGTTCCGTCGGTCCGCGTCAACGCGATGGCGGTTCCCGCCCTAAGGGTCACCGTCTCGAGGAGTGATTGAAAATACGCGATGCGGACCGCGCCAAGGACCACCCCGTAAAAGCGGCCATCGTGATCTGAGACACGCCGGCTCAGGGCGATGCTGGGATCGCCGCCGCGAAGCCGACTTGCAAACGGCGCGCTGACATAAGTGCCGACATAAGGCTGGAGTTGCGCCTTGAAATAGTCCCGGTCGGCAAAATTTCCCCGACGTGGCGGCGTCTCGACTGAATCGTAGACGATGTCACCCTCTCGATCGAGGACCAGCATCGAGCCCAGATATTGCGCCCCGGCGGCCCGATCGAACAGCACCATTCTTCTCAGATCGGATGGCAGGTCGGCGACGCCGGGCGCGGTCACCGCATCTTCCAGCCCGATCAAGGACAGCTCGATGACGCTGAGGTTGCGCTCGATGTTCGATGCGACCGTTCGCATCACGTTCTCGGCTGAGCGCGTAGCGAGCAACCAGGTCGCCTGGTACGATCTCCACAGGGACAGGCCCTGGGCGAGCAGGATGACGATGACCAGGGCGCCCAGAGCGAACGACTGGTAGTTGCCGCCAACCAGACGCCTCCAGACGCTATCCATTGCGAGGCATCCTCATTGGCCCCGAACTCGCTCGGCCAGAAAGCTTGCTCGGACCAGCAGGAAATTTCAACGCGGAATTATTCTGGATGAAAGGCGCAGCATTGTTCCTGCCGCCAGACGCATAGGTGTGCGTCCATGAAGGGCGTTCCGCAAAATGGGGAGATCACGGCTCATGATTTCCGCAGTTCCGCAGGAAATGTTGATCCGCTCCGGTTTCAAAGTCAGCCGCCGTCGCCGGCAATTGGGTGAGGATACGCAACGCGCGAGGGCATAAGACACGAAGGCGCGCTCCGCATCCCGCATTCTTCCATTGCGCGCCGGCGCAATTCGCACGTGGCACCGGAGCCGAATCGCGGTTACGGCGCCCCGCCGTGCCGATCGAGCTGGCATGCCCCCTTGCGAAGACACGCCGAACAGCCGCGCTGCCGCTTGCCTTTGGCCTCTGAGCCCCGGGGAGATATCCTTCTCCGCCCGGAGGCTTCCGGGGGGACAATCCGGGCGGGGAAACGAGAATGGCGGGCAAGTCCGCGACGCTGAGTTCGAGCGCGCTGTCGGCGGAGATATCGGCACTCGGCGCCGAGCTGGTGCAGTTGCGCGACCGCGACGGGCGCGACCTCCTCTGGCACGGCGATCCGGCCTTCTGGGGCGGCCGGGCGCCGCTGCTGTTTCCCATCGTGGGCCGGCTGCCCCACGACGAACTGGTCCACGACGGACGGCGCTACGGCATGAAGCAGCACGGTTTCGCCCGGCGCAGCCTGTTCGATCTTGTGGAACTGCAGCCGCAACGCGCCGTTTTCCGGCTCCTCCCGAACGCGGAAACCCGCGCGCAATACCCCTTCACCTTCGCCCTCGACGTCGCTTATGAGCTGACCGGCGCGTCGCTTGCGATCGAGGCCACGCTCCGCAATCGCGGACCCGAAAGCCTGCCGGCGAGCTTCGGCTTTCATCCGGCCTTCCTCTGGCCCCTGCCCTATGGCGGGCGCCGTGCCGACCATCGGCTGATCTTCGAGCAGCCGGAGACCGGGCCGGTGCACCGTCCGTCCGGGGGCCTCCTTTCGGCCGCGACGGAACCCAATCCCGCGGCGCGCGCGATCCTCACGCCCGACGATGCGATGTTCGAGCGCGACGCGCTCATTTTCCTCAATGTCCGCTCACGCCATGTCCGCTACGGTGTGCCGGACGGGCCGGGTCTTGAGATCGCCTTTCCGGGGATGCCGGACCTCGGCCTCTGGACCAAGCCGGGTGCGCCGTTCCTGTGCATCGAACCCTGGGCCGGCCATGCGACGCCGGAGGGAGATGAGCGCCCCTTCGTGGAGAAGCCGGGGCTCGTGCATCTCCCGCCGGGCGCCGAGCACGACTTCGCCATGACGATCAGGTGGCTGCCCGACATCACCGCCTGATCGGCAAACCTGCGGGAGTCACGCCGGGGTCCGGGCCGGCTTGACCGGTCCCACATCGACCAGGATCTCGTCGCCCTCCACCCGCAGCTCGTACGGGTGAAGCGCATTGCGAACCAGGTGTGTCACACACTTGCCGCTGGTGCCGTCGAAACCCCACATATGGATGGGGCAGGTGACGGTCTGCCCGTTGAAGGTGGCGTCGCTCAACGGCATGTCCGCATGCGGGCAACGCCCGCGAAAGGCCTTGAGCTCCCCGCCCGTGGGCCAAACCAGGAGCACGCTTTTGCGGCCGGCCTGGAAGAGGCCCATGCCCCCTTCGCTCACGGCACTCGTGTGACAGATAGAGGTGAACGCCATCGGGCCTGCCTTCTGAAAAGAACGTTCGCCCGAAGACACGCAAATTGCGGACCAGCAGACATTCCCTCCGGGAGGCCCCGTGCGGCCGAAGAATGTCGTGAACACGACGCGCGTCGCTTACCTCGACCCGGCCTGCAAACTTTGGCCATTGCGCCGTGCGGGCGCGTCAACGCCGGGCATCCCGGTGCACGGGCGGCTCGTGTTGACCGTCCGGAGACGAGGCGTGCAACGCCGACTTGCGGGCGCCGGGACGGGGATTCGCTGCTTCATGCATATCTTTGGTTGCATTTTTTAAAACTTCAATCTTCTATTCCGACCCGGGGGCGATGACGATGCGCCAGGATCTCGGGGTCTCAAGACGGTTCGGCCGGGCGCGGCACCCGCTGGCCATTGCGGGGCTACTCGCCACGCTGTTGCTGTGCGCCACGGGCGCGATTGCGCCGGCCCGTGCCGCCGCCGATGCGGCGACTGTGAAAATTCAGGGCCCCGCCGTCGTGCGCATGTTCGGCGCCAACTGCCTGTCGGCGGGCTGCTGGCTGTCGGGGCTTTTCGCCCCCATCGTCGTGCGCGAGAACACCGCGGTCGTCACCCTCGCCAATGGCGGAAGCACTGCGGTCACCCTCACCGCACGCTTCACCCCCACCAACGGGCTCGCGGTCGCCCTCGGCGACACAACCCCATTCGGCGCGCTGAAGACCATGACGATCGCACCCGGCGAGATCAGGGCACTGCCGCTGTCCCTTCCCAATGGCGGGCTTCAGGCCGGGCTCTATACCGGGGAGCTGGGCTTCGCGGGCGCGGACGGCAAGGTGCTGAGCGTGCCGGTGGAAGTCCGAATCCGCAGTTCCGCCGTCTGGGCCCTGTTCACCGCGCTCTGCGGCATCGTGCTCGGGCGCCTTGCGCAGCTGACCTACGACCCGAGGACGGTGGCGCGGCTGCAGCTTCTGGACCGGCTCAACGAATTGGAACCGGGCCTCGCCAGTCTTCCCGGCGGCGACCAGGCGCGCCTGAAGCCCCTCTTTGACAGCCTGCGCCGGCGGCTCGCCGAGCGTTCGGCGGACGCCGCCACCCTGCAGCCGGAGGTCGAGGCGCTGGAAGCGCAGATCGAGGCCGCCCGCCGCGCCCCGCCGCCGGCGACGGCCCAGCTCGATGCGGGCGCGGAACAGGTGCAGCCGGCGGGACCGGCGCCCGGATTTCGCAGTCCGGGCATCGGCCGGCGGGTCCTCCTGTGGCTCGCCGGCATCTCGCCGGTGCCGCTGCAATTCACTTACGACTGGCTGCTCCCGGTCTTCACGCTGCTGACCCTGGCCGCGCTCACCATCGTGTTCGTGCTGCAGCAATACGGCGGGTCAGGCACGGCGGAGACATTCGGGGCCGGCGGCCTCGCCGACTATGCCGGCCTGTTCCTGGCCGGCATCGCCTCGGAGGCGATCGCGGGCGGCCTGCGCAAGGTCAAGCTCGGCTAGGGCGGCAGATCTCGGCCGTCCAGCACAGGCGAAACACGCGAGGCACGGCGCCCGTGGGCCCCGTGACGCCATCGCACACACGGCAAACCGGGAGGACGGAACGTGGCTGAAGAACCCGAAATGGAGAACGAAACCGCCGCGGCGGGCATGATGGCGACCGCGGGGCACACCGAACGCGATATCGCCCAGGGCGTCACCCGCTGGCTGATCGGCCATTTCCACTCCGAGCTGACCGACGCCGTCAAGTCGACCCCCTTCACCGTGCCGCTGCTGTGCGCGATCGCCTGCCGGGAGGCCGGCATCTACTGGCTGCCGCTGACCCCGAACCGGCCCGCAGCCGAGATCCTCGGGCTGTGCATCTATGATGCGAGCGGGGATGTGGCCGGCGCGCCGCGCAGCGCCTTCCCCACCAACACCGCGCAGTTCCGTCTCGCCTATGGCGATGCGTTCACCAACCTGCTCATCGCCGAGACCAACAAGGCGCGGGCGGTGCGCGGCTATTCCGCCGCGTCCATGGTCTACAAGGGCTACGGCATCTTTCAGTACGACCTGCAGTTCGTGCGGACGGACGAGGCGTTCTTTCGCGGCAGGCAATGGTACAGCTTCAGCGCCTGCGTGGAGCGGGCGGTTTCGGAGCTCACCGGCAAGTACCAGGCCTTGGGCGACATCCAGGAGGCGGTCCGGGCCTATAACGGCTCCGGTCCCAGGGCGCAGCAATATGCGCGGGATGTGATGCGGCTGCTGCCCTATTGCGAGGAAGCCGCCGCCGCAGGCCCGGCTGTCGTGGCGGGCGGCGAGGCGGCGCGCAGTTACACCATGCTCGAGAGCGCGGCCCGGACCGCGCAGGACGACGACCCGGCTTTCCCCGACGGTGGCGACGCCGACGATACCGCCGATTTCGAAACGGCGCGCTTGCTCGCCAATCTCGGCGCCCCCGGCGCGTCGGAAAGCGGTGATCCCGGTGGGTCGACCTTCGCCGCCGGCGGGGTCATCGATCTCGACATCGCGCGGGCGCGGGCCTTCCTCGAAGCCTGCCGCACCTCCCGGCCACGCGTCACCTACGGCCTCGGCAAGAAGGTGCCGTTCCTCGGCGCCGTCCCCGGGCGCGACTTCACGCGGGTGGACTGCAGCGGCTTCGTGCGCGAGGCCATCCGTCGCTCCACCAACCCCATGCTGCGCTTTCCGGACGGGTCGGTGGTCCAGCACGACTGGGTGCGCGACCGCGGGCTGGAAAGATCCACCATCGCCGACGGCATGCGCAGCGACGGGCTCGTGCGTCTCGCCTTCCTGCGGCCGCAGGATTCGCCGCAGGGCATTGGCCACGTCGTGCTGATCAGCGACGGCTGGACGCTGGAATCCCATGGCGGGGTGGGGCCGAACACCCGCGAATGGAAAGGCGAGGGCTGGCAGGCGAAGGCCTATGTCTATGTCCTCGCACGCGCCGCGAGGTTCGCCGCGCCAAACCTTGCTTCGACGAATCTTGCTTCGACGAGTCTTGCCTCACCGAATCTTGCCTCGGCGAGTCTTGCCTCGCCAAACCTTGCCTCGCCAAACCTTGCCTCGGCGGAACTGCCCGCCGTGATGTTGGCGCTGTTGGCCGCGCTGGCTCCGGCCGACAAGGCCCCGGCTGCGCAAGCCCCGGCCACGCGCTTCACGGTGCGCACCGGACACCGCTACCGGGCAACCATATCGCTCGGCCCGCTCGAACGCTTCGCCGGCAATGACACGGTCGCCGGCGTCCTCGGCGGCTACGGCTTCAGCAATGTGGTCGTCACCGGAAGCGGTGCGACCCGATACGCCGAAGCCACCTGGAGCGGCCCCGATACCACCGCGCCGGTCGACGCGCGCCTGTCGGACATCACCGACACATCCCCCGTGGCCGCGCCGCAAGGCGCGTTCGTCCCGTCCGCTCCAGCCGTCGTCCGGGGCGACACGTCCACGTCGGGCCGTGTCGCCGCCAGTGTCTTCACGGCACAGTCGCTGCCGGAGCATCATGACGGGCTGCTGGTGGTCAAGATGCGGCAGGAGACGCTGCGCTACGCCCCCGAAGGCGCCATGATGGCAGCCGCGGCCGCGGCCCCGGCGCCGGAGACCCAGGGCCTCGATGCGCTCTCGTTCTTCGAGCGCGCCGGGCGGGTGAAGCAGGTGATCCCGTTGCGGGAGCGCCCGGCCCCGGACGGCGCCTCCCCGGCGCGGGTGGAGGCGGTGACGGCCCTCACCTTCACCGCACGGCGCCCGGAGCAGGCGGATTCCACCACCGGCGTGCGTTTCATCGAGATGTCCAGTGAAGGTGACACCAGGCAGCTCCTCGACGCGCTGGCGGGCGATCCGAACGTGCATTCCGTGTCCCAGGTGCCGATCCGCTACCTGGCTGCGCGCCGGCCCGGTCGCGCCGGCATCCAGGCGACGCCGCCCGCGGCTCCGGCCCTGTGGAACCTTGAACGGATCCGGTGGGCGCAGGCACGGCAATCCGCCACCTTCGAGGAGGCGCGCGACATCCGGGTTGCCGTGCTCGACACCGGCGTGGACGACGCGCACCCGGACCTCGAGATCGACCAATACCACTGGCAGCACGGCGACCTCGCACGGCGCGTGACCAAGAGCGATATCATCGGGCACGGCACCCATGTGGCCGGCACGATCGCGGCGCGGATCGACAACGGCCCCTCGGTGCAGGGCATCTGCGCGTGCAAGCTCAGCGTCTTCAAGATCTTCGACGACGAACCGACGGACGCGCCCGGCCAGGGGGCGTTCGTCTACTACGTCAACCCGGTCATGTACCGCCGGGCGCTTTCGGCCTGCATCGAAAACCCGGTGGACGTGATCAATCTCAGCATCGGCGGTCCGGCCCCGCCCGATGCGACCGAGCGCTACCTGTTCGAGCAGCTTCTGGAAGCCGGCGTCACCATCTGCGCCGCCATGGGCAACGAGCGCCAGTACCACAGCCCGACCTCCTACCCGGCGGCGATCCCCGGCGTCATCGCCGTCGGCGCCACCGGGCTCGACGATCGCGTCACCGCCTTCTCGAATTCGGGCACCCACATCGCCGTAGCGGCCCCCGGCAAGGCGATCTGGTCGACGCTGCCCACCTATTCCGGACAGACCAGGTTCGACCGCACGCTCGGCCCCGACGGCCTGCCGAAACCGGCCGCGCCGGTGCGGCGGGAGCTCAATTACGATGCCTGGGACGGCACCTCCATGGCCACGCCCCACGTCTCCGGGTGCGCCGCCCTGTTCCTCGCCAGGGGCATCGCCGCGAAGCAGCGGCCGACCCCGGCGCAGGTGCGGGAGGCGCTCATGAAGTCGGCCGACAAGGTGCCGGGCATGGGCGGGGCGGACTTCAGCACCGACTACGGGGCCGGCCGCCTCAATCTGCTCAACTTGCTGGCCTAGATCACGCTTCCATGAAGAGCGTCATGTTCATCTTTGGCGAGCAGACGTCGGACGAAGGCCAGGACCGGATCGGAAACCAGATCCTGGCATTGCCCGGCGTGCGGACTGTCGGCCGCCTCAACCCCCGGGCGACGAAGCCGGCCCTGCGGCGCATGTGGTTCGCCGAGGTCGAGGACGAGACGGCGGCGGCCAACCTCGTGCGGCAACTGCGCCGGCACGAGGAGGTGCAGGCCGCCGATCTGCCGGCCGAACGCGGCCTCCTCTAGAGGATTTCGCGCCCTCCCGCCGGTTTCGATCCGCCGCCACGACGCCGGCGCCCCTCCCCCAGCGCACGGGCTTGAGCCCGCACGAAGCAAGGCCTGCGGTAAGGGCGCCCATCCACGCAAACGATGGTGAAGACGAGCCTCTGGTGGGCCCGTAAAGCGCCGTCGTGGGAAGGGCCGCCGCTACCGCCCTGCAACGGCCGTAGACCGGCGGAGGGAGCGCCGCCGGCGGGATTCACGCGGGGAATTTCACGCGGGGAATGCGGAGGCGTAGCGGCCGGTGGTGTTCACCCACACGCTCTTAGTCTGCAGATAGGCATCGATCATGGCCTGTCCGCCCTCGCGTCCGACGCCGGAAAGGTCGTAGCCGCCGAAGGGGCTGGTCTGCGAGGTCATGCGGTAGGTGTTCACCCACACCGAACCCGCCCGCACCTTCGCCGCCATGCGGTGCACCCGGCCCGCATCCTGGCTCCAGATGCCGGCGCCGAGACCAAAACGGCTGTCATTCGCCATGGCGACAGCCTCGTCCTCGTTCTTGAAGCGCAGCACCACCAGCACCGGGCCGAACACCTCGTCGCGCACGATGGTCATGTCCGGCGCCACATCGGCGAAGATGGTGGGGGTGACGAACAGGCCGCCCTCGGCGCCGGTCACGGCGGTGCCGCCGCACACCAGGCGGGCGCCCTCGGCCTTGGCGGCTTCGATCATGCCCATGATGCGTTCGAACTGCGGACGGTTGGCCACCGGGCCCACATGGGTCTTCGGATCCATGGGATCGCCGAGGCGGATTTTTTCCGCCGCCGCCGCGAGGCGGGCGACGAAATCGTCATGCACGCTGTCGGCCACCAGCAGGCGCGAGCCGGCGACGCAGCTCTGCCCGCCGGAGGCGAAGATGCCGGCGAGAACGCCATTGACCGCCGACTCAATGTCCGCATCCTCGAACACGATGTTGGGCGACTTGCCGCCCAGCTCCAGCGTCGCCGGGCGCAGCCGCTTGGCGGCGGCCACATAGACGGCGGTGCCCGAGCCCACGCCGCCGGTGAAGGCGACCTTGGCCACGTCTGGATGGTCGGTCAGCGCCGGGCCGATCTCGGCGCCGAGGCCGCTCACCACATTGACGACGCCGTCCGGAATGCCGGCTTCCTTCACCAGCCGGGCGAAGGTCAGCGTGGAGGTGGTGGCGAATTCCGAAGGCTTGATCACGCAGGTGTTGCCCGCCGCCAGCGCGGGGGCGAGCTTCCACGCCAGCAGCCGCACCGGCGAGTTCCACGGGATGATCATGGCGATCACGCCCAGCGGCTCGCGGATGGTGTAGTTGAGGTGGCCCGGCGCCTCCACCGGGATGACGCGGCCTTCGATCTTGTCGGCGAGCCCGCCGTAATAGCGATACCATTCCGCCGTGTTGCGCATCTGGCGGAACATCTCGCTGAAGGTCTTGCCATTGTCGCGGGTCTCGGCGACGGCGAGATTTTCCGCCTCGCGCTCCACGAGGTCGCCCAGCTTGCGCATCAGGCCGGCGCGCTCGGTGGCGGACATGGTGGCCCATTTGGAGGTGCGGAAGGCGCGTTCGGCTGCGGCCACCGCCGCGTCCACATCGGCGGGCGAGGAGCGCGGGATCTCGGCGAAGGGCAGGCCGGTCCAGGGATTTTCGGTCGGCAGATAGCGCCCCTCCACCGGGGCGACCTCCTGGCCGTCGATCAGATTGGCGAAACGCTCCATGATGTCCTCTGGTCCTGTGGTCTCAGGTTTATTGGGGGTCAGGCGGCTCCGGCGTCGGTGCGGGCGGCAGAAAGCTCATGGAGGCGCTTCACTAGCGCCTTGCCCACGCGGGCGGCGGCACGCTCCAGATGGGTCTCGCACAGGGTGCGGGCGCGATTGGTGTCGCGCTTGAGCAGGGCGGTCACCAGCACCTCCTTCTCCGCGAAACTCGCCCGGGCGGCGGAGGCATCGGACAGCGAGGCCCGGCGCAGCCAGCCCAGCCAGCGGCCCTGCTCGTCCAGCGAGGCGTTGAGGCGCGGATTGGCGGCGGGAGCCAGCAGCGCGGCATAGAAATGAGCGATGGCCTGCGTCTGCGCCTCGGGCGCACCGCGATCAGCAGCGTCCTTCATCTCTGCCAGCGCGGCGGATAGCGCGGCATCATCGGCGTCCGTTGCCCTGGCGCAGTATTGAGCGGCTGCATAGCCCTCCAGCGCCGCGCGGATGCCATAAAGCTCGGTGACGTCCTGCGGGGAGATGGAGCGGACAGAGGGGCCGATATAAGGCACATTGTCCACCCATCCTTCGGCAGCGAGCTGCCGGAGCGCCTCGCGGACCGAGGTGCGCGAGACGCTCAGCCATTCACAAAGCTTGCGTTCCACCAGCTTCTCGCCGGGGCGAGCGTGCCGTCGAAAATGGCATCACGGATCGCCACCACTGTGCGGTCACGCAGGGTCTCGGTCTGCCTGGCAATGGGTTGAAGCATGAGAGGGCCTTCTCAGCAGGATTATCATACAATATTCTGACAGACGTTCGGACGCAAGCAACGTCCGGTCGACGGCCGGCAATGACCGGCGCAGAGTGTCGGAACGGAGCAGGCGGATGCGTTACACCACGGCCCATTGGGGCATTTATGAGGTGGAGGAGACCCGGAAGGGGCCGCGCCTGCTACCCTTCCGCGAAGATCAAGACGCATCTCCCATCGGCCTGCACCAGCTCGCCCCGGAGCTGATGGCCCTGCGCGTCAAGCGCCCCGCCGTGCGCAAGAGCTGGCTGGAGCGGGGGCCGGGCGCGGCGCCGGAGAAGCGCGGTCGCGAGCCTTTCGTGGAGGTGAGCTGGGAGGAAGCCGCCCGCCTCGTCGCCCGGGACATCGCGCGGGTGCGGCAAGCCCATGGCAACGAGGCCATCTTCGGCGGCTCCTATGGCTGGGCCAGCGCCGGACGCTTCCACCATGCCCAGAGCCAGATCCACCGCTTCCTGAACTGCGCCGGCGGCTATGTGGCCCATCGCGACAGCTATTCGCTGGCCGCTGCCCGTGTGTTGATGCCCCACATCGTGGCCCCCATGGACACGCTGATGAAGGATCACACCTGCTGGAAGGTGCTGGCCGAGGAGTGCGAGCTGTTCGTGGCCTTCGGCGGCGTGCCGGCCAAGAATGCCCAGATCGCGGCCGGCGGCGTCGGCCGCCATCAGGTGCGCGCGGGCCTGCGCGCCATGGCCGGCAATGGCGTGGAGTTCGTCAATGTCTCGCCGATCGCCGGCAATCTGGAGACCGGCGGGCCGGTGGAGTGGATCCGCATCCGCCCCAATGGCGACACTGCCATGTTGCTGGCCCTCGCCTTCGAGGTGCACAGGGCCGGCCGGCACGATCTCGATTTCCTGAACCGCTGCTGCGTCGGCTGGGACACCTTCGAGGCCTATCTCACCGGCGCCACGGACGGCATTCCCAAGACCCCGGACTGGGCCGAGCCGCTCTGTCAGGTGCCGGCGCAGACCATTCGCGGCCTGGCCGCGAAGGTGATGACCAAGCGCACCATGATCAACATCGCCTGGGCGCTCCAGCGCGCCGACCATGGCGAGCAGCCCTTCTGGGCGACGGTGACGCTGGCCGCCATGCTGGGGCAGATCGGCCTGCCGGGCGGGGGCTTCGGCCTTGGCTATGGCGCTGAGAACACCATGGGCAGCCCGCACGCCCGCCTCTCCGGCCCCTCACTTCCCCAGGGCCGCAATGCGGTGTCGAAATTCATCCCCGTGGCGCGCATCGCCGACATGCTGCTCAATCCCGGTGCGCCTTTCCACTACAATGGTGGCGATTACACCTATCCCGACATCCGCCTGATCTATTGGGCGGGCGGCAACCCCTTCCATCACCATCAGGATCTCTCGCGGCTCGACATAGCGTGGCGCAAGCCGGAGACCATCGTGGTGCACGAGCAGTTCTGGACCCCGGCCGCCAAGCGCGCCGACATCGTGCTGCCGGTGACCACCACCATGGAGCGGGAGGACATCTCCTATGCCACGCTGGAAGGCATGCTGGTGGCCTCGCGACCGGTGATCCCGCCCGCGGGCGAGGCGCTGGACGATTACGAGATCTTCCGTCGTATCGCCGCCGAGCTGGGCTGCGAGGAGGCTTTCACGGAAGGCCGCACGGGGGATGAGTGGCAACGCCACCTCTATGACATCATGCGCCAGAGCTGGAGCGCCTCCGGCGTCGAGCTGCCCGACTTCGCCGCCTTCCGCGAGATCGGCAAGATCGACCTTGCCGCCCATGACGTGGACCGGGTGATGCTCGCCGATTTCCGCGCCGACCCGGAGGCGCATCCGCTCAGGACGCCTTCCGGCAAGATCGAGATCTTTTCGCAGACCATCGCGGGCTTCGACATCGCCGACTGCCCCGGCCACGCGGTGTGGATCGAGCCGCGCGAATGGCAAGGCAGCGAAGGCGTGGCGCGTTATCCGCTGCACCTCATCTCCGACCAGCCGGAGCGCCGCCTGCATAGCCAGCTCGATCCTTCGCCGCACAGCCGCGCCGGCAAGATCGGTGGCCGCGAGCCAGTGATCATGCACCCCTCGGACGCCGCCGCGCGCGGGCTGGCCGAAGGCGCGACGGTGGAGCTGTTCAATGATCGCGGCCGCTGCCTCGCGGGCCTGAGGATCTCCGGCGAGGTGATGCCCGGCGTGGTGCGCCTGTCCACCGGGGGTGGTACGATTTCGACGATGCCGCCGGGCAGGAGCGGCACGGCAACCCCAATGTGCTGACCGCCGACCGGCCGGCCTCCGGCCTCAGCCAGGGCTGCTCGGCGCACAGCTGCCTCGTGGAGGTGCGCTTGCCGGAAGGGCCGGTGGCCGCCCCCCGCGCCTTCGATCTGCCAGCCTTCGCGGCCCGCGCCTGAGGGGCACGCCAAACGGAAAAGGGCGAGATGCATATGCGCCTCGCCCTTTTCTTGTCCGCTGCGAACCTTCAAAGCAGTCGCATCGCCCGCGCCAGCTTCCAGGTGGGTTCTATCAGCAGGTTGCTGAGCACGACCCGCACCAGATGGAAGCCCAGCACCAGCGGCACGGAGGCCCCCAGCGCATGGGCGGTCACCGTCATCTCCGGCATGCCGCCCGGCGCCATGCCCAGCAGCGAGGCGCTCATGGGCAGGCCGCTGCCATAGGACACCAGCGCGCCCAGCGCCAACAGCAGAGCGGACAAGCTGACGGACGAGGCCAGAGAGGCGAGCACCAGCTTGTGGGAGCCCCTGAAGAAAGCGGGCGTCATACGCGAGCCGAGCGAAACACCGAGCACGATCTGGCCTGCGATCAGCAGGCCATCCGGCACCATGGCGGGCAGGGCACCAAGCGAGGCCAGCGTGATAGCGAACACGCAAGGGGCCAGCATCCACGGGTTCGGCAGGCCGATGGTCTTGCCGACCTGCGCCGCACCAAGCCCCGCGCAGCACCACATGATGAGGGTGGTGAGGGTGGTGGGCTGGATCATCGCCGCCTCCTGCGCCAGCTGGGCGGCGTCGGGCGGCAGCAGGTAGGCGATCAGCGGCGGATAGAGCACCACCACCACCAGCAGGCGGATGGTCTGCGCCAGGGTGACATGGCTCTCCGAGATGCCGGAGCGCTGGGCATGGATGGCCATCAGCACCACGCCGCCGGGCACACCGCAGAAGAAGGCTGTCTTGGGATCGAGCCCGGCGATGCGTGTATAGGCGCGGGCACCGACGATCCCGGTCGCCATGGTGGCGGCGGAGCAGACGAACAGCAGCGGCAGGTTGCCCGCCAGCGCCGCGAGCACGGGGGCGGTGAACGACTGGCCAAGGCCGAGGCCGAGGATCACCAGCGCATAGTGCCGCGAGATGCCCACCTCGATCTCGCGGCCGGTGGCGGCGAGACCTGCCGTGGCGAACAATGCGCCCAGCAGCCAGGCGAGCGGCAAATGCGCCAGATGCGCCAGCCACCCCCCACGCTGCCGAGCGCCAGCGCGAGGGCCAGCCACAGCAGCGCGGCGCCACGCTTCTTGATGTGATGCGACCAGCCTTTGGGTTGCAGGGCCTCGGCGGCCTGCAAGGCGTCGTCGGCCCGCCGGGAGGCGGGTCCGTCCAGTTCCATCTCACTCATCCCGCCGTCCCGGTCGCTCTCCCGCCGCTTCTCGTTGTCGTTTTTCAGGTCCACACGTCCGACTTCTTGGTGTCGACCAGGCGCAAAGCGGCGGTCCAGGCCATGTCCACCCAATGGGGGATCTCGTCGTGGCGATACTGCGCCGCCGTGTGCTCCTGGATCTCCTCGTCGGGCAGCAGCACCAGCTCGGCGCCGCCGGACTGGGCGGCGAGCTGGGCCTCGCAGGCCTTCTCCAGGAAGTAGATGTGGTCGAACGCTTCCGGGATGGTGCGCCCGCCCACGAGCAGACCGTGGTTGCGCAGGATCATGGCCCGGTGGTCCGGGCCGAGGTCGCGCACCAGACGCTCACGCTCGTCGAGGCCGAGGGCGATGCCCTCGTAATTGTGGTAGGCGAGATGGCCGTGGAACTTCAGCGCGTGCTGGCTCATGGGCAGCAGGCCGCACTTCTGCGAGGCCACCGCGATGCCCGCGCGCGTATGGGTGTGCACGATGCAGAGCAGGTCCTCGCGATTGGCGTGCAGCGCCGAATGGATCACGAAGCCGGCGCGGTTGACCACCTGATCCGGGCGGGACTTCTCGTCGATCTTGTTGCCGTCGAGGTCGATCTTCACCAGGTCGGACGCGCGCATCTCGTGGAACATGCGGCGGTAGTCATTGATGAGGAAATGATGCTCGGCGCCCGGCAGGCGAGCGGAGATGTGGGTGTAGATGAGGTCCGTCATCCGGTAGTGGGCGACGAGCCGGTAGAGGGCGGCGAGATCGCAGCGGATCTCCCATTCCTCGGGGCTGATGTCGGTTGGGCGGTTGGCTTGGCGGTCCATACGCAAGCTCCTCATTTCACAATGCAGGCGACATCATCGAGCGCGCCGCGGAACCGGGCGAACATGTCGTCCACCTCGGAAGCCGTAATGATCTGGGGCGGGGACAGGGCCGCGCGGTTGCCGATGAGGCGGGTAATGAGGCCGCGCTTGCGGGCGGCGGCGTCGAACTGCGCCATCACCTTCTGGCCGGGCTCGTGCATGGCCTTGGTAGGCTTGTCGGCGACGATCTCCACCGCGCCGATGAGGCCGACGCCGCGCGCGTCGCCCACCAGCGGATGATCCCTCAGCGCCTCGAAGCCGGCGAGGAAACCCTTGGACACGGACTTCACATGGCCGACGAGATCCATCTCCTCATAGATGGCAAGGACCTCGTTGGCGACAGCGCAGGCGACGGGGTGGCCGCCATAGGTGTAGCCGTGGACGAAGGTGCCGAAGCGATCGCTCTGGGCGAGCATGGCCTCGAATACCCGCGCACCGATGATGACGGCGGAGACCGGCAGCATGGCGGCAGAGAGCGCCTTGGCGCAGCAGATCATGTCGGGGCGGATGCCATAGGTCTGGCTGCCCCACATCTCGCCGGTTCGGGCGAAGCCGCAGATCACCTCGTCGGCGACGAACAAGATCTCATACTTGTCCAGCACCGCCTGGATCTTGGGGAAATAGCCCTCCGGCGGCGTGATCGCACCGCCCGAACCCATCACCGGCTCGGCCCAGAAAGCCGCGATGGTTTCCGGGCCTTCCTTCAGGATCATGGCTTCCAGCTCGGCGGCGAGGCGGTCGGAGAAGTCCGTCTCGCTCTCGCCGGGCTCCGCCATGCGGTAGTGATAGGGCATGGTGGTGTAGAGGAAGCCGTCGAACGGCAGGCCGAAGCCGGCGTGGAAATTGGCCTTGGCCGTCAGGCAGGAGGTCAACGTTCCGGTGCCGTGATAGGCGCCCGTGCGCGAGATGATCTTGCGCCGGGCGGGCATGCCCTTGGCATCCCAGTAATACCAGACCAGCTTGAGCGCGGTGTCGTTGGCCTCAGTGCCGGAGGACTGGAGCAGGATCTTGTCCATGCCCTCGGGCGCGATGCCGGCCAGCTTGGCGGACAGCTCGGCGGCGGGCACCGTCGAGGCGCCACGGAAGTTGTGATAATAGCCAAGCTCGGTCATCGCCTTCTTGGCGACCTCGCCGAGCCGCTCGCTGCCGAAGCCGAGCGAGGCGCACCACAGGCCCGCCGCGCCTTCCAGATAACGGTTGCCGTTCTCGTCGAAGACATGGATGCCCTCGCCGCGCGTGATCATCAGCGGGCCGGTGTCGAGATGCTTGCGCAGGTCGGTGTGGGGATGCACCGAATGGGCGGCGTCGAGCTGCGAGGCGGTGTTGCGGAGAAGCTGCTGCATCATCGGAAGAAGCCTTCAGGAAAAGCGATAGTCGCGGGCGGCGCCTTCAGGCGTCACATAGCCGTCTTTCAGATCTGCCTCGATGCGGGCGGGATCGCGCTCGCTGGCGGGGCCGTAGCCGCCCGCGCCGGCCAGCCGCAGTTTCAGAATGTCGCCGCGCTTCATCTCCAGCATCTGCTTGGAGATGAGGGCGGTTTCCTCGCCGTCGCGCAGCAGGGTGGAGGAAGCCAGCGCCCCGGAGCCGCCGCCGAAGAAGCCGTGCGGCGGCTTCACATGGCGGTCGCCCAGCAGGGTGAGGGTGCCGGCGGACGCCAGCAGCTCGATATCCTTGGCAATGCCGCAGCCGCCACGCGTCGCGCCGGCGCCGCCGGTGTCGGGCCGGAAGGTGAGCTGGTGGATGATGACCGGATTATAGGTCTCGTGCACCTCCACCGGGATGTTGGCGCAGTTGATCACCGGCGCAACGCCTTCCAGGCCGTCGGCGGCCTTGCGGGCGCCGTAGCCGCCGAAGATCAGGTCGTAATAGATGAAGCGCTTGCCGGTCTCCTCGTCCACACCGGAGAGGATGGGGTTGGACCAGTGGGAGAAGGCCGCCATCACCCGGTCGGGCAGGGCCTTGGCCATCGCGCCGTTGATCAGCTCGAAGATGCGGATCTGGATCGCCGCGCGCCCGCCGGAGGGCGCGGGGAACTGCGGATTGAAGAAGCAGCCGGGCCGCGCCTTCACCTCGATGGCCCGCAGACCGCCCTCGTTCTGCGGCAGCTCGGGGTCGGTGAACACCTTCACCGCGAAGAAGCCGTGGGCGCGGGTGTAGTTGAAATAGGCATTGATGGCGGCGGCCACCTGATCGCCGGAGCGGGAGAAATCGATGACCATGCGGTCGCCGCTTACGGTCACATCCACCGCCACCGGGATCAGCCCGTCTTCGCCGGCACCGATGCCGTCGAGATAGTCGTCGAAGCTGTAGGTCCCGTCCGGGATCTCGGCGATGCGCTCGCGCATGCGCTTCTCGGACGCCGCGAGGATGGCGTCGATGGCCTCGTCCAGCGTCTCGCGGCCCACCGCCCGCACCAGATCGGCGAAGCGGGCGACGCCCACCTCATTGGCGTTGCGCTGGGCGGCGAGATCGCCTTCCACCGCCGCCGGGATGCGCACATTGCCGGTGATGATGCGCATCAGCTCGGCATCGAACACGCCTTCGCGCACCAGCTTCACCGGCAGGATGCGGATGCCTTCCTGATAGGCCTCGGTCACACCGATGACCTTCTGCGAGCCCGGCGCCGCGCCGCCCACGTCCACATGATGGGCGATGTTGACGATCCAGCCGGAGAAGAGGCCGTCCACGAAGGCCGGCGTCACCATGTAGAAGTCGGGGAAATGACCGGAGCCGAGGCCGCTGTCGTTGAGCACCACCGCATCGCCGGGCTTCAGCGTCTCGCCGGGATACATGCCGGAGACGGTGGCCACCACCGCCGGCATGGAGCCGAGATGGCCGGGGGTGAAATTGCCCTGCGAAAGCAGGTGGCCGTGACGGTCGAACACGCCGGTGGAGAAGTCGTCCGCCTCGCGCACGGCTTCCGAGAAGGCGGTGCGGCGCAGGGTTGAGCCCATTTCCTCGGCGATGGAGACGAGGGTGTTCCAGACCAGCGACTGGGTGATGGGATTGACGCTCATGCCTGCCCCCGATGGCGATGACGAGGTTGCCGCAGGCGCTGATCTCGGCGCGGTCGCCCGCGAGCAGCACGATGGTGGTCTCCGCTTCCTCGATGACACAGGGACCGGTCACTGCGACGCCGGGCGCCATGCGGTAGCGGTCGTGGATGTCGATCTCGATGCCCTGCGTGCCTGGATCGAACCAGGCGCGGCGCCTGCCGATCACGCTGTCGCCGTCGCCCTGCGTGCTCGTGGCGGAGAGGCCGGCGCCGATACCGAGCGCGGCATGGAAGGTCCAGTCCACCGCCTCGATGGCGCGCTCCGCGTCATGATAGCCGTAGGTGCGCTTGTAGGCCTCGCCGAAGGCGGCACGGAAGGAGGCGAGGAACTCGGCTTCCGGCATGTCGGGATCGGGCACGGGGAAGCTGATCTCATAGCCCTGCCCGGTATAGCGGGCGGAGGCGACGAGGCCACGCGTGCGCTCCCCGGTGCCGGAGAGGCGGTCGAGATCGCTGTCGGCGCGGGCGCGCAGTTCATCGCGCAGCAGGCGGATGGCGGTGGCGGAGCCGGGCGCGATGGGGATGAGGCGGGTGAGCGCGTAATCCACCTTCGGGTCGGCCGCCAGCAGGCCCACGGCGGAGCCGACGCCGGCACCGCGCGGCAGGATGAGCTGCGGAATATTCAGGCTGCGGGCGAGGCGCGCCGCATGCACCGGACCGGCGCCGCCGAAGCCCACGAGGGCGTACCGGCGCGGATCGCGCCCGCGCTCCACGGAGACGATGCGCAGCGCCCGGTCCATGTTGGCGGTGGCCATGAGATGGATGCCGAGCGCGGCTTCCTCGATGGAAAGGCCGAGCGGCCCGGCCACATGCACGCGGATCGCCTCGCGGGCGCCCGCCAGATCGAGCTGCATGTTGCCGCCGTTGAAGGCGCCGGGATTGAGATAGCCGAGCACCAGATTGGCGTCGGTGACGGTGGGCTTCGTGCCGCCCCGGCCATAGCAGACGGGGCCGGGCTCGGAGCCGGCGCTCTCGGGGCCGATGCGGATTCCGCCCAGATGCGGGGTCGCGATGGAACCGCCGCCGGCGCCGATCTCCAGCAGCTCGATGGCGGAGATGTTCAGCGGCAGGCCGGAGCCCTTGGTGTACTGCACCTGATCGACCTCGAAGGTCGGCAGGATGGCCGGCTCGCCATTGTCGATGGCGCCGAGCTTGGCCGTGGTGCCGCCCATGTCGAAGGTGAGGAGATCCTTGATGTTCTCCTCGATGCCCACCGCCCGGCACATGAGCACGCCCGCCGCCGGGCCGCTCTCCACGATGCGCACCGGCATGCCGGTGGCCAGCTCCGGTGAGACGAGGCCGCCGTTGGACTGCATGATGTAGAGGTCGGCGCCGATGCCTTCGGCCTTCAGCGCGGTCTCCAGGCGCTTCACATAGCGCGCAACGATGGGCTTTACATACGCATTCGCCACCACCGTGGAGGTGCGCTCATATTCGCGATAGCGCGGCGACACGTCGGACGACAGCGAGACGTCGATGGCAAGGCCAAGAGCCTGCGCGCGCTCGCCCACGAGACGCTCGTGGGCGGGGTCCTGATAGGCGTGCAGCAGGCAGACGGCCACCGCCTCGTAGCCGGCTTGCGTGATCTGCGCCAGCAGGGCGTCGATCTCGGCCGCGTTCGGCGCCTTGGGCGCGCGACCCCTCAGGAACATGCGCTCGTCCAGCTCGAAGATGTCCCGGCGCTGGATCAGCGGCTCGGGCTTGGCGAGGTGCATGTTGTAGGTGGAATAGCGCTTCTGCCGGCCGAGCAGCAGCACGTCGCGAAAGCCCTTGGTGGTGATCAGGGCGGTCTTCGAGCCCTTGCGCTCGAGGATGGCGTTGGTGGCCACCGTGGTGGCGTGCAGCAGCATGCCCACGCGCGAGGCGGGCACGCCCTCGGCTTCCAGCAGCTCCTTGATGCCCTTCACCACCGCCTTTTCGGGGGCGTGGGGCGTAGACAGGGTCTTCCAGAAGCGGGTGCGGCCGCGGGCGGGGTCCTGCAGGACGAAATCGGTGAACGTGCCTCCGATGTCGAACGAGAGGCGAACGGTGTCGGTCATTGCTTTTCCGGGCGAAAGGGGCGGGCCGGGACGGTCAGTGTCCGTTGAGGCTGGAGAGGAACTCCCTGGTGCGTGGATGCTGGGGCGCGCCGAAGACCTGCTCGGGCGGACCCTGCTCCACGATGACACCATCGGCCATGAAGATCACGCGGTCGGCGGCGTCGCGGGCGAAGCGCATCTCGTGGCTGACCACCACCATGGTCATGCCTTCCTCGCGCAACTGGCGCATCACTTGCAGCACGCCGCCCACCAGTTCCGGGTCGAGTGCGGAGGTGGGCTCGTCGAACAGCACCACCTTGGGGCCGAGGGCCAGGGTGCGGGCGATGGCCACGCGCTGCTGCTGGCCGCCCGACAAAGCGGAGGGATAGAAGTCCGCGCGCTCGGCGAGGCCCACTTGGGTGAGGAACTTCAAGGCGATGGCCTCGGCCTCGGCCTTCGACTTCTTCTGCACCTTGCGCAGCGCCAGCATCACATTCTGCTTGGCGGTCATGTGGGCGTAGAGATTGAACGACTGGAACACCATTCCGATGTCCTGCCGCAGCTTGTTGAGATTGGTGGAGGGCGCGCAGATGTCCACGCCGCCGACCCAGATCTTGCCGTCGGTGGGCTCCTCCAGCCTGTTGCAGCAGCGCAGCAGCGTGCTCTTGCCCGAACCGGAGGGGCCGATGATGAAGACCATCTCGCCTCGCATCACCTTCAGGTCCACCGCCTTGAGGATGTGGGTCTGGCCGAAGGATTTGGTCAGGCCGCCAAGCTCGAGGATGGGCGCGACATAAGGCGTGGAGGATAAGGGCAGGCTCACGTAATCAGGCCCCTCTGCGACCAAGTTTAGCCGACGTTCCATTTGATAGAACATCATGCTGTAAAATGGAACGCCCATGACGCCACTTCGTCAAGCTTAATTTTTGAGCGAGCCCACTCTCTTTCCGTTTTGGCATTTGTCTGACGGGGTCGAGTACCATCCCCCTCCGCGTTTTCGCCAGAAGCCGCGAGAATCTGCTTGACGGATGAGCAAGCAGAAGTTCTGATTAAAGAACTATCGTTCTACACAATAGAACGTTCTATGAGATGTTTCCGGCATTCCGGCCGCTGCCCCCCCCTTTTCCCTGCCTGGTTCTTCGACTGGAGGCTCCATCGATGAAGCGTTTTGCCGTGCCGTTCGCCGCATGCCTGTGCGCCGCTGTCACCTGCGCTCAAGCGCAGGAAAGCATTACGGCCGCTTCCGACGTGGGCTTCGCGCCCTATTCCATGCAGAGCATGGACGGCAGCTTCGAGGGCATCGACATCGATGTGGCCAAGGGTATGAGCAAGTATTCCGGCATCGACATCAAGGTGATCCAGCAGCCCTGGTCCACCACCTTCGCCGGTCTCGCCGCGGGCAAATTCACCGCCATGTGGTCCGCCGCCGCCATCACGCCCGAGCGGGCCGAGAGCATGGCCTTCATCGAGGGCTATGGCGAGGCGATCGACTCTTTGCTGATCCGCGCCAACGGCCCCGACATCACCAAGCCCGATGACCTGAAGGGCAAGACCATCGCCATCAACAAGGGCTCCAGCGCCGACAAGTGGCTGACCGAGCGCGAGAAGGAATTCGGCATCACGGTTGCCCGCTTCGAAACCTCGCCGGATGCGGTGCAGGCGGTGCTCTCCGGCCAGGCCGACGGCTACATGATGTACCAGACCGCCGCCGGCTATGCCTCAAAGAAGAACCCGCAGCTCAAGGTCTCCTCTTTCGTCATCCGCAAGGGCGTGCCCTATGGCTATGCGGTGCGGCCGGACAATATCGCCTTGCGCAATAAGCTCGATGCATCGCTGGAATGCATGAAGGCCTCGGGCGAGCTGGATGCCATCTTCGTCAAATGGACGGGCATGCAGCCCATGAAGGGCGGCATCACCAACACGCCTCAGCCCGGCTACGGCCAGCCCGGCACCAAGTATTACGAGGACACCCCGCACGATATGAAGTGCAGCCGCTGACCGGCTTCCGGTCCGGTGGCCGCCGGGGCGCGTGCGCGATGTCCCGGCGGGTTCGTCCGCCCCCCTGTCTTCGCCTACCGTGCTGGAACCCGATGGACGCCTTCATTGCCCAGTTCCTGAACCCCGCCATCATGCAGGCGGCCCTGCCGGACATTGCGGAGGCCTTCCTGCGCACCGTCTGGCTAAGCCTCGCCATCATCTTCACCGGCACGCTGGCCGGCCTCGCGCTGGCCGTGCTGCGGGCGGTGGGCAAGGCGCCGCTCACCTTCGCGGTGCGCGCCTATGCGGATGTCACGCGCTCGCTGCCGCCGCTGGTCATCATCATCCTGTGGTTCTTCGGGCTGCCCTATTTCGGCATCCGCATGAGCGGTTTCATGGTGTCCTGGCTGGTGCTCAGCCTCGTACTGGCGGCGTTCGCGGAAGAGATCTTCTGGTCCGGCATCAAGAGCATTCCCAAGGGCCAGCTCGAGGCCGCCCGCTCCACCGGGCTGAGCTTCGGCGCGGCCATGGCCCATATCATCCTGCCACAGGCGATCCAGCACACCCTGCCGCCCATGACCAGCCGCATCATTTCCACGGTGAAGAATACCGCGCTGGCCGCCACCGTGGCGACGCCCGACCTCCTGGGTGTGGCGCTGACCGTGCAGGGCAAGCTTGCCAACACCACCCCCCTGGTGATGGCGGCGGTGGCCTATCTGCTGATGATCTATCCGCTGGTCATCCTCACCAAACGCATCGAGCGCCGCCGGGCATGGGGTTGAGCCTTGGACCAGTTCATCCAGACCTTCTTCAATCTCGAGGTCATGCGCCTCACCCTTCCCTTCCTCCTGAAGGGGCTGTGGGTGACGGTCTATGTGTCGCTCATCGTGGTGCCGCTCGGCGTTGGCCTCGGGCTGCTGCTGGCGCTGTTCCAGACCTTCCGGCACCCGCTCGCCAGCGCGCTCATCACGCACTATGTGGACTTCTTCCGCGCCTTTCCCTCTTTGGTCCTGCTGATCCTCATCTATTACGGCCTGCCCTTCTTCCATCTGAACATCGACACGCTGGGCTCGGTGGTGCTGGCCATGACGCTGAATGTCTCGGCCTACTTCGCCGAGATCTTCCGCGCCGGCTTCGAGAGCATCCCCAGGGGCCAGTCGGAGGCCGCGCGCGCCACCGGCCTCAGCCAGTGGCAGGTGCTGATCCATGTGATGCTGCCGCAGGCGACGCGGAACATGATGCCGGACATCGTCACCAACATCGTCGAGACGGTGAAGACCACCTCGCTCGCCAGCACCGTGGCCCTGCCCGAACTGCTGCGCGTCGCCCGCCTGGCGCAGGGCAACACCTACAGCCCGACACCGCTGGTGGTCGCCGCGCTGCTCTATTTCATCATGCTGTTCCCCTTGTTCAGGTGCTCAACCGCATCGAGGACAGGCGGCGCGCGGCCTGAGACACGCGAGGAGCCCCATGAACAGCCATTCGCCCGCGCCCGTCGCCGTGGACAGCCCCACCGCCGCGCTCGCCGCCTGGGCCTCGGGCCTGCGCTACGAGGACATTCCGGCCGATGTGGTCGCCCGCGTGCAGATCACGCTGCTGGATACGCTCGGCGTCGCCATCGCAGCCCTGGAGGCGCCAGATGCGGCCCCACTGGTGGAGACGGCGCTGGAATTTGCGGGCGAGGGGCCGTGCCTCGTGCCCGGCGCCGGGCGCACCGCCGCGCCGGCGCCCGCAGCGCTCGTCTGGGGCACGCTCACCGATATCTTCGAATTGCAGGACGGTTGGCGCTTCGGCGGCATCCATGCCTCGCTGGTGTTCGGCGCGGCCCTGCCCCTGGCGCAGGCGCTGGGCAAGAGCGGGCGCGACCTCATCACCGCCGTGGTGGCGGGCTATGAGGCGGCCCATCGCGTGGCGTGGTCGGTGCATCCCGAGCACATGGGACGCGGTCACATGCCCAACGGCACCGCCGGCACCGTGGGGGCGGCAGCGGCCGCTGCCCATCTGCTCGGCCTTGATGCACAGACCTTTGCGGGCGCGCTCGGCACCGCCGGTTTCCTTCTGCCCTATGCCACGGCGGAGACGCTGTGGGCCGGCCATTCCGCCAAGCCTCTGCACACCGGCTGGGCGGCCAAGACCGGCATCGAGGCGGCGCTGATGGCCCGCAAGGGGTTTTGGGGTTGCCCTCTGGAAGGGACGCCCGGCACCGGGCGCGGCTTCCTTCAGCTTGCCGCCGATACGGCGATGCCCGAGCGGCTGACGGAGGGGCTCGGCACGCTCTACACCCTGCGCGACACCTACTTCAAGTTCTACCCCATCTGCCGGCAGGCGCAGTCCGCCGCCGAGGCGGCCATCACGCTGGCGCGGGCCGAGGCCATCGCGCCGGATCAGATCGCGGGCGTCACCGTCTCCACCTGGGATCTCTCGGCCAAGATGCTCACCCGCTATATCGGCGTCGAGAGCGGGCGCATCGCGGCCCAGTTCAGCCTGCCCTATATCATTGCCGCCAGCCTCACCGATCGGGAGATGGGCGTCGCCCAGCTCTCGCCCGAGCGGCTGGCAGACCCGGCGCTGCATGGGCTTGCGGCCAAGGTGGTGGTGGTGGCCGATCCGGAGAAGACGGCGGCCTATCCGGACCACACGCTGGCCGAGGTGACGGTGACGCTGACCGACCGCAGCACCCGCACCCATACGGTGGATGCGCCGCGCGGCGATCCGCGTGTGCCGGTCACCGATGCCATGCTGATCGAGAAGTTCTTCGTCCTCGCGCAGGGGCCGATGGATTCGGCCGGCGCGCAGGCCCTGGTCGCCGCGGTGCAGGAGCTGAGGGAGGCCCCGTCGTTGGATGCACTGATGGCGCCCGTGGCCGCGCTGCACGTAAAGTAAGTCCGGCCGTCTTTCGGTCCATCGTGTAGAACGCTATGCTGCGCTACGGAAGCGGGTGGGCGCCTTTCGTTCACCCCACGAATCCCGCGGGAGGCCAGATGTCGGAACTGAAGACGAAGTCTGTGGATGCGGTTGTCCGGGCGCTCCAGATTCTGAAGAGTTTTGACACCAACGCCAAGGACATGTCGCTGGCGGACATCTGCCGGCGGACCGGCATCGTAAAGAGCACGACATTGCGCATGCTGCTGTCGCTGGCGGAGGAAGGCATGGTCACCATCACGCCCGACCGCCGCTATGCGCTCGGGCCGGAGCTGTACCGGCTCGGCAAGCGCTATGCCGACAATGTGGAATTCGAGGACCATATCCGGCCGGTGATGAAGGAGCTGGTGACGAGCACGCAGGAATGCGTCTCCTTCTTCCAGCGGGTGGGCAATAAGCGCATGTGCCTGTTCCGCGAGGACAGCGACCAGCTGCTGCGCGAGCATGTGGCGGAAGGCGATACGGTGTCGCTAGACAAGGGCGCGGCGGGCCGCGTTCTGACTCATTTCACCAAGCACGACGCCATGGTGCCAGGGCCGGCCAAGACGCTGGAGAGTCTGCCCTTCGTCTCCATCGGCGAGCGTGATGCGGAGATCGGCGGCATCGCGGCCCCGGTCTTCTCCAATGTGGCCGGACTGGTCGGCGCCATGACCATTTCCGCCCCGCTGACGCGGCTGACAGAAAGTCGGATCGCGGCCCTCCAGCCCCTGGTCTACGAGGCCGCGGCGCGGGTCTCCAAGGTGCTGGGCGCGCGCTTCTACGGATGAGGCGCCCCTTGGTCCGCACGGGGGCCCGCGGGGCTGGTGAGCGGCTGGATATGGCGCGCCAGACGGCATTGGGCGGGATCATTTGCCGCCCCGTTGGGCATTTGAGGGCGAGACACGATTTTTATGCTGCTTGATGCAGATCAAGTCTTGACCCCGTTCAGACATGTGTTCCAATTAACGAAAGACCGTTCTACTGAACGAAACGGTTATCAGACCTTCCAGAGACAGGAGACCTGAATTGAAGCTGCTGCACACGGTTCTGCTCTCGGCCGCCATGCTGGCGTCCGTGTCGGCCGCGAAGGCCCAGCAGGCGATCGTCGCCGCCGCCGACGTGGGCTATCCGCCCTTCGCCGTGTCCGGCGACGACGGCAAGTTCAAGGGCATCGACATCGACATCGCCGCCGCGCTGTCGAAGGAGATGGGCGTAGAGATCAAGGTGATCGACCAGCCCTGGGCCGCGACCATTCCAGGCCTGATCGCCAAGAAGTTCAACATGATCCTCGCCCCGGCGACGATCACCGCCGAGCGCGCCCAGAACATCCTGTTTGCCGAAGGCTATGGCGACGCCACCTACGGCTTCCTGCTGAATGCCAAGGGCGGTGACGTGAAGTCTCTGGATGACCTGAAGGGCAAGGTGGTCGCCACCAACAAGGGCAACCTGTTTGATCGCTGGATCAGTGCAGAGGCACCCAAGTACAACATCACCGTGCAGCGCTTCGACAAGCATTCGGATGCCGCTGCCGCCGTGGCCTCGGGCCAGGCGGACGCCGCCGTGATGTATTCCGCTTCCGCCGGCTGGCTCGCCAAGGAAAACCCGGTATTCAAGCCCTCGACCTTCTATGTCGATCGCAAGGAGTATTTCGGCTACGCCTTCCATCTGGACGATGCCGCCACACGCAACAAAGTGGATGCGGCGCTGGAATGCCTGAAGGCGAAGGGCGTGGTCAGCCAAATCTTCGAGAACTGGACCGGCGTGAAGCCGATCAAGGGCGGCATGACCGAGACCGTTGTGCCCGGTTACGGCCCCGAGGGCATGCCCAATTACGACGCGACGCCGCACGCGGCGAACTGCAAGGCCTGAGCGAACCGCACCCCGCCGGCCATGCAGCCGGCGGGGCCTCGCTTGATGCCGCGCCCGACTTTCCGGACCTGATTGATGAACCAACTCGCACACTCCTTCTTCAACATCGATGTGGCGCTGCGCTACCTGCCGGACCTGCTGAAGGGGTTGCTCGTCACCATCGAGCTGTCGATCATGGTGGTGTTGACCGGCGTCGTGCTTGGCGTGCTGCTGGCCATGCTGCGCAGCGCCGGCTGGCGCGGCGTGAACGCACTGATCATCCTGTTCGCCGATATCCTGCGCTCCCTGCCGCCGCTGATGATAATCGTGGTGGGCTTTTTCGGCATGCCCTATCTCGGGCTGCGGCTTAGCGGCATGTTCGTGTCCTGGTTTGCGCTCAGCCTGGTGCTCGCGGCCTTCACCGAGGAACTGGTGTGGGCCGGCCTCTCCTCGCTGCCGAAAGGGCAGGACGAGGCCGCCCGTTCCACCGGGATGTCGCACAGCCAGGTGCTCATCCATGTGCTGGTCCCGCAGGCGCTACGCCGGGTGATGGCGCCGCTCACCAGCCGCATCATCGCGACCGTGAAGAACACCTCTCTCGCCTCCGTGGTGGCGGTGCCGGATCTGCTGGCGGAGGCGAGCGCCGCGCTCGGCTATGCCTCCAATGCCACGCCGCTCATCGTCGCGGCCATCGGCTATCTGCTCTTCCTTGTTCCCCTCGTCACCTTCAGCCGTCGCCTTGAGCGACGCTTCCGCTGGGCCTGACCGGAGGCCCGCCCGTGGACACCTTCATCAATCAGTTCCTCAACCTGGCCATCGCCGAGCGTGTGCTGCCGAACCTGCTGACGGGTCTGAAGATGACCGTGCTCCTGGCGGTCATCACCGTGCCGCTCGGTCTCGTTGTCGGCCTCGCCATCGCCGCGCTGCAGGAAGTGCGCAGCCGGCTGCTGGATGCCGCACTCATCGTCTATATCGACTTCCTGCGCGCCTTCCCGCCGCTGGTGCTGCTGGTCTTCATCTATTACGGCATGCCCTTCCTCGGGCTGGAGCTCTCCTCCATCCAGGCGGTGTGCGCCGCGCTCATCCTCAATACCTCGGCCTATTATGCCGAAGTGTTCCGCGCCGGCATCGAGAGCGTGCCGAAGGGGCAGGTGGAGGCGGCCCGCTCCACCGGGCTCGGCATGGTCGCGACGCTGCGTTTTGTGGTGCTGCCGCAGGCCATCCGCAACGTGCTGCCGGACCTGATGTCCAACATCCTGGAGGCGATCAAGCTCACTTCGCTGGCCTCGGTGGTGACGCTCCCCGAGCTGCTTCGCACTGCCCGCCTCGCTCAGGGTAACTTGTTCAACACCACGCCACTCATCGTGGCGGCGCTCCTTTATCTCATGATGCTCTGGCCGCTGGTCCGCTGCATCACCGTTCTGGAGCGCCGCGCTATCGCAAGGTGAGGGCAGCGGGGTGCTCTCCGCGGGATCACAGGCGGTCGAGGCCTTCACCCATCGGGATCGGCAGGCGGAAAGCTGGAGCCATCCGGAATTTCTACGTATCCGAGGCGAACTGCTGCTGAACCACCCCTTCCACGAGACCGAAGCGGGGGAAGCGTCCATGCGCGCAGCTTTACTGATGGCGAGACGCCATAACGCCAGTACTTGGGGGCGCCGCATAGCTGAGCGACTTACTGCTCGCCATAACCGGCGAGGCGATTAAGAAGGCGGATGAGCTTCTGCACGACCACACAATGATTTGCCCAAGCCTGACAGCTGGACGTACGCGCTCAATCGCCGGACGGCGCCAGGAGCAGAAATTGCGCTGGCGCCGACAAGCAGACATCGCAGCCCTTCTGCGGGGCGGACTTTCAGCGTGGGAACTCCCGCTGGCGTTGCACGAACCATTTTCCCAGACGTCGTCTTGTTCACGAAAGTGGCCGCGAAGCTCGCTGGTTCAAGCCGGGCCGCCATCAATGAACACATTACTTCGCTGGCATTGCCTCGGGGAACTTCCAGGCTCCGTCCAGCACCTTCTCGCGAGGCCGGTAAAGGCGGACCATGTAGTTCCAGCCCTGAACGATCGGCAGGCAATTGGTGGAATTCCTGATGCACCCGCCAAATTGGACTTGAATGGAGCCGTCCTTGTCCTTCTTTGCCGTGATGTTGTTTAACGAGTACGCGTTGATGTCGTTTGGCTCAAAATAACCGTCTGCATTGTAGACGCTGATCGACCAAAAACCGTCAACCGGAACGTCCTTCACCTTGAGTTTGTAGACCGTCGTCCCGTCGTTCTCGGGCGGGGTCACATTGAGATAGAGCGCTTCGCTGGGAGGATTGGCTCCCCAGCCCATGGCCGCGCCGATCAGGAAGCGAACCGGATCGACATCATTTTTGCTGCCGAACATGCGCTTCGTGTCGGACAGCAAGGTCGCGAGCGTCAGCAATGCGTCGCGCACCTTTTTCTGGCTGACGTGGTCCCAGTCCGGGATCTCGAAGCTGCCGGTGGCCGGTTGGCTTGCCGTGACCGTGTCCTGCAGAGCATGCACCTTTTTCACGTCTTCAGGATCGGACGGGTCCACCAGCGTGCGGATGGCGACCGCGGCATAACGGGTGCCGATGTCCTTCTTGGTGAGCGTATACTGGCCCGGCTTGTAATGGACGCCGTGGGTATACTGGTCTTCGTCGAACACCTGCATGGACATGAACCGGCTGCCGGCATCCGGCAGCGTGATGGTGACGGGACCAGCATCGAGATCGAACACCGCCGAGGAGTAGAGCGTATCCCGGTTGAGACGAATGACGGTCTGCTTGTCGATCGGCGCCGGCTCCCGCGTATGGTCGAACTTGCCGAAACCGCCATTCTTGACGATCCCAGCGAAGTAGAGGTCCGATTCGGCCCGCACAAAATTGTCGGTGGAAACCGGGATCGCAGCCGCCGGATCGGCGCGCACAGGCAGTGTGCCGGCAAGGCTCATGACCAAGGCGGCGACGGTCTGTTTCAAGTTCATCATAGGGCCTCGTTCAGTTCTGCGCCGCGCGCTCGAGTAGCGGGGCCTTCCATTTCCCGTCGAGCGCGGCGGGCTGCGGCCAGTATAGCCTCATGGTTGCCCAGAAGGGACCGGCCGGCGCCGGCAGCCAATTGGATTCCACGTCCTTGCCGGGAGACTCGTGCTGGAGGTAGAGCGTGATGCCGTCATCGGCATCACGCTTCAGGCCCGGCAGCATCGCCGAATTGATCAGGTATCGCTTGAGCGGATTGGCAACGAGCAGGCTGGCGGGCAATTCATACATGGTGAGTGACCAGAAGGCGTTGACCGGCGGCAACGCACCGGGCCCGAAGCGCAACGTGTACCGATGCTTTGTCCCATCGAGCGACCGCCCCTCGGAATCGACGAAGTAGGCGGGGTAGATCGCCTCTTCCTTCGAGTTGCCGTAGATGCCGAACGCGGCCGACGCCATGCGGCCGAGATAATCGCCATTCAGGAATTCCCGGTTGCCGAATCCGTCGGCGGAGGTTCGCTTGCCCGTGTCGATCAACTGTGCCTTGAAATCGGCGAGGGCTTTCCAGGCATCCGCCATGCCCTCCGAAACGGCCTGGCGGACTTCGGCGGACGTCTGATCCGCATCAAATGGCTTGCCGGGCACGATGCCGATCGTCGCAAGGCGGGCCCTCAGCTCCACTTCGCTGGGATGGGGCGGAGCAAACTGCAGGATGAAGTTCAGCTCGTCGAAAAAGCGCAGCGATGTACGCTCTTCTTCCGCCGTCAGCGGCTTGAAAAAATCGACCTTCGGCGCCGGCGCAGGAGCGGGCTGGGCGAGAAATGTCGATAGCGGCTGAACCTTGTACTCTGCCTGGGTCTTCCTGACGTTCTCGATGTCGCCTGGACCTTTGAGCTGGGTGCGGTACAGGACGAAGGCAAAGTCCGTTTCCGAGCGGATGACCTCCTTGATGCCGGCCGGCTTCTCGCCTTTCCAACCTCGGCCCGCGAGCAGAAAATTCCCTGCCGCATTGCCGGTCGCGCGACTGCCGACATAGGCAAAGTTGTAAGTATAAAGATCGATGAACTGCAACGAATAGTAACGATCCTTTTCGACATCCGGCACCGACAGGACGAGCGGCTCCACCCTCAGGTCTGCGCCCAGAAATGAATAGGGGGTATCCGAATTGGGTGTCTGGATCGCCTTATCGTCGGGCGTGAAGACCCGCGCGACGTTGTAAAGTGTATTCCATGGCGCCTTGAATTCCGGATTTTTAGCGTCGACAAAGTAGGAGTGCAGAACGCGATAATTATCGACCAGTGGAAAGCCGTAGATAACCGCCTCCTTGGCGATGGTGCGTACGTCGTTCGTCGCAGGGGCCTGCGCGTTTGTCGTCACCGGCTGAGCCATGAGTAACGCCACTATGGCGAAGCGCGCTGCCTCGACGGGAAACCTTCGTGTCATTTGCGTCCCTCGCTGCCAGTATCGTGTTCTGGACCAAGATGGAATTGGCGCTGTGACCGCGGGCCTCGCCACCTCCGAAAGGAACCGTCAGCTGGCGGCAAGAACCAACAAGTCGTGGAGACGATCATCGTGCAACGGCGCGATGGTTTCCAGTGCTGCGAGTTGGCGCATAGGACAACCCGCTCGTCGCTCCGTTCAGCGGGACATATGCGGATGAGCAGGCGGTGGCCGTCTCATTTGAGAGCGGATCAGGGATCGCTATCTCGCGGCCAAGACACGACTCCTGATCGACTTCCTGCTTCGGCAGCCCGCTAAGCTGGGATGCATTCTGATGGGATGTGAACGTCGTCCGCCGTTGGCGTGGGCTGGCCGAAGGACAAGAAGCCGGCGGACGCCCGCAACCGGCCGCCGGAAGCAACAAGCGCCCGGGCCGTGCAAGGTCCGGGCGCTCGCGCATCCCCCCGTCGCGGGACAATGGACGGGCGGAATGGTGTGGGATTGCGATGTCTCAGCCGGGGAACACCACCACCTTCGTGCCGTTCGGCACGCGGCGGTAAAGGTCGATCACATCCTGGTTCATCATGCGGATGCAGCCGGAGGAGACCGCCTCGCCGATGGTCCAGGGCTCGTTGGTGCCGTGGATGCGGTAGAGCGTATCCTTGCCGTCCTTGAACAAATAGAGGGCGCGGGCGCCGAGGGGATTGGTCTCGCCCCCGGCCATTCCACCGGCCCAGGGCCGGTACTTGGCGGGCTCGCGCGCGATCATGGCGTCGGTGGGCCGCCAGCTCGGCCATTCGCGCTTCGTGCCCACGTTCGCCGTGCCGGAGAATTCGAGCCCCGCGCGGCCGACGCCCACGCCATAGCGCAGCGCCTTGCCGTTCTCCTGCACGAGATAGAGGAAGCGGTTCCGGGGATCGACCACCAGCGTGCCCGGCTCCTGTCCGGTAGGGTTGTTCACCAATTGGCGGACATTGCGTGGCTTGATGTCGTCGGGATCGGCGGCGGGAATGCGGAAGCCATTGTCCTCCAGCGCGCCATAGCGCGCGGCATCGGTCAGCGCGATGCGCGGCGCCTTCACCAGCATCTCCTCCTGCGTAGTCACGCAGGCTCCGAGGGCCAGCGGCAGGATTAGGGTGGTGAACAGGCTGCGACGGGAGAGCATGTTGGCGGCAGAGAGAAGATCCACGTGCGGCATCATTCCCCCGCGGTCTGGCGGCGGCGGGCTTCGGCCACGGCGCGCTTGAAGCTGGCATAGTCGAGGGTCGAGGCGAGCAGGGGGCCGACCAGATAGGTGGGCGTGCCGCTGAGGCCGAGGGACTCCGCCTGCGCCGCGTTGCGCTTCAGGAGCGCGCTGATGTCCGCGATGTGGGCTTTGAGATCCGCCATCAGCCGGTCGAGGTTGACGCCCGAGCCGGCCACCGCCTTCAGCATGGTCGGCTCGTCGATGCGGCGGCCGGGGATGGCCATCAGGGCGTTATGAACCGTCTCGTAGCGCCCCTGGTAGGTCGCCGCGAGCGCCATCTGCGCGCCGTAGACCGAAGCCTCGGTCAGCACCGGCCAGTCCTTGTAGACGAGCCGGATATGCCCGTCCTCCTTCACCACGCGGGCGAGGTCCGGCGCCGATTTCTTGCAGAAGGGGCAGTTGTAGTCGAGGAAAGCGACGATGGTGACGTCGCCGTCCGCATTGCCGAACGTGGGCGCGGCCGGGTCGCGGAGGATGGCGTTGACGTCGACGCCTTCCGCCCGTGCCCCGCGCGTGCCCGCCAGCGCGGCCGGCACGAGCGCCGTGAGCGCGACGATGCGGATGAAGTCCCTGCGTCGCATGGGTCGTCCTTCGGTCATGGGGTCAGAGGCCCGCTTGAATGGCGAGGTGGTCGATGTCGGCGAGGGTCAGCGCGCCCACGCGGCGCGATCCCGGCACCTCGCGCCCGGTGGGATCGAGGAGGAAGAGGGTGGGCGGGCCGATGACCGCGTAGCGGCCCATGAGGGCCTGCGCGCCGTCGCCATACCGGGTCACGTCCACGGCGATCCGATCCAGCCCGGACAGGCGCGCGGCTGCGGCTGGGGCCGCCATGGCCGTCTCGTTGGACTTGCAGACCGTGCACCAGTCGGCGGTGAAGGAGACGAGGGTGGGGCGGCCGTCCTGACGGGCGGCGAGCGCCTGCGTCAGCGCCGCGGGAGATGACACCCGCACCTCCCGCGATTCCGCGGTGGCTGAGCGGGCCGGCGCGGCGAGGAAGCCGAGGGGGCGCAGCGGGTCGTTCGCGCCGCCGGCGGCGCCGACCAGCAGCAGGAGCCCGCTCGCCACGGCGGCGATGCCTGTCGTCTTGCCGATCCGGCGGCCGGCATCGGCGTCGGAGGCCAGCGCATCGAAGCCGCCTGCGAACACGCCGAGGCCGATGGCGAGAAGGCCGTAGAGGGCAAGGCCGGCGGCGTCGGGCAGCACGCGCGCCGCGAGCCATGCGGCGATGGCGAGGAAGAGCACGCCGCAGCCCTGCTTGGTGGCGACAAGCCAGCGTCCCGAGCGGGGCAGGATCTGTGCGCCGAATGCCCCCACCGCCACCAGCGGCGTCGCCATGCCGAGGCCCAGCATGAACAGGGCGGAGGCGCCGCGCGCGGCATCGCCCGTCTGCGCCGCATAGAGCATGGCGGCGGCGAGCGGCGGCGTCACGCACGGCCCCACCACCAGCGCCGAAGCGAAGCCGAGCCCCGCCGCCCCCGAGATGGAGCCGCGCCCGCCCGACGGCAGCCGCGCCATCAGCGCGGAGGGCACGGCGAGATCGATGAGACCGAACATGGCGCCGGCCAGCACGACGAACACGGCGGCCATCAGGCCGATGGCCCATGGCGTCTGCAGAGCCGCCTGAAGATTCGCGCCGGTCCAGGCGACGGTCATGCCGAGCACGCCATAGGCCGCAGCCATGGCAAGGCCATAGGCGCCGGACAAGGCGAGGCCGCGGGCCGGTGTCGGCTTCGCGCCGCCACCGGCGAGGATGCCCGAGAGGATCGGCAGCATGGGGAAGACGCAGGGCGTGAAGGCGAGCAGCAGGCCGAGGCCGAAGAAGGCCCCGAGCAGGGGCAGCAGGCCTCTTTGGAAGAGCGCATCCATGGCGGCCGGCTGCGCGGGCTGGGCTGGAGCCTCTGGCGTCGCGGCGGGCTCGGGTGGGGAGGCGGCGGTCCCCTGCGGTGCCGCTCCCCGCGCCTCGCCCACCGGCGCGCCGGGGTTCGAGGCTTCGGACGGCGGTCGGGCAGCGCTGACGGCAAGGGTTGAAAGATCCACCCGCCGTGTCACGGCGGGGTAGCAGACGCCTTGCTCGGCGCAGCCCTGGAAAGTGACGTCCAGTGCCCCCGTGGTCGGCAGGCCGGTGGCCTCGGCCGTCACCGAGCGGTGATAGATTTCCACCGGCCCGAAATTCGGATCGTCCTTCTGCTCGCCCGGCGGCAAGGCGAGGGGGACGGATGCGCCCCCCATCCCGGCCTTCAGGCTCTCGCGATAGAGATAGGTGCCCGGCGCGATGCGCCAGCTCAGGGACAGGCCGCCGTCCGTCCCTCGTGTTGCCGAGACGGTGAAGGCCTCGTCCGCCTTCAGGATGCGGCCCTGCGCCAGCGCGGGGGTAGCACCGATGGCCGACAGCACGGCCAACACCAGAACGGCGCGCGTGCGGCGGAGGGGCAGCAGGAGAAAGCGTGGCGTGTTCGCGACCATGAACGCTCCCTCGGATGCCCACCTTAAGCGGGCCTTAAGGTCGGGGTAGAAGGAAGGGGCAAGGAGAGCGGTGTAATGCGCATACTGGTCGTCGAAGACGATCCGGTCCTGATGGACGGCCTCAAGGTGGGGCTCGGCCTCGCCGGGGCGACGGTGGACCATGCGACGACCTGCGCGGATGCGCGAGCGGCGCTCGAGGCCGCCCGCTTCGATGCGGTGGTGCTCGACGTGATGCTCCCGGACGGCTCCGGCCTCGACATGCTCGCTGGCCTGCGCGCGCGGGGCGATGCGACGCCTGTCCTCCTGCTGACCGCGCTCGACGAGGCGCCGGACCGGGTGCGCGGCCTCGACGGCGGCGCCGACGACTATCTCGGCAAGCCCTTCGACCTCGACGAACTCAGCGCCCGCGTGCGCGCCATCGCCCGCCGTGGCCACGGCCGGGCCGGCCCCCTGCTCAAGGTGGGCGCGCTGGTGCTCGATCCCGCCACCCTCGCGGCGACGCTGGACGGGAAGTCCATCGCCCTGTCGCGGCGGGAATTCGCGGTGCTCTCCACGCTCATGGAGCGGCCCGGGGTGATCCGCTCCCGCATGGAGATCGAGGAGCGGCTCTACGGCTGGCAGGAGGAGGTGGAGAGCAACGCCGTGGAGGTGCACATCCACAACCTTCGGGCCAAGGTCGGCCGCGAGACCATCGAGACCGTGCGTGGCCTCGGCTATCGCGTCAGGGGGCCGGCATGAGCTCGCTCAAGCGCAGGCTGGTGCTGATCCTGCTGGCGGCGACGGGCGTCATCTGGCTGTGCGCCACCGGCTGGATCTACGCCTCCAGCCGCAGCGAGCTGGAGCATGTGCTGGATACCCGCCTGCAGGAGGCGGCGCGCATGGTCCATTCGCTGGTGGCCGGCGGCAACATCGCGGCCGCCGAGGCCGTCGCGCAGGCCGCGAATCCGCCCGAGGCGGGATACGAGCGCCAACTCTCGTGCCAGATCTGGTCGCTGGACGGGCGCCTCGTCGCGAAATCCGGCGGCGCGCCGGAGGAGGCGCTGGCGGGTCCCGCGGAAGGCTTCTCTGAGCGCACGGTGAACGGAGAGCCGTGGCGGGTCTATACCATCCTCGATCCGGACAAGGGCGTGCGGGTGATGGTGGGCGACCGCATTGGCCTGCGCGACCGGCTGGTGCGCGATCTGGTGACGGGGCTGCTGGCGCCGGTGATCCTCGTCGTGCCCCTGCTCGGCCTGCTCATCTGGATCAGCGTGGGCCGCGGGCTCGCCCCGCTCAATGCGGTGGCCGGCGACATCGCCGCCCGTGACGGCGAGGACATGCGGCCCGTGGCGCCCGCCGCGGCCCCGGCCGAGATTCGCCCGCTGCTGGAGGCCATCAACGGCCTGTTCGCCAAGGTGGAGGCCGCGCGGCGGCAGGAACGCGACGTGACCGCCTTCGCCGCGCACGAATTGCGCACGCCCCTCGCCGGCCTTAAGACGCAGGCCCAGATCGCGCTGGCGGCGCACGATGCGCCGACGCGCGAGGGCGCGCTCAGGCAGATCCTCGTCTCGGTGGACCGCACCACTCGCCTCGTGCGGCAACTGCTGGCGCTCGCCAAGCTCGAAGGCACACCGTCCCCGCCGCTCGAGGCCTCTGGCGAGACGGAGGCGGGGGCGCTGCTGCGCGACATCGTGCGCCAGACGGCGAAGCCCGCGACGGCGCATGTGGTGGTGGACGACGCCCTCGACGCCGTGATGCTGAAGGGCGACCACGAGGCACTGCACCTGATGCTGCGGAACCTGCACGAGAACGCGGTTGAGCACACCGTCGAACATATGGACGGCGGCGGCACCATCGCCTGGCGCCCGTGCGCCGGCGGGCTGTGTGTGGAGGACGAGGGGCCGGGCATTCCCGAGGATGAACTGCCGCTGGTGACGCGCCGCTTCTATCGGGGCCGCACCCGGAGCGGGGCCGGGAGCGGCCTCGGCCTTACCATCGCCACCATGGCCGCCGCTCGCGCCGGGGCGCGGCTCACGCTGGAAAACCGCCGTGATCGTGGCGGTCTTAGAGCGAGCATCGTATGGCAGCGCGGCGCCGCTTGAGGTGGCGTTTCACTAGATCGTTTTCCATGTGGGTGGAATCGTATGGGGATTCCCAAATCGGCGGCGTTCTGATGCAAGCTTCGTGTCGGATCAGAAGCAGACATAAGTGGCCAGGACGTTCTCTTTGGACCTGTGCGAGCGGGTGGTCGCCGCCGTCGGGGGCGGGATGTCGCGGCGGCGGGCGACGGAGCGCTTCGGGGGTGAGCATCGCCAGCGCGGTGCGCGCTGTCGCAGGCGATCGGCAGCGTCGCGCCGAAACCGCGCGTCGGTCACCCTCTCCGCCCGGATCGAGGCGCAGCCCGACCTCATCCTGAATTAGCCCTGGCCCGGATTGCCCCCGTTATTCTCCCGGTGATTCCTCCGCCTTCTCGAGAGGGCATGGCGATATCAGCAGTCGATCAAATTCGCAGTTATCGCAGCCATTAACGCGCGAGGAAGCCACCGTCACACGGAATGACTGTACCGGTAATATAAGTCGACGCATCAGACGCCAGAAGCAGTGTCAGGCCAGCTAGATCCGCTGGCGTACCCCAGCGGCCGGCTGGCACTCGCTTCAGGACTTCGGCCGACTCGTCGGCCTTTGCCGCGACTGGAGCAGACAATGCAGTAAGGATATAGCCTGGCGCAATCGCATTGACTCTGACGCCCAGGCGAGCCCATTCGTTTGATAGCGATCGGGTCATTGCTGCAATTGCACCTTTGCTCGTACCGTAAGCCGCAGCATCGAGCGATCCGACGAATGCCCGAATGGATGCAAGATTGATGATGCTTCCGCAGCCCCGTTGCGTCATCAGCTTGCCGCCGATCTGGCAGCATTCGAACACAGCGGAAACGTTTAGTTCCAGCGTGCGGTCCCAACGCTCCATGTCATGGTCCAGCGCCGGAACTGCGTAGCGAACGCCAGCGCTGGTTACCAGAATGTCAAGCACGCCGCCGAGCATTTCTACCGCCATGGCAAATGCTGTGCGCAGTTCGGTCCGGTCGAGCAGATTTGCTTTGATGCCGCGGATCCTGCCACTGCCCGCTTCGATTTGCTGTGCGGCTGCCACGGTATCGCAAGCGACATCGATGATCACGACATTGCAGCCAGCTCCCGCAAGTGTCTGGACCATCGATCGACCAAGACCGTCACGCCCGCCAGTGACGATCGCTGTCTTTCCCGTAAGATCAAACATCATGAGCTTGGCACTCCCTGTTACTGATAAATCGCAGCACAAGGCCTCTATTGGATCAACAAAATGAAAAACTATTGTCATTATTGTTGATCAACGCCGGACGATCAGCAGAAGAAATTCGGCCGCAACCCCGCGGTCTCCCACGGAAACGCAATGACGCGTCCCAGGCTGGACAAGGTCACGTAGGCTGTTCTGAGGTCGGGGCCGCCGAAGCAGACATTGGTCGCATAGGCGCCGGGAAGCTTCACGTGCCGAAAGGCACCGCCCGGTGCGATCACGAACAGGCCATTGGACACAATCGCGGCGACGCAGATATTGCCCTCCCGATCGATGGCCATGGAATCGAGCCGCTCGTAGCCACCGAAACCCGCGACGAGGCGTCCCCCATTGGGTGAGGGCCACGGTCTCTTGCGGATCTGCCCGGGAGCCTCCAGATCGAAAGCCCACACGCGGGCCGGCTCGGTTTCGCTCACATAAAGGACCGTCTCGTCGGGGGAGATGGCAACGCCGTTCGGCGTAAGCAGCGGAAAGGCGACCTCCCGGATCATGCTGCCGCCTGCCGTTGCGTAGAAGACCGCGCCGCGGTCCTGGTGCCGTCGGCGGATCTTGCCGAAATCGGTGAAATAGAAGCCGCCGGCCGCATCGAAGACGAGATCGTTGGGACCGTTCAGCGGCTCCTGATCGCAGCGGTCATAGACCGTCTCGACATGACCCGTCTTGAGGTCGACGCGTTGAATTGATCCGCTTTGGTAATCGGGGGCGATGCCATGCGGGCGCAGCCCGAATGCGTCCTCCACCCAGGCGAAGCCGCCATTGTTGCAGACGTAGCAATGCCCATCCGGCCCGATCGCCGCACCATTCGGCCCGCCCCCAAGCTGGGCGACGACGGCCTGCCCGCCGTCCTCGCCGATCCGTGTCAGGGTTCCCCGCTCGATCTCGACGACAAGCAGCGATCCGTCGGCCATGGCCACCGGTCCCTCGGGAAAGCGAAGCCCCGACGTTATGTCAATAACATCCATGATCGATTGCCTCGATATCTGCGCGGGAGGCAACAGGTCGCGCATTGGAGAGTCAAGAACCGAATGGTCATACGAGATATCATCTCTTTTTACTTGGACGGGCACCCCTTTCGCTCTGATCCGGCCGTGGCGGAGATCGGGGACGTCCCTCCACGCCGGGGAAAGCGGCGTCTTTCATGCCATGACGCTTCCGCCTTTGGCCGGCGCCGGCAGAGGAGCCCGCGGGGCGCCCTGGAATTCCATCAACTGGCCCGCCATGATCTGCAATTGGCTGTCGACCTCCGGCAGGAGGCATTCGCCCTCCACTGTGAAAAGCTTGACCTGCGAGTTCAGCGCGGCGCCCAGAGGCGTCGGCCAGCCGCGCAGCGCGTGCACGATGCTGCGGAGAACGCCCAAGGTCGTGTTTGCGCCCTGCCAGCCCGCTCCCGTTGCCAGGCAGGCGACCGGGCGCCCGGTAAAATAAGGCAGCGCATCGCCAGCCGTTGCTTCCACGTAGTCCAGCGCGTTCTTGATGAGCCCGGAAACGCTGCCGTGATATCCCGGCGAGCCGATGACGACGGCATCGGCCCTGCGGAGCGCGCTGATCAGGGGCGAGGCCGCGGCAGGCAGAGCGGCGCTGGGATCATAGAACGGAAAGGCGAGATCCGCTCCGGCGAACATCTCCGTCTTGGCACCGAGATCGGACGCATGCTTCAGCACGCGCCTGACGGCAAGTTCCGTCGAAGAATTGATGCGAAGCGTTCCGCCTATGCCCATGATGTATTTGGGATGACCGATCATCGTTCCTCTCCTCGCATATTCGCCTCGCCCTGCCTGGGGGCGGCTCCGGTTATCATTTATGCTTGAGAGATTGAGGCGAGGAGTGCCAATAGATATTACATTATCCTGATATCAGCGCCCGTTATGGAGACGCCCTCGGAATGCGAGGGTCGAATAAGAAAACTCTATATCGGATACAAAAAAATTATATTGGCAAGGGAGGCTCCGGGAGCGGTCCAAATGGGGGCAACGATAACCCTTCAGCGCATGGACCGGGAGCCTCAGATGGAATTTGGCATTCTCTTCACCTCGCATCCCAATGTCGATATCGAGCCGTATCCGCATCGCGGTGTCCATGCGCGGGTGACCAGCCAGATCATCGCGGCCGACGCGCTGGGCTATGATTGCGCTTGGCTTGCGGAGCATCACTTCAGCAACAAATACGGCATCATGCCCGATGTGAACGTATATATGGGCTATCTCGCCGGCCTGACCAAGACCATCAAGCTCGGCGCCGGCATCGTCACGCTGCCGCTCAACAATCCGGTGCGCGTCGTCGAGAATGCGGCTCTGCTCGACATTCTCACCAATGGCCGCGTCTCCATCGGCTTCGGGTCGGGCTACCGCCCCTACGAGTTCGAGGGATTGGGCGTTCCCTTCGAGGAGCGCCGCGACATCATGGAGGAAGCGCTGCCGCTGATGCTGGACCTGTTCACCAACCAGCGCGCGACGCACAAGGGCAAGTATTTCAACATCACGATTCCGGAAGGGTTTGAGATCTTTCCGCAGTCGATCCAGCAGCCCTATCCCCCGCTCTATCTTGCCGCGGCAACCGACCGGTCGCTGGCGACCGCCGGCGAGATGGGCTTTGGGCTCATGCTGTCGTCGCTGACGCCGATCGCCGACTTGGCGAAGGACGTGGCGAAATACAAGGAGGCTCTGGAGCGGGCGCCCGATCATCTGCGTAGGAACGTCGCCTTCGGGGACATCGATGTCGCGCGCTGGGTCTATGTGGCCGAGACCGACGCGCAGGCCAAGCGCGACAGCGAGGCCGGCATTCTCCGGCACTTTGCCGCCTTCGACGGCAAGCAGACCGTGGGCTATCTTGGCACGACGCGCGCCAAGAGCGGAGAAGTCCAGCAGACCACGTACGACAATATCAACGAGACCACGATCATCCACGGCTCGCCCGCAACCGTGCGTGATCGGATCAAGGATCTGCACGACAAGACCGGGTTTACATCGATGATGCTGCACTTCCCGCCCTATTATGGCAGCGAGAACACGATGAAGTCGCTCGAGCTCTTCGCCAAGGAGGTCATGCCCGCCCTGAGGCAAACCAAGCAGGCGGCCGCCGAGTGACGGCTCCATCCGCCTCCAGCGTCGCGAAGACGGGGTGCGGTGGTTGAGGCGATTGGTTGCGGGGGCCTTGGAGGCGACGAGCGTGCTCATGGCGAGCCCAGTTCGTCGCCTCCATACATGCTGCGGTCGCGCACGATCCGACCGGCAAGACCGCCGCCTCCGCTCCGGGGTTGGGGCATCGGGCTCGGCGATTGCCCGCACAGATGGCCAGTTCGGCGCTTGGCATGAAAGTGTTGATCTACTGAACACATCCGCATCGATAAGAATCGCGGCCGGTCCGCCGGTCGGCTTGCTTGCGCCCATGCCGCGACGGGAGGCTCGGAAGCCGGATCTATACAGTCCGCGGGGCTTGGGCTATACGATCTCGTATGAGTCTTCGGCAGGGATGGCGTGCACCGCGGGCGGAACAGAAATCGGCATCGCTTATCGTGACGCTTGGTGCATATCAAAATAACATGGGTTGCATCCGAAGAGGCGGCCACGGACTTGCCGCAGAGGCTCGCGCTTCTCTGCATGTTGACACATTGTAGGGCGCCGGGATGGACCTTCGCCAGTTACGTACATTCGTTCACGTCGCCGAACTCAAGAGTTTTACGAAGGCCGCGTCGCTGCTGAATATTTCGCAGCCGGCGCTGAGCCGGCAGATGCGGCTTCTGGAAGAGGAGCTCGGCACCAAGCTCCTGCATCGCACCGGACGCGGCATCTGGGTGACCAACGACGGGCTCGCCCTTCTCGAACGGTGCACCGCCCTTCTGAACGAGTTCGAGAGCATCCGCGTCGATTTTTCGTCGAGCGCGAAGATGGCGATGGTGAGCGGGACGGTGGGCGTCGGCATCCCGGTTCCGGCATCGCGCATTCTGACCGACCTCGTCGCCAATGATCGCGCATCGAGAATGCCCGGCGTGTCATTGCGCGTGGTCGAAGGCTTCAGCGCTCTGATCCATGAATGGCTCATCAGCGGCAGCATCGACTTAGCCATTCTCTATGGCCCCAAGGTGCACCGGGTGCTGGACCGGGAGGTCGTGCTGGTCGAGAAGCTGTTCGCCATCATGCAGGCGACGGATGAAAATCGCGCCCGCAAGGCGATCTCGCTGGCCGAGCTGAGCTCAAGGCCTTTGATCGTGCCACACGAGCCGCATGTGATCCGCGACCTGCTCGACATGAGGGCCGGAAGGACGCCGCAGCTCATGCAGGTGGATTCCATCACCCTCATGGTGGGCCTCGCGCGTGCGGGGAGGGGAAGCGCCCTCCTGCCGCGGGGCGGCGTCGCCGAAGCCATCGATGCGGGATACGTGGTCGCCGTGCCCATCGAGGAAGATCTGAGCTGGGACGTCTCGATCTGCTATTCCAACCTGCGCCCGCTGACCGAAGCCGCCCAACTCACGATGCGCATCATCCGTGAGGAAATGGTGCGGCTCGTCAAGCATGGCCATTGGCCGGACGCGGTCTTGAGGTGACCTGGGAGCGGGGCCTCCAAGCGCGAATGGCCCCGGCGTCCGATCGCTAAGACAGACATCGCGACACGCGCCGCAACGCTCCACCATCGCTGCATATACTCGATGTTCTTTCGAAAAATCGGTCGGTCTTGGCCGGTATTGTGCTTTTGCATTTTGTGTGGAAGCCATCTGATCTGCCAAATTTATGGCTGTTGAGGCGCTCCGCGCTCGTTTAAGCGATCGCGTGATAAGCGAAGTATTTCGAATTTCAATTTATTTATAACTGAAATTAGATTTTTCTATGGGATAATATATAGTTTTCTGATTTAGTGTTTGGCCTTGTCCTGCAATGCTGGTCGCAATTCGGGCGATGAACCAACCCCACATGAGAGTCTGATGCGAAATTATCCGAGGTGTGAGGCTGTTGCGGAATCCCCACCTTCACCGATGCTCACCGCTTGCGCCAATGACGGCATGCTGATTCCCTCGGCACAGGCAACGTGAGGTGGAAGACAGCGTGTAGCGCCCGAGTGGTGTCGGTCGACATCGCTGACTTCCTTCGGCCTGTGATAAAATTACGGCATCAACGATCGGGTACACGTCAAGAGTAACCCGCTGAAATCACTCAATCTAGTTTCGGATCAGGCTCTGAGAGGCTTGGCCGGTGGAGAGGAACGAGCCCATGAAGCGCAAAACGGTAGCATTTCTATTTGCCTTCGGTGCCTTGACGATGTCGTCCTTTGCTCATGCAGCGGAAGGGCCCGTCCGGATCGGCGTCCTCTCTGAAATGACCAGCATCCTGGCTGCCCAGCAGGGCCCGGGGGATGTCGTTGCGGTGAAGATGGCGGTCTCGGATTTCGGCGGCAAGGTTCTCGGGCGTACCGTCGAGGTCCTGTCGGCGGATCCCATGAGCAAGCCCGATCTCGGAGCGCTGATCGCTCGCAAATGGTATGACGAAGACAACGTACAGGTGATCGTCGGCGGTGCCACCTCCGCCATCGCGTTGGCGGTCCAGGACATTTCGCGGGCCAAGGGGCGTGTCCAGCTCAATACCAATGTCGGCACCACCGAGCTCACCGGCAAGCGCTGCTCGCCCACCAGCGCCCAGTGGGTCTTCGACACCTACGCGCTCGCAAAGGTCGCCACCGCGGAGGCCCAGAAGGACGGCAAGAAATCCTGGTATTTTATTGCCCCCGACTATGCTTTTGGGCACTCCATGGTAAAGGAGGCCACGGGCTTCATCGACAAAAGCGGCAGCAAGGTTGCCGGCGTGTCCTTTTATCCCTCCGGCTCGCCGGATTTCTCGTCTTTCCTGCTGACGGCACAAGGATCGAAGGCCGACATTCTGGGCATGGCGAATTCGGGCGAAGACCTCGTGAACACGGTCAAGCAGGCTTATGAGTTCGGCAATGTGGCGGCCAATCAGAAACTGGTCGCGCTCATGGCGTTCCTGACCAATGTCAAGGCGGCCGGCGCGGCGAGCACGAAGGGGCTCACCTTCGCCGAGGCCTTCTATTGGGACCAGAACGAGAAGACGCGGGAATTCTCCAAGCGTTTCGCCAAGCTGCACAATGGAGCCCCGCCCACCAGCATGCAGGCCGGCGCGTATAGTGCCACGCTGCATTATCTTCGCGCCGTCGAAGCGGCCGGCACCCTTGATGCGGTGAAGGTGATGGAGAAGATGCGCGAATTGCCGGTCAACGACTTCATGACCGACAATGCCAAGCTGCGTGAAGACGGATCTCTGCTTCGCGACATGTATATTCTGCGGGTCAAGGATCCGGAGAAGGTCAAGGGTGAATGGGATCTTCTTGACGTGATCGGCAAGGTGTCCGGTGCCGATGCCTTCCGGCCCCTCTCCGAGAGCGAGTGTCCCTACATCAAGAAATGAGCCGGCGTGAGCCCGCTCCGGCAATGCGCTGTCGAGGCCGCCGCTCTGTGGCGGCCTCGCATCGTCAATAAGCGATCCCGGGACCCGAGCTGGCGTGCGGGCACCCAGACCCAGGGCATCCCGCTTCGATCCATCCCGCAGCCTACTGGCGCTCGACGATCATGGCGATGCCTTGGCCTCCGCCGGTGCGTTGCAGCTCGTAGATCGTCTCGCCCCGACCGGATAACCGAGCGCGATGGCACCCCCATTGAAATTCACTCTGGCAGGATCGAACCCGAGCGCCTTCGACACCGCGCAGGCCTGGGCCGCGAAGGCCTCGTTTGATTCGATCACGTCAAGGTCGCCGACGGTAAGCCCCGCTTTCTTCAGCGCGATCTCCACCGCCCCCTCCGCTCAAACATCCCTGGTCAATCATCCATGCCGTCCGGCGCACCCTGCAGCGTGTGCGAGGTCGCTAGCCGCCGACAACGCCCGCCGCCCGCAGCTCCGACACCTCGGTCTCGGAAAGGTTGAGCAGCGTTTGCAACACCTCGCCCGTTTGCGCGCCGAGCGCCGGAGGAGGAGCGCGGTAAGTCGCGGGCGTGGCGGAGAGCTTGACCGGAAAGCCCACCGCCCGGAACGAGGTGCCGGACGGCAGCCTCATCTCTTGCACCAGTCCGCGCGCCGCGATCTGTGGCTGCTCAAACACCTGATCGATGCGGTTGATGGGCCCACCCGGCACACCCGCCTCCGCCATGGCGGCGATGAAATCGGCGGTGGCCCAGCCGGCGATGGCGTCGCCAAGGGGCTTCTCCACCTCGGCCCGGTACGCGACACGCGACGCATTGTCGAGGAAACGCGGATCGGTCGTCATCTGCTCCAGCCCCAGAAGCCGGCACAAGGCATGGAACTGGCGGTCGTTGCCCGTGGCGACGATGGCGTGTCCGTCGCGGGTGGGAAAGGTGCGGTAGGGCACCACATTCGGGTGTAGGTTGCCCATGGGCTTGGGCACCATGCCGCCCACGAGCCAGTTCATGGCCTGGTTGGCGAGGACCGCCACCTGGGTGTCGAGCAGCGCGCAGTCGAGGTGCTGGCCTTCTCCCGTCGCATCCCGGTGCCGCAGGGCGGCGAGGATGGAGATGGTGGCATAAAGGCCCGTGAAGATATCGGAGACCGCCACCCCCACCTTCATCGGCTCGGCGCCCGGAGTGCCTTCGGGCTGGCCGGTGATGCTCATGAGCCCTCCCATCCCCTGCACGACGAAGTCGTATCCCGGTCGCGAGGCCAACGGCCCGGACTGGCCGAAACCCGTTATGGAGCAGTAGACGAGCGCAGGATTGATGGTCGCGAGGCTGGCATAGTCGAGCCCATAGCGCTCCAGCGCGCCGACCCGAAAATTTTCCAGCACGACATCAGAATCCTTCGCGAGCGCGCGGATGAGAGCCGCGCCCTTGGGATTGGCGATGTCGACGGCGATGGACCGCTTATTGCGGTTGCATCCGAGGAAATAGGCGCTGAACCGCTCGTCAGGCCCGGCATCGCCATCGGCAAGGAAAGGTGGGCCCCAGGCGCGGGTATCGTCGCCGCTGTCGGGCTGCTCCACCTTGATCACCTCGGCGCCGAGATCCCCGAGAATCTGTGAGGCCCAGGGACCCGCAAGCACACGGCTGAGATCCAGGATCCGAAGGCCCTTAAGGGCGCCGGATGAAGCATCGGCGGTGGTGTCCGGGCCATGAGATACCGTATCGCTATCAGCGGTCTGCATCATAATTTCATCTGTTGAAAATACATTTCATCAAAAGTAACGTGGTCGGCGCGCTCATGCAAGCCATGTTCTGGCCCGCCGTTGCGCGATGAACAGCGCGTGCTAAGAAACGCCAGCGCCCCGGAGAATGAGCTCTGGCCGTCTGCCTTGCAGTCCGATCCCATGCGGCGGTGTCCGTGCGGCACGAGCAGGAAACACCTGAATGCCCTCGTTTAAGCCGGTGGTCGCCGTGTTGCGCGGTCTCGACGTGCTCCGAGCCGTCAATGACACGCACGCCGCCACGGTGGGCTCCATCCACGCCGCAACCGGTCTCGACAAGGCCACCATCGTGCGCATGCTGGAGACCTTGGAGCATGGTGGCTACGTGGTGCGCAGCGGCAAGCGCGGCACCTATGCGCCGGCCGGCCGCACCCTGCAGCTCAGCCAGGGCTATGACCTGCACAAGCGCCTCCAGGCGGCGGCAGACCCGATCCTGGCCGCCTTCCGCCGCCGCGTGGGCTGGCCGTCGGACCTCGCCATCTGCGAGCGGGACGAGATGATGGTGGTGCAGACCAGCCGCGAGCAGGGGCCGCTGCATCTCAACCGGCGGCCCGGCTATCGCGCCCCGGTGCTCGTCACGTCGATGGGGCGGGCCTACCTCGCCTTCTGTGCGGAAAAGACACGCCAGGCCATCCTCGATCGCCTGGCGATGAAGGCCGAGGGCGGATCGCTCGACCTGCCGCGGATCGAGGCCATGCTGGCCGAGGTGCGTGTCCGGGGCTTCGCCGTGATGGATGACACCTACAGCGCCAGCGAGTACGAGAATTTGGTGTGGGCCATGGCGGTGCCGGTGATGGACGGCCCCTTCGCCTGCGCCGCGCTCAATATCATGATGCTGCGTTCGGCGGTGTCGTTCGAGGCCGCCATCAGCCAGTTTCTGGAGCCTCTGCGGGAGACCGCCGCCCAGGTGGCGGAGGCGATCCGGGCCGAAGGTGGCATTCCGGATTTCCACACCGCCAGCTGAGGCGCGCCCCGGCGCGGACGAGCTGGCTCGCACGGTCGACCCCGCACCGTCGACAACGAACGCGCGGGCCTGCGCGCCCGCTCCCGTGCGCCCCTCACCCGCTCAGCGGCCGGTGAAGGCCGGAGCGCGCCGCTCCAGCAGCGCGGCCACGGCCTCCACGTGATCGGCGGTGGCGTGGGCCAGGGCCTGCATGGCGGCGGAGGTTTCCAACAGCGCGTCGAGGCTGGCCCCGCGGCCCTGGCGCAGCAGGCGCCGCGTCATGCGCACCACGTGGGTCGGATTGGCTGCAATGCGGTGGGCCATGCGCAGGGCTTCCTCCATCAGCTCGGCATCCGGCACCACTTTCGAGACGAGGCCGCAAGCGAGCGCCTCGGCCGCGTCGATGGCGTCTCCGGTGAGCGCCATCTCACATGCCTTGGAAAAGCCCACCACGCGCGGCAGGAACCAGGCTCCGCCGTCGCCGGGCACGATGCCGACCTTCACGAAGCTCTCCGCGAAGCGCGCGCTCTGCGCGGCGATGCGCACGTCGCACATGAGGGCGAGATCGAGGCCGGCGCCGATGGCTGGTCCGTTCACCGCCACAACCACCGGCACTTCCATCGCCTCAATCAGCAAAGGCAGCCGCTGGATGCCATATTTGTAGTTCATGCGGGTGCGCGCCGGCAAAGGATCGTTGAGGCCGCCCGCAGCGCCCATGGCCTTGAGATTGCCGCCTGAAGAGAAGGCGGAGCCGGCGCCGGTGAGGATGATGACCCGCGTCTCCTTGTCCGCATCGAGCCGGGTCAGGGTCTCGATCAGGGCTTCGAGGAGATCGGGATCGGAGATGGGGTTGCGCAGTTCCGGCCGATTGAGCGTGAGGGTGATGATGCCGGCTGCATGGGTCTCCACGAGGATCGGTGCGTGATCCGTGCGATCGGGGGCGGTCACGGGCGTTTCTCCGGTTTTTCAGCGCAGGCCGAGGCCGCGGGCGATGATGCCACGTAGGATTTCCCGCGTCCCGCCGCGCAGCGAGAAGCACGGGGCGGCAAGCACGATGTGCGCGAGCACCGCTGACAGGTCGCCCGAGCTACGCAAGGAGGGTTCCACCGCCACGATGGCGCGCACCACCTCGGGGATCTCCTGCTCCAGCAGCGCGCCCTGGTCCTTCACCAGCGCGGCGTGGAGCGCCGGGTTCTCGCCCTTCTGCAGCAATCCGGCCACCGAGCGCGACAGGCGGCGCAAGGTGACGATGTGGCCGGTGAGCCGGCCGATGGCGGCCCTGGCCGCCGGATCGGGATTTGGTCCCAAGGCTCGGACCGCCTCCACCAGCAGGGTGAAGGAGGAGAGGAAGCGCTCCGGCCCGGACCGCTCGAAGGCGAGCTCGCCCATCACCTGGTTCCAGCCGTCGCCCAAACCTCCGATGACGGCCGACGCCGGCAAGAACACATCCTCGAACACCACCTCATTGAAATGGTGCTCGCCGGAGAGGTCCGCGATGGGGCGGACGGTGATGCCGGGAAGGGAAAGATCCACCAGCAGCTGGCTGGTGCCGCCATGCCGATCGTCGGCCGCTCCGGTGCGGCAGAACAGGATCATGTAGTGGGACTTGTGGCCATAGGTGGTCCACAGCTTGGTGCCGTTGACGCGGAAGCCGCCGTCCACTTGGGTGGCGCGGGTGCGCACGGCGGCGAGGTCCGAACCGCTGTCGGGCTCGCTCATGCCGATGCAGAAGAAGCATTCGCCGGCGGCGATGCGAGGCAGGATGGCGTTCTTCTGCTCCTCGGTGCCGCACTTGAGCAGCAGGGGCCCGCTCTGGCGGTCGGCGATCCAGTGGGCGGCGACGGGTGCGCCGGCGGCGAGCATCTCCTCGAGCACCACATATCGCTCCAGGGCGCCGCGCTCATGGCCGCCATAGGCCTTGGGCCAGGTCATGCCGATCCAGCCGCGCGCACCCATCTGGCGACTGAAATCGGCGTCGAAGCCGGCCCAGGAACGGGCGCGGTCGCGCGGCTTGCGGGCGGCGAGCGTGGAGGAGAGGAAGTCCCGCACCTCGGCGCGCAGGTCGTCGAAGGCATCGGCCGGCGGCGGCGGGAAGGTGATGGTGAGGCTGGTCATGATGGGTCCCGCATTCAGGCCGCGGTGATAAGGGGCCAAAGGCCGTCGGCCCCGGCGGCGGCGACGGCGGCGCCGACGCGGGTGTTCCACAGGACGTCGGCGCCGAATTCATCGCGCCAGGACCACAGCCGCCGTGTGAAGCGGTGCAGTTCGTGCTCGTGGGTGAATCCGATGGCGCCATGGACCTGGTGGGTGATGGCGCAAGCGATGCTCGCGGCCTCTCCGGCGCGGGCCTTGCCGATCGCGATGGGCAGGACGTCGAGGGTGCCCGCGAGAGCGTTGATGGCGAGGCCGGCCGCGCCGTCGGCAACGGCCGCCTGGCCTGCGAGCATTGCAAGATTCTGCTGCACCGCCTGGAACCTGCCGATGGGCCGGCCGAACTGCACGCGCTCGCCGGCATAGCGCACGCTGAGCTCCAGCACCTTTTCCAGGGCGCCGGCCATCTGCACCGTGCGCAGCGCCGCGCCGGCTTCGAGCAAACGGGCAGCCGCCGCCGGCGCCGGGGCACAGGCGTCAGCCGGCAGGTCGCAGGAGAAGGCGATGTCGTCGCGCGGCTCGCCCGCCAGATTGTCGCCGGGCGTGACGGTGAAGGCGCCGCGAGGCAGCCGGACGAGCATCGGGGCTTCGTCATGGGTCGCGAGCGCCACCACCACATCCACCTGGCCGCCCCAGGGCACTCGCGCCAGGCTTCCCTCCAGATGCCAGCCGGCGGCGGCGCGCGTGGCGCGGGGCAGGTCGCCTTCCGGCGATACGGCGAAGCTCGCGGGGCCTTCCGCCAAGGGCAGTCCGGCGGCCGCTAGCAGCCGGTTGGCCCACAAGGTCTCTGCCAGCGGCAGCGGGACCGCGAAGCGGGCCGCGACGCGCACCACCGCCAGCGCCGCCTCGGGCTCCAGCCCGTGCCCGCCGTCCGCCTCCGGTACCAGGGCGAGGGGCAGGCCGAGCTCGGCCACGGCATGCCACAGCGCCTGAGGCCAACCACCTTGCTCGGCGGCATTCAGGACCGCCGGTGTGGCCTGATCGGCGAACAACCGCGTGGTCGTCTCGACGATGATTTGCTCGATCTCGCTCACTCGTCCTCCAGCGCCCTGATGTATTTCATTGAATGAAATGATTTTTCATTTAATTGAGATTACCGAGGCCCGGCTGGAAGCGCAACGGGGTCCGCGACTAGGTCCGCGGCGGGCGGCGGAGAAGCCCTTTACATGCGCGGCGATGGTGCTAGCCTTAAAATGAAGTGTCACTTCATTCTATGAAACGTGCGGACGAGGCTTCGGCCGAGGCCGTCCGTGGGGTCGAGGTCCGCGAGGACGAGGGAAAGAATGGCAATGCGCGGGATGAACGAGTGCTCCGGTGCCACTCCCGCCAGGGAATCGGCCATGGGATGGGCGCCGCGCGAGCGGGGCCACGGCCCCGCCGTCCTGACCGAGCTTGATCTGGGCGCCCGCATCATGAACGAGGAGCCGTTCGGTCCGATGGTTCCGAGCCTGCCTTTCGCCGATGCCGACGCGGCGCTCGCGGCGGCGAACGGGACGCCCTACGGCCTCGCCGCCTTCGTCTTCACCATCAGCCTGGAGACAGAGCACACCTTCAGCCGCGGGCTCGCGGCGGGTGCCGTCGCCGTCAATCATTTCGCGGTCGTGGCAGCGGAGGTGCCGTTCGGCGGCGTTGGCGACAGCGGCTTCGGGTCCGAGGGGGACGCGAAGGCATCCGCAATTACGTCACGTCCAAGTACGTGACGGTTTCGCCCGGTACCCTGTGAAGAACAAAGGGAGTGGAGCAGTGCAAACGAACAGAAGCGGAATCAGGACGCCTGATGACCGGCGCGCAGCCGCCGCGGCGCAGGCGCTCGTCGCGGGGGCGTCCCTGCCGGCCCATGCCGGTCCCACGCGGGTGAGCATCGGCCTGCACGACACGCAGGCCTGCGTGCCGTTCGCCGCTGGCGCTTCCCGGCTCGTCTCCAGCGCGATGAAGGGGTGACGGCGATGTCCAGCTCTCCTCGCGTCGGCTTTCTCGGCCTCGGCAACATGGGGGCCCAGATGGCGCGGCGATTGGCGCCCCATTTCGACCTTGCGGTGGCGGACAGCAACCCGAACGCATGCGCCCCGTTCGCTGAGCTCGGCTGCCGAACGCTCGCGAGCGCGGCGCAAATGTCCGCCGCCACCGACATCGTCCTGATGAGCCTACCTACGCCTGCGGTGGTGCAGGCGGTGTGCAGGGGAGAAGCTGGCCTTTTTTCCGCGCCGGGGGCGAAGATCGTGGTGGACCTGTCCACCACGGGCCCGGCGACCTCAAGGATGCTGGCGGAGGAGGCCGCAGAAAGGGGCATAGCCTTCGTGGACGCGCCGGTGAGCGGCGGCGTGCCGGCGGCCCGGAGCGGCGGGCTCTCGATCATGATGTCCGGACCGCCGGAGGCCATCGAGACGGTGCGGCCGATCCTCGCTCTGCTCGGCTCGCGCCTTTTCACCATCGGCGACCGCGCGGGTCTGGGACAGGCCATGAAGCTGGTCAACAACGTGATCGTCGCCTGCACCGCCGTCGCTACCTTCGAAGGGCTCGTGCTCGGCGCGAAGATGGGTCTCGATGGGAAGACCATGACCGATGTGCTCAACAGCTCCAGCGGCCGGTCCTTCATCACCCAGGACAAGCTGCCCAAATCCCTGCTCGACCGCAGCTTTCCGCCGGGATTTGCGACCGCTCTGCTGCTGAAGGACGTGCGGCTCTGCATCAGCGAGGCGGAGCAGGCCGGCGTCGCGCTGCATCTCCCGGAAACGACGCGCCATTTTCTTGAGGAGGCGGTCGCGGAAGGCTATGGCGAGGAGGACTACGCCCGCACCATCGAGCTGCTCGAAAGGGCGGCGGGCGCGCAAGTCCGCTCGGCGCCGTCCTGACCGGCGCACGTCCGCAGCAAGCATCCGCGCCGGACCGCGGGCGCGGGCTCCGCCTGAGCGGATCGAAGCTTGGCGGAGCTTGTCACCAAGTTTCATGAAAGAGAACGCCCATCCTGACGCTCCGCGGTGCGATCCGGCTGACGTTCACCGCTTGAGGTCTGGCATATGCGCCAGATGCTCCGTCGTTATTGACCAAAACCAGGAGAAGGCCATGGGCGATCGCCGCGAGAGAGGCCGCGAGATCATGCGGGAAGTGCTCGGCGAGGAGTATTTCAACCGGCGCGACAAGAGCACAAACGACTTCAACGCCCCCTTGAGATGCTATTCTGAGCGGACATGCTTTGGCGACGCTTGGGATCGCCCCGGCCTGGAGCGGCGCGAGCGGTCGCTGATCCTGCTGGGAATGCTAACCGCCCTCAATCGCCCGCACGAGCTCAAGACGCACGTGCGGGCTGCGGTCCGCAACGGTCTTTCAGTCGCGGAGATCCAGGAGGTGCTCTATCTCACCGCGGTCTATTGCGGACTGCCGGCGGCGGTGGACAGCTTCCGCATCGCGGAGGAGACCTTGCGTGAGATGGACTTGCTCGCGAAGGAAGCCCCGCAAGGGTGAGTGTGCATCGCCGGAGCGCGGAGCGCTCGCGGGCCCGCCGGCGCGGTGTTGCCGATCTGCTCGGATTGGCGCGGGCACCTGCTGACAGGGATCAGAATATCTGGGCTCAGGAAGGCCCGGATGCTTTCGGCTGCGCTCCAGATAATGCCCCATGCCCCCCGAGGCGCATCAGCAACTTCCCAATCTGAGCACCGCAGAGCCGTCGCCCGTCAGCCGCATGTAATCGCCCATGCTGGCGAAGCCGATCTTCGCCAGCTCCTTCAGCACGCGATCGGCCGTGATCTCGGTTCGAGCGGCCCGTTCGGCCATTGCCGCCTCGATGGCAGCTTTGACCCCAGCATTTCCTAACAATCGGATGCTCTGCACATCCGCCCCGCGATCGCTGTCGCCAGCCTAAAGGACAGTTCGGAAGCTTAAGAAATATCAGGAGCCCCGCGATCGGATCCGGCGTGCCCATCTTGTCTGGACGTGTTTTGTCGCCGCTCGCGCTGTCCATTCAGGGTCAACAAAAATCAACAGGGCCGGCCATTAGGACACCCAGGCGAGGCCGATCCAACTCCAACATTTACCAACATCTGTTCATCAAAGCCGTTGCAATTAAACGGCTCTCGCACTGGCACGCATGCGATTTTCGGATCAGCTCAAGGCGCCCGAGCCACATCCCCCGACCAAATGGATGAATTTTTCGCCCAAAAGCACCCTCTTCCTGGCCGTTTCCACCGGTCCGGCCGCGCGCCATGGCGGTCGCGTCATGACGGAAGGACAGAGATGCGCGGATCGCCGTCATATGCGGCTACCGCGCGACGGAAGTCCGGCAGCTCCTCGCGCGGCATCGCACGATGGGTGCTGCTGCCGGCCGGCAGGCTTCAGGGCGCCGCGAAGGTCTTGGGTTGGATCACGTGTCGCCCTGCCTGTCGCAACAGCGTAGCGGAACACCGCGCCGACTGCCTGCATCTCGTGCCCGGCGAGATCGAGGGCACCGCGCGCCTCCACCTTTCGGATCGCGGCGAGAATTTCAGGCGGCTCGATATCCGCGATAGGTCGGCGCCCGATCGCGGGAAACACGTCGGCTTCCAGCCGGCTGAGGATGAGCTTGGAGTACGAGGCCACCCAGGCTGAGGATTTCAGGGCATGCCACTCCCTGGCGATCACCTCGAACGTCGGATCTGTGCCCAGAGCAGCGGCGGCCTTGCTCGCTCGGCGCTCCACGCTTGGATCCACGCCGTTCGCGAGTTGCTCCTTGATTTCATCGCGTCGCTTCCGCGCCTCAGCAAGCGTGACAGCGGGGTACACGCCAAGCGAGAGCGTTTTCTGCTTTTCCGCAAAACGGTAGGACATCCGCCAATAGCGACGGCCATCCGGATTCACCAGCAGGAACAGCCAGCCACCATCGCCGAGCGAGGCATTGAATGGCTGGGGGACCTGGATTCGAACCAGGATTAACGGAGTCAGAGTCCGCGGTTCTACCGTTGAACTATCCCCCACCAAAGGTCGCGCAGCGGCGCCGCGAGCGGCGTTCCTGCGGGCGCGCCCCGAAGGCAGGTGCGCTCTATACGCAATTCGCCGCGCACGGTCCAGAGCCTTTTCGCACCACCCACAGCCGGCCCTGGTATACGGCATTTGCAATGGTGCCATGCACAATCCGCCATGTTGCGTCGCAGCGATTTGGCCTATCTCTACGTCAACGAATGGAGACCCAAATGGCTACGATCACTGTGAACGCCTCCCGCGAGACCGGGTTGTTCGGGCGCATGGGCGCCGCGGTGTCCGATTTCTTCGCCGCTGTCGCTGAAGGCCGCGCCATGGCGCTGCGCTATGACCGCCTGAGCCACCTCACCAACAGCGAACTCGCCCGCATGGGCATCTCCCGCGAGGAGATCCCGCAGGTGGTGGCCCGCGGCCACTGATCTGACGCGCGCTTCCGGCGGCGCGGAGTTCCGCCGCAGCCGGAATCGCCTCTGGAATTCACGTTTACCGACTTCGCGTTTCCTCCCAGCCTTGTCCCGCCCGCCTTTCGGCGCGGCGGGATTTTTCTTTTGTGCGCCCGCATGCGCGGGCGCCGCGCCGGCCGGAGCGTCCTACTCCACCCGCACCGTCACGCTGTCGGTGACGCCCGCCGCGTCCATGACCGTGAGCCGCGTGAAGCCCCGCCCTGGCGGCCGCCAGGTGAAAGTGTGCGCATTTTCCTCCCGTGCCACCGGCCGCCCATCCATCAGCAGCGTGAGGGGGAAGGTGCCGCCATCCACCTTCAGCACCAGCCCGGCCGCTTCTTCCCCGGACAGGCTGACCCGCGCCCCGTCCGGCGGGAACACCACCTGCAGCGGCTGCTCCTTCCGTGACGTTCCGAAATGGCGCTGCGGGACCGGCAGGCGGGCATTGGCCGCCACCACCGCCCCGCGCGGTACCGGCCTGAGCGCGGCCGGCGTGCGCACGATGCGGGCGAAGGCATCGAACAGCAGCGGCGCGGCAGCCGCCCGGCCGGTCAGGTCGGGCACCGCCTGCCCGTCCGGCCGCCCCACCCAGACACCCACGGTGCGGCGCCCGTCGAACCCCACCGCCCACGAATCGCGATAGCCGTAGGAGGTGCCGGTCTTGAAGGCGATGCGCCCGCCCAGCGCGTTCTCCGGCGCGGGCGTGCCCAGGAGGCACTGGCCCACATACCAGGCCGCCACCTCATCCACGAGCCGCGACCGGCGCGGCGCGGCCACCGCCGCCCCGTCCTGCCGGAACACGGGCGGATGCGCCTCGCCGCCCCGCGCCAGCGCCGCATAGAGGCTGGTGAGGTCGATAAGGCGGATGCCCACCCCGCCGAGCCCCATGGGCAAAGCCGGCGCCGCGCCCGCCGGCAGCTCCAGCCGCGCCCCGGCCTGCTGGAGGCGGGTGGCGAGGCGCTGCGGCCCCACCGCGTCCAGCAGGCGCACCGCCGGCACGTTCAGCGACATCTGCAGCGCCTTGCGCACCGAAAGGGTGCCCTGGAAGCTGCGGTCGAAATTCTCCGGCCGCCACGCGCCGAAACGGGCGGGCCGGTCCTCGATCAGGGTCTCGGGATGGGCGATGCCGTCCTCGAACGCCATGGCGTAGATGAAGGGCTTCAGCGTCGAGCCCGGCGAGCGCACGGCGCGGGCGAGGTCCACCTCCCCGGCGCGGGCGCGATCGGCGAAGTCGGCGGCGCCCACATAGGCGCGCACCTCGGAGCTGTCATTGTCCATCACCACGACCGCCGCCGAGAGCCCGCGGCCCAGCGCCTTCGTCCGCTCGCGCAGCAGCTCCTCGAGCCGCTCCTGCAAGGGAGCGTCGAGGGTGGAGGCATGGCGCGACACCGCCGGGCGCTCGGCGATGAGATCCTCCGCAAGGTGCGGGGCGAGCTGCGGCATGGCGCGGCGCGCCCTCGGCACCGGCTCGCCCTTGGCCATGCGCACCTCGTCCGCCGAGAGCACGCCCTGCGCCAGAAGCCGGTCGAGCACGCGGTCCCGCGCCCCGCGCGCGCGCGCGGCGAAGCGGTCCGGCCGCCGTGCCTCCGGTGACTGCGGCAGGGCCACCAGCAGCGCCGCCTCGCCGAGGGTGAGATGGCGGGGCTCCTTGCCGAAATAGGTCAGCGACGCCGCCCGCACCCCCTCGATATTGCCGCCGTAAGGCGCGAGGGTGAGGTAGAGGCGCAGGATCTCGGCCTTCGGCAGCCGCGCCTCCAGCTCGATGGCGCGGCGCATCTGCTCGAGCTTGGCGGCGAGGGTGCGGGCGCGCGGCGGCGCGGTGAGGCGAGCCACCTGCATGGTCAGCGTCGAGCCGCCGGAGACCACGCGGGCCGACAGCGCCGCCTGCCCGGCCGCGCGGACGAGCGCGATCAGGTCCACGCCGGCGTGCGCCTCGAACCTCTTGTCCTCATAGGCGAGGATCATGGCGACGAGGCGCGGGTCCACGTCCTCCACGCCGGCCGCGAGGCGCCAGCGCCCGTCGGGCAGGGCGAAGGGGCGCAGCAGGCGGCCCTCCCGGTCCACCACCTCCGCCGAGACATTCGGCTCGGGTGCGGGCGGCGCCTGCGCGCGCAGATGAAGCAGGCCGGCGCCGGCCCCGCCGGCCAGCAGGCCCATGGCGAAGACGGCCGCCGCCCCCGCCTGCCACGCCCGGCGGCGGGAGCGCGAGGCCGCGCCCTCCGGCGCGGGACCTTGCGGGCGGTCCTCGCTCATCGGGCGGGCGCGACCTCCACGGTGCCGGCGGCGGTGCGGGCGAAGCGGTCCGGCCGGTACATGTCCTCCACGAAGGCCGGCGGATGCGCGTAGCGGCCGGGCGAGACGGCCCGCACCACATAGGCGACCACGAACGGGTCCTCGCCCTCCTGCCGCGTCACCGAGGCGACGAAGCGGTCGTCGCGGAACTCCACGTGGCCGGCCTCGCTGGTCTCGTCGAGCCAGGCGAAGCCGCCGTCCCCGCCCTCGACGAGGTTCGGATTCTCGATCTCGAACCCGGCCGGCAGGTAGTCCACGAGGAGCACGTCGGCGAGCGCGCTTTGCGCCTCCTTGAAGGTGAGCACCACGGCGAAGCGCTGGTTCTGCACCGCCTTGGACGGATCGGCCGGCTTGCCGTCGAGGCTGAAGTAGCGCCGTTCCAGGGTGAACCCCTTGGAGATTGCCGGCTCCGGCGCGATGGGGGCGCCCGAGACGCCGTACACCACCTTCACCGCCTCCGGCCCGGCATTGCGCAGGACCACCGGCCCGCGATCGAGATCGGCGCGGGTGAGCCTGCGGCCATAGGGACCGCGGGTGAGCGCGCCGTCCACCTCCAGCACCATGTTGCCGGCGCTGGCGACGAGGCTGCGGGCGGCAAGGATCAGCCACGCATTCTCCTGGGTAGAGGTGCGCTCGGTGCGGGTGCGCGCCACGTCCACGCGGGCGAGCGCCACCTCGGCGAGCTTCTCCATCCCGGCCTCGCGGGCGAGCACGGTGAGCGCCGCCGCGTCGCGCAGGGCCGAGCCGAAGTCGGGGCGGCCCACCTCCGGTGCGGTCGCCGTCGCCGGAAGGCCTTCCAGCGCCACGTTGAAGGCCCGCTCGGCGCGGGTACGGTCGCCGAGCAGGGCCAGCGCGGCACCCACCTGCGCCCTGGCGAGGGGCGAGGACAGATCCTTCAGCCGGGTGTCGGCGAGATAGCGCAGGTCGCCCAGCGGCGCGCGGCCGTTGCGGGCGAGCACGTAGAGGGCATAGGCCAGCCCCTCGCTGGCCGAGCGCATGTCGGCGCCGGCGAGGCTCACCACGTTGCGCAGCCGGTCGAGAACGAGGGCGAAGGAGGCCTCCGGCACCGGGAAGCCCTTCTCCTTCGCCCGCGACAGGAAGTCCGCCACATAGGCGTCGAGCCAGGTATCGGTGCCGCCCGGCGACCACAGGCCGAACGAGCCGTCCGACCCCTGCCGCGCCAGCACCCGGACGATGGCGTCGCGGATGCGCTGGTCCGCCTCCGGATCGGCCGCGCGGCCCACCAGCACGCTGAGCTCGTTGTAGGAGATGAGCGGCAGGGCGCGGCTGGTCACCTGCTCGGTGCAGCCATAGGGGTAGCGGTCGAGGGCGCCGAGCAAGGCCGGCACGTCGATGGTGGAATTGGGCGTCACGCTCACCGCCACGCTGCCGGTGCCCGGCAGGAGGTCGACGAGCAGGTCCTTGTTGAGCGTCAGGCTCTCGCCGGGGGCGAGGGTGCGCACCGTGCGCCGCTCGATGTCCGGATAGGCCGGGCGCACGTTCATCTCGTAGGTGCGGGTGATGTCGAGCCCCTGCCCGGTCAACCGGGCAGTGACCGTGGCCGGCCCGACGCCCCGGCCCTCCAGGGCAAGGCGCAGGGACTGGCGCTGCTTTGCCGCGAGCTTCACGGCGGGCGCGGGCGAAGTCACCGCCGCGGCGCCGCTGGCCGAGACGTCGAGGCGGTATTCGCCCTCCGGCGCCTCCACGTTGGTCAAATCGAGGTTGAGGGTGGAGCGGTCGCCGGCGGCGAGGAAGCGCGGCAGGGTGGCGAGCATCACCACCTTGTCGCGCACCACCACGTCGGTCGAGGCGTGGCCGAGCTTGTCGGCGCTCCACGCCATGGCCATCACCCGCGCGGTGCCGTCGAAGGCGGGGATGGGGAAGGAGACGGCGGCGGTGCCGTCCGGACCCACCTCGACGATGCCGGAGAACAGCGCCAGGGGCGGGCCCGAGGGCGGGCTCGCCTGAAGGCCGCCTTCCCCGCCATCGCCGCCCGAACGCAGCCGGCCGGCGCTGCCCTGCATGCCGTCGATGAGCGCGCCATAGAGGTCGCGGATTTCCGGCGAAAGACGCCGCTGGCCGAAGATGGCGGCGTCCGGCGCCGGCGGCTTGTAGCCTGTGAGGTTGAGGATGCCCACGTCCACCGCCGCCACCGTCACATAGGCCTTCTCGCCCGCGGCGAGGCCGCCGATGCGCACGGGAATGGCGAGGGGCGCGTTGGGGCGCATCTCCTTCGGCGTGCCGAGGTCCACCTTCAGGGTCCGCGCCTCCCGGTTCACCGAGAACCAGGCCAGGCCGATGGCGCGGCCCGGCATGCGGCCGGCCGCCACGTCGAGGGGACGGTGCATGAAGGCGACCACATAGGCGCCCGGCCCCCAGCCCTCGGCCACCTTGAAGCTCACCTTGTTGGCGCCGGCTGCGACCTTGATGAAGCGCTGCTCCAGCAGCCCCTCGTTCAGCACCAGCACCGAGGCGGTGCCGGCGGTGCGGGCGGTCAGGGTGGCATCCAGCGTATCCCCGGTAGCGTAGGCGGCGCGGTCGAGGGACAGCTCCAGCTTGTCCGGCGTGTCCGCATTGCCGTCGCCGCCGAAGCCGGCCTCGAACGGCACGCTGGTGAGCGGCAGCCCGTCACCCGTGATGTCCAGGCGGTAGCGGCCGTACTGAGTGGGCACGGAAAGGCGCACCGGCCCGTCCGCCCTGGCGTCGAGCCGGCCCTCGGCGAGGCGGGTGACGATCTTCACCGGCTCATAGTCCCAGGACCCGCTCACCCGATACCACTGGTAGCGGGTCTCCAGGCGCGAGAGCTTCCAGGTGAGGCCGGGCGCGGCGAGGCGCTTGTCGTCAATGCCGGCGACCACCACCTCGAAATTCGCCACCTCCCCTTCGCGCACCCGATCGGCGAAGAGCGGCTTGACGCCGATCTGGCTGCCGGCGGGTGCCACGGGGATCACGAGGGTGCGCTGCACCGCCCGGCCGCCCGTCTCCACGAGGCGCACGATGGTCTCCACCTCCAGCGGACGCGCGGTGCGGGGCGGATCGGCGGCGAGGATGCGCAGGCTGGCGCGGCCGCGCGCGTCGGTCCGCGGCGCGTCCGCCACGGGCTGGCGATCGGCGAGCACCTGGTCCTCCGCATTGCCGAAGCGGAAGCCGGCGAAGCCCGGCCGCTCGGCGGCGGCGCGCAGTTCGGTCTCGGCCTCCACGTCGAGGCCGGAGGCGGGCGCGCCGAACAGGAAGCGGCCGTCCACCAGCACCTCCACCGGGCGGGTGCGCGGCAGCGCGGCTTCGCGGGCGGTGAGGTCGAACTCCACCCGGTCGGGGACATAGTCCTCGACCAGGAAGGTGATCTCGCCGACGGGCGGCGCCTTGGGATCGGTCAGCGCCTTGATGCGCCAGGTGCCGGTCATGGCGCCCTTGAGCAGCGGCAGGTCCACGGTGCGCCCGCCCGCCGACTGATCGGCGACCACGAGCCGGCGGTCGTCCACGCCGTCCGGCCGCACCAGCTGGAGGATGACCGGCACGCCCACCGCAGCACGGCCCTGGGCGTCGCGCAGCAGCGCGGTCAGGTGAACGGTTTCGCCGGAGCGGTAGACGCCACGCTCGGTGGCGAGGAACGCATCGAGCGCGCCGGGCGAGTCCCGGCCGGCGACGCCCCGGTCGGTGAGGTCGAAGGCGGTCTCCTTGAGGGAGAGGAAGGCATAGTCCCCCGCCTCGGTGCGGGCGATCACCACTTCCGGCGCGAGGCCGGCGGGGCCGCGCGACAGGCCGGGATCGAAGCGCACATGGCCGTTGGCGTCGGCCTTGGCGGTGCCCAGCACCTCGTTGGAGCGCGCGACGAGGCGCACCTCGGCCCCCGCCACCGGCTCGGCGCTGCCGAGGGAGCGCACCAGCACGTGCACCCCATCCTGCCCCGACAGGGCGGTGAGCCCGAGGTCGGAGACGATGAACCACTGGGTCGCCTCGCTGCCGTAATCGTCGTCGGTGGTGCCCTTCTCCGGCACGGCGGTCATCACGTAGACGCCGGGCTCCAGCTTGCCCACGGCCTCGGTCACCGGCACGGCGGTGGTCACGTCCTGGTTGAGCGGGCTGTCCACCTCCAGCACGCCCTTGAAAACGGCGATGGCGGTGCCGTCGGCGAGGCGCTCGCGCACGTAGCTGTCGAGCCCCTGCCGGAACTCGCCCTGGATGGCGGTGGGCACGAGGCCGCGGTCGCCGATGCGCAGGATGTTCACCGTCACCGCGCTGGTGTTCACCGAGGAGAGCGGGATCCCCTTCTGCCCGGTGCGCGGCAGCACGTAGTTGCGGCCGGTGAAGTGCACGGAGGGTTGGCGGTCGCGCACATAGATGGTGAGCTCGGTGGGCTTCTTCGTGCGCTCGCCGGCGGTCGAGGGGATGCCGGGGCGCACCACGAGGCCGTAGCGCTCGCCGTGCTTCAGGCCCTCCACGCAGATCTGCCGGGCCTCGGCGGTCACCGCCGGCTTGTCCAGGCCGCGCATCTGCACGAAGGCGGAGAAATCCGTGTTGGTGGCGAGGTCCTCGGAGAACTGCACGCAGACGCGCGGCGCCGCGAGGTCGGACTCCACCGTGTAGTCCACGAGGCGGAAGCCGTGCTCCTCCTTCAGCTTCTCGTAGAAGGCCCGGTCGGCCGGCGTGTCGCGCGCCTCAAGGGCGATCTTCAGCGTATCGAGGGCCGCGTTCCACAGGCTGCGGCTGGCGTAGATCTGGCCGATGAAGGTCAGGGCATCGCCCTCCTCCGCCCGCGTGGCGGCGCGGCGGTAGGCGATGAAGGCGGCGGCCTGGGCATTGTCGATGAAGGTGGAGGCGTCCTCGTCCTCGTTGGGCTTGATGCCGGCGAGCGACCGGGCGAGACGCAGCCAGATGCCCGCGTCGTTCGGATCGGCGACCGCGAGGCTGGCATAGAGCGCCGCCGCCGAGCGGAAATCGTTGCGCTGCAACGCCTGGGCGGCATCACGCCGGGCCTTGTCGAGAGGCTGGGCGGGGGCAGTGGTGTCGCGCTTCAGCAGCCGCTCGTAGCGCTTGGCGCCGGCGATCAGGTCGGAGCGCTGGAAGGTCTTCGCGCTCGCCGGCCGGGGCGGCTGGGGCGCCTGCGCCGCCGGCGGGTTGGCCGGCAACGCCGGCCGCGCCTGCTGGCCGTAGGCCGAGGAGCCGGCGGCAAGAAGGCCGGCGGCGAGCGCTCCGACGCGGACGAAATTCCGGAGACGACGGCAAAGGTCCATGGACCGCTCCCTCGGTGCGCAGCACCATCCGGGAGGCGGGCGTTCGTCGGCGGACGCGCCCTCAAGGCAGCGCACCGCGGATCGCTCGACCGGCCTCCTCACGAGAAATGACCGACCGGTTCCCGCCCTCGCCTCTCGGCGCGGCAGGTCCGACCCCGCGCCGCCATCTATGCGCAACCGGGGCCGTTCGCCAAGCGGAAGTTTCGCGACATGTCGGCGACATCGCACATGTCGGGCAGTGTCGAGCGGGTGTCGATGTCAGCCCTCGGCGCGCTCGGGCAGGAGCACGTGGGGACGCAGCAGGTGGATGCGCCGGCGCCCGATCCGCGCCACCAGGCGCCGCTCCGCCTTCACCCCGGCGGGATGGCCACCGAGCCGCTCGTAATGCTTGCGCGAAATCAACAGCCCCTGCCCGGCGCGGGGCAAGCCGAGCAGAGCGAGGCGGGCCACCGCCATGGCCTCCCCGATCCGCGGCCCGATGCCGTAGCCGTCCACCGCGAGGCGGAAGGTGGCGGCGATGCGATCCGCCTGGCCGCGCCGCTCCGCGGTCTCGATGAAGGTCATCACCTCCCGCGCCCAGCCCTCTTCCAGGATGGAGCACGGCGACAGGAACAGCAGCCACCGCCCGCGCGACTGCGCGGCGCCCTGGCGCAGGCGCAGGCCCATGTCGTTCACCGAATGGAGCAGCGTGCAGCCGGCGGCATCGGCGATGGTGGCGGTGCCGTCGGTGGAGCCCGAATCCACCAGGATCACATCGCGCAGGACGCCGGCCGTCACCCCCTGCACCAGCGCGGACAGGACGGGGACCAGCTGGCGTTCGGAATTGTGCGTTGCGATGACGACGGACAGCACTGGAAACGTTCTCGTTCTGCTTCGCCCAGCTATACCGCCGTGCCGCGGCCGCGTCGATGCCGCGTTGCACCATGCCCGGCGGCCTTGCGGATCGCCGGGGCCCGCTCCCCCCTGCCCGCCCCGCGTGCTATGCGCAGATGAAGATCGGGAGGACACGACAAGGCCATGGATTTCGAGAACTGGGACAAGGACGAGGCCGGCCGGCTCAAGGTGTGGCCGCTGCAGGCCTTCACCACCGCCGTATTCGACGGCACCACTGGCGGGGTGCGGCTCGAGGTGGGCGTTCCCAAGCCCGGCAAGCCCTCGCCGGCGGTGCAGGTGTCCCTGCCGGTGGACCTGCTGCGGGCGCTGGCCGCCGCCCTGACCGAGGTGGCCGACCGCATCGAGGCGGGACCGGCGAAGCCCTCCTAAGGCCGGAAAAGGGTGCGCCCTAGAGCCGGATGCGCTGGCAGGCGGCGCCCAGGGCCCGCTCGGCCGCCTCGCCCACATGGGCGTGGTGGGTGAAGACGATCACCTGGGTCAGCGCGCCCAGCTCGGCCAGGAGCTTCAGGCCCGCCTCGGTGCGGGCCTCGTCGAAGGTGACGAAGAGATCGTCGGCCATGAAGGGCAGCGGCGTCGCCCGGCGAGCGTGCTCCTCGATGGCGGCGACGCGCAAGGCGAGGAAGAGCTGGTCCGCCGTGCCTTCCGAGAGCTTCTCGACCCCGTGGAACTCGCCGGCCCGCATGGCGCCGAGACGCGGGGTCGAGGCCTCGTAGTCCACGCCGATGCCGCTCCAGCGGCCCAGCGTGAGGGTGGCGAAGGCCTGCGCGGCACGGCTGACGATGGGGTTCTGGTGCGCCTCCCGGTAACGCTCGATGGCGCGGCCGAGAAGCCGCGCCGCCACGTGGTTGCGGCCGAAATCCTCCACCGCCTCGGCGATGGCGGCGGCGGCGTCCTGCTCCGCCTGGGCGGCGTGGGCCGCGCCTTCGCGCATGTCCAGGGCCCGCAGGGCCGCTTCCGCCTCCGCATGGCGCGCCACCGCCTCGTCGCGCGCCGCCCGGGCCAAAGCGTGAGCGGCCCCGGCCTCCTCGGCGCGCGCCGCGAGGGTGGCGTCGTCGTGCCCGGCTGTGGCCGCGCGCACCGCCGCCACATCGCGCCCGCGGCACATGTCGGCGAGGCGCCGGCGCGCCTCCTCCGCCCGTCCCGCCATGGCCGAGGCCGCGTCGAGCCGGTCCAGCACCGCCGCGAAGGCATCGGGCGGCACCGCGCCGGCAGACGCCCGCAGGGCGGCGACCGCCGCATGCGCCCGGTCGCGCTCCCGCGTCGCCTCGGCGACGGCGGCCCGGCGGGCGTCCAGGGCGTCCCGCGCGGCCTGGGCGCGGGCGGAAGCCTGCCGCGCTTCCTCCAGCCGCTTTCGCAGATGCCGCGCCAGGGCGATCGGATCGCCCGCGGGGTCCTCGCCCGTGCGCCGGGCAAGGTCGGCGACACGGCCCGCAAAGGCCGCCTCGTCGCGCTCGATGGCGGAGATCTGGTGCTCGACCCCCGCCAGCCCGGCCGTTTCGGACGTGGCCGAACGCCAGAGGCCGAGCGCCGCGCGCATCTCCTCGGCCGGCGCGCCGGGACGGATGGCGAGGCGCGGCAGCACGTCCGCCGCCTCGGCGTCGAGGGCGGCGCGCTCGGCGTCGAGGTCGGCCTTGCGGCGGGCGAGGTCGTCCCGCGTGCGAGCGAGGCGGGCGAGGTCGCGCGCCTGGTCGCGCACGTCCCGATGCTGGCGCTCCAGCCGCTCCACCGCATCGCGGATCTCCGCCATGCGCAGGGGGGCATCGCCGAGGGCGGCAAGGCCCAGGTCCTGCCTCAGCGCCGCCACCGAAGTGCGGTCGAAGGCCACGGCGGCGCGCGCCGTTTCGCCCTCGGCCTCCTGCCGGCGCAACTCGTCCCGCGCCTCGCGGATCGCTTCCACGTCCTTCAGGAAGGCGATGGCGCGCGCATCGGCCGGGAAGGACAGGCCCGATGCGGTGAACAGGCTCGTCCACGCCGCCCGCGCCGCCGCCGCCTGGGCGTCGGCCTCCCCGCGCCGGCCGCCGGCCGCGCCCAGGCGCAGGTCGAGGTCGGCCATGTCGCGGGCGAGCCGGGACAGCTCGGCAAGGCGATGGGTCTCCCGCTGGCGCTCGTCGGCCACATGGTCCGCCGCTGCCAGCGCCCCATCCAGGTCCAGCGCCGCATCCCGGTCGGCGTCGCCGGCCGGCCGTTCGCCCAAAGCGAGCGGGCGCAGGCGCTGCCACAGCCCGTCGCGGACCGCGCGGGCGGCGGCGACGGCGGCCTCGGTGGGCGCGGTGCCCCCGCCATCGAGGGCCGCATGGCGCGCCGCCGCCAGTTGCTTCTGCTCCGCGAGGTCGGCGATCGCGGCGTCCTGGCGGGCGCGCGCCTCCGCCGTCTCGACCACCTGGCGCAGCAGCGCCTCGGCCGCCGCCACCGCCGGCAGCGGCAGGACCGCCAGCGCGTCCAGGGTGAGGCCCGGCTGGCCAAGGCGCAGCACCCGCCCGTCGAGCGCCGTGCCCGCCGCCGCGCGCCGGGCGAGGCCCGCCTCCAGACCCCGCGCGCGCTCCTCCGCCCCATCCAGCGCGTCGAGGCGCCGGCGCAGGGGCGCGGGGTCCTCCACCGGGCCGAGCCCCGCCTGCGCGGCCTCCACCCGGGCCAGCTCGCGGGCGTGCTCCTCGAGGCCGGAGGCGAGGGCCTGCGCGCCGAGGCTGCACGCCTTGAAGCGATCGGCCAGCGCCTCGGCGCGGGCCAGCAGCGGCGCCGGCGGCAGGCCGGCGCACAGGGTGTCCACATCGGGCAGCCCGAGATCGGCGGCGATGCGCGCCAGCAGGGCGCGGGCCTCCGCTGCCCTGGCCCGGCGCCGCGGCAGGTCCTCGCGCGCCTTGTTCACGGCGGCGCGCGCCTCGTCGCAGGCCTCCACCTCGGTCGCGAGGTCGAGGATGACCGCATCCACCGCCACCGCCCCGTGGGCCGCATCCGCCCGGGCCTCCTCCGCCACGGCGCGGGCCAGCGCCGCCGTGGCCGTCTCCAGCGCGGCCAGCGCCGCACGGGCCTTGTCCACGAACCCGGCGGGCATGTCCGGCAGGGCGCCGAGGGCCGCGAGCGCGGTCTCCTCGGCCTCGATCTGGCGCAGCACGCCGGCGGCCCGGCAGAGCAGTTCCGCCCAGGCGGCCTCCTGTGCCGCCGCCATGTCCGCCTCCACCGCCGCCGCGCGGGCCAAAAGCGCGGCCTCGGCGGCGCTGCGCAGGCGGCGCACGTCGACGGCCAGTAATTCCTGCTCGCGGATGTTCTGCCGCGCAGCCTTGCGGGCGTCGAGGGCCTGGTAGAACAGGTGGGACGCGGTCTTGCGGGCGGGGTTGAACACCTTGCCCGCCTCCTCGGCATAGCGGGCGCGCAGGGCGTCGATGCGCCGGAGGCCGGGCGCCGCGGTGACCAGCGCGTCGGCGAGCTCCCCTCCCCCCGCCAGCAGGTCCTCTCCGCCCTTGCGCAGGCGCTTCTGGTCCAGCCCGAAGATTTCCAGGAAGGAGCCGCGCTGGTGCGTGCCGAGGAAGGGCGCGAGGGCGTCGTCGGGCAGCGGCGCGTCGGTCAGCGGGTCGAGCAGCGTGCTGCGGTCCCGCTTCACCCGGATGAAGGCGAACGCGCGGCCATCCGGCCCCAGCACCGTCGCCGACAGGCGCATATCCTTGTAGCGGTGCAGGAAATTGAAGGGCGAGGTGCGCTCGATGCCGAACAGAACGTCGCCTGCGGCCCGCAGCGCGGTGCTCTTTCCGGCCTCGTTGGCGCCCTCGATCACCACGAGGCGCGCCGCCGGATCGAACACCAGCTCGCGATCGGTGAAGCCGCCGTAGCGGTCGAGGCCGAGCCGGGCGAACCTCATCGCTCCGCCTCCCCCCCGGCCGCGGCGCCGGACGCGGGATCGGACAGGCGGGCGGCGATTTCCTCCCCGGCCGCCGCGAGGGCGGCATCGGCCATGGCGGCCTCGTCGAGGCCGGCCAGGCCCATGGCCTCCAGCACGTCCGAAGGGATCTTGGCGCGCAGCTCCTTCAAAGTCGCCGCCACGTCGGCGCGCAGGGCCGGGTCCGCCGCCGCCTCGGCGAGGACGTCGGCGAAGCCGGGCAGGCCGAGGTCGCCGGCGCCGCCGGGGGCGCGCGTCTCGAACCGCACCTTCTCGATGAGGATATCGGCGCCGGTCTCGTAGGCATGCGCCTGCATGTCCTGCGCCACCTGCTCGGGGCTTGCGAGGAAATGCCCGTGGAGCGGCGTCTGCCCGGTAAAGGTGAGGCGCAGCGCCAGCGGCCGCCCGCCCGCCTCCGCCGCCGCCTCGGCGATGGCGGCCCGCGCCAGGCCGGTCACGTCGGCGAGATCGGCGATGCCGGCGAGATCGAGGCGCTGGTGCGCGAAGCGCGCGGCATCCAGCGTGAGCGCCTCCAGCTCGGTGATGCGCCCGTCGGCGACGCGCACGAGGGTGGCGCCCTTGGGTCCGCTCTCGCGGGCGTGGCGGCCCTGCAGGTTGCCGGGAAAGACGATGGCCGGCTGCGCGTTCACCACCTCGCGCCGGTGGATGTGGCCGAGCGCCCAGTAGTCGTAGCCGGCGCGCACCAGGTCCTCCACCGTGCAGGGGGCATAGGTGTTGTGCCCATCGCGCCCGGTGAGGGAGGTGTGGAGCAGGCCGATGTTGAACTGCCCCGCCACCGCCGCCGGATAGTCGCGGGCGAGATTCACCGCCTCGGCCCGCTCGGCAAAGCCGCGCCCGTGCAGCACGACGCCCAGCTCAGGCAGCGCGACGCTCTCCACCGCCGTGTCGGAGAGGAGGCGGACGTTGTCCGGCAGCGGCAGATCGCGGCTCATCACCGAGGCGGCGTCGTGGTTGCCGCGGATCATGAACACGCGGATGCCGGCGCGGCCGAGCAACCCCATCTGCCGCACAAAGAATTGGCCGGTGGCGAAGTCCTTCCAGTCGCCGTCATAGACGTCGCCGGCGATGAGGACGAAGGCGACCTTCTCGGCCACCGCCGCGGCGACGAGGTTCTCCAGCGCCCGGCGCGAGGCGTCGAGGAAGGCGCGCGCGTGTTCCTTCTCCCGCCGGGCGAGGCCGCGCAGCGGGCTGTCGAGATGGATGTCGGCGGCGTGCAGGAAGGAGAAGGCGGACGGCATGGGCGGCGCAGGCGGGAACGGGGTTCGGGCGGACGCGAATCGCGCCGCCCCGGGGGCGCCACTCTAGAGCCGGATCCGCCCCGGTTGAAACAACCGGATCGGCGCATCAGCGTTTCGCGCCGGGACGGCGCCCCGCACCCCGCGCCGGCGCAGCCGGCCCGCCTTCACCTATCCGCCTTCCCCATCCGCCTCACTTGGGACAGGCCACTTCCTTGTAGACGGCGTCGGCGAACTGCTTCACGCCCACATTGATCCGCAAAGGCGAGGTCCAGGTCTGGTAGGTGACGATGCCGCGGGTGAGGCCGATCACCTTGTAATTCTCGGGACCCTTCGTCTTGTAGCACTTGCCGAGCTGAATATCCTCTTCCCTCAAAGGCATGGCAAAAATCCTGATCACGGTCTGAAAACCCGCCGAGTATGAGCGCGGGGCAGGCCTGAATCAAGGATGGGCGCCGCGCCCCGGCGGGTGCCGCCGCCGCTCAGGCCTCGTGCGCGGCTCCCGCGTCCGGCGCCGCCGGACGCACCTTCGGCCGCGCGCCCGGCCGCAGCTTCTCGCGGATGCCCTGGAACATGACGTAGAGCGGCGGGATCACGAAGATGCCGAGGAAGGAGGCGGCGATCATGCCGCCGAACACCGGCGTGCCCACGTTCTGCCGCGCCATCTGCGCCGCCCCGGTGGCCACCACCAGCGGGTAGAGGCCGAGGATGAAGGCCAGCGAGGTCATCATCACCGGCCGGAACCTGAGGCGCGAGCCCTCGGTGGCGGCGACGAGCAGGTCCTCGCCGTGCTCGCGCCGCTCCTTGGCGAACTCGACGATGAGGATGCCGTTCTTGGCCGCGAGGCCGATCAGCACGATCATGCCGATCTGCCCGTAGAGGTCGAGGGTGAGCTGGCCGATGACGATGGCGGCGAACGCCCCCAGCATGCCCACGGTGACCGAGAGCAGCACCGGCACCGGGATGGACCAGCTCTCGTACAGCGCCACCAGGAACAGGAAGGCGAACAGCACGGCGAAGGCGAGGATCATCCCCGTCTTGCCCTCCGCCCGCTTCTCCTGGAACGAGGTGTCGGTCCAGGCGCCGGAGAAGCCCTGCGGCAGGGTCTTGGCCGCCACCTCGTCCATGGCCGCCAGCGCCTGGCCGGAGGAAACCCCGGCCGCCGGCGCGCCCTGCACGGTGACGGCGCGCTTGTTGTTGTAGCGGATGAGCGCCGGCGGGCCGACCTCCACCCGCACTTCCACGATGGAGCGCAAGGGGATCATCTCGCCTTTGTCGTTGCGCACATGGATGCGGTAGATGTCGTCGACGCCCTTGCGATCCGCCGCCTCCGCCTGCACCTGCACCTGCCAGGTGCGGCCGTAGAGGTTCATGTCGTTGACATAGAGCCCGCCCAGGGAGGTCTGCAGCGCCTGGAACACCGAGTCCAGCGGCACCCCCAGCACCTGCGCCTTGTCCCGGTCGATGTCGAGCTGGATCGAGGGGTTCGTCGCCGAATAGGTGGAGAAGACGCGGGTCAGCCGCGGGTCCTGGTTGGCGGCGATGAGCAGGCCGCGCAGCACCTGTGCGAGCACCTTCGGGTCGCCGGCGCGCAGGTCCTGCAGCACGAAGGAGAAGCCGCCGCCGGTGCCGAGGCCGACGATGGGCGGCGGCGCCAGCGGCACCACCGTGCCGCCGGAGATCAGCCGCATCTTCTGCCCGAGGCGGGCGAGGATGGCGGCGGCGCCGTTCTCGGCCCCCTTGCGCTCCTCGAACGGCTTCAGCGTGACGACGATGAAGGCGGCGTTGGGCTGGGAGTAGTTGTCGATGAAGTTGAGGCCGACGACGGAGGTGTAGTCCTCCACCATGTGCTCGTCCTTCAGCAGCGCCTCGGCCTTGCGGATCACCTCCGTGGTGCGGCCCACCGAGGCCCCGCCGGGAAGCTGCACCACCACGAAGAAGGCGCCCTGGTCGTCTTCCGGCAAAAATCCCGTGGGCGTGACCTTCGACAGGGCGAAGATGCCACCCGACGCCACGAACACGCACACGAGGCCGATGGCCGAGAAGCGCACGAGGCGCGCCACCGCCGAGCCGTAGGCGTCGCGCACCTTGTCGATGCCGCGCATGACGTAGCCGATGGGCCCCCGCTTCGGCCCGTGGGCGGGCTTCAGCAGGATGGCGCACAGGGCCGGCGAGAGCGTCAGCGCGTTGATGGCCGACAGGAACATGGCCACGGCCACGGTGATGGCGAACTGGCGGAACAATTCGCCCGAGATGCCCGGGATGAACGCCACCGGCACGAACACCGAGAGCAGCACCAGGGTGATGGCGATGATGGGCGCGGTGATCTCGCCCATGGCCTTCTTGGTGGCGTCGGCGGGGGAGAGCTCGGGATGCTCCTCCATCACCCGCTCCACGTTCTCCACCACCACGATGGCGTCATCCACCACGATGCCGATGGCCAGCACGATGGCCAGCAGCGACACCGTGTTGGCCGAATAGCCGATGGCGTTCAGCACGATGAAGCAGCCGATGAGGCTCACCGGCACGGCCAGCGTCGGGATCAGCGTGGCGCGGAACGAGCCGAGGAACAGGTAGACCACGATCACCACCAGCACGAACGCCTCGATGAGGGTTTTCTGCACCTCGTGGATGGTGTCGGTGACGAAGATGGTGGGGTCGTAGGTGACCTTCCAGGCGAGGTCCTCGGGAAAGGCCTTCGCCAGCTCGTTCATGCGCGTGCGGATGGCGCCGATGGTGGTGATGGCGTTGGCGCCGGGGGACTGGTAGAGCGCCAGCACCGCCGCCGGCCCGCCGTTGAACAGGGTCTCGCGATCGAGGTTGGCCGCACCCAGCTCGAGGCGCGCCACGTCGCCGAGGCGCAGCAGCGAGCCGTCGGAATTGGTGCGCAGCACGATCTTCTCGAATTCCTCGACGCTGGAAAGCCGTCCCTTGGTGCGCAGGTTCAGCTGCAATTGCTGATCGTCGGAGATGGGACGCGCGCCGATGCGGCCCACCGCCGCCTGGATGTTCTGCGCCTTGATGGCGGCGACCACGTCCTGGGTGGTGAGGCCGAGGCCGGTCAGCCGGTCGGTGCGCACCCAGGCCCGCATGGCATAGTCCTGCGGCCCCCAGAGCGCGGCGTCGCCGACGCCGGGAATGGACTTCAGCTCGTCGAGGATGTTGATGGTGGTATAGTTGGAGATGTAGAGCGGATCCAGGCTCCTCTTCGGCGAATAGATGGCGAGGACGCCGAGCAGCGCCGACGACTTCTTCTTCACCACCACGCCCTGGCGCTTCACGTCCTCCGGCAGCTTGGACAGGGCCACCTGCACCCGGTTGTTCATGTTGACGGTGTTGATGTCGGGGTCTGTGCCCAGCTCGAACGAGCCGGTGAGCGAATAGGATCCGTCGTCGCCGGACACGCTCTTCATGTAGATGAGCTTGTCCACGCCCACCACCTGCGCCTCGATGGGCTGGGCCACGGTGGAATCCACCACCTCGGCGGAAGCGCCGGGATAGGCCGTGGTCACCGACACCTGCGGCGGGATGATGTCGGGATACTGCGCCACGGGAATGGCGAAGAGCGAAAGCAGGCCGGCGATCACCGTGACGATGGCGATGACGATGGCGAGCCGCGGGCGGTCGACGAAGACAGAGGAGAGCATGTCTCAGCCCTTGAGGCCGGTGGCGGGGGTCGCGCGCACCCCGATGCCAGGGCGCAGCGCCTCGAAGCCCTCGACGATCACCGGATCGCCGACCTTCAGGCCCTCCACCACGATGTTCGCCCCGAGCGAGGCGCCCGGCTTCACCCGGCGCACCACCGCCTTGCCGTCCTCCACCACGAACACGTAGACGCCGCCCTGGTCGGCGATGAGCGCCGACTGGGGGACGACGATGCGCTCCTCCGGCGTGCCGGCCTTCAGCTCCACCCGCACCAATTGCCCGTCCACCAGCTTGCCGGCCGGGTTCGGCACGTCGGCGCGCATGATGACCGTATCCGTGGTCCGGCTCACCGACACGTCGATGAAATTCACCCGTCCGACCTCGCCATAGACGGTGCCGTCGGGAAACTTGATGCGCACCTCCACGTTGGAGAGGTCCACCTTCCCCTCCTCCTTCTGCGCCTCCAGATAGTCGCGCTGGCTCACCGGGAAGGTGACGTACATGGGATCCTGGCTCACCACCGTGGCCAGCACGCCGCTCTCCGGCCCGACGATGTGGCCGCGCGTCACCGCCGTCCGGCCGATGCGGCCGGTGATGGGCGAGACGATGTCGGTGTAGCCGAGATTGATCTTGGCGGTGTTCAGCGCCGCCTCGGCGGTGAGCAGCGCGCCCTTGGAGGATTCCTCGTTCGCCACCGCCTGGTCACGCGCCACCACCGTGCCGGCATTCTTGGCGAGCAGTTCTTCCGAGCGCTCGCGCTGGATCTTGGCCAAAGCGAGGGCGGCCTTGGCCCGCTCCACGTCGCCCTCGGCCTGCTGCACGTCGGCGGCGAACAGCGGCTTCTCGATGCGGTAGAGCGGCGCGCCCTCCTTCACCGTCTCGCCTTCCTTGAACAGGACGGCCTCCAGCATGCCCTTGACGCGGGCGCGGATCTCCACCCGCTCGGGCGCCTCCACGCGGCCGACGAACTCCATGGCGTCGGACACGGACTTCAGCTCCGCCGCCACCACGCCCACGGGGATGGCGCCCGCAGGCGCCGCGCCCTGCGCCCGCGCGGCGGGAGACACGGCGGGGGCGGCGAGAAGGCCGAAGAGGAGCGCCGCGGCGGCGCCTCGGGCGTAGGTGCGAGACATAGGATCCTCCCCTTCCTGCGACCCCAGGGTCCGCGCGGACCGGGCGTGGCGCGGAGGTGAAAACATCTCCGCCCGCAAGCAATCGCCCCGGCGCGCGAAACTCTTTTTACTTTAACGGCGAAGTGTGCCGCGCCTGATGGTACGGATTTACTTTTGCCGAAGTCGAATCTAGCTTAGCCTCAATTGCCCCGCTTGTGAAAGCACCGCCCGCCGCCGGGACGTCCGCCTCACGCCATGATCGAGAGGCCCCCGTCCACATAGACGGTCATCCCGGTGAGGCGCCGGGCGAAGGGGGTGGCGAGGAAGGCGGTGGTGAGGCCCACGTCGTCGATGTCCACCAGTTCGCCGATGGGCGCGCGCTGGGTGGCTTCCGACAGCAGCACGTCGAAGTCCTTCAGTCCGGAGGCCGCGCGGGTCTTCAGCGGGCCGGGCGAGACGGCATGGACGCGGATGTCCTTCGGCCCGAGCTCGTAGGCGAGGTAGCGCACGGCGCTTTCCAGCGCCGCCTTCACCGGACCCATGAGGTTGTAGTTGGGCACCACCTTGTCGGCGCCGTGATAGCTCATGGCCATCAGCGTCCCGCCCGACCCCATCAGCGGCTCGGCGAGGCGCGCCATGCGGATGAAGGAGTGGCAGGAGATGTCCATGGCCAGCTTGAACCCCTCGGCGGAGGAATCCACCAGCCGGCCCTGCAGGTCCTCCTTCGGCGCGAAGGCGATGGAGTGCAGCGCCACGTCGAGGCCGCCCCACTCCTTTTCGATGCGGGCGAAGACGGCGTCCAGCTCGCCCTCCCGGCTCACGTCGCAGGGAGCGAAGATGCCGGCGCCGAGCGCCTCGGCGAGCGGCTCCACATGGGGCCTCGCCTTCTCGTTGAGATAGGTCACCGCCAGCTCGGCCCCGAGCCGGCGCATGATGCGGGCGCAGCCATAAGCGATGGAGTGTTCATTAGCGATGCCCAGCACCAAAGCGCGCTTGCCCTTCAGCGCGGAGCCGAGGAGGTCCATCTCGGCTCCGGTCATGGCCTGGCTGGTCATGCGCCCTGCCCCGCCACATAAGAGGGAAACGGTATCACGCGGCCGTCCGGCGACGACTGGGTCGCCCCGGCGATCAGGCCGCGCACCTCGCCGACGAAGGCGGTGATGTCCGGGCCGAACGCGATGTGCGCCATCAGCCGGTCCACCAGGGCGAGGAAGCGCGAGCGTTCCTGCGGCGTCTTCAGCAGAAGTGGCAGGGTGGCGAAGGCCTCGTCCGGCGCGCGGTCGACGATGATCGCCTGCCGCCGGATCACCGCCTGCGCCGCGTCCGCCGGCAGGGCGAGAAGCCCCACCTCGTGGCCCACCAGCTCGCGGATCTGCTTCAGGGTGGAGAGCCGGCGCTGGCCGCCGCCGCGCTTCTGGGCGAGCAGCGCCACCCGCACCGCGGCCTCGGTGAAACCGCCCGCGCGGATCGAGGCGAGCGCCGCCGCCACTTCCGCCGGCGCCTGCTCGACGATGGCGGGGGTGGACGGGGCGGTAAGGTCCGGGTCGGCCATGGCGAGGGTGCCGTAGAGGCGGAAGAACTCCGTCTCCACCGTGGCGTCGCGCAATTGCCGGTAGAGGTCCCACCCGGCGGTGATCGCCTTGGCGCCGAACTGCTCGGCCGCCACCAGCGGCCCGTTCTCGTTGCGCGGGGTGCGCTGGCTGCGGGCGAAATCGGCGATGGGCGCGAGGTGGAGCAGGAAGGGATTGAGGTCCGACAGGCCCCAGCGCGCCGCCCGCAGCGGATGCACCGCGCGCAGGCCGCGCCCCATTTCCGGCGTCACCACCGCCGACAGCAGCGGATGCACCAGGCTCTCGTAGGCCTGCGAGACGGTCTGCGAGACGTTGGCCACCACCTCGAACGGGATCTCGTCCCGCCGATCGTATTTCTGCAGCGCGGCAAGGTCCTCCACGCGCCACTCGGTGAGGGTGACGTCGTACTTCACCTCGCCGCCGGAGTGGTCCTCCTCGATGGTCATGCCGTAGAGGCCGGGGGGCAGCGCCTCCACGTATTCGAGGAGGTCGACGATCTGCGAATGCTCGCGCCGCGCGATGGCGCCGGAGACGAAGATGCCGAGATGGCCGACGCTGTCGTGCATCAGGCCCACCACCACCTGCCCGGCATCCTTCAGCGCCTGGGTGGTGGGGTAGATGTCCGCCACCCAGTTGATGGCCTGCTGCGGCGGGGTGATGTTGTCGCCCAGCGAGGCGAAGACGATGATCGGCGCGTGGACCGCCTTCAGGTCAAAGGTCTTGCCCGGCGCCCATTCCGCGTGGCCGCTGGCGAGCTTGTTGCCGACGAACAGGTTCTCCACGATCCACTTGATCTCGGCCCGGTTCATCAGGAAGTAGCCGCCCCACCAGCGCTCGAACTCGAGGAAGCGGTCGGGCTCGCTGTCGATGCGGGAATACAGGTTGTAATACTTGCTGAAAAAGGTGTTGCCGGGGTTCAGGTACTCGAAATTGTCCACCAGGTAGGCGCCGTCGAACACCCCGCCACCGAGGTCGGAGGCGAGCAGCGCGGTCCACGAGCCGCCGAGCACGCCGCCGGCATAGCGCATGGGGTTCTCGGCGTCGTTGCCGGCCCAGTAGGACATGGGCGCGCCGTTCATCACGATGGAACCCACGTTGTCCGGGTCGAGGGCCGCCACCAGCATGGCCGCCCAGCCGCCCTGGCAGTTGCCCATCACCACCGGCTTGCCGCGGGTGGGATGGCGCTCGCGCACGATGCGCAGGAAGTCCGCCTCGGCCAGCGACACGTCGGCCAGCGTCTGCCCCGGCACCGGATCGGGGAAGAAGATGACCATGTAGACCGCATGCCCCGCCTTGAGCGCGAAGCCGACCTCCGAATCCTTCTTGAACCCGCCGATCCCCGGCCCGTGGCCGGCGCGCGGATCGATGATGAGGAAGGGCCGCTTGTCCGGGTCCAGGGTCACCCCGTCCGGCGGCGTGATCTGCACCAGGGCGTAGTTGGCCGGCCGGGCGAAGGTGCGCGCGTCGGCGATGATCTCGTAGTTAAAGGCGAGCAGCGGCGGCTTGCCGGCCTTCTCGTGGGCGATCCAGTTGTTGCCGCGCTGGCGCAGGGTGTCCCAGAAGATGAGGTTGCGCTGGGCGGCGTCGGACCAGTAGGAGACGGCGTCGCGCCAGGCGGCGGCGGGCTCCTGCGGGCGGGCGGCGGCGGCGAAGGTGCCGGCGGCGCCGCGCATGGCCTCCCCGTAGGCGGAAACGGCCTCGCCGAGGCGCAGCCGGTAGATTTCCGCGACCCGGCCGTAGACCTTCATCATGTCCAACGGGTGCATGGCTTGCTCCTTCGGGCGCCTTGGCTCGGCATGAACCGGCGAAACCGCTCCGGCTGGTTGGCCTGACCTGCCTTCCTCAGGCGGAACGGGGCCCGCTCCGCTCGAAGGCGCGTGCTTTCCTCTAGTCCGCTCCGGCCGCCTGCCGGTCCTGCGCCAGCACCGCCCGCATCTCGCGGACGATGGTCCATTCCTCGTCGGTGGGGATGACAAAGGCCTGCGGGCCGCTGCCACGGGTGATGCGGGTTGCCCCCGCGCGGTTGGCCTCCGGGTCCAGCTCGAAGCCGGCCCAGCGCACCGCCTCCAGCACCTCGGCGCGGGTGGCGGGGTCGTTCTCGCCGATGCCGGCGGTGAAGACCAAAGCGTCGATGCCGCCCAGCCCCGCCACCAGCGAGCCGAACTCCCGGTTGATGCGGTAGACGAAAAGGTCGATGGCGCGCTGCGCCCCCGGCTCCGCCTCCGCCTTCTCGCGCAGCTCGCGCATGTCGTTGGAGATGCCGGAGACGCCGAGCAGGCCGCACTTGGTGTAGAGGAAGTGCTCGGCCTCGGCCGCGCTCATGCCCAGCTCGCGCTGGAGGTAGAACACCACGCCCGGGTCGATGGTGCCGCAGCGCGTGCCCATCACCAGGCCGTCGATGGCCGAGAAGCCCATGGTGGTGACGACGCTGCGCGCGGCCTCGTAGCCGCACAGGCTGGCCCCGGAGCCGAGGTGCGCCGCCACCACCTTGCCGTGGGCGAGGCGCGCGTCCACATGCGGGAACTGGGTGGCGAGGTAGGCGTAGGACAGGCCGTGGAAGCCGTAGCGCTTCACCCCCGCATCGGTCAGCGACTGGGGGATGGCGAAGAGCTGGGCGATCTCGGGCTGGGTGCGGTGGAAGGCGGTATCGAAGGCCGCCACCTGCGGCAGGCCCGGCACCCGCCGGGCGATGATGCGGATGGGCTCCAGGCTGCGCGGCTGGTGCAGCGGCGCCAGCGGGGAAAGCCTGTCCAGCTCGGTGATGATCTCCGGCGTCAGGCGCACCGCATGGGTATAGTTCGGCCCGCCATGCACCACCCGGTGGCCCACCGCCGCCAGCTGGTGGCCGCCGCGATGGGCGCCGAGCCAGTCGGACAGGTGCGCCAGCGCCTCCTCGAAGCCGAAGGCGCCGTCGTCCGCCCAGCGCGCCTCGCCGGCGACCGCGCCGTCGTGATCCTTCACCTTGAAGTGGGGATTGGTGCCCAGCCCTCGAACAGGCCGCGATAGAGGCGGTTGGGCACGTCCGCCCCGTCATCCAGGAACACCTGGAACTTGAGGGAGGAGGAGCCGGCGTTGAGGACGAGATGGACCTTGGCCATGCTCAGACCTCCACCGCTTTCGCCGCCGCCCGCTGGGCGTCGGCGAGCAGCGAGGCAACGGCGCAGGAGGCGAGCCGCGTGGTCTTGGAATCCGCCCGGCTGGTGAGGATGATCGGCACCCGTGCCCCGACCACGATGCCGGCCGCATCCGCGCCGGCGAGGAAGGTGAGGCTTTTGGCCAGCATGTTGCCGGCCTCCAGGTCCGGCACCACCAGGATGTTGGCGCGGCCGGCCACGGGCGAGCGGATGTGCTTGATGGCGGCGGAGCCGAGGTCGATGGCGTTGTCGAGGGCGAGCGGCCCGTCGACGATGCCGCCGGTGATCTGGCCGCGATCGGCCATCTTGCACAGGGCCGCCGCCTCGATGGTGGAGGGAACCGACGGGTTCACCGTCTCCATGGCCGAGAGGATGGCCACACGCGGCTCCTCGAACTTCAGCGCGTGGGCCAAGTCGATGGCGTTCTGGACGATGTGGCACTTGTCTTCCAGCGACGGGGCGATGTTGATCGCGGCGTCGGTGATGATCAGCGCCTCGGGATGCGACGGCACGTCCATGACGAAACAGTGGCTGATGCGGCGGGCGGTGCGCAGGCCGGTGTCGCGCGCCACCACGGCGCTCATGAGCTCGTCCGTATGCAGGGCCCCCTTCATCAAGGCGTCCGCCTCGCCGCAGCGCACCAGCGCCACCGCCTTCTCGGCGGCATCGTGGCTGTGGGCGGCGTTCACCTGCCGCACCGCGGAGATGTCGAGCTTCGCCGCGGCGGCCGCGGTGGCGATCTTGGCCGGGGGGCCGACAAGGATGGGCTCGATGAGGCCCAGCTCCGCCGCTTCCAGCGCCGCGCCCAGGGAAGCGGCATCGCACGGATGCACGACGGCCACGCGCAGCCTCGGCAGGCTCTGGGCCGCGGCGATCAGGCGGTCGTATTTGTCGTGGCGGGGTTGCTCGGGCCGGGCGGCAATCGAGGCGGGCATCAAGGCTCCTGTCGTCCAGCCGGATGATGGCCCCGCACAGGGCGCCCCACGCCGGAATTGAAGATGAAATCCGCGACCAGGGTATGCTTATCCGGCTTTCATCTTACTCCTATGGCTGCGAGAAGCTCTCGTCTTCCATGACGCAAATCAATCCCCAAAATCATGACGCTTTCGTATCAGCCCCATCCGGCCCCTCGGCAGGGGGCGAAACCGGCTCGGCCAGCCCCTTCACTGCGTGCCGCAGGGTGGGGTAGATCTGGAAGGCGTCCGGATTGAACCCGCGCTGCGTCATCCAGTTGCGCCACTCCGTCTGGCGGCCGGCGCCCACGAGGCGGGTGCCGCGCCGGTCAAGGAGGACCGCCAGCTCCTTCAGGGCGAACAGCCCGGTCACGTCCACCTCGGTTACCGGCAGAAGGTCGAGGATGACGGCTGAGGGCGGCGGCGTGCCGCGGGTGGCGTCGAGCAGGGCATGGCGGAAGTGCCCGGCATTGAAGAAGACCAGCGGGCCGTTGAAGCGGAAGATGACGAGGCCCTCCGGCGCGGTGGCACTCTGGTGCCGCGACAAAGCGTGGAAGCCCGGCATGCCGGCGACCCGGCCGAGGACTTCCACCCGGGGCCGCGCGGTGAGGCGCACGAAGCGCAGCAGCGCCAGCACCACGGCGACGAGGATGCCCTGCGTTGCCCCCAGCCCCATCACGCCCAGCGTCGCCAGAATGGAGATGGCCGCCTCGGTCCGGTCGGCCCGCCAGATGAGGCGCAGGGTGGAGAGGTCCACGAGGGAGAGGCCGGCCATCACCAGCACCGCCCCCAGCGCCGCCGTGGGCACGTAGCGGAGCGGCGCGGTGAGGAAGACCAGCACCAGCGCCACCGCCAGCGCCGCGAACAGGGCGGTCGCATGGGTGCGCCCGCCGGCCGCGTCCGCCATGGCGGTGCGCGAATCCGCCCCGCTGACGGCGAAGCCGTGGGTCAGGGCCGAGACCACGTTGGCGGCCCCCAGCGCGGCGAAATCCTTGTCCGGATCCACTTCGTAGCCGTTCTTCGAGGCGAAGGAGCGCGAGGTGAGCATCATGCTGGTGAAGCTCACCAGGGCAAGGCCCCCCGCCGCCGGCAGCAGCCCCAGCAGGGCGTCGGGATCGAGATGGACGGCGCTGATGCCGGGCAGGCCCGCCGGCACGATCCCCAGGGTCTTCACCCCCTTGAGGTCCAGCCCGAGCAGGAACACCGCCAGCGCGCATCCGCCCATGGCGAGGACCGCGGCCGGAAAGGCGGGCAGCCAGCGCCCGCCCGCCAGCATCAGGCCGAACGCCCCGAGCGCCACCAGCAGGGTCGGCGGATGCGCCTCGCCGAGGCGCAAAGCGAGGTCGAGGACGGCGCGCACCGGGTGGGCGCCATGGGCCTCGATGGCGGTGATCTTGCCGAGCTGGCCGAGGATGATGGTGATGGCGATGCCGTTCAGGAACCCCACCAGGATCGGCTTCGACAGGAAGTCCGCCATCACGCCGAGGCGGAGGAAGCGGGCGAGGATGCAGATGAGGCCGGTGAGCAGCGCCAGCTGGGCGGAGAGTGCCGCATAGGCGCTGGCATCCCCCGCCGCCAGCGGCGCCACGGCCGAGGCGATGACCGCGCAGGTCGCCGCATCCGGCCCCAGCACGAGCTGGCGCGAGGAGCCGAAGACGGCATAGGCCAGCAGCGGGAAAACGCAGGAATAAAGCCCCACCTCCGGCCGGAAGCCCGCCAGCTCGGAATAGGCGATGCCCACCGGGATGGCGACCGCCGCCACCGCGAGCCCGGCCCTGAGGTCGGGGCCCAGATCGACCCGCCGATAGGCGAGGAGGGCCGCAAGGCCGGGCGCCCACCGCCCCATGATGCGCGCCCATTCGTCCCGCACGGTGGTCTCCCCGCCTCGCCGGCGCACGCGGCACAGGGCCCGCGCGGCAGGGGCGCACGCGCAAGCAGGGTCTCGCGCCGGCGCGTCCTTGGATACGAGGTTTTAGACGAGGAGCGGCCGGGCGCATAGCGCCGGCCCGGCTTTGAAAAAACCCGGCCGGGCCGCCATTGCGGGGGATAGGCGGCCCGGCCGGCGCGGCCCGGGAGGTCTCGTGCAGCGCGGGGGCATATTTCACCGGTCCGGCCGCCCCCCGCATCCCCCAAACGCAGGACGGGGGCGGTCTTTCATGCGGCAATCGGTGCTGCGGCGGCCGGCTACCGCGCCGGCGGCTCGAAGGCGAAGACGCGCCTCCAGTCGTCCTTCATGCTGATGACGTGCCAGCCTTTGGCCTTCGCCTCGTCATAAAGGCCCTGGGTGAAGGTCCCCACCTCCGAGGCGGGCAGCCCGAGGGCGGGGCCGTAGGCGAACTCGCGCACCGCGTCGTCGTGGAGCACCAGCATGGCCAGCCGCGCGCCGGTGCCGGCCCTGGCATATTCCAGCATCTGGCGGTCGCCGGTGGAATTGCCGAACGCGGCCTGGGGCCGCTTGCCGATGACCAGGTGGATGCCCTCCGGCTTGCCGCCGAAGATGTCCTCCAGCAGCAGGCTGGGCTCCAGCGTCAGCACCGGGCTGCCGGAGGCGTCGTAGCCGAAATTCACCGCATCCGCCGTGCCCACCACCTGCTCGGGCGGGATGCCGTAGACCTGCTCGGAATAGGTGCGCACGAAGTCCTGGCCGCCGCCGGTGACGATGTAGGTGCGGAAGCCGTTGGCCCTGAAATAGGCCAGCACCTCCTTCATGGGCGCGTAGGCGAGCGCGGTGCGCGGGCGGTTGAGGACCGGGTTCTTCGACGTGGCGATCCAGCGCGCCACCTCGGCGCGGAACTGGTCCACCGGCAGGCCGGTCATGGCCATGAGCACGATCTGCTTGAGCTGCTCGTAGGACATCCGGCCCATCGCCGCCTCGTCGCCGGCGATGGCGGTGCGGAAGGGCTCCTCCACATGCAGGCCCGGATTGCCCCCGGCGAGGTCGTGCACCCGGCTCGCGGCGAAGGCCACCTCGGTGTAGACCGGCTTCTCCACCCAGAGCGTGCCGTCCTGGTCGAAAGTGGCGATGCGGTCGGAGGGCGGCACGAAGTCCGGCCCCGCCGGATCGGTGGTGGCCCTGACGAAGGCGAGGATGGCGGCCTTGCGCGGCCCCTCGTTCCACGAAGGCAGCGGATCCGCCACCTGTCCCGCCGCCAGCGCGAGGGACCCTGCCGACGCCGCCAGGGCAAGGGCGCAGGCGAACATCAGATGCCGGATCGGTCCGGCCAAGCGTGACACAGGCAGCATTCCCGCCCCTTGGAAAGCGTACGAAGATGGCGCGCGGTGCCCGCCGCGTTCCATTCTGCCTGATTCTGCGCCAGCTCCGCGACGTGCCGGAAGGACAGGCCGGCGCGCCGGCTCACGCCAGGAAGGAAAAGCCCATGGTGCGGGCGTGGTAGTGCAGCCCGCCGTCCTGCACGATGAGGAACAGCGCCCGTTCCCCGCCCCCATTGTGGTGGGAATGGGGGGCGCCGGGCGGCGTCACCAGCGTCGCCCACGGCGACCAGGGGCAGCGCGCGCCGTCCACGAGGGAATGGCAGCCCTCCCCCTGCACCACCAGGGTGATGGCCGCCGAATTGTGCCGGTGCGCCCGCTGGTGCTCGCCCGCCGGCAGCGTGTTCAGCGACAGGGTCAGGCTGGGCAGGATGTTGCGCGCCGCCGCCTGGGTGTCGCAGGAGAAGATCAGCGCGATACCGGAGGTCTCGGCGTTCTGCGCGTGGTCGTAGATGATCTCCACCTGCCGGGCGATCTCGGCGGCGGGATAATGCACCGGCGCCACCGGGCGGTGCGCGGCGTCGGGCGGCAGGTCGCCGTCGAGGGCGAGCTGCGGCTCGTTGGTGACCACCCACAGCACCACCCGGCCGGCGCCGGCGCGGATCTCCGCCGGCGCGCCGGGCAGCAGCAACACGTCGCCCGGGCCGAAGGCGAGGCGCTCGCCGGCGCAATCGGCCTGCCCCGCCCCGGCGATGACGTACCAGATGGAGCCGGTGGCGCAAAAATCCACCGCCAGCCGCCCGCCCGGCGCCACCACCGCGTAGCGGGCGAGCATCAGCGGGGTCGTGGCGGGGAAGGCGCAGCCGAGGGCCGCCGACTGGTCGCAGGCGATGAAGCCGGTGGACGCATCGGCCAACAGCGCCCGCGCCGGCTCAGCCGTGAACAGGCCGCCCGGCACCGGCGGCAGCTTGATGTTGAAGGCGTTGCCGGAATTGAAGAACCGCGCCCGCGCCTCGGCCGCGGAGGCCGGGGCGGCGGCGAGCTGGGCCGGCAGGTCGGCCATGTCGGGCTTTGCGAAGGCTTTGGCGGCGGCGTTGCTCATGGTGCGAGCTCCTGGGCGGCAAGGTCCTGGGCGGCAAGGTCCAGCGTGGCGAGGTCCTGGGCGGCGAGGAGCCCGGCGAGCGCGTCGGCCAGCACCTGGGTGCCGGCGGCGAGGTGGGCGGGCTCGGCATGTTCGTTCTCGGCGTGGGAGACGCCGTCGCGGCAGGGAATGAAGATCATGGCGCTCGGGCACACCTTGGCCAGATGGCGCGCATCGTGCCCGGCGGCCGACAGGATGGGCATGGACGCCACGCCGCGCCGGGTGGCGGCGGCGGCGATGCGGGCCATCAGGCCGGCATCGAAATCGTTGGGCGGCGCGTCCACGAGGCGGGTGAGGGTGAGGCCGCAGGGCGCCGCCTCGGCGGCGCAGATGGCCTCGAAGCGCTCCCCGAGACGGTCGAGGTCGGCGCCGCGCGGGTGCCGCAGGTCGACGCGGAAGGTGACGCGCGCCGGCACCACCGAGGGGGCGTTGGGCTCCACCATCAGCCGGCCGATGGTGAACATCACGGCCCCGTCATGCCCGCCGATCTCGGGATAGAGCCGGTGCGCCATGCGGGTGAAGGCGGCCAGCGCATCGCGCCGCTCCGCCATGGGCAGGGTACCGGCATGGCCCGGCGTGCCCTCCAGCACCACCTCCCAGGTCTTCTTGCCCTGGATGCCGGTGACCACGCCGACGACCCTGCCGGCCGCTTCCAGCAGCGGCCCCTGCTCGATGTGCAGTTCGAGATAGGCCGCGGCCGGAAAGCCCGGCGGCCGGGGCGCCAGCTCGGGGAAGGCGGCGTGGAGCGCGTCGAGGGCAGAGGCGACGCTCACGCCCCGCGCGTCCTTCACCGCGCGGATGTCGTCGAGGCCGCGCACGCCGGCAAAGACCTCCGAGCCCATCATGCCGGGGGCGAAGCGCGAGCCCTCCTCGTTCATCCAGGCTACCACCGCCAGGTCGCGCCGGCGCGGCAGGCCCGCGGCCTTCAGGGTCACGGCCGCCTCGAAAGCGGCCAGCACGCCGGCGGCGCCGTCATATTTTCCGCCGGTGGGCTGGGTGTCGAGGTGGCTGCCGGCGATCACCGGCGGGAGGGTCCGGTCCGCCCCCGGAAGGGTCAGGAACAGGTTGCCGGCGGCATCGCAGGACGGCTCCAGCCCCTCCGACTCCGCCCAGCCGACGACGAGCCGCCAGGCGTCGATCTCGCCCTCGCTCAGCGCCTGCCGGTCGACGCCGCCCCCGGACAGGGCGCCGATCTCCGCCAGCGCCATGAGCCGGCGCCAGAGGCGATCGGGATCGATGCGGGGCAGGTGTGTGTCAACCATGGGAACATGCGCCTTCTTCTCGCACCACCGTCACGCCCCGCCATTTGCCCGGCCGTGTGCCGGGCATCCCCACCGTGCCGCTGGCGCAACGTTCGGCACATCGCGTGCGGACCCGCCGCATGCATGCATCATGCCCCGGCGCGCGGCCATCGTTCCTCATGCGGTGCGCATGATCTGGCCGGGACTGGCGCGCGGGTCGCGCGGCAGCCACTTTCCGGCCTCCACCTGGGCGATGAACTCGGCGAGCTGGGCGTTGAACAGGGCCGGCTCCTCCAGGTTCAGCGTGTGCCCGGCCTTGGGGAACACCGAGAGGCCGCAGGCGGGGATGGTCTTCTTCAGGAAGATGCCGGGCTGCAGGCAGTGGTCGTCCTCGTCGCCCACCATGACGAGGGTGGGGACGGCCATCGCCTTCAGCTCCTCCTCCAGGTCCCAGAAGGACGGCCGGCGCGCCTGCACGCCGCGCATGGTGAGGGCCGCGCCGGTGTCCGAATGGGTGGCAAGGCGGTCGGCGAACTCGCGCCAGCCGCGCGGATCCTTGGTCTCGAACTGCACCCGGCTCGCGCCCAGCGCATAGATCCTGGAGAATTCCCGGGCGCCGATCTTCTCGAAATTCTCCGCCACCTGGAGCGAGACGCCGCGGAAATAGTCCTCGAACACCTTCTCGCAACCATACCCCGCGCCGGCGACGGTGAGCGAGAGGGCGCGCTCGGGGGTCCTCAGCCCGAAATGCACGGTGCAGAAGCCGCCCATGGAGAGGCCGACCACATGGGCCTTCTCGATGCCGAGGGCATCCAGCACCGCCACCGCGTCGTCCGCCGCGATGGCCTGGGAATAGGCCTCCACGTCGGTGGGGATGTCGGAGGGGGCGTAGCCGCGCGCGGCGTAGGTGATGCAGCGGTGGCGACGGGCGAAGAACCGCATCTGCGGCTCCCAGCTCGCATGGTTGCCGCCGAACTCGTGGATGAAGAGGATGGGCGTGCCCTGCCCCGCCTCCTCCACGTACAGGCGCACGCCATCCTTGGCGGCGACGGCGTGGGTGGCGGTGAGGTCGGCATAGGTCATGGCAATGGTCCTGAAGCTGTGACGAATTGGCGTTTGGCCTGCACTTTCGATTTCACTCGCATCGCCACCCCCCGGCTTGTCCGGGGATCCACGGAGCGGCCCGGTGGATGCCCCAGACAAGCCGGGGCATGACGGCTGAAAACCGGGGGGATGACGGTCCGCAATACACCCGACTTCAGAACTGGGCGGGCACGTCGTTCAGCGTGCGCGCCTCGGCCACCAGCGCCGGCAGAAGCTCGACGAAGCGGTCGGCCCAGTCCGGCGGCACCGAGGTGGACACCTTGATGAAGCGATCGCCGAAGCGGGCGGTGTGGTAGGTGCCCTGGCGGATCATGATGTCCTTGCGGCGGGCGGCCTCCACCAGTGCCTCGGGGCGGATGCCGGCGGCCTCAGTCTCGATGACCAGGAAGTTGCCGTGGGAGGGGTAGACCGGCAGGCTCAATCCCTCGATGGCCTGGGCGGCGACGCGGATCTTCTCCTTGTTGGCGCGGTCGATGGCGCGGACAGTGCCCATCCACTCGCCCTTCACCTTCAGCCCGGCCTGCGCCGCCCGCTGGGCGACGACGCTGGCGCCGAGCACCGAGGTGGCGCGCGCCGCGCATTCGTCCAAAAGCCCCGGCGCGCCCACCAGCGCGCCGATGCGCAGGCCGGCAAGCCCCAGCCACTTGGAGAAGGAGAGCGACACCAGCGCCCCCTCCGGCGCCGCCAGCAAGGCGGGATAATGCCCGTCGGCGAAATCGCGGTAGGTGCAGTCGTGCACCAGCAGCGCGCCGCAGTCGCGGGCGATGGCGCAGAACGCCTCGATCTCCTCGCGGGTGTAGCGGATACCGAGCGGGTTGTTGGGGTCCACGAGGTAGATGACGGCGGTGCGCTCATCCACGTGGGCCTTCAGCGCCTGCGGGGTGAGGCGGTAGTTCACCGCCGGATCGTAGATGGGGATCTCGATCACCTGCGCGCCCATCTGGGTGGCGAACAGGCACGGCCACTTCCAGGTCGGGTCGGTGGTGACGAAGGTGGTGCCCGGCCGGCAATACGCGCGGCAGACCAGGGCCAGGGCGTTGACGCCGCCCTCGGTCACCAGCGCCTCCGCCCCCGGCGTGCCGAGGTCGGCGACGATGGCGGCGCGCAGGGCCTCGAAGCCCATGGGCGGGGCATAGGCGTTGAACTCGTGGGCGCGGATGGAGGCGACCATGGCCTCCTCCACCGCCGGATGAGCGGGAATGTGGTTGGTGTTCTGCCCCAGCCACATGAGGCGGGGGTTGTTGAACAGCTCGTCGAAATAGCGATTGCGCAGCCGGGCAGCGGACATGAAGGGGTCCTTGGAAAAGGGGCGTCCTCCGGTGCCCGCGGGGCCGCGGGCGCCGGATGGAAAACGCGTCAGATGACCGAGCCGCGGGCAGAGATGCCGCCGTCGATGGTCACGTTCGTGCCGGTGATGTAGCCGGCGCGCGGCGAGGCGAGGAAGGCGACGAGGTCGGCCACTTCCTCGGCGGTGGCGGGGCGCTTGCCGGGATACTTCTCGAACAATTCCTCCCAGCGCTCTTCCGCGCCGAGCATGTCGATGGCCTTGCGCTTCATGATCTTCAGCATGCGATCGGTGGCCACCGGGCCGGGATTGACCCCCACCACGCGCACGCCCTCGTTCAGGCTCGCGCCGCCCAGCGCCTTGGTGAAGCTCATGAGCGCGGCATTGCCGGTGGAGCCGGCGATGTAGCTCGCGTCCCAGTTCTCGCCGGAATTGCCGATGACGTTGATGATGACCCCGTCCTTGCCGCGCATGCGCCCGTAATAGGCGCGCGACAGGGTGATGTAGCCGAAGACCTTCAGGTCGAAGCCCCGGCGCCAGGCGGCGTCGTCCACCACGTCCAGCGAGCCGGCGGGGATGTCGCCGGCATTGTTGACGAGGATGTCCACGTCGCCCGCGTCGGCCACCAGTTGCTCCATGGCCGCGGTCGAGGACAGGTCCACCGGATAGATGGCCACCGTCACGCCATGGGCCGCCTCCAGCTCCGCCTTGGCGCTCGCGAGGGCCTCGCCGTTGCGCGCGGCCAGATGCAGGTGGCAGCCTTCGGCGGCCAGCACGCGGGCCACCGCAAGGCCGATGCCCTTGGAGGCGCCGGTGATGAGGGCGGTCTTGTTCGTGAGGTCGAGGTTCAAGTTTGCATCTCCGGGGGTCGGATTAGATATACAAACTCATGCAATCTGCATACCAAGAACGCAAGCCCTCTCAGCCATAGGCGGCGAGGAAGTCCAGGAGGTCGTCGCCCAGGAGGTTCACGTGATCGCGCATGGCGGTCTGCGCCGCCTCGTCATCATGTGCGCGCATGGCGGCGATGACGGCGCCATGTTCCTTCAAGGTCTTGGAAATCCGGCTCGGGCGGTGGGTGACGCGGCGGCGATAGGCGGCCACCTGGTTGCGCAGGCGGCGGGTCTGGTCGGCGAGGAAGCCGTTGGCGGAGGCCTCGTAGACGGCTTCGTGGAAGTCCTGGTTCACATCATAGAACAGGTCGATGTCGCCGGTGGCGGCAACCTCTTCCAGACGCGCGTGAATCGCCTCGATCCGGGCGAGCTGGGCCGCGCTTGCGCGCCGCGCGGCGAGCCTTGCGCACAAGCCCTCCAGCTCCGCCATCACCTGGAACATCTCGATCAGCGCATGGGCGGAAATGCTGCGCACCACCGCCCCCTGGCGGCCGCGCAGCTCCACCAGGTGATTGGCCGCGAGCAGCCGGAACGCCTCGCGCACCGGGGTGCGCGAAACGCCGAACTTCACGGCGATCTCCTGCTCGTCCAGCCGGCTCCCGGGCTCCAGCGTGCCGGAGGCAATGGCGGCTTCCAGCTCGCGGCGGATGCGATCCGCGAGGGTCGCGCCGCCCGGCCCGCCGCGGCCATTCTGATCAATCGGCAGGCAGCTGCTGCCTCCTTGTGCACTGATATCGGCCATTTGCATTCCTAAAATCAAAATTAGTATACATTGAGGGAGGCCCCGGCCTCCTCCGCATTTGCTTTGCAATCCGCAAGCCAGCGCTATCATGCTCCGACCGGTACATCTGGCGCACGCAGCCCCGGCCTGGAATGGGCAGTGTGGCACGTCGATTGCAGGAACGGAAGCATGACGACCGCACTCCCGCATGCGCCGTGGCGCCTGCATTATACAAAAAGGAAAGGGGCGCGTTTGCCCGTTGCACCCGCTCATCCCGGCGCAGCCAGCCTCGCTCGCGACGATGCCGCTCCCGCGGCGACCCGGGGCCTTCTCGACCTCTCCGGCCTCACCAAGACGTTCGGAGCGGTCACCGCCCTCGACGGCTTTTCCGCCACCGTGGAGGAAGGCGAGTTCGTCACCGTGGTCGGCCCCTCCGGCTGCGGCAAGAGCACGCTCTTCAACATCGTCGCCGGGCTGGAGGAGCCGGACCCGGGCAGCGCCATGCGCTTCGAGGGCAAGAGCGTGCACGCCGCCGACCTGCTCGGCCGCGTCTCCTTCATGCCCCAGCGCGACCTGCTCCTGCCCTGGCGCACGGTGATCGACAACGCCATCCTCGCCATGGAGGTGGAGGGCACCCCGCGCCGGGAAGCCCGCGCTCAGGCGGAGAAGATGCTGCCCGAGTTCGGCCTCGCCGGCTTCGGCCAGCAATATCCCCACCAGCTCTCCGGCGGCATGCGCCAGCGCGTGGCGCTGATGCGCACCTTCCTGTTCAAGCGCGACCTGATGCTGCTGGACGAGCCGTTCGGGGCGCTGGATGCCCTCACCCGCACCATGATGCAGCGCTGGCTGCTCGACGTGTGGCAGAAGAACCGGCGCACCATCCTGTTCATCACCCACGACGTGGACGAGGCCCTGTTCCTCGGCGACCGGGTGCTGGTGATGAGCGCCCGCCCCGGCAAGGTGAAGCTGGAGCAGAAAGTGGACCTGCCGCGCCCCCGCCCGGCCGAGATCGTCATCTCCCCCGAATTCATCCGCCTGAAGCGCACCCTCCTCGAAGCCATCGAGGAGGAGGCCATGAAATCCTTCCTCGCCCCGGGAGCCGCCTGATGCCCCCCGCCCCCGCCTTCAAGCCGCACGCCATGGACGCCGCCGAATGGGACGCGCGCGTCAAGCTCGCCGCCTGCTACCGCATGGTGGCCAGGCTCGGGATGGACGACCTCATCTACAACCACATCTCCCTGCGCGTGCCGGGGCATGAGGGCCAGTTCCTGCTCAACCCCTACGGCCTGCTGTTCGAGGAGATCACCGCGTCGAGCCTCGTAAAGATCGACATCGACGGCCGAAAGCTCGACGACAGCCCGTACGACATCAACCGCGCCGCCTTCGTCATCCATGCCGCGATCCACAAGACCGGACACGACGCGGCCTGCGTGCTCCACACCCATTCCGATGCCAGCGTCGCCGTCTCCGGGCAGGAGGAGGGGCTGCTGCCGCTGAGCCAGTTCGCCATGCGCTTCTACCGGCGGCAGGCGTTCCACGATTACGAGGGCGTCGCCATCGACCTGGACGAACAGGCGCGCCTTGTTGCCGACCTCGGCCCGCACAAGGTGATGCTGATGCGCAACCACGGCATCCTCACCATCGGCCGCACGCCGGGCGAGGCGTTCATGCTGCTCTATTATTTCGAGCGCGCCGCGCGCATCCAGCTCGACATGCAGGCGGCCTGCGCCTCCGGCATCAAGCTGGTGCTGCCGCCCCACGAGGTGTGCGAGAAGGCCGCCCGCCAGTTCTGGGAGCTTCAGGGCGACATCCTCGTGCCCGGCGAGCGCGAGTGGCCGGCCCTCATGCGCCAGCTCGACCGCGCCGATCCGGGCTACAGGAGCTAGGGCGGCGATGACGCCCCAACGCCATTTGCTCCGTCATGCCCCGGCTCGTCCGGGGCATCCACCGTGCCGTGCGGCCGGTGCAGGAGACCAGGCACCGGCCTGGCCCCGAAGCGGATCCCCCGGACAAGCCGGGGGATGACGCGGGGAAAGCCTCAGCCCGACCCATTCCAACAAAACACCAAGAACGCCCCCGACCTTCCAGCGGAGAACAAGACATGATCCCTCGCCGAACCTTCCTCTCCAGCCTCGCCGCCGGCGCCGCGCTCCTCTCCACCGCGCTCACCGCCCTGCCCGCCGCGGCGGCCGATCCCGTGCCCGCCACCCTGCGCCTCAAGTGGCTGCCCCAGGCCCAGTTCGCCGGCTTCTACGTGGCCGTGGCCAAGGGCTACTACAAGGCCGAGGGCATCGACCTCACCATCAATCCCGGCGGCCCCAACATCCTGGCGGAGAACCTGGTGGCCACCGGCGCCGACACGTTCGGCCTGTCGGGCGGCCTCGACAGCGTGTTCGCCGCCCGCGACAAGGGCCTGCCGGTGGTGTGCGTGGGCATCTCCCACCAGCTCACGCCGTTCGTCTTCGTGGTGCGGGCGGACGGGCCCATCAAGTCCATCCAGGACTTCAAGGGCAAGAAGGTCACCACCTGGTTCACCGGCGCCAACCACGTGCTCAAGGCCATGCTGACCAAGCAGGGGCTCGACCCGGCGCTGGTGGACATCCAGCCGCAGCAGGTGAGCGTGACGCCCTTCGTGGACGGACAGATCGATGTGATCACCGCCACCCGCTACAACGAGTTCTACACCATCAAGACCCGCATGGGCGAAGAGAAGCTGCGCACCTTCGTGGCCGAGGATTCCGGCGTCACCTTCCCGCGTGACACGCTCATCGTCTCCGAGACCACCGCCAAGGAGAAGCCGGAGCTGGTGAAGGGCTTCCTGCGCGCCTCCATCAAGGGCTGGAAGGACGCCTTCGCCGATCCCAAAGGCGCCGTGGACGCGGTGATGAAGGTGGCGCCGACCCTGGACCGGGCCCACCAGGAATTCATGCTGACGGAAGTGCAGAAGCTGATGACCGCCGGCAAGGTGAAGGAAGACGGCCTGTTCTGGATCGACATGGACGCGGTGAAGATCACCCAGCAGCTGTTCCTCGACGCCAAGGTCATCGCCAAGCCCGTCGACCTCGACGCCACTTTCAACCGCTCGTTCCTCGAAGCCATCCCGTTGGCGGACCGCCGTCCGTGAGCAGCACCGCCCTCCAGCCCCCGGCGATCCGGCCGGGGGCCACCCCTTCCCCCCTTGCGCCGCTGGCGGGCGTCCTCCTGCGCGGCGCGCGGGGCCTCGCCATCCTCCTCGCCGTGCTGGTCGCCGCCGAGGGGCTGATCGTGCTGTTCGGCGTGAAGCCCTGGTACGTGCCGCGCCCGAGCCTTGTCATCGGCGCCATCCTGGCGACGCCCGAGCCCTACGTGCAGGGTTTCCTGCGCACGCTCACCGAGACGCTGATGGGCTTTGTCTCCGGCGCCCTGTTCGGCATCGCCACCGGCGTCGTCTTCTTCCGGGCGAAGGTGCTGAAGGAGCTCATCTTCCCCATCTTCGTGGTGTCCCAGACCATTCCCGTCATCGCCTTCGGGGCGCTGGTGGTGCTGTGGTTCGGCAACACGCTGATCGCCAAGGCGGCCATCTCCTTCTACCTCACCTTCTTCCCGGTCACCGTGAACACCCTGCTCGGCCTCGAAAGCGTCGATCCGCGACAGGAAGCGCTGCTGCGCTCCTTCGGCGCCGGCCGCTTCCAGCTGCTGCGGCGCCTGCAGCTGCCCGCCGCCCTGCCGCAGATCTTCGTGGCGCTGCGCCTCGCCTCGGCCCTGTCGCTGGTGGGCGCCATCGTCGGCGAGTGGTTCGGCGACACGGTGGGCCTCGGCGTGCTGCTGCTGCAGGGCATGTACAACGAGAACGTGGTCGCCATCTGGGCCGCCATCGCCATGTGCGCGCTGCTCGGCACCGGCTTCTATGCCGTGGTCGCCGCCGCCGAGCGGGCCCTCGTTTTCTGGGGAGCCGAGCAATGAGCGCCCGCTTCCACCCCTCGCGCGCCACCCAGCGCGGCATTCTCGGCATGGTGCTGCTGGTGGCCGTGTGGGAGGGCGTCGCCCGCGGCTTCGCCCTGCCCGCCTACACGCTGCCCTCGGTCTCCGCCATCCTCGGCTCCATCTGGGACCACCGCCAGGTGCTGTTCGCCGCCGGCGCCTACACCTTCGCCGAGGCCGTGGTCGGCTATGTGCTGGGCGCCCTCATCGGCATCGTGCTGGCGGTGGTGATCACCCTGGTGCCGATGACGCGCAACGCCATCGTGCCGGTGGCCACGTCCATCAATTCCGTGCCGGTGGTGGCGTGGTCGCCGCTGATCCTGTTGTGGTTCGGCATCGGCATGCCGTCGAAGTTCGTGATGGTGGCGCTGGCGGTGAGCTTCACCGTATTCGTCTCGGCTCTGGCCGGCCTCGACCGGGTGGACCGGCGCTCGGTGGACCTCATGCGCTCGTTCGGCGCGGGCCGCCTCGCCATCCTGTTCCGCCTGCGGCTGCCCACCGCCTTGCCGCTGATCGCGGCGGGGCTCCGGGTCTCCACCGTGCGCGCCATCATCGTCGCCATCGTCACCGAGATGCTGGGCGCCTATGACGGGCTCGGCTGGGTGATCTACCAGGCGGTGCTGCAGGTGGATTTCGTGAAGGTGTGGTCGGCCATCTTCGTCGCCTCGGCCGCGAGCCTGCTGTTCTTCGGCCTGGTCGGTTTCGCCGAAAAGCGCCTCGTCTTCTGGAAGTAGCCTCCCATGACCCGCAAGATGCATTTCGGCCTGTTCCTTCTTGGCACGGGCAGCCACATCGCCGGCTGGCGCACCCCCGGCGCCATCGACACCTTCCAGGACATCGGCAGGGTGGCGGAGATCGCGCGCATCGCCGAGCGCGGGCTGTTCGACCTGATCTTCATGGGCGACAACCTCAATGCCGATCCGGCCGCCCACCCCTCCTACACCGCGCGGCTGGAGCCGCTGACGCTGCTGTCCGCCATCGCCGGGGCGACGACCCACATCGGCCTCGCCGCCACCGTCTCCACCACCTATAGCGACCCCTATACGGTCGCCCGCGCCTTCGCCTCCCTCGACCACATCTGCGGAGGGCGCGCCGCCTGGAACGCGGTGACCACCGCCGCCCCCGCCGCGGCGGCGAATTTCGGCACGCTGCATCCCGACCATGCGCGGCGCTACGAGATCGCCGGCGAATTCCTCGACGTGGTGAAGGGCCTGTGGGACTGCTGGGCCGACGACGCCATCGTCGCCGACCGAGAGACCGGCCTTTATATCGACCCCGCCAAGGTGAAGCCGCTCGACCATGACGGGCCGTTCTTCAAGGTGAAGGGGCCGCTCAATATCGGCCGCAGCCCGCAGGGCCACCCGATCATCTCCCAGGCCGGCGGCTCCGAGCCGGGCCAGCAGCTCGCCGCGCGCACGGCGGACATCGTGTTCGCCGTGGTGCAGGACATGGGTGAGGCGCAGGCCGGCTACAAGGCGCTCAAGGACCGCCTGCCCGCTTTGGGCCGACGCCCGGAAGACGTGTGCGTGCTGCCCGGCGTGATGCCGGTGGTGGGCCGCACGGCGAAGGAGGCGCGCGAGAAGCTGGCCGACCTCATGCGCTTCGTGGATGCGAAAAATGCCCTCGGCATGCTCTCCGAGCGCTTCGGCACGGACATGAGCGCCTACGACCTCGACGGCCCCATCCCGGACCTACCGGAGGCCGACACCTACAAGTCGTTCACCGGCGTCATGCTGGCCAAGGCCCGGCGCGAGGGCGGCACCCTGCGCGACGTCTACAACATGGTGGCGGCCGCCCGCGGCCACTGGGTGCTGGTGGGCTCGGCGGAGGAGGTGGTGGACACGCTCCAGCTCTGGTTCGAGAGCGGCGCCGCCGACGGCTTCAACGTGATGCCGCCCTACTTCCCCGGCGCCTTCGACGATTTCGTCGACCTCGTCATCCCCATCCTGCAGGAACGCGGCCTGTTCCGCACCGCCTATGAGGGGCCGACGCTACGCCACCTCCTGGGGCTGGAGCGGCCGGCGAACCCGAACTTCTGAGGGCGCACGGGGAAACGCGGCGCGACGGCATCCGCGATCGATCCGTCATGGCGGGGCTCGACCCGGCCATGACCGCGGTGAGGGACCCACTGGGCGCTGGCCCAGACAATCCCTCAATCCACCGGGCCGCAGTCCGGCGGCAGGCGGGCGTGGAAATCCGTGCGGCGCTGGTAGGCGTCTCCGGCCTGAAGCAGCGCCGGCTCGGCATAGGGCCGGCCCACCAGCTGGAAGGCGGCGGGCATGGCGTTGGCGGTGAAGCCGCACGGCACCGACAGGCTCGGCAGGCCGAGATAGTTGATGCCCCGCGTGCAGGCGGTCACGCGGCCCAGCGCGGCGCCGATCTCCTCCGGCGTGCCCTGGGTGGTCTCGGCGATGGTGGGCACGGGGATGCCCAAGGTGGGGATCAGCGCCATGTCCGCATCGCCCATGGCGGCGGCGAGCCATTCGCGGGTGATGCCGGCACGCAGCATCAGCGCCTCGGCATAGCGGGTGGCGGGCAGGCCGAAGCCGGGCAAAATGCGCGCGCGCACCTGCGCCCCGTAATCCTGCGGCCGCTCGGAAAGCCAGCGCCGATGGAGCGTCGCCGCCTCCACCGTCATCATCACCTGCATGAGCGCATTGACGAGGGCCATGTCCGGCGTCCCCGTCTCGACGATGCGCGCGCCCGCCTCCTTCAGAACGGCGACCGCGGCGTCCATCAGCGCCTGGATCTCGGGGGTCGTCGCCTCGCGGTAGTAGCCGCCCGGCACGGCAATGGTGCGGCCCTTGAGGTCGCCGGTGAGGCCGCCCTCGAAGTCCAGCCGCGGCGCCGGCAGGCTCGCCGCGTCGCGCGGGTCCGGGCCGGCGATGACGGACATGATCCGTGCCGCGTCGCGCACGGTGCGGGTGAGCGGGCCGAGGGTGTCGAGGCTGGGCGCCATGGGCATGGCGCCGAAGGCGGGCACCAGGCCATGGGTGGGCTTCAGCCCCACCACGCCGCTCATGGCGGAGGGATGGCGGATGGAGCCGCCGGTGTCCGATCCGAGCGCCGCCGGCACCAGCCGGGCCGCCACGCTCGCCCCCGAGCCGGAGGAGGAGCCGCCCGCGCCATAGGCGGTGTTCCAGGGGCTCAGCCCATGGCCGTAATGGGCGTTGAAGCCGGTGGGCGAGAGGGCGAACTCGGCGAGGTGCAGCGTGCCGAGGTCGAGCGCCCCGGCACGATCGAACCGCTCCAGCGCGGTCGCCGTCACGTCCGGCACGAAGTCCTTGCGGATGATGGAGCCGCCGGTGCACACGCGGCCGGCGCGATAGAACAGATCCTTGTGCGCCAGCGGCACGCCGGCCAGCGGGCCCAGGGGCTGGCCCGCCGCCCGCGCCCGGTCCACGCCGCGGGCGGCTTCCAGCGCCGTGCCGCCGTCGAGCGCCATGATGGCGTTGTAGCGCGGGCCGAGCGTCTCCAGCCGCTTCAGCGCCACCTCGGTGAGGGCGAGCGCGGTGACCGAGCCGTCGGCGACGGCATCCGCCATCTCCACGAGGCCGAGGGTGAACAGCCCGCTCACTTCACCGTCTCCGCTGTCTCGGCGCAGAAGGTGGAAAAGCTCCATGGCGCGGCATCGAGGGTGAGGCGCGCCAGCGCGCCTTCCGCGACCCGCGCGTTCAGGTCACCCACCAGCCTCTCCAGCGCGGCCGCCTCGGCGGCGGCCAGGGCGATGGCGTTGTCGGCCTTTATGCGGCCGGCAAAATCGGTCTCGAACATGGAGCACTCTTCAGTGGACGCCCAGATAGCGCGTCAGGGTGGCGGGATCCTCGGCGATGTCCGCCGCGCGCGCCTCGTGGACCACGCGGCCCGTTTCCAGCACATAGGCGCGATCGGCCACCGCGAGGGCACTGTAGAGATTCTGCTCCACCAGGAGAATGCCGAGGCCGGCCTCCCGCAGCTGCGCGATGATGCCTTCCAGGTGCTGCACCATCACCGGCGCGAGGCCCTCGGACGGCTCGTCCATGAGGACCAGCGCCGGATCGGTCATCAGGGCGCGGGCCACCGCCAGCATCTGCCGCTCGCCGCCGGAAAGCTGGTTGCCGCGATGCTGCCGCCGCTCGGCGAGGCGGGGGAAGAACTCGAACGCCTTGGCCACCGTCCAGCCGGTGGAAACGCTGGCCGGCTTCAGCACGGTGAGATGCTCGGTGACGGTGAGCGAGGGGAACAGGCGCCGGCCCTGCGGGACGTAGCCGAGGCCGCGCCGGGCGATCTCGAAGGCGGCGAGGCCGGACAGATCCTCGCCCTGCCAGCGCACGCGCCCCTCCCTCACCCGCGGCGGAGCAAGGCCCATGACCGAGCGGATGAGGGTGGTCTTGCCCATGCCGTTGCGCCCCAGCAGCGCCACCACCTCGCCCTTGGCCACATGGAGGGTGACGCCGTTGAGCACGTGGGCCTCGCCGTAGAAACTGTGCAGGCCTTCCACCTCAAGCATGGTGCCGCGCCTTTCCCAGATACACGTCCTGGACCAGGCTGTTGGTGCGGATCTGGTCGGGCGGGGCCTCCACCAGCATCTTGCCGTTGTTGAGGCAGGTCACGTAGTCCACCAGGGTCAGCACCAGGTCCATGTCGTGCTCGATGAGCACGAGGGTGAGGTCGCGCGGCAAGGCGCGGATGATGTCGGAGACGATGACCCGCTCGGCCGGGGAGAGGCCGGCGGCGGGCTCGTCCAGCAGCAGCAGCTTGGGCTGCGCCACCAGCGCCATGGCCAGCTCCAGCTGGCGCTGCTCGCCATAGGAGAGCGCCTTGACCAGCGTGCCATGCCGGGCATGCAGGCGCGAGATGGCAAGCGCCGCCCGCGCCCGCTCCTCCTCCTCGGGGGTGAGGGCCGCCGGGCCGAGAAGCGAGAACTTGCGCGCCGAGAGCCCGCGCAGCGCGAGCTGCATGTTCTCGGCCACGGTGAGGTTGGGGAAGAGGTTGGTGATCTGGAAGGTGCGGCTCATGCCGCGCTCGGCGCGCACGTGGACGGGCGCCCGCGTCAGGTCCCGCCCGTCGAACAGCACGCGGCCGGCGGTGGGGCGCACCACGCCGGTGATGGCGTTGAACAGCGTGGTCTTGCCCGCCCCGTTCGGGCCGATGATCGCCCGCCGCTCGCCGCGCGGCACGCGGATGGTCACCTCGTCCACGGCGCGCAAAGCGGCGAACTGGACGGTGATGCGCTCGAGATGGAGGAAATCGCTCACGGGATGGGAGACCTTCGCGGGGCCGGACGCGGGGAAGAGGGGCCGGCGCGCGGCCGACCCCGAGGGCGGATCAGGACTTCTTGATGCCCTGGAAGTCGCGCGAATACGGCGGCTGCTTCATGTAGGTGGCCGGATCGTACGTCCAGAACTGGGAGACGTTCGGATACTGCGCGATGGGCATGTTCCAGTACTTGCCCTGCGGCCCCTTCACCACCTTGCGGATGGCCACGTCGTAGATGGGGTTGCCATAGTCGTCGAGCTTCACCACCTTGCCCAGCGGCGAGCCGGTGAGGTCGGTCTTCATCACCGCGCCGAGGAAGACGTCGCGGTCCTCCACGTTGCCCTTCACGGTCTTCAGCGCCTCGTCCACCCACATGGCGCCCGAATACATGGAGAAGCCGTAGAGCGACGGCAGCTTCTGGAACTTCTTCTGGTAGCGGGCGACGAAGTCCTTGGTGACCGGGTCGGGCGAGCCCTCGGCGAAATGGGCGGCGACGATCACGCCGTCCACCTCGTCGCCCATGGTGCGGATCACCGACTGGTCGGTCATGTTCATGGCGCCGATGAGCGGGATCTGCCCCTTCAGGCCGAAGGAGGCGTATTGCTGCATCAGGCGGGTGGCGTCGGCGCCGGTCTCCATGGCGAAGACGGCATCGACGCCGAGGTTCGCCAACTGACCCAGATAGGGGCTGAAGTCGGAGGTGTTGAGCGGGTGCCAGAACTGGCCCAGCACCTTGCCGCCGCCCTCGGTGAAGGTCTGGCAGAAGCCGCCGCACTGCTCGTGGCCGAAGGTGTAGTCCTGGCTCACCGTCGCCACCTTGCGCCAGCCCTGCTTCAGCGCCCAGTCGGCGAGCGGGCGGGGGAACTGGCTGGCGGTGTAGCCGGCGACGCGCACCACGTTCTTGATGCGGGCGCGCTGGGTCAGGTCGTCGGCGGCGATGATGGGGATGAAATAGGGCATGCCGTTGCCCTTCACGTAATTGGCCACCGCAAGGCCGGTGTTGGCCAGCAGGTCGCCGAACAGCATGGAGACGTTGGCCTGCTCCACCAGCCGGCGCGCCTTCTGCAGGGCGGTGTCGGGGTTGGCGGCGTCGTCCTCGACGATCACCTCCACCTTGCGCCCGGCGATCTCGCCGCCGTGCTCCTCGAAATACATGTTGAAACCGTCCACCATCTCGCGTCCGCCGGCGGCGACCACGCCGGTGAGCGGGGCGAGGAGGCCGATGCGCACCGGCCCGCTCTGGGCGCGGGCCACGTACGGCGCGGCGATGGGGGCGGCGGCAGCGAAGGCGGCGCCGGTCTTCAGAAACGTCCTGCGATCCATAGGTCCCATCCTTCTGGTTGGCCGTTCGGCTTCTTGTCGGTGTGTCAGCGGGCGCGGCGGCCGAGAAGGTCGCGCACACGCCCCAGCACCCCTTCCGGGGCGAAAATCATGGTGATGATGAACATCAGCCCCAGCACGCTCTGCCAGCGCTCGGTGTAGAGACTAACGAGGTTTTCCAGCCCGATGATGGCGGCGGCGCCGATGAAGGCGCCGAACAGGGTGCCGATGCCGCCGGTGATGGCCATCAACAGGCCCTCCACCGACTGGGAGAGGGCCACGGTGGAGGGGCTGACGAAATCGTTGAACACCGCGTAGATCGCCCCCGCCAGCCCGGCGAAGAAGCCGGAGATGGTGAAGGCGAGGAAGAGATGCAGCGACACGTTGTAGCCCAGCGCCCGCATGCGGCTCTCGCTGTCGCGGATGCCGCGCAGCGTCATGCCGAAGGGCGAGCGCACGAAGCGCCACATGAGGAAGGTGATCACCGCCACGGCGGCGAACACGGCATAGTAGAAGGCCATGTGGCCGGAAAGGACCTCCGGCCGCGCGGCGCCGCGCAGGCCGTTCTCGCCCCCGGTCACCGAGGTCCAGCGCAGGCACACGCCCCACACGATCATGCCCAGCGCCAGCGTCAGCAGCAGGAAGTAGACGCCGGAGGTGCGGATGGCGAGGAGGCCGAAGATCGCCGCGACACCGGTCGCCGCGGCGACGCCGAGCGCGATGCCCGTGAGCGGCCCGCCGCCGTGCTGGCTCCAGTAGATGACCACGTAGGTGGCCACCCCGAAGATGGCGCCGTGGCACAAGGGCGTGCGCCCGGTATAGCCGGCGAGCACGTCCACCGCCATGGCCAGCACAGCGAAGATGAGGATCTCGGTGAGGATGCTCACCTGGTAGATCGGCACGACCAGGGGCAACAGGGCGAAGGCGAGCGCGCCGCAGGCGACGGCGGCAAGGCCGAGCCGGGAAGCGGGCGCCGGAACGGGAGCCGGGGCGACGGGATGGGGCATCAGGCGGCCTTTCCGAACAGGCCGAGGGGCCGGAAGGCGAGGATCGCCGCCATGGGTCCGAAGATGACGAAATAGGCGAATTCCGGGAACATCACCTGCCCCACCGTGTTGAGCAGGCCGACGATGAGCGCCCCCACCGCCGCGCCCACGAGGCTGCCGCGCCCGCCGATGATGACCACCGCCAGGGAGAAGACGAGGATCTCCGCGTCCGCGCTCGGATAGAGGGTCAGGAACGCTCCCCCCACCGCGCCGCCGAGGCCGGCCAGCGCCGCGCCCAGCAGGAAGGTGAGCAGGAAGATGCGACGGATGTTGATGCCCATGGCGGCGATGGTCTCGGCATCGTCCACCCCGGCGCGGATCAGCGCGCCGAGGCGCGTCTTGTTGATGAGCAGCCAGAGGGCGATGAACACCACGACGCCCAGCGCCAGAACGAACAGCCGGTACTTGGGATAGAACAGGCCGGCGAAGCGCACCGCGCCCTTCAGCGGCTCCGGCGTCGGCATGGTGTAGGTGTCGCCGCCGAAGATGACGAGGGTCAGGTCGTTGAGCAGGAAGGCGACGCCCAGCGTCAGCAGCACCTGCCTCAGCTCATGGCCGCGCACGAAGCGCAAGAGGCCCTGGTCCAGCACGAAGCCGATGACGGCCACCGCCGCCATGGCCCCGAGCACGCCGAGGAGGAAACTGCCGGTCAGGCTGGCCAGCGCGTAGCCGGCATAGCCGCCGGTGAGGTAGAGCGCGCCGTGGGCGAGGTTGACGATGCGCAGCAGGCCGAAGATCAGCGTGAAGCCCGACGCGACGATGAACAGCAGCGCCGCGAAGGTGAGGCCGTTGAGAAGCTGGAAGGCGTTGAGCCCGCTCATGCCGGCGCCCCGGCCTTCGCCTCTTCGTCCGCTTTGGCGGCGAGGTACCAGTCGAGGATCTCCTCGCCGGTCATGAACGCCACGTCGGAAAAACCGGCGATGTGGTCGATGATCTTGCGGAAATACTTGGCCCGGTGCGGCGCGCCCATGATGTAGGGGTGGACCACCAGCGCCATCACCCGCGCGCTGTCGCGGGCATCCTGGTAGAGCTGCTCGAACTGGTCCAGCGCCCGCTCGTAATACTCGCCCGCCTTGTGGTGCTGGATCAGCATCATGGCCACGTCGTTGCATTCCTGGGTATAGGGAATGTTGACGATGGGCGTGGTGCGGGTCTTCAGCTCCACCGGCTGGTCGTCGAGCACCCAGTCGCAGACATAGTGGTAGCCTTCCTCCACCAGGATGTCGGGGGTGTCCCAGGTCTCGGTGAGGCCCGGCCCCAGCCAGCCGCGCGGCGGCTTGCCGGTAACGGCGCGGATGGCCTCGGTGGTGCGGCGGATGTCGTCGCGCTCGTTCTCCACCTTCTGCATGTTCTTCTGGGTGTAGCCGTGGCCCATGAACTCCCAGCCGCGCGCCCGCGCCGCCTCGGCGATGGGGCCGTAGCTGGCGATGGCGGTGCCGTTGATGGCCAGCGCCGCCGGCAGCCGATGCTTGTCGAACACCTCCAGCAGCCGCCAGAAGCCGACGCGGTTGCCGTATTCGTGCCAGGCCCAGTTGGGGATGTCCGGGCTCGGCGAGCCGCCGGCCGGCGGGGTCAGCACGGTGCGCGGCATGGTCTCGCGCGGGTTCCATTCCTCCACGTTCACGATCACCCACACCGCCATCCTCTTGCCGCCGGGCAGGGTGAGGCGCGGGCGCTGGGTTATGGCGGAATAGCTGATGCGTTCGGTGGGCAGCATGGCTCAGGCCTCGCGGGGCGCGATGGAAAGGGTGAGGGATCCGAAGCCGTCGATGGCGCCTACGATCACGTCGCCGGGGCCGACGGGGCCGACGCCCGCCGGGGTGCCGGTCATGATCAAGTCGCCGGGCTCCAGCACGTAGGAGCGCGACAGGTTGGCGACGATCTCCGGCACGCTCCAGATCATCTGCGAGAGGTCGCCGCGCTGGCGCTCCACCCCGTTGACGGCAAGCGTGATGGCGCCGCGGGAAGGGTCGCCCCCCGCCCCCTTCGCGATGATGGGACCACAGGGCGCGGACTGGTCGAACGCCTTGCCCGCCTCCCACGGCAGGCGCTTGTCGCGGCAGTCACGCTGGCGGTCGCGGCGGGTCATGTCGAGGCACACCGCATAGCCGAAGATCACGCCGTCCGCTTCGCCGACGGAAATGTCCTTCGCCCGGCCGCCGATGGCCACCGCCAGCTCCACCTCGAACTGGTAGTCGTCCGTATCCGGCGGATAGGCGATCTCGGCGCCGTCCGGCACGATGGCGTCGCGCGGCTTCTGGAAGAAGAAGGGCGGGTCGCGCTCGTCCTCCGCCTCCTTCATCTCGCGGATATGGGCGAGATAGTTGCGGCCGACGCAATAGATGCGCCGCACCGGGAAGCGCTCGGCGCGTCCCTTCACCGGCAGGTCCACCGGCGCCGGCGGCGGCAGGACGAAGCCGGCAGGAGCGGCTGCGGATCGGAGCTCCATGGTGCGCCTCACGCCTTCGGCTTTTCCGCCTGGTACCAGTCGAGCAGCTCCTCGCCGTTCCAGAACACCACGTCGCCGAGGCTCGCCGCATAGGCGTAGATCTCCTCGAGGTAGCGGATGCGGTGCGGCTGGCCGGACAGATAGGGATGGATGGCCACCGCCAGCACCTTGGCGCGGTCGGCGCCCTCGGCGTGCAGCCGGTCGATGGCGTCCTTGAAGCGCTGCAGCCAGTAGGGCGATTCGTGGTTGGCGATCGCCATCATGGGGATGTCGTTGTGCTCGACCGTGTAGGGCATGGTGACGAGCGGGCCGTGGGCGGTGGCGATCTCGCTGGGCTCGTCGTCCCACACCCAGTCGCCGATATATTTCACCCCGGCTTCCGCCAGCAGGTCCGGCGTCTCCAGCGTCTGGGTCAGGCCCGGGCCGAGCCAGCCCTTGGGCCGCTTGCCGGTGAAGCGCTCCAGGATGTCCAGGGAGCGGTGGATGACGGCGCGCTGGTCGTCCAGCTTGTGGATCGGCCCCTGCTCGTAGACATGGCCCATGAATTCCCAGCCGGCATCGCGCGCCTGCGCCGCCACCCGCTCGTAATCCTCGCAGACCCGCGCGTTGATGGACAGGGTCGGGCGGATGCCGAGCTGCTCGAACAGCTTGAAGAAGCGCCACACGCCCACCCGCATCCCGTATTCGTGCCAGCTCCAGTTGGGCACGTCGGGCAGCAGGGTCTGGCCGGTGGGCGGGGAGAGCACCTGCCGCGCCATGGGGCGGGAGATGTCCCACACCTCGAGGTTCACGATGGTCCACAGCACCACCCGCGCGCCGCCGGGCAGCTTCAGCGGCGGGCGGTCGACGATGGCCGAATAGGGCGCGCGGTCGCGGGGCAGCATGCTCATGCGTGGTCTCCGTGGGAGATCCCGGCGCCCGCCTTCAGGCCGGCAAGCCCGGGCCTCAGCAGCGCGTCCAGGGTGGTGTACAGAAACAGGGCGCCGCGCCGGGTGAGGCCGGCGACGGTGGCGGGCGTGACCGGCAGGCCGAACGGCCGGCCGAGGGCGCCGAGGCGGGTGATGATGTCGTCCACGGCGGCGACCAGCTCGGGCCGCGACGTATCGCCGAGGAAGCCCATGGAATGGGCGAGGTCGTTGGGGCCGACCAGGACGAGGTCGATGCCCGGCGCCGCGGCGATCTCCTCCAGCCGGGCATGGCCGGCCACCGTCTCCACCTGGGCGATGAGCAGCAGGTCGCCTTCCCGCCCCCTGGTGGCGGCGCGGGCGGTGGCGACGAGGTCGGCGCAGGCACGCGCATCCTCCACCTGCGGCAGGACGATGCCGTCCACCCGGCAGTCGAGATAGCGGGTGATGAAGGCCGGCTCGCGGGTGGGCACGCGCACCACGGCGCTCATGCCGCCGGCCTGCGCCGCGCGGGCGAGCTGCGGCACGCTCTCCACCGAGACGGCGGTGCGCTCGCAATCGATAAACAGGCAGTCCGCGCCGGCCGCCGCGAGGGCATCCACGGCGGGCAGGGCCACGCCGCCGGCATTGACCGCGACGACCGGACGCCGCGCCCGGATGGCCGCCTTGGCGGGCGAGGGGCCGGCCCGCGTGATCATGCCGCCCCGCCCCATATGGCGCGGCGCGCCGCCGCTGCGGCCGAGGCGCGCGCGGGGACGAAGGCGGCGCGAGCGCAGGCGAGGCGCGCGGCATGCGGCTCGGGCCCGTCCATGGTGTCCACGCCACCGATGACTTTCGCCACGCTCCGCACCTCCCGCTGCCGCCGCATCCACGACGTCGTGCGAGCCGCAGAGTTGGATACAATCTGCCTGCCGTCAAGAAAAGATGTATACATTTTCTGCATCAAATTGTGCCCGCGCATGCCCGGCTTTTGGGCAAGGAGCTGATTTTTAACACCGAAAAGCTTGGATGACCGGTACCCCCCGCGACTTCGCTCGCATCCGCACATTGTATGCTTGCGATGCAACGCCGCCGGGGCTTATCTGTGCCAAACAGCTTCACGGGCCAGAATGACCGACACGAGCCTCGACCCCAGCGATCCGGTGCCCGCGCCGCCGACGCGCTCCCTCTCGGTGACGGACCGGATCCGGGCCCAGATCCTCGCCGGCGAGCTGGAGCCGGGCGCCCGCCTGCACGAGGTGCGCCTGAGCGCGCATCTCGGCGTGTCGCGCACCCCCATCCGCTCCGCCTTGCAGATGCTCGCCAGCGAGGGTCTGCTCGAATACGCGCCGAACCGCGGCTACGCGGTGCGCCGCTTCAAGACCTCCGAGATCGTCGACGCCTACGAGATCCGCGCCATGCTGGAATCGCTGGCGGCCCGCTTCGCCGCCGAGCGCGGGCTGACCGACGAGGAGCGCGCCACGCTGGAGCGTGTGCTCGACGAGGGCGACCGGCTGCTCGAGCAGGAGGTTCTGGGCGAGGAGGAGCGCATCGCCTACAGCGCGGTGAACTTCACCTTCCACGACACCATCCACAACGCCGCGCGCAGCCGCATGCTCGGCGACATGATCCGCCTGTGTCACTCCGTGCCCCAGTCGTCCCATCGCAACGTGGTCTCGTTCGAGTATCAGGACGTGCGGCGGCGGCACGACGACCACCACCGCATCTACGACGCCATCCTGCTCTGCGACGCGTATCGCGCCGAGATGCTCATGCGCGAGCACGTCACCAGCGTGAAGACCAGCCTCGTGCGCGCCCTGTCCGGCCGCCCGGCCCCGCGCCGCGGGCGCTGAGGCCGGGGCCCTCCTCACGCGGGCTCGCCGAGGAGGGCCTGCGCCGTGCCGGCGGTGATCGCCGCGCGCTCCTGCGCGGTCAGTCCCGGCACCTGGTCGAGGCTTTCAAGCGGCGTCTCGTCGCCCATGTCGAAGGGCGCGTCCGTGCCGAGGCACACATGCGGCGCCCCCACCACGTCGATCAGGTGGCGCAGGGCCTGCGGATCGAACACGATGGTGTCGAAGTAGATCTGCTTCATGAGATCCTTCGGGGACGCGGTGGTGTTCACCCGCGGCTCCTGTCGCACCTTGTGGCCGTGGACGAGGCGGCCGATCTGGTAGGGCAGGTAGCCCCCGCCATGGGCGGCGAGCAGCTTCAGGCCATCCAGCTCCTCCAGCGCGCCGGAGAAGATGAGGTTGGCCAGCGACACGGTGGTGTCGAACGGGTTTCCGGCGAGGTTGGTGAGGTAGTAATTCTCCAGCCCGGCCTTTGAACCCACGTAATAGGGATGGATGAAGACCAGAACGCCCAGGTCCCTCGCTTTCCTCAGGAACGGGCGGAAGCGCGGGTCGGCGAGCTGGACGCCCTCGATGGTGGTGCCGATCTCCACCGCCTTGAAGCCGTGGGTGGCCACCACCCGCTCCAGCTCCGCCATGGCCAGCTCGGGATATTGCAGCGGCACGCTCGCCATGCCGCGCAGGCGGTCCGGCGCCTGCCCCACCATGTCGGCGATGCCGTCGTTCACCAGGCGCGCGGCGCGCGCCGCCAGGTCCATCTCGGCCCAGTAGTAGAACATGGGCGGGGCGGGCGAGACCACCGAGAGGTCGAGCCCCTTGCGGTCCATGGCGGCGAGCTTGGCCTTCACGTCGGTGAACTCGGCGAAGAGCGGATAGACATAGCCCTGGTCGTGGCGCATGCGGCGGTTGTCGCCGCCGCCCTCGACCCGTGCGGCGAAGCCCTCCGGGTCGGCGGCGATGGCCTCCACCATGGCGGGCGGGATGACGTGGCTGTGGATGTCGATATGCAGGGTCATGACGTCCTCATTGCCCCGCCGCGGGCGACGGGCCGGGCGAAAATCCCGTTCGGGAAACCGACGATTGCGCTCCCGCTCCGGGAGGATGCGCAGGGGCCACCATGTCCGACGTCGCTCAGGCCGCACCCGGCGCGGCCGCCCGCGCCGCCGCGACCTGCGCCACCAGCTCGGCGGTGGAGCGGAAATGCTCCTCCAGCACCGCCTGCGCCCGTGCCACGTCGCGCGCGCGGCAGGCCTCGTAGAGGGCCCAGTGCTGGCGCTGGGGCACCTCGGTGCCGCCGATGTCCACCCAGATGCGCACGTAGCGCTCCACGTTCCGGCGCAGCACGTCGATCTGCTCGATGAGGCGCGGCCAGCCGCAGGCGCCGTTGAGGATGGAGTGGAACTTCTGGTTCAGCGCCCGCCAGCCCTCGCGCTGGGCCGGATCGTCCATGGCGAGGAGCAGCTCGCGCATCTTGCCCAGCTCGTCGCCGGTGAGGCCCGGCACGGCGCGGGTCAGGGCCAGGCCTTCCAGCGCGATGCGCATGGCGAACAGCTCTTCCACCTCGTCCGCGCGCAGCTGCGAGACCTCGGTGCCGCGGAACGGGTAGCAGGTGACGAGGCCTTCCGCCTCCAGCCCCTTCAGCGCCTCGCGCACCGGCATGCGGCTGCAGCCGAGCTCCAGCGCGATGCGGTCCGGCTCCAGGCGCGCGCCGGGCGCGAGCCGCCCCTCGACGATGGCATCCCGCAGCACGCCGAGCACCACATCCTTGCGGCTGGGAATGCCGGCGATCAGCAGCCTGTCACGTTCACCGAGCGCCATCGCGCCGCCTCCCTGCCCGCCCCGCCGGCGATGCGCGCCGCCGGCGAAGATCCCCATGCATAGATATCTGATCCGATATATCGCTTAGGGGCCCCACGCCGGGCCGTCGAGCGCAAAGGCGAGGCAACGCCGTCCAAATTCCGGGCAGTCGTCCCGCTGCTCGCCTCGCGGACATAGGTGGGGGACATGGGCGGGGGACATGGGCGGGGATCTGGGACAGGGATCTGGGCAGAGGCCCATCCGTCATGGAGCCGGAACCGCCTGCACGGCCAGGGGCACGCACGCGAACACGCACGCGGGGGGATTTCCTTCGGCCGGGAAAACCATCATGAGGGGGATGCGCCGCGCCGCGGCATGCCGGAGGAAACCGATGCTGCACCTGCTCCTGCGCCATGAAACCCGGATCTGGACGGTGCTCGCCGTGGCGCTGTGGATGGTGATCGCCATCCTGTCCCTGCTGCCGGGGTCGGAGCGGCCGCACACCGGCTATTCGGGCAACCTGGAGCATGTGGCGGCCTATCTCGGCGCGGCCACCGTCACCGCCCTCGCCTTCCGCGCCGTGCCCCTGCTGTGGCTGGTGCTGCCCTTCTCCATCGCCTCGGCGGTGTTCGAGGTGGTGCAGCTCGCCATTCCCGGCCGCACCTCCCTGGTCGAGAACTGGGCCGCGAGCACCCTGGGCGCGCTCATCGGGGTGCTGGCGGCACGCCGTGTCGCGCGCCCCCTGCTCGATCGCCTCATCGCCGCGATCGCCGCGCCCGCCGCGCGCGGATGAACCACCCGCGGGCGTTCAGGCCGGCGGGCGGCGGGACGCGCGGGCCCTGGCCACCACATCCTCCGCCGTGGGCGGGTTCGCCGGATGGTGGCTGAGGCAGAGCGGCGTGCGGATCTTCACCGGGCGCGCCAGCCCCTCGGTGGAGAAGTAGAACACCCCCCGCCCCAGCCGGGCGAGGTCGTCGGCGTCCCCGCCCTTGGCGGCCATCAGTTCACGCGTCGCCTGGATGGTCGCCGGCGCGCTCATGCGGCCGTAGAGGTGGGTGGTGCAGTTGGAGACGATGCCGTTGTCGATGCCGCGCGGCAGCTGGGTGGCGAACACCATGCCGAGCCCGTACTTGCGCGCCTGCGCCGCCAGGGCGCGGGTCGACGCCTTGCAGGCGGTCATGGCCTGGGACGGGGCGAAATTCTGCGCCTCGTCCAGCACGTAGAGCCGCCCGGTGGGGCTCGGATGCTGCTTCAGCCAGGTGAACAGGGTCATCTGCAGCTGGTTCACGAAGGCCTCGCGCGCATCCTCCGAGGCGAGGCCCGACAGGTTGAGGACGGAAATGCGCGTGCGCTCCGGGTCCGGCCCGTGGAACAGAAGCTGCGGGTCAAGCCCCGGCCCGCCGGAGCGCAGCAGCGGATTGGTGGCGATGGCGGCGCGCAGCTGGTTGGCCATGGCCTCCGCCAGCTTGCCGGCATTGCCGATCTCGCTCGCGCCCTCCGGCAGCTCGGCGAGGAGGTCGACGAGTTGGCGCAGGGTGCCGCCGCCGCGGCGGGCGAACAGGCGCAGGGCATCGGCCAGCACGCCGCGCCGCTCGTTGGCCTTCTGCCCGCCGCCCGCCACATAGGGATCGAGGGTGGCGCGGGCCATGTCCACCGCCTGCGCGCGCTCGTCCTCGCTTTCCGGGTCGCGGCCGTCGCCGATGGCGGAAAAATCCGGAAGGAGGTCGAGAGAGAGCGGATTGCCGCTGGCGATACCGGGGGTCCACACCACCACCTCCACCGCCGCCCGGTAGCGCGCCGCCTTCCGCGCGTCCTCCGCCGTGAAGCCCTCGGGGGGCGCGGGCCAGGGATCGCCGAGGCGGGCGAGGTCGTTGTTGATGTCGAGCACGATGGCCGGCATCCCCCGAAGTGCCGCCTCCTCCACCAGCCGCCGCAGCAGCACGGTCTTGCCCGAGCCCGAGCCGGCGAACACCGCCACGTGCCGGGGCAGCAGCGACGGCGCCAGCCCCACCGGGTCCCCGGCGCCGGCCGGCCCCGCGCGATGGCCGACGACGATGTCCGGAACCGCACCAGCGGGCGACGGGGGCGCAGGCGGCCCGCCGTCCGGCGGTGAAACCGGAGCACCCGGCACGGCCGGGGACGGCGCGGGGGGCTGCGGATCGGGCGTGGTGGCGGCGAGGAAGGGTGGCGGGCACAGGCCGGCGGCCACGAACAGGGGCGCATCGAACAGGGGCTTGCGCTGCCGCAGCCAGACGGCGAAATCCGGCGCGCCGGCGAGCGCCCGCAGCGCCACGAAGGCGCGCAGGTCCGCATCGGCGGGGGCGATGAAGCGCCCGCCGGCCTTCAGGAACTCCGCCGCGAGCTGGTGCGACTTGGGCCCCTTCGGCGGCTCCGAGGCGCGCAGCAGGATGAGATGGCGCCCGCCGAGCCTCGTGCCGATGCCGGAGGCGGTCATGGCCGCCTTGATGCGCGACTGAAAGGCCAGGTGGTTGGCATGCCCGAGCAGGCGGAAGCAATAATGCTGCTCCCGCTCCCCTTCGGCGTGGAAAGTGAAGCTGAGGCGCCCGTGGAGCGAGGGCCGCTTCTGGTCCGGATCGAGCTGCACCGCGCTGTCCACGTCGTCCGGCAGATCGAGCTGGCGCTCGAACAGCTGGAGCGCGTGGGCGAACACCGCGCGCAGGTCGTCCTCGCGGTCCGGATCAAGCAGGCCGGCGATATCCGCCGTGGACAGCGCCTCGGCATATCGCGCATCGAGGCCCGCGACGGCAGCCGGAGGCCGGACCGGCTGGGGTCCGTCATCGAACCGCACCAGCTCGAACACCTGCCCCCGTGCGACGCAGGCGAGGCGATGGCTCTCGCACGACTTCAGCAACTCGCGCGGCGAAAGCCCGGCCGCGGCGGCGAAAGCCTCCCGGCGAAACGGCCATGTGGGATAAGGCGGGGTGAAGCTGGCGGCGGAATAGGTGGCGGCGAGGCGTGCCTCCACCAGCGCGGCGGCGCGCGCTTCGTCGGGAAGGGCTTCGAGGGCCACCGGCGCCCGGAAACGGGCGTCCACCGGCACGCTCGCCGTCTCCTGCACCACCTTCCAGGTCGCCTCCAGGCAGGACAGCACGGTCACCGCCCGGCGCTTCACCTCGTGCAGGTCCATGAGGCCCTGCGCCAGGGCCTCGACGATGGAGCGGGCTTCCGCCTGTTCCGCATCCGTCAGCGTCTCCGCCGCGCGGGAACGCGCATTGCCCGCGGTGACGATGGCGTCGATCTGGTCCACCGCGATCAGGGTCGGGCCGACGAGGCTCATGAGCCAACACAACCCCTTCACCACGGTGATGGGTGCATTGCCGCCCATGAAGCCGAACTGCCCCAGGTCCTGCGCCGCCGGCATCATCCCCTGGAGCCAGGCATGGGCGATGCTCTGCTGGTCGAGATCGTCGGAGGTGAGGAAGATGAGCGCCGTGAGCACATCCCGGTGCTGAAGCGTGCCCTGTCGATCGTAGCGGGCGAGGGCGTTGCGGAACAGCGCCGCCATGTCGTTCATGAGGCTGCGCGGATCGTCCGTCGGCCGCGTCGCGATGGCGCTGGCCTGATCGGAGATGCCGAGCAGCTCCGCGAGCTTGAGGATCAGCAGGTCGTATTGCGTCATGCCCTCGGCGCGGTGGACCTGCAGGGAGTTCACGAAGCCCAGCGCGACGGACGACCAGAAATCCTTCACGCCCACGAGGTCGAGGAGGACGAACCAGCCGTCCCGCTCCCAGACCCCCTGCCGCAACCCGCCGATCAGGTGCGTCTTGCCATAGCCGGCCGGCCCGACGACGACGCAGCCCAGCGGCTCCGGGTCGGGGTCGCGCTCTGCCGTCTTGGTGTCGAAATAGGTCAGGATGTCGCCGATGCACCGCCCGTGCAGCGCCGGCACGTGATGCAGAGGATCCCGCCAGATGCTGCGCAGCTGGCGGGTCCAGTCGAAGCTGACGCCGTTGAAGGCGGCAAGGCCTGACATGGCCGCGTCCCCTGTCGCGTCGCTCATTGTTCGATCCAGAGAAGGTGGCGAGGCTCGCCGGCGATCTGGATCGCGGCGAGGCGGTCCGCATCGGTGATCTCGATGCGGTTATCGATGCGGTAGAGGCGCGCCCCGCCCTCCCGCTGCATCCGGATCAGCGCCTCGTCCAGCGTCGCGGCCGGAACCTCCGGAAGGCGGGGCCGCAGGTCCTTCAGCAGGGCGCGGGTGTTGAGGCGGCCACCGGTGACGGCGAGATAGGCCGCGCGGATGCGCGCCGGAAGGTCGTCCGCCGGCCCGTCATCCGGGCGAGCCGGAGCCGCTGCGGCGGCGTCCACCGCGGCCGTCGCCAGCAGGTCCGACAGGGCGAGGCCCTGCGCCGCCATGTAGCCGGACAGGTGCGCCAGCCAGGCCCGCAGCACGCTGCCGGCGCCCTGGACATCCTCGGGCAGCAGGGCCGCGAGCCGGCCGCCGGCCGTGTCCCACCCCTTGTCCGTCACCTCGAGCCAGATCTTGCGGGCGCGCACATCCTTGCGGATCAGCCCGTCTTTCACCAGGGCGTCGCGGACGGGCACGTCCGGCGCCGGCGACAGCTCCTTCTGGAAGGCGCCGCCCCCCTCCCGCGCCAGCAGGGCCAGCAGCAGGATGCCGCGCTTCTCCTCCACCGACTTCTTCCTCTCGGCCACCTATCCCTCCCGTGGCAGGACCTTCCGGCGGCGCCGGACGAGGTCGCGGATCTTCTCCAAGGCCAGCCCGCAGTCCTGCACCACCTCCTCGTTGGGCAGGCGCAGCACCGTGTAGCCGCTCAAGGTGAGCTCGTAGTCGCGGTGGCGGTCGCGCACGAAGGCGGTGCGGGTGCCGTGGTCGGCATAGCCGTCGAGCTCCACCACGAGACGCCCTTCCGCCCACAGGAGGTCGACCCGCGGGCGCGAGCCCCGCACCGTCTCCACCACCTGGTTAAAGCTGAACAGCGGGCCGAGCTCCCCGTCCGCCCCGAGGAGGCGGGCGAGGCGCTGCTCCACCTCGCTCAGGGGATGCGGCCGCCCGCGCCACGGCAGCAGCCAGACCTCGGCTTGGGCCCCCTCCCCGCGCGCCCGCTCCGAACGCCCCGCCAGCGCCGGGGCGGCCCCGCCCAGCTGCGGCGCGGCCCCGTCCGCCGCCAGGCGGTACGGGCGATGGCGAATGCGATCAAAAGGAGAGCCATCCGCCGGCGGCTCGGGGAACAGCGCCGCCACCGCCCCGCGCATGTGCCGCGCGATCCATTCCAGCCCATGCACCAGCGCCGCCGCCTGCGGCCCGGCCGGCGCCACGGGCGGGACCTCCGCCACCAAGACCAGCCCGTCCGGCCCGATCAGGCGGGCAAGCTGGCTCAGCTGGGTTCCGTCCGGGGTGTGGGGCACGTGCGGGGCGCGCCCCTCCAGCGCCAGAAGCGCCGCCGCCTCCGCCCAGGTCGACAGCACGCCGGGCACCGCGCCCGCCGCCCGCCGCGCCGTGGCCGTCGCCGCCAGGCGCGCCAGCGTATCCGTCCCGGATCGGGGAAATTCCACATCTTGATACCATGTGGGCCAGAGCCGCAGGGCCACCTCCGCCAGCCGGGCGATCACCTTCTCGATCACCTCGGTGGCGGAAGGGGACGGTGGCAGCGCCAGGAACAGCAGGCGCGACTGCCCGCTCGCCGGCTCCACGGCATCGAATACGGCGCGCAGGGTGTCGAGGCGGGCGCCGTCGATGGCCAGCACATCGCCGTCGCGCGCGCGCAGCAGGTGCGCTGACATGACGTGCGCCGAAAGGAGATCCGGACCGTTAGCCAACAGAAGGTTGCCCCCGCGATTCGCGCTACCGGAACGCGAACCACATGGTTAGGTCCTTCCCCGACGACGCGCAATGCCGGCCACCGCGCGCCAAGCGCGCATCCGGGCATGAAGCCCCCTCCCCCGTGGCGGCTTTGGCATCTGCGGCTTTTGAGCTAAAGGAGGGCGCCCGTCCCGACCGCCAAGGCCCCGCGCATGTCTTCTCCCACCTCCCAGGACACCGTTCTCATCATCGATTTCGGCAGCCAGGTGACGCAGCTCATCGCCCGCCGCGTCCGCGAGGAGGGCGTCTATTCGGAGGTGGTGCCGTTCCAGAAGGCGGCCGAGGCCTTCCGGACGTTGAAGCCGAAGGCCGTCATCCTCTCCGGCGGGCCCGCCTCGGTGCCGGACGGGGACAGTCCGCGGGCACCGCAGGAGGTGTTCGAGGCGCAAATTCCCGTGCTCGGCATCTGCTACGGCCAGATGACGATGGCGGAGCAGCTGGGCGGGCAGGTGGAGAGCGGCCACCATCGCGAGTTCGGCCGCGCGACCCTGAAGGTGGAGGCGGAATCAGACCTCTTCGAGGGCCTGTGGCAGCCCGGTGAAGGCCATACGGTGTGGATGAGCCACGGCGACCGCATCACCGCTTTGCCTCCCGGCTTCAAGGTGAAGGGCACCTCGGCCAACGCGCCCTTCGCGCTGATCGAGGACGAGGCACGGCGCTTCTACGGGCTGATGTTCCACCCCGAGGTGGTGCACACCCCCGACGGCGCGCGCCTCATCTCCAATTTCGTGCGCAAGGTGGCCGGCCTCGAAGGCACCTGGACCATGGGCGCCTTCCGCGAGCGCGCCATCGCCCGCATCCGGGCACAGGTGGGCAAGGGCCGGGTGATCTGCGGCCTGTCCGGCGGGGTGGACTCCTCCGTCGCCGCCGTGCTCATCCACGAGGCCATCGGCGACCAGCTCACCTGCGTGTTCGTGGACCATGGCCTGATGCGCCAGGCGGAGGCGGACGAGGTGGTCTCGCTGTTCCGCGGCCACTACAACATCCCCCTGGTCCACGTGGATGCCTCGGAGCTGTTCCTGAAGGAGCTCGCCGGCGTCGAGGATCCGGAGGCGAAGCGCAAGACCATCGGCCGCCTGTTCATCGACGTGTTCGACGCGGAGGCATCGAAGGTCGGCGGCGCCGACTTCCTCGCCCAGGGCACGCTCTATCCGGACGTGATCGAGAGCGTCTCCTTCGCCGGCGGCCCCTCGGTGACCATCAAGAGCCACCACAATGTGGGCGGGCTGCCCGAGCGCATGAACATGAAGCTGGTGGAGCCCCTGCGCGACCTGTTCAAGGACGAGGTGCGCGCGCTCGGCCGCGAGCTGGGACTGCCGGAGAGCTTCGTCGGCCGCCACCCCTTCCCCGGCCCCGGCCTCGCCATCCGCTGCCCCGGCGCGGTGACAAGGGAGAAGCTCGACATCCTGCGCCAGGCCGACGCCATCTATCTGGAGGAGATCCGCTACGCCGGCCTCTACGACGTGATCTGGCAGGCCTTCGCGGTGCTGCTGCCGGTGCGCACCGTGGGCGTGATGGGCGACGGGCGCACCTACGACAACGTGCTTGCCCTGCGCGCGGTGACCTCCGTGGACGGCATGACCGCGGACTTCTACCCCTTCGACATGGCCTTCCTCGGCCGGGTGGCCACCCGCATCATCAACGAGGTCAAGGGCGTCAACCGCGTGGTCTACGACGTGACATCGAAGCCGCCGGGGACCATCGAGTGGGAGTGATTTTTGCCCCTCCGGCGTTATCCGAAATTGCGCTGCGGCACTACGCAACTAATTGATCTAAAATAAAATTATCGTCGGAATCGTTCGACACCTATCGGTGGGTGAGAGTCGCATCTGACGGGTTGCCTGACGCTGGCCGGGACTCTTGTTAGTTCAAATTTCAGCAACCACCGTCAGGGGCAGATGACCGATGACGGTAGTTTTCTTATGCCTAAAACATTGAAGAATATGGCGTAATTCTCCTGTTGGCCTGCCGAAATCGACTGACGGCAGTTTTCTGAGGAGGGCGCGCCATGCTGACCGACTCAGCACTTAGAGTGTTGAAACCAAAGGAGAAAGACTTCAAGGTCGCGGACCGTGACGGGATGTACGTCCACGTCACGACCAAGGGCGCGATGTCCTTTCGCATGGACTACCGTCTGAATGGGCGGCGGTGCGCCAATGTCGCGCGCCACGTTCAATCGCGTGACCTATTTGGTTGTGGAGCTGGCGAAGAAGGAAGGACTGCCGCTTGAGCCGTTCACGGTGCACGACCTGCGGCGAACCGGATCAACGCTTCTGAACGAGCTGGGCTTCCACAGCGACTGGATCGAGAAGTGCCTGGCTCATGAGGACGGCCGTTCGTCGCGCGGAGTTTACAACTAGGCGGAGTATGAAATTCAGCGGCGCCACATGCTGCAGCAGTGGGCGGACATCATCGATGCCTGGGTCGAGGGGCGTAAGCATATGCCCGCGCTGATGCCGCCCTCTATGCCGATGTTCGAGCCGGATCCTCGGTGAACAACTGACTCATGTCAATTCCGGTACCTCTGATCCCGTAGTCACGTGCCCAAGTGCACAGCATCTCGCCCGAACCGCGGCCCAGGTCCAGCACACGCGTCCCCGGTTCCAGGCGCAACGCCGTGCCGAGAGTGGCGAGTTTTTCAGGTGTGAAGGGGTTATGGATGCGGTGAGCGCTTTCGGTGATGTTGAAGATCCGTGGAATGTCCACTGCAGAAGCGCCTTTCGTGTGTGAATAGATTCGGTGTTCAGTCTTGTCGGATCAGCTACTGGCAGGCCGGTTTCGCACCCGAGCGCCTCGGCATTTATCTTGGTTTTGCGAGGTGTCTCATCCGTGTGATGATCGCTTTATGCCATCTGCAGGTTCTCTTCGATGGACCGCCCTTCACCGGAGCTCACGATGCCTTCGACTGCACGAAGCGCCGGAACAGCAAAGTCTGTGAACGCCCGCACGACCGGTCGCATGAAACGCACGGATGGATAAGCAAGGAAAGCCTCCGTCGGCTTGACCTCATAGTCGGCCAGGATGTGCACGAGACGCCCCTGCGCGAGTTCGTCGTTGACGAGAAGTTGCTGGACCGGGCCAGCAGCGTGGCCCTCTATCAGTGTCGCAGCGATGACGTTGGCGTTGTTGGTGCGCAGAACGGCGCGAACCGGAACATCGATCAACTTGCCGCTGCTATGACGGAGCGGGAGGACATCACGCGAGGCGAGCAGGGCGGCGCTCGTAATGATGCCAACCTCCGACAGACGTTCCACGGTGTCGATCGGGCCGAACTGATTCAAAAATTCCGGCGAGGCGACGAGAATGCGTCGGACTGAGCCAAGCCGGCGGATGATGAGCTCTTGATCAACCGGGCGCCCATATTTGATCGCAAGATCGAAATTCTCGTAGACGAGATCGACGTCGCGGTTGTCGAGAACAAGATCTGCCGTGACATCCGGATAGCGACGTTGGAAAGCCATCATGATGCCATGGAGATGCTTCGCCCCGAGGCATGACGGAGCGTGAACGCGTAGATTTCCTTCTACCGCGCCCATGTCGCGACGAACACCTTCAAGCGCGGCCTCGATCGTGGCCAGCGCCTCCCGGCTCGCGTCATAAAGAGCCTGACCCTGGGGTGTCGGGCGCACGATCCGTGCCGAGCGCTCCAGGAGCCGCGCGCCGACATGGCGTTCGAGATTACGAAGATGCTTCGTGACACCGGGCTGGGAGATCGCGAGATCACGTGCGGCCGCGGTCACGGAGCCGCGCTCGACGGTGCGGACGAAAGCTCTCAGTGCGGCGGCAATATCCATCGGCTGCGACCTCAACTTCCAACCTGCGAGCGATACGAAGCGGTGTCCGGAACATCCATCCTTTGCGCGGAACGGAACTCGTCCGCCGCCCGCCATTCTACGGCATGATCTTATCATAACCATCGGTTATGGGGACAATTACATCATAATGTATGGACGCGACTCGCGCCATCTGTTTCTGATTACAGGGATTTTTGGCTCTCGCGAGGTGCGAACGAAGTATGAGTATCAGCAGACGTGGCTTTATGGCCGCATTTCCCTTGGCATTGGCCGGTTGCGTCACGCGCGAGCAGCCGAGCTTCGGTCTGGCCGAACCAACCATCAACCCCTTCTACGCCTCCATGTATGCGTCGGTCGACACGGAGCCGTTTCCTGTGCCAGCGATCGATGTGACGGAGGTCAAGCCGGAATTTCTTCGCCAGGAGGTTGCCTATCGGACAAATGAGCCGCCGGGCACGATCGTCGTCGATCCGGCGGCCCGCTACGCCTATCTGGTGTTGGAAAACGGCCGTGCTCTTCGATACGGCGTGGGCGTCGGCAAGCAGGAAGCGTTCAATTTCCGCGGCGAGGCGACGATTGCCCGCAAGGCCGAATGGCCGGGCTGGCGTCCGACCCCCGACATGATCAAGCGTGATCCTGAGAGATACGGCCCCGTGAAGGACGGCCTTCCCGGTGGTGCCGGCAATCCACTCGGGCCGCGCGCGCTCTATCTCTATCGCGATGGCCAGGACACCTATTACCGACTTCATGGCACCGTGGAGCCGTGGACCATCGGCACGATGGTCTCGTCGGGCTGCATCCGACTGCTCAACCAGGACATCATGGATCTCTACAGGCGCGTCCCCGTCGGCGCGAAGGTCGTCGTCCTGCCCGCCAGTCCTGCAACAAGCTGAAGCCGGCCGAAACACGAGGGGGAGAGCGACGATGCCGGCGACAGGCAGAAGCAGGACGAGCCGTCGGTCGTTGCTGGCAACAGCAGCAGGCGCCATCTACGCAGCCGTTCTTATCGGCGCCTGCGGTACGGGCTGGGCACAGTCAGGCGGACCAGATCGTCTCCCCGCACATAGACGGCCGATGTACACCGCCGCGCTCATCATCGACATGCGGGACAATGGCGGCGGACACCCGGCGTCGGTAGCTTACCTTGTCCGTTTCTTCCTCGATTCGGGCGCGCGTGTTCATATCAACGACCTCATCTGGCGCAATCGCGGAACTTCCACCTTCAGAAGGGAGTCGTTCTGGAGTTCATCGACGCCGGTGCGCTATCTCGGCAGGCCCGTCTATGTTCTGGTCGGTCCAAGGACTTATTCAGCCGGTGAGGAGTTTGCCTACGACCTGCAAGTGCTCAAGCGCGCTACTGTGGTCAGCTCAACAACACGCGGAGGAGCGAATCCCGGCGGGCTGAATGACCTCGGTTCCGACCTCTTCGTTGTTGTGCCGACTGGCAGGGCTGAAAATCCGATCACGCGAAGCAACTGGGGAGGCGTTGGCGTGCGACCCGACGTTCAGGCTGTGCCTGAGGCCACACAGGAAACTGCCGTGGCCTTGGCGATGCGCCAGCCAGTCACGCCGTTGGCAAGATAGAGAAATGGGTTGCCCTTTGGGCCGCATTCTCGGCTGCGCCAGAACCACTGCGATGACGGCCGGACGCTCAAGCCCTCTCGAACCATGGAGCCTCCGCCATCTTTCCGGCCAGCCAGTCGACAAACGCGCGCGTCGTTGACCTCGGCGGCGACCAAGCGAGCCTGAGCTGGATCGTCAACGCCTACGCGATCGCCTTCGGCGGCTGCGTGATGGCGGCGGGCGCGCTCGGCGATCAGATCGGCCGCAAGCGCTGCTTCGTCACGGGCCTCATCATTTTCGCGACGACGTCCATCCTCACCGCCTTTGCCCACAGCTTGCTGATGCTCAACCTGCTCCGCGGCCTCGAAGGGCTCGGCGGCGCCTTGGTCCTGACCTCGGCGACATCGCTACTGGCGCAGGAGTTCGAAGGTGACGAGCGGACCCGCGCTTTCAGCTTTCTCGGCGCCTCATTCGGCATAGGGCTCGCCTTCGGGCCAATGGCCTCAGGTTTCCTCATCGAACACCTGGGATGGCGCTCCCTCTATGTCGCGATCACCATCATCTCGCTGCTCATCTTGATGCTCGGCGCCCCACGCATCCGGGAGTCTCGCTGGCGCTTTCCATCACGCCGGTGGTGTCGTCATCGACGGTCGCAGGTCGGGCGCAAGGTGGATGTGCGGCGTGCGGGCCATCTCGTCGATGAAGCGATCGACGAACAGGCTGACGCGGCGGCTGGCGGCAAGGCCGGGAGCGCGGATCAAATAGATCAGCTTTGGGACCAGCCGGTGTTCGGGCAGGATTATTTCGACATCGCCCCGGGCCAGAAGGTCGGCCACGAAATAGCGCGGCGCCTTGGCAAATCCCAGATGGTTCTCAACCGCGTGCAGCAGCAGGTTGGGCATCTGCGCGGCAAACGCGACGGTGACGACGGCCGTGCCGCCATGGGCGAAAACGATGGTGTTTTCATCGGGATCATCCCGATACTGGATATAATCGAGGGGACTGAGGTCTTCGGGCGTTCCGGGTCTGCCGACCCGGTCGAGATAGGCACGCGAGGCGACGAGGCATAGCTCGACCTCGGCCAGTTTGCGCACCGTGCCGCTGCCAGCCCCGCCGGTGCCGGCCTGGATCGCCAGATCGAGCCCGGCGTCGGCAAGATCGACCTGTTCGTCGCTGGCGTGCAGATCGATCTTCAGCTTGGGATAGCCGAGGCGCAGATCGGCCAGCACCGGAACCAGCAGGCTTTGCGCCATCAAGAGCGCACACCAGAGGCCCAGTCGCCCCTCAGGCTCGGTACTCAGAGCGGCCAACGCATCCTGCATCTGCGACAGGCGATCCAGCACTTCTGCCCCGTGGTGGACGGCGAGGCGGCCCGCCTCGGTCGGACGAACGCCGTTGCGGCCACGCACGACCAGGGCCACCCCAAGCGATTGTTCCAAGGCGGCGATCTGCTGGCTGACCGCCGGTTGGCTGATGCCGAGACGACGGGCGGCGGCCGACAGCGATCCGGCTTCACAAGCGGCTACAAGCGATCGAATGGCGGCGATATTTTCCATAAGGCCTGCTTATATTATCCATAAAAGTCTCAGTGATACCGTCTGTCTATCATTAGCGTTACTTATCGATCTGAACAATGGGTTCAACGGAAGGATCTGATGATGACCGTTTCCAGACGGATTTTCATGCGTAGCGCGGTATTGGCGCCTGCCGCTTTGGCGACCCCAGCGCTCTTGCGTTTCACCGACGTGGCCGAGGCCGAGGGCACCGGCGCGGCAGCGACGCCGCACTTCCAGAGCCGGATGGTCGGCGAGATCGAGGTCATCGCGCTGATGGACGGGATGATCCGGCGCCCGCCGGCAATGATGCCAGGCTATGACGAAGCCAAGGCAAGGGCGGCCGCCAAACTGGCGCACCGGCCGCACGACCCTGAAGGGATGACGCTGGGCATCAATGGCTATGTCATCCGCATGGTGGATCGGGTGATCGCCGTGGATACCGGGTCGCCGGCCGGCCTGGCACCCACGCTGGGCGGCTGGCACACCGCGCTGGCGGCGGCGGGGATCGCGCCGGAGCAGATCGACACGGTGTTCCTGACCCATCCGCACCCCGACCACGTCGGCGGCATGGCCGACCTGAAGAGCGGCGCGGTGCGGCTTCCCAAGGCCCATGTGATCACGTCCGAAACGGACTGGGCCTTTACCTTCGACGTGGCGGTCTACGCGTCGTCGCCCAAGGAGGTGCAAGGCGGCTTCGATGTCACGCGCGCGATGATCGCTCCCTATGAGACAAGGAAAACGCTGATCACGCCGGGAGCCGAAATTGCGCCGGGCCTGACGACGGTGCCGATGCCCGGCCACACTCCGGGGCACATGGGGCTGCGGGTAGAGAGCGGCGGCGAGAACCTGCTGATCTGGGGCGATCTGGTGATCGCGCCGGCCTATCAGTTCGCCAACCCCGATTGGGCCTTTGCGCTGGACAACGACAAGGCGGCGGCGGCGGCAACGCGGAAAAAGGTGCTGGACATGGCGGCGACGGATGGCGTGATGGTCGCCGGCATGCATCTCGATTTCCCCGGCTTTGGCTATGTCGAACGCGCAAAACAGGGCTATGCCTTCGTCTCGGCCCCCTGGGACTACCGGATCTGACAAAATGCCCGCGTCCGATGCAGGGCGCGGGCCCAGGCCTCTGCTGTCACGCCGACGAACGTCGGCAGTGCGAAGACAGCCAGCGAAGCAGGCCGACGGGTGCGAGTATTTCGAGGATGATCATGGTGGTGTCCTCCGTGAGAAAAGTCTGACGGTCGCGCCACCACCACGGCGCACTCGAACTATAGCGGAAACGCGACGCTCAATCGCGTGATCGACGCCGTCGTGGAGCGCATCCGCGAGGATGACCCGGGTTTTCAGAGCTTCGGTGTTCAAGACCTGCGCCGCGCATTCTCGACCGCCGGCTGTTGACGTGTGGTGGGGTGGGGGACGCTTACGTGAACCCGTACTCGCTCCAGCGCCGACGCACGCGGTCGACGATCTCCGCCGGATAGCCATGACGGAACGAGGCCCGCACCGGCAGGGCTTCGCCCCATTCGTCCGGGGCAAGGCAATTGTAGACGATCTTGCCGGTGCTGGCGGCCACCTTCTCGTTGGTGCGCCGATAGCCGACCAGCGGGTCCTCGGGCTCGTGGCGGAAGATGGCATGGCCGAGCAGCGGGTGGCAGCGCGTGGCGAAGGCCCAGACCAGTTCCTTGAGATCGTTCGGATCGATGTCGTCGCTCAGCACGACCACTTTGGGGACGATGACGCCAGCCTTGGTCGAGAACATGACTTCGCCAATGCGCCGACACAGCGCGTGCGCGGTGTCGATGCCGGTGCGACGGCGCCAGTCGCGCGGAACCGTCACCACCAGCCAGTGCAGTGCGCTCTGCAGTGGGATCCACGCCGTGGTCGCGGCGATCCCGGCGGCCCTGAGATCGTGCAGAATCTGGGCCGAAGTCATGGTCCCCCAGACGGTGTGGTTCTCCTCCGCCGGCTCCCCGGCAGCGACGACCGGCAGGATGGCATCGTCGCGATGGCTGATCGCCGAGACATGGTAGACCGGGCCGTCCTCGGCGGGTCCGATCGGGATGTAGCCCGGATACTCCCCCATGGGCCCTTCCATTGCCTTCTCGCCGAGATGCAGATGGCCCTCGATGAGGATTTCCGCGCTCGCCGGAGCTTCGAGGTCGACGGTCCGGCAGCGCACGGTCCGGATCGGCCGACGCATCAGGGCGCCGAGCCGGCCGCTCTCGTCCACGTTGGCCGGCAGCGGCATGGCGCAGATGAAGGGAATGGATGGCTCGACGCCGAGCGCCAGGGCGAAAGGCATGGGCTCGTCCTTGTCGGCCCAGGCCTTGGCCACCATGCCGATATGCTGCTGGGGCGAGACGAGCCCGGTCATGCGCTTGCCGTCGACCACCATGATGCGGGCGATCGACCAGTTGGTCCACGCACCGTCCGGCGTGCGCGCGACGATGCAGCCGAAGGTGTTGACATATCGCCCGCCGTCGCCGTCATGCAGCATCGGCACCGGCAGGCGGTTCAGATCCACATCGTCGCCGGTCGATATGTTCTCGAAGCAGGGCGCGCTATCGACAATCTCCGGGTCGATGGCGGGCAGATCGAGGCTGGCTGCGACGGCCTCGGCGATATCGGTCCCGCTGGATGTCGGAGGCAGTTCGAGCGATGTCGCCGCACGAACCATCTCGAGGCTCCGCTGGGCGCTGGCCGCGGCGGGCGCGCCGAGAATGCGGAAGCCTGTGGGATGATCAGAAAACGCACGGAAGAGCGGCGCGGGCGAGCCCGTCTCCGCGCAGTGTCGGATGATGGCGCCGAGTTCCAGGTTCAGCGAGACCGGAGCCGCAACGTCCTGAACTTCTCCCAGGTTGCGCAAGGCCTCGATATATTGGCGTAGATCGAGCAGGGGCATGACGGGTGCTCCTAGGCCACCGTGCCAGCGGTGGGAGTGCTGGCGGTCGGCTTGCCGCTCCAGCGGCGCACCAGGCCCGCATCCACGTCGAACAGGTCGAGCACGCGCCCGACGGTGTGGTTCACCATGTCGGAAAGCGAGGCGGGCCGGTCGTAGAAGGCCGGAACAGGCGGGAAGACGATGGCGCCGTTCTCGGTGGCCTGCGCCATGGCGCGGATGTGGCCCGCATGCAGGGGCGTCTCGCGGAACATGAGAACGACCCGGCGACGCTCCTTCAGGCAGACGTCGGCCGCGCGCGTGAGCAGGCCATCGGTGTTGCCGGTGGCGATGGCCGACAGGCTCCTCGCCGAGCACGGCGCAACGATCATGCCCATGGTTCGGAACGAGCCCGAGGCAATTGCGGCGCCGATGTCGGCATCCGCATAGGAGAAGTCCGCCATGGCGCGCACGTCGCGCACCTTCAAATCCGTCTCGCAGGCGAGCGTGCGCTCACCCGGCTTCGACATGACGAGATGGGTCTCGATGCCGAGGCGCCGCAGCACCTCCAGGATGCACAGCCCGAAGATGATCCCGGTGGCGCCGCTGATCCCGACGATCATCCGAGGGCGGGGCGCAGGGGTGACGTGCTGTTGCATGGCGCACATTCGGTCCGGTTCGAATGGACGCAGCCTAGCCAGCCGGGCGCGACGCCTCATCGTCAGAACTGTCTATGCGGGACGCGAGCCGACCGACGGGCCGGCCGAACACCCTTCAGCGCAGCTGCGGCACGAGTGCGCCGAGGGTCGCCATGGTGCGCTCGAAGTCGCGCAAATTCTCTGCTTCCGACTTGCCCAGGATCGATCGGATCTGGCTGCGGACGGTCATGAGCGAGACCCCGCGTCCGCGCGCCACATCCTCGGCGCTGGCGCCGCCGGTAAGCGCGACGGCGACCTCCGCTTCGGCCCGGCTGAGGCCGAACATCTCGCACAGCATGTCCGCCTGCGGCACCACCTTGCGGTTGAGCGGCCGCAGGAGGATGAGAGCCAAAGGGTCCCTGGTATCGCCTTCGTCCCGCCCTCTCACGTCATTGGCAAGGCCTAGCGGCGCCGGGGCGACCGTCAGCGCCGCGATTGCGCCGTTGCGCGAGGTGACACGCATAGCACCTCCGGAGCCTCCCGACGTGGCGGATGCAACGAGTTTGCGGAGCACGCCGGCCTCTCCGCGGGACATGGCCGCGAGGTACACGCCACTGCCGGCATAAGGGCCCGAGCGCATGGAGAACAGGCCGGAATCGGGCCCGGCCAGATACCTGCGGGCGAGATCGTTGATGAAGCGGATCTTCAGCCCCGCATCGACGACGCCCACGCCCACGGGAAGCGCGTCCAGGGCGGCCCGCGTCAGGGCGACCGCCTCGTCATCCCGCCCCAGCCGTGCGCGCAGCTCGATGGCGCGCTGGACGTGCGGCATCAGGGTCTTGAGCAAGCGGACATGGGTTTCGTCGAATGCGCCCGTGTCGTCGCCGCGGGACACCAATATGGGCGTCGCCTCCGTGAGGCCGGCCATGCCGCCGATCACATGGCGACGCTCGTGATGCCGGGCGAAGTCGAAGTAATATTCGCTGCGGAGGAGTTCGGTTTCGGCGACCAGCTCGGCGCCGAGCTTCGCGTTGCCGAGGTGGTAGGCCCGCGCTGTCGCAAAGTCGTAGCGGGCCTTGGCAGCATAGGGGTCTCTGGCGTGGAAATAGTCCGAATATGCGCTCTCGCTGCCGTCGGCAGGCATCAGCAAGTTGCGAGGCCCCCCGGGGCCGCCGAGGTTCAGCAAAGCGCGCCGGGCATCCATGATCCGGCAGATGCGGTCGCCAACGTCGAACCAGCTGCCGTCCCCGGCGCCGGCCTGATAGATGGCGCCGACGCAATCGGCGAGTTCGCGCTCCGTGTCTTTCACGCTCGGACAGCCCCGAAAGTAGCCGGAAGATGGCAGAGAATCCCAGCCCGTTCAACGCATCCCGACCTGCCGGGATGCGGCTGAGGCGGCTCGACCCTGGTCCGCCGCTCTTCTTTCAACCCAAACGACGAGCTTGTGGATTGTCGGCCGCAAGTCGATGGAACCACAGCTGCACGGGTGAGTGCTTCCGCCTCAGTCGCCGAACTTGCGGGCGGCATAGTCGATGCCCGACTGCACCTCGTGCATCGCCTGACGGATCAGTTCCATCGCGCGCTCCCGGTGGCCGCCCTTGTCGGGCGTCGCCTCGCGCAGCGAGCGCAGGGCGATCTCGAGTTCGCCGATGGCGCGCTCCATATTGCCCTGGTACGCCTTCGCGCTTTGAGCGGAAGCTGCCGCCACGGCGGCGCCGGCGGCGATGCTGGCAAGACGGAGCATGGCGCGGCGGGATGAGGTTCTCTCGTGCATGACCTTTCCTTCCTTCGGTGCGGCAGGGCATGGACTGGGGGCGGCGTTGAACGTGACGTCATCCTCGTGCGATCACGGAGATATGGTCAGATCGGTGAGGGGCACCGCCTGACAGGCGAGGCAGGTGCCGGCATCCGCCTCCACCGGCACGAGGTGGGCGACCTGGCCGTCCACCAGCGCGACGGCGCAGCTTTCGCATTGACCCACCCGGCAACCGCTGCGCAGCTGGATCCCCGCCGCCTGCGCCGCATCGAGCAGCGAACCGGCTTGCGGCGTCCACACGAAAGACTGGTTGGCTCCCGCCACGGTCACGCGCCTCGGTGCGAGCCGGCGCGGCATCTCGGCCGCGATGGAAAAGGCCTCGGTGAAGATGTCGAAGCCCGGCACACCCCATCGCATCAGCCCCTGCCGCATGGTGGCGATGAAATCCGGAGTTCCGCAGATGTAGGCGATCGGCCTGCCCACCGGCGCATCGGGCAGGGCACCGCTGGCGCACAGGGCGTCGATGTCGAGGCGCCCCTCCACGAACCGGTGCGCGGCGCGGTCCTGCGCATCGGGCCGTGAATAGGCCGTGATCCTGCGCAGCGATGGAATGCGCACTGCGAGGGCATCAAGCCGGTCGGCGAGCGGGTGTTCAGCGCGGCAGCGGCAGCCGTGCAGCAGCAGTACATCTCCGGCGCGGCCGGCCGGCGCCTCCGCCAACGCTTCAAGAAGCGATGCGAACGGGGTGATGCCGATGCCGTTGGCGATCAGGAGGAGCGGGCGGGTGCCGTCCACCGGGGGAGTGAACACGCCGGCGGGCGGTTCCAGCAGCAAAGCGTCGCCGGCCTCAAGCTCCTGGATGCGGTGAGAGAGAAAGCCGGCCTCCTCGCCATCCGCACAGGCCGGATTGCGTCGCACGGCGATGGAGAAGGTCCGGGGCGCGGCGGGCGGCCCGGTCAAGGAATAGGCCCGCGCCGGACCGCCCTGCTGCAGGCGTACCACCACATGCTGACCAGGCAGGAAGCCCGGCAGCGCGTCGCCATCCTCTGGCACCAGCGTCAGGGCGCGGGTCTGCGCATCCGCCGCATGCGCGGCGGCGACGATGAAGCGGCGCTCACCCTGCCATCGGCCGCGATTGGCCTCGGGCAGCGGCATGATCTCGCAGCGCACCGCCCTGAGCGGCACCGACCCGCTGACCGGATCGCGGGCGGCATCGCTGAGGGCGGCGTTGATGTTCGCGGTGTCCGGCCCATGGCTGCCGGTGCCGGGCCGGCCGAGGGGCACGCACGCCTCCCACCAGCCGAAGTCGGCCACCACGGTCGCATCATCGAGCGCCGTGTTGATGCGCACCCGAAGGCGCGCTGCCCCATCCCGCGTGCGCACCTGGGCCCAGTCCCCGGCCGCAAGGCTGCGGGCGGCGGCGAGGTCCGGGCTGATCTCGACCGCAGGATCCGGCGCCTTGCGGCGCAGCGAAGCCACATGGCGATGGGAGGTGTGGACGAACCAGCCGCTCTTGGCGGTGGTGAGGATGAGCGGCAGCGCCTTGTCCTCGTCGGCATAGGGCGGCACGAAATCGGGCAGCGGGTCGTGGCCATGCTCCAGCAGGCGCGCGCTGTAGAGCTCCACCCGGCGGGTCGGGGTGTCGAAGCCGCGCACGGTGCCATCAGCCTCCTGCGTAGCGAACTTCGCATGGGCGAAAGGCTGCGGCACGCGCACCCCGTCCGGCGTGTCACGCAGGTCTTCGACGGTGAGGCCGAGGGGCGCCAACTGGTAGTTCCAGCCAGCCTCGATGTCGCCGCCGAAGAATTCGGCTGCCATCCCGAGGCGCGTCGCCAAAGCCATCACGATCTCATGGTCCGCCCTGCCTTCTCCGAGGGGCTCCAGTACTTTCCGGCGGAACTGGATCGTCTCCACCGCCGCCTGGGTGATCTCGAAGCCGATGCGCAAGGCGTCGCGCTCCCACGGCATGTTCACCGGCAGCACGATGTCCGCGCATGCGGCGGTGGGGTTCATGAACATGTCGGCGTGGACATGGAACTCGAGGGCTTGCAGCGCCGCGAGGTTGCGGGCCGTGTCGGCCTGCGAGACCGCGAAATTGGTGCCGAAGCTCATCAGCGCACGCACCTTGTAGGGCACGCCGTCGATGGCAGCGCGTGCGAAGTCGCGGGCGGTGATCCAGCCATGAGCAGGCGGACCGAGCGGCAGCTCCGCGAGGCCGAGCGCTTTCTCCTTCTGGCCCGGCGGCAGCAGGGACAGGTCGTTCAGCGCGTTGGCCGGCGGCGGGACGGTCCAGATGTTGCCGCCCTCCCGGTCGCAGGAGCCGACGAGAGCGAACAGGGTGGCAATGGCACGCTCGGTCTGGGTGGCGTTGGTGTGCTGGCCGACGCCGGTCCAGGCGTAATAGGCGGCGCGCGGGGCGCCTTCCAGCAGCGCGTAGAAGGCCTCGACCTCCGCCGGGCCGAGCCCCGTCAACTCGCAGACGTGGGACAGCGGATATTGCCGGGCGCGCTCGGCGAGGCGGCGGAAGACAGTCTCCGCCTCGATCGCGCGGCCATCCGTTCCGGCGAGGTGCGCCTGCCCGTCCAGCCGGACGCCTTCGGCATGCTCCAGAACCCGGGTCGTGTCGCAGGGCTGCGGCTCGCCTGCCGCGTCGAGCACGAGGAAGCACTCCGCGCTGCCCAGGCCCACCGCGTCGGCACGCATCGGGCGGCCGGTGCGGATATCCACCAGCAATGGCGCATTGGTCCAGCGCCGCACGAAGTCGTCTGCGAAGCGCCCGCTCGCGATCAGATGGTGGATGGCACCCATGGCGAGGGCCGCGTCCGCACCCGGCCGCATCCGCAGCCACAGGTCTGCCTGCTGGCCCGATCCATCCGGTTTGGGATCGATCACCACCACCTTCGCGCCGCGCCGGCGGGCCTCCGCCACCCGGCTCGCCTGGGCCAGCCAGGTCCGCGCCGGATTGTGCCCCCACAGGACGATCACATCGGCGTGGTCGTAGTCCGGCACGCCGAGCCCGCGCCCGAACGTGAGCGCGTGGGCATAGTCCTTGTGCCAGCCGCAGATCTCGATGGCATAGATGAGGTTCGGGCTGCCGAAGCAGCGCACGAAGCGCTCGACCCACTCGTAGCTGTCGACGATGGGCGAGCCGCTGAAGGTCGTGGCGGCGAAAGCCACCGCCTCCGCGCCGGATTCGTCCCGGATGGCGACGAGGCGGCCTGCGATCTCGTCCAGCGCCTCGTCCCAGCCGATCTCCTCCCAGCGCGCGCCCTCGCCCTTCGGCCCGATGCGGCGCAGCGGCGTGGTGAGGCGGTTGGGGCTGTGCACCAGCTCCGGCGCGGCGCGGCCCTTGGCGCACAGCGCCCCGCCGGTGGGATGGCCCGGGCGCGGCTCGACACCGACCATCCGCCCGTTCTCCACCAGCGTGATGGAGCCGCAGCGCGAGCGGCAGAGGGTGCAGTAGCCTTGGTGTCGTTCAGCCATGGTCCGTCTTTCGCGCGTCGCAGGGCGCGCGGGTTCTGCGGCCGTCGGAACAGCCGTTACATCGATCGAGGGGTTCGGGCGCCTGCGACGGCGCGGGTTCAAGGCTCAGAACAGCATGGACGCATCCGCCGGCCAGGAGGCGATCACCCGGTCTCCCGGCCGCAGTTCGTAGCGGCCGAGGCCGGCATTCTGCAGATGCGCGGCGAGCTTGGCGCCCGAGGCGGTGCGCACGACGAACTCGGTCAGGGCGCCGCGATAGATCACGTCCTCTACGGTCGCCTCCACCGCGCTTTCGCCATCCGGCGCGGGAACCCCGCGCACCAGGCGGACGTGCTCGGGGCGGATCGCAAGCACCGACGCGTTCGACGGCGCGTCCGTGGTGGTGACCGCGAAGCACTCCCCATCCTCGCAGCGGAATCGGCCATGGCCCTCCAGTCCACCCGGGAACAGGTTGGTGAGGCCAATGAACTCCGCGACGAAGCGCGTCGCCGGCCGCTGGTAGATCTCGCGCGGCGTGCCCACCTGCTCCACCCGTCCCGCTGACATCACCACGATGCGGTCGGCGACGCTCAACGCCTCGTCCTGGTCATGGGTGACGAAGATGGTGGTGAGCCCCAGCGCCGACTGGAGCCGCCTCAGCTCGGTGCGCACCTCTGTGCGCAGCTTGGCGTCGAGAGCGGAGAGCGGCTCGTCCAGCAGCAGCACCTCCGGCTTGTAGACGATGGCCCGCGCCAGCGCGACGCGCTGCTGCTGGCCGCCGGAGAGCTCTTTCGGCAGGCGTCCGGCGAGGTGCGCGAGCTTCACGAGGGAGAGCGCCTCCTCCACCCTGCGCCGCTCTTCCTCGTGGCCCACCTTGCGCATCTGGAGTCCGAAGGCGACATTCTCCGCGACGCTCATATGCGGGAACAGGGCATAGCCCTGGAACACAAGGCCGGCGTTGCGCAGATAGGGTGGCAGGTGGGTGACCTCGCGCCCGCCGAAGTGGATCGAGCCGGCACTCGCCTCGGTGAGGCCCGCGATCATGCGCAGGGTTGTCGTCTTGCCGCAGCCGGAGGGGCCAAGAAAGGCGATGAACTCGCCCTGGCCGATCTCCAGGGAGACGCGGTCGACAGTCACCTGCGCACCGTGGCGCTTCACGAGGCCCTGGATGAGGATGCTCGACATCTTCGTTCCTCAGAATGCGCGCGCAAGCTTGAAGTAGCGGTCGGTCAGGACGAGACCCGCCGAAATGATGGCGATCTGGACGGTTGCGACCGCGGCAATGGTCGGGTCGATGCTCCACTCCAGATAGTTGACGATGACGATGGGCAGCGTCGTCATTCCCGGCCCCACCAGGAACAGCGATTTCTCGAGGTCCACGAAGGATGCGATGAAGGCGAACAGCGCTCCCGCCACCACTCCGGGCCGGATGAGAGGCCACGTCACCAGCCGGAAGGCGGTGAATTCCCGCGCGCCCATGGTGAGCGCGGCTTCCTTCAGTTGGGGATCCAGGCCCACCAGCGAGGCCGTCACCAGCCGAACCGTCCAGGGCAGCGCGATCAGGCTGTGGGCGATGGCGAGGCCGGTAAAGGTCATGGCCACCTGAACGCCGCTCGCCAGTTCCACCTCGATCAGAAACATGTAGAGCGCCGCCCCGGCGACGATGCCGGGCACAATGAGCGGAGCCAGCAGCAGCGACTGGATCGCCTCGCGTCCGGGGAATCGCCCCCTGGCCAGCACGAGGGCCGCCGGCACGCCGACGATAAGGCTCACCAGCGTCGCGACGACGCCCAGTTCCAGGCTGGTGAAGAAGCCGTCGCGGAACTGGGGCATCGCCGCTGCGGCCCGATACCAGTCGAAGCTGTAGCCGGTCGGTGGAAAGCTGATGATCTTGTTCTCGAAGAAGCTGACCCAGATGATCGCCGCCAACGGCGAGAGCACCATGATGAAGGCCGCGATGCAGCCGCCGACCATGACCGGCCGGAACGATCCGTCCGACAAGAAGCGCGGGAAGGGGGAGCGCGAGCCGGTCATGGTCACAGCACTCCGTAGCGCTTTTGCAGCGCAAGGCTGGAGGCGACGCTCAGCACCAGCGTCACGGCCATCAGCACCAGAGCGATGGTGGCGGCGAACGGCCAGTTGTACACCTTGATCGCCTGCTCGAAGACCTTCGGCGCCATCATCTGGAACGACGGGCCACCGATGAGGACCGGCGTCGCATAGGCGTTCATCGCCAGCACGAAGCACAGCAGGCAACCGGAGAAGACGCCGGGCATGGCGAGCGGAAGGGTCACGCGGAAGAATGCCGTCCACGGTGGCGCCCCCATGGTCTGGGCGGCTTCCTCATAGGCCGTGCCGATGTTCTCGAACACGCTCTCGAGCGAGATCACCATGAACGGCAGCAGCACGGCGATGAGGCCGATCACCACCGCGGATCCGGTGTAGAGGATGCGGACCGGCTCGGCGATGAGGCCTGCAGAAAGCAAGGCGGAATTGATCAGCCCCTTGTCGGCGAGCAGCACCATCCAGCCCGCCGCGCGCACCGCGTTGCCCATCAAGAGCGGAATGATGGTGGCGAGGATGAGCGCTGTCTTCAGCGTGCGGCTCTCGACCCGGCTGATGACGAACGCTGCGGGGACGCCGAGGACCAGGCAGATGGCCGTGCAACTCAGCGCGACCAACAGCGTGCGGGCGAGGATCATCAGATAGAACGGCTCGCCGAAGAAGCGGGCATAGTTTTCCAGCGTGAAGCCCACGAGGTCCGGCGACGCGGCATCGAAATGGGCGACGCTGGTACGGGCCATGAGGGCAAGCGGCAGGATCAGGCCTGCCAGCACCAGCGTCAGGCTGGGAAACAGCAGCCAGCCGGCGGTGGAGCGCCTGCGCCGGCGGTCGGTGCCGCCCGGCGCAGGCCGTCCGCCGGTCAGGCTGCCCTCCCCGGTGGTGGCCAGCGCGCTCACGCCTTGAATTCCTTGTTCCACCACTCGATCCATTGGGCGTCGCTCTTCGCCGCATAAGGGTAGTCGACGAAATTGAGCTTCGCGATCTGGTCTGCGGTGAATTCGAGGCGCTTGCGATCCTCCACGGGGACGTCGGCATTGTCGGTGGCGACGGCATAGGAGGTGGCGAGGGAGATGGCGCCCATGGCCTTGGGCTGGAGCATCGCTTCCAGATAGGCGTAGGCGCCATCCACGTTGCGCGCCCGCTTCGGGATGCCCGCGCCGAACGAGATCGCGACGGCGCCCTCCTTCGGATAGGACCAGCGCAGGGGCAGGCCTTCCTTCTCCCACTGGATGGCGCGGGCGCTGTAGTTTGCCGAGATCCAGATCTCCTCGGCCTTGAAGGCCGCGGCCAGTGCCTGGTGGGAGGGATAGAGCCGCGGCTGGACCTGCTTCTTCATCTCCATCAGCGCCGGAAAGGCCTTGCTCACGTCGCTCATGGAACCGCCGTGGGAAAGCGCCGCGGCATAGATGTAGTTGAAGTAGAGCTGATCGATGATGCCGACGCGGCCGGCATATTTCGGGTTCCACAGATCGGCGAAGCTTGTGGGCGGCTGCGGAATCCTGGCCGGATTGTAGAGCAGGACCACGCCGCCATAGGCCGCGGGAATGAAATAGGGCCGGCGCAGTTTCTCGATGATGTGGCCGGCGCTCGGAATTCGGGACATGTCGAGGGTTTCGAGCACGCCCTGGGCGCTCATCTCGTAGGCGTCGGCGTCGCTCAGCCAGGTCACGTCGACGCTGGAGCGCGGCAGGCGCCGCTCCGCCAGCAGCTTCGCCTTGCGCTCCGGCACCGGGGCAAGATCATGGATGATGCGCATGGCCGAGGCGGCGAAGGCCGGTTCCTCGAACCCCTTGGCGATGCGCTCGTTCCAGTCGCCGCCCCAGTTGGAGACGACGAGCTCGCCGCTCTGCGCGCGGCTGGCGCCGGGGAGCAGGGCGGCGGTGCCGAGGACGGCTGCGCCAGCGAGGAGACGCCTGCGATCCAGCGCAGGGCCCAGAATGGTTTGATCGGTCACGAAGTTCCCCTCACTTCTTCTCTGGATTGTGGCAGGAGGCCGTGCGCGTGTCTCCGCGCTTCGGCCGGTTGTGGGAAGGCGCGCCGTTCCCGGCGCCGGTTATCAGGCCGGGTCTGCGGTCGCGGCTAGCAGCCGCGGCCGCAGCGAGGGCAGCATTCCGCCGGTATCGGCGGGATAGCCCGCCGCCACCATGGACCGCGCCTTGGCCTCGAAATAGGCGCGCGACCAGAGCGGTCGGGGGCCACCGTCCTGGCCCACCGTCCTGGCGATGGATTCCAGGCTGATGGGCTGGCCGCCGTCGCCCCAATTGCCCTCGGTCACCTCGTTGATGACGGTGAGCAGGCTGCCGGCCGGATCGGTGCAGCCCGTCGCCCCGGCGATCGCTTCCGCCACCCAGGCATGAACCTCGTTCTTGTGCGTGACGTTCATGTAGCCTTCGGGGATGAAGACGTTGACCAGGAACTTGCCCGGACCGGTCACGTAGGTTCCGTCGGTGTGGCCGCCGATCCACCAGTCATCCGCGGCGAAGGCGGTGAAGAACACCCAGGCGAAGGCCCGCCCGCCGGGCGTGTTGGCGCCGCCCTCCATTTTGATGAGCACGTCGGTGAGGCGCGCGGCAAGATCGGCTTTCGCCGCCGCATCGAGCGTCCCGGCGGCATAACGCACGTCCATGATCGGCATTGTCATCTCCCTTGGGGACGGATCGCCCGGCGCGCCTTCAGTCGAGGAGGTCGGCGCCATTCGCCTTTTCCCAGGCGCGGATGCGGGCGTCGTCGAGCATGGCGGTCTCGACGAAGAAGATGTCGGAGCTGTCGGGAACATCGAGCGCGAGAGCCCCGGCGCCGGTGATGCCCATGCTGTCGCGACGCGCCAGCGCCGCCCCGTTTACGGTGGCGCCGCCCTCCGCGACGAACACATACACCCCATGCTCCGGGGTACGCGGGGTGTAGGTGAAGCGGCCGGCGCGGTCGGTCACCAGACGCGAGACACGCAGATCCTGCGCCACCGGCAGCGCGCCGTCGGCGTCGCCCACCAGCTGGACGATGCGGTTGCGCCGCGTGCGGATGTCGAAATGGGCGCGATGGTAGCTCGGCGGCAGATAGAGCTGGCCGGGCATGAGCCACAGATAGATCGCGTTCATGTTCTCAGGACTGATGGAAAGCTCGCAGTGCTTCCCGCCAGAGCCCGCCGAAAACACGTAGTAATCGCCCTGCCGAAGCTGGTCGACCATGCCGCGGCCGGCGGTGTTGATGTGGGTCAGCTCGCCTTCCAGCACAAAGGCGCAGATGATGAAATTGTGGTGCGGATGCATGTTGTAGCCGCACCCGGCGCCATTGAAGACTTCATCACCGAACACGCGGACGGTGCCGAAGCCGGGGCGGCCATCCTGGTATTGATGGAAGTTGAAGCTGGACTCGCGGCTGATGTGGCTGCCCGGATGTCCGGCCACGTAGGACGAGGCGCTGCCGTCTGAATAGATGACATCGTGGCCGCGCTCGCCCGCCCGAAGCACGAAAGACTTGCTCATGGTTGCCTCCCTTGGTTCCGGTCGGCTCAGGCGATGCGCGCCAGATCGGCGCCGCCTTCCGAATAGCCCATCTCCACCATCTCGAACTGGCCCTTTGGGGTGCCGCAATCGGGGCAGACCCAGTCGTCGGGCACGTCGGCCCAGCGGGTGCCCGGCGGCAAGCCGTGCTCCGGAAGGCCGAGGGCCTCGTCATACGAGAAGCCGCATCCAAGGCAGAGCCACCGCGTCAGGGGCGTTTCCATCGCTTCCTCCCACGCTATAGTAGCGCGTCACACGTCACGTTTTATATTGACGCACTACAAGCTTCAAGATGAAAATTTGCGCACGCCCTTCTGGTCCGCATATCCTGCGGAATATATTATCTTTTTCAAACGCCATGCACTCGGGCGGGGCTTGCTTGAGGCGCTGTGGCGCGCTATTGTAAAGCGCCACTCTCCTCCGACGTGGAGGGGAGCGCAGGCATTGGATGGCCGATGGATCAGAATTTGCGTGAGCAGGTGTTGCGGCATGTGAGGTCGGAGATCATCTCTGGCCAGAGCGGGCCGGGGAAAATGTACTCCGTGCCGACCCTTGCCGCCGACCTCGGCGTGTCCACCACCCCGGTGCGCGAGGCGCTGCTGGAGCTGGCGCGCACCGGCCTCATCGAACCCATGCGCAACCGCGGCTTCAAGGTGGTCGAGCCGACCGTGGACGATCTGCGCAACCTGTTCGAGATGCGAAATCTGCTGGAGGTGCGAGCGGCCGAGCTGTTCGCGCTGAAGTCGCGCAAAAAAAAGAAGACCCTTGAGCACCTCACCGGCCTCGCCGATGCCGTCAGGGCGGCTGTAGAAGAGGATGACCTCTACGGATATCTGGAGAGTGACCGCAATTTTCATCTCGCATTCATCAGCGCTGCCGAGAATTCCCTGCTGACAGAGATGGCCATGGGCCTGCGGGACAAGATGCGGCTGCACGGCATCTCCTCCCGCAGCGGCATGGAGCGTCAGGCCTCTTCTGTCGCGGAGCACTACCGCCTTGTGAGCCTCGCTGAGTCAGGTGACGTAGAAGGGATCAAGGCTCTCATGACAAGCCACATCCTGACTTGGGAGCCGATCTTCATCGAAGCGCTCCTGAAGAGCAGACGTGAGGTAGGCGCTGCGCTTGCCTGACCGATTCATAGGACGGAAAAAACATTTGCGGAGCGGCTGAAGGTAAACCCGGCTCCTACGACAAAATAGGTCTTTGTCACGGGCTTCTCGCCTTATGCTCAATACACCGGCGCCCTGCCAAGCTGGATTCAGGTGCCGGCCTCAGGAGTTCTCGATCGCGGACGGCAGGCCAGCAGGGGAGTGTTGCAATTGCTCAAGCGAACGCTCATCGGCTTGATGTCACTCCTTGTGATCGGGGTCGGAGGGTTCGCAGCCCTGGCCTGGCGCCCGGCGATCGCGCCCATCACGCCGCCCGCAGTCTCAAGCTTCGCTCCGGACCTCGTCGCCCGCGGCGCGGTGCTGGCCGGCGCCGGCTATTGCGCCACCTGCCACACCGCGCCGGGCGGCGCGCCCTATGCCGGCGGTTATGCGATGCAGACCGGCTTCGGCACCATCTATTCCACCAACATCACCCCCGAAGTGGAGACGGGCATCGGCAGCTGGTCGGAGGCCGCCTTCCGGCGGGCCATGCATTCGGGCGTGTCGCGCGACGGCTCGCATCTGTTTCCGGCTTTTCCCTATGACCACTTCACCAAGCTGACCGACGCAGACGTCGCCGCGCTCTACGCTTACATGATGACGCGTACCCCCGTGCGGGCGGCACCCCTTGAAAACGGCCTGCCGTTCCCGCTCAACCTGCGCCCGCTTCAGGCGGGATGGAAGCTGCTATTCTTCCAGCCGGGGCGCTATGTCGAGCAGCCCGCGCGCGGCGAGGTCTGGAACCGAGGCGCCTATCTGGCAGAGGGCATCAGCCATTGCGGCGCCTGCCACACGCCCCGCAACGCGCTGGGCGCGGAGGAGCGTGGGAACGCCTTCGCGGGCGCGCCGATCGACCATTGGGTGGCGCCGCCCCTGACGAAGGCGAACCCTTCGCCGGTGCCGTGGAGCCAGGATGAGCTCGTCACCTATCTCCGCCGCGGCGTCAGCCGGTTTCACGGCGTCGCGGCCGGTCCGATGTCGCCCGTCGTCCACGATGGCCTCGCCCGCCTTCCCGACGCGGACATCGCCGCGCTCGGCCTCTATTTCGCCGATGTCGGGCAGGCGGCGGCGCGGGCCGCCGAGGCGCAGCCGGCGATCGAACGGGCGCTGGCGATGAATGCGCACGACCCCGGGCTTCCCTACGATCCGACAGCACGCCTCTATGCGGCGGCCTGCGCCTCCTGCCACTTCAACGGCGGCGGGCAGGTCAACGCACTACGGCCCGATCTGGCCCTGAACAGTGCGGTCTCCCTGTCGGACCCCACCAATCTGATCCGGGTGATGCTGTACGGCGTGACCGCGCGCGAAGGTGCCCCTGGCATCGTGATGCCAGGCTTCGCGCCGGCCCTGAGCGATGCCGACATCGCCCGCATCGCCGCCTATCTGCGCGCCACCCGCACGTCCCATCCGGCGTGGCCGGATCTCGAAAAGACCGTTGCCGCCGTCCGCGCCCAGGGTCGCGGACAGGAGTGAGGCCATGAAGATATCCGGAGCCGCGCAGCCATGACCCGCTTCACCCTCAACGGTCGCGCCACGACGGTGGATGTCGACGACGACACGCCGCTCCTCTGGGTCCTGCGCGACGAGATTGGGCTGACCGGCACCAAGTTCGGCTGCGGCATCGGCATGTGCGGGGCCTGCACCGTCCATGTGGGCGGTCGGGCAACGCGCTCCTGCATCACTGCGGTGGGCACGGTGGAGGGGGCGGAGGTCACGACCATAGAGGGACTGGACCCCCATGGCGCCCACCCGGTGCAGACGGCCTGGAAAGACTTGCAGGTGCCCCAATGCGGCTACTGCCAGTCCGGCCAGATCATGCAGGCGGTCGCCCTGCTCAAGGACTTCCCGCACCCCACGGATGGGGAGATCGACGCCGTCATGACCGGCAATCTCTGCCGCTGCATGACCTATGTGCGCATCCGCGCAGCGATCAGGAAGGCAGCCGAGGCGAACCATGGCTAGAGGGATGAATCCGGGCGCGCCCGTGTTGACCCGGCGCGGCTTCCTGGTCGCCAGCGTCGGCGCGGGTGTCGGTGCGAGCCTCGCCTTCGGCTTTCCCCGCGGTGCCGCGGCGGCGATGGATCCCGCCGTGCCGGGCGGCATGCCACCGGCCGAGGCCGGGCCCCTGTTCGAGCCCACGCTGTGGTTCGCCATCGACGGTGAGGGTTGGGTGAGCATCAACATCATCCGCGCCGAGATGGGCCAGCATGTGGGCACCGCGCTCGCCCGCATCCTTGCGGACGAGCTTGGCGCCGACTGGGACAAGGTGCGCATCCTCCATGTGGACACCGATCCGAAATGGGGTCTGATGGTCACGGGCGGCAGCTGGTCGGTGTGGCAGAGCTTCCCCCTGTTCAGCCGGGCCGGAGCGGCCGGGCGCATCGCGCTGATCGAGCAGGGCGCGAAGCGCCTCGGCGTCGACCCGTCGGCATGCCGGGTCGAGAATGGCACCGTGGTTGCGGGTGGCGCTTCCCTCACCTTCGGCGAGATCGCCCGGCAGGGCGTCCCCGTGCGTCGATTTTCTGCGGACGAACTCGAGAAGTTGCCCATCAAGCCGGCCTCCGAGCGGCGCCTGGTCGGCCGGCCGGTTCAGGCCCTCGACATCCCGCCGAAGACCGACGGCACGGCACGCTATGGCATCGACGCCAAGGTCCCCGGCATGGTCTATGCCCGGCCGAAGATCCCCCCGACGCGGAACGGCGCGAAGGTCAACGGGGTCGACGACAGCGCGGCCAAAGCGGTGAAGGGCTATGTCGGCAGTCTCGTGCTCGATGATCCCTCGGGCACCGTGCCGGGCTGGGTGATGGTGATTGCGCAAAGCTATCCCGCCGCCATCCGCGCCGCCGATCTCGTCCGGGTGGACTGGACTCCTGGGCCGACGTCCGCCGTGTCCGAGAAGGATATCCAGGATCACGCCGCCCAGTTGATCGCCCAGCCGGACGCCGGCGCCGTGCTCGACACCGGGGGCGGTGACACGGCGGCGGCGTTCAAGGCGGCGCAGTCGACGCTGGAGCAGACCTACACCACCGCGACCGTGCTGCATTTCCAGCTCGAGCCCGTCAACGCGCTCGCATTCGAGAAGGACGGCGTGTTCGAGATCCACACCGGCAACCAGTGGCAGAGCCTGATCCTGCCGACGCTGGCCAAGGCGCTCGGGCGACCCGAGACCGGCATCATCCTGCGCACCTACCTGATCGGCGGCGGTTTCGGCCGCCGGCTGAACGGCGATTACGCAGTGCCGGCCGCGCTGGCGGCGAAGGCGCTCGCCAAGCCGGTGAAAATGGTGCTCACGCGGGAGGACGATGCCCGCTTTGATTCCCCCCGCTCGCCCTCGGTGCAGCGGCTGCGCATGGCATTCGGTGCGGGCGGCGAGGTGACCGCGATGGAGCACGACGCGGCCGCCGGGTGGCCGTCGCAGGTCATGACGCCATCCTTGATGCCGAAGGGCGCGAACGGCGTTCTCTACGATCCGTTCTCCATCTCCGGTGCCGACCATTGGTACAGTGTCGGCGCGCAGAAGGTGCGCGCCATCTCGAACGATCTGGCGAACGCCGCTTTCCGTCCGGGCTGGCTGCGTTCGGTGGGGCCGGGCTGGACCAACTGGGCGCTGGAAAGCTTCATGGACGAGGCCGCCCACCATGCCAAGGAGGACCCTGTCGCCTTCCGGCTGAAGCTGCTCGACGCGAAGGGTCGCAACGCCGGCTCGGCGCCGAACGCGGTGGGCGGTGCGCTGCGGCAGGCTGAGGTCGTCCGCCGGGCGGCCGCGCGGGCCGGCTGGGGCGCTCCGCTCCCGGCCGATACCGCCCTCGGGCTGGCCACCAGCTTCGGGCAGGAACGGACCATGCCGACCTGGATCGCCTGCGTGGCGCGGGTCCACGTCGACCGGCCCACAGGCGCCGTCCGGGTGGAGAAGCTGACGCTCGTCGCTGATGCCGGCACCGTGGTCGATCCCGACGGCGCGCGCGCGCAGGTCGAGGGCGCCGCATTGTGGGGCCTCAGCATGGCCCTGCACGAGGGGACCGTTTTCGAGCGCGGCCAGGTGAAAGATACCAATCTCAACAGCTACATGCCGTTGCGCATCAGCGACATTCCGCAGATGGACACCGGCTTCGTCGACAGTATCGAGGTCCCGGTCGGGCTGGGAGAGCCGGCCACGACGGTGGTGGGGCCGGCCATCGGCAATGCCATCTTCAACGCCGTCGGTGCGCGGCTGCGGCACATTCCCATCACGCCGGACGCCGTTCGCTCCGCCATCGGATGATTGCTTTCCGGCCTCCACGAGTCGGCCCGGTCTTGCCGGCAGCTCCGCCAAGCAAGGCATTTGGTGCGACGGGCAGGGCGCTATGCGGGTGTCGGACGAGGCGGCGGCAGGAAGGGCCGGGAGAAGAAGCAGGGCGCATCACCACTTCTGTAGATGTATCCCCCGAATGGCATCGAATAAGCTCAAGCAACATCGATCACAGTCGAGCGGTGCATCAGCGACCACCGGACATTCCAGAGGCGTATCATGACCACCATCCGCGACCTGACCTACGATCTGCTGCGCCGGCACGACATTACCACCATCTTCGGCAATCCCGGCTCGAACGAGCTGCCTTTCCTTGAGGATTTCCCGTCCGACTTCCGCTACATCCTCGCCTTGCACGAGGGCGCGGCCATCGGCATGGCCGACGGCTACGCGCAGGCCACGGGCCGCACCGCCTTTGTCAACCTCCACTCCGCAGCCGGCACGGGCAACGCCATGGGTGGCTTCGCCAACGCCTGGAATGCCCATACGCCGCTGGTGGTGACTGCGGGCCAGCAGGTTCGTGCCATGATGGGCATCGAGGCGCTCCTGACCAACATCGATGCGACCACGCTGCCAAAGCCGCTGGTGAAGTGGTCCTGCGAGCCGGCCCGCGCGGAGAACGTGCCCCTTGCCATGAGCCACGCCCTGCACCTGTCGGCCTTGCCCGCGCCGGGGCCGGTCTATCTCTCCATCCCCTATGACGACTGGGACAAGCCCGCCGAGCCGGAATCCTTGCGGCTGCTGACGCGCACGGTCTCCGCCGCGGGCGCGCTCGATACCGGAGCGCTTGCCGCGCTTGCCGCGCGCCTTGATCGCAGCACCAATCCTGTGATCGTGCTGGGGCCGGACGTGGACGCGGCGCGCGCGAACGCGCACGCGGTGCGCCTCGCCGAGCGGCTGAAGGCACCGGTGTGGGTCGCCCCTTCGGCGCCGCGCTGCCCCTTTCCCACTACCCATCGCAATTTCCGCGGCCTCCTGACCGCCAGCATGGCCGATATCTCCAGGCAGCTGGAAGGCCACGATTTGGTGCTGGTGGCCGGTGCGCCGGTGTTCCGCTATCACCAGTACGAGCCCGGCCCCCTGCTGCCGCCCGGGGCCGAGCTGATCCAGATCACCTGCGACCCCGACGAGGCGTCGCGCGCGCCCATGGGCGATGCGGTGGTCGGCGACATTGGCCTTATCCTCGCAGCGCTCGCCGACAAGGTCAGCGATGCGGCACGGCCGGAGCCGCAGCCGCGGGAGACACCGACACGGGCCGCGGCGGGCGTTGCCCCCCTCGCCGCCGAGCGCGTCCTCGACCTCATGGACGAGCTCGCCCCGCGCGACGCCATCTATGTGAACGAATCCACCTCCACCATCGAGGCCATGTGGGAGCGGATGCGCTGGGAGCAGCCGGGGAGCTATTATTTCGGGGCGGCAGGCGGCCTCGGCTTCGCCATGCCGGCCGCCGTTGGCGTGCAGCTCGCCGAGCCGGACCGGCAGGTGATCGCGCTCATCGGCGACGGCTCTGCCAATTACAGCGTCACCGCCTTGTGGACGGCGGCGCAGCATAAGGTGCCGGTGGTGTTCGTCATCATGCGCAACGGCACGTATGGCGCCCTGCGGTGGTTCGCCGGCGTGCTGAAAGCCGAGCACGTGCCTGCCCTGGACGTGCCGGACATCGATTTCGTCGCCATCGCCACGGGCTACGGGGTGGAGGCGGTGCGGGTCGACACCGATGCGGCCTTCGCCGCCGCCTTCACCCGCGCGCTCAAGGCCGGCAAGCCCTCCCTCATCGAGGTCGTCACCGCCTGGCCCCCGACTTGAGCATCCGGAACTTCTTCTCTCGACGCTGAAATCACAGCTTGTGCAAGGGAGCGGATGCCATGGATGGCGCATTTCTCGATCTGACCGTTCCGGCGCGTGATGCAGTTGGACAAAAGACGCTCGACGATGACGCGGCCCTCATCGGGCACCTTCAGGACATCGTCGGTCGATCGCATGTCCTGACAAGCCCCGAGGCGACGCGGCGCTTTCGCACCGGCATCCGGTTCGGCAACGGGCCGGTGGTTGCCGTGGTGCGGCCGGGGTCGCTGGTGGAGCAGTGGCGGGTGCTGAAGGCCTGCATCTCGGCAAACAAGATCATCATCCTGCAGTCGGCCAACACCGGCGTCACCGGCGGATCGACCCCTGACGGCGACGACTATGACCGTGGCGTGGTGCTCATCAACACCATGCGTATTGAGGGCCTGCATCTGATCAACGATGGAACACAGGTGGTGTGCCTGCCGGGCACGACCCTGTTCCATCTGGAGAAGGCGCTGGACAGGATCGGCCGCGCGCCGCACTCGGAAATCGGCTCGTCCTGCATCGGCGCATCGGTGTTCGGCGGCGTCTGCAACAATTCCGGCGGCGCCCTGATCCATCGTAGTCCGGCCTTCACCCAGCTTGCCCTGTTCGCCCGGCTGGATGAGGCGGGCGGGCTGCATCTCGTCAATCACCTGGGCATCGCGCTGGGCAACGACCCGGAGACGATCCTTCGGCGGATCGAGAGCGGCGATTTCACCCCCGCCGACATCGTCAACGACCCCTCCCGCGCCGCCTCGGACCATGACTATGCCGACCATGTACGTGACATCGAGGCGCCAACCCCCTCCCGCTTCAACGCCGATCCACGCCGCCTGTTCGAGGCCTCCGGCAGCGCCGGCAAGGTGATGCTGATGGCGGTGCGGCTCGACACCTTCCTGAAGGAGAAGGAACAGGTCGTCTTCTACATCGGCTCGAATGACACCAGCGAGCTCGAAGGCATCCGCCGCCATATCCTCGGAAGCTTCAAGGAGCTGCCGATCGAAGGCGAGTACATGCACCGGGACTCCTTCAATTGCGCGGAGGTCTACGGCAAGGACACCTTCGTGGTGATCCATTATCTCGGCACCGACATGATCCCGCGCCTGTTCGCCCTTCAGGCGGCATTCGACAATTTCTGCCGGCGGATCGCGTTCCTGCCGAAAAATCTCAGCGCCAAGATGCTGCAGGCCTTGAGCCACCTCTTCCCGAAGCATCTGCCCAGGCGCATGACGGACTACCGCGACCGCTTCGAACACTATCTGCTCCTGAAGATGGGGGACGACGGCATCGCGGAAGCCCGCGCCTATCTGAAGTCGATCTTCCCTTCGAAGTCCGGGGACTATTTCGAGTGCACGCGGGACGAAGGCGACAAGGCCTTCCTGCACCGCTTCGCCGCCGCCGGCGCCGCCATCCGCTATCGCGCGGTCCACGACAAGGAGGTGGAGGATATCGTGGCGCTCGACATCGCGCTCCGCCGCAACGACGAGAACTGGTTCGAGACGCTGCCCGAAGAGATCGACAAGCACATGATCCGCAAGCTCTATTGCGGCCACTTCTTCTGCCACGTCTTCCACCAGGACTATATCGTGGCCAAGGGCGGCAATTGCGAGGAGATCGAGCACGCCATGTGGAAGCTCCTCGATGCGCGCGGCGCGGAATATCCCGCCGAGCACAATGTGGGGCACCTTTATTTTGCGAAGCCCGCCATGGTCGACCATTTCAAGGCGCTCGATCCCTGCAACGCGTTCAATCCGGGGATCGGCCGCACCACGAAGTGCGCACACTGGATGCCGCGCGGACAGGCGTCCGCCAAGCCCGCGCTGCGCTGCGACGGCTGACCGCGGTCGCCCGCAGCGGCTGGGCGCTGGAACAGGCCGCGTAAAGCAACCCAAGCAGGGAGACGTTCATGTCCGGAGATTTCGAGAAAGAGCTGACCAAGCGCGTCTGGACCGACGACGCCTTCGCTGCGCAGGTGGAGAGCGATCCCGTCGAGGCGCTCAAGACCATGGGCGTCGAGGTGCCGGCCGGCGTCAAGGTGAAGGTGGTGGTGCAGCGGCGCGACCGGGTCTACTTCACCATCCCGCCCGCCCGCGCACCGCAATCGCCCCCGCCACCGGCGCCGCTCAACCAGATGGACCTGTGGTCCAGCCAGGGCCTGTTCATCTGGCTCGTGCCCGTGGCCGCCAAATTCAAGCTGCTGGCCCTGCGCAACGCGGCCCGCACCGAGGGAGATCAGCCGTGAGCAATGCCGATTTCGTCGAGAAGAATTACGAGCGCATCGCCACCGATCCCCATTACCGCGCGAAGCTCCTCGCCGACCCGGTCGGGGTGGTCTGCGCCGAGTTCGGCTACACGCCCGATCCGGATTTCAGGATCGAGATCATCGAGCAGGCGGAAGACACCATCGTCATCGTGGTTCCGCCGAAGCCCGAGGCCGAGACGGATCTGGAGCAGGCACTCACCGAGGTGACGGAGCGTGTCTTCGATCTTTTGTTCTCGTCCGGAATCGGCGGCTTTTTCATTCCGGATGACAAGCAGAAATGGGTCGTGCGCGAGATGCGGCTGGCCGCGCAGAAGAAGACCGGCCTCGACATCTCGCAATTGTAGGAAGCCAGGCCGCGATCTGGCGCGCCGGTCCTGAGACGGGGGAGAACGCACATGGCGGACAAGAACGGGAAGCCCGGCTTCTGGGACAATCTCATCGCGCCGAAGGGCGGCCTGTTCGGCGCGCAGCTCGCCGGCTGGACGCCGGGACCCGCCGCGAAGTCCGGGCTCGGATGCCGCGTCCTCGCGGACCAGATGGTCGAGGTCGCTCCGTCCATCGCGCTCGCCGCCGATGTCTATGTGCCCAAGGCACCCGGCCGCTATCCGGCGGTCATCGCCTTCGCCGCCTATTCCAAGGAATTGCAGGCCGCCGGCGTGCCTGCCGGCAACAACGAGACCGGCAGCCCGCCGGTCTTCACCGATCGCGGCTATGCGCATGTGATCGTCACCCGCCGTGGCATGGGCCGCTCGGGCGGCGCCGAGGCCGTCTACCTCAACGACACGGACGTGGAGGACCACGCCAAAGTCATCCAGTGGGCGGCCGCCCAGCCCTGGTGCGACGGGCAGGTGGTGCTGTTCGGCACCTCCTATTACGGGCTGACCCAGCCACAGGTGGCGCGGCTTCGCCCGCCGGCCCTGAAGGGCTTCTTCACCAACGAGATGTGCACGGACTACTTCCGCCACATCGCCATGTTCGGCGGTGCGCCGCAGCCCGATTTCTTCGCGCTCTGGATGGGCGCGAACTTCACGCCCCTGCAGTTCCGGCTGCGCGTGCCGCCGCTGCTGCGGGCGGTGGTGAGCCACATCACCAACTCAGCCCTGAAGCACGTGTGGTGGCCGCAGCTGAAGAAGCGCATGGCGCGGATCATGAAGGCGTTCCAGCGGCAGGTGCCGACGCCGCGGACGCGTCAGCTGTTCGCCGGCCTCATGCTCGACGGCAAGACCCGGGCGACCAGCGTGCTACCGGCCGGCCCGTCCGGCGCGCTGGGCGACATCGAGGTGCCGTTCGTGGTGGTACAGAACGCCGGGTACCTCAACCTGCACCAGTTCGGCGCCTACGATCTGTTCGAGAATGCCGGCACGCCGAAGGATCAATGCTGGCTGATCGTCGGCCCTGCGACCTATGACCTGCCGGTCTATGCGTGGCAGCTGGAGGCGCTCGCCTTCTTCGACCATCTCGTCTACGGCGCGGACAACGGCTATGCTGCCCAGCCGCGGGTGCGATACTGGACGGAAGGCGCGAAGGACTATCGCAGCGCTTCGGATTGGCCCCTTCCGGGCAGCACGGCGCTCCGCCTCTACCCGGCCTCCAATGGCGCCGACGCCGCAACCCATCGCCTCGACCGCGCGCCTGGCGAAGGCGGGACGAACCGATGGGCGGCGGTGCCGCTCGGCGCCATCGTGACGGCGGGCTTCGACGAGGTGGAGAGCCAGCGCCTCACCTTCGAGCTGCCGATCGAAGAGGAGATGGAACTGACCGGCCCGGTGACCGTGAGCCTTTCTTTCAGTTGCAACGAGATCGATTCCTACGTGGTGGCCCGCACTGGCCTCGTCTCGGCGGACGGCGGCTACCAGATCCTTTCCATGGGCGCGATCCGACCTGCCTGCCGCAGGATCGATGTGGCGCGCTCCACCATGACCGAGATCGCCATCGACATCGACACGCCCGAGCCCCTGACACCCGGCGTGCCGGTGACGCTGCGCTTCAGCCTCACGCCCCAACCCGTGGTGCTGATGCCGGGCGAGCGGCTGCGCCTCGACATCGCCAGCCGCACCGATCTCCTGCGCAGCGACGTGAGCCACGGGCACGCCCAGTTCGACGTGCAGGTGCCGCCCTATTACGCCCGCAACACCCTGCATTACGGGCCGGACACCTTCATCGAGCTGCGGCGTACCGGTCAGGGGTAGGAGAGATCTTCATGTCTGAGGCGACGGCATCAATGGCCACCGCGCTGAGCGGATACGAACTGCTGGCCGATCCCCAGCTCAACAAGGGTACTGCGTTCTCCGAAGCCGAGCGCGACGCCTTCCATCTGCACGGATTGCTGCCGCCGCACGTCTCGACCCTGGACGAGCAGATCTCCCGCGCACTCCAGTCGCTGCGCCAGTTCGAGACCGATCTCGAACGCTACGCCTTCCTCCGCGAGCTTCAGGACACCAACGAAACCCTGTTCTACGCGACGCTGGTCGGGAACCTGGAAGAGCTGCTGCCCATCGTCTACACGCCCACGGTCGGTGCCGGCTGCCGGCAGTTCAGCCGCCTCTACCACAAGCCGCGCGGCCTCTTCCTCAGCATTCCGCACCAGTCAAGGCTCGATCAGATCTTCGCGCAGCCGCGCTTCGACGCGGTGGAGGCGATCGTCGTGACCGACGGGGAGCGCATCCTGGGGCTGGGAGACCAGGGGGCGGGCGGCATGGGCATCCCCATCGGCAAGCTCGCGCTCTATTCCGGCTGCGGCGGACTGCATCCCGCGACGACTTTGCCGATCCTGCTCGACGTGGGGACCGACAATACAGACTGCCTCGCAGACCCGCTCTATGTGGGCTGGCGCCACGAGCGGGTGCGGGGCCAGGACTATGACGACTTCATCGAGGCCTTCGTCTCGGCCGTCATCCGGCGCTGGCCACGGGTCCTGCTGCAATGGGAAGACTTTGCGAAGGACAATGCGACGCGCCTGCTCGAGCGCTATCGCGACCGGCTTTGCACCTTCAACGACGACATACAGGGCACGGCCGCGGTAGCGACCGGCACCTTGCTGGCGGCCATCACTGTCACCGGCGTGCCGCTGACCCAACAGCGTGTGGCCGTCTTTGGCGCAGGCTCGGCCGGCTGCGGCATCGCCGGCCTGATCCGCGCGGCCATGTGCGACGCCGGCCTGTCGGAGAGCGAGGCGGCGGCGCGCTTCTTCATGGTCGATCGTAACGGCCTCCTGGTCGAAGGCATGGACGGCCTCGCCCCGTTCCAGGTCCCCTTCGTGCAGAAGCGGCAGGCGATCGACGGCTGGACGCTGGGCCATCCCGACAGGATCGAGCTTCTCGACGTGGTGCGCAATGCGCGACCAACGGTGCTGATCGGCGTCTCCGGCCAGGCCGGCGCCTTCGGCGAGCCGGTGGTCCGCGCCATGGCCGAGTGCAACCAGCGGCCGGTGATCTTTCCGCTGTCGAATCCGACCTCGCGCGCGGAAGCGACGCCGGCGGATATGGAAGCCTGGACCGGAGGACGGGCGCTGATGGGTGTCGGTAGCCCGTTTCCCCCGCTCATGCGCGACGGCGCCCGCTTCAAGGTGGACCAGACCAACAATTCCTACATATTCCCAGGTGTTGGCCTCGGCGTTCTGGCGGTCGGCGCGAGCCGCGTCACGGACGGCATGTTCATGGCGGCAGCGAAGGCGCTGGCCGATGCGTCGCCTGCGCGCGACAACCCGAAGCACAATCTCTTGCCCCCGGTCAGCGCGCTGCGCGAGGTCGCGGCGAATGTCGCGCTCGCGGTCGCGATGCAGACGCACAAGGAAGGCCATGCTCCCGGCGTGAGCGTCGATCAGATCGAGGAGCGTATCCGCGCCAAGATCTGGACGCCTTGCTACGTGCCGCTCACCGCAAAGCAGAAATAGCGGCTCGGGAGGAAAGGGCCCGAACGTCGCTGGATCCGGAACAAGGGATGAAATGAACCCACGCGGCCGCTGGACCGCCGGGCGATGCATCGGATGGCGCCGGATATTCCGCCGCCATCCGGGGGACCCGCTAGGCAGTGAGCCGTGCGACATCCCCGATGACCCGCACGCGGACGCGCCGCGCATTGCCGGGCAGATAGGCGATCGGAATGTCCTCCATGTCGAGCGTCTGCACGGGTGGGCAGGCCGATGCGCAGCGCCGCGACGCGATCCAGATGGCGGCGCTCTACCACGGCATTGGTGAAATGCGTGGTGCCGATCATCACCGCTTCGATCCGCCCCAGCGCCGGACGGCCGGCGGCCGCGGCGACCAGATCGACCAGCGCCTGGCGCACGCCGTCCGCGACATCGACGGTGGTCGGCCGCTTCAGCGCGGCGAGCACCTTGCCGCCCTCGAGCAGAACGGCATCGGTATTGGTGCCGCCGACGTCGATTCCGATGCGGCTCATGCCGGCTCCTCCCCGAAGACGCTGCGAAATTCGACGTCGGGGCCGAAGGCGCGCGGACCGACGTGGCGCAGCCCCTCCACGCTCCGATGTATCGGCTGCGACGGTAGGGCGATGACCGTGACCCTCTGACCGTAGCGCAAGCTCTCCGTGCCGATGGCCTCTCCCGAGATGCTGTCGAGCACGCAGATCAGGTCGGGCGTGGTGACGATCACCGCGCCGTCGCGACGGCCGATGGTGAACTCGTTCTGGAAGGCGATGTCGAAGGACGCGCCGGCATCGTCACCGAGGCCCGCCAGGTTGAGGGATCCGCGCAGGAAGCCCTCGGTGCGGCGGGCTGTCATTCCGACCGCCAAGACCGTTCGGGATCTGTCTTAAGCAATGAGCGCTCAGCGCTCCGCCTCGATCTGGTGGAGATAGGGGACGAGAGCCTGCCAGTCCGCATCCTCCACCTGGGCTGCGAGGTAGCCGTCCGGACGGACCAGCGAGATGAAAGCTCCGCCGTCGGATCGAGGCGACGACGCCACGAGCCGGGGAAAGCGGGAGGCGAGTTCGGTCGCGCCGGCTCCGCCGCACGCGGCGAACAGCGGCGTGTCGCCCGAGCCGAACGGCACCTCCCCCACCACCGGCCGCACCCGCGACCCCGCAGCCGCTTCGCCCCGGGATGGGCCGTTGAGCGGGCTATGGGGATAGCCGATGGAGACTTCCGCCATCAGCCCGGTCATGGCCCGCTGCACCGGCGCGAGCCCCAGCAGCAGATGGACGGCCACGTCGCGCAGATGCTCCAGGATGGGGTTGGCCAGCGTCGCCATCCGGGTCATCCGCCCGGATGCCTCGATCACCTGTGCGCCCACCGGGCGGCGCTCGGGGTCATAGCTGTCCAGAAGCGCCGGGGCGGTGGCGATGCCGCGGCTCACCAGCGCCAGCTTCCAGGCGAGATTGATCGCATCCTGCATGCCGGTGTTCATGCCCTGCCCGCCAGCCGGGCTGTGGATGTGGGCCGCGTCGCCGGCGAGGAAGACCCGTCCGGTCCGATAGCTGTCCACCTGCCGCTCGTTGATGTGGAAGGCGCTGATCCAGACCGTCCCGGTGAGCGTGATGCCGCCGGGGCCACGCACATCCAGCACTTTCTGGAAGGCGTCCTGGTCCAGCGGCACCGCTGGCTTTCCGGTCGTCGGGCCGAGGCTGGTGATGATGCGGGCGCGATCGGGCCCCATGGGGAAGAACAGCATCGGCCCGTCCTCGTGACAGAAGATGGACATCTGCGACGGCGGGAAGGGATATCCGCTCAGGTGAAAGTCGCCCTGGGTCCAGTCGAGGCCCATGGTGTCGCCCTTGAAGTCGAGGCCGAGGCGGTGGCGCACCACGCTGTGCGCCCCGTCGCAGGCGACCAGAAAGGCGAAGCGCTCGGTGCTCTCGGCACCATCGCTGCCGCGCAGGCGGGCCGAGACGCCGTCCGCATCCTGTTCAAAATCGAGCAGCTCGATGCCGAGGTCAGGCGCGACCCCGTGGGCCGCGAGATGACGCCGCAGCACGGATTCGGTGTCGTACTGCGGCACCATGAGCACGAAAGGATAGGGTGAGGGCACCTGATCGAGAGACAACGCCGCCACGCGCCGGCCACCCGACAAGAGGTTGGCGACGGTCACCTTGTTCCCCAGAGAAATCAGGTCGGCTGCCGCACCGGAGCGGTCGAGAAGCTCCAGCGTGCGCGGCCATACCGCGACCGCACGCGACGTGTGCTCCGCGTCCGGGATCTTGTCGATGATACGGGCCTGCACGCCGTAGCGCGCCAGCTCCAGAGCCATGGTCAGTCCGACCGGTCCCGCGCCGACGATGAGAACGCGATCAGTCACGATGTCCTCCCGAATGTCTCATGGGTCGGCCCGCGCCGCGGGCCGTGGTTTGGGTCGATGGGGGCGGCCGTACCCGCCTCAATCCGTGGGCTGGTCGTTCTTGCTCACCGGCGGACCGAGGAACTCCACGTGCCACTTCAGACCGAAGGCATTGAGCGCAGCCTGGTCGGGGATGCCGTCGTGCATCACGCCGGCGAGCTCGGTGAAGAAGGCAGCCGCATCGAGGGCCGGCGCCATCAGGATGTATTGGCGGGCGGGCTTGTCGGTCACGTTGCAGAAGCCGTGCTCGACCCCGCCGGGAATGCTGACCACGTCGCCCGCCTCGGCATAAAAGCGTCGGCCGTCCGCCTCATAAAGATATCGGCCCTCGATGACGCGGAAGATCTCGGCTTCGCGGTGGCGATGGCGGGGGGGACCGGCGCCCGGGGCATTGATGGTCTCGATGAAGCAGAACTCGCCCGAGCTCGCCGCCGGCGGCATGCGCACGAACAGATCGAGCCCAATGGCGGGGATCTTGATGGGCGCTTCTGTTCCCTTGGAATGCAGGAAGGATATGGACATGGAAGCCTCCTTAAGGCGCGTAAGTTGGCGAGATGATATTGTTTTGACCCTAGTTTTCTTCTTCGAACAGCCAGATCTCGGCGGTGGGCTGGGGCAGGCCGGAGCTTTCGCGCAGGCCGAGGAAGGCGGGAATGCGCCGCTGCTGCTCCGGCGTGAGAGACGCGACGAGAGGCTTCAGCGCGGCCGTCACGCTCTTCAGGTCCCGCGCGCGCAGCGCCTCGGCATCGGCGGTGCGCTCCAGGATCGCTACGAAATCAGCCGGCGGCGGCGCCTTGGCCCGCTCGGCCCGGCGCTCGGCGGACAACTTCGCCACCGCGCGGATGGCGGCTTCCACCGGCGGCCAGAGCTTCTGCTGCTCCGGGGTGAGGGTCATCACCGTCTTCAGCGCGAGAAGGCGCGCCTCGAGCACGGCCTGGGCATCCGCCCCGCTGTAGAGCTCCACGGCGGGGGGCTCCGGCAGTGCGCCCGCCGGCAGCGCCGTCTGGGCCTGCGCTGTGGGCGCCGCGATGACAAGCGCACCCATCAGGGCGGCCATGAGAGTGCGGTTCATGATCAATATCTCTTGTCTCATTGGATCTGAGCGGGAGACGGTCGTCACCGTCACTGCCATCCGCCGCCGGGCAGCCGGCCGTGATAGGGGGTATCGCGACAATGCCCCCAGGGCCCATGCCAGTAGCCGGGTGGGCAGCCATTGCCGAAATAGCCATAGGCGGGGGGCAGGTCGTAGACCCACCCGCCGCCCGGCACGCGGCCGGTATAGGGAGTGTCGCGGCAATGGCCCCAGGGCCCGCGCCACCAGCCCGGGCCACAGCCCTGGGCGACCAGTGTCGTGGAGGCGGTCGCCGGTACAGGGGATGGGGCAAGGGGCATCGCCGAAGCCGGCAACGCCGCCAGCGTGCCGAGCCACAAGCCGGAAACCAGTCGAAAGGTGTTTCGCATGGGATCACTCGCGGTGAGACATCCCGGGCCTCGAAGATCGCAGCCCGCACCAAGGGCCCCTTTGCGGACCCGAGTGCCAAGGAATTATCTCCACCGCCTTGGAGGCGCATCGGCAGAACTGGTGATGCGCCCTGTCGTCTTTCGGCGCTCCGGCATCGAAACGGTCGCGACCATCGGCGCCACCGGGGCCGAGGGCGAACAGATCAAGCTGGGTGCAGATCCGCGCAATCCGAGGTGCGGGGTGTGCGCCAGTAGCGATCAGGTGTTGAGCCATCACCCCTGGGGCCTGCATTCTCGCGGACCTCGTTTATGATGCGCCCACGTTTGTGGCGAGAAGAACCACTATATCGGATCCGCAAATACACCGCTGTTCAACGAAAGGTATCGGACTTGGTATAGACTTGCACCGCAGGCGGAAATCTCAATAACTACATTGCGAAATCAAGCTTGTTGGCCATCGAACGGGAATGAAAGATGCACGTTCGCGGCCTCTCGCGAACGATTGCCACACCCTAATAACCAGCTGAAATCAAACAAAAAATCAAGCACTCCCTATCGGAGCCTATCGCCCTGAAACGATGGGCTCCGGCCGTGCGCGCGACGGTATGCGCTTTTCGCCGTCCAGCGAATTTCTGCCCTACCGTCAGGCCAGAAACCGAGGCAACCCGGTCGCGGGAGACGGACGGTGTCGACCTCGGCCTCTCGCCCGGGCGCATTTGGGGTGGGGCCCCTGTGCCCAGAGCGTTTTCGAGCGAAGTGGAGACCGATTCGCGTGAAGAAAACGCGATCACGCAGAGATATAGGCGTTTCCCCGATTCCGTGAAACGGGGGAACGCCCTAGCCACGCACCGCGCTCCTGAAGGCGGCCGAAAGCGCGGCGAGCGCATCGCGCGGGCGGCCGTCCCTGATCCTCGTGTGAAGCAGCACCGGCAAGCGCGGAAGGTCCGGAAGGCCGAGCCTGCGGCCGACTTCGACGGCGCCGAAGGGCAGCATGCGCGGAGCCAACGCAGCAACGCCGAGCCCGGCCATGACGGCGGCCGCGACCGCCGTGACGCCCCCGCCGACGAAAATCTCCGTCCAGGGCACGCCCGCCGCATCGAGGAGCTGCCCCGCCATGGCACGCACGCCGCACGGTTCGGCCATCGTGGCCAGCGGCAGGGGCTCGCCCGCGCGGTGCTGCCAGCCTGGTGACGCGAACCAGCCGAACTTTTCTTCCGTGAGCATCTCCCCGTCGCTCCGCCCGGCATGCAGGCGGACGATCACCGTGTCGAGCTCGCGCCGGTCGAAGCTTTGAAGCAGATCGCCCGATGATCCGATACGGATTTCGATCAACAGCTGCGGGTCTTGCGCGTTCATGCGCGCGATCAAGGCGGGAAGCTCAGGCCCCGCCACATGGTCGCTGATGCCGATGGTGAGGCGTTCCCGGGTTTGGACAAAGAGGGCGAGCGCGCGGTCGTGCGCTTCCAGCAGCGCGCGGGCATGTTCCAGGAAGGCATCACCCCGCGCCGAAAGCTGCACATACCGGGGCGTCCGCTCGACGAGCCGGCAGCCCACCCGCTCTTCAAGCCGCTTCAGCTTCAGGCTGATCGCAGCCTGCGTCGTCCCCATCGCCTCAGCCGCGCGGGTGAAGTTGCCAAGCTCGGCGATGCAGATGAAAGCCCGGACGGAGTCCAGGTCGAGGGGGCGCCCAATCATTTTCAGTCGTTATTATTGATATCAGCATCCATATAATACCAAAATGATAGAGCGGCGTCTAACCTCGAAGCGGGTCACAGAAGCAAAGGGGTCGCGATGCCGCTCATTCACATCTCCATGCGCGCCGGAAAGCCCGAAGCCTACCGGCAGGCCATGTTCGACAGCCTCTACCGCGCCCTGCGCGAGACGCTCGGCGTGCCCGAAGACGACCAGTTCATGACCATCAGCGAGCATGACGCCGCGAACTTCCGCTACGGTGCGGCCTTCGGTGTCACGCGGAGCGACGATCTCGTCTATATCGGGATCACCGTCTTCAATACCCGCACGGGGGAGCAGAAGAAGACGCTCTTCAAGCGCATTGCGGAGCTGCTCGGCGAGAACCCGGGCATCCGGCCGGAAAACGTGTTCGTGGTCATCGCCGATGCCGCGAAGGAAAATTGGTCCGTTGGCCACGGCCTCCAGCAATTTGCCTGAGATGGTGGGAAAATCGCGCACGGTGAGCCCGATGGCTGATCCCGACATGCGCTCATCCGGAGGCGGTCGCGGACGCCCATCTCATGCAGGGCTTACCACCAGCGCGACGGCCAGCTTCCCCGCCGCGCCAGGTTGTGCCAGCCGAACGCATACAGCGACAACAGCACCGCGCCGAAACCCACCGGGACCAGCAGGAAGCCGGGCTTCATGGCCTCCATCACCACGATGATGGGATTGATGGCCGCCGGGGGATGCATGGTGCCGGTGGCCCGCATGGCGACCATGGCGAGCCCCACCGCCGCCGCCGCGGCCGGTTCGGAGCGGCCGAAAACGGCGAGCATGGCCAGGCCCACCAGCGTCGAGACCAGATGGCCTCCCACCAGCGCCCGGGGCTGGGCCGCCTCTGCCTCCGGCATGCCCAGAACCAGGACGATGGAGGTGGCGAACGGAATGAGGGCCAGCGGCGTCTCACCAAAATAGGCCGCGATTTCCATGGCGGCGACCGCCAGCGTCCCGCCCAGCCCCTGCCAGCACCAGAGCAGGAGCGTGCGCCCGTCTCTGCCAAGAAAGGTACGCGCCCCAGGGCGGGTATCGGATGAGGAGCCGGGCGGTGGCGCGGAAGGAGGCATGCCTCATTTTGCAACACTGCGCGAGCCATTCGCAAATGCGAATTGGCCCGATCGGCAAACCGGGACGGGCGGCTGCCCCTCCCCGGCCCTCCCCCGCAAGCGGGAAAAGGGGCGGCAACGCATGGCTTTCAAACTGGGATATGACCACGGCCGGCCGGATTTTGCGTTTTAGATCGACCGATATAGAATGTGCCCGAGGCGGGGGCCACAAGCTCCCTTCGGGCGATTTTTGCGCGATGCGGGTGTTCTCGCGTGGCGTTCGGCGCATCAGCGAGGCTGAAGATGATCGATCTTTATTATTGGCCGACTCCGAACGGCCACAAGATCACGCTCTTCCTGGAAGAATCAGGGATCGACTACCGGATCATCCCGGTGGATATCAGTGCGGGCGACCAATTCAAGCCGGACTTTCTTGCGATCGCCCCCAACAACCGCATGCCGGCGATCGTCGACCTCGACCCCAGCGACAAGGGCGCGCCGATCCCGGTGTTCGAATCCGGCGCGATCCTGCTTTATCTCGCCGAGAAGACGGGGCGCTTCATTCCCTCCGAACCGCGCGCCCGCACGAGCGTCATGCAATGGCTGTTCTGGCAGATGGGCGGGCTTGGCCCCATGGCCGGACAGAACCACCATTTCAGTCAGTATGCGCCGGAGAAGATCCCCTACGCCATCGAGCGCTACGTGAAGGAGACAAACCGGCTCTACGGCGTGCTGGACCGCCGGCTGGCGGCAAACGCCGAGGCCGGGGGCGCCTATGTGGCGGGTCCGGACTATTCCATCGCTGACATGGCCATCTATCCCTGGATCGTGCCCCACCAGCGCCAGGGCCAGGATCTTGCCGATTTCCCCCATCTCAGGCGCTGGTTCGAAGCCGTGGCGGCGCGGCCGGCGACCATCGCCGCCTATGCCAGGGGCGAACCCTATTCCAACCGCCCGACCGTGACGGAGGAAGGCAAGAAGATCCTCTTCGGGCAAACCGCGCGACGCGCCGGGTGACGGAAGCCGGAGCACGCGCCCATCGCACCGCAAGCCGATGGGATAATGCGATCTCTTTCCGAAAGCTCAGGGGCGGGCGTCAGGCGCGCCCGCATTGCCCACGACAATGAAAGACGACGCGCGACATGGCACGGCCACGGGCGTTCGACGAAAACGAGGTTCTGGACGCGGCGATCCGCTGCTTCTGGATGCGCGGCTACGAGGCCACCTCGGTGCGCGACCTCGCGTCCAGCATGGGGCTCACCGGCGCCAGCCTCTACAACGCCTTCGGCGACAAGCACGCGCTCTATGAGCGCGCGCTTCAGCGCTATGTGGATGAGAGCGTGGCCGACCGCATCCGTCGCCTCGAGGATCCCGCCATCGGTCCGCGCGCGGCCATCGGCGCCTTCTTCGACGAGGTGGTGGAGCGCTCGCTGGACGATCCGGACATGAAGGGCTGCATGATGGTCAATGCCGCCGTGGAGCTCGGCCCCCACGATCCCGACATGCGCGCCGCCGCAGGCCGGACCCTCGGCGAGATCGAGGCCTTCTTCCGCCGTCGCGTGGCGGCGGGCCAGAAGGACGGCGCCATCGCCGCCGACCTGTCGCCCGAGGACTTCGCGCGCATGCTGCTCGGCGTGCTGCTCGGCATCCGCGTCCTGTCCCGCATCCGGCCCGAGCGGGCGCTGCTGGAAGGCGTCCTGCGTCCTGCCCTTGCCGCGCTGGAGCCGCGCTGAGCCGGGTTGTCCGCAGCGCAGGCGGCGGCCCTGGCCCGGCGTCACGCCATTCAGGCCCGCCGCGAGGAGACCGGCAGGGCCGCGAGCCGCGCCCTCAGGCGGGGCACCGCGAAGTCGACGAAGGCGCGCAGCTTTGCCGCCTGGAGCCGCGCCCCCGGATAGACCACGTGCACCGGCAGCGGCTCGCCTTCGAAATCCTCCAGCACCAGGCGCAGGCGCCCGGCGGCCACCGCGTCCTCCACCTGATAGGACAGCACGCGGGTGACACCGCGGCCCCGCGCCGCCGCCGCGATGGCCGCATCGGCGCTGTTGACGGTGAAGCGCGCATGCACGCCCACCTGCTTGCGCGCCCCGCCCGAAGGCCCCGGGGCGAAGGTCCAGACCGCATTCTCGGTGATCTGCGAGAACGAGACGACCTGATGCGTCGACAGGTCCGCCGGCACGGTGGGCGTGCCGCGGGCAGCGAGATAGTCCGGGCTCGCGCACACCACGCGCCGCACCTCGCCCACCCGCGCGGCGACAAGGCTCGAGTCCGGCAGACGGCCGATGCGCACCGCCACGTCGTGGCCCTCGTCGATCAGGTTGACCACCCGGTCCACCAGCAGCAGCCGCGCCTCCAGCGCCGGGTGCGCCTCGATGAGATCCTCGATCACGGGTGCCACGTGCAGGCGGCCGAACGTGGCCGGCGCGGTGACGGACAGGACGCCCCTTGGATCGGTGCGCTCGCCGGCGGCAAGCAGGTCCGCCTGGGCGAGATCGGCAAGGATGGCGCGGCAGGAGGCCAGATAAAGCTCGCCCGCCTGGGTCAGGTGCAGGGCGCGCGTGGTGCGGTGGAGGAGGCGCGTGCCGAGATGCTCCTCCAGCTGCGCCACGGCGCGCGTGATCGCCGCCGGCGAGCGGCCGAGCCGACGGGCGGCGCGGGCGAGGCTGCCCGCGTCGAGGGCCGTGACGAAGGCGGTCATGGCGTCGATCCGGTCCATGCCATGATTTCACTTTTCGGAATAATGACTTTCAAACTCTAATCATTCTGCACAACAACGGGAAGACCTAGCTTTCCGGAGCGGCGCCCATCAAGAGCCGGGCCCGAAGAGGCCACAGCGGCTTCATCGCGCCCTCCGTCTCTGCCCTGAAGCGGGGACTCCGAAGGAGGATCAACCCATGAGCCGCATTCCCGCCCTCGATCCCACCGCCGCCACCGGCAGGGCGAAAGACCTTCTCGCCGCCGTCGCGGCAGAGTTCGGCTCGACCCCCAACCTGTTCAAGGTTGCGGCCCAGTCCCCGGCCGTTCTCGAAGCCCTCATCGGCCTGTCCGGCGCCCTCGGCGGCGGCGCGCTCCCGGCCAGGATCCGCGAGAGCCTCGCCATCGCGGTGGCCGAAGTGAATGGCTGCGACTATTGCCTCTCCGCGCATTCGCTCATGGGCAAGGGCGCCGGCCTCAGCGACGCCGACATCAGCCTCGCCCGCTCCGGCCGCGCCGCCGACAGCAAGGCCGAGGCGGCGCTTTCCTTCGCCCGCGCGGTGGTCGCAAGCCGCGGCAAGGTGAGCGATGGGGACCTCGCCCACGCCCACCAGGCCGGGCTGGGTGACGGCGATATCGTGGAGATCGTGGCGCTGGTCGCCATGAACATCTTCACCAATTACCTCAACAGCGTCGCGGAAACCGAGAGCGACTTCCCGGTGGTGCGCTCCGGCGCCCCGCGCGCCGCCTGACCCCGCATCCGCCAGGACCGTCATCCGGTCCCGACCTCACCCACTCGTGGAGGGATTCCCGTGCCCGATCCGTCAGACCCGCTTCATCCGGTGCCCGCCAGCGATATCGCCTTCACACCCGCGGTGAAAGCCGCGCAGGCCGAGCGCGGCTCGCGCGCCATGTACGCCCGCGTCGAGGCGCGCGGCGGCTTCCGCACCCGCATCACGCCGGATCTCGTCGCCTTTCTCGGCGAGGTGGATACGGCCTATCTCGCCACGGCCAACGCGACCGGGCAGCCCTACGTGCAGCATCGCGGGGGTCCGAAAGGCTTCATCCGCGTCGTGGACGAAGGAACCCTCGGCTTCGCCGACTTCAGCGGCAATCGCCAGTATGTGACACTGGGAAACCTGAGCGAGAACAGGAAAGCCTTCTTGTTCCTCATGGACTACGCCCACCGCCGCCGCATCAAGATCTGGGGCGAGCTCGAGGCGGTGGAAGACGACCCGGCGCTCCTCGCCCGCCTGATGCCGGAAGGCTACGACGCCCGGCCGGAGCGCGCGCTGCTGTTTCGCGTGCGCGCCTGGGACATCAACTGCCCGCAGCACATCCCGCAGAAGATCGACGCCCCCCTCGTCGCCGCGGCGCTCCAGGCGCGCGACGACCGCATCGCGGCGCTGGAGGCGGAGGTCGCGGACCTGCGCGCGCGGCTCGACGCCGGTGCGGACAGGGCCGGGAAGGACGGCGACCACGCTGGCTGAAGGATACGCGTTCACTCTTCGTGAGGCGTGTAACGCGCGGCCCGCGCCGGGCGAATTCCAGACCAACGACACCACGGCGCGGCGGCTTGCGATGACTGAACAGACGGCGTTTCTTTTTCCAGCGTTTCCTCTTGCGCCATCGCCATCACGGCGAAGGCCTCTGTGGCAGGCCGCACCAAGACGCGGCTCTGCCCACAGTTGTCGCCCCACGAGGCCGCCGCCTTCAACACCGCCGTCATACAGGACCCCGTCGGCAATATCCTCGCCGCCGGCGCGCTCGCGCGGGTGACGCCCTACGTGGCTTACGGGCCGTCGGGCGCCGGCCATTTCTTCGGCGCCCTCCTCCGCCCCGATGTCGGCCGCGTCGAAGCGGCACTGCCCGGCTTCGGCGCCTGGACGAAGAGACGTCCGCCAGCGCGCGGCTCGACCTGGAGCGGCTCCTGGACGGCCTCCTGACCGATGTCCCGCCGACGGTGATGCCTGCCACCGGTGGGCCGCGCGCACCCTTCGCGCATCTGACATGCCGTGAGCCGAACGGGTCGGATCGCGCTCCAGCTCTAGGACGGGAAACGCCCTAGCCGAGCCGGACGTGGATGACATGATCTCCGCTTCGATCCTCAAGGGCGATCAGGAGCGGGTCCGTTGCCAGTGTCGTTCCATCGAGGGTGGCGGAAGCAATCCCGCGGCTCACCCCGTTCGGGTTCTCGACGACGATGCTGTATCGCGCGCCCGCGCGGCGGATCGTCAGCTCAAAGCCCGGCCAGTCCTTGGGAATGCACGGATCGAGGCGCAGCATGTCGCCTTCCTTCCGCAACCCGAGAATGCTCTCGATCCCCGCCCGCTGCATCCAGCCGGCGGAGCCGGTGTACCAGGTCCAGCCGCCGCGTCCCACATGGGGCGGCTCGGCGTAAACATCGGCGGCGAGCGCATAGGGCTCCACCTTGTAGCGCAGAACGTCCGAGCGTGTCCGGGCGTGATTGATGGGGTTGATCATCGCGAACAAAGCGGTCGCCTTGTCGCCCTCGCCCAACGCCGCGAATGCCATCACCGACCACAAGGCGGCATGGGTGTACTGGCCGCCATTCTCGCGGATGCCCGGCGGATAGCCCTTGATGTAGCCCGGATCGAGCGCCGTCCTGTCGAACGGCGGCGTGAACAGCAGCGCCAGCCCGTCGCTGGGGCGGATCAGTTCCCGCTCGACCGCCGCCATGGCCCGCCCCGCTCGCGCAGGGTCAGCGGCGCCCGACAGCACCGCCCATGACTGCGCGATGGAATCGATGCGGCATTCCCCGTTCACGGCCGAACCGAGCGGAGCACCATCGTCGAAGAACGCACGGCGATACCACTCGCCGTCCCAGGCCTCGCCTTCGATCGCCGCGGCGAGTCCCTCCGCATGCCGCCGCCATCGGATCGCGCGCTCGGTCTCACCCCGCTTGTCCGCAAGGGGAGCGAAGGCGCTCAAGGCGGCATGCAGGAACCAGCCGAGCCAGACGCTTTCGCCCTCGCCCCGCTCGCCCACGCGGTTCATGCCGTCGTTCCAGTCGCCGGTGCCGATCAGCGGCAGGCCGTGGCCGCCCAGGGCGAGGCTCTGGTCCAGGGCGCGGGCGCAATGCTCGAACAGGGATGCGGTCTCGTCGGAGACGGTGGGCGGGAAGAAGCTGTCGTGCTCGCCCACGTTGAGCCTCTGGCCTTCCAGGAAGGGGACCCGTTCATCAAGGGCACCGGCGTCCCCGCTCACTTTCACATAATGGGCGGTGGCATAAGCGAGCCAGGCGCGATCATCGGAAATGCGGGTGCGCACGCCCCGGCCGGAATGGGGCAGCCACCAATGTTGGACATCGCCCTCCACGAACTGCCGCGCGGCGGCGCGCAGCAGGTGGGCGCGGGTCATGTCCGGACGGAGCGCGGCGAGCGCCATGCCGTCCTGGAGCTGGTCACGGAAGCCATAGGCGCCACTCGCCTGATAAAAGGCGGCGCGCGCCCAGACCCGGCAGGCGAGCGTCTGGTAGAGCAGCCAGCCGTTCAGCATGATGTCCATGGCGCGATCGGGGGTGCGAACCTCCACGGCGCCGAGGATGTCGTCCCAGCTCCGGGTCACCTCGGACAGGGCCGCACCAAGATCGGCAGCGCGGAAGCGGGATAGGAGGCCGCGCGCCTCCTCGCCATCCGCCGCCTCGCCCAGGAAGACGACACGCTCCACGCTGCCATGCGGGGGCAATTCGATCTGGGTGCGCATGGCTCCGCACGGGTCGAGGCCCGCGCCCACCAGTCCGGAGAGCGGCACCGCGCCCCTCAGCGCGGCCGGATCGGCCAGCGTCCCGTTGCGGCCGATGAATTCCCGACGGTCCCCGGTCCAGCCGGTCTGCCGCCCGGCCATGTCCAGGAAGGCGACGCGCGATCCGAAATCGGGGTTCCAGGGATTGCGCGCGAACAGGGCGCCGGTTTCGCCATCGATCTCGCTCGTCACGAAGGGCGCCGTGGCGGCCCGGGACGGGCCGAGCACCCATTCCGCATAGGCGGTGAGCGAGATGCGCCGCGGGCGGTTCGTCAGATTGCGCAGGGTGAGGCGCGAGATCTTGATGGCCCCTTCCACCGGGACATACTGGACAAGCTCAGCGGCGACGCCGTGCGCCGTATGCGTGAAGAGGCTATAGCCCCGCCCGTGGCGGCACACATAGGTCCCCGCCTCGTCGCGGACCGGCAGGGCCGTGGGCGTCCACACCGCCCCGGTATCCTCGTCGCGCAGGTAGAAGACTTCTCCGGCATGGTCGGTGACGGGATCGTTGGACCAGGGCGTGATCTGGTTTTCACGGGCATTCAGGGACCATGTGTAGCCGCTGCCTTCGGTCGCCACCTGGAAGCCGAAGCCGGGGTTGGCGATGACGTTGATCCAAGGCGCCGGGGTCGACCGGCCCGGCCCGAGCACGCTCACATATTCCCGCCCACCGTCGGCGAAGCCTCCCAGGCCGTTGAAGAACTCGAGCTCCGGTGCGACCGCAGGCGGCTCCGGAACCACCGCGAGGCGTCTGGGATGGGATTTGGCGGCGCCCGCCGCTTCGACGATCCGCTCCAATTGCTCAGCAAGGCTTCCGCGTTGGGCGACGAGCACGATGCGCGCCGCCGCGGTGAGCAGGGCGCGCGTCTCTGCCGGGATGAGGTCGGCGCGCATCACGAACACCCGCCCCGCCGTCCCGGCTCGCCCGATCTGCGGCCGCGACTGGCTGGTGAGGACCAGGGTTTCGAGCGCGGTCTGCAGATCCTGCACGTAGGAGGACTGGCGCTCGTTCATGATCACCAGATCCACCGCGAGCTGCTTCATGCGCCAGTATTCGTGCGCCTTCAGCACTTCATGCGCGACGTTGAGATTGTCCATGTCGGCGATGCGCAGCAGCACGATGGGCAGGTCGCCGGAAAGGCTCTGCCCCCAGAGGCCGGACTGGGGGCCGCCGCCGCGCAGGATTGTCTCCGAGGCCGGACGCAGCGTCGGCGCGGCATAGATCGCGTATCCGGCGAGCCGCTGGTACACGGCCGCCTCGCCCGCCGTGACGCCCAGATGGTAGAGTTCCACTTGGGCCTGCGTCCAGGCAAGCGTTGCCGCGCGCCCGTAGGCGGCGGTGTCGCGATGCTTGTCCATGCCATCCAGCAACGCCTCGCGGGTGGCGGCGGCCATGGTCCAGAAGGCGATGCGCGCCATGCCGCCCGGCTCGATCCGCACGCGCCGCCGCAGGGCGAAGACCGGGTCGAGCACGGTGCCGACCGTGTTGGAGAGCGGGCCGCCGTTGCTCACGGCGATGGGCGCGCGGACACCATGGCCGCGTCCAAGGAAGCGGGCCCGGTCGGTTTCGATCTCGGGGCCGCCCACGCCCTGGCCTTCGAGCACGCTGAAATGGGCGGCCCAGATCTCCGGCTCGGACGGCGAACGCCGCCGCCGCGTGGCGAGGATGGCGCCGATGTCGGCGAGGTATTCGGTTTCGACGAACAGTTTGGAGAAGGCGGGATGGGCGATGTCCGCCGCCTGCGGAGCCAGCGCCAGCTCGGCGTAGGAGGTGATCTCCACCTCCCGCACGCGGGGGCCGGTGTTGGTGATGGAAACCCGGCGGACCTCGGCATCGTCCTCGGCGGAGACGAGCACGTCCAGCGTGGTCTCCAGCGTGCCGTCGCGGCGGGCGAATTCGGCCCGGTCCTCGTGGAATGTCACAAGGCAGGCGTCGGGCTCCACGCCGCTCGGCTGGAAGCCGGCCGACCAGACGTCGCCGCTGCGCACGTCGCGCACGAAGACGTAGGAACCGGAATCATCGCACGTCGGGTCCTCGCGCCAGCGGGTGACGGCGAAGTCGCCCCAGCGGCTGTAGCCGGAGCCCGCTGCGGTGAGCATGGTGGCATAGCGGCCGTTTGAGAGCAGATGGGTCGCAGGTGTCGCCTGTCGGCACGAGGTGAAAACCCGCTCCGCGGCCGGCTCAAGATCCAGCACGCGGGCGGCCGAGCGCACCTGCGCCGACCAGGGCCGGACGACCGCCACATCGCGGGGCGTGCGCTCTTGCAGCAAGAGCTCGGTGGCCTGGATCATCGGTTCGGCATGGAAGCGCGCGCGCATGACCCCGCCCATCAGCGCGTCGGCGATGGCGACGATGCTCATGCCCTGATGGTGCGCCATGAAGGCCCGCACGACAGCGAGGCTCTCGCCTGCGGGAATACGGCTCGCGGTATAGTCCAGCGCCTCATAGAAGCCGTAGCGGCCGCGGGCTCCGGCGGCACCGAGGCGCGCGAGATTGGCACAGGCCGCGGCCGGGTCCGCCATGGCGGCCAGCGCCGTCGCATAGGGGGCGACCACCAGATTGTCGCCCAGCCCGCGCTTCAGCCCCAGATCCGGGATGCCGAAGTTGGAGTATTGATACGTCAGCTCCAGGTTGCGGGCGTTGTAGGCGGATTCGGAAATCCCCCACGGCACCCGCCGGCTCGCGCCATAATCGATCTGCCGGCGCACCACCAGCCGGTTGGTCTGATCCAGCAGGCTGCCGGCCGGCGCGCGCATGATCAGCGACGGCATCAGATACTCGAACATGGAGCCCGACCATGAGATCAGCGCGGCGCCGTGCGCGACCGCGGTGACCGAACGCCCGAGGCGGAACCAGTGGCGGGCGGGGACATCCCCCTTGGCGATGGCGAAGAAGCTGGCGAGCCGCGCTTCGGACGCCAGGAGGTCGTAGCAGTTCGAATCGAGCGTGCCCTCCGACATCAGATAGCCGATGGACAGGAGGTTGCGGTCCTCGTCGAGCAGGAATCCGAACTCCATCTCCAACGCCATGGACCGGGCGGTGTCCTCGAGCGCCGCGAGGCGGGCCGCCAGTTCGGCGCCCGCGGCGGCATCCGATGTGAGATCGCGGCGATGGCTATCGATGGCGTCGAGGCTCGCCTGGGCCCAGAACAGCATGTCCGAACCCGCCGGATCGCCACGCTCGGTGGCCAGCGCGCGCGCGATATCGAGCATGGTGTCCGCCGCGGCAGCGAGGTGGTCCAGCCGCCGTGACAGATTTTCCTCGGGCAACGGCATCCGCCGCACGTCGCTCGCCAGCGCGGCGAGGGCTTCATCCAGCTGGCGCAGGGTCACGGTCTGCGTGCGGCGCCCGTCGCGCAGGCCGACGGCCTCCGCGCGGGTGAGGTCCAGCGCGTCGGCGATCCCGGCGAGGCATTGGGACGGCGAGCGCGCACCGGTACGCCATTCCTTCAGTGCGTTGGCGAGGGCAATGAGATGCCCGGCCAGATTTCCGCTGTCGACGGTCGAGATGTATTTCGGCTCCAGCGGGCGCAGGTCGCCGGTGTCGTACCAGTTGTAGAAATGACCGCGGAAGCGGCTGAGGCAGGCCATGGTGGTCAGCGCCGCGTCCAGCCGGTCCACGGCCTCGCGGGTTCCCAGCCAGCCGAAGTCGTGGGCGCTCGCCACCGAGAGCAGGTAGAGCCCCATATTGGTGGGGGAGGTCCGGCGCGCCAGCGCAGGTGCGGGATCTTCCTGGAAATTGTCCGGTGGCAGATTGTGATCCGCGTCGGTCACGAAGGCCTCGAAGAACCGCCATGTGCGGCGAGCCGTCAGCCGCAGGGTGTGGGCATCCGCGTCGGACATCTCCAGCCGGGCCGCCGGCCGGGGCGATCGGCTGACGAGGCGCGCCACCGCCGGCGAGGCGGCCCACACTGCGGCGAATGCGACCGCCAAAAGCCAGGCGCCATGCCCGCCGGCCCCCGAGACGACCAGCGCAACCGCGGCGATGACGAGAGCACCCGCCATCCGCCGATAGAACGCCATGAGATCCAGGCGCCGGGTCGAGGTGGCCGCAGCGGCGGGAACCCATTCCAGCAGATGCCGCCTTGTGACCAGCAGGCGCCAGAGGGTGCGCACGATGGCGTCGCCCATCAGCCACGCCTCATGCGCCAGGAACACCACCATGAGCGCCGACTGGAGCAGCGCGAGGCGGAGATCCCCCATCAGCGCGCGCAGGTGGCTCGCAACGGCAATCCCCCGCTGGCAGGGCACGATCGCGCCGAGGACAGGAATGAGATTCGGCAGCGCGAGGGTGACCAGCACGAACGCGGTCCAGATCAGCGCGGCGGTCCATGGCAGGGTCCAGCCCGCAATCAGGGCGGCGACGGCAAGGGGCGCGGAAAGGGAACGGCGCAGGTTGTCCAGCATCTTCCAGCGCCCCATGGCCGGAATGTCGCCGAAGCCGTGAGCCGCATGATCCGGCTGGGGGCCGCACCCGACGATCCAGGGCAGAAGCTGCCAGTCCCCCCGTGCCCAGCGATGGCGCCTGAAGGCGCTGACGTCGTAGCGGGCGGGGAACTCCTCCACCACCTCCACGTCGGAAGCAAGGCCGGCGCGCGCGAACACGCCCTCGAACAGATCGTGGCTGAGCAGGGTCGAGTCGGGCACCCGCCCGGCCAGCGACGCCTCGAACACGTCCACGTCATAGATGCCCTTGCCGGCATATGAGCCCTCGCCGGACAGGTCCTGGTAGACGTCGGACACGGCCGAGCCGTAGGGATCGATGCCGCTCATGCTGGAGAAGGTGCGCTGGAACAGCGAGCCCTCCCGGCCCATGGGCAGCGACGGCGTCACGCGCGGCTGGAGGATCCCATAGCCTTCCACCACTCGCCCGGACGCCACATCGAACCGTGGTCGGTTGAGGGGATGGGCCATCTTGCCGATCAGCCGGCGGACCGTATCGCGCGGCAGCCGTGTATCCGCGTCGAGCGTCACCACGTAGCGCACATCCGCGGGTACCGTGGGCGGGTGCCCTTCGATGTCCGTGAAGGTGGTGTCGGCGGCGCCGCGCAGGAGGCGGTTCAGCTCGTGCAGCTTGCCGCGCTTGCGCTCCCAGCCGATCCACCGCCGCTCGCTTTCGTTCCACACGCGGCGACGATGCAGCAGCAGGAACCGCGCGCCGCCGGGCGCCGGTCCATAGCGCGCATTGAGCCGGGCGATCCCCGCCGCAGCGGCGGCGACCAGGGCGTCGTCGTCCGCCGCATGCTCCGCATCGGCATCGGTCCAGTCGGACAGGAGCGCGAAATGAAGGTCGCCTTCGGGGCTGGCGAGGTGGTGAATCTCCAGGTGTTCGATATTCTCCTCGATCGAAGCCGGACTGGCCAGCAGCGTCGGCACCGCCACCAGCGTGCGCAGGTGGGAGGGAACGCCGTCACGCAGCTCCAACGCCGGCAACGCGGTCGCTCCGAAACCGAAGCTCATGGCACGGTTGACCAGAGCCACTGCGGCATCGAGGGCCGGAACCGTTCCGAGCAGCGTGAGCAGGACGAGCTGGACCCCACCCACGCCGGCATGGCCGAGCGCCAGCAACGGCAGGGCCAGGAGCCCGGCGGCGGCGATGGCGATCGCCCCCACATAGCCGCCGACACCGAAGGCCCGGTTCAGGCGCGTGGAAATGTTTCCGAGCGGCAGGCGAAAGCCGATCTCCTGCTCGAACGCCCGCCGCCCACCTCCGATGAAGTGGTAGCCGGGATCGCTCTCCCGCCGGATCGGGGCGCTGTCGCCGGGCTCCGGGACACGCGTGGTCGCCGCGATGGCGGCCTCGGCGATCTGAAGCTCCGTGAGGTGCGAGCCGCGCGCGAGCTGCTCGATGGCGTTGCGGTAGAGATTGCGGGTGGCAAAGTCCATGGCCGTGAAGGCACTGCCCGCGGTGAGCATCCCGTCTACAAGGCTTGTGCGCTCGAACATCCCCTTCCAGTCCAGATCGGAGATCAGCCGCAGGCTGGTGATGATGTTGCGGACCGTGACGTTCGCGGCGCCCTGGCTGCGGTGCACGTCGCGCACGACCGCATCGGCGTTGGCACCCTGCAGCGCGAGGCGCTGGTCCAGCCATGTCAAGGCGGGCGTGATCCTCGGGTCCTGGTCGCGCAGCCGATGGACCAGCTGCACCGCGAGCGCATCGGCGATCGGGCCCTGTTCGTGAGCGACAAGCACCGACGCGACCGGCTCGGGCGGGCGCCCGCTCAGCCCGAGCAGGCGATCGGCCAAGGCATCGGCATCGCGCCGCGCAACGCGATCCTCCACGATCCGCTCGGCCATGCGCCTCAAATTTTCGATGAGAACGATCCGCAAGGTGATGGACACCGCCCACAGCTCGCCGATGGTAAGCGGCTGGACGCTCTGATAGGCGCGCAGATAGCGCGCCAGCATCTCCGGATCGAAGCGGCTGTCGGTATGGGCCACGAACGCCCATGCCACTCCGAACACGCGCGGATAGCCGACGAACGGCCCGGCGGCGAGCTTTGGCAGTTGGCGATAATAGCCCGGCGGCAGATCGGAGCGGATCTGCCGGATCTGCTTTTCCACCAGATGGTAATTGTCGATCAGCCATTCCGCCGAGGGGGTGATGGCGCCGCCCTCGGTGATGGCATCGGCGATCGCCCGGTAGGCCTCCAGCAGAACGACACCGTTGTCGGCGAGGCGGCCCGAGAGCGCATGCCCCCTGGCCAGCCGGGGCTCCACGAGCTGGGCTGCGGCGAGACTGCGGGCATGCTCCTCCAGCCGCTCGACGCTGAACAGTTCCTGGCGGATGGGTTCTCGGTCATTCCAGGGAGAAGACGCAGGTGAGCGCCCGATGGTGGTGAGGAGGAGAGAGAGCAAATGAACCTTTCTGCCGCGCTTTCCGGCGCGCGGTGGACCTGAACGAGCGTGTTTCCAAGGCCGCGCGGGTCGCCCCCGCGCTCGCCATCCGCTCACCCCTCGATCGTGTCGGCGAAAGCACGGGCGAACCGCACCGCCAGAGCCCGGGCATCGGCCTCAAGCTCCGCATGGGGCTTCGGCGCGACGGAGGCGTTGCGGACAGGAATTTCGAGCGTGAGGCAGCCGCCGCCGACATCCCGTTCGCGCCAGATGATCCGGGCGAGGACGTGATCGGCGTCGAGCGACTGGAAGATGATGTTGAGGCCTTTATTCATGTGGACCTCTCTGGCGGTGCGTCCGGGCAAGTGCGGCACAAGTCAAATGCCCCTCCACATCGGACCCACGCGTCGCGGCTCAGGCTGCTTCCGCCTGAGCGGATCGCGATCTGCCTAAAGATAGAGAACGCGTTTTCCGATCGGCTTGCGATGCAAGTCGATCGTCGCGTGCTCTAGAAATCGGAAACGGAGAGCCGATTGAAATTCTGTCGCCGCCGCGCATAGATGCCGCCGGCGACACGCTCGATCCGTGTCCGGTTTACGTCGAAAGCCCGCAGCGACGCGGTTTCACCCTGCTCTGCCCCGGGGCTGAACTTATGCAGGACATCCACGTCCACATGAAACGAGATCTCGAACGTGGAATCGTGGCCCCAAAAGGTGACGCAGCGTCTGGTCGGGTCGTAGACCCGGCTTGCGTTGAGAAACTGGAGCGACATTGGAATTCCCCGTGATGGTCACGTCCATCCGCTCGGCCGTGACGGGAAAAAGGGACCTAATGGCTCTCGACCGACTGCTGCCGATCCTTCATCAACGCGGCGTCCAGCTCGACTGCCTCGATGGCGAGGCACGCGCTTCGGCCCTGAGGCGCCGAAACCGCCGGCGTGTGCAGCATGGTCGCCACGCGGCGGTAGGCCGTGAAGGAGAGGCCGAGAAGCTCCTCCTCATCGATCGCCACGCGATAGGTTCCCGCGGGCAGGACGCCATCGGCCCCGCTCATCCGGAAGGGATGATCGAACGTGACCATCGTTTCGTGAGTTCTGATCATCATGATATTTCTCCTGTCGAATCCGCATCGCCCCGGTCGAAGCTGCCGGTACATCCGCGGCCAGCCGCGCGAGGGCGATGCGGCGGCCGGCCGGTTCCGAAAGACACGGAGCCGACCGGCGGGATCAGCTCAGATCCTGAAGTTTTTCAGCCGAAAGCTTGCCGCTCTTGCTGTCGGTGACGAGCTCGAAGCTCACCTTCTGGCCTTCGCGCAGATCGCTCAGGCCCGCCCGTTCCACCGCGCTGATATGGACGAATGCATCGCTGCCGCCCGCGTCGGGGGCGATAAATCCAAAGCCCTTCTGGCTGTTGAACCACTTGACGGTTCCCTCAATCATGGGAAACCCTTTCATTTTCGAGATATAGCTTGCCGAGCCTCGCCCGGTCGTCGAAATCGCTTGTTTCTGGCGAGAGATATTGGTTGGGCGCCGAGATAAATCCCGCGCAAAGCCAAGTTATCCGACTTTCTATCGACGAAAATAATATGACCCTGAATGCAGAAAATTGCAATAATATTCTTGACGGCAAAGATCCCGTTGCGTTGACGTGTCACCGCGGGTGGAAAGACGCGAGCGTTTTTTAAAGGCTCATCCCGCCAGAACGCACTCCATGCGCATCGACAAAGCTGCACGGGCGGCCTGCAGGGGCCATCGTTCCGTGGATCGAGCCTAGTCCCGCGGACCACCACCGGCCTGAGCCTTGGGGCCGTTGTTTCGGTTTCCCGCGGTCATCTCGAGGTTCGCGGGCCGCTCGGATTGGTCGACCTGATCCAGCGCGAGCAGGAGGGACGCAACCCGGTTCGCGGAAGACCTCCACTCCGCGAGACGGGCATAACTGTCGGTGATCCAGTTGAATGCCCCCTGCACGATGGTGAACGCCGCGGCAGCCTGGACGACCTCGCCGAGGCTCATCAGCCCGACGAGATATTTCGGCATGCAGAGCAGCAATCCGATCACCGGCGTCAGCAGCAGATTGGTCTGCGAAACCAGCGTCATCCGCATAAGCTGCCAGCAGAGCGCGCGCCATTGGGCAATCACCTTCGCCAGCGCCTCGCCGATGACCTGTCGTCCGTCTCGCCTTGCATCTGGATGCACAGGCCCTTCGCCGCTCTCGCGCAAATGGGACCCGATCGCCCGCAGATCGGCTTCGGCGCGTTTGCTTTCCGCCAACACGCGCATCAGGTGACGGCCGATGAACATCATCGCGGCCGTAACCAGCACGGAGTAGGCGACAACCGCGAGCACAAGATATCCGGGGATGGAGACATGCCGCCCGAAGACCGGGAGGACGAGTGAGCCCCCGACGCTCCAGAGGACGCCAATGAAGGTGATCGCGTTGAGCACCGACGAAAGCAGCCCGACCACCAGGTCCACGGGCACGTCGGTTGCGACCTTGGCGTCCTCGGCGATCCGATACTCCGGCGTTTGATGCTCCCCCAGCATGAACCTCAGCCGGCGGTGGCGACCGCCTCCCAGCCAGAAATCATAAAGGTGGCTACTGAGCCATTTGCGCCATTCGCGCTGCGTCGTCATGCGCACCCAGACCGAGATGATGACGAGCGCGATGCTGGCGGCGGCCAGCGGCACGAAGTGCTGCGCCTGCCTCCAGAGTTCCATGCCGTCCTTTCTCCCGACGGCATCGAAGAAATCACGGTTCCAAAAATTCAGCCGATACTGAGTCCACAATTGCAGAAAAACCGTGATCACCATCACCGCCACCAGGAGCCAGGCGCGCCAGGCCGCGCGGCCGCGCCAGAACCCCGATGCGCTTTCCCAGAAGCGGGAGATCAGGCGCCTTTGATCTGGAGGAAGGTACGGATCAAGAGACATCAGAACCATCCAGGAAACGCCAGATCGACCCCGCGGCACGCCACGCGGGACGTGGGGCCCGCGGCAGCGTCACCCACGCTCGCGTCACGGGTCAAGAGGCCGCGTCCCAGTAGGCGGAGGCAAGGCTTCCGCGCCCAACGCGGGACGCCGCCATCCGGGGGTAAGCCGCTTGGTTCAGGCGAATGTTTGCCTTACGCTTATGCTTCGGCTTCACGGCGGCATGTCGCATGCCCGGGAGACAGCCGCGACGCGTTCATCGGGGCGAGCCGACGACAATTGGGACGGGTTGCAATCGGGCCCGCGTCTGTTTGCCACCCGCGGCGACGGGGCTCCTCCGGCATCAAAGGGGATCCGCATGCTCGGCCACCCCGGCCCGTGAACCCGCCGCGGCCCCGCATGTGAAATCGAAGGGAATTTCGGAATGTACTGGAGCGTCTGCTCCCGGGCACTGCACGAAGGTCGAATGAGATGAACCGGAATATTCTTTACCTCGCCATCGGCGTACTCGTGGCCGCCGTCGCTGTTGTCGGCTACCAGCTTTACAAAGAACGGCAAAAGCCGTCCGGCATCGAGATCAATATCGGAAAAGGCGGCATCTCCATCGAGGAGAAGTAGGGCGCCGGCGTTCAGGCGACGCAAAGGGAATGCCGCTGTCGCCAGGCGGACACCTCCGCGATCCCGCAAAACCCCTGCGCCTTCAGCGGTGTTCCCGACCCGGCCGACGGCTGGCCATGCAGGTGAGTATTTTCCGACCCTGCTCTTTCGTCTTTCCGGTGCGCTAACGTGCAGATGGTGCGGTTCCCCCCGCCGCGGCATGCCGCGATCGCGCCCTGCCGGCGGCAGCGTTCTGCCGCCGGTTGACTTTTCGGCTGCTCCAACCGGGAGACCCAGACATGGTGTTCATGCACGATACGCAGTCGGCGAACATCCGCGTCCAATCGGTCGAGCTGCCGAACAAGCACCTTGCGGCCACCATCGATCGGCACGCCAGGCAATGAAGAAGGGCCTCCGGATTCTCATCGTCGAGGACGACGCCATGATCGGCATGCATCTTGCCGAAGTGCTCGAGGAGATGGGTCATGAGGTCTGCGCCGTCGAAGCGACCGAAGCCGACGCGGTCGCAGCCGCGGAACGCTGCATGCCGGACCTCATGATCGTGGACGCATGGCTGCGAAACGGCAGCGGCATTTCCGCGGTCGAGAGCATATGTCGAAGCAGGCCTGTGCCCCACGTGTTCGTCAGTGGTGACGCGGCGAGCGTCAAGGCGATCCTGCCGACGGCCGTCGTCGTGGAAAAGCCGTTTCGGGAGGAAGTCCTCGCCCGCGTCATCCAGCGTGTCATCGACGGCATGGCCACGCCCTGAGCCACGCCCTGAGATCCACGCTGTTCGCCTGACATCGGCGGCGGGCAGGCCGAAACGACGGCCGGCCGACAGATCAAGGCACCCGGGATACCGGCGCATGGGTCGGTGATATCGGCGGCAGCCGCCGCCTGATCTCGATGCGGTGAAGATGACCCCCGGCGCCGGCGCACCGCTCACTGCGCGACGGTTGCCGTCATTCGCCCTGCCCGTTCACCGTCGCGGCGGAGAACCTCAGCTTACATGCGGCCGAGATTCAGCCCCTGGAGGCCGCCCACCAGCCACAGCACGACGATGATGAGCAACAGAAGGCCGAGCACGCCGCCGAGGCCGCGGCCGCCATAGCGATTGAAGCCGTAATAGCCTCCGCCGCCGAACAGCAAGATCAGAATGACGATGAGCAATAAGGTGGACACGTTTGGATCTCCATGGACTGAGGCTTCAGCCGAGGCCTGTCTTTGCCGCTCGATCACACGGACGCTACGGAAGCATCCGATGCGTGAGGCATCGCGCCGTGGCCGCACTTCGTCCGGTCCCGCCGGGCGTCGCCTCAAGCCCAATATGATCCCGTAGAGAGCGAGGCGGCAGGATCGGAAACTACTTAGCGCACCCGTGCCTCTGAGTAGTTTCCGATCCCCGTCCAGGTGGCGGCGAGCGCAAGGCGAGCCAGTGCCGGCAGTGATTTCGCGCCGGTCTTCTTCATGATCGCCGCGCGATGGTTCTCCACCGTGCGCTGGCTGATGCCGAGGTCGGCGGCGATGTTCTTGCTGGGATGCCCGGCCAGCACAAGATCAAGGATCTCGCGCTGGCGATCCGTGAGGGACGCCAGCTGTTCCGCAGCGGTCGCGTGCCACACCGGCCGCCTGTCCGCGCCGCGCGCCTGTTCGAGGGCCTGCTCGACGCAGGCGAGCAGTTCCTCGCGGCCGACCGGCTTCTCGATGAAATCGAACGCGCCGGCCTTCATGGCCTGAACCGCCATGCGCACATCACTGTTGCCGGTGATCATGATGGCAGGCAGGCCGTCGCCGCCGTCGTGGAGCCGCCGCAGCAATTCCAGGCCCTTCATGCCGGGCAGGTAGGCGTCGATGAGGAGACAGCCTTCGCGGCCCGCCCGATAGACGGCCAGAAAGGCTTCGCAGCTGTCGTAGTCCTCGACCGTCCGCCCGTCTTCCTCCAGCACGCTGCGCATGCTTTGCCGGACATGATCGTTGTCATCCACGATGAAGATGACCGGCGGTGCCGCGGGCCCGAAATCTCCCGCCGAGGGCGGCGCGCTTCGCGTCATGCCCGGCGGATGATCGCCGAGTTGCTCCTGGATGATCCGCGCCAGCTCGTCCGACTTCACCGGCTTGTTGAGCTGCACGCAGTCATGGGCCGCGATATCGCGCAGGGCGTTCGTCGATATGTCGCCGGTCACGATCACCACGGGAACCGGGCTGCACAGCCTGGCGCGCAGCCGCGCCGCGGCTTCGAGACCGGTCATGCCGTTGGGCAGGTTGTAGTCGGCGAGGATGAGGTCAGGCCGGATGGCGCTGCGGTCCACCAGGCCAAGCGCCACATCGCCGTCGGGCGCGGCTGAGACCGTGTGTCCCTCGCCGGCGAGGAGGAGTTCCAAAAGGGAGCGGACGTCGGGATCGTCCTCGATCACCAGGATCGCCGCCTTCCGCCCCGCCGGCGCGTCGATCAGGCCGGGGACGTCGACCGGCGGGGCCACGCCCTGGCGCGCCGGGACGCCGGGCGAGAGCCTGACGTCGACCGAGAAGACCGAGCCATGGCCGGGACGCGAGCGCACCTTGACAGGATGACCGAGCAGGAGCCCGAGCCGCTGCACGATGGAGAGGCCGAGCCCGAGGCCGAGATTGCGCTCGCGGGCCGCGTTGTGGAGCTGGTGGTACTCATCGAAGATCGCCTGCAGCTCGGTTTCGGGAATGCCGATCCCGGTGTCCCACACCTCGATGCGCAGCCGCGGTCCATGCCTGCGGCAGCCCACCAGCACGCGGCCGCGCGGGGTGTATTTCAACGCGTTCGAGATGAGGTTTCGCAGCATCTGCTCCAGCAGGCGCGGGTCGCTTTCCACCGAAAGCCCGCATGGGATCACCCGCAGGGTCAGCTTCTTGGCGCGCGCGTGATAGGTCAGCTCTTCCCGCATGCGGTCGAGCACGTCGTTGATCGGGAAGCCGACGACGTCTGCCCGGATGGTGCCGGCCTCGATCTGGTTGATGTCGAGCAGCGCGTTCAGCATGCCCGACATGGCGCTGATGGTTTCATCCAGCCGCTTGACCAGCCGTTCCGCCTTCTCGCCCTCCGCCGCCTTCGCCAGGAGCCCCTGGAGCAGAACGAGCGACTGCAGCGGTTGGCGCAGGTCGTGGCTCGCGGCGGCCAGGAAGCGCGACTTGGCGCTGTTGGCCAGCTCCGCATCCCGCCTCGCGGTCTCCAGCGCGTCGGCGGCCCGCCGACGCTCGGTGACATCGACGAAGGTGATGACGACGCCGTCGACGCCGTCATCCTGGGTTCGGTAGGGCAGGATACGGCGGACATACCACGCCCCGTTCCGCGTCCCGATCTCCCGCTCGTGCGCCACGGAACCCGCCAGCACCGCCTGGATGTCCGGCATCAGCGTCTCGTCGGCGGCCAGCGAATTGAGGTCGGACAGGGGCCGGCCCACATCGCTCGGGATGACGCTGAAGAGCGACCGGGTGGCCGGGGTGAAGAAGCGGATCTTCAACTGGGTGTCGAGGAACAGGGTCGCCACGTCGGTGCTGTAGAGCACGTTCTGAAGGTCGCTGGAGGTGGTGCGCTGCCGCTCCAGCGTCTCCTGGAGCTGGCCGTTGAGGGCGGTGAGTTCCTCGTTGAGGGATTGCAGCTCCTCCTTGGAGGCCAGGAGCTCCTCGTTGGTGGACTGGAACTCCTCGTTGACGGAGAGCGCCTCCTCGTTGACCGCCTTCTGCTCCTCGGTGGACAGCTCGAGATTGCGGATGGCGCTCTCGAGCTCGGTGCGCGTGGATGCCAGCTCCTGTTCGAGTTCGGCCACGCGCCGCAGCTCACGCTCGGGCATCGGCCGGTCGGAGCGGCCGCCGGAGACTACGGGACTGTCGAGAAAGCAGACCAGCAGCAGCTCTTCACCCTGGCTCAGCACCGGGTGCACGGCGATGCTGAAGGCGACGGCCTTGCCGTCCCGGTGGGTCCTGCCACCCTCCACCACGACGCGCGTCTTGTCCTGGGTGGCCCGCTGGATCCCCGCCCTGAGCTTGGTGCGCACGCCCTCCCGCGCCATGGAGAGCAGATCAAGGGTCGGCTGCCCCGGGGCCAGCCTCAGATAGGCGTCGGTCGATCCCAGGGAATACAGGCACTCGTAGTTGCGGTTGATCAACACCGCCGCCGGCGCATAGGTCTCCAGAACGAGCCTCCGGCAGAGCTCGGCGAGCGCGGTTTGGCGGGATGGCGAAGAGACCTGTGCGGGACGCGCGGAAAGGCTCACCCCGCCCGAGGCGCCGATCGAGAAGCTCAGATCACCCGGCCGGCGCTGCCCAGTGCGCCGGTAGACCCGCGCGGGCTTGGAGACGACCTCGAACCGGGCATCGGCGCTCCCGACCTCCTCCGACGTTCCAAGCAGCAGAAGCCCGCCCTCGATCAGCGCGAAGTGGAACAGCGAAACGATCCTGGCCTGCGCCTCGGGCCCCAGATAGATCAGGAGGTTGCGGCACGAAATCAGATCGAGGCGCGAAAACGGCGGGTCCGCCAGCACGTTCTGCACCGTGAACACCACCGCGGCGCGCAGGTCCGGCGTGATCCTGAAGCCGTGCGCGTCCTTGGTGAAGAAGCGTTCGAGCCGCTCGGGCGACATGGTGCCTGCAATGGTCTCGGGATAAAAGCCCTCCCGCGCCTTCGCGACGGCATCCGGATCGATATCCGAGGCGAACACCTGGACCCGGACGTTGCGCCTGGCGGCGGTGATGGCCTCGAAGAACAGCATGGCGAGGGAATAGGCTTCCTCCCCGGTGCTGCAACCCGGCACCCAGATGCGAAACGGGCGATCGAGGGGATGCTCGCGCACCAGCTCGGGGATGATGTCCCTGGCGAGAAACTCGAACACCTGGGGATCGCGGAAGAAGCCGGTGACGTTGATGAGCAGGTCCTTGGCCAAAAGATCGAGCTCGGCCGGATTTTTCCGCAGCAGCTCCAGGTAACGCTCCATGTCGCTGCCACCCATGGACGCCAGGGCCATGCGCCGTTCGGTCCGGCGCTGCAGCGTCCCGGGCTTGTAGAGGGTGAAGTCGAACGCCGTGCTGGCCCGCAGGAGATCGACGATCTGCGCCAGGGCGACATTCGCCGGTCCGTCGTCCGGCTGCCGGCCGTGCGTCAGCAGCGCTGCGGGGATCTTCCCCACCGGCAGCACGAGATCCACGGCGCCGGCGGCAATGGCGCTGCGCGGCATGCCGTCGTAGTCGGCCTCCTCCGGGTCCTGGGCGAGGGTGAAGCCGCCCTTCTCCTTTACCGCCTTCAGGCCGGCGGTGCCGTCCGCCCCGGTGCCCGAAAGGATCACGCCGATGGCGTCGGGGCCATAATCGTCCACCAGCGACTTCAGGAGAAAGTCGAACGGCAGCCGCGCGCCATGCGGTTCTTCGGGTGCGGAGAGACGCAGATGGCCGGCATCGACCGACAGATAGAATCCCGGCGGGATGATGTAGAGGTGATCGGGCTCGATCGGCATGCCGTCCGCGGCCTGCTGCACCACCATCGAGGTGTGGGTGGCCAGAAGATCCGCCATCATGCTTTCGTGGGTGGGGTCGAGGTGCAGGACGAGAATGAGCGCCATCCCGTGGTCGCCGGGAAGGGCGTCAAGCAGCTTCTTGCAGGCCTCCAGACCACCGGCTGAAGCCCCCACCCCGACGACGGGAAAGTCTCGGGACCAGCGAGCCGGGGCTGCCGCCAAGGGAGGTCCCTTTGATCTTGGCGCGTTCCCTCGGGCCGCGCGGGCTGGCAACTTCGGCATTGTTTCTCATCTGCCCGCTTCGCGAGGAACTTTCGCGGACATCATCTAAGTCCTTTTATCACAACGATAAGTAATTTAGCGAAAAATCGCTCCGACACGTTGATACCCATCATATCCAGCGTTCCGGAAATCGCCTTGATGGGGAAGGCGCGGGACCAGCCTGCCGGGCTCTCACGCTGATGAGGCCGCAACATGCGCCGCCCGGAAGGGTCCGGGCGGCATGGATGCGCAGGTGCAGACCGGCGGAAGCGGCGCCGTGTGGATGGGGATGCAAGCTTCTCAGTCGAAGCCGTAGAGGCGCGCGGGGTTGTCCACGAACACCAGGGATTGCAGCTCACGCGGCGTCTCGGTCAGGCCCAGGGCGCCGGCAAGCTCCCCATCGTCCGGCATGCCCGCCCACAATTCCGTATGGGGCCAGTCGGTGGCCCAGAGCAGGCGATCCGGCCGGTGGGCGAGCAGGGTATCGACGAAGGGGCGCAGGTCCGCATAAGGAGGACCCTGCCGGCTGATCCGGTAGGGCGCGGAGAGCTTCAGCCAGAGGCCGCCGCCGGCCAGAAGACGCAGGAGCCCGGTGAAGGCCGCGCTCGTGACCGACCAGCGCGGGTCCAGAAAGCCGAAATGGTCGAGCACCAGTGGCGCCGGGCAGTCCTGCGCCAGTGCGGCGAGATCCGCCCCACGGGACAATTCCACCTGGAGCTGGATGTGCCAGCCGAGGGGCGCCACCCGCCGCGCCAGCCCCGCCACATCCTCCAGCGCCAGGCCTCCCGGATTGCGGCGGTTCACCCGGATGCCCCGCACGCCGGTTTTATGCAGCGCCATGAGGTCGTGGTCGGCCATGTCGGGGCGCACCACCACCACGCCGCGCAGGCGGTCCGGCATCTGCCGCAGGGCATCCAGCAGGGCCGAATTGTCGGTGCCGTAGACGCTGGGTTGCACCAGCACGGCCCGGTCGATGCCCAGTGCCGCCATGACGGGTCGGTAGTCCTCCAGCGTGACCGGCTGCGGCGTGTAGCTGCGCCCCCGGCGAGGGGGTAGCGCGCCGCCGGGCCGAACACATGCATGTGCGTGTCGCAGGTGCCCGGCGCCAGCACCCGCCCGGTCCCGGTGGTGGCGAGGGGACGCGGCGGCAGGCAGAGCGGCGCGCCCGCGCTCAAGGCGCCTCGCCGGGATGGCGGACCATGAAGTCGAAGTCGCAGCCTTCGTCGGCCTGGGTCACGCTCTGCTGGAACAGGCGGGCATAGCCGCGCTCCGGCAAGGGCGGCGCGAGTTCCGCCGACAGGGCGGCGCGCCTTCTGGCGAGCTCGTCCTCGCCGACCAGGAGATCGATGCGGCGGCCGGCCACGTCGAGACGGATCATGTCGCCGCTCACCACCAGAGCCAGCGGGCCGCCGATGGCCGATTCCGGGGTGATGTGCAGCACGATGGTGCCGAAGGCCGTGCCACTCATCCGCGCGTCGGAAATGCGCACCATGTCCTTCACGCCCTGGCGGCCGAGCTTCTTCGGGATGGGCAGGTAGCCCGCCTCCGGCATGCCCGGCGCGCCCTTGGGGCCGGTGTTGCGCAGCACCAGCACGTCGTCGGCGGTGACGTCGAGGTCGGGATCGTCGATCCGCGCCGCCATGTCGCCGACGGATTCGAACACCACCGCGCGGCCGGTGTGCTGGAGCAGCCGCTCGGTGGCGGCCGCCTGCTTGAGGATGGCGCCACGCGGCGCGAGGTTGCCCGTGAGCACCACCATGGAGCCCTGCGCCTTGATTGGCCGCCCGCGCGGCCGGATCACATCCTGCCCAGGCACGTCCTCTGCGGCGGCCACCACCTCGCGCAGGGTCCCGCCGGCGACGGAGGGCGCGTCGAGGTCGATCAGGTCGCCGAGCTGGGCGAGCAGCTTGGGCACGCCGCCGGCATGGTGGAAGTGCTCCATGTAGTGGGCGCCGGAGGGCTTCAGGTCCACCAGCACCGGCACGTCGCGGCCGATGGCGTCCAGGGTGTCGAGGGTGAAGCGGTGTTCGGTGCGGTTGGCGATGGCGGTGAGGTGGACGATGCCGTTGGTCGAGCCGCCGATGGCCTGCAGCACCACCATGGCGTTGCGGAACGCGGCCGGGGTGAGCAGCGCGGAGGGCCGTGGCCCGCCGTCCACCGCAAGGCGCGCGGCGACCTTGCCGCTCGCCTCGGCGAGGCGGACGCGCTCCGCATGAGGGGCCGGGATCGTCGCGCTCATGGGCAGCGACAGGCCCATGGCCTCGGTGATGCAGGCCATGGTGCTGGCGGTGCCCATGACCATGCAGGTGCCGACGGAGGGGGCGAGGCGCCCGTTGACCGTCTCGATCTCCCCTTCGTCGATCTCGCCCGCCCGGTGCGCGCTCCACAGGCGCCGGCAGTCGGTGCAGGCACCCAGCACCTCGCCGCGGTGATGGCCGACCACCATGGGCCCCACCGGCACCACGACAGTGGGCAGGTCCACGCTGGCCGCCGCCATGATCTGGGCGGGAAGGGTCTTGTCGCAGCCGCCGATCACCACCACCGCATCCATGGGCTGGGCGCGGATCATCTCCTCCGTGTCCATGGCCATGAGGTTGCGCAGGAACATGGAGGTCGGGTGGGCAAAGCTCTCGTGGATGGAGATGGTGGGGAACACCATGGGCATGGCGCCGGCGAGCATGACGCCGCGCTTCACCGCCTCGATCAGCGCCGGGGCGTTGCCGTGGCAGGGATTGTAGTCGCTGTAGGTGTTGGTGATGCCGACGATGGGGCGGTCGAGGGCATCGTCGGAATAGCCCATCGCCTTGATGAACGCCTTGCGCAGGAACAGCGCGAAGCCGTCATCCCCATAGCTCGTCAGTCCCTTTCGCAGTCCTCGGGCCATCCTCGCCTTCCCTCGCGTCGATCATCGCCGACTGGGTCCGGACAATCCGCGCCAGCCATTTGATTGTCAATAATATGAATGCGCGATTGGCGAATAATGCGAAATTTAACGCGCAACTGCGTTTCATTATTGACAATAAAATGCCCCGCCCGCACTCTCCCGCCAAAATCAGAACAGGCATCCACAGGGAGCAACGCCAATGAAGAGCATTCGGAGGATCGGCATCGCAGCGATACTGGCCGCCGCGGCAGGGGGAGCGGGCCCCGCGCTGGCGCAGGAGCCGACCCAGATCACCATGTGGAGCAACTGGCCGGACGAGCCGGCGAAGAAGGATTGGGTGACCGCGCGGGTCAAGGACTTCGAGGCGGCCAACAAGCAGTGCACGGTGAAGCTGAGCTTCATCCCCAAGGCGGACATCTACACCCAGGCCAAATCCGCCGTGCGCACCGGCCAGGCGCCGGACATCTTCTACATGGAGCCCGACCAGCCGGAATTCCTCGCCGGCGGCTTCCTCGAACCGCTCGACGGCTACATCGACCTTGCCGGCCTCGAAGACTGGGCAAAGCCCGCCTGGACCTCCAAGGGCAAGGTCTATGGCGTGCCGGTGGAGGCCTATACGGTCGAGCTCTACTACAACAAGGACCTGGTCAAGAAAGTCGGCATCGACGTTCCCGCCTCCGGCCAGCTCACCCAGGCGCAGTTCGCCGACCTGGTGAAGAAGGGCGCCGCCGCCGGCATCACCCCGGTGGCGCAGGGGGTCGGCGACCGGCCGTTCCCGGGCGGGCTGCTGCTGTTCGAATCCCTGCTGCGCAAGCTCGGCAAGGACGACTACGGCAAGCTGCTCACCGGCGAATTGTCGTTCAAGGACCCGCGGGTCGCCGAAGTGATGACCTGGTTCAAGGGGCTGGTGGACGCCGGCGCCTATCCCAAAAGCTTCTCCACCCTGAAGCTCGGCGAGAGCCACTTCTACTTCTACAATACGCCCGGCGCGTTGACCTTCCCCGATCCCAGCTGGTTCACCGGCCGCGCCTTCGCCCCGCCGGAGAAAGGCGGCATGCCGGACAATTTCCCGCTCGGCATCATGCAGTTCCCCGCCATGGACAAGGGCGCCTGCCCGGATTGCAAGACCCTCGCCGTGGCCGGCAGCTTCGTGATGTATTCCAAGGGCAAGAACAAGGACTGCGCCGGCGCGCTCCTCAAGTCCATGGCCACCGCCGAAAACGGCACCAAGTGGATCAGCCAGGTGTCGCTGCAGAGCGGCCTCAAATCCGATCCCGCCAAGATCGAGAGCCCGCACAAGGCATATTTCGCCGACCTGAACGCCCGCAACACGAACGTGAACTACTTCTTCGGCACCCCGCTTCTCTACTATCGGGCCAAGTGCGCCGACACCTATGTGCAGGTGATGAACAGCGCATTCCCCGCCGGCCTGATCAGCGTGCAGGAGGCGGCGGAGAAGATGGACGCCGCCTGCCTGAAGAACTGACCCATGCCCGACGCCGCCGCCTTGCAGGGCAAGTCCAGGAGCGGGGAGGCGCAAGCCTCCTCCTCCGCCTCCTCCTCCCTCGCCGATCCGCGCCGCGCCAGCCGCCTGGTGCTCGCCGTCTTCCTTGGGCCGGGCCTGCTGGTCTATGGCGGGCTCACCGCCTACCCCGCCTTCCGCACCATCTATGACAGCTTCTTCACCATCGAGGGCATGGACGCCACCTTCGTCGGCCTTGCCAACTATCGCGATCTGATGGGCGACGAGACCTTCTGGATCGCGGTGCGCAACACCTTCATCTGGTCGTTCGTGGCCCCCGTGCTCGACGTGGCCACCGGCCTTCTGCTGGCGCTGGCGCTCTATGCCGGCGTGCCGTTCGCCCGCTTCCTGCGGGTGGCGTGGTTCACCCCGGTGCTGCTCTCCTACGTGGTCGTCGCGATCCTGTGGATGTGGATCTACAATTACGATTGGGGCGTGCTGAACGTGCTGCTGCGCACCGTCGGCCTCGACGCCCTCGCCTCCTCCTGGCTCGGCGACCCCAAGCTCGCGCTGGCCTCGCTCATCGTCACCCATGCCTGGAAATGGGCGGGGTTCAACATGGTGGTGTGCCTCGCGGCGATCCACTCGCTGCCAAAGGAAGTCTTGGAGGCGGCCGACCTCGACAATTGCGGCTGGGGAGCCAAGTTGCGCTTCATCATCATCCCCATGCTGCGACCGACGTTGCTCAGCCTCTACATCCTTGCCTTCATCGGCAAGATGAAGATCTTCGACCTGGTCTGGATCATGACGCAGGGCGGGCCGCTCTGGGCCACCGAGACGGTCTCCACCTACGTCTACAAGCGCGCCTTCAACTGGAACACCTTCGACCTCGGCTATCCCTCGGCCATCGCCACGGTCTGGTTCCTGGTGGTCTGCGCCTCCGTCATCATCCTCAACCGCGTGCTCGGCTCGCGCGAGCGGCTGGAGTATTGAGATGGCCACCATCGCCGCCCGCGAAGGCCCCGCGCCCCTGCCGCGCCTGTTCGGCCGGGGCATGCTCGCCCTGGTTCTGGGCGTCTACACCGTCTACACGCTCGGCCCGTTTTTGTGGCTCGCCACCATGTCGGTGCGCACCACGGCGGAGATCAGCGCCGATCACTATGCCTGGCCCAAGCCCTTCCACTGGGAGCAGTTCCGCAGCGCCTGGGTGGATTCCGACTTCGCAACCTATTTCTGGAACTCCACCCTCGTGGTGGTGGGCGCGGTGGCGGTGGTCACGCTCATCGGCGCGGGCGCGGCCCACGCTTTGGCGCGCTACCGCTTCCGCGGCAACCGGCTGATCTACGGCATCTTGTTCTCGTCCATCATCTTCCCGCCGCAGATCACCTTGATCTCGTTGTACCAGATCCTGGTAGACTACAATCTGTACAACAGCCTTCTTGGCCTCTCCCTGGTCTACATCTCGCTCCAGCTGCCACTCACCGTCTATCTGCTGGAAGGCTTCTTCGCCCGCATCCCGCAGGACCTGTTCGACGCGGCCAAGATCGACGGCTACGGCGACCTGGAGATCTTCTGGCGCATCGTCCTGCCGGTGGGCATGCCGGCCATCGCCACCACGCTGATCCTGAACTTCATCCAGCTGTGGAACGAGTTCCTGTTCGCCGTGGTGCTCATCACCGATCCCGACAAGCGCACCCTGCCCATCGGCATCCGTGCCTTCATGGGCGATCATTTCCAGGACATCGGCATGATCGCCACCGGGGTGATGATCTCGGTCATCCCGGTCATCATCGCCTACGTCTTCTTCTCCGAGAAACTCATCCGCGGCATGACCGCGGGCGCCATCAAGTGAGGCAGCCATGGCCGTCGTGAAACTCGACCGCATCGTCAAGCGCTATGGCGGCGGCGGACCGACCGTGGTGGAGAACGTGGACCTCACCGTGAACGACGGCGAGTTCATGGTGCTGCTCGGCCCGTCCGGCTGCGGCAAGTCCACCACGCTGCGCATGATCGCCGGGCTGGAGACCATCTCCGGCGGCACCCTCTCCATCGACGGGCGGGTGGTGAACGACGTGCCGGCCAAGGACCGGGACATCGCCATGGTGTTCCAGTCCTACGCCCTCTATCCGCACATGAGCGTGGCGGAGAACCTCGCATTCGGCCTGCGCCGGCGCAGCCTTCCCGGTGCGGAGATCGACCGGCGGGTGGCGCAGGTGGCGGACATCCTCGGCCTCGCACCATTGCTGGCGCGCCGGCCCAGCGCCCTGTCGGGCGGCCAGCGCCAGCGCGTCGCCCTCGGCCGGGCCATGGTGCGCGAGCCGCAGGTGTTCCTGTTCGACGAGCCGCTCTCGAACCTCGACGCCGCCCTGCGCGTCAACACCCGCAGCGAGATCATCAAGCAGCATCACCGGCTCGGCTCGACCATGATCTACGTGACCCACGACCAGGTGGAGGCGATGACCATGGGCACCCGCATCTGCGTGATGAATGCCGGGCGCGTCGCGCAGATCGGCGCGCCGCTCGACGTCTACTGGCAGCCCGCCAACACCTTCGTCGCCCGCTTCCTGGGCTCACCGCCCATGAATCTCATGGCGGCGAGCCTGGCGGCGGAAAGCCGGCGCGCGGCGAGCCCGGCGCTGGATGCCCCGCTCTCCCGCTGGACCGACGCCGTGCTCGGGTCCTATGACGGCCGCACGGTCACCCTCGGGGTGCGGGCGGAGGACATGATGATCGACGCGGCGGCCATGGAGGGACAGCCCTACGGCACCGTCCGGGGCCGCACCATCGCGGTGGAGCCGCTGGGCGCGGAGACGCTGCTGCTGGTGGAGCTGGAAAGCGGCGGCGAGATCACCGCCCGCCTGCCCCGCCACGTGGTGGCGGCGCCGGAGCAGAAAGTGGAGCTGTTCTTCCGCGCCGACGCGGCCTATCTGTTCGACGCCGACAGCGGGAACGCCATCGCGTCCCACGAGAGCGGCGCGGCCGCCATCCGCGCCGCCGTCCAGCGGAGGACGCACTGATGTCGGAGCCGTTGCGGGTCGGCCTCATTGGCGCCGGCTGGGTCACCCAGCACCACCTGAAGGGCTGGCGGGCGCAGGGCGACGCGGCGCGTGTGGTGGCCATCGCCGATCCCTCGCCTGAGCACGCGGCGGAACGGGCGGCGGCGTTCGCCATCCCCGCGGTGTTCACCAGCGCGCAGGCGATGCTGGCGGCGGGTGGCATCGATGCCGTGGACATCGCCGCACCCCGCGCCGTCCATGCGGATCTGGCGCGGCTCGCGGCGGACCACGGCCTGCCCATCCTGTGCCAGAAGCCGCTGGCGCCCACCCTTGCGGAGGCCGAGCGGCTGGTGGCCGACATCGGCGGCCGGGTGCGCCTGATGGTGCACGAGAACTGGCGGTTCCGCGCCTATTACCGGCAGGCGGCGGACTGGATCCGCTCCGGCGCCATCGGGCAGGTGAAGGCGGCCGCGCTCACCCTCGTCACCTCGGGCACGGTGCCGGATGCCGACGGCCATCTCTGGGCGCTGGAGCGCCAGCCCTTCATGCGCACCGAGGCGCGGATGCTGGTGGCGGAGGTGCTGATCCATCACCTCGACACGCTGCGCATGCTGCTCGGCCCGCTGAAGGTCGAGGCCGCGGCCCTGAGCCGGACCTGCCCCGACATGCGCGGCGAGGACGGGGCGGTGATCCATCTGCGCACGGCGGACGGCGCCGGCGTCGCGGTGTTCGCCAGCTTCGCCGCCCATGGCGCGCCGGCCCAGCAGGTGGACCGGCTGGTGGTGCTGGGCGATGCGGGCGCGGTCCGCCTCGACGGCGTGGACCTGTCCCTGTCCGGCCGCCGGGACGAGCGCCTCGCCTTTGACCCGGACGCGACCTATCTCGGCTCCTACGCCGCCACCATCGCCCATTTCGTCGATGGCCTGCGCACCGGCGCGCCGTTCGAGACCGCGCCCGAGGACAATCTGGAGACCCTGCGGCTGGTGGAGGACTGCTACCGCATCTCCGGCTTCGAGACCGCCCGCAGGGACGCCGCATGAGCGAGCTGCCGTTTTCCGCCACCCGCGCCGACGAGCAGGCCGAGATCCTGCGCCGGCTGGAGGAGGACATCATCTTCGGCCGCCTCGCGCCGGGCTCGCGCCTGGTGGAGGACACCCTCATGGCCCGCTACGGCGCCTCCCGCCATTATATCCGGCAGGCGCTGGTGCAGTTGGAGCGCACCGGCGTCGTGCGCCGCGAGAAGAACGTGGGTGCCACCGTCTGCTCCTATTCGGCGGACGAGGTGCGGCAGATCTACGAGGTGCGCGAGATGCTGACCCGGCAGGCCGCGCTGAAAATCCCGCTGCCCGCGGCGCCGGAGCTCATCCACAGGCTCAAGGAGATCCAGGCGGACTATTGCCGGCATGCGGAGGCCGGCGACCTGCGCGGCATCCACGAGACCAACGATGCGTTCCACATCACCCTGTTCTCCGGCTGCGGGAACCCTTATCTGGTGCGCTCGCTCCAGGATTATATGGGACTGACCCTGCCCATGCGCGCCAAGAACCTCGCCGACCGCGACGGCCTGCTTCTGTCCCGCCGCCAGCACGACGTGATGATCGAGCTGCTGCAGGGCACGGACAGCTGGGCCCTCGCCCAGCTCTGCGTCGATCACATGCAATACAGCAAGGCCGACTATATCGAGCGCTCCGCCACCGGCGCGCCCAAGGGCCACCTCGGCCTTGCCGACTGACTCCGGGCCGTGCAACGCATGCCCGTCATCGTGAAGGAATGTCCATGGACCTCGGATTGAACGGAAAGGTCGCCCTCGTGCTCGGCGCGGGCGGCGGTCTCGGCACGGCCATAGCCACCACCCTGGCGCGGGAAGGCATGCGCGTCGCCCTCGGCGACATCGACCCGGCGGCGGTGGAGCACACCGCCGCCGCCATCGCCGCGGCCGGTGGCACCGCCCTTGCCCTGCCTTGGGACCTGGCGGACCTGTCCGTGGTGGAGGCCCGCTTCGCCGCCATCGAGGCGGCGCTGGGCCCGGTGGACGTTCTGGTGAACAACACCGGTGGCCCGCCCCCCACGCCGGCCGGCGGCCAGTCGCCGGAGCTGTGGGCCAGGAGCTTCCAGCAGATGGTGCTCTCGGTGATCGCCATCACCGACCGCGCCTTGCCGGGCATGCGGGCGCGCAAGTGGGGCCGCATCGTCACCTCCACCTCCTCCGGCGTGGTGGCACCGATCCCCAATCTCGGCATTTCCAACGCGTTGCGTCTGTCGCTGGTGGGCTGGTCCAAGACCCTGGCGCGCGAGGTGGCGCGTGACGGCATCACCGCCAACATCGTCCTGCCCGGCCGCATCGCCACCGACCGCATCAAGTTCCTGGACGAGCAGAAGGCGAAGCGCGAAGGGCGCACGGTGGAAGAGGTCTCCACCGAGAGCACCGGCTCGATCCCGGTCGGCCGGTATGGCGAGCCGCAGGAATATGCCGACGTGGTCGCCTTCCTCGCCAGCGCCCGCGCCTCCTACCTTACCGGCTCCGTCATCCGCGTGGACGGCGGGCTGATCGCCAGCATCTAGAGCACGTCCGGCGAACTCCGTTCACCGGACCAGCTCTAGCTCATTGTTTCAACGCGTTTTCCGGTCGCGAACCGGTCCCCACTTCGCCCGAAAACGCTTCCAAGGATCTCCCCATGGCTCTCGACGTCACTGCAAGCGGCCTGTTCCCCATCGCCCCGACGCCGTTTTTGCCCGACGGGCGCATCGACGACGCCTCCGTGGCCACGCTGATGGAGCGCTACCTGGCGGCCGGCGCCACCGGCGTGACCGTGCTCGGCATCATGGGCGAGGCGCCGAAGCTGGAGCCGGAGGAATCCCTCGACATCGCGGCGCGCTTCGTCACCGGCATGGCCGGCCTTCCGGTCATCGTCGGCGTCTCGGCGCCGGGCTTCGCCGCCATGCGCTCGCTGTCGCGTGCAGTGATGGACAAGGGCGCCGCCGGGGTGATGATCGCGCCGGTGCCGAGCCTGCGCACCGACGACCAGATCCTCACCTATTACCGGCAGGCCATCGAGGCCATCGGCGACGACATCCCGTTCGTGATCCAGGACTATCCCCTCACCCTCACGGTGCAGATGACGCCGAAGGTAATCCGCCAGATCGTCCAGGACCATCCCTCTTGCGTGATGCTCAAGCACGAGGACTGGCCGGGCCTGGAGAAGATCTCCACCCTGCGCGGCTTCCAGAAGGACGGGTCCATGCGGCCCATCTCCATCCTCACCGGCAATGGCGGCCTGTTCCTCGACTTCGAGATGGAACGCGGCGCGGACGGCGCCATGACCGGCTACGCCTTCCCCGAGATGCTGGCGGACGTGGTGCGCCTGCAGAAGGCCGGGCAGCGCGACGCCGCGCACGATCTGTTCGACGCCCACCTGCCGCTCCTGCGCTACGAGCAGCAGCAGGGCGTGGGACTTGCCGTGCGCAAATACGTCCTGATGCGCCGTGGCTTCATCGGCTCCGATGCCCAGCGTAAGCCCGGCGGCGTGCTCGGTGCCGCCGCGCGGGCAGAAGTGGACTATCTCCTCTCCCGCCTCGCCCGCACCGACCCCCGCGCGAACATCTGACCCGCGCGCGGCGCGCGGCGGGGCCCTTTCCTGCAGCATCGGTCCGCCGTAAGCCTTCGCCCTCGAATGGACGGGTCGCGGGTGGCGCAGGCCCGCCGGGGGAGCGTGCAATGTCCAGGACGACCCGCGCGACGATGATGCTGGAGCAGGCCGGCATCGCCTTCACGGTCCACAGCTACGACTATGATCCCGATGCCGAGCGCATCGGCCTACAGGCGGCGGAGGCCCTGGGCGAGGCGCCCGAGCGCGTGCTCAAGTCGCTGATGGCGCTGGTGGACGGCAAGCCGGCCTGCGTGATCGTGCCGTCCGACCACGAGGTGTCCATGAAGAAGCTCGCCGCGGCCCTCGGCGGCAAGGCGGCGCAGATGATGAAGCCGGCGGATGCCGAGCGCATGACCGGCTACAAGGTGGGTGGCATCAGCCCGTTCGGCCAGCGCCGCGCGGTGCCCACCCTCATGGAGCAGCAGGCGATGGCCCACGAGCTCGTGTTCATCAATGGCGGCCAGCGCGGCCTGCAGGTGCGCCTTGACCCGCGCGATGCCGTGACCGTGCTGCGCGCCACCGTGGCGTCGCTGGTGGCCTGAGCCGTTCGCGCCGCATTAAGCCGGCGGCAACCCGGCCTGGGGCAGCGTGGACGCCCCGGCCCTCGCTTCGTGCGCGGCAACCCGGCGACCGCGCGAGATCCCCATGCCCTTTTCCCTCGCCCCTGCCCTGCCCGCCCATCGCCCCGCAATGGCGGAGCTGTGGGTGGAGAGCTGGGCGCGGACCCTGCCGGAGATCGACTTCGTCGCCCGCCGCCCGTGGCTCGAAGGCCATCTGGACCAGCTGGCGGCCGGTGGCGCGCTGACGCGGGTGGCGCTGGCGCCGGAGGGGACGGTGGCCGGCTTCGTGGTCATCCATCCCGGCACCGGCTATCTGGACCAGCTCGCCGTGGCGCCGCGCTTCTGGGGCCAGGGCGCGGCGGAGGCGCTGATGGCGGAGGCGCGGCGCCTCTCGCCCGCCCTCGTCGCCCTCGACGTGAACCAGGACAATCCGCGCGCCGTGCGCTTCTACGAGAAAATGGGCCTCGCCGTCGTGTCGGAAGGCGAAAACCCCATGTCCGGCCGCCGCACCTTTCGCATGGAGTGGCGGCCGTAAACAGCCTCTCGTCGCATGGAGTGGCGGCCGTAAACAGCCTTTCGTCGCATGGATGACGGCCGCAAACGGCGGCCCGGCCCTTACGCCCCGGCGTTGAACTGGAGCTGGGCGAGGCGGGCGTAGAGGCCGCCCTTGGCCACCAGTTCCGCGTGGGTGCCCTCGTCGACGATGCGGCCGGCCTCCATCACCAGGATGCGGTCCGCGGAGAGCACGGTGGCGAGGCGGTGGGCGATGACGAGGGTGGTGCGCCCCTCCATGGACCGCTCCAGCGCCGTCTGCACCAGGGTCTCGCTCTCGGCGTCGAGGGCGCTGGTCGCCTCGTCAAGCAGCAGGACCGGCGCCGCGCGCAGGATGGCGCGGGCGATGACGATGCGCTGGCGCTGGCCGCCCGAAAGGGTCACCCCCCGCTCGCCGACGCGGGCGTCCCACCCCTGCGGCAGGCGGGCGACGAACTCGTCCACCAAAGCGGCACGGCCGGCGGCCTCCACCTCGGCGTCGCTGGCGTCCGGCCGGCCGAGGCGGATATTGGCGCGCACCGTGTCGGCGAAGATGGACACCTCCTGCGGCACCAGGGCGAGCTGGCGGCGCACCGCCACCGGATCGGCGGCGTGGATGTCCACGTCGTCGAGCAGGATGCGCCCGGCCTGCGGGTCGTAGAAGCGCTCCAGCAGCTGGAACACGGTGCTCTTGCCGCCGCCGGAGGGGCCGACCAGAGCCACCCGCTCGCCGGGGCGGATGGCGAAGGACACGCCGTGCAGCGCCGCGTGGTCCGCGCGCGTGGGATAGGAAAAGGACACCTCGTCGAAGCGGATGGCGCCCGAGATCCGCGCCGGCAGCGCGCGCGGCTGCGCCGGGGTGCGCACCTGGGGCTCGGTCGCGAGCAGCTCGCCGATGCGCTCGGCCGCGCCGGCGGCGGCGGACACCTCGCCCCAGGTCTCGGAAAGATTGCCGAGGGAGGCGGCGGCGAACACCGCGTAGAGCACGAACTGGCTCAGCTCGCCCGAGGTCATGGTGCCCGCAAGCACCGACTGGGCGCCGGCCCACAGCACCGCCACGATGCTGGCGGTGACGAGGAAGATGGCGACGCCGGTCAGCCACGCCCGCGCCCGGGTGGCATCGCGCGCCGCGCCGAAGGCCTCCTCCACCGCCCCGTCGAATCGCCCGCGTGCAATCGACTCGGCGCTCGACGCCTGCAGCGCGCGCATGGCGTTCAGCGCCTCGGCGGCATAGGCGGAGGCATCGGCGAGGGTGTCCTGGGCGTGGCGGGACAGGCGCCGCACCTTGCGGCCGGAGGCCATCAGCGGCAGCACGATGAGGGGAATGGCGATAAGCACCAAAGCCGACAGACGCGGGCTCGTCACCACCATCATGGCGATGGCGCCGAGGCACAGCACCAGGTTGCGCAAGGCGGTGGAGGCGGAGGCGCCCACGGCGGACTTGATCTGCGTGGTGTCGGCGGTGAGGCGCGAGGTGAGCTCGCCCGAGCGCGCGGTATCGTAGAAGGCGCCATCCAGCGTCACCAGCCGGGCGAAGACCGCGGTGCGCAAGTCCGACACCACCCGCTCGCCGAGGGTGGTCACCAGATAATAGCGGGCGGCGGAAGCGAGGGCGAGCACCGCCACCACCCCGACCAGCACCGCGAAATAACGGTCGACCAGCCCGGCATGGTCGGCGGCGAAACCGAAATCGATCATGCGGCGCACGGCCACCGGCAGCGCCAGCGTGGTCAGCGCCGCCAGCAGGATGGCGGCGAGCGCCGCGCAGACCCGCCCGCGATAGCGCGCCAGATAGGGCCAAAGCCCCTTCAGCGGCGACAGGCTGCGCCGCGGCTTGCCGGCGGCGGGGAGGGCTGCGGAGGCAGGTGAGGTGTCGACTTGTGTCAAGGCATGCACTCGGCTATAGACCCGCCACTTCCGTCAGGAACCGAAATTGACGCTGCTGGCCCGGCAAGCGGTACGGCGTGGCGATAAAGGATTGAACCAATGAAGAGCGACATCCACCCAGATTACCACTTCATCAAGGTGCTGATGACGGATGGTTCGGAGTACACGACCCGGTCGACCTACGGCAAGGAGGGTGACACCCTTCAGCTCGACATCGACCCGCGCACGCACCCGGCCTGGACCGGCGGCACCCAGCAGCTGATGGATCGCGGCGGCCGTGTTTCCCGCTTCAAGAGCAAGTTCGGCGCCCTGCTGAAGGGCTGATCCGCCCGCTTGCGGCGGAACGGCCTGCGCGCCTCCGTCGCAGGCCTCTCCGGGCAGATGCCGCAGGGCCCCTCAAGGGGCGGGCGTCACCACATGAAGCCGCGGGCGGCTCGGCCGCCGTCGCGGCTTTTCGTTTTTGCCGGGCTCCGTCGCGTCCGCCATCAGCCGCGCGCCGATGCGCCCGGCCAGCAACTGGGCCTCCACCGCGACGAGCCGGGCCGGCTGTGGCAGGCGGGCGAGCCGCGCGGGATCGAGCGTGAGGCAAAGGCGGCCGGCCTCCCGCGCCATTGCTGCCGCCGGCAGGTCGCCGGCGCTGCGGGCGCGCAGCAGCAATAGCCCCGCCTGGGCATCCCGCAGCAGGGTGAGCAGCGCTCCGGCATCGGACGGCGGCAGGCCGGACGCGAGGGCGCGCAGCCGCGCCACATGGGATGCGAGCCGCGCCATGCCGTCCTGAAAGAGGCCGTCGAACGCCCCACCCGCCACGCCTGCCACCCCGCTCCTCCGCCTGCGCCCGCTGCCGCCCGCATGGCGCAAAACGGCTCCGCCCCGGCACCGGTGCCGCCCGTGCGGCTCCCGCGCCAAGGCCAGGTGGCGCATCAAGCGGCAGCGGGCCCGGCAGGTAAAGACCTTCGGGCGCAGGCGGGCTGGGGATATCGGGCAAGGCGCCGCGTACGGGGGAAAAGGTCGCCGCAGGCAGGGGAAATGGGCGCCGCGGGCATGGAAAAAGTTCGCGCGGGCAGGGAGAGATTTCGCCACGGGCACAAAGAAGAGCCGCCTTGCGGCGGCTCGAAGTCCGACAGGGAGAGTTGCCAGATGTCCGGGAGGAATCCTGAATCCCGCGGACAAGGACAGCATGCCGCACCCGCGTTAACGCGGGATTAACGCGCACGCCCTAAAAGCGCGCCCCCTCCCGCGGACGCCGGTCAGAGCCTGAAGGCCGCATCCGCGGCGGCGCGGGACGCCTGCTTCTGCGCCAGGGCGGCCTCAAGCCGCGTGATCTCCGCCCTCAGCCGCGCGATTCGGCTTTCGATCTCATCCACGGAAAGGCGCGATAGGTCCGCCTCCACGAGCACCTCGCGCGGCGGGGGTGCCGGCTCCTCATCCATTGGCTTCTCCCAGGCCTGTCCCTATTCTCGCCCGCCGCACGCCCCGGCCTCAGGCCGTCGGGCGGCCGGCCCTATCTTGCGCGTCCCGCACGCGGTTTAAAGCCCCCTTCCCGCACGCCCCCGGAGGGCCGCCCTCAGGGCCGCGCCCCATCCGTCCGGAGCCCGAAATGTCGCTGCCACCCGAAATGTCGCCGCCACCCCTGCCCGCCACCATGACCGTCGTCACCATCGCCGCCCCCGGCGGGCCCGAGGTGCTGGTTCCCGCCACCCGCCCCGTGCCCAGCCCCGCGCCGGGCGAAGTGCTGGTGAAGGTGGAGGCCGCCGGCGTGAACCGCCCGGACGTGATGCAGCGCAAGGGCCTCTATCCGCCCCCGCCCGGAGCCTCCGACATTCCCGGCCTGGAGATCGCCGGCACCGTGGTGGCCCTCGGCGCGGGCGCCAGCCGCTTCCGGCTGGGCGAGCGGATCTGCGCCCTCGTCACCGGCGGTGGCTATGCGCAATATTGCACCACCCACGAATCCACCGCCCTGCCCATCCCGGACGGCCTTTCCGCCGCCGAGGCCGCGGCCCTGCCCGAGACCGTCTTCACCGTGTGGAGCAACGTCTTCGAGCGCGGCCAGCTGAAGGCGGGCGAGACCCTGCTGCTGCATGGCGGGGCGAGCGGCATCGGCACCACCGCCATCCAGCTCGCCAAGGCGTTCGGTGCCCGCGTGGTGGTGACGGCGGGCTCCGACGAGAAATGCGCCGCCTGCGTGAGGCTCGGCGCCGACCTCGCGGTGAACTACCGCACGCAGGACTTCGTCGCCGAGGTGAAGAGCTTCACCGCCGGCAAGGGCGCCAATGTCATTCTCGACATGATCGGCGGGCGCTACATCCAGAAGAATTACGAGGCGGCGGCCCAGGACGGGCGCATCGTGCAGATCGCGTTCCAGGAGGGCGCCAAGGCGGAGGTGGACTTCATGCGGCTGATGCTGAAGCGCCTCACCCATACCGGCTCGACCCTGCGCTCGCGGCCCGTGGCGGAAAAGGCGGCCCTCGCCGCCGCCATCGTCGAGACGGTGTGGCCGCTGGTCCGCGCCGGCACCGTCCGGCCGGTGGTGGACGCGACCTTCCCCCTGGCGGATGCCGCCTCGGCCCATGCCCGCATGGATGCGAGCGCCCATGTGGGCAAGATCGTGCTGGTGGTGGAATAGGCGCACGCCCTCGTGAGCCACGCCCTTGTGAAGCCACGCCCTTGTGAACCTCCGCCCGCCCCTGTCGGGACGGGCGGCAAGGGGAGCGCGGCGGACGGCCCGGCGCCTACGGCCGCCAGTCGCGCGGCGGCACGCCGCTGCGCTCGATGGCCTCGATGACCTCGCGCTGGCGCCGCTCGGTCCGCTTCATGTGCACCGCGATCACCGCATGGGCCGAGGGCACCAGGAAGAACAGCGGAAAGATCAGGCCGAGCAGGATGCAGGGCACGATCATCACCAGATTGACCAGCGCCGAGATCGGCTGCGCGTTCACCAGAAGGCCGAGCGGCGGAAGCAGAGCGGCGAGAATGTAGATCATGGTCTTTCGAGGCCCTCCTTTGAGGCCCGCCATGCATATGGTGCGGATCAGGGCCGCTTCAAGCATCGCAGGCGGTTGATCGCGGGGCGGTTGATTGCGCGTGAGGGAGCCCGTATTCGGGAACAAGGGATGTCTGCGCTCCGTTGCCCCGGGACGCGCGGCCCCATGGAAACGCCCATGCCGATCAAGGCTCTGCCGCCGCAGGTCCTCATCCCCCTCATTGTTGCCTGCGCGCTCTTCATGGAGCAGGTGGACGCGACCGTCATCGCCACCTCCCTGCCCGCCATCGCCGCGAGCCTCCATGAGGATCCGGTGGCGCTCAAGCTGGCGCTGACGTCCTACCTCCTCTCCCTCGCGGTATTCATCCCGGCCAGCGGCTGGGCGGCGGACCGCTATGGCGCGCGCACCGTGTTCCGCTCGGCCATCGTCATCTTCACGGTGGGCTCGGTGCTGTGCGGGCTGTCCACTTCGCTCACCGATTTCGTCATCTACCGCATGATCCAGGGGATGGGCGGAGCGATGATGGTGCCGGTGGGCCGTCTCGTGATCCTGCGGTCGGTGCCCAAGTCCGAGCTGGTCTCGGCGCTGGCGTGGCTGACCATTCCGGCGCTGCTGGGGCCGGTGTTCGGGCCGCCTTTGGGCGGCTTCATCACCACCTATTTCGACTGGCGCCTCATCTTCTTCATCAACGTGCCCATCGGCGTGCTCGGGTCTACCTCGCCACCCGCTTCATCGAGAACGTGCGCGAGGAGGATGTTCCCCCCCTCGACCTGAAGGGACTGGTGCTGTCGGGCATCGGGCTGTCAGGCCTCGTCTTCGGCTTCGCCGTGCTGGGGGAGGAGTTGATCCCGGTGTGGACGGCCTTGGCGGTCGCCGGTGCCGGCGCGGTGGCCATGGCCTTCTATGTCCGCCATGCCCGGCGTACGCCGCACGCGGTGCTGGACCTGAAGCTGCTGCGCCACCCCACCTTCCGCGCCGGCGTCATCGGCGGCTCCTTCTTCCGGGTGGGCATCGGCGCCATGCCCTTCCTGCTGCCGCTGATGCTGCAATTGTCCTTCGGCCTGTCCCCCTTCGCCTCCGGCCTGCTCACGTTCGCGGCCTCGGCCGGGGCCATGGCCATGAAATTCACCGCCGCGCCCCTGCTGCGGCGCCTCGGCTACCGCAACGTGCTGCTGGTCAACACCTTCGTCTGCAGCGCCTTCATCGCCGCCAACGGCCTGTTCACCATCGAGACGCCGCACATGGTGATCGTGCTGGTGCTGCTCGCCGGCGGCTTCCTGCGCTCGCTCCAGTTCACCGCCGTCAATGCCCTGAGCTATGCCGAGGTGGAGACGCAGGAGATGAGCCGGGCCACCTCGTTCGCCAGCGTCGCCCAGCAGGTCTCCCTGTCCTGTGGCGTGGCCCTGGCCGGCCTGGTGCTGGAAACCCTGCGCTCCAACCGCGGCGAGACCACCGTGACCCATGACGATTTCTCGGTGGCGTTCGTGGTGGTGGCGCTGGTGAGCCTGGTCAGCCTGTTCTTCTTCCTGCGGCTGCCCAAGGATGCCGGCGCGCAACTGACCGGGCCGAAGCCGGAACACACCGACCCGCGCAGCGACGTGGCGACGGAGCCGTAGGGTTTCCGGGAGGCCTCAGCCGGGCGAGGCCGCCTCGTCCGCATCGCCGGGGGCCGGCTCGGCTGCATCCGCCAGCGCCCGCCCCCTGAAGCCGGTGGCCAGCACGTAGAGCTCGGCCGAATCGGCGCGGCTGGCGGCGGGCTTGATGTGCCGGATCTGGGCGAAGTCGCGCTTGAGGTCGCCGAGCAGCGTGCCCTCGGTGCCCCCCTGGATCACCTTGGCCAGGAATGTCCCGCCCGGCGCCAGCACCTGCCGGGCGAACTCGGCGGCAAGTTCCACGAGGCCGACGATGCGCAGGTGGTCGGTCTTCTTGTGACCGGTGGTGTTGGCCGCCATGTCTGACATGACGAGGTCGGCCTGGCCGCCCAGCATCTCCATCAGGCGCCCGGGGGCTTCGGGGGTAAGGAAGTCCATCTGGGCGAAGGTCACGCCGGGAATCGGGTCGATCTCCAGGAGGTCGATGGCGACGATCTTGCCCTGCCCTTCCTCAAGCCCGATCTTCTTCGCCGCCACCTGGCTCCAGCCGCCGGGGGCGGCGCCCAGGTCGACGATGCGCAGGCCGCGCCTGAGGATCTTGGCCTTCTCGTCCAGCTCGATGAGCTTGAAGGCGGCGCGCGAGCGCCAGCCCTCCCGCTGCGCGCGGGCCACATAGGGATCGTTGAGCTGGCGTTGCAGCCATTTCTGCGACGAGGTGGTGCGGCCGCGCGACTTCTTCACGCGCACCTTCAGGGGCCGGCCGTCGGGCCCGCGGGGAGAAGTTGTCACGCGCCGCCACCCTCGCGCGGATCGCCACTGCGCGGATCGCCGCCGCCGGCAGGCTCGCGCCGGGTTCGGCGCCATGCGCCGTCGGCCCGCATCAGTTGCACCAGCATGCCCTCGCGCAGGCCGCGATCGGCGACTCTCAATCGGTCGGTGGGAAACACGCGGCGTACCGCCTCCATGATGGCGCAGCCGGCCAGCACCAGGTCCGCCCGCTGCGCGCCGATGCACGGATTGGCTACCCGCTCCTCGAACGACATGTCCATGAGCCGGTCCACCACCCGTTCAATATGTGCCGCGCCGAGCCACGCCCCGTCCACCCGCGTGCGGTCGTAGCGGTCGAGGCCGAGATGGATGCCGGCCACCGTGGTCACCGTGCCCGAGGTGCCGAGCAGGTGCAGGCGCGCCGGCGCGCGCACGCCCCAGCTCTGGCGCACGCCGTCGAGCATGCCGCACACCTCATCCACCATGGCCCGGAACACCGCCGAAGAGACCTTCACCCCGCCATGCCGCTCGGACAGGGACACCACGCCCACCGGCAGCGAGACCCAGGAGCGGATGCGTGCCCGCGGCGGCCCGTCGTCCCCCGCCGGGCGGCGGCCGAGCCACACCACCTCGGTGGAGCCGCCGCCGATGTCGAACAGCACCGCCCCGTCGCAGGTGGGGTCCACCAGCGGCGCACAGCCGGCCGCGGCCAAGCCGGCCTCGGTGCGGCGGTCCACCACTTCGAGGGCAAGGCCGGTGCGCGCCTCCACCCGGGTGCAGAAATCCTCGCCGTTGACCGCCGACCGGCAGGCCTCGGTGGCGACGATGCGGGCGCGGGAGACGCCCCGCATCTCCATCTTCGCCGCGCAGATCTCCAGCGCGGCCACCGCCCGGTCCATGGCGGCATCGCACAGGCGGCCCGACGCGCCGAGGCCCTCGCCGAGGCGCACGATGCGCGAGAAGGCATCCACCACGCGGAAACTGCGCGCGGTCGGCCGGGCGACGAGCAGGCGGCAATTGTTGGTGCCGAGGTCGATGGCGGCGTAGACCGGGCCACAATGGGAGCCGAACGGCGCCGTCGCGCCGTCGCGCCGCACCGGCGATCCCGACTGGACGCCAGCGGCCGGATTAGCGCTTGCCGCCGGCTGGACGCTCGCCGCCGGCAGGACATTCGGCGCCGGTGGGACCGCCGCGCGGCGCCCCTCCGCCCCGCCTTCCGTAGCGTTACGCTCACGGCAAGACGGCTCCGGGCCTGACGCGGGCCCGTGCGTCTCGTCCCTCATGTCCATCCCCTCGCCACATGGCGGTCCATGCGCTCCCGTCGGTCCGCATGGCGCGCGGCCGACTGCGCCTTGCCGCCAGTGTAACAGGGTAGGCCGCGTGCGCAATGGCGCGGCCTGCCCGCGGAGCAGGCAGGCCGCTTAAATGCACAGGACCGACGCCGGGTGGGCGGGGCCGGCGGCCGGCCGCTCATTCCGCCGCGGCGCGGCCCTTGAGGTCGAGGGTGAGGCCGGCTGCGAGGGCGTCGGAGCGGAAAGCCTTCACCGCGTCCAGCGAGAGTTCCGCCGCCGTCCTGGAGCCCAGCGCCGGCAGCTTCTTCAGCACGTCGGCGGGGGCGGTAATGATCTGGCAGCCCATCTGGTCCGCCTCGATCACGTTCCACACCTCGCGGGTGGAGGCCCAGATGACCTCCACGTTCGGCGTCTGGCGCGACAGGTCCACCGCCCGCGATATGGCGGGCTTGTAGTCGATGCCGAGGTCAGCGAGGCGGCCGGCGAAGACCGAGATGATGGAGGGCGCGCCGCCGGCGAGGGCCTTCACCCCCTCCTCCACCTGCGGCACGTCGAAGATGGCGGTGAGGTTCACCTTCACCCCGTCGCTCACGAGGTCCCGCACCAGTTCATAGAGCGTCTCGCCCCTGGTGGTGGAGACCGGCAGCTTGACGTGCACATGCTCGCCCCAGGTGGCGATGACGCGGGCCTGGGCGCGCATTTCCGGAATTTCGTCGGAAAACACCTCGAACGAGATGTGACGGTCCGGCACGGCGGCCACCAGGTCCCGGGCATAGGCCTCGTAATCGGTCACGCCGGCCTTGCGCAGCAGGGAGGGATTGGTGGTGAAGCCGGCGATGTGAGGCTGCTTCGCCATCTCCACGATCTGTGCCTTGTCGGCACCGTCGGTGAAGAGCTTCACCTTGAGATCGCTGAGCTTCACGGACATGACTGGCTCCCTTCTCGCCGGATCCGGCCGCACCCCGCCCCCGACCGGGGGCCGCCGAGGCCTGCAGCCTAAAGCGCGCCACCGGATGCACGCCCGGCGGCGCGGATCACGCATGCACCGGCCATCCGCGCACGGCAAGGGGAAAATCCGGCCGGACCCGCGCCGCCGCCGGGCGGTCCCGCCGCCGCCGGCTTTACGCTTTGTTCACCATGACCGCACGCGGGCCGTCGCTGGCAACTTCCGGGAAAGGTGCCCGGCCTAATTTGGCTTTCGCCGGGGTCCCGGACTTCAGAAGTGTGACGGCGTGAAGAGGCGGGGATGATCTCGACCGACATGGTGGAGCGCATGGCGCGCGCGATGCATGCATTCTCCCGGCAGCGTTATCCGCTGCTGGAAGCATGGGACAACCTTTCTCCGGAACGGCGCGCCTACCAGCGCCAGCTTGCGGCCCACGCGCTCCAGGCCCTTACCCCGCACGACGTGATCGAGATCACCTCCCACGCGGCGCCGCAGATCGTCGCCATCCCGGTGGAGCCCGGCCCGTGGGCGCTGGCCGAATTGCAGGAAGCGGCCATCTCCGACAACGGCACCGCCGTGGACGCCCGTCGCCGCTACCGGTCCTTCCTCGCCACGGCCTCCCTGCCGCTGGCGACGCGCCACGCCGAAGGCGAACAGGGCCACTGAGCCTCCCCAGGGCCGCGACACCCAGAGCGGCGCATGCGCTCCGAACGCGCGGCGGAACGGGGTCCGGCTCACTCCGCCGCGAGGACGACCGGCCCCGCCCCGCCGCACCCGGTGCGCGAGAGATAGCGCCGGCACTGCTGCTCCCGGTCGTAGCCGAGCAGCGTTCCCAGCATGAAGTCCTCTTCCGGCGTCAGCGTGTTGAGCGGGCGCGTGACGATGGCCCGCGCCACCGCCACGAAGGCGGAGCGGCCAAAGAAGAGGTTCACCTTGGCCGGGCTCACCTGCTGCACGAAATGGTCGATGCCCTGGTTCTCGAGGCGCACCGCCACCAGGGCCAGCTCCTCGCGGCTGATGGTCATGAGGAACAGGGCGCGCACGCCCCGTCCATATTCATAGACGTGGTGATGGAACAGCCGCAGCACGCCCGAGGCCGGTTGCCCGAGCGCGCCGAGCGCCGCGTGGGGCGTGCGCGCCTCGCCGTTCACAGCAGCTTGCTCAACCATGCCGTCACCCTCTTTTCGGTCATGCCCGACTGCGTGTCCTGATCGAGGGCGAGGCCGACGAACTGGCCCTCCCGCTCGGCGGTGGAGCCCACATAATCGTAGCCGGCGGTCTCGGTGAAGCCGACCACCACGGCGCCGAGCTCGGACACCTCGTCAAAGAGGATGCCCATGGCGTCGACGAAGGAGGTGGGATAGGCGGACTGGTCGCCGGTGCCGAACAGGGCCACCTTCTTGCCCTTCAGCCGGGCGCCGCGCAGCTTGTCGATATTCTCTTCCCAGTCGGTCTGCAGCGTGCCGTCGCCGTAGGTGGGCGAGCCGAGGATGAGCAGGTCGCAATTCTCGAAATCGGCCTGGGACGCCGCCTTGATGTCGACGGAACGGCCCTGGCACTTCTTGGAGATCTTGGAGGCAACGCCCTTGGTGGCTCCGCCGTCGGAGCCGAAAATGACAGTGACGATCATGTCCTCATCTCATTTTTGAAGAATTCAAATTCAAAACTCGACGCCCCCGATTCAAACAGAGGCGAACAACCCATCAACAAAACAATTGATATCTGGAACAGTGACAGAGGCAACACAGGACTTCAACGGATTGATGGAAGCCGAAACCTCTGGTATAGATCAATGCAGTCAATCCGGAAGCACTCAAGAATAATTACAATTCGAATATTCTGCTCGCATCGGCTGAGGTGCGGACGGAGGCATGGTGCCAAGGCGGCGCATGAGTGCCATCGCCCTGAGCCGACGCACCGCCGGGAATTTTCCCGCGCTGCGGCGGCCGGCCTTGGCCTCGGGGCCCGGCCCGCTCCCGGTCATCCGCCTCCGTGTCAGCCCGCGTGACTTCTCACGGCCGCACCGCTTGGACGCCCCTGTCAGACGCGGGCATGGCAGGTGCGGGACGGCGCTCACTCCGGCAGTCGCCTCCGCTCCCCTGTCACCGCACAACCCGACCTTACAAATAAAAAGCCCCGGAGCGGCAAAAGCCGTTCCGGGGCGGAGACGCGAACGACGAGAATCAGTTCTTGGTCTTGTCCACCAGGGCCTTGGCCTTGATCCAGGGCATCATGGCGCGCAGCTTCTCGCCGACTTCCTCGATGGGATGGGCGTTGGCGCGGGCGCGGGTGGCCTTGAACGAGGCCTGGTTGACCTTGTTCTCCAGCATCCAGTCGCGGGTGAACTTGCCGGACTGGATGTCGTTCAGCACCCGCTTCATCTCGGCCTTGGTCTCGGCGGTGATGATGCGCGGGCCGGTGACGTATTCACCGTACTCGGCGGTGTTGGAGATGGAGTAGTTCATGTTGGCGATGCCGCCCTCATAGATGAGGTCGACGATCAGCTTCACCTCGTGCAGGCACTCGAAATAGGCCATCTCCGGGGCGTAGCCGGCTTCCACCAGGGTCTCGAAGCCGGCGCGGATCAGCTCCACGAGGCCGCCGCAGAGCACCACCTGCTCGCCGAACAGGTCGGTCTCGCACTCTTCCTTGAAGGTGGTCTCGATGATGCCGGCGCGGCCGCCGCCGATGGCCGAGGCATAGGAGAGGCCGAGGTCATGGGCGTTGCCCGAGGCGTCCTGGGCGATGGCGATGAGGGTCGGCACGCCGCCGCCGCGCTGGTACTCGGAGCGTACGGTGTGGCCGGGGCCCTTGGGCGCCACCATCAGCACGTCGAGGTCGGGGCGCGGCTCGATCAGGTTGAAGTGCACGTTGAGGCCGTGGGCGAACAGCAGCGCCGCGCCGTGCTTCATGTTGTCGGCGAGGCTCTCGCGGTAGATGTCGCCCTGCAGCTCGTCGGGGGTGAGCATCATCACCACGTCGGCCCACTTGGCGGCGTCGGCCGGGCTCATCACCTTGAAGCCCTCGGCCTCGGCCTTCTTGGCGGTGGCGGAGCCGGGACGCAGGGCGACCACGACATCCTTCACACCCGAGTCACGCATGTTGAGCGCATGGGCGTGGCCCTGGCTGCCATAGCCGACGACGGCGACCTTCTTGCCCTTGATCAGGTTCAGGTCGGCATCGCGATCGTAGTAAACGCGCATCGTTTTCTCCTTGTGGGCGTTGTCTTGAATGTCGGTGTGATCCGCGCCGGGCGTCCCTTTGCACCGGATTGCGGGAAATGGGAACAGCCGTTCGCGCCGGACGGCGGCTTTCCCGCCCTGCCCCGGCGCGAGGCGCTGCCTCAAATGATGAACGGGAACATTCCGTCCTACATGGCCTCCGGCCCGCGGGAGATGGCCACCACGCCGGTGCGCGCCACTTCCACCAGGCCGAGGGGCTCCATGAGCCAGGCGAACTGGTCGATCTTGTCGGACTTGCCTGTGATCTCGAACACGAAGCTCTCGCGCGTGGCGTCGATGACGCGGGCGCGGAAGGCCTCGGCCAGCCGCAGCGCCTCGCCGCGGGCCTCGCCCACGCCGCGCACCTTCACCATGGCGAGCTCGCGCTCCAGCGAAGCGGCCTCCACCGTGAGGTCGCGCACCCGGTGCACCGGCACCAGGCGGTCGAGCTGGTTCTTGATCTGCTCGATCACCATGGGCGTGCCGGTGGTGACGATGGTGATGCGCGAGAGGTGTCCCTCGTGGCTCACCTCGGACACGGTCAGGCTGTCGATGTTGTAGCCGCGGCCGGAGAACAGGCCGATGACGCGGGCGAGCACGCCCGGCTCGTTGTCGACCAGGACGGAGAGGGTATGGCGCTCGATGGGCTCGGGAGGCTGGGACATGATGGTCTCGGATGGGGAAGGACGGCGGGGCGCCGGGAAGAGACTCCCTCTCCCCTTGCGGGAGAGGGCTGGGGTGAGGGGTATGTCGCGGTCCGTCAGACGCCGGGGTTTGATCCCGGCGTCCTCCCCCCTCACCCCCCGGCCCCTCTCCCGCCCGAACTCGGCTGTTGGCGAGTTCGGGAGGTGAAAGTCGAAGTCGGCAACAGCCGACTTCGAGGGGAGAGGGGAGGAGCACGAAAGGGAGAGGCGCGGAGCGCGGAAGAAGTCCGCCGCCTCACACCAGCATCTTGCCCTCGTCGGTGATCGCGTCGTCGAGATCCACGGCCATGTCGCCAAGGATCATCTCGTTGTGGGCGCGGCCCGAGGGGATCATGGGGAAGCAGTTCTCCTGCTGGTCCACGATGCAGTCGAAGATCACCGGCCGCTTGATGTTGATCATCTCCTGGATCGCCCCGTCGAGGTCGGCCGGCTTGTCGCAGCGGATACCGACGCCGCCATAGGCGTCGGCGAGCTTCACGAAGTCGGGCAGCGCCTCCGAATAGGAGTGGGAATAGCGCCCGCCGTGCAGCAGCTCCTGCCACTGGCGCACCATGCCCATGTACTTGTTGTTCAGGATGAAGATCTTCACCGGCAGGTCGAACTGCACCGCCGTGGACATCTCCTGCATGTTCATGAGGATGGAGGCCTCGCCGGCGATGTCGATGCACAGCGCGCCCGGGTGGGCCTTCTGGGCGCCGATGGCGGCGGGCAGGCCGTAGCCCATGGTGCCGAGGCCGCCGGAGGTCATCCAGCGGTTCGGCTCCTCGAAGCGGAAGAACTGCGCCGCCCACATCTGGTGCTGGCCCACTTCCGTGGAGATGTAGACGTCCTTGTCCTTGGTCGCCGCATAGAGGCGCTCGATGGCGAACTGCGGCTTGATGATCTCGTCCGAGGCGCGATAGGCGAGGCAGTTGCGCGCGCGCCAGCGCTCGATCTGCGCCCACCAGTCATCGAGCGCGGGCTTGTCGATCCTGAGGTCGCGGCCCTTCCAGGCCGAGACGAGATCGGCGAGCACCCGGCCGCAATCGCCGATGATGGGCAGGTCCACCTTCACATTCTTGTTGATGGAGGAGGGATCGATGTCGATGTGGATCTTCTTCGAGCCCGGCGCGAAGGCGTCGAGGCGGCCGGTGATGCGGTCATCGAAGCGCGCGCCGATGCACACCATCACGTCGCAGCCGTGCATGGCCATGTTGGCCTCGTAGGTGCCGTGCATGCCCAGCATGCCGAGCCACTGCCGGCTCGCCGCCGGGAAGGCGCCGAGGCCCATGAGCGTCGAGGTCACCGGCACGCCGGTGAGGCGCGCCAGCTCGCGCAGGAGCCGGCTCGCCTCGGGCCCGGCATTGATGACGCCGCCGCCGGTATAGAAGATCGGCCGCTTCGCCGCGGCGATCATCTCCACCGCCGCGGCGATCTGCGGCGCCTCGGCATTGAGCTTGGGCCGGTAGGTCTTGTGCTGGATGTTCTCCCGGCCGACATAGGTGCCGGTGGCGAACTGCACGTCCTTGGGAATGTCGACCACCACCGGGCCGGGGCGGCCGTTCTGGGCGACGTAGAAGGCCTCGTGCAGCACCCGGGCGAGGTCGTTCACGTCGCGCACCAGGTAATTGTGCTTGGTGCACGGCCGGGTGATGCCCACCGTGTCGCATTCCTGGAACGCATCGTTGCCGATGAGGTGGGTCGCCACCTGCCCGGTGATGCACACCACCGGGATCGAGTCCATCAGCGCGTCGGTCAGCCCGGTGACGGCGTTGGTGGCGCCGGGGCCGGAGGTGACGAGCACGACGCCCACCTGGCCGGAGGAGCGGGCATAGCCCTCCGCCGCGTGCACGGCGGCCTGCTCGTGGCGCACCAGGATGTGCTCGATGGCGTTCTGGTGGAACAGGGCGTCATAGATGGGCAGCACCGCCCCGCCCGGATAGCCGAAGATGTGCTCCACGCCCTGGTCGGCGAAGGCCTGGATCACCATTTCGGCGCCGGTCATCTGCTTGGTCATGGTCTCGAACTCCCGCGAGGCGCCTTGCAGCCCCGATCGGCCCTCAAGGCCGGCATTGCATTCCAGAACGGTGAAAGGCCCTTAGAAACGACGAAGGGGCCCGAAGGCCCCCAAACGCGCGCCACCTCGTTCGATTGAGCCCTCAGGCTGAACCGAAAGTGGCGCGCCCACCTACGAGAAGAATAACGATCTTGCGCATGGCCGCGCCATCCCTTCCAAAAGTTGCGCGAAACTACCGGCGCGGAACCCGCTCGTCAAGCGCCCTCGCGGGCGATTGAATCCTGATTGCGCCGGCCGCCCCAAGCTGGCGGCCTCAAGCGGGCGGACGCCGCCGCGATTTCGACACTCCGTTAGGGAATGTATGAGAACTTCACGCAGCGCCGCCGTGATATTGCCCTATCTTGGGGCTCTCTATATCAACGTCAACGTTCCGCTGGGGCGGTCGAGGAGGGGCACAGCCGCATGAAGACTCTGACGCTCGTGATGTCGGCCGCATGTGTTGCGACAGCGCTTGCCGCCGGCGCCGCCCGTGCCGACTGCCAGAGCGACGCCGCCTCGATCCGCCAGGAGATCGACGAGAAGGGCAAGACGTTGCAGGCCGCCATCAAGAAGAAGGCCGACCCGATGACCCTGTGCCCGTTGTTCAAGGCCTATACGGCGGTCGAGGCGAAATGGGTCAAGTTCCTGGGCGACAACAAGGATTGGTGCCAGATCCCGGCCCAGGTGGTGGAGCAGGCCTCCACCGGCAGCAAGAAGACCATCGAGGTCCGCAACAACGTCTGCAATGCGGCCGCCAACGGCGGTGGTGCCGCCGGTCCCGTCAAGCTGCCGCCGCAGGGCTCCCTCTCCAGCGCCCTCGGGGTCACCACCGGCTACAGTATCGGCCAGTCGAAGAATAGCGTCTTCGACACGCTCAACGGCAACGCGCTGAAGTGAGGCCGATCGATTGAGTTTCAGCCAAGGGTCCATGGGCCCAACTGTCGCAGATGCCCCCGGGGCAACTGGGTGGACCGGTTTGCGCCGGCGCGGATGCGCCCGTTCCTGCACCTCGCGCGCCTGGATCGCCCCATCGGCTCCTGGCTGCTGCTCCTGCCCTGCTGGTGGTCCACGGCGCTCGCCGCCATCGCCGACGACCGGCCCTATCCCGACCCCGTCCTTCTGGTGCTTTTCGCCGTCGGCGCCGTCGCCATGCGCGGCGCGGGCTGCACCTGGAACGACATCCTCGATCGCAAGATCGACCGGCAGGTGGCGCGCACCCGTGAGCGGCCGGTGGCGAGCGGCGCCGTCAGCGTGCCGGCAGCCCTGGCCTTCCTGGTGTTTCAGGCGCTGATCGGCCTCGCCGTCCTGCTCAGCCTGCCGCATTTCGCCATCGTCACCGGCCTCGCCTCCCTCGGCGTGGTCGCCATCTACCCGCTGATGAAGCGCATTTCCTCGGTGCCGCAGCTCACCCTGGGCATCGCCTTTTCCTGGGGCGCGCTCATGGGCTGGGCGAGCGTCATGGAGACCATCTCCGACCCCGCTCTGCTGCTGTTCGCCGGCTGCGTGCTGTGGGTGTTCGCCTACGACACCATCTATGCCCACCAGGACAAGGAGGACGACGCCGTCGTCGGCGTGCGCTCCACCGCCCTCCTGTTCGGCCGCAGCACCGGCCTCGTGGTGGCCCTGAGCTACGCCGTGGTGGTGATCCTGTTCGCCATGGCCTTCCTGTCGGTGCCGACCGGCTTCTTCTCCGCCCTCGGCCTGGTGGGCTTCGCCCTGCACCTCACCGGGCAGGTGCGACGGCTCGACATCGACGACCCGGCCCGCTGCCTCGCCGTCTTCAAGTCGAACCGCGATGCCGGCCTCATTCTTTTCGCCGGGCTTGCTCTCGACAGCCTCGTCCCCAACACGCTGGCACCGCTTCTGCCGTAAGGGTCGGCCCGGCATCCGGCGAAGACCGATTGCCGCAGCGCAACATGCGCACGCTTGCCTCCGGCGGCGCGCCCGCCTATCTGGCAGGCGCATGAGCATCGAGCCCACCCGCCCTCCGGTCGGGGCGCATCCCGCGCCGACCGATACGCTCGCCCGCCAGCTCGCCGAGACGGTGACGGAAGCGGGAGCGATGGCGCTCGCCATGTTCCGCGCCGGCGTGAAGTCCTGGACCAAGGCCCATGATTCCCCGGTGACCGAGGCCGACATGGCGGTGGACCGGTTCCTGAACGAACGCCTTTCCGCGCTCGCGCCCGAAGCCGCATGGCTGTCCGAGGAGAGCGCGGACGGCCCGGCCCGCCTCGCCGCGCGGCGGCTGTGGGTGGTGGACCCCATCGACGGGACCCGCGCCTTCATGGCCGGCGGGGCCGACTGGGCGGTCTCGGTCGCCCTGGTGCAGGACGGCCGCCCGGTCCTGGCGGCGCTGTTCGCCCCTGCGAGCGACGAGCTGTTCACCGCCGTGGCCGGAGGTGGCGCCACGCGCAACGGCGCGCCGCTGCATGCGGGAACCCGCGCCACGCTGGAAGGCGCCGCCGCCGCGGGGCCGGCCGCCGACCTCGACGCCCTGTCCCGCATGGCCGAGGTGCGGCGGCTGCCGCGCACCCGGTCCCTCGCCTTGCGCATCGCGCGGGTGGCGACGGGGGAGATCGACATCGCCTTTTCCGGCGGCAACAGCAGCGACTGGGATCTTGCCGCCGCGGATCTCGTGGTGCACGAGGCGGCGGCGCGGCTGACGACGCGCGAGGGCGCGCTCCTGCGCTACAACGCCCCGGTGCCGCGCCACGCGCCGCTGATCTGCGCCGGAACAACCCTTTATCCGGCGGCGCTTGACGCCGCCCGCACCGCTTTCAAACGCAACTGACCTTTTGGGGACACCATGACCGAGACCAGCGCCCGCAAGCAATTGCCTCATCTCGTATTCGGCGGCGAGCTCACGTCCATCGACGGCGCCGAGTTCAAGGACCTTTCCAAGCTCGACATCGTCGGCATCTACCCCGATTATGCCAGCGCCGCGGCGGCCTGGAAGGGGAAGGCGCAGCAGACCGTGGACAACGCCATGATGCGCTACTTCGTGGTTCACCTGCACCGCCTGCTGGATCCCGAAACCGGTAAGGTGCAGGGCGACTGAGGCTCCCGCGCCCGCGGCGACAGAAAGAAAAAGAAAGCGAGCAGACCCGAAGATGTGGCGGCGACTGAGGACAAACCGCGCCTTCCAGGTGGCGGCAGGCACGACGTTTGCGTCCTATTTCAAGTTCGTGGCGCACACCACGCGGTTCGTGATCGAGCCGCCGGACATCTTCGACACCATCGACGAGCGCATGCCGGTCATCATGACGTTCTGGCACGGGCAGCATTTCCTGGCCCCGTTCGCCATGCGGCCGCACCACAAGGCCAAGGTGCTGATCTCCCGCCATGCGGATGCGCAGATCAACGCCATCGCGGCGGAAAAGCTCGGCGTGGGCACCATTCGCGGCTCGGGAGCCACCTCCCGCCGCGACTTCCACCGCAAGGGCGCGGTCTCCGCCACCTACGAGATGCTGCAGACCCTGTCCGAGGGCATCAACGTGGCGATGACCGCGGACGTGCCGAAGATCGCCCGCCGGGCCGGCCTGGGCGTCGTTACCATTGCACGGTATTCAGGACGCCCTATCATCCCGCTCGCCATGGCCACCCGAAACCGTATCACTCTCAAGAGCTGGGACCGCGCCAGCCTCAACCTGCCGTTCGGCCCGGGGGCCGCGGTGGTGGGCGAGCCGGTGTTCGTCGCCCGCGACGTGGACGAGGCTGGCCTCGCCGCCGCGCGCGACCTGCTCCAGGCGCGGCTCGAAGCAGTGACCGCCCGCGCCGAGGCGCTCGCGGCCGGGTCGAGGGGCGCATGAAGGGCCGGGCCCTGCCGCTGACCCTTCGCCTGTACCGTGGCGCCAGCTCCGCGGCTGCCCTTCTCGCCCCCGCCTGGCTGTCCTACCGCGTCCGCAAGGGCAAGGAGGATCCCTCCCGCCTCGCCGAGCGGCGCGGCCGGGCCAGCGTCGAGCGGCCGGACGGTCCGCTGGTCTGGGTGCATGGGGCGAGCGTCGGCGAAGTCATCTCGGTTCTGCCGCTGATCGAGCGGTTGGACGCGCGCGGCTTCCGCGTGCTGCTCACCTCCGGCACCCTCACCTCCAGCCGCGTGGCGGAGCGCCGGGCGCCGCCGGGGTGATCCACCAGTTCGTGCCCCTCGACGCGCGCGGCTTCGTGGCCCGCTTCCTCGACCACTGGGCGCCGGACCTGGTGCTCATCGCCGAATCCGAGCTCTGGCCGAACCTCATCGCCGAGCTGGGCCGGCGCGGCACCGCCGTGGTGCTGGTGAATGCCCGCCTCTCCGAGCGCTCCGCCAAACGGTGGGCGCGCCTGCCGAAGAGCGCCCGCGCCCTGCTCTCGCGCATCGACCTCTGCCTCGCCCAGAGCGAGGAGGACGGCAGCCGCTTCCGCGACCTCGGCACCCCGCGGGTGGAAGTGAGCGGCAACCTCAAGTTTGACGTGCCCCCGCCCGCCGCCGATTCTGGGGAGCTCCAGACCCTCGCCCGCGCCTGCGCCAACCGGCCGATGCTGCTCGCCGCCTCCACCCACGAGGGCGAGGAGGAGGCGGTCATCGAGGCGCACGAGATGCTGGCCTCCAAGATCCCGGGCTTCCTCACCGTCATCGCTCCCCGCCATCCCGACCGCGGGGTGGATGTGGCCGCCCTGGCCCAGGCCGCCGACCTCACCACCCGCCAGCGCAGCCTGGGCGAGCTGCCGGATCGCGAGACCGACGTCTACGTGGCCGACACCATCGGCGAGCTGGGCCTGTTCTACCGCCTCGCTCCCGTCGTGTTCATGGGCGGCTCGCTGGTGGAGCATGGCGGGCAGAACCCGATCGAGCCGGCGAAACTCGGCGTCGCCGTGGTGCACGGCCCGCATGTGTGGAACTTCGGCCCCGTCTATGAGCGCCTCGACAGCGAGGAAGGCGCCTTCGAGATCGGCGACGCCCTCGGCATCGCCCGTGCCACCTACGCCCTGCTCAGGGACCAGGAGCTGCGCAGCCACACCGTCGATTCGGCCTTCGCCACGGTGACGGCGCTGGGCGGCGCGCTCGACCGGACGCTCGCCGCCATCGAGCCCTACCTCATCCAGATCCGCCTGCAGAGGCGCTGATGCGCGCCGCGCCGCGCTTCTGGTGGCGTCCGCCGGGCCTCGCCAGCGCCCTGCTCGGCCCCGTCGGCGCGCTGGTGGGCGCGGTCGCGCTGCGCCGGATGGACGCGCCAGGCGGCATGGTCGGGGCCCCGGTCATCTGCATCGGCAATCCCACCGTGGGCGGGGCGGGCAAGACCCCCACCGCCATCGCCCTCCTCGACCGCCTGGCGGCGCGCGGCGCGCGGCCCTTCGCCCTGTTGCGCGGGCATGGGGGCACGGCGCGCGGCCTGCTCCGGGTGGATCCGGCCCGGCACGGCGCGGCGGAGGTGGGCGACGAGGCGCTGCTGCTCGCCCGCCATGCCCCGACCATCGTTGCCGGCGGCGACCGGATCGGCGGCGCCCGCCTCGCCGTTGCCGAGGGGGCAAGCCACATCGTCATGGACGACGGCTTCCAGAACCCCTCCCTCCACAAGGACACCGCCCTGCTGGTGGTGGACGGCGCGGTCGGGGTCGGCAACGGCCGGGTCACCCCCGCCGGCCCGCTGCGGGCGCCCCTCGCCCCCCAGCTCGCCCGCGCCGATGCGGTGCTGGTGGTGGGGGACGGCGCCGCCGGGGAAACCGTGGCGCAGGCGGCGCGCCGGGCCGGGGTAAAAGTGCTGCGCGGGCGCCTCGCCCCCGATCCGCGGGCCATCGCGGCCTTGCGGGACGCCCCGCTGCTGGCCTTCGCCGGCATCGGGCGACCGGAGAAATTCTTCGCGACGCTGGCGGCGGAAGGGCTGGCGCTGGCCGACCGCCGCGCCTTCCCCGACCATCATCCCTTCCGGATCGGGGAAATCGAGGCCCTCGTGGCGGAAGCGGCGCGGCTGAAGGCGCGGCTGGTGACCACGGAGAAGGACATGGCGCGCCTGTCCGGAGCGGGCTTCGCCGCATGGCGCGGCGCCATCGCCGTCCTGCCCGTCACGCTCCGGCTGGACACGCCGGAGGCCCTCGACGCGCTTATCGCCGGGGCCGAAGCACGGTGCGCGGAGCGCAGGGGAAAAGGCTCATAGCGGCGGAATGCCCCCCCGGCAGCGGGCGCACCGCTGAAGCCCGATTTGGCAGGCGGGGACATTCGGCCCGGCGCCCGGGCTTCAGCCGGCGGAGCGCTCGCGCACGCGGGTCAGCACCGCTTCCGGGTCCAGATAGGCCTCCTGCAGGTCCACGCTCCAGTAGCGCAACTCGTCGAGAGGGATGGTCTGGCCGGTTACCGCGCAGCGCACGAAGCTGCCGGGCCGCAGGATGCGGAATTCCCCGTCAAGGTAGCGGACTTCTGCCTCGCCATGGGGCTCGGAGAAGCGTTCAAAACGATTCATCACCGGGGTCGAAATCCTGCTTGGTGTCGCAGACAAGATAATCCCTTATCCCGCAATGCGAAAGGGGCGCCGTCACGGATCGAACAGGGTCGGCCCCGTCTCGGCCTTGCGCGCTCGCCGCGCCGGCGGCTTGGGACGGGGTGCTCCTCCCGCCGGCAGAAGGTCCGGCGCGCGCCCCACGGTGACGCCCACTCGGCCGTCGGCAAACTCCAGATCGAGCGCCGATCCCGGCACGGCGGCGGCGGCGCTGCGCACCGGCTGGCCGGCGGCGTCGCGCACCAGGGCGAAGCCGCGGCTGAGCACGCCGTGATAGGACAGGGCCTCCAGCAACTGCCCCGCGGCCTTGAGCCGCGCGGCGCGCCGCTCCGCCGCGACGGCGAAGGCCCGCCCGAGCCGGTCGCCGAGCCCCTCCACCCGCTCCTGCCCGCGTACGACACGCGCCTTCAGCGCCTCCGGCGACAGCCGGGCGCGGATCGCCACGAGGCTCAGCCGGTGCGCGCCCGCATTGGCCTTCAGCGCCCGCGGCAGCCGCTCGCCGGCCACGTCGAGGCGCTGGCGCGGAACGGCGAACAGGCTCTCCGCCGATGGCAGGAGGCGCGCGAGCGCCCTCAGGTCCGCCTTGCGCCGATCCAACAGCCGCAGCGGCGCGGCGACGAGGCGGGCGCCCAGGTCCTCCACCGTGGCGACGAGGTCGGCCCGCACCGGCACCACCATCTCGGCGGCGGCGGTGGGGGTGGGCGCGCGCACGTCGGCGGCGAAATCGATGAGGGTGACGTCGGTCTCGTGCCCCACCGCCGCCACCAGGGGAATGGCGCTCTCCGCCGCCGCGCGCACCACCGCCTCGTCGGAAAATCCGAGCAGGTCTTCCAGCGCGCCGCCGCCGCGCGCCACCACGATCACGTCCGGCCGGGGAATCGCGCCGCCTTCCGGCAAGGCGTTGAAGCCGCGGATGGCCGCCGCCACCTCCGCCGCCGAGGTTTCCCCCTGCACCCGCACCGGCCACACCAGCACCCGGCGCGGAAAGCGGTCCGCCAGGCGGTGGAGGATGTCGCGGATCACCGCGCCGGTGGGCGAGGTGATCACGCCGACCACCAGCGGCAGGAACGGCAGGGGCACCTTGCGGGCGGGATCGAACAGGCCTTCGGCGGCGAGTCGGCGCTTCCTCTCTTCCAGCATGGCCATGATGGCGCCGGCGCCGGCGAACTCCAGCGCCTCGATCACGATCTGGTAGCCGGACTTGCCCGGATAGGTGGTGAGACGCCCCACCGCCACAACCTCCAGCCCCTCCTCCGGCCTGAGGCGCAGGCGCTGGAAGGTGCCTTTCCAGATGACGGCATCGAGCCGCGCCCCGGCATCCTTCAGCGAGAAATAAGCATGGCCCGACGAATGCGGCCCGCGATAGCCGGAGATTTCACCGCGCACGCGCACGTGGCCGTAGGCGTCCTCCACCGTGCGGCGGAGCGCCGCCGAAAGCTCGGAAACGCTCCATTCGGGCGCATTGGCGCGGGGTTCTGCGACATCCACCATCGAATCGCGGTCCAGCCTGCTCATGAAAACAGCATAACGGGAAGAGGGCCCATGCGGCGAGCGCAGAGCCGAAGCCCTTGTTTGCGCGGCCCCGAGCCGATAGGCGATTGGGACAAGATACGACGGGGAGGCCGCATGAACATCCTGCTGCTCGGTTCCGGGGGCCGCGAGCATGCGCTCGCGTGGAAGCTGGCGCAGAGCCCGAGCCTGGGCCAGTTCTACGCCATACCCGGCAATCCCGGCATCGCCGAGCATGCCGACCTGATCGAGGGCATTCCGCTCTCCGCCCACGACACCATCGTGAAATGGTGCCTCGACCACACCATCGACTTCGTCGTGGTGGGCCCCGAGGCGCCCCTCGTGGCCGGGCTGGTGGACCGGCTGGAGGCCGCCGGCATCCCCGCATTCGGCCCGACCGCGGCCGCCGCCCGCCTTGAGGGCTCCAAGCTCTTCACCAAGGAATTGTGCCGCGCCCACGGCATTCCCACCGCCGCCTTCGCCCGCTTCACCAGCCCGGCCGAGGCCGCCGCCTATGTGCGCGCCGAGGGCGCGCCCATCGTGGTGAAGGCCGACGGCCTCATGGCCGGCAAGGGCGTGGTGGTGGCGCTTTCGGTCGAGGACGCGCTGGAAGCGGTGGAGCAGGTGTTCGCCGGTGGCGGCACCGAGGTGCTGATCGAGGAGTTCATGGAGGGGGAGGAGGCGAGCCTCTTCGCCCTGGTGGACGGCGAGACGGTGGTGCCCTTCGGCAGCGCCCAGGACCACAAGCGCGCCTTCGACGGCGACCTCGGCCCCAACACCGGCGGCATGGGCGCCTATTCGCCGGCCCCGGTGCTGACGGCGGAGCTGGAGCGCCGGGCGATCGAGGAGATTCTCGTCCCCACCGCCCGCGCCATGGTCAGCGCCGGCACGCCCTATCGCGGCGTGCTCTATGCCGGCCTCATGCTCACCACCGCCGGACCGAAGCTGGTGGAATACAATTGCCGCTTTGGCGATCCCGAATGCCAGGTGCTGATGCCGCGCTTCGCCGGCGACCTGCTGGAGGTGCTTCTCGCCACCGCCACCGGCCGCCTCGCGCAGGTGACGCCGCTGTGGTCCACGGACGCGGCCCTCACCGTGGTCTATGCCTCCCGCGGCTATCCCGGCCCGCACCAGACCGGCAGCGCCATCGGCGGCCTGGAGCAGGCGGGCGAGGTGGAGGGCGCGCTGGTGTTCCAGGCCGGCACGCGGCGCAAGGGTTCCGGCCTCGTCTCCAACGGCGGGCGGGTGCTGAACGTGACCGCCACCGGCCCCTCCCTCGCCGCCGCCCGCGAGCGCGCGTACGCGGCGCTAGCGCGCATCGACTGGCCGGACGGCTTCTACCGCACCGACATCGGCTGGCGCGCCCTGGGGCCCGGCGCCTGATGTCCGCCCGCGCAAGGCCCCCTTTGCCGCGCCTGGAGGACTTCCCGGTCAAGGCGGTGGACACCATCCGCTACGGCGACACCGACAAGCTCGGCCACGTGAACAACGCGGTGTTCTCCACCTTCCTGGAAACCGGGCGCACCCGGGTCCTGCTCGATGCCGGCCGGCCGATCGCGCCGGCGGGCGCCGGCTTCGTCATCGCCCGTCTCGTGCTCGACTACATCGCCGAGATGCACTGGCCGGGACAGGTGGAGATCGGCACCGGGGTGACGGCGATCGGGCGGTCCTCGGTGACCATGCGGCAGGCCCTGTTCCAGAACGGCGCCTGCACCGCCACGGCGGAAACCGTGATCGTGTTGTTCGACATGGCGCACCGCCGCCCCCTGCCCCTGCCGGAGGCGAGTCGCGCGCTGCTCGGCGAACTCCTCCCCCGCACCGGGTCCTGATCCGCCGACGGCGCTGAACCCGGGCCTTCGGCGGGCACGATCCCGCAGGCCCGCGTTGCCAGCGGGTCGGCCCCTGCTCTAGAAGGGAGGGGAAACTCCCTAGGACGTGCCGTGCGCCTCCTGCCCCTCGCCTTCACGCTTCTCGTCGCCACCATGCTCGGGCTCGGCGTCACGTGGTTTTCCGTGACCCATTCGCGCGGGCTCGACGTGGTGCGTTCCGGCGCATGGGAAGGCTGGCCGCGCGCCGGCACGGTGAAGGCCGACCCCTATGCCCGCGCCGCCTTCGCCCGCTCGGGCGAGCTGCCGCTGGAGCTGGCGGACGGCTTGCTGTTCCTCGCCACCACCGATGACGGGGGCGCGCCGCTGGACGGGCGCTGCGAGACACGCATCGTCGGCATGCTGCCGCAGGCACGGCTGTGGACCCTCACCGTGATGGATCAGGACGGCCAGCTCATCGCCAACGATGCGGGCCGCTACGGCTTCACCAGCGCGGAGACGGTCTATCGCGACGACGGGGCCATTGACATCCGCCTCTCACCCCGCGCCCGCCCGGGCAACTGGCTGCCCACCGGCGCCCGGCCGCGGCTGAAGGTGGCGCTGCGCCTCTACGACGCGCCGTTTTCCTTTACCTCCGGCGCCGCCGATGCGGGCGGCCTGCCGCGCATCAGTCGGGAGGCCTGCCTGTGACCGCCCTCGACGAGCTGCGCGAGGAGGCCGCCGGCCTTGGCGTCCGGCTGCGCCGGCTGGCGGCGCGGATCCCCCGGCCGCACATCCACCTGTCGCGCCCGCGCATCGGCTCGCCGCTGGGGCTGCTGCTGCCGGCCGCCTTCACCCTGGTGCTGGCCGCCATCGCCCACATCGTCTCCATCCTGGCCATGCCGGCGCTGGCCGAGCGCAACGCCTATGCGCGCCTGTCCGAGCGCACCGACGCCAACGTGCTGGTGCTGCTGCCGGACCCGACCCCGCGCGAGACCGCACTGCCAATGATGGACCCGGCTTTCATCTCCGCCGTCTGCCTCTACGACCTCTCCGAGGGCGCGCTGAAAGTGCGGGTGCCGGCGACGGCGGATTATACCTCCGTCTCGTTCTACACGGCGGAGGGACTCGCCTTCTATGCGCTGAGCGACCAGGCGGCGGGCAAGGTCATCGAGCTTGATCTGATGACGGCGAGCCAAAAGGCCGCTCTGCCGGAAGACGAGGAAATCACCGCCGCCGACCGCCTCGTCATCGAATCCCCGGCGCTGGAGGGCATCGTGGCGGTGCGGGCCTTCGTGCGCGAGCGGGGCATGCGCGAGCTGGTGCGCAAGCAGCTGGAGGCCGCGAGCTGCTCGGTCGGCGGCTGAGATCCGCCTCCATTCCATGGTTTAAAGGGCGATTCACCGAGCAAATTGAACCAATTGGCTCGGATCGCGCTCTAGAGCACGCGCCGACCGGCTTGCATCGCAAGCTGGTCGGATAACGCGTCCTCTTTCTTATAGTTAGAGGGCGATTCACCGAGCAAATTGACCCAATTTGCTCGGATCGCGCTCTAGCGGATCATGAAGCCGATGGCGAGCGCGTTGGCGATGTCGATGAAGAAGGCCGAGACCAGCGGCAGGATGATGAAGGCGAGCGGCGCCGGCCCGTGGGTGCGCGTCACCGCCGTCATGTTGGCGATGGCGGTGGGCGTCGCCCCGAGGCTGATGCCGGTGAAGCCGGCGGAGAGCACCGCCGCCTGGTAGTTGCGGCCCATGGCCGGGAACACCACGAACAGGATGAAGGCCACCGCCACCAGCGTCTGCAGCCCGAGCACCAAAGCCAGCGCCGGCCCGAGGCCGCCCAGCGTCCACAGCTGCATGCTCATCAGCGACATGGCGAGGAAGATCTTCAGCGACAGGTCCGAGATCAGCGCCAGCGCCGACGTGCGCGCCGGCCAGGCCATGCGCGGCATGGCGTGGGGCAGCGTGTTGGTGAGCACGATGGCCACCAGCAGGCACACCACGAACAGCGGCAGCTTGATGCCGGTCATCTCCACCACCCCTTCCAGCGAATAGGCGATGAGGATGACCACGTTGAGCACCAGCAGCGCGCTCAGGATGTTGCGATAGGTGACCTTGCCCGCCTCGGGTCCCACGTCGTTGTCGGGCAGGCCGACCATGGGCGGCAGCAGCTCCTCGCTGCTCAGCTTGAAGCGGTTGATGAGGATGCCGGCCACCGGACCGCCCACGAGGCTGGCGATGACCAGGCCGAGGGTGGCGCTGGCGATGCCCACCTCCAGCGCGTTGGGCAGGCCGAAGCGCTCCGAGATCAGCGGCGCCCAGGCGATGGTGGTGCCGTGGCCGCCGATGAGCGACACCGAGCCGAGCAGCGGCGCGATGCCCTTGGGCAGGCCGAGGGCGGCGGCGCTGCCCACCGCCACCACGTTCTGCACGGCAAGGTAGACCACCGTCAGCAGCAGCAGGATCAGCAGCGGCCGCCCGCCGGTGGCGAGGTCCGACAGCCGCGCGTTGAGGCCGATGCCGGTGAAGAAGTAGAGCAGCAGCATGTCGCGTGCCGCAAGGTCGAAGGAGATGGCGAGGCCCAGGGCGCGATAGGCGAAGAGGGTCGCGAGCGCCGCGAGGATGCCGCCGGTGACCGCCTCCGGAATGTTCCAGCGGCGCAGCGGCGCGATCACGCCGTTGAGCCCCGCGCCGATGAAGTACACCACGATTGCGAGGGTGAACGTGATGAAGCCCGAAACCTGGAAGGTGGCCGGCATGTCCCCCGCTGTGCGTGCTGGTGGTCGGATAACGTTTGATCTAGAGCATTTTCGCCGGTCCTTGAAACGCGAAAATGCGCCCGATCCCGATCCTCGCGGCGATCCCGATCCTCGCGGCGAGGCCGGCGGCGATGAGCCTGCCCCGTCAGAAGCTGCCGACCAGGGAGCCGAGCACGATCACCGCGGCGAGGGCGATGAGCGCGCCCACCACCGCCGCCATGACGATGTCGAGATAGCCTTCCTTGTGGGTGACGCCGCACACCGACAGCAGCGTCACCACCGCGCCGTTGTGGGGCAGGCTGTCGAGGGTGCCCGAGCCGATCACCGCCACCCGGTGCATGAGGGCGGGGTCCATGCCGATCTCATGGGCGATCTTCATGTAGGTGGGCCCCAGGGCGTCGAGGGCGATGGTGAGGCCGCCCGAGGCCGAGCCGGTGAGCGCCGCGAGGATGTTGGTGGCCACCGCCAGCGACACCAGCGGCCCGCCGCCGATGCCGAGCACCCAGTTGCGCACGTCGGCGAAGGCGGGAAGCGCGGCGACGATGGCTCCGAAGCCGACCAGGCTCGCCACCGACAGGATCGGCAGCACCGAGGCGTTGGCGCCCGCCGTCATGGTGGCGCGCAGCTCCGGCACGCTGCGGAAGTTGATGGCGATCACCGTGACGATGGCGGCGGCCAGCGCCACGATCACCGACCACACGCCGCCCACCGCCGACAGGCCGATGCCGCCCCATTCCGGCTTGGCCAGGAAGGAGGTGTCCATGCGCGGCAGGATGGCGAAGGACATGAGCAGGTTGACAACGATCACCACGACGATGGGCAGGGCCGCAAGCAGGATGGGCGGGTTCTTTTGCGCCGCCTCGCTGCGGTGGATCTCCGCCGGGTCGAACGGGCCGGCGGTGGTGGCCCGCTCGCGCACGATGGGATCGTCCGCCGCCTCCTCCGCCGATTCGTCGGCCGGCGCGGTGAAGGCGCCGAAGCCCTCGCCCAGCGCCCGCGCCGCCGTCTCCCGCCGCTTCAGCCACCACATGCCGAAGGCCAGCATGATCAACGAGGCAATGATGCCCAGCCCCGGCGCCGCGAACGGCGTGGTGCCGAAGAACGGCATGGGAATGGCGTTCTGGATGGACGGCGTGCCGGGCATGGCCGACATGGTGAAGGTGGAGGTACCGAGCGCGATGGCCGCCGGCGTCAGCCGACGCGGCACCCCGGCCGAGCGGAACAGGGCGACGCCCATGGGCGCGAGCACGAAGAAGGCGACGAACAGGCTCACGCCGCCATAGGTGACGATGGCGCCCGCCAGCACCACGGCGAGGATGGCCCGCTGGGCGCCGAGCTTCACCGTCATGAAATTGGCGATGGAGGTGACCGAGCCGGAATCCTCCATCAGCTTGCCGAACAGCGCGCCGAGCAGGAACAGGGGGAAGAACTGCGCGACGAAGTCCGCCGCGTTGCGCATGAAGGTCTGGGTCCAGCTCGCCAGCAGCGGCTCGCCGGAGAAGGCGGCGGCGATGAGGCCCGCGATCGGCGCCAGGATCAGGATCGAGGAGCCGCGGAAGGCGAGGTAGATGAGGATGGAGAGGCCGACGAGGATGCCGATCAGACCCATGGCTCACACTCCTTCCAGCAGCACGTCGAGGTCCACCGTCGACTCGATCCCGAGCCGGTCGCCGAAACGTTCGAGGAATTCGTCGCCCGCCTTGCGGCCCTCCGCCTTGAGCATGCTCAGGAAGTCCCATTCGGCATTGAGCTTGGAGGAATAGCCGAGGTTCGCCATCAGCCGGTTGGGCACCATGTGGATGCGCATCTTCGCCCATTCGGCGCCCTCGGAATTGCCGGGGTCCGCCACCTTGCGCAGCAGCGCGATCATGCGCAGCTCCTTGAGCAGCACCGAGTTGAACGACACCTCGTTGAGGCGGTTCATGATCTCGGCCGCCGAGCGCGGCGTGCCCGGCCGCTCCACCGGATTGATGGGGATGAGGATGGTGTCGTCGGAGCTCAGCTCCCGCACCAGCGGCGTCATGGTGGGGTTGCCGGAATAGCCGCCGTCCCAATAGGCCTCGCCGTCGATCTCGATGGCCTGGAACATGGTGGGCAGGCAGGCGGAGGCGAGCAGCACGTCGGCCGAGATCTCGGCGTTGCGGAACACCCGCCCGCGCCCGGTGCGCACGTTGGTGGCGGTGATGAAGAGGCGGATGGGCGAGCCCTTCAGCCGCTCGAAGTCGATGTTCTCGTCGAGGATCTTCTTCAGCGGATTGATGTTGCCGGGATTGAGGTCGTACGGGGAGAACAGGCGGGACATGAGGTCCATGCCCACGAAGAGGGGCGAGTTGTCCAGCGTCCAGCGGCCCATCATGCGGTCGAGCGGGCCGCGCTGGAACGGGCTGAAGCGGGCGGCGTCGGCCACCGCGCGCCAGTAGCGGTCGAGCGCCGCGCGTGCCCCCTCCGATCCGCCGGCCGCGTAGCCGTCGGCGAGCACGGCGGCGTTCATGGCGCCGGCGGAGGTGCCGGAGATGCCGTCGATCTGGAGCCAGCTTTCCTCGAGCAGCCGGTCGAGCACGCCCCAGGTGAAGGCGCCATGGGAGCCCCCGCCCTGCAAGGCGAGGTCCACGAGGAGAGGGGAGCGGTCCATGTCACGCGTCTCCAGATCTGTCGTCCCGGCGTCGTCCGGATGGATGAGCCGTTCAAAGGCGCCTGCGCGTTCCCCGTTTCTTTTTTTGCCGCGCGTCTCAGCCGCGCGCGGTCTGGGCCGTGCCCTCCGCCGCGGCGCGCGCGGGGCGGGTCTCGGGTCCCGTATCCGGCCCGAACCACGCCACGTAGAGGGCCGGCAGGAAGATGAGGGTGAGCAGGGTGCCCACCAGCAGCCCGCCCATGATGGCGAAGGCCATGGGGCCCCAGAACACGGTGGGGGCGATGGGGATCATGCCGAGCACGGTGGACACCGCGGTGAGCATGATCGGCCGGAAGCGGATGGACGAGGCGTGCACCACCGCGTCCCACACGGTCTTGCCGGCGGCCCGGTCCGCCTCGATCTGGCCGATGAGGATGACCGCGTTCTTGGTGATCATGCCGATGAGCGCCAAGACGCCGAGGATGGCGACGAAGCCGAGCGGCCGGCCGGAGGCCAGCAGCGCCGCCACCACGCCGATGAGCCCGAGGGGGGCCACCGACAGGACGATGATCAGGCGCTGGAAGCTCTTCAGCTCGAACATCAGCACGGTGAACATGAGCAGCAGCATCACCGGCACCACCGCGACGACGGAGGCGAGGGAGGCGGCGCTCTCCTCCACCGTGCCGCCCACCGCGATGGCGTAGCCCGGCGGCAGGGTCTTGCGCAGGGCGTCGATCTTCGGCTCCAGGGCGACCACCACCCCCTCGGGCAGCACGCCGCGCACCACGTCCGCCTGCACGGTGAGGGTGGGCACCCGGTCGCGCCGCCAGATGGCGGGATAGTCCTGGCCGTACTCGAACGTGGCGATCTGCGAGAGCGGCACGGTGCGCCCGCCCGGCAGCGGCACCTGGAGGGTGGCGAGGGTGGCGAGGGAGACGCGCTCCTCGTCGGTGGCGCGGGCCACCACGTTGACGAGGTAGATGTCGTCGCGCACCTGCGTCACCGCCTGGCCGGACAGGACGGTGTTGAGCACCCCGGCGAGCTGCGCCGTGGACAGGCCGAGCAGGCGCGCCTCGTCTTGGTCCACCTTGATGCGCACCTGCCGCGCCGGCTCGATCCAGTTGTAGTTGATCTTCTCCGCCTTGGGATTGGACGCCACCACGGTGGCGAGATCGAAGGCGATGGCGCGCACCTTCTCGATGTCCGGGCCGGAGACGCGGTACTGCACCGGCCAGCCCACGGGCGGGCCCAGCTCCAGCGGGGCGATGCGCGCCACCAGCTGCGGGAAGTCCTGCGCCAGCGCCTTCTCCAGCTTCGCCCGCAGCCGGTCGCGCGCCTCGACGCCCCGCGCCACGATCACCGTCTGGGCGAAGAAGTCGTTGGGCAGCTGCACGTCGAGGGGCAGGTAGAAGCGGATGGCGCCGCGGCCCACATAGGTGGACCAGCGCGCCACGTCCGGATCGCCGTCCAGCAGCTTGTCGAACGTCTCCGCCACCTTCTCGCTGGCATAGATGGAGGCGTTCTGCGGCGAGGCGAGGTCCACCAGCAGCTCCAGCCGGTCGGACGAGGGGAAGAACTGCGACGGGATCAGCGGCAGCGCCAGCACCGACAGCACGAACAGGCCGAGGGTGACGGCGATGGTGACCCAGCGCAGCCGCAGGCACAGCACCAGGAAGGCGCGATAGATCCCCATCACCCCGGTGGGCGGGGCGTCGGGATCGGGCACCTTGTCCCGCGCAGGCGCCTTCAGGATCAGCACCTGGAGCAGCGGCGCGAACAGCACCGCCACGAACCAGGACACGATGAGGGCGATGGCCACCACCGCGAACAGGGTGAAGGTGTATTCGCCCGCCGAGGAGGCGGCGAAACCCACCGGCACGAAGCCGGCCACCGTCACCAGCGTGCCGGCCAGCATGGCCGCCGCGTAGGCCTTGAAGGCGTAGGAGGCCGCCGTGATCTTGTCGTCGCCGGCGGCAAGCCGCGTGAGCGTCGCGTCGGTGGTGGTCATGGCGTCGTCGACCATGAGCGCCAGCGCGATGATGAGCGCGCCGAGCGAGATGCGCTGCATGTCGATGTGCGCGAGCTGCATGAGCGCGAACACGATGGCGAGCGTGAGCGGGATGGCCAGCGCCACGATCGCCCCCGCCCGGACCCCCAGCGCGATGAACGACACCACCAGGATGATGCCCACCGCCTGCCACAGGCTCTCCATGAATTCGGCGATGGCGCTGTTCACCGTCACCGCCTGGTCGGCCACCAGGTGCGCCTCGATGCCCACCGGCAGGTTGGCGACGAGGCGGTTCATGGTGCGGTCGATGTTCCGGCCCATGGCGAGGATGTCGCCGCCGTCGCGCATGGCGATGGCGAGGCCGATGGCGGGCTTGCCGTTCACCCGGAACAGGGGCTGGGGCGGGTCCGCATGGCCGCGCCTGATGGTGGCGATGTCGGCGAGGCGGATGAGGCGGCCGCCCACCACGAAATTCACGTTGGCGACGTCCGCCTCCGAGGTGAAGGCGCCGGAGACGCGCACGGAAATGTTCTCGTTGCCGGTCTGGATCTCGCCCGCGGGGCGCACGATGTTCTGGCTCGCCAGCGCCTGGAGCACCGCCGTCCGGTCGATGCCGAGGCTGGCCAGCGCCTGCATGGAGAACTCGATGAAGATGCGCTCGTCCTGCGCGCCGAGGATCTCGATCTTGGAGACGTCGGGAATGTGCAGCAGCTCGGAACGCGCCTCCTCCACGTAGTCGCGCAGCTCGCGATGGGAGAAGCCGTCCGAGGTGAAGCCGTAGATGATGCCGAAGGTGTCGCCGAACTCGTCGTTGAAGAACGGCCCGACGATGCCCTGCGGCAGGGTGTGGCGGATGTCGCCGACGCTTTTCCTCACATGGTACCAGATGTCCGGCACCTCGGCGGCGGTGGCCGAGCCCTTCAGGTGCACGAAGATGGTGGTGGTGCCGGGCCTGGTGTAGCTCTCCAGGTAGTTGAGCTGCGGCACCTCCTGGAGCTTGCGCTCCAGGCGCTCGGTGACCTGCTTGAAGGTCTCCGAGAGGGTGGCGCCCGGCCAGTTCGCCTGCACCACCATGGTCTTGATGACGAAGGTGGGGTCCTCGGCCCGGCCGAGGCCCTTGAAGGCCATGATTCCGGCCACCACCGAGATGGCCATGAAATAGATGATGATGGAGCGGTGCTTGAGCGCCCAGGCGGAGAGATTGAAGCCGCTCACAGCTGCGTTCCCAGAAGGCGGACCTTCTGCCCCGGATGCAGCGCCTGCACGCCGGCCGTCACCACGATCTCCGAGGGCTTCAGCCCCTCGGCCACGCTCACCGAGGCGGGCGAGAAGCGCAGCACCTCGACGTTGCGCAGCGACACCGTCTGCGCCTTCGGGTCCACCACCCACACCGCCGGCTTGTCGTTGAGCCGCGTGAGCGCGCTCGCCGGAATCTCGATCACCGGGCCGGAATCCACCACCACGCGGCCTGTCACGGTGGTGCCGAGGCGCAGGGCCTCCGGCGGATTGGCGAGGCCCACCCGCACCCGGAAGGTGCGGGTCACCGGATCGGCCTGCGGCGCCACCTCGCGCACGCGGCCGGTGGCCCTGGCCGACGGGTCGCTCGACAGGCTCACCTCCACCTCGGGATCGGCCGGCAGGCCGGCGAGGAGCTGGGCGGGGACATCGAACACGGCGTCGCGCCCGTCTTGCCGCGCCACCTCCACTACCGGCTGGCCCGCCTGCACCACCTCGCCGGGCTCGGCGCGCCGCTGGGTGACCACGCCGGCGGAATCCGCCTTCAGATCGGTGAAGCCCAGCCGGTCCTGCGCCATCTGCAGGCGCGCCTCGGCGTCCTCCACCTGGGAGCGGGCGTTGAGGAAGGCCTGCTCCGCCTGCTCGTACTGCGCGCGCGGCGTGAAGCCCCGCGCCAGCAGCTGGCGCTGGCGCTCATACTGGTTGCGCGTCTGGGCGAGGTTGGCGTTGGCGGCGGAAAGCGCCGCCTGGGCCGATCGGATGCCGTTCTGCTCGTCCTGCGGATCGAGGCGCGCCATGACCTGGCCGGGCACCACCCGGTCGCCCACGTTCACCAGGCGCTCGATGATGCGGCCGCCGATGCGGAAGCCGTAGGTGGCCTCGTTCTGCGCTTCCACCACGCCGGTGAGCGTCACCGCATCGCTCGCCGCCCGGCTGGAGGCGAGGACGGTGCGGACCGGGCGCGGCTCTGGCGCCTGAGCCTCCTGCTTCTCGCCGCATCCCGCCAGAAGAAGGGCGGCGCAGCAGGCGAGCGCCGGCACGAACCGGCGCTGCGACGCTGCAGGATGGGCGATCGGCGTGCGGGGCATCACATCGGCCACGGGGTACTCCTTGCGCTGTGCAACTGCCACCCTATAGCTGAGGCGGCGCACGGCGGCCAGAGCCGCCTCGCGCGGCCGCCGACGACGTGATCGGCGGTAGCCACATAGCTCACCCGCGCCTGCCGCCGCACGAAAGCGCTGCGGCACGACCGGGAAGGTCAAGCTCCCGCGGCGGCCGGCTCCGCCTTGTCCATGACGGCGGCGACGAGGGCGTTGATGCGGCCGAAAGCCAAGCGGCTGAGCTCGCTCGCCCGCATCATGGAATCGACGCAGCCGCCGAGATCCTGGTCGGTATGGGCCGACAGCGCCGCCACCAGCTCGCTCTGGCCGATGGCCAGGTTGCGCAGGGCGAGCAGCAGGTTGTCGAGATCGGCCTTGGTCAGGCGGACATCGAGCGGCGCATCGTCGGCGAAGGTCTGCCAGCGCTCCAGGGCCGCCGTAGAAATCTGCGGCGCCACGGTTTCCTCGCCCTCGCCAGCCTGGGTCATGAAATCCTCGCAAAAATGTCCGGCGCGGCCGCATACCGGCCGCTGAAAGGAAAAGCCGGCCCGAAGGCCGGCCCTACCTTACACCCGAACGCAGCGACACCCGAACGCGGACCGGGGCGGCGCCGGCCTCGGCCCCCACTCGCCGACCACACAAGCCGACTTTCTTCGCCCTTCGTCACGGCCAAGTCGCGAAAGCGCCGGATGCTGCGCGCAAAGAGGCGGCGGCTGCGGATTGACCGGCGTCAATGCCCCCGCGCGATGCCTCGCCTAACGAAGTACCGCGCCACTCAAGCGCGTCCCTGCGCCTTCGGCCCCGGGGACGGAAAGGAAGGAGCGCCATGACAGACATCCTCGCCACCCCCCGCCCCGGTATCGTCGAACGCCACCGCCCGGCCCGGGCAAAGATGAAGGCCGCCATCTTCGTGGAGAAGGGCCGCATCGTCCTCGACGAGAAGCCCATCCCGGAGGTGGGCCCCCTCGACGCCCTCATCCGCATCACCACCACCACCATCTGCGGCACCGACGTACACATCCTCAAGGCCGAGTATCCGGTCGAGAAGGGGCTCACCATCGGCCACGAGCCGGTGGGCATCATCGAGAAGCTGGGATCGGCGGTGGAAGGCTTCACCGAGGGCCAGCGGGTGATCGCCGGCGCCATCACGCCGTCGGGCTATTCCAACGCCTGCCTGTGCGGCTGCGCCTCCCAGGACGGGCCGCGCATGAAGCACGGCTTCAAGCCCATGGGCGGCTGGCGCTTCGGCAACACCATCGACGGGGCGCAGGCGGAATACCTCATCGTCCCCGATGCCATGACCAACCTTTGCCATGTGCCCGAAGCGCTCTCCGACGAGCAGGTGCTCATGTGCCCGGACATCATGTCCACCGGATTTGCCGGCGCCGAGAGCGGCAAGGTGAAGATCGGCGACACGGTGGCCATCTTCGCCCAGGGGCCCATCGGCCTGTGCGCCACGGCCGGCGCGAAGCTCATGGGCGCGACGCGGATCATCGCCGTGGACCGGGTGGGCGAGCGCCTCAACGTCGCCCGCGCCATGGGGGCGGACGAGGTGGTGGACTTCTCCAAGGTCGATCCGGTGGACGAGATCCTGCGCCTCACCGACGGGCGGGGCGTGGACGTGGCCATCGAGGCACTGGGTCGGCAGGAGACCTTCGAGGCGGCGCTGCGGGTGCTGCGGCCCGGCGGCACCCTGTCCTCGCTGGGCGTCTATTCCAGCGACCTCAGGATCCCGCTCGACGCCTTCTCGGCCGGGCTCGGCGACAATGCCATCGTCACTTCGCTGTGCCCCGGCGGCAAGGAGCGCATGCGACGGCTGATGAGCGTGGTGGCCTCGGGCCGGGTGGATGCCCGCGCTCTTGTCACCCATCGCTTCAAGCTGGACGACATTGAGGCCGCCTACGACCTCTTCGCCAACCAGCGCGACGGCGTTCTCAAGGTGGCCATCACGCCCTAAGCTGATGCCGCCCCGGCGACGACGCCGGGGCGGTTCCATCCCTGGATCGGCCATGACCGCGCCCCCTGACCCGAGCCGGACGCCCGCCGACCATGTGGTGGCGGACCAGAGCGCCGTCTTCGCCTTCCTCGCCGACCCCGCCACCCATGGGCTTTCCGAGCCCGTGACGCGCATCGACACCCACGGCGCCGCGGTCTTCCTCGCCGGGCCCTTCGCCTACAAGGTGAAGCGGGCGGTCTTCTTCCCGTTCATGGACTTCTCCACGCTGGAGAAGCGCCGCGCCGCCTGCGCCGCCGAGGTGGAGATCTCCGGGGCCGGGGCGCCGGGCCTCTATCTCGGCGTCGTGCCCATCGTGCGCACCGCCACCGGCCTCGCCCTGGGCGGGAACGGCGAGGCGGTGGAGCATGCGGTGAAGATGCGTCGCTTCGACACCACCCTCACCCTCGACAAGGTGGCGGAGCGCGACGAGCTTGCGCCCGACCTCGTCAAGGCGCTGGCGGCAGCCGTGGTCGCCGCCCATGCCGCCGCCCCGGTGCTACGCGGCTTCGACACCGCCTCCCGGCTCGCCTCCTATCTCGCCGACAACACCAAGGAATTTGCCGCCCGGCCGGAGCTGTTCCCGCCGGAGGACGTGGCCCGGCTGGCGCGGCTGTCGGAAGACGCGCTGGCGCGCCTCACGCCCCTGCTGAAGGCGCGCAGCGACGCCGGCTTCGTCCGCCGCTGCCACGGCGACATGCACCTGCGCAACATCGTGCTGCTGGACGGCAGGCCGGTGCTGTTCGACGCCATCGAGTTCAACGACGACATCGCCACCTGCGACGTGCTCTACGACCTCGCCTTCCTGCTGATGGACCTGTGGCAGGAGGGCCTGACGAAACAGGCCAACGCGGTCTTCAACCGCTACCTGTGGGCGAGCGACGACGCGCAGATCGAGGGGCTCAAGGCCCTGCCCGTGTTCCTCAGCCTGCGCGCCGCCATCCGGTCGAAGGTGGAAGCGGCGGGGTTTTCGCATCTTGCGGGGGAGAAGCGGGCGCAGGCGGAGTGGCGGGTGCGGGCGGAGTTCGCGCAGGCGCTGCGCTTTGCTGATGTGGAGGCGCCCCCCAGCAAGACCGTGGCATCCATCTCCGGAACCGCCACCTGGTCGATCGCAGGCCCCCGCCGTCCGACGCTCTGCGCGGTGGGCGGCCTGTCCGGCAGCGGCAAAAGCACCTGGGCCGCGAACATGGCGGCTTCGTTCGGGCTCGCGCCCGGCGCCGTGATCGTGCGCTCGGACATCGAGCGCAAGCGCCTGTTCGGCGTGGGCGAGACCGACAGGCTGCCGTCCGCGGCCTACACCCCAGAAGCCGGAGAGCGGGTCTATGAGCGCCTGCGGACGCTGGCGCGCCGGGTGCTCGCCACCGGCTACAGCGTGATCGTCGACGCGGTCCATGCCCGGCCGCACGAGCGCGACGCGATCGAAAAGGTGGCCCAGGCGGCAGGGGCGCGATTCTACGGCTGGTGGCTGGACGCGCCGGAGGAGGAACTGGTCCGGCGCGTCGACGCCCGCACGGGCGACGCCTCCGATGCCGACGCCGCCGTGGTGCGGCACCAGCTCGCCTATGATCTCGGCGATGTCCGGTGGCACAGGACGGAGTTCATCGACCTTGCGCGGCGTTGAGTCCTAGCAGCGTGCCTGCGGCTCCGCCTTCGGATCCAGCCCCGTGACCACTGCCGGCTGGCGGTCGGGCGAGGCATGGGTCCCGGCCTGGGGCGTCGTGCCGATGTTCGAGCCGCCGGTGCCGCCGGACCAGCCGGTGGAGCCGGCCCCGCCCGGCTGGGTGCCGGAATCGGCGCCGCGGGCGGGCGGCGTGGCCGGGGTGTGCGGCGGCTGCTCGCAGGCGCCGGTCTGGACCGATTGCGGGTTGCCCTGGGCGGCGGCCGGGGCCGGAACCGATGATGCCAGAACGAACATCACCCCGCCGACAAGGCCGGTTCCAAGGATGCGCGTCCAGGTCACCGCGCCCGCCGGAACAATGACGGGAGACGCGCGCCGGGGCGCCGACATACGGGGCGCCGTCGTGAATGCGTTTAAGGCCATGGCGTTCTCCTTTCGGGAAGAGAACGTCCCTCAAAAGCGCATGGTTCCTTGCGGCTGCGCGCCGGGCCCGGATCGGGACGCGGATCAGGCGCCCACCACCACCCGCCCCGGACCTGCTTCCACCGTGCCGATGCGGGCGGCGGCGGGGTAGCCGGCGGCGATGATCTCGCCCAGCAGCCGGTCCGCCTTTTCCGCCGCGCAGGAGACGAGGAGGCCGCCGGAGGTCTGCGGGTCGGTCAGGAGGTGGCGCCGCCAGTCGGGCGTGCCCTCCGGCAGGTCCACCTCGGCCCCGTAGCTCGCCCAGTTGCGGTGCGAGGCGCCGGTGATGTAGCCCTGCTGCGCCAGCGTCTCGGCTTCGGCGAGCAGCGGCAGCGCGGCCGCCGAAAGCTTGAGCGTCGCGCCCGAGCCGCGCGCCATCTCCAGCCCGTGGCCGAGGATGCCGAAGCCGGTGACGTCGGTCATGGCGTGCACGTCCTCGTCCTTCGCCAGCTCTGCGCCGACCCGGTTGAGCCTGGTCACCGAGGCGATCATCTCGTCATAGGCGGCGGCGGAGAGCGCATCCTTCTTGAAGGCGGCGGAATAGACCCCCACCCCCAGCGCCTTGGTGAGGATGAGCGCATCCCCTGGCCGGGCCGTGGAATTGCGCCGGATGCGCTCGCGCGGCGCGGCGCCGATCACCGCGAGGCCGTAGACCGGCTCCGGGCAGTCGATGGAATGGCCGCCCGCCACCGGGATGCCCGCCTCGGCGCAGATGGCGGCTCCCCCGGCGAGGATGGCGCGCACCGTGGCGGTGTCGATCTTGCCCAGCGGCATGCCGAGGATGGCCAGCGCCATCAGCGGCGTGCCGCCCATGGCGTAGACGTCGGAGATGGCATTGGTGGCGGCGATGCGGCCGAAATGGTCGGGGTCGTCCACCATGGGCATGAAGAAGTCGGTGGTGGCGATGATGGCGGTGGCGCCATCCAGGTCATAGGCGGCGGCGTCGTCTCCCGTCTCGGTGCCCACCAGCAGCCGGGCGAAGGGGCCGGTCTGCGGCTGACCGGCGAGCAGGTCCTGCAGCACCGACGGGGCGAGCTTGCAGCCGCAACCCCCGCCGTGGGCAAGGCTGGTGAGGCGGACCGAGGGCACGTCGAGCATATGGATCACATCCCGTTTTGGTCTCGCCGGGGGCTACCCCCGTCAGTCTTGCCACGCCCCGACATGGCTGACGGGGGCTTCGCCCCGACCGGCGAGGGAGTGTCACACCGCGATTTCGGAGGCGCGGATGACGTATTTGAAAGTGTCGGGATCCAGGCAGTCCAGCAGGCCGCCCGCGCTCACCGCCTGCGGATACATGAGAAAGCCGAGGCGCGGGCCGGCGAAGCCCGGCAAGGCCACGTCGTGCGCCGTGTTGTAGGCGAACCAGTTGCCCTCCCACGCGCCGAACAGCGCCTTGCGCGCGGCCACCACCTTGGGATCATCGAGGGCGAGCTTGCCCGGAGGCTCCTCCAGCACCACCTTGCGCACGTCCGCCGGATCCATGGGCACCCAGCCGAAGTCGGAGAGAAACACCTCGGCCCGGCAGTGCTGCGCCTTGGTGACGATCTCGGAATTGGCTCCGAGGCTCTTGTAGCCGAAGCGCGAGGGCACCACGCGCAGGCCATAGACGTCGCGCGCCGCGATGCCCTGGGCCCGCACCAGGCCCACGAACAGGGCGTTGAGGTCGGCGCACTTGCCGCCGAGGTCGCCACTCTTCAGCAGCGCGGCGATATCGCCGATGCCGCAGCCGCGCGTCGCCGGGTTGCGATAGGTGTTCTCGACGATCCACTGGAAGATGGCGCCCACCTTGTCGAGCTCGCTCGCCTTGCCGGCGACGATCTTGTCCGAGGTCGCCTTCACGATGCCGTCGGTGGGGATGAGATCGGTGGCGGCGGTGTTGCGCGCGCGCTCCTCCGCACTCAAAGGGGCGGGCTTGCCGGGCTTCGACAGGTCCACCGCCCAGTCGCGGGAGGTGGCGCGGCTGGTCAGCTCCACCTTGGGCGCGGCCTCGCCGTCCGCCCAGACCAGATGCAGCATGTCGGCGCCCGAATGGGCATCGCGCACCAGCTGCGCCGACCGGGCGTTGGTGGTCCAGGTGTTCTCCCCGGCTTGAACCAGTCGGGATTGGAGAAGGACGCCACCGGCAGCCAGGCCTGCACCTTGCCCGCGGGCTTCAGGATCTCCACCGTGGTCACGATCTGATAGCTGCGCCACTTGCCCACGGTGGGGGCGAAGACCTCCTGCGCGAACGCCCCGCGTGGCAGGAAGGCGGCGGCGGACGCGAAGGCGCCGGCCTTGAGCAGGTCTCGTCTCGTGGTCATGTCACAGTTCCTCCTGGCTTCCTGTTTTGGGGGGCGCCTGCGGCGCGCCGCCGGCCGGCTTGGAGAGGGCGATGATGCGGCTGTCGGTTTCGGGGCTGTCCCAGGCCGCCTCCCCTTCCAGCGCCAATGCGAGGCGCCCCCGCGCCACCACGAAGGTGGCCGGCAGCAGGCTCACGCCCCAGGCGCGCGCGGCGGACCGGTCGACATCCATGAGAATGCGGTCCGTCCGCAGCCCTCCGGTGCCGGGCAGGTTGTCGAAGAACCGGCGCACGCGCGCCTCCACCTCCGCCACGTCCACCATCACCACCTCGACCTGCGGGGCGCGGGCGGCGAAGCGCGCGAGCGCCGGCAGCTCGCTGCGGCAGGGCTCGCACCAGGTGGCGAAGAAATGAACGACCGTCACGCCGGGCGCCGCGGCGAGGTCGAAGGGGGTCCCGTCGAGGGCCGCGAGCTGCAGCCGGGGCGCCGGCGGGGCGCCCTCCACCGCCTGGAGCGGACGCGGCGCCTGCCGCTCCGGATCGGCGGCCGCCACGCCGGGCAACCCCAGGGACAGGAGGAGAGGAAGCACCACACCCGCGCCGAGCATGCGCGCAGGCCGAAGGCGCGCGCCGGAACAACCGGGCACCGCGTGATCTTTCGTGGGGAAAGATGAGTTCAGCTTTATGCCCCGATCCTCGGGCGCCTGGCGTGTCTGCACCCGCGCAATCTGTGACACGGCCACACACCGGTCAACGCTCAATTGCGTGAACAACCGCCGCGTTTGCAGGACACACATGCGGCATTAGACGAAAGTCGCATGCCACGGTGGAAAATTGCCTGCAGCGCACTGCGCTACACTGCAATGCAGCACGGGCGTCACGGACAAATGTCCTAAATGCACGCTCGCCTGCTCTTACGTAAATTGACATCATTCCAGTTCCAAAATACCGTCAATCAAGGCCGGAAATCCGGCATCGGGCGGCACTTGGACGACCACCCGCAATGGTCCCCGGTCGGGGCATAAGCAGTCGGAGGCTTCCTTCGATGAATATGGAGCTCACGCGGCGCCAGTTCCTGAGAACGGCGGGCGCGGGCGTGGCGGGCACGACGCTTGGAGCGATGGGCTTCGGTGCCATCGAGGAGGCCTACGCCTCCACCATCAAGCCATTCCGCCTCGTCAACACCACGGAAGTCCGCAACACCTGCACCTATTGCTCGGTGGCCTGCGGCATCCTCATCTTTGCCAAGGGGAACCTCGCCAAGGGCGAGAAGGCGCAGATCACCCATATCGAGGGTGACACCGACCACCCCACCAATCGCGGCACGCTCTGCCCGAAGGGCGCGGCCCTCCTCGACATCGTCAAGTCCGCGTCGCGCCTCACCTCCCCCATGATCCGGCGCGCGGGATCCGACAGCTTCGAGAAGATTTCCTGGAACGAGGCGCTCGACAAGATCGCCCGCGCCATGAAGGACGACCGCGACGCGAACTTCATCGCCAAGAACAAGGACGGCGTGACCGTGAACCGGTGGGTGACCACCGGCTTCCTCGCCGCCTCGGCGACGACCAACGAAACCGCCTGGTGCACGTACAAGGTCGTGCGCAGCACCGGCATGCTGGTGTTCGACAACCAGGCGCGGGTTTGACACGGCCCCACGGTGTCCAGTTTGGGCCCAACTTTTGGCCGTGGCGCGATGACCAATTCGTGGACCGACATCCGGAACACGGACCTCGTCATCATCATGGGCGGCAATGCCGCCGAGGCGCATCCGTGCGGATTTAAATGGGTGACGGAGGCGAAAGCCAACCGGGGCGCCAAGCTCATCGTCGTGGACCCGCGCTTCACGCGCTCGGCCGCGGTGGCGGACTATTACGCGCCGATCCGGCAGGGCTCGGACATCGCCTTCCTGAACGGCGTCATCAACTATTGCATCGCCAACGACAAGGTGCAGTGGGATTATGTGAAGGCCTTCACCAACGCGACCTATGTCGTGAAGGAGGGCTTTGCCTATCAGGACGGCCTCTTCACCGGCTATGACGAGGAGAAGCGCGACTACAACCGCTCCACCTGGGACTACGAGATCGGTCCCGACGGCTTCGCGGTGGTGGACGAGACGCTGCAGAATCCGCGCTGCGTGTGGAACCTGCTGAAGCAGCACGTCGCCCTGTACACGCCGGACCTCGTCGAGCGCATCACCGGCACGCCCAAGGACAAGTTCCTGAAGGTGGCGTCGATGATCGCGGAATGCGCGTCGCCCACGAAGACGATGACCTCCATGTATGCGCTGGGCTGGACCCAGCATTCCAAGGGGTCGCAGAACATCCGTACCATGGCGATGCTCCAGCTCATCCTGGGCAATATCGGCGTGCGCGGCGGCGGCATGAATGCGTTGCGCGGGCACTCCAACATCCAGGGGCTGACCGACGTCGGGCTCATGTCCAACATGATCCCCGGCTACCTCACCCTGCCGACGGAGCGCGAGCCCGACTTCAACGCCTACATGTCGACCCGCGGGTTCAAGCCGCTGCGGCCGAACCAGATGAGCTACTGGCAGAACTACAAGAAGTTCATGGTCAGTTTCCAGAAGGCCATGTGGGGCGCTTCCGCGACCGCCGACAACAACTGGGCGTTCGACTACCTGCCGAAACTCGACGTGCCGGCCTACGACATCCTGCGCGCCTTCGAGCTGATGAAGCAGGGCAAGATGAACGTCTATATCTGCCAGGGCTTCAACCCCCTGCAGGCGTTCCCCAACAAGGCCAAGCTCGCCGACGCGCTGTCGAAGCTCAAGCTGCTGGTGGTCATGGATCCGCTCCAGACCGAAACCGCCCGCTTCTGGGAGAATCACGGCGTCTACAATCCCGCTGACCCCGCGAAGATCCAGACCGAGGTGATCCAGCTGCCCACCACCTGCTTCGCGGAGGACGAGGGCTCCCTCGTCAATTCCGGGCGGTGGCTCCAGTGGCACTGGCCGGCCGGCTCGCCTCCGGGGGAGGCGAAGACCGACGTGGCGATCATGGCCGGCATCCACCTGCGGCTGAAGGATCTGTACCGGAAGGAAGGCGGCGCCTTCCCCGATCCGATCCTCAACCTCACCTGGACCTACAAGGACGCGCACGAGCCCACCCCGGTCGAGCTCACCAAGGAGCTCAATGGCTACGTGATCTCGGACGTGCTGGACCCGAGCGACCCCACCAAGAAGGTGCTCGAGGCCGGCAAGCAGGTGGCGACCTTCGGCGTCCTGCGCGACGACGGCTCGACCGCCTGTGGCAACTGGATCTATTCCGGCTCCTACACGGAGGCCGGCAACATGATGGCGCGCCGGGACAATTCCGATCCGGACAACACCGGCGCCTATCTGAAGTGGTCGTTCGCCTGGCCGGCGAACCGCCGCATCCTCTACAACCGCGCTTCCTGCGACATCAACGGCAAGCCGTGGGACCCCACGCGCAAGCTTCTGGAATGGGACGGGTCCAAGTGGACGGGCTACGACGTGCCCGACATCGCCCCCACCGCCAAGCCGCAGGACGTGGGCCCCTTCATCATGAACCCGGAAGGCGTCTCGCGCCTGTTCGCCCGGGGCATGATGCGGGAAGGCCCGTTCCCGGTGCACTACGAGCCGTTCGAGAGCCCGGTCGCCAACCTCGTCGCCCCGAAGATCCGGGGCAATCCGGTGGCGCGCGTGTTCAAGGACGACTTCGCCCAGTTCGCCGAGCCGGCGTCCAAGGAGTTCCCCTACGCGGCGACCTCCTATCGCCTGACCGAGCACTTTCACTACTGGACCAAGAACAACCACGTGAACGCGGTGCTCCAGCCCGAATTCTTCGTGGAGATCTCCGAGGAGCTGGCCAAGGAGAAGTCGATTGCGAATGCCGGCTGGGTGCGGGTGTGGTCGAAGCGCGGCTCGGTCTTCGCCAAGGCCTACGTGACCAAGCGCATCCGTCCGCTGACGGTGGACGGCAAGCTCGTCCACATCGTCGGCATCCCCATCCATTGGGGCTTCGTCGGCGCGGCCAAGAAGGGCTTCCCGGCCAACGTGCTCACCCCGTTCGTGGGTGACGCCAACATCGAAACGCCGGAATTCAAGGCGTTCCTGGTCAATATCGAGCCCTCAACCGGGCCGGTGGCATAGGTAAGGAGAGCATCATGTTTCCTCCGATCCCGAACCCCACCACCGCCCCGGTCGCGCCGAAGTTCGGCGACGCGGACCTCATCCGGCGCTCGGCGTCCTCGCTGAAGGTGCCGGTGGAGTTCAAGGAGCCGGTGGCCAAGCTGATCGATGTGTCCAAGTGCATCGGCTGCAAGGCCTGCCAGGCGGCGTGCCTCGAATGGAACGAGCTCCACGAGGAGATCGGCACCTTCAACGGCACCTACACCAACCCGCCGGACCTGACCCCGGCGTCGTTCACGCTGATGCGCTTCACCGAGTGGGTGAACCCCGAGACCGACAATCTCGAATGGCTCATCCGCAAGGACGGCTGCATGCATTGCGCCGATCCGGGCTGCCTGAAGGCCTGCCCGGCGCCCGGCGCCATCGTGCAGTATTCCAACGGCATCGTGGATTTCGACCACGACAAGTGCATCGGCTGCGGCTACTGCGTGAAGGGCTGCCCCTTCAACATTCCGCGCATCTCGCAGGTGGACCACAAGGCGTACAAGTGCACCCTGTGCTCCGACCGCGTGGCGGTGGGCCAGGGCCCGGCCTGCCAGAAGGCGTGCCCCACCCAGGCCATCGTGTTCGGCACCAAGACGCAGATGAAGGAATGGGCCGAGGGGCGCATCAAGGACCTGAAGTCGCGCGGCTACCAGAATGCAGGCCTCTATGATCCGCCGGGCGTGGGCGGCACCCATGTGATGTATGTGCTGCAGCACGCCGACCAGCCCTCGATCTATGCGGGCCTGCCGGACAATCCGCGCATCAGCCCCATCGTCGAGGTGTGGAAGGGCGTGACCAAATATGTGGGTCTCGGCGTCATGGGCTTTGCCGCCATCGCCGGGGCGCTCCACTATCTCGTCAACGGCGCCAACAAGGTGACGCCCGAGGACGAGGCCAACGCCGAGAAGCTGACGCAGCAGGGAGGCCGTTCATGAGCGCGCCCTATGACGTCGAGACGGGCGACGCGGTCCATCCGGGTCGCCCGGTGCAGGTGGACCGCTACACGGTCGGCGCCCGGATCAACCACTGGATCACGGCCATCAGCCTGATCCTCTTGGCCATCTCGGGCCTCGCCCTGTTCCATCCGAGCCTGTTCTTCCTCACCGGCCTGTTCGGTGGCGGGCAGATGACGCGCACCATCCATCCCTGGATCGGCGTGGTGCTGTTCTTCTCGTTCTTCGGCATGTTCCTGCGCTTCTGGAAGGCGAACCTGTGGAAGAGCGAGGACGGCACCTGGATGCGCCGCCTGCGCGACGTGATCGCCGGCCACGAGGAGAAGCTGCCCGAGCTCGGCAAGTACAATGCCGGCCAGAAGCTGGTCTTCTGGGGCATGAGCTTCCTCATCGTCGTGCTGATCGCCTCCGGCGTGGTGATCTGGAACGCCTATTTCTCCACCTTCACCAGCATCGAGCAGCAGCGCGTCGCGCTCCTGGTGCATGCGGTGGCGGCGGTGGCGATCATCTGCGTGTGGATCGTGCACGTCTATGCCGCCATCTGGGTCAAGGGCACCATCGGCGCCATGACCCGCGGCCAGGTGACCGGCGGCTGGGCCTGGCGGCACCACCGCAAGTGGTTCCGCGAGCTCGTCTCCTCGCGTAAATCGGGTACGCGGGGTACTCTCGCCGAGTGATCGGCCTTATATAGTTCGAGTCCGGCGCCCCAAGGGGAGCCGGCTCGGGTAGCACGTGACCCGTGAGGTTCGTGAGGTGGCCATGTCGCGTCTGTCCGGCCCTCCGGGGGCCGCAATCCCGGATCCGTCCGTGCTGGAGGGGGTGACCGCCCCGGCCTTCGCACACCTGCCAGACCCGACCACCCTGTTCGAACGGCGGGCCGCCCGCTTCCGGCATCTGGCCGCCGGCAACCCGCTCGGCCCCTACCTCGCCTTCCTCGGCCATGTCTGCACCGCGCAGCAGCGCGCGGCCGGTGCCGCTCCCCAGCCGGAGCCGCCGGACGCGCCGACGCTTGAGCGTGCCCACACCCACCACATGCCGCCGCTGGATCGCGCCCGCTTCACCGCGGATGCGGCCTTCGACGCGGTGTTCGAGCGGCTGCTGTCCGAGGCCGCCGCCATGGACAAGCCGGCCCAGGCAGCGGCGGCGCTGGAGCGGCTGCGCGCGGCCTCCGACGTGGCGCGCGGCGAGATGGTGCGCAATGTGCTGGCCGATTCGATCCCCATGGAAGCCCTCGCCGAGCATCTCTACGTCTCGGCGGCGCTCCAGGTGCATTTCACCCGGTTGGCGGCGAGCCTCGACGCGGCCAGCCTCGTTCCGGTCGGCGATGGCGTGTGCCCCACCTGCGGCGGCCCGCCGGTGGCGAGCCTCGTGGTCGACTGGGCGGGCGCCCACGGCGCGCGCTACTGCGCCTGCTCCCTGTGCAACACCCTGTGGAACTTCGTGCGGGTGCGCTGCACCGCCTGCGGCTCCACCGGCGGCATCGGCTACCAGGAGATGGAGGGTGGCAACGGTTCGGTGAAGGCGGAGACCTGCGACGCCTGCCATTCCTACGCCAAGGTGCTCTATTTGGCGCAGGACGGCGGCCTCGACCCGGTCGCCGACGACGTGGCGAGCCTCGGCCTCGACCTCAAGCAGAAGGAGGGCCCCTACCGCCGGTCCGCCTTCAACCCGTTCCTGCTCGGCTATTGAGGAGGCATGGCATGTCCTCCCCCGCCGTGTCCCGCGCCGAGCCGCCCTCCCCTGATCTCTCCTCCCCCGTGGCCCCCGGGAGCGCGGCCGGCGCCCCGTCACCGTTGCGCCACCTGCCCTCCGTGGACGCGGTGCTGAAGGAGGAGGCCGGCCTTGCCGCCGTCGCGCGCCACGGCCGCCAGTCGACCACCGCCGCCGTGCGCGCCGCCCTCGACGAGCGCCGCGCCGCCCTGCGGGCCGGCGCCGGCGGCCCGGCGGCGCCCGGCGAGATCGCCGCGGCGGCCCTCGCCCGGCTCGATGCGGCGGCCGCACCGAGTCTCAAGCCGGTGTTCAACCTCACCGGCACGGTGCTGCACACCAATCTCGGCCGCGCCGTCTTCGCCGAGGCGGCGGTGGCGGCCGCCACCCGCGCCATGCGCAGCGCGGTAGCCCTGGAATATGACCTCGACGGCGGGCGGCGCGGCGAGCGCGACGACCACGTGCGCGACCTGATCTGCGAGCTCACCGGGGCGGAGGACGCCACCCTCGTCAACAACAATGCCGCCGCCGTGCTGCTGGTGCTCAACACCCTGGCGCTGGGCAAGCCGGCCATCGTCTCGCGCGGCGAGCTGATCGAGATCGGCGGCGCCTTCCGCATGCCGGAAATCATGCGCCGTGCCGGGGCCGAGCTGGCCGAGGTGGGCACCACCAACCGCACCCACCCCCGCGACTACCGCGAGGCGATCCGGCCCGAGACCGGCCTGATCCTGAAGGTGCACACCTCCAACTACCGGGTGGAAGGCTTCACCGCCGAGGTGGCGCCCCGCGACCTCGCCGAGATCGCCCATGCCCAGGGCGTGCCCCTGGTCAACGACCTCGGCTCCGGCACCCTGGCCGACCTCTCCCGCTACGGCCTCGTCCACGAGCCCACCGTGCGCGAGGCGGTGGCCGAGGGAGCGGACCTGGTGACCTTCTCCGGCGACAAGCTCCTGGGCGGCCCGCAGGCCGGCTTCATCGTCGGCCGGCGGGACCTGGTGGCGAAGGTGAACCGCAACCCCATGAAGCGGGCGCTGCGCGTGGACAAGGTGCGCCTCGCCGCCATTGAGGCGACACTGCGCCTCTACCGCGATCCCGACAGCCTGACACGACACCTGCCGACACTGCGCTTCCTCACCCGGACGTCAGCCGACATGTCGGCCCAGGCGGGACGGCTCGGGCCGGTGCTGGCGCGGGTGCTCGGACCTGATTTTACCGTGGCGCCTGAGCCCTGCCGCAGCCAGATCGGCTCCGGCGCCCTGCCGCTCGAGACCCTGGAAGGGGTGGGCCTCGCCATCCGTGCCCGCGACGGCAGCGGCGGCGCCCTCTCCCGCCTCGCCGATTCGCTGCGCCGGCTCCCTGTTCCCATCATCGGACGCATTGACGCGCAGGCCCTCGTGCTGGATCTGAGATGCCTCGAAGACGAGGCGGCGTTCATCGCCTCCGTCACCACTCTGGAGGGGGCGCATGAGTTGGCTTGATCGACTGAAGGGCAAGGGCGGCGCCCCGCGCGAGCCGGAACCCGAGCCGGAGGCGCAGGCGCCGAATCAGCCCTATCCCCGCCTGACCGGCTTCCGAAAGGGCGAGCCGCAGGAACCGGTCCCGCATGCGCGCGAGCCGAGGGAGCGGGAGCCGAGGGAGCGGGAGCCGAGGGAGCGGGAGCCGAGGGAGCGGGAAGCCCGCCATCCGGAGCTTCGCCCGCGCGAGCCCCGCATCCCGGAACCGCGTACGCCGGAACCGCGCGGCCCCGAGCCCCGCGGCCTGCCCGAGGACGACCTCGACGCCCTCCTGAACGACATCGTCAGCGGCCTCGGCACCGGCACGCCTCCGGCGGCGGAACCGACCAGCGCCACGCCCCCGGCGCGGGACCCCCCGCGCGAGGCGCGCCGTGAGCCGCCGCCCGACGAGACCCCCTCGCACCGATTCGAGGAATTGCTTCGCGAGGAACTGCTCGCGCCCGAACCGGAACCCGAGCCGGAGGCCGAGCCCGCTCCGCCCGAGGAGGTGGAGGACGCCCGCCCGCCCGAGGAGCGGATGGCCGAGGCGCTCGCCGCCGCCACCGCCGGGAATTTCGAGGCGGCCCTCGCCCTGTGGGAGCCGCTCGCCCGCAACGGCCATGCCCGCGCCCAGAACAATATCGGCGCCTGCTTCGTGGACGGGCTGGGCGTCGAGCAGGACCTCGACCTCGCCCGCCGCTGGCTCGAGCTCTCCGCCGACGGCGGCGACCCGGTGGGCCGGCGCAACCTCGCCACCCTTTACTTCAAGGGTCAGGGCATCGAGCCGGACTATCTCCGCGCGGCCGATCTCTACCGCGCCGCCGCCCGGGACGGCGATGGCCCGGCGCAGGACATGCTGAGCTGGATGCTGCTGGAGGGCGAGGTGATCCCGCCCGATCCGGTGGAGGCACGCCGCTGGGCCCTCGCCGCCGCCGAGCAAGGCATCGCCTCATCCATGACCCGCCTCGGCATGATCGCCAACAATGCCCTCGGCATGGAGCGCGATCCGGCCGAGGCCGCCCGCTGGTGGCGCAAGGGCGCCGAGGCCGGCGATGCCGACGGGCAGGCCATGCTGGGCGCGGCCTGCCACATGGGCCAGGGCGTGGCGCGCGACAGCGTCGCCGCGTTCGCATGGCTGGTGCGGGCACGCGCAGGCCACAGCGCGCTGGCCGAGAAGTTTTTCGAGCCGGTGCGCGCGAGCCTGAGTCCGGACGAAGAGGCGGCCGCCCGGCGCCGCGCGGCGCTGCCCCTGAGGGAGGCCCCCTGAGGTGATCATCGGCACGGCCGGCCACATCGACCACGGCAAGACCACGCTGGTGCGTGCGCTCACCGGTGTCGACACCGACCGGCTGAAGGAGGAGAAGGCGCGCGGCATCTCCATCGACCTCGGCTTCGCCTACCTGCCGGTGGGCGGAAGCGAGGCGAACGAGGTGCTCGGCTTCATCGACGTGCCGGGGCACGAGAAGTTCGTGCACACCATGCTGTCCGGCGCGGGCGGCATCGATTTCGCCCTGCTGGTGGTGGCGGCCGACGACGGGGTGATGCCGCAGACGCGCGAGCACCTCGCCATTCTCGATCTGCTCGGCATCGCCCACGGCCTCGTGGCCCTCACCAAGGCCGACCTCGTCGACGGCGACCGCCTGGCTGCGGCGGAAGCCGAGATCCGGGCGCTGCTCGCCCCCACGGCGCTGGCCGACGCGCCCATCCTGCCCGTCTCCGCCACCACCGGCGCGGGAGTGGAGGCGATCCGCGAGGCGCTCGCCGACGCGGCCCGTCAGCTCGGCCGGCGGGCCGCGGCCGGACGGTTCCGTCTGGCGGTGGATCGCAGCTTCACCCTTCCCGGCGCCGGGACCGTGGTGACCGGCACGGTGCTGTCGGGCAAGGTCAGCGTGGGTGACCGGGTGGTGGTGAGCCCCTCGGGCCTCGCCGCCCGCGTGCGCTCCATCCGCGCCCAGGACCGGCCGGCGGAGACCGGCGTCGCCGGCGACCGCTGCGGCCTCAACCTCGCCGGTGAGGGGGTGAGCAAGGCGGCCATCACCCGCGGCGACGTGGTGCTGGACCCGGTGCTGCACGCCCCCGCCGACCACATCGACGCCGAGCTGGCGGTGCTCGCCTCCGAGCCCCGGCCCATCGGCCAGTGGTTCCCGGTGCGCCTGCACCACGCCGCCCGCGAGGTGGGCGCGCGCGTTGTGCTTCTGGGCGATGCCATCGCGCCGGGCGGGCGCGGGCGCGTCCAGCTGGTGTTGGATGCGCCCATCGCCGCTGCCGCCGGGGACCGGTTCGTCATCCGCGACACCTCGGCCCAGCGCACGGTGGGCGGCGGCCGCTTCCTCGACCTGCGCGGCCCGGCCCGCAAGCGGCGCGCGCCGGAGCGCCTCGCCCAGCTCGACGCCCTCGCCGAGGCCGATCCGGCGACGGCGCTGCAACGCCTTCTCGCGGTGCGGCCCTTCCAGGCGGACATCGCCGTCTTCGCCCGCGACCGCGCCCTCGCCGACGACGAGATGGAGGCCATCGCCACCCGGCTCGATGTGGTGCGGCTGGCCGTGGGGGCCTCGGTGCTCGCCCTCTCGGCGGAACGCTTCGCCGCCCTCACGCGGGAGGTCATGGCCACCCTCGACGCCTTCCATGCGGACAACCCCGATCTTCCAGGCCTGGGCCGCGAGCGCCTGCGCCTGGCGATCGAGCCGCGCCTGCCGGGCCCCGCCTTCCTCGTGGCGCTCCAGAGCCTGCCCCCCGGTCTGGTGAAGCTCGAAGGCGCCTGGGTGCGGCGCGCCGGCTTCGAGGTGCGGCTCACCCCCGCCGACGAAGCCCTGTGGGCGCACATCGCCCCGCTGCTCCGCGGCGAGGAACGCTTCCGGCCGCCGCGCGTGCGCGATATCGCCGGCCTCCTCGGCGTGCCCGAGGCGGACGTGCGCCGCCTGATGAAGCTGCTCGCCCGCCTCGGCCGGGTCGACGAGGTGGCGCACGACCACTTCTTCCCGCGGCCGGTGGTGGCGGAGATGGTGGAGATCCTGCGCCGGCTCGCCGGTGCCCGCATGAAGGACGAGTTCACCGCCGCCCACTTCCGCGACGAGGTTGCAAACGGGCGCAAAGTGGCCATACAGATCCTGGAATTCTTCGATCGCCACGGCGTCACGCTGCGCCGGGGAGACCTCAGGCGAATCAATCCCTTCCGGCTGGATCTGTTTGCCGGGCCGGTGGATGACGCGCCGGCGGGTCACGGCGCGTCGGACAAACACGCGGCGAGCCCGCGGGGAAGAGAAGCGTCCCTGGTGGGGCGTCCGGACTTCAAATCCGGGAGGGGCCGCGAGCCGGTCCTTGGTGGGTTCGACTCCCACTCTCTTCCGCCAAGGTCCAGCTCCCCGAAATCCGCGCGCCCGGGCGCGCGGGAGGGCCGATGACCAGCGAGACCGAGACCACCACACCAGCGGCGGCGGCGCGCGCCGCCTTCCTCGCCCGCCTCGATGCCGACAAGCGCGCCGCGGCGGTGACCGAGGAGGACTTCCGCCGCGAGGCCGCCGCCCGCACCGAGGCCCTCGCCGCCGCCCGCGCCTATGCCTGGCGCCGCGCCGACCTCATGGCATCTTTGTGCGACGTCGTGGGCGCGGCCGAAGATGCCGAGATGGCGGCGGCCGCCGGACTGGCCGTGCTGCGCGCCCGCCTGGGCTGGGACGAGGACAGCGCCGCGCGCACGGAGGTGCTGGCCCGCTTCGCGCCGGTGGCCGTCGCCCTGTTCGAGGTGGCGGATGCAGCCGGTCCGGATGCGGCGCTGGCCGACTTCGAGCAATGGTACCTTGAGACGCGGCAGAGCCCGTTCTGGTACCTGTTCGAGCATTACCTGCCCGACACGCCCCGCGTGGATTTCTGAGCGCGCCGCCCATGGCACCGACGACCGATTTCGACCTCTGGCTCGCCGGCACGTTCCGCGAGCATGGCAGCTTCACCGCCCTGGTGGTGCTCGTGCGCATCGCCGAGCCCGCGGTAACGCCGCTCGCCTCCACCTTCCTCACCGTGGTGGGCGACGAGGTGGGCTGGGCCGACATGGCCGCCCTCTTCACCGGCGCGGGACGCGCGTGGGACGGCGCCGTCTTCTTTGCCCAGCTCGATGCGGGACCGCTGGAGAACGGCGCGGCCCGCGCCCGGCTGCGGGCGCTGGAACAGCGCATGTCCGCCGACCGGCTGGTCATCAATGAAGGCGACTTCTTCGACGCCCTCGGCCGCCGGCTGAAGGTGGAGGAGATCCCCGCCCATTGAGCGCATGCATCCCGGAGGCCGACGGGATGCGCCACGCTCATGCCGTCGGCCTGGCCACCAACCTCGGTCTTCGGTCGACGCCGGGCGGGGTTTCGCTCACCTGCCGGGCGGGCTTGAGCGCGGGCCATCACGTCAGGCACATCGGCCCCGGCGTTAGGACGTTTCTCCGTTTCACGGTATCGGGAAAACGCCCTAAGCCTTTGCGCGATCGCGTTTTCTTCACGCGAGCCGGTTTCCACCACCCTCGAAAACGCTCTATTCGATGGGAAAATCGAAATAGGTGTCCGGATAGGGCTCGCTCTTCAGGGTGAAGTGCCACCATTCCTTGTCGAACGGCTTGAAGCCGTGGCGCGCCATGAGGTCGGCGAGCAGTCGGCGGTTGGCCTTCTGGGCAGCCGACACGGCGCTGGATTGCGGCCAGGACTTCGGGCTGAACAGGTCGAAGGGCGTGCCCATGTCGAGGTCGGCGCCGGTGGCGCTGCTGAACAGGGTGAGATCGAGGGTCGACCCACGCGAATGGCCGGACCGGGCGGCGATGTAGCCCTCGGCGAACAGGTCCTTCTTGTCCACGTCCGGATAATAGGCCGCCTTGCTCCGGGTGTCGGCCAGGTCGCTCGCCCAGCGGGCGAAATGCGCCACGGCGCGGGCCGGGCGATAGCAATCGAAGATGCGCAGGCCGAGCCCCTGCTTGCGTGCGTCCGCAGCCACCCCCGCCAGCGCTTCGGCCGCCGGCCGGGTGAGGAAGCAGCGGGCCGCGCCGTAGCCGTCCACCCGCGCGCCGACAAAGTTCTGCGTTCCAAAATAGCGCACGTCGAACACGGCGTCGGGCACCACGCCGGCCACGTCGACAAACAGGTCCGGTCGGTCGGTGCGGGCATCGGCCGCCAGCGGCAATCCGGCAAGGCTCAGGGCGAGGGCAGCGGGCTTCACCAGTCGGTCCATCAGGAAGGAGGGCATGGCGGTTCGCAAGGGGGTTCGCAGCCAGCATAGGGCCGCTCCGCCCCGAGGGGAACCACCGGGACCTTCGCCATGCGCGAGTCAGCCGGCGCGCGCCGGCTCCTCGGGCCGGGCCGGAGGGTCATCCATGGGGACGGGATCGGGAAAGGGATCGCGCCGCGGCTCGCGGGAAGGATCGTCCTCCGGCAGCGGGGGAAGGTCGGGGCCCGGCTCCGGCGGCGATGGCGGCTCCTCGAAGGGATGCGGCGGCAGGATCGGGGGGTCCGGCGGCCGGAATGGATCCGGATGAAGCGGGGCCGCGACCTGGACCGCAGCGGGTGGGCCACCCGCCATCGGGGAAAGAGCGCCGGCTGCGGGCGCCATGACGCGGGCCGGTGCGTTCCCGGCCGGATGGGTCAAGCGTTCCATCCGGGCGGAACGCGGCTCCCGCCGGCATGTTCCGCCGGCGGGCCCCATGTCCGCTGCGGCAGCCCGCGCCGCCGCATCCGCTTCAGGAGAAGAATTCGGTGATGGACTGCCAGATGCTCTTCTTCGGTGCGGCGGCCGCGCCCGCCTCGGCCGGCTTGCCGCCGGCGCTCACGGTTCCGGGCGCCGCCTGGGACTTGGCCACAGCCTCGGGCGAGAACGCCGCGGCGAAGACATCGATCTTCGCGAGGGTCACCGGCCCGGCCATGCCGTCGGCCTCCAGGCCGTTCTTCTCCTGGAACGCCGACACCGCCTTGGCGGTGCCCGCGCCGTAGGCACCGTCAGCGGTGATGCCGAGGGCGGCCTGCAGCTTCTTCACCGTCTCGCCCTTGCTGCCCACCGTCAGCAGGACCAGTTCCGGCAGGGCGAGGGCGGCGAAGGTGTCCGGCCCGGCGATGCCGTCCGCGGCAAGACCGTGCTGCTTCTGGTAGGCCTTCAGGGCCTCCTCGGTGGCGGGGCCGAACTGGCCGTCCGCATTCACCCCGAGCTTGGCCTGGAGGATTTTCACCGGCTCGCCGGCGAGCCCGCGTTTCAGTAGAGCCATTTTAGTCCCCGTTGCAGGAGGGTTGGGCCAACAGCACAGTTATAGACGCTGCCGATGACAACGGCAGCGGAACTGAACGGGGTCCAAAAAGAAAAATGCCGGGCCCGGTTAGGAGCCCGGCAAGTATCGCCGCAGAGCGGCGAACCTTCCAGAGGGGAACAGCTGACGCACCGCACAGGATGCAATCAGCGCTTGGGTAAAGTGCCCGTCCGTTAGGCATTTTGCAATGGAGACTGATCGCATATCAGGCATGTGCCCAGCGCTTGGCTCGACGGCGTGACAGGCACCAGTTTACCATCGACGGTCATAAATCAGTAATTCCAGCGCTGCGCCTTGGAGATGAGAAAGTCGCGGAAGACCTGGATGCGCGCCACCGAGCGCATTTCCTGCGCGTAGGTGAAATAGGCCTCCAGCTTCGGCGTCTCGCGGTCGGTGAAAAGCTGCACCAGGGAAGTGGAATCGTCGGAGAGGTAGTCGGGCAGCGTGCCGATGCCCACCCGCGCTCCACGGCGCGCTTGAGGCCGAGCACGTTGTTCACCTCGAAGGCGGGAATGCGCGGGGTCGAGCCGTCGCGGCCGGCATGCTCCAGCCAGTTGAGCCCCTGGAAGTAGGAGGGAATCGGCCCGCCCAGCAGCAGGATGCGATGCTTGTCGAGCTCGTCCAGCGAGCGCGGGTGGCCGTGGCGCTTCAGATAATCGGCCGAGGCGTAGGCGTGGAAGTGAACGGTGAACAGCTTGCGCTGCACCAGGTCCGGCTGGACCGGCTGGCGCATGCGGATGGCCACGTCCGCCTCGCGCATGGCGAGATCCAGTTCCTCGTCGGTGAGGATGAGCTGGATGCGGATGTCGGGGAACAGGTCCACGAACTCGCCCACCCGCGCCGTCAGCCAGTGGGTGCCGAGCCCCATGGTGGTGGTCACGCGCAGGTCGCCATTGGGCTTCTCCCGGCTGTCGGTGAGCTGCGCGCGCGCCGATTCGAGCTTCAGGAACACCTCATGGGCGGTGCGGTAGAGCAGCTCCCCCTGCTCGGTGAGGATGAGGCCGCGGGCGTGGCGGTGGAACAGGGGTACCTTCAGCTCGGCCTCGAGCGCGGAGACCTGCCGGCTCACCGCCGATTGCGACAAGCCCAGCGTCTCGCCCGCATGGGTGAACGAACCGGCTTCGGCGGCGACGTGGAAGACCTTCAGCTTGTCCCAATCCATCAGCCCCAGCCCCTCACCCGTCACCGGCCATTCTCCGCCGGGACTGCCACATGGTTCAATCGGTTAGAACGAAGAGTCCGGCGCCGCGCCTTCACACAGATGCCTCCATCGCGGAAGCACCTGCCTCCGGGACGGGGCGCGGCGGGAGGCGGGCTATTCGGCCGCCTTCGCCACGCTTTGGTGCGCCAGGAAGCGTTCCGCCTCCAGTGCGGCCATGCATCCACGGCCCGCCGCCGTGACCGCCTGGCGATAGATGTCGTCGGCCACGTCGCCCGCCGCGAACACGCCCGGAACCGACGTGGCCGTGGAATCGGGAGCGGTCCAGACGTAGCCGCTTTCCTTGAGCCTCAACTGGTCTTTCACCAGCTCTGTGGCAGGCGCATGGCCGATGGCGATGAATATGCCGTCAGCGCCGAGCTCGGTGAGGGCACCGGTCCGCACGTCGCGCAGCCTGGCGGCGGTGACCTTGGTGATGGCGTCGTCGTTCAGGCCGACCACCTCGGCGAGCTCCGCATTCCAGACCACGTTGACCTTGGGATTGGCGAACAGGCGCTCCTGCAGGATCTTTTCGGCGCGGAAGCCGTCACGGCGGTGCACCACCGTCACCTTGGAGGCGAAGTTGGTGAGGAACAGCGCTTCCTCTACCGCCGTGTTGCCGCCGCCCACCACGACCACCTCCTTGCCGCGATAGAAGAAGCCGTCGCAGGTGGCGCAGGCGGAAACGCCGAAGCCGCGATAGGCCGCCTCGCTCTCCATCCCCAGCCAGCGCGCCTGGGCACCGGTGGCGAGGATCACCACGTCGGCCACGTAGGTCGCGCCGGATTCGGTCACCATCCGGAACGGCCGATGGGAGAGATCAAGGCTCGCCACGTGGTCGGCGATGATCTTCGTGCCCATGTGCTCGGCCTGGGCGCGCATCTGCTCCATCAGCCACGGACCCTGGATCGGGTCGGCGAAGCCGGGATAATTCTCCACATCGGTGGTGATGGTGAGCTGGCCGCCGGGCTGGATGCCCTCGAAGAGCACCGGCTCCAGCATCGCGCGGGCCGCATAGATGGCCGCAGTATAGCCGGCGGGGCCAGACCCGATGATGACGACCTTCACGTTCTGGGCAGTCATAATGTCCTCGGAAAACGCTGCGTCGGGCCCTGCGCCGACGCCATGCGGCGCGCCCGGAGCCTGTCCCGCGCCAGCGCGGGAGCCATGCGCGAATGTAGGGGCTCTCCTGCACCGCCACAAGGCACCGGCTCCGCTGCCGATCGAAGCGTTCCGCCGCAGGGCCGCGCACGGCGGCGGAACGCTTCGCGGACGCACCCCGCGAAAGATTATTTCGTTGCGTTGCGGCAAACGCGCACTAAGGTGCCGCTGTCCGTTGCCCCACAGGAGCCTCGCCTTGACCGTTCGCCTCGACGCTGTCGATTGGAAGATCCTCGACGAGCTGCAGCGGGATGGGCGCATGACCAACGTGGAGCTGTCACGCCGCGTCGGCATCTCCGCCCCGCCCTGCCTGCGCCGGGTGCGGGCGCTGGAAGAGGACGGCATCATCCTGGGCTATCGGGCGCTGCTCGAGGAAAAGCGGCTCGGCTACGACCTGATGGCCTTTGCCATGGTGCACCTCATCAGCCAGGCCGAAACGGACCTCGACGCCTTCCAGCAACGCATCGCCCAATGGCCTCTCGTGCGCAGCGCCTGGATGCTCTCCGGCGACGTGGACTTCCTGATGCTGTGCGTGGCGCCGGACCTGCGGACCTTCCAGGCCTTCGTGCTGGAGATCACCGCCGCGCCGAACGTGCGCAACGTGAAGACGGCGCTCACCCTGAAGCAGGCCAAGAACGCCCCCGTTGTGCCGCTGGAATCGGGAGTGCCGAAAGGCGCCTGAGGGCGGCTCCGCAGCGCGAAGCCCGTGCGGAGCGATGTTCCCCCCGGGCGAGCCGGGGGACCACGCCGCCACAAGAGGCGAGAAGCGGGAAAGCCGGCGCCCGGACCGTCGAGCCGGCGTATCCGGCTCAGGCCCAGCGCACCCCGACGATCTCGAACGATCGCGCGCCCTTCGGGGTCACCACCTCCACGGAAGAGCCCTTCTTCTTGCCGATGAGCGCCCGCGCCACGGGAGAGGAGATGGAGATGCGGCCGGCCTTCGCGTCAGCCTCGCTGTCGCCGACGATCTGCCAGACCTTCTCCTCCTCGGTATCCTCGTCGACGAGGGTGACCGTGGCGCCGAATTTCACCACGTCGCCCGAAAGCTTGGACACGTCGATCACCTCGGCGCGCGACAGCTTGTCCTCCAGGTCGGCGATGCGGCCCTCGTTCAGCGACTGCTGCTCCTTGGCGGCGTGATACTCCGCATTCTCGGACAGGTCGCCATGGGCGCGCGCCTCGGAGATGGCGGCGATGATGCGCGGACGCTCCACCTGCTGACGCTGCTTCAACTCTTGCTCGAGGGCGGTGTAGCCCCCCGCCGTCATGGGAATCTTCTCCATGGGTCCTTCTTCAGACCTCCTGAAATGTCGGCGCGCCGGATTCGCCGTGAACCGGCGCATCCGACGCCTGAAACAGAGCCGCGGCCTGAAGCGCGGCGCTCCAAAACCTCGGCGACCGCCCGCGCGGGGAGACATCTCCCACAGCGAAGGCTCCGCCGCCCCCCTCGGCCATCCGGCGAGGGGAGACGACAACGAAAACGCCCGTGGCGGAACGAGATTCCACGCGCGCCGCGTCCAACCGGGGACGCAGAGTCAGGCGACGGAGGCTTTCCCCCGCGCCAGATCGGACGCCCCGTGCCCACCGGCACTGAAATAGCCCTGCAGCGGGCGCACCGTCAGATCGCCGCCCACATAGGCCTTGATCCCCTGCGCCGCAGCTATGGCTCCCGACAGCGTGGTGTAATACGGCACTTTCTGCAAGAGGGCCGCCCGCCGGAGCGAACGGCTGTCGGCCAGGGCCTGCGCCCCCTCGGTGGTGTTGAAGACGAGCTGCACCCCGCCGTTCTTGATGGCGTCCACGATGTGCGGCCGGCCTTCCAGCACCTTGTTGATCTTCGCGGCGGGCACGCCCTGCTCCTCCAGGAAGCGCTGGGTGCCGGAGGTGGCGATCACCTTGAAGCCGAGCTCCACCAGCATCTTCATGGTGGGCAGGATGCGGACCTTGTCGGCATCCTTCAGCGACACGAACACCGTACCGGACTTGGGCACCTTGGTGCCGCCGCCGAGCTGGCTCTTGGCGAACGCCACGCCGAAATCGGTGTCGAGGCCCATCACCTCGCCGGTGGAGCGCATCTCCGGCCCCAGCACGGTATCCACGCCGGGGAAGCGGGCGAAGGGGAACACCGCCTCCTTGATGGCGATGTGGCCGATCTTCGGCTGCACGAGATGGAAGCCGGCGAGCTTCTCCCCCGCCATCACCCGGGCCGCGATCTTGGCGATGGGCAAGCCGATGACCTTGGCCACGAAGGGCACCGTGCGCGAGGCCCGCGGATTGACCTCCAGCACGTAGATCTCGTCGCCCTTGATGGCGTACTGCACGTTCATGAGCCCGACCACGCCCAGCGCCAGCGCCATGGCGGCGGTCTGCTTCTCCAGCGCGGCGAGGATGTCGGGCGTGAGGGAATAAGGCGGCAGGGAGCAGGCGCTGTCACCCGAATGGATGCCCGCCTCCTCGATGTGCTCCATGATGCCGGCGATGAACACGTCCTTGCCGTCGCACAGGGCGTCGACGTCCACCTCGATGGCGTCGGACAGATAGCGGTCGAACAGCAGCGGGTTCTTGCCCAGAACGGTGTTGATCTGGCCGGTCTTGTCGTTGGGATAGCGGGCCTTCACCTCCTGCGGCACCAGGCCTGGGAGGGTCTCCAGCAGGTAGTCGCCGAGCTGGCTCTCCTCGCGGATGATCTGCATGGCCCGGCCGCCCAGCACGTAGGACGGGCGCACCACCATGGGGTAGCCGAGCTCGGCCGCCACCAGGCGCGCCTGCTCCACCGAATAGGAGATGCCGTTGGCCGGCTGGCGGATCTTGAGGCGATCCAGAAGGGTCTTGAAGCGGTCGCGGTCCTCCGCGAGGTCGATGGCGTCCGGCGAGGTGCCGAGGATCGGCACTTCCGCGTCTTCCAGCGCCTTGGCGAGCTTCAGCGGCGTCTGGCCGCCGAACTGCACGATGACCCCCTTCAGCGTGCCGTTGGTCTGCTCGCGGGCGATCAGCTCCAGCACGTCCTCGGCGGTGAGCGGCTCGAAATAGAGCCGGTCCGAGGTGTCGTAGTCGGTGGAGACCGTCTCCGGGTTGCAGTTGACCATGATGGCTTCATAGCCCGCGTCCTTCAGGGCGAAGGCGGCATGGCAGCAGCAATAGTCGAACTCGATGCCCTGGCCGATGCGGTTCGGCCCGCCGCCGAGGATGATCACCTTCTCCCGGCCGGAGGGTTGCGCCTCGTCGGCGAGCGTGCCGGCGAAGGGTGTCTCGTAGGTGGAGTACATGTAGGCGGTGGGCGAGGCGAACTCGGCCGCGCAGGTGTCGATGCGCTTGTAGGCGGGGCGCACGTCGAGGGCCTGGCGCCGCGTGCGCACCTGCGCCTCGGTGAGGCCGGCGAGGCTGGCGAGGCGCGCGTCGGAAAAGCCCATCGCCTTCAGCCGGCGGAAGGCGCCTTCGGTGCCCGGCAGGCCGAAGCGGCGGACCTTCGCTTCCATCTCCACGATGCCGCGGATCTCGGCGAGGAACCACGGATCGATCTTGCAGGCCGCGTGGATCTGCTCGTCGGTCAGGCCGAAGCGCATGGCCTGCGCCACGTACAGCAGGCGGTCCGGCGTGGGCGTGCCCAGCGCCGCGCGAATGGCATTCTTGTCGTCGCCCTGCCCGAGGCCCTCGATCTCGATGTCGTCGAGGCCGGTGAGGCCGGTCTCCAGCGAGCGCAGGGCCTTCTGCAGGGATTCCTGAAAGGTGCGGCCGATGGCCATGGCCTCGCCCACCGACTTCATGGCGGTGGTCAGGGTCGGCTCGGCACCGGGGAACTTCTCGAAGGCGAAGCGCGGCACCTTCGTCACCACGTAGTCGATGGTGGGTTCGAAGGAGGCCGGCGTCGCCCCGCCGGTGATGTCGTTCTCGATCTCGTCCAGCGTGTAGCCGACCGCGAGGCGCGCCGCGACCTTGGCAATGGGAAATCCCGTGGCCTTGGAGGCCAGCGCCGAGGAGCGCGACACCCGCGGGTTCATCTCGATGACGATGAGCCGGCCGTCCTCGGGATTGACCGCGAACTGCACGTTGGAGCCGCCGGTCTCCACCCCGATCTCGCGCAGCACCGCAAGCGATGCGTCGCGCATGATCTGGTATTCCTTGTCGGTCAGCGTCAGCGCCGGCGCGACAGTGATGGAATCGCCGGTGTGCACCCCCATGGGGTCGATGTTCTCGATGGAGCAGATGATGATGCAGTTGTCCGCCTTGTCGCGGACCACCTCCATCTCATACTCCTTCCAGCCGAGCACGCTCTCCTCGATCAGCACCTCGGAGGTGGGCGAGGCGTCGATGCCGCGCTCGACGATCTCGATGAACTCGGCCTTGTTGTAGGCGATGCCGCCGCCGGTGCCGCCCATGGTGAAGGACGGGCGGATGATGGCGGGCAGGCCCACCACCTCCAGCGCATCGAGCGCCTGGGAGAGGGTCTTGATCTGGCGCGAGACGGGCGTGGACAGGCCGATCTTGGTCATGGCCTCGCGGAACAATTCGCGGTCCTCGGCCTTGTCGATGGCCTCGGCGGTGGCGCCGATCATCTCCACGTCGTATTTTTCGAGCGTACCCATCTTCTTGAGCGACAGCGCGCAGTTGAGCGCGGTCTGCCCGCCCATGGTGGGCAGCAGCGCGAAGCCCTTGGAGCGGTCGCCGCGCTCCTTCTCGATGATCTTGGTGACGATCTCGGCGGTGATGGGCTCGATATAGGTGGCGTCCGCCATGTCCGGGTCGGTCATGATGGTCGCGGGATTCGAGTTGACGAGGACGACCCGGTATCCTTCCTCCTTCAGCGCCTTCACCGCCTGCGTGCCGGAATAGTCAAACTCGCAGGCCTGCCCGATCACGATGGGACCGGCGCCGATGATGAGGATGGTTTCGATATCGGTGCGTTTCGGCATTTCTGTCTGGCGCTCTCCACCGTCGCCGACCGGCCCGACAAGGCCCGGATCCGGCAGCGGGATCAGTTTCGTCGAAGCATCGGGGCGTGGATGCCGGCCGGCGCTCGCAGCCTTTCCCTATCGCGCTCCGGGCGCAAAAAAAGGGCCGCGGGTCACGCGCCCCCGAAAGGATCGAGCACCGCCGCGGACCTCGTCCGAAGCGTGCGCGCATGAAGGCGGAGCGAGTGCGAGGACATCACACCTCGAGAATTCTCTTCACCCTGCGCGCTGATGGGCTTCCTTAGACCATAATTTACGGCGACGGAAGCCGCCACCCGATCCTTCATCGCCGGAGCCGACACAGGTGCCGTCTTCCCTCGCCGGTCTGGTCCACAGATACCGCGACCTCGTCCGGCAGTTCTCCACTTTCGTCGGGGTGGGGCTCGCCGCCACCGCCGCGCATTTCGCCGCCCTCACGCTGGTGGTGGAGGAGGACCTGCTCGGCCCGGTGGCCGGCTCCGCGGTGGGCTTCGTGGTGGGCGGGATCGTGTCCTATTCCCTCAACCGCCGCTACACGTTCGAAACCACCCGCTCCCACGCCGGAGCGGTGCCGCGCTTCATGGTCATCGCCGGGGTGGCCTTCGGGCTCAACGGCCTGCTCATGGAGCTGCTGGTGCATCGGCTGGGGCTGTTCTACCTCCTTGCCCAGGCCATCACCTCCGGCCTCATCATGCTCTGGACATTCTCCGGCTACCGCCTGTGGGCGTTCGCCCACCGCCCCGGCGCGCGCCAGGCCTGAGGGATCCGACCGGTCAGGGCCTGAACGCCTGGAAGGCCATGCGCTGCTGGTTGTGGCCCACATTGGGCTGCACGCGACGCGCTACGAAGCCCGCTCCCTCCAGCAGAGCGCGCATCTCGCTTTCCTCATAGGTGGTGAGGCCCAGCTCGCCCCGCAGCCGGCGATAGGGCGAGAAGTACATCCGCGCGAGGCCGGTGAGCGCCGCCGGCAGGAATTTCTCCCGGATGGCGAGGCCGAGCAGCGCGCCGGCGTCCACCACCGCGCTCACATGCGGGGGAATCACGTCGGCAACCAGGATGCTGCCGCCCGGCGCCAGCTGCACGCGCCAGCGGCACAGCAAAGCGGACAAGGCCTCGCGCGTCAGATACTGGGCGACGGAATTGCACACGATCAGGTCGAAGCTCTCCGGCGGAAGGGCTTCCACCTCCTCGGGGGAGCGCACGCAGATGTTCGGCACCCGCGCGAACCGCTCCGCCAGCCGCGCCCGCACGGCGGGGGCCGCGTCGCTCAGCACGAGCAGGCCGCAGCGACGGGCCATGGCCTCGGCGCCAAGCGCGTCGCCGCATCCGAAATCGAGCACCCGCGCCCGCGGCCCGGGAACGAAGCGCGCCAGGTCGGCGGCGATGCGCGCATAATGCACCTGCCGGTGACGCTCGTTCACATAGATGGCGTTCTCGCCATTCCAGAACGAGATCCAGTCCGCCATCCGGCCATCTCCATCCCCCCAAGCCATGCCGCTAGGGAAGCTCGAGAGATATCCGACGTACCGGGCAACCTCAACGATAATTCACCCAGAATACGCCGACCGTCGGGTTCGCGGCGCGCACGGCCGGATCGCTGGACGCCACGCTTTTCGGCCCCGAGATCCGCGCCTGCGCCGCGCCGCCGAGGCTGGCGGGCAAGGCGAGCTGCACGCCGAGCTCGCAGCCCCCGCCGATATTGGCGAGCTTGCCGCCGCGCCAGTCCCCCACCACGCCCCCGGCCGCCCCGCCGAAGCCCTGGATGCGGAAGGGCTTGCCGTTCGCCTTCTCGAGGTCGGCGAGGCTGGCGCCGATGGAAATGCCGTTGACGCTCCAGGCGCTGGTCTCGGTGAATGCCACGCGGCGGGGAAAGGCGAGGCTGGCCGGGTCCTTCCAGGCGATCTCGAGGCTCAGGGCCGGGTCGTTGGGCAGCAGCACGATGCCGGGGGCGGTGCTGCCGTCCGGCGAGATGATGTTGCCGCTCACCACGTTGCCCTGGCCGAAGTCGGCGGCGATGTTCACCGCCGTCGTATTGGGCGCGAACGGCCCTGCGCACTGGAACTGGCGCGGCCCGGCGGTGGGCTTCGGGATGGACACGATGGTCTCGGAATAGTCGCCGAAATCGTCGGTCTGCTTGACCACGCCGGTGCCCCAACTGTCCGGGTTGCCCTGGCAGGCGGCAAGGGTCGCGGCCCCGGCGAGCGCGAGAACGAGGCGGGCGGGGAGGCGACGCGAAACCATGGCACTCTTCTCTACCGGAGGGACGCTGCGCCGGCCCGCGGCGCCGCCCGGCCGCCAGGTCCGGGCCGCCCTGCCCCCGCGGCCGGCGAAATGCCTTTCTAGAGCACGCGCCGATCCGCGCGCAATGCGGGCGAATCGGCGCGTCACAGGGCATTCATCGGCGGCGGTTTTTCTGCTCCGGTGGGCGGACGGGGGGAGGTCACGATGAACGAGATGCGGACGACACCCGCCGAGGAGCTCGGCAGATCGGTCCAGGACTATATCGACGAGGCGCCCGTCTGGCGCGACGGCACCCGCGTCGCCAGCGTCCCCATGACCGGCATGCAATGGCGCATCTGGTGGCTCGCCGCCGCCGGCAAGTTCTTCGAGGGCCTGGTGGTGTTCATGACCGGCGTGGCCCTGCCGCTCATGGCGAAGGAATTCGGCATGGACGCCTTCCAGCACGGCATCCTGAGCGCGGCGAGCCTGGCCGGCATCCTCGTCGGCGCCCTGCTGCTCGGCGGCCTTGCCGACCGCTTCGGCCGCAAGTTCATGTTCGTGTTGGAGATGATGATATTCATCGTCTTCCTCGCTTTGCTCGCCGTGAGCCCCACCTATGGCTGGACGGTGACGTTCCTGTTCGGCATGGGCGTCGCCCTCGGCTGCGACTACCCCACCGCCCATCTCGTCATCTCCGAGAGCATCCCGACGCCGGCCCGCGGCCGGCTGGTGCTGAGCGCCTTCGGCTTCCAGGCGGTGGGCGCCCTCATCGGCACCCTGGTGGGCTACGTGGTGCTCTCGAACCTGTCGGAGGTCAGCGCCTGGCGCCTCATGTATGCGGCGGCCATCCTGCCGGCGGCCGCGGTGGCCCTCGGCCGGCTCTTCGTGCCCGAGAGCGCCTCCTGGCTGGTCGCCCGCGGACGGGTGGCGGAGGCTGAGCATCACGCGGAGCTGCTGCTGCGGCGCAGCCCGGCCTATCCCAAGGCCATCCACCTCGCCCGGCGGCACCGGCACCACCAGGGGCAGCAACGCCATCTGGCGGTGCTGTTCCAGGGACCCACCCTGCGCGCCACCATCCTCGCCGGCGTGCCGTGGTTCCTGCAGGACCTTGCCACCTACGGCATCGGCATCTTCACGCCCACCATCCTCGCCGCGGCGCTGGGGCATGCGGCCGTCCACGCCCAGGACCTCACCGATATCGTCGCCGACGACATGCTGGCGGCGGAGGGGGCCGCGCTCATCGACCTGCTGCTGCTGGTCGGCATCGGCACGGCGGTGGCGCTGGCCGACAGGGTGGGCCGCATCCCGCTGCAGATCCTCGGCTTTCTCGGCTGTGCCGCCGGGCTGCTGGTGGCCTCCCTGTCGACCTTCTACGACGGGCAGACGCGCATCCTCCTCGTCTTCGCCGGCTTCATGCTGTTCAACTTCATGACCAATCTCGGCCCGAACGCGCAGACCTATCTTCTGGCGGGCGAGGTCTTCCCCACCCACATCCGCGGCATGGGTGCGGGGTTCGCCGCCGCCTTCGCCAAGATCGGCGCGGTGATGACGGCGTTCCTCTTTCCCATCCTGCTGGTGGATCTGGGCACGCGCGCGCTGCTCTACCTGCTGGTGGGCGCCTCGCTCCTCGGGGCCGTCGTCACCTACCTGTTCCGCATCGAAACCACGGGCAAGAGGCTCGACGACATCGGCCTGTAAGGGCAAAGGCGGGCGCTTCCCGGCATGGGGCGGCGTCGGCCGCCGGCCGTTTCAGCCCGCCACCTTCTCCGCCACGGCGCTCCACCAGGCATCCACCGCCGGCAGGCTCGCCGGCGCGATCTCGGCGAGGTCGCCGACGAAGCCGTCCCATTCGGCGCGCACCGTGGGCGAAAGGGAGGTGAGGACGCGGAACTCCGCCGCCACGGCCGCGTGGAAGGCGCTGGTGAGCCCTCGCCCGTCGGCCTCCTGGCGACCGAACTTGGAAAGGATGACCACGGTGTCGGTCAGGTCGCCGCCTTCCGCGAGGCGGGCGGCGATCGCCCGCTCCACCCCCGCCGCCGCGGCGGCAAGGCCCGCCGGGTCGAGGCTGCACCCTGCCGCGCCCGGCCCGAGGTCCTGGTGCAGCCGGTTGGCCTCCCCGGAGACGAGGTCGAGCAGCAACACATCTTCGTGAGCGCAGCCCGGAGGCAAATGCTCGACCACGCCGAGCACGCGCACGCCGGCGGACCGCAACTGCCCCGCCGCCTCGGCGAGAAGGGACTGGATCACCTCCCGGTCCCCGCCCTGCAATGCGAGGATCATCGGCCGCTCACCCACCATCACCGCTTCCTCTGGCCCGGCTCCGTCGCCGGGGCACACGGCGAAGCTGTATCTTGCGCAACATGACACATCCTGGCGCCAAGGGGAGACGGCCGGATCGTTCGGCCTGGCCCTTCCCGCCATATGCCCCCGCCGAACGCCCCGGAACGATGCCTCAGCGACGCCACAAGGCTGCATTATGCGCTGGCATCAAGCCGCGTGTCAGCCGGAGATGCCTGAGCCCGTGACGTCTTACCGACCGCTTTTTTCCACCCTCGTGGCGCTGAACCTTGTCGCCGGCGCGACGGTGCTCCACGCGTCCCCCGCGGCTGCGGCCAAGCGGCACCCGCAGAAGGCCACCGTGCAGACCGAGACCCAGCGGGACCCGGCGATGCTCCGCGTCGACCCGGCGACCCGCGTAGAGCAGCGGTGCAATGCCCGCGCCATGGGTGTCGTGGGCCGCGAGCAGCAGGGCATGCGGCCGGACGAGCTGGTGGCCTACGCCTTCGCCGACACCCAGCAGAAGGACGGCGCGATCAGTGCCCCCGGAGCAGCCATCCGCAGCGCCGGGCGCTGGTACCACCTCTCCTACCGTTGCCACACCGGCGCGGACGGCATGGACGTTACCGACTTCACCTACGTGCTGGGGGCCGAGGTGCCGAAGCAGGACTGGTCCGAGCACAGCCTCGTGCCCTGACACGCCGCGCCGGCTGACGCCGCCGGCAGCGCCTCGCGCGGCAGGCAGGGTCGTGCGGCGCGCCGGTCGGGGAGGAGCATACGCCGCATGCCCGGGGCGCCGCGCCCGTTCACACGGCGCCGCCTTTCCGGTAGATGAGCCAAAGTGCGTCGGTCGGTGATCGGCAGCAGGCTCGAGAGGTTTCTTGTGAACGATCCGGTGAAGCTCGTCCTTGCCTCCGGCTCCCCGCGCCGGCTCGCGCTGCTCAACCAGGCGGGGATCGAGCCGGACCTGCTGATGCCCGCCGACGTGGACGAGACTCCGGAGCGCGGCGAGCTGCCGCGCCGCCTCGCCCAGCGGCTCGCGGAGGAGAAGGGCAAGCTGGTGGCGAAGCGCGCGCAGGAGGCCGGCATGACCGCCCTCGTGCTCGCCGCCGACACGGTGGTGGCGGTGGGCCGGCGTATCCTGCCGAAGCCCGACCTCGTGGACGAGGCGGAGGGTTGCCTGCGCTTGCTGTCGGGACGCACGCATCGCGTCTACACCGGCTTGTGCCTCGTCGATGCCAAGGGGCGCAGCCACACGCGCCTGGTGGAGACGCGCGTGCGCTTCAAGCGTCTCTCCCGCGACGAGATCAACGACTACCTCGCCTGCGGCGAATGGCGCGGCAAGGCGGGCGGCTATGCCATCCAGGGGATTGCCGGCGGCTTCGTGGTGAAGCTCGTGGGATCCTACACCAATGTGGTGGGCCTGCCGTTGTCCGAAGCCGTCGGGCTGATCGCCGGCCAGGGCTACGACGTGCGCGCCGGCTGGGTCGAGCGCGCCGCATGAGCGGCCCCCAGAAGCCGGCCATCGGGGACAAGCCGGCACCCGCCAAGCCCTGCCCCATCTGCCGCAAGCCTTCGGTGGAACGCTACCGCCCCTTCTGTTCCAAGCGTTGTGCCGACGTGGACCTGAACCGCTGGCTCTCCGGCTCCTACGCCATTCCCGGCCGGCCCGAGGACGACGAGGACGGGGAAGGACAGGACGGCGAGCGCTGAGCCCGCTCCCCTGCGCCGGCTCCCGTGCCGGCGGCGCGGGCGGTCGCGCCGCTCCGGCCCCGCCTTGACGCGCCCCCCGGCGCCGCGCGAGGCTGCTTCGACGGAGCGGGCGAGGAGCACATCATGGCGGCGGCGGAACGCACGGTCGACCCTCTTCCCGCCTTCCGGACGCTGGCCTTCATCGATGGCGCCTTCGCGCCGGCCGCATCGGGGCGCACCTTCACCGCAATCAATCCCGCCACCGGCAAGCCGCTGGCCGAGGTCGCCGCCTGCGACACGGAGGATATCGACCGCGCGGTGAAAGCCGCCCGCGCCGCCTTCGAGGATCGCCGCTGGGCCGGGCTCCGGCCGCTGGAGCGCAAGCGCATCCTCCAGCGCTTCGCGCAAGCGATCCGCGACCACGGCGACGAGCTCGCGCTCACCGAGACCCTCAACATGGGCAAGCCCGTCTCCGACGCCCGCGCCATCGACGTGCGCGCCGCGGCCGACTGCTTCGCCTATTACGGCGAGTGCTGCGACAAGGTCTATGGCGAGGTGGCGCCCACCACGGCGGACAATCTGGCGCTCGTGCTGCGCGAGCCGCTGGGCGTCGTGGGCTGCGTGACGCCGTGGAACTTTCCCATGATCATGGCCGCCTGGAAGGTCGGCCCGGCGCTGGCCATGGGCAATTCGGTGGTGCTGAAGCCGGCGGAGGAATCCCCCTTACCGCCTTGCGCCTCGGCGAGCTGGCGCTGGAGGCCGGGGTGCCGCCCGGGGTGTTCAACGTGGTGCCGGGGCTCGGCGCCGAGGCGGGGCGCGCGCTCGGCCTGCACATGGACGTGGACGCCATTGCCTTCACCGGCTCCACCGAGGTCGGGCGCTACTTCCTGCGCTATTCGTCCGACAGCAACCTGAAGCGCGTCTACCTGGAGCTCGGCGGAAAGACCGCCGTCCTCGTCGCCCATGACGCGCCGGACCTTGGCCAGGTGGCTGAGGCGGTGGCCGGCGGCATCTTCTTCAACCAGGGCGAAATGTGCACCGCCGCCTCGCGGCTGCTGGTGGACAACCGCATCCGCGACGAACTGGTGGCGCGCGTGGCGGCGCTGGCGCCGCGCTGGATGCCGGGCGACCCGCTCGACCCCGCCGCCTCCGCCGGCGCGGTGGTGAGCTTCGAGCACCAGCGGCGCATCCTCGCCGCCATCGACGAGGGTGTCGCCTCCGGCGCGCGGCTGGTCACCGGCGGCGGCGCCGTGCGGCAGGAGAGCGGCGGCGCCTTCGTGGCCCCCACCGTGTTCGACGCGGTCGCTCCCGGCTCGGCCCTGGCGCAGAGGGAGATCTTCGGGCCGGTCCTCTCCGTCATCGGCTTCGACGGCCTGGACGAGGGCGTGCAGATCGCCAACGGCACCGTCTACGGCCTCGGTGCCGCGGTGTGGAGCGCGGACCTCGCGAGCGCTCACCGCATCGCCCGGCGCTTCAAGGCCGGCATCGTCTATGTGAACTGCTTCGACGCCGACGACATCACCACCCCCTTCGGCGGCGTGAAGCAATCCGGGTTCGGGCGCGACAAGTCCCTGCACGCATTGGAGAAATATTGCGACCTGAAGACCGTGTGGACGCGGCTGTAGAGGCTGTCGGCACCATCTCCGGGCCGATCGAGGGATCGTCGTGCCCGGCTTATCGGGCAACCGGCCTGACGGATTGGCTGCCCCTGTCGGATCTCCTCGGCGAGTCGATGGGCAGATCCGGGTCCGGCGCCTCCCCGACCCGTCAGGCCCGGTCGAGGAGCCAGACGTGCTCGATCGCCTCGTGCTTGCCTTTCAGGCCGCCGGCGAGCCACGTGCTTTCCAGGAGCGACACGCCATAGGCCGCGCCGTAGAGCGCGCGGGTCTCTTCGGGAGGCACCGAGAAGGGCGGGCCGTCCACCAGGGACTGGTCATAATCGAAGCAGAGCAGCAGTTGCGGGGCGGTGGCGGTGATATCCATGAGGTGGACGGCGTAGCGCGCGCGCATGGGTGCCGGCAGCGCCACGAGGGCGGCCCTGTCATAGATCGCATCGACGGGCCCGAGGGTTTGCCGGGACAGATCGAAAATGTCGCCCTGGAAGATGTCGAGGGCGGGGGCGCTGTAGTGCGTGAGCGGTCCGGCGGCCGAGATGACAGGCGCGATGCCAAGCTCCGCGAACAATTGCTCCACCGCAAGCGCGCTCAGCTCCGCACCGGCAACCTTAAATCCCTGGGAGAGCAGCCAGAAGATGTCCCGCGTCTTGCCGCACAGGGGCAGGAAGATGCGCGCGCCCCGGTCGAGGGACAGGCGGGGGAAATGCTTCAGCAGCAGGGCATTGGGCTTGCCTTCATGGAAGCCGATCTGGTTGTTCGCCCATCTGCTTTGCCAGAAATCCGGTTCCATTCGATACGGCCTCCCAAGGGCGCGCGCCATGGCGCGGCTTCAGGCGTCCTAGCAGATCCGGCGCTTGCTCGGCACCCGGCGCAAGGGCGCAGGGCATATGGGAACGGGTCGGCTTTCGGGATATGAAATCTTCCGGTTCCAAAGGAGCATCGCCATCGTGACGTCCGTCCCCCTGTCCAACTCCACCGCCCACTGGCGCGCGCTGGATGCGGCGCATCACCTGCACCCCTTCTCCGACACCAAGGCGCTGAACGCCGAGGGGGTGCGGGTGATCACCCGGGCCGAGGGGGTCTATGTCTATGACAGCGAGGGCAACAGGATCCTCGACGGCATGTCGGGCCTGTGGTGCTCGCAGGTGGGGCACGGGCGCAGGTCCATCGTCGACGCCATCGCCCACCAGCTCTACCAGCTCGATTATTACAACACCTTCTTCAAGACCACCCATCCGGGCGCAGCCGAGCTCGCCGCGGCCATCTCCGAGGTGGCTCCGGCGCACATGAACCGTGTCTTCTTCACCTCCGGCGGGTCGGAGGCGGTGGACACGGTGCTGCGCATGGTGCGCCACTACTGGGCGGCGCTGGGCAAGCCGGAGAAGTCCATCTTCATCTCGCGGCGCAACGGCTACCATGGCTCCACCATGGGCGGGGCCTCCCTTGGCGGAATGAAGCCCATGCATGCCCAGGGCGGCCTGCCCATCCCCGGCATCATCCACGTGCAGCAGCCCTATTGGTGGGCCGAGGGCGGCGAGATGAGCCGCGAGGACTTCGGCCTCTACGCCGCCCGGGAGGTGGCCCGCGCCATCGACGAGGCCGGGCCGGAGAACGTCGCCGCCTTCATCGGCGAACCGATCCAGGGCGCGGGCGGCGTGGTGATTCCCCCGCCAATTACTGGCCCGAAGTGGAGAGGATCTGCCGCGAGCGCGACGTGCTCCTCGTCTGCGACGAGGTCATCTGCGGCTTCGGCCGGACCGGGCAGTGGTTCGGCGCCCAGCTCATGGGGGTGAAGCCGGACCTCATCACCTTCGCGAAGGGGGTCACCTCCGGCTATTTCCCGCTGGGCGGCGTCATCGTGGGCGACCACTTCGCCGAAGGCTTCATCGAGCACGGCGGCGACTTCAACCACGGCTTCACCTATTCGGGCCATCCCGGCGGCTGCGCGGCGGCGCTGGCCAACCTGAAGATCATGCACGAGGAAAAGCTGGTGGAGCGGGTGCGCACCGACATCGGCCCCTACCTCCAGGAGCGCTGGCTGAAGCTCGCCGACCATCCGCTCGTGGGCGAGGCGCGCATGGTGGGCCTCATCGGCGCGCTGGAGCTGACCCCCGACAAGGCGTCGCGCGCCGCCTTCGCGGCCGAGGAAGGGACGGTCGGCCTCATCTGCCGCGACTTCTCCTTCCGCGAGGGCCTCATCATGCGCGCCGTGCGCGACGGCATGATCCTCGCCCCGCCGTTCACCCTGTCCCACGAGGAGGCGGACGAGCTGGTCGCCATCGCCTGGCGGGTGCTGGACCTCACCTACGCGGAACTGCACAAGCGGGGAATGCTGGTTCCAATCCCGCGCGTCCCGATGCGCACCGCTGAAGCTTTTGAGTGAGCCGGCGGCGGCCGAAATGGAAATATCCGGCGAGTGAAAAACAATCCCTGAAGTTTTACCTTCAATTCTTTCGCCGTTTTCCCGCCACTGTTGCTTGAGCTCGGCGCATGCGTTTCCTCGCCTGGGGGAACGATTGTGCTGCGCTGGGGTTTCTCCTGAGATTGAACACAACAGGAGAAATGAAATGCGCAACAAAATCCTGATCGGCTCCGTTCTGATCGGCCTCGCGGCCCCCTCCGCAGCCTTCGCCCAGGCCTCCACCGCCACCGGCGCGGTGGGCGGCGCCGCCATAGGGGCGGTGGTTGGCGGCCCTGTGGGAGCGGTCGTGGGGGGCGTCGCGGGGGCCACCGTCGGCGCGGCAGCGGAGCCGCCGCCCGAGGTGCGGACCTATGTCATGAAGGAGCGTCGCGCCTCGGTGCGGGTGGAACGCGAAGTGGTGGTTGGAGAGCCGCTCCCGCCCAACGTCGTGCTCTACGAGATCCCGAACAACGATGCGTACGAGTACACCGTGGTCAACGACCGCCGGGTCATCGTGGAGCCGAAGACCCGAAAGGTCGTCTATATCGTCCAGTAACAGAGCAGCGATGCATGACCTGAAATAGATGCGTCGAGGCGGTGCCGGAGTTCGGGGCCGCCTCGGTCTTATGGCGTCCCGTGGCAAACCCCCACGGGGCTCACCCCACCGGCTTCGTTTCCGCGAAGCCGGGGCAGCGGCCGACGAAGTCGTCGAACCAGGCGACCAGCTTCGGCCGATCCGCCCGCCACTTGCCCTCGAAGCGAAAATCAAACCAGCCGAGAGCGGATCCGAGCGCGATGTCGCCCACATGTATGGCGCCGGAAGCAACGGGCGGCGCCGCTTCGAAGGCGTCGAGCGCCCGCTCCATCTTCTGCGCCTGATGCTCCAGCCACTTGGGCTCGTGCCGCTCCGCCGGGCGGAAGCGGCCCTCATAGATCCGCAGGATGCCCGCATCCATCATGCCGTCGGCCAAGGCTTCCATCCGCAGGGCGGCGAAGCGTGCGGCCGGATCGGTCGGGATGATGCGGCCGCCGCCCGCCAGCTGGTCGAGGTAAGCCAGGATCACCGGCGAATCGAACAGCACCATCCCGTCTTCGGTCAGCAAGGCGGGGATCTTGCCGAGCGGGTTCTGCTGGCGCAGCGAATCATTGGGGTCGAGCGTGTCCGCCGGCTCCAGCTCGAGAGCCTGACCGAGGACCGCAGCCGCAAGGCGCACCTTGCGCACGAAAGGCGACGTGGGGGAATGGCGCAGTTTCATGGGGAGTCCCGGAGGGGCAGAGGGAAGGCGCCCCTGGATAGCGCGCAAGGCCATCGGGAAAAAGCGAAAACCGCGCCGCTCAGCCTTCGGCCGTCAACCACGACACCCGTGCCCGTCCCTTCCCATCGCGGGAGAGCAGCGGCGCGAGGGCGTTGAGGAGCGTGCGCAGCTCCTCCGCCAGCGTGAACGGCGGATTGATGATGATGAGCCCGGAGCCCGACAGGGCATCGAGGGTGCGCACCGTGGCGAAGTCGAGCTCCACCCGGAGCGTCTTCGGCAGGCGCAGCCGCGCCACGTCCCGGCGGAACGCATCCACCGCGCGCAGGTCCTTGATGGGATACCAAAGCATGAAGATGCCGGTGGCGAAGCGCAGATGCGCGGCCTCGAGCCCCGCCACCATGCGCGGGAACTCGCCCGGCTCCTCGAACGGCGGATCCACCAGCACGACGCCCCGCCGCTCGCGCGGGGGCAAATGCGCCGACAGCGCCTGCCAGCCGTCCTGGGCGAGGATCTTGACGCGCGGGTCGTCCCCCACCCGCTTCTCCAGCTTCGCCCGCTCTTCCTTGTGCAGCTCGCAGAACAGGAAGCGGTCCTGCGGCCGCGACAGGGCCAGGGCCAGGGCCGGCGATCCGGGATAGAGCCGCCGGCCGCCCGCACGCAGGGCCCGCACCGCATCGAGATAGGGGGCGAGAAGCTCTGCCGCCGCCGGAGGCAAGGGCGCCGCGAGCACCTTCTCGATGCCGCCGTCCGCCTCCAGCGTGCGCTGGGCGCTGGCGCCGTCGAGGTCGTAGATGCCCGCTCCCGCATGGGTGTCGAGCACGCGATAGGGAGCGTCCTTCTTGCCGAGATAGGCGAGGACACGCGCCAGCGCCGCGTGCTTCATCACGTCGGCGGCGTTTCCCGCATGGAAGGCGTGGCGGTAATTCATGGGTGAAGACTGCGTCCTCAGCGGCCGCCGCGCACGGGGGGCATCACCATGCGCGACAGGCGGCAGGCGCGCCGGTCCACGTCCGGGCAGGCACGGAAGGCGAGGTCGCGGCCCATGCAGATGCGCACTTCCTTCAGCCGCCGCCGGTCGCATTCCACCGACATCATGTCCGGCGCGAGGCCGGGATTGGCGGCCCGGAACGCCGCCTCCATCTCGGCCGGCGCGATGGTGCGGTAATCGTCGAGGCGGACGAAGTCCGGCGGAATCACCACCTTCTCCCGCGCTGCCCGCACAAGATCGAAATATCCCTGCGGCGACAGGCCGGAGCAGGTGCCGTGCGTCTTCCATTCATGAATGACGAGGCCCCGGCTGGGCATTACGTCGAGCATGCTCCTGACCAGAGGGTTGGGCACATAAGGCGGCGGACGCTGGCAGTTTTGCGGAAAGCCACGCTCATATTGCGGCCACAGGCCGTGCACCACGAAGGCATATGGCCGCGCGATGCTGCACTGCGGCTCGTTCGCCGCGCGCGCGCCCCGGTCCTCGCACCAGGTGGGCGACCAGGACAAGGAGAGGACGTAGAAATCGAACTGGCCCGGCTCGTTCTGCTGCGCTGCCGCCGGCACCGCGAGCATGGACAAGGCAAGCATGGACACGGCGAGCGCGCAGGCCGAGAGTACGGCGAGGGCGGGCCCGCCGGCCGGGCGCCGCATCCGCAGCAGGCGAGAGATCACGGACCCGCCATCTTGCAGGACGGCGCATAGGCATAGTTGCGGTCGAGCCCGACGATGCACCACTCGACGCCCCAGGTCGCGCCGATGAAGCCGCCATCCTCGATGATGGAATAGTAGATGGCGCGCTTGCGGGCATCGTTGGTGTAGATGGTGCCCTGGCAGTAGCGACGCGGCTGGTACTGCGGCCCCCACGGGCGGAACGCGATCTCGTGGACCTTCACGAATTCGGTAATGGAGAGAGTGGAATCCCAGAACCGGCGCTCGGTCTCGGCAAAGCGGCTGGCGATGAGGTCGAGCGCCTGCTGCTCGTTGCAGGCCGGCACGACGCCCGAATAGTTCGGTCCGGACAGCCAGAAATTCAACTCAAGCAGGTTCGCCGCCTTCGTTTCCCCAACCCCGCCGAAGGCAAGGCAGGCGATCCCCGCAGCCACAACGGCGCCGGTCGCCTTCGTCCGGGAACAGGCGTTCCGCACGAGCGCCATCGCGCGCTTCGCCTTCGCCGCCGCGCCCCGTGCCCGATCCACCATGGTCCACTCCACTTTCCGGCCCCCGGATTCCGGCCCCGCCCGGTGAGGCGGACTTGCGGTGGACGATGCGGCGCCGCTTCTTCCCGGTCAAGCGCACGGCGGCCACACCTTGACAGAAAATTAACCTCACCCGGGCGCTCCGGCGCCAGACGCAGGTGAACCGGCCGCCTGCCAGCGGGCGCCGGTCGAGCGGGGCCGGGGGAGCCGCCCAATTGCGGCCCGGTGTCGCCGATTGCAGCCGCGTGTCGTGCTCTCGCCGGAAAATGCCGGCATGCTGCACCCGAGTCCCGCGCCACCGCGGGCACCAGGACCACAGGCCGGGAGAGTTCATGCCGCAGTCCCGCTTCGCCCCGCCCCTGCCCGCCGCATCGGGGACCCCGGCCCTGCCCCGCTTCTCCAGCGGACGGGAGGCGGCGCTGGAATTGCGCCCCGACCAGCCGGTCTACTGCTTCCGACCGCAGGTGCTGGCCGAGGATGCGAGCGCCTTCCTGAAGGCCTTTCCGGGCAAGACCGCCTATGCGGTGAAGACCAATGGCGAGGCCATGGTGCTCGATGTGCTGGCCCGTGCCGGCATCTCGGCCTTCGACGTGGCCAGCCCCGCCGAGTTCGCCGCCGCGCGCGCCGCGGCGCCGGGGGCGGAGCTGCTCTACATGCATCCGGTGAAGGCGCAGTCGGATATCCGGCTGGCGCTGGAGCACTACCGCATCCGCGCCACCGCCCTCGACCACGAGGACGAGGTGGCCAAGATCCTGCGGATCGTGCGCGCCCTCGACCTCGACCCGGAAGACCTCACCCTTTTCGTGCGCATCGCCTCCCGGGGCGATGCCGCCTACGAACTGTCGAAGAAGTTCGGCGCGGCCCCCGGCCATGCGGCGGAGCTGCTCCAGCGCATCCACGGCCTGGGCATCGGCTGCGGCCTGTGCTTCCACGTGGGTAGCCAGGTGGAGGACCCGGACACCTACGTGCGCGCGGTGGCCACGGCGGCGGATGTGCGCGAGGCCGCCGCCGTTCCCATCCTCGCCCTCGACGTGGGCGGCGGCTTTCCTGCCGCCTACGCGCAGGACCCGCGCCGCCCGGCGCCACTCATGCCGCCCCTCGGGGAGATCGTCTCCGGCCTGATGGGGGCGGTCGAGCGGCACGGCTTTTCCGGCACGCCGCTGGTGGCGGAGCCGGGGCGGGTCATCGTGGCCCGCGCCTTCTCGGTCATCGTGCGGGTGCTGCTGAAGAAGGGCCAGCGCCTCTACATCAATGACGGAATATGGTCCTCCCTCTCCGATTCGTGGACCGGCAAGATCCTGCTGCCGGTGCGCCACATTCCCGATCCGGCCCGCCGGCGGCGGTCGGGACGGGCCCACCAGATGGAGCCCTTCCGCATCTACGGCGCCACCTGCGACAGCGTCGACGTCTTGTCCCGCCCCTTCTACCTGCCCGAGAGCGTGGACACGGGCGACTGGATCGAGATCGGCCACATCGGCGCCTATTCCCTGTCCCTGCGCACCCGCTTCAACGGATTTTATCCAGATACCTTCGTCGAGGTGGACACGCCCTTCGAGGCAGGCGACGCCCCGGAGGGCTTCGCCGAGCCGGAGCGTCGCGGCGGAGTGGAACCTTAGGGCCAGAGACGCCTTCGGCGCCCGGCGGGAGCCGCCCAAGCTCCCGTCCGGCGGCATGCGAGGCCCCGTCAGAACCAGATCTTCTCCGCCTCGCGGCCCTTGTAGAGATCGGCGACGAATTCGCCGTAACCGTTGAAGAGCAAGGTGGGCCTGCGGTTGCCCGTGGTGATGTCCTCCTCGCTCGCCTGGCTCCAGCGGGGGTGGGGCACCTTCGGGTTCACATTGGCCCAGAAGCCGTATTCGCCGCCCTGCACCTCTTCCCAGAAGCTCACCGGCTGCTTGTCCGTGAACGAGAAGCGGACGATCCCCTTGATGGACTTGAACCCGTATTTCCACGGCGTGACAAGGCGAAGCGGTGCGCCATACTGGCCCGGCGCCGGCTTGCCGTAGACACCGGTGACGAGGAAGGCGAGCTCGTTCGTCGCCTCGGCGAGGGTCAGGCCCTCCACGTAGGGCCAGGGGAAGCGGAAGTCCTTCTGGTTCGGCGCGACCTTCGGATCGAGGAAGGTCTCCATCCGCACATATTTCGCCGCCGAGGTGGGGGCGGCCAGGGCGACGAGGTCCTTCATGGGAAAGCCGGTCCAGGGCACCGCCATGGACCACGCCTCGACGCAGCGGTGGCGGTAGAGCCGCTCTTCCAGCTGCACCTTTTTCAGCAGGTCGTCGATACCGAATTCCTGGGGCTTTTCGACCAGCCCGTCGATCTTCACCAGCCATGGCCGGCGCTGGAAGCGCCCCATGGAGGGAGCGACGTTCTTGCCGTAGCTGAACTCGTAGTAATTGTTGACCACGCTGGACTTGTCCTGCGGCGTCACCGGGCGGTCCAGGGTATAGCGGGGGTTCTGCGCGGCCGGATAGAGGCCGGCGGAGGGGTCCGGCAGATCACCCACCCGCTGCGCCACGGCGGGACCTGCGACAACGCCGGCCGCGAGCAGAGCCGCGCCGGCTCCCATCAGCTCTCGCCGGGAAAAATAGAGCGCTTCGGGCGTCGCGGAGGACGAGGGCAGCTCCCATCCGCGCGTGCGACGAACATGCATGCTGTGTGGTCTCCAATCGCGCCGGCACGATCGAAGAGCACGGCCGCCGGGGCAACTCAAACGGCCGTGTGCCGGCTCAATCCCGCGTGAGGCCGAAATCCCCCCGTGAGCCCGAGGCCACCCGCGCGGCTCAGCGATGGCTCGGCGAGGACGGCTCCAAGGTCAGGGTCGCGCCGGCGAAGGACACGCTGAGACCGCTGTCGGCGGAAACGCTGAGCGGCTGGAGCGTCACCTGCCGCGTCGCATCCTGCGAGGCGAGGAGGTTGGCAGAAAAGCCGGGGCCGATGGCGAAGCCGGTGGAAAGGCCCACATACTTGCCTGTGAGCGCTCCGGCCTCCACCTGGGGGGCCGTGGCGAACACCGCCCACAGCATGCTGCCCTGGTCGGATATCCCGAAATCGAGACCCATCCTGTCGAGGGTTCCCGCATAGTAATGGTTCACGCCCATGGAGGGGCGGAACTCGCATCGCACGCGGCGGGTGGAGCCGAAGCCGTACGCGGTGGCGAACTCGCCCCGGCACTCCAGAAGACCGGCTGACACCTGCGGCATGCCTTCCGCGCCGATGGCCAAGGCCGGCAGGAGGGCTGACCCGGCAAGCGCGAGCGGCAGAAAGCGGCGCATCTCTTCCCCCTTCGCCCGAAGCGAGGCCGGGCTCCGCAATCGCGCCCGCGCCACTCTCCGAACGAATCGAGTATGCCCTGCCCTTTGGTCTTTTTGGTGAATCTTTCCGGCTGGACCGGAAAAACCTCGCCTGCCCGATCAGTTCGGCAGGAGAATCAGCGTGAGGTCGGCGATCCCGGCCGCCACGTCCGCGCCGACCATGCCTTCCACCGACACGGTCTGCAGCGCGATCTGGTTGTTCGAGCCGCCGAGCAGCACGTTGGCCCCGGCGCCGATGGTCCAGGCCGCATCCGCCGAGACACCCACATAGCTGCCGGCAATGTCGCTGGGGACCGGATTTGCGGTGGGCGCGAACACCGCCCAGGCCAGGGTGTCGGCGGCGAGCACGCCGATGTCGATGCCGAAGCGGGCGATGGTCCCCTTGTAGCGGGACTTCACCACATAAGGCTGCACGCTGGTATTGCGAAACTCGCAGACCATCTCGCGCATGGAGCCGAGAACGAAGCCGACGGAAGGGGCCACCTTGCAGACCAGCATGCCCGACTGGACCTTGGCCGCGGACTGCGCGGCGGCCGGCGTCGTGGCAGCGGCGAGGGACAGGGCAAGAGCGGTGACGGCGGCAAAGCAAGCGCGCATGAGGTCCCCCTGAATTTCAGTGCGCGCAGACCTAAGGCGCCGAACCTCGGGACGCAACTGCCACGTTGCGGCCGTCCCGCCGCGCCCACCCGGACCATCCTCCACACATGCGGCGCGACCCGCACCGGGCCTTGAAAACGCCTGCGCCCCCAACCTTGCGGCAGGGGGCGCGGCGAGAACCTGCATGCGGCGCGAATGCCGCAGCGGAACTGACTTTTCAGGAGTGCTCCGGCTGCGGTTCGCGGCCGAATCAGCGCAGGGTCAGGCCGGAAACGCCGAGGGCGAGATTGAGGCCGGTCTGGCCCTCGAGGGACAGCGGCTGAAGCGCAAAGGTGTTCTGCGAGCCGCCGACCAGCACGTTCGCGCCGAGGCCGACGCCGATGGAGGCCGAGCCGGCGGCGCCCACATAGGTGCCACGCAGGGCGCCGGCGGGAACCTTGGCGGAGGGGGCGAACACGGCCCACACGAGCGTGCCGCGGCCGTTCACGCCGATGTCGAGGCCGACGCGGGTGACGGTGCCCTGATACGAACTGCGCTTGACCCCACGCACCGCCGGACGGAAGAGGCAGCTCATCTCGCGCACGGAGCCGATGATGAAGGCCACGTTCGGCGCCATGTTGCAGGTCAGCGTGCCGACCTGGACGCGCGACTGGGCGGACGCAGGCAGTGCACCAACGACGAGCAGGGCAGCCGCCGCGAGGCCGGCCTTGAGAACAGTCTTCATGATGTCGTTCCTCCTGTAGGAAGCGGGCGGGTTGATCCCTGCACCCGACGACAGCGAAGCCTTAGCCCAGACTTCACTGCTGCGCCAACGCTTCAATCGGGCACAAGTTCCTTTTTCGGCTGAACTGTGCCTGTTTCAGCCCAGTGAGCCGCAGAAGCGCTGAATACGACGGCACGCTTCCTCAAGGTCAGAGGTGGCGGTGGCGTAGGAGATGCGGAAGGCCGGGCCGAGGCCGAACGCCGAGCCGTGCACCACCGCGACGCCCTCCGCCTCGAGGAGCTGGGTGGCGAAATCCTCGTCGGTCTCGATCTTCACGCCCGAGGGCGTCGTCTTGCCGATGGTGCCGGCGCAGGACGGAAACACATAAAATGCCCCCTCCGGCTTGGGGCAGGTGAGGCCCTTCGTCTGGTTCAGCATGGAGACCACGAGGTCGCGGCGCTCCTTGAACACCTTGTTGTTGGCGGCGATGAAGTCCTGCGGCCCGTCGAGCGCCTCCAGCGCCGCCCACTGGGCGATGGAGGAAGGGTTGGACGTGGACTGGGACTGCAGCGTGCCCATGGCCTTGATGAGGACCTCGGGGCCAGCCGCGTAGCCGATCCGCCAGCCGGTCATGCAATAGGTCTTCGACACGCCGTTCATGGTCAGCGTGCGGTCGTAGAGCCGCGGCTCCACCTGCGCCGGGGTGACGAACTTGAAGTCGTCATAGACGAGGTGCTCGTACATGTCGTCGGTGAGGATCCACACTTGGGGATGCTTCACCAGCACGTCGGTGAGCGCCTTCAGCTCGCCGAAAGTGTAGGCCGCGCCGGAAGGGTTGGACGGGGAATTGAAGATCAGCCACTTGGTCTTCGGCGTGATGGCCGCCTCCAGCACCTCGGGCTTGAGCTTGAAATTGTCCTCGAGCCGGGTCATGGCCGGAACCGGCTTGCCGCCGCAGAATTCCACGATGTCCGGATAGCTCACCCAGTAGGGCGCAGGGATGACCACCTCGTCGCCGGGGTCAATGGTGGCCACCAGGGCGTTGAACAGCACCTGCTTGCCGCCCGTGCCCACGGACACCTGCGAGGGCTTGTAGGTGAGGTCGTTGTCGCGCTTGAACTTGCGGCAGATGGCGGCCTTCAGCTCGGGAATGCCGTCCACGGCGGTGTACTTGGTCTCGCCCCGGCGGATGGCGGCGATGGCCGCTTCCTTGATGTTGTCGGGCGTGTCGAAGTCCGGCTCGCCGGCCGAGAGCGCGATGATGTCCCGCCCCGCCGCCTTCAGCTCCCGCGCCTTGTTGGAGATGGCGATGGTGGGGGAGGGATTGATGCGCTTCAGTGCGGACGAGATGAGGCTCATGGCCTTGAGGCTCCGGACACGCCCTGCCGCACGGGGGGGCCGGCGGAGGGGCAGAACGTTGAGGAATGCTGCATCGGCAGGACGCGCGTCAGCATCGCGCACCGGCAAGGGCCGGCGCGGGCGGACACTAGTTCAGCCCTTGCGCGCAAACAAGCAAGGATCGTGAATGTGCGGGCACGCGCGCGTGATGGAACGACGGGCCGCCCCGCAGGCCTTGCGGCGAAGCCTGCGGCCCGCCACATGCGCGGCACGCGGGGCGAGGAGACGGGACAGGTGCTGACGCTCTATTCGACGCAGTCCTCGGGCAATTCCTACAAGGTGCGCCTGATGCTGGCGCGGCTCGCCCGCGCGTTCCGCCTCGTCGAGGTGGACATCTTCGCCGGCGAGAACCGCACCCCCGAATTCCTCGCCATGAACCCGGAGGGCCGGGTGCCCCTGCTCGCGGTCGGCGGGCGCATGCTCGCCGAATCGAATGCCATCCTGTTCTACCTGGCCGACGGCACGCCCTTCCTGCCCGAAGACCCGTTCGAGCGGGCGGAGACCCTGCGCTGGATGTTCTTCGAGCAGAACAGCCACGAGCCGGGGATCGCCACCGCCCGCTTCTGGCTCCGCCAGGTGCGCGGCGGGCGGGACCTGCGGACCCACGACGTGGACCGCTGGATGGAGGAAGGCTACGCCGCCCTGCGCGTCATGGAGCGGCACCTGGAGGGACGGCGCTTCTTCGTGGGCGACCGCCCGACCATCGCGGACATCGCGCTCTATGCCCATACCCACGTGGCCGAGGAAGGCGACTTCTCCCTCGCGGCCCTGCCCCATGTGCGCGCCTGGCTGGCGCGCGTGGCTGCGGAGCCCGGCCACGTGGACATGGACTGGCGCCCCGCGGCGGCGGCGGCATAGGCCGGGTCTTGCCGACGCGTGCGGCCCGAACGCGCCCCCGGCGGAGCGGAACCGCGGGCAAAACAGCGGGGACGACTCGCATTTCCGTGAGCGGCTGACATCATCTTGCCATCTTCGCCTCGGGCCAAGCCGCTGTCTGGCCACGATTCTTCGGCACGTTTGCGGGCATGGGCGGAACTGATTCGCGCCCCTTGACGTTACGAAGTCACGTTCATCCCGAGCGAGATCATCATGTCCGGACACAGTGCCGTGGAAATGGGACACTTCACCCTGGGCCGCCTGGACGACCCGGGCGCAACGCGCTCCTCCGCCGATCCGGACGTGCTGGCGCGCGCGGTGCGTGCCCACAAGCTCGGCGACGCCGTCGCCCAGGCCGCCCTCACCTTCGCCCTCATGCTCGCCATCGGCGCTGTCGCCTTCGTCCTCAGCGCCGAGCACGCCGCCGCCGCGAGCCAGCTCATCGTCAACGGCGTCATGGACAATTCCGCGGTGCTGCTGGCGCTGGCGGCCATCGGCACGGCCCTGCTCGTTGCCCGGCGGGCGGCCGTGCGCGTGGCCCGGGCCCGCATCGCCCGCGGCGACGCCGCCGGGACTCATGCGACGCGCATCCGGTCCCGCTGAGCCGGCGGCGCGGCTGCGCCCGGTTCCCCTCAATCGCATCGTCCCGCCGGGTGTCGCGTCCGCGCGCATCCGTCGGGACCACAGGACCGCCGCCCCGCCGTCCCGCCTCGGTCGCCGCGCCCGAATCACCACCCTCGCTTTGCTGCTCGCCCTCCTTGCGCTGATCGCCGTCTGGGCCGTTTCCGCAGCGGCGCAGGCGCAGGAAACCCGGAGCTTCGCCGGCGAAACCATCCGCGTGGTGCCGTTTGCTGCCGGGCTGGAGCATCCCTGGAGCCTCGCCTTCCTGCCCGACCGCCGTATCCTCGTGACCGAGCGGGCGGGACGGCTGCGGGTGGTGGACGCGGCCGGCCGTATCGGCCCGCCCGTGGCGGGCGTGCCGCAGGTGGCGGCGCGCGGACAGGGCGGCCTCCTCGACGTGATCCTGGATCCGAATTTCACCACCAACCGCCTCATCTATCTCAGCTTCGCGGAACCGCGCCCGGATGGCGCGGCGACCGCCGTCGCCCGCGCCCGCCTCTCGGAGGACGCCGCGCGCCTCGCCGACCTCACGGTCATCTTCCGCCAGCAGCCGGCCCATTCGGGCGGCAACCATTTCGGCTCACGCCTCGTCTTCGCGCCGGACGGCACGCTGTTCGTCACCCTGGGCGAGCGCTTCGACCTCATGGACAAGGCGCAGGACCTGTCCACCACCCTCGGCAAGGTGGTGCGCATCGCGCCGGATGGTGGCATTCCGGCGGACAACCCCTTCCGCGACCGCCCCGGCGCGCGGCCGGAGATCTTCAGCTATGGCCATCGCAACGTGCAGGCCGCCGTCATCGAGCCCGCCACCGGCCGGCTGTGGACGGTGGAGCACGGCCCGCGCGGCGGCGACGAAGTGAACCGGCCGGAGGCAGGAAAGAACTACGGCTGGCCCGTCATCGGCTACGGCCGGCACTATTCCGGAGCGAAGATCGGTGTGGGACCCAGCAAGGAGGGCATGGAGCAGCCCCTGTTCTACTGGGACCCCTCCATCGCCCCCTCCGGGGCCGCCTTCTATTCGGCCGACCTCCTGCCGGCCTTCAAGGGCCAGCTCTTCGTGGGAGCGCTGGCCGGGCAGGCGCTGCTGGAGGTGAAGGTGCGCGACGGCGCGGTCATCGGCGAGGAACGCCTGCCCCTCGGCAAGCGCATCCGCGACGTGCGGCAGGGGCCTGACGGAGCCCTGTGGCTCGCCACCGACGACACCGGCGAGATCCTGCGCGTGGTGCCGGCCCGCGCCCGGGACTGAGCCTTCCACAAGCGCGCTTTTCTTCGCCGGGCCGCCCCTTAAGATCGCCGGCGGACGCCATGAACCGCAGCCGTGCTGCGGCCGCCCGCCGGAGTTGCCATGCCCGCCACCCTCCTCGCCAGGAATGCCCTCGTGCTCGTCACCATGGACGGGGAGCGGCGGGAGATCCCCGGCGGCGGCCTCTATGCCGAGAACGGGCGGATCGTGGCGGTAGGCCGCGACGCCGAGCTGCCGCAAGGCGCCGACACCGTCATCGACCTGTCGGGCCACGTGGTGCTGCCCGGCCTCGTCAACACCCACCACCACATGGTGCAGAGCCTGACCCGGGCCGTGCCCGCGGCGCAGGACGGGGAGCTCTTCACCTGGCTGCGCACCCTCTACCCGCTGTGGGCCGGCCTGACCCCGGCGATGGTGGAGACCTCCACCCTCACCGCCATGGCCGAGCTGATCCTGTCCGGCTGCACCACCACGTCCGATCACCTCTACATCTATCCGAACGGCTGCCGGCTCGACGATTCGATCCGCGCCGCACGGCAGATCGGCATGCGCTTCCACGCCGCCCGCGGCTCCATGAGCGTCGGCGAGAGCAAGGGCGGCCTGCCACCGGACCGGGTGGTGGAGGACGAGGGCTTCGTGATGCGGGATGCCGAGCGCCTCATCGGCGCCTATCACGACCCCGCCCGCTTCTCCATGCTGCGGATCGTTCTCGCCCCGTGCTCGCCGTTCACCGTGAGCCGGGACCTCATGCGCGAGACCGCGCGCCTCGCCCGCAGCCACGACCTGACGCTGCACACCCATCTCGCCGAGAACGATTCGGACGTCCTGTTCTCCCACCAGACCCTGGGCATGAGCCCGACGGACTACGTGCGGGAGCTCGACTGGGTGGGGCCGGACGTGTGGCACGCCCACTGCGTGAAGCTGGACGAGCCGGGCATCTCCCTGTTCGCCCGCACCGGCACGGGCATCGCCCATTGCCCGTGCTCCAACATGCGCCTTGGCTCCGGCATCGCCCCGGTCCATCGCTTCCGCGCCGAGGGGATCCGGGTCGGCCTCGGCGTGGACGGCTCCGCCTCCAACGACGGGGGCCACCTGCTGGGGGAGGCCCGGCAGGCCATGCTGCTCCAGCGCGTGGCCAACGGGCCCGATGCCATGAGCGCGCGCGGCGCCCTCGAAATGGCCACCCTCGGCGGCGCGCGGGTGTTGCGGCGCGACGACATCGGCGCCCTCGCGCCCGACATGGCGGCGGACTTCGTCGCCTTCGACATGTCCGCCCTGCCCTATGCCGGCGCGCTGCACGACCCGGTGGCGGCGCTGCTGTTCTGCCAGCCGCAGCAGGTGGCCCTGAGCGTCATCAACGGAGAGGTGGTGGTGCGGGACGGCCGGCTTCTGACCATCGATGTTGCCGCGACGGTGGCGCGGCACAACGCCATGGCCGCCGAACTGGCGCGCCAAGCCGGCGCTTGATAAGACACGCCCGCGCGGAACGGTCTGGCTTCCGGCGACCCGGATGCGAGGGGCGCGCCGGAACGGGCGCCGCCGGCACCGCGGGGGCGTAACGGAGTGGACCATGGGTAAACGCATCGTCGCGGTGCGACACAGCCCCGACTGGCTGGCCCTGACCGAGGACGACACCCGGCGCTTCCTCAGGCGCCATGGCATCGACGAAAACCTGCTGGTGGACTTCATTGCCTTGTGGGACCGCGCCTTGAAGGTGGACTACCGCACCTTCCGCCACGAGATCGCCGCGCTCTCCCGTGCCAGCTTCTCCGCCGTGCGCGGCGCCGAAGTGATGTCGCACGTGGCCCTGCGCGCCACGACGCCGGCGAAGGACGACCTCGTCGTCTTCGTGGACGACGACGACTGGCTGGCGCCAAGCCTGTTCGAGGAACTGGCCGCCGCCTGCCCGCGGCCGCTGAACGGCATCTGGTGGGGGTCGATCCTAGTGGGCCCGCAGCTTACCACCTACGAAGCCTCGCAGTACGATCCGATCATCGAGCTGCGCCCGCTCGAGCGTGTGATCTACACCAACAACTACGCCGTGACCGGCCGCGCCCTGAACTGGCACGGCTACGGCCGGCTATTCGAGCACTATCACGCCGACCGGCGCTTCGGGAAATTCTGGTGGCCGCCGAAGAAGGTGCCGAAATATCTCTCGGCCGCCTCCAAGCATCCCTGCTCGACCGTGTCGGTGCAGTTCTTCATGGCGCAGCCGCAGTTCCGCGCCGATCCGCGGCGTCACGTGGGGCGCTTCGCCGAGCAGTTGGCGGAAGCACAGATCCCCGCGGGCTACGACTGGCTGAAGGCGCCGGTGGGCCAGGTGGAGGCGCTGGTGCGCCGGGCGCTCGGGGAATAGACCCTCAGAATTTGTGGAAGATGAAGAAGGCGCCGCCGGCGATGAAGGCGAAGCCCACGAGGTGATTCCAGCCCAGCGGCTCCTTCAGGTAGAGCACGGAGAAACCGGCAAAGACAAGCAGGGTGATGACCTCCTGCATCGTCTTGAGCTGCGCCGTGGAATAGACTTCCGAGCCGAAGCGGTTGGCCGGAACGGCGAGGCAATACTCGAAAAATGCAATGCCCCAGCTTGCCACGATGGCGATGAGCAGTGGTGACGACTTGTGCTTGAGGTGGCCGTACCAGGCGAACGTCATGAAGACGTTCGAGGCGACCAGCATGACGATGGGCAGGATCTGCGGTGGCAGGAGAGACGTCAGGGAGGGCATGGGGCAGCTTCAGGACGATTAACCGGCCTGCATGATGGACCATCAGGGTCGTTGCGACCATGCGGGCCGTCCCTGTTGCTTCTCCCATGCACGCGTTTCCCCGGCGGCGTCCGTGCGGCGATCGCCACTCATGGATGCAAATTTATCACACACAATCAAAGAGGGAGATGAGCCCCCGTCTCGCGTTGACCGTGCGCGCGAATCTGTCACAACTAAAAGTTGAAATCATTGATTGGGGGCAATCATGAATAAATATCCTTTGATGGCGGCTCTTGGACTCGGCTTCGGCCTCGCCGGGTGCGCCGGCGGCGTTCCCTTCGGTGCCCGCGCCGTCTCCCCTCCGGAAACCGGAATTCGGGCCGCCTATCTCTACACGTCCTACGATCGGGCGGGATCGAACGGTCAGGGACCGGTGTCGATCGCGCTCTTGTGCGACATGCCGGCGAGCCTCTTGAAGGGCATTTCGTATCAGGATGAAAGCACCGTCGCCGACATCGACCTGCTCTCGACGTTTTCGGTCAGCGGCGGCGTATCGGGCCTCAAATTGTCGGTGGTGTCGGCGGAATTGCAGGGCTCCCTTTCGGACTATTACGAACTCAAATTGACCCGGGTCGTGAAGCGCTATGTATCTCAGGAACAGGCCAACGCCGTCTTCAGCCAGCTCGTGTCCCGGCGGGGCTGCGCCGCAGCCTATATGAGCGAACGCTCCGCCCGCGCGGTCTACCAGATCCGCGCGGTTTACCTGGGAGACGTGCATTTCGGGGTGAAGCGGGACGCGGGCTTCTCCGCCGACCTTGCGATCAAGCTGAAAGCCCTGGAGCCGAAGATCAAGGCTCAGCTCAAGCGCGCCTACAACCTCTCGTTTGACGGCAAGCAGATGGTCGGCGCCGTGGAAACGATCCCGCGGTAGGTGCACGGCGTTGCGAGCCGGGGTGGCGCGGCCCATATTCCCCCCATGGCCAAAGCATCCCGTCCCGGCAAGCTCGGAGAGCGCTCCCAGCGTCACTTCGAGCCGGCGCCCCAGCAGGCGCTTGATCCCGCGCTCGCCCAGTCCCTCGGGCTCGAGCCGGGAGCGCTCTCGCTCGATTTCGAATCGGCGGGAGCATCCGCCACCGTGCAGGCGCTCTCGCGGCTGATCGAGGAGGGACGGCCCGAGGTCAACGGCCAGACCTGGATGCCCCATCGCCCGCCCCGCCCGGAAAAGTCCGAGGGCGGCGTCCACTTCACCATGAAGAGCGACTTCGAGCCCGCCGGCGACCAGCCCCAGGCCATCGCCGAGCTGTGCGCGCAGGCTGAGGCCGGCGAGCGCGACCAGGTGCTGCTCGGCGTCACCGGCTCGGGCAAGACCTTCACCATGGCCAAGGTGATCGAGCAGCTCCAGCGCCCGGCCATCGTGCTCGCCCCCAACAAGACGCTGGCGGCGCAGCTCTACGGCGAGTTCAAGAGCTTTTTCCCCGACAATGCGGTGGAATATTTCGTCTCCTACTACGACTACTACCAGCCGGAAGCCTACGTTCCGCGCACCGATACCTATATCGAGAAGGAATCTTCCATCAACGAGCAGATCGACCGCATGCGCCATGCGGCCACCCGCTCGCTGCTGGAGCGCGACGACGTGATCATCGTCGCCTCGGTGTCGTGCATCTACGGCATCGGCTCGGTCGAGACCTATTCGGCCATGACCTTCGACATCAAGGTGGGCGAGCGCATCGACCAGCGCGCCCTCCTCGCCGACCTCGTGGCCCTGCAATACAAGCGCATTCAGTCCGATTTCGCCCGCGGCACCTTCCGGGTGCGCGGCGACAGCGTGGAGATCTTCCCCGCCCACTACGAGGACCGCGCCTGGCGCGTCTCCCTGTTCGGCGACGAGGTGGAGAGCATCGCCGAGTTCGATCCACTCACCGGGCACAAGAGCGGCGACATGAAGAGCGTGCGCGTCTACGCCGCCTCCCACTATGTCACCCCGCGCCCGACGCTGATCCAGGCCATTTCCGGCATCAAGGCCGAGCTGAAAATGCGCCTCGACGAGCTCTACAAGATGGGCCGCCTGCTGGAAGCCCAGCGGCTGGAGCAGCGCACCCGCTACGACCTGGAGATGATGGAGGCGACGGGCAGCTGCGCCGGCATCGAGAACTATTCCCGCTGGCTCACCGGCAGGAAGCCCGGCGAGCCGCCGCCCACCCTGTTCGAGTACGTGCCGGACAACGCCCTCGTCTTCATCGACGAGAGCCACGTCACCATCCCGCAGATCGGCGCCATGTATCGCGGCGACTTCCGCCGCAAGGCGACGCTGGCCGAATACGGCTTCCGCCTGCCCAGCTGCATGGACAACCGGCCGCTGCGCTTCGAGGAATGGGAGGCCATGCGGCCGCAGACCGTGCACGTCTCCGCCACCCCCGGCACCTGGGAGATGGAGAAGACCGGTGGCGTGTTCGTGGAGCAGGTCATCCGTCCCACCGGCCTCATCGACCCGCCGGTGGAGGTGCGCCCGGCGCGTACCCAGGTGGACGACCTCCTCGGCGAGGTCCGCGCCGTGGCGGCCAAGGGCTACCGCACGCTGGTCACGGTGCTCACCAAGCGCATGGCCGAGGACCTCACCGAATACCTGCACGAGAACGGCATCCGCGTGCGCTACATGCATTCGGACATCGACACCATCGAGCGCATCGAGATCATCCGCGACCTGCGCCTCGGGGCGTTCGACGTGCTCATCGGCATCAACCTGCTGCGCGAGGGCCTCGACATCCCCGAATGCGGGCTGGTGGCCATCCTCGACGCGGACAAGGAAGGCTTCCTGCGCTCCGAGACCTCGCTGGTGCAGACCATCGGCCGCGCCGCCCGCAACGTGGACGGGCGGGTGATCCTCTATGCCGACCGCGTCACCGGCTCCATGGAGCGGGCCATGGCGGAGACCTCCCGCCGGCGCGAGAAGCAGGTGGCCTACAATACCGAGCACGGCATCACGCCGGAGAGCGTGAAGAAGGCCATCGGCGACATCCTCAACTCGGTCTACGAGCGCGACCACGTGCAGGTGGATGCGGGCCTTGCCGAGGACGGCGCGGCCTTCGGGCACAATCTCAAGGCGGTCATGGCGGACCTGGAGAAGCGCATGCGCGCCGCCGCCGCCGACCTCGACTTCGAGACCGCCGCGCGCCTGCGCGACGAGATCCGCCGGCTGGAGGCCACCGAGCTTGCGGTGGCGGACGATCCCCTCGCCCGGCAGGAAGCGGTGGACGACAAGACCGGGGGCTACAGGGGCGCCCGCAAATACGGCAAGGCAGCCAACCTGCCGCCGAAGGAAGGCGCCGCCGCCCTGTTGCCGCGCGGCCGCGGCGGGGCCAAGGGCAAGTCCCGCGGCTCCGAGCCGGAGGGCATGGGCGAGGCGCAGGCGCCCTATGCGCCGCCCGAGACACGCGCCCACAAGCCCTCCCTCGACGACATGGGCCCCGGCTCCGACCGCGTCGTCCCGCTCGCGGAGGACAGCTTCCGCCCGGGTCCCCGGCCGGATCCCGGAACCAAGGGCTACCGGAAAGGCGGCCGCCGCTCGAAGTGAGGCAGCGGCGTGCGGCGCCTTGTTTCATCGAGGCGGTGAAATCAGCAGCGACCGATCAAAGAGGGCGGCGAGGCGGTGACACCGCTTCGCCGCCGGCGGCCCTTTCCATCCGGCCCACCACCAGTTCGTCGATCTCCAGGCGGACGATGCGTGCCCGTCCGATGCGCAGGCGGCCGATGGCGAGCGCGCCGATCGCCAGGGCGCCGACCGTCAGCGCCCCAACCACCAATGCGCCGACAGCCACCGCTCCGACGGCACCGGCACCGGCCGAGCCGGCGCCGAGCGCTCCCTTGCGCAGGACGACGTGGCGACGCCGTTGCGCCAGCCCGCCTCTTGCGGCCGGCGCGCCTTCGGCCGCGGTTCCGGAAGCATGGGCGCGAGGCTGCGGCTGTCCTGTCATGGCGACGGTCCTCATCTCGGTTGGCAAGGCGTGCCTGGGCGCTCGCGTCCTCCTGCCCATCCTCTCCGCCTGCGGCCGGGCGGGAAAACGCGTGGTGAAGCTTAGCCCCGCGCGCACCGGGCGGAACAGCGGAATCGCGGTTGCCGGGCACGCCGCCGGCGCGGTCCCCTTGCGGTCGCCGCAAAAATGGAGGAATTTGCGCGCCTCACTCGCGGGGAATGCATCAATTCACATGAATTAATCGTTCTACACCTCGCGGATGGGTCGGGTTTGACGACGGCACGCCGCGCGCGAGGATGAGGGCGACGGTTCGCGCCGGGAACAGCGAGACGGACGGGTCGATGAGTTCTGAACGGATGACGCATCTGAAGCGTCTGGAAGCCGAATCCATCTTCATCATGCGCGAGGTGGCGGCGGAGTTCCGCAACCCGGTGATGCTGTATTCCATCGGCAAGGATTCCGCCGTGATGCTGCATCTCGCGGTGAAGGCGTTCTATCCCTCGCGCCCGCCGTTTCCGCTCATGCACATCGACACCACCTGGAAATTCCAGGAGATGATCGCCTTCCGCGACGAGATGGCGAGGCGCCTCGGCTTCGACCTCATCGTCCACAAGAACGAGGACGGCCTCGCCCGGGGCATCAACCCGTTCGACCACGGCTCCTCCCTCTACACCCACGTGATGAAGACCGAGGCGCTCAAGGAGGCGCTGACGTTGCACGGCTTCGACGCGGCCTTCGGCGGCGCCCGCCGCGACGAGGAGAAGAGCCGCGCCAAGGAGCGCATCTTCTCCTTCCGTACCGCCAGTCACGGCTGGGACCCGAAGAACCAGCGGCCCGAGCTGTGGAACCTCTACAACGCCCGCGTCCGGCCGGGGGAGAGCATCCGGGTGTTCCCGCTGTCCAACTGGACCGAGCTCGACATCTGGCAATACATCCTGGCGGAGAACATCCCCATCGTGCCGCTCTATTTTGCCGCCGAGCGGCCGGTGGTGGAGCGCGACGGCCAGCTGATCATGGTGGACGACGAGCGCCTGCCGCTGAAGCCGGGCGAAACCCCCGAGCAGCGCCGGGTGCGCTTCCGCACGCTGGGCTGCTACCCGCTCACCGCCGCCATCGACAGCGACGCGGACACCCTGGAGGCCATCGTGCGGGAGATGCTGCTCGCCCGCACGTCGGAGCGCGCCGGCCGCCTCATCGACCATGACGAGGCCGCCTCCATGGAGAAGAAGAAGCGCGAGGGATATTTCTGATGAACGAGGCCCCCGCGCACAGCGCCTTCGCCGACTACCTCGCCGCCCACGAGCAGAAGAGCCTTTTGCGCTTCCTCACCTGTGGCAGCGTCGACGACGGCAAGTCCACCCTCATCGGCCGCCTGCTCTACGACACCAAGCTGCTGTTCGAGGACCAGCTGGCGACGCTGGCCTCCGATTCCCGCAAGCACGGCACCGCGGGGGAAGACCTCGACTTCGCGCTGCTGGTGGACGGCCTCGCCGCCGAGCGCGAGCAGGGCATCACCATCGACGTCGCCTACCGCTTCTTCGCCACCGACAGGCGCAAGTTCATCGTCGCCGACACCCCCGGCCACGAGCAGTACACGCGCAACATGGCGACGGGCGCCTCCAATTCTGATCTCGCCGTGATCCTGGTGGACGCGCGCAAGGGCATCCTCACCCAGACGCGCCGCCACTCCTTCATCGTCTCCCTGCTCGGGCTGAAGCACGTGGTGCTGGCGGTGAACAAGATCGACCTCGTCGACTATTCGCAGCAGGTGTTCGAGGAGATCGTCGCGGCCTACAGGAACTTCGCCAGCGACTTCGGCTTCGAGACGCTGGTTCCCATCCCGCTGTCGGCCCGCCACGGCGACAACGTGATCGAGAAGAGCACCAACACGGCGTGGTACGAGGGCCCGTCCCTGCTGCAGCACCTCGACACCGTGGAGGTGGAGAGCGAGGCGCGCGCGCGCCCGTTCCGCCTGCCGGTGCAGTGGGTGAACCGGCCGGACCTCAATTTCCGCGGCTTCTCGGGCACCATCGCCTCCGGCGTGGTGCGGGTGGGCGATGCCGTGGTGGTCGCCGGCTCCGGCGCCACGTCCGAGATCGCCTCCATCGTCACGCAGGATGGGCTCCTTGCGGAAGCCGGCGCCGGCGAGGCCGTCACGGTGACGCTGAGGGACGAGATCGACGCCTCCCGCGGCGACGTCATCGCGGCCGCCGACGCGCGTCCGGAGGTGTCGGACCAGTTCGCCGCCCATCTCATCTGGATGCACGAGGAGCCCCTGCTCCCGGGACGGCCCTATCTCATGAAGATCGGCAGCCGCACGGTCGGCGTGTCGGTGACCGAGATCAAGCACCGGGTGGACGTCAACACCTTCCAGAAGCTCGCCGCCAAGACGCTGGCGCTGAACGACGTGGCGGTGGTGAACATCGCCACCCACGATCCCATCGCCTTCGACCCCTATGCGAAGGTGCCGCAGACCGGTGCCTTCATCGTCATCGACCGCATGACCAACCAGACGGTCGGCGCTGGCATGGTGGATTTCGGCCTCAGGCGCGCCACCAACGTGCACTGGCAGGCCCTCGACGTCTCCAAGGACAGCCGCGCGGCGCTGAAGCGCCAGCGCCCGGTGGTGCTGTGGTTCACCGGCCTGTCGGGGGCGGGCAAGTCCACCATCGCCAACCTCCTGGAAAAACGCCTCAACGCGCTGGGCCGGCACACCTATCTGCTGGACGGCGACAATGTGCGGCACGGCCTCAACAAGGACCTCGGCTTCACCGACGCCGACCGGGTGGAGAACATCCGCCGCGTCGCCGAGGTGTCGCGTCTGTTCGTGGATGCCGGGCTGATCGTGCTGGTCTCCTTCATCTCCCCGTTCCGGGCGGAGCGGCAGATGGCGCGCGAGCTGATGGGCGACGGCGAGTTCGTCGAGATCTTCGTCGACACGCCGCTGGAGGTCGCCGAAGGTCGCGACGTCAAGGGCCTCTACAAGCGGGCCCGTGCCGGCCAGATCAAGAACTTCACCGGCATCGACAGTCCCTATGAGGCGCCCCTCGGTGCGGAGATCACCATCGCCGGCGGGGCGCTCTCCCCGGAGGCCGGTGCCGAGGAGGTGCTGGCCTTCCTGCTGGAGCGCGGCTACCTGACCTGACGGCCTGGGGCCGATGCCGGCACGGTGCCACCCCGTTAGGACGCAGGGACGGCTCCCCGCTCAGAGGGGAGGGGCGCCGGCTCGACCGCCTCGAAGTCCTCTGCCTCGCTGTCGGCGATGACGGGCAGATGGGCAAGGACATCCTGCCAGCGCGTGCCCGGCTTCTGTTCGAGATCCCCGAGGAATTGCACGAAGGACCGGACCGCCGGGCGCGGCGACCGGAACCAGGCGGCGCCCAGGTGGCGGGCGCAATGCTCCGAGAAGGCCTGCAGCGCCGCGTCGGGCACGAGGTGTTTCTGGGCGTCGCCGCAGGCGAATACGTCGCGCACGTGGACGAGCAGCGCCCGCAGGTCTTCCGGCGTGAGGCCATCGAGCCGCAGGACGGTGCCGGACAGCTCCGCGATGGGGCTCCCCGGCAGACCCGCGCGCAGCGCCGGGACCCCGGCGAGGCCGCGGTGCGTGTCATAGAAGACTTCCGGCGTTCCGCCAAAGGCGATGCCGAGCCCGATCGCCGGGCGCGTCTGGTGACCCGCGTCTTGATCCGGGCGCATGTCTTCGAGCATGCGCAGGATCTGCCCGTAATTCTCGTCGCGTGCCTGCGCATCCCCCAGACCGTAGAGGCTCTCCATGTCGTCGAAGACGGCGAAAAGCCCGCCATAGCCGGCAAGCCGGACAAACGAGGCCAGGAGCTTCAGGGCGTCGGCGATGCCGCCGTCGTCGACAAGGGTGTGCGCACCCACCGCCTGCCGGGTCTGCGGCCGGGTGGAATAGCCGCCGCGCAGCCAGCGCAGCGCGGCGGCCGTGAGGAGCCCGTTCCCGTCCTCGCTGCCCTGCCAATAGGCCTTGAGGACGACCGCATAGTCATCAATGGCCGCGGGGTCCTCCACCTGTGCCCGCAACGAGGTCAGCCGCTCGTCGATCACGCGGTCCACCGTCCCGCCCTGAGCCTCGGCCTGCCTGACGCAGGCGATGAGGAAACGCTCGACCACGCTCGCAAGGGCCCCGCCCTCCGGCCGGGTGCGTGTCGCCATGTTGCGGACCGCCTGCGCAAAGAAGCGGCGGGCCTGCCCGCCGCCGGGCTGGAGGCGGCGGTCGGGCGCCAGATCGGCGTGGATGGTCACCAACCCGCGTTCTAGGGCGGCGAGACGAACGAGGTTGAGGAGGAAGGTCTTGCCGGCGCCACGTTCACCGACGACGAAGCGCAGCGCCGCGCCGCCGCCGGCGACCCGATCGATATCCGCCAGCACCAGCGATGCCTCGGCGGCGCGCCCCGCCTGAATGTGGCGCAGCCCGAGACGCGGGACCAGGCCCGACGCCAGCGCCCGCAGGATCGCCTCCCGCTCGCGCAGGGTGAGCGGAGGCGACGGGCTCATGCCGCATGCTCCGGAATGTCCAGCTGCATGCGTGCCGGATCGAGCACGCGGATCGGGTCCTCGCCGTCGATGACGGCTTCGCCCAACGCCGCGAGCCCCCACGCGTTGATGATCTCGCAAGCTCCGTCGGGCAGCAGCCGGAGGCTGCGGGCGAGCGCCTCCACGTCCTCGCGGGGCATGCTGCCTTCGGCCAGCAGCGCCGCTAGGAACTGGCCGTGCCGACGGTCGAGCCCGGCATACGGCGGCGCGCCGTCGCCGCCGGGATCGGATGCACAGGATGCCCCGGCCGGGACCGCCTCCGCAGCGAACAGCCCGGCGAGCAGCTGCGACACCTCCACGGCATCCTGGCGGTGGCGCGCGGCGGCCTGCGGATCGTCGCTCCCGCCGGAGCGCGCCTGGGCGGCGCCGGCCATGGTCGAACCGTTCGGTGCCGGGTCTTCCGCAGCGGTGACGCCGGCATACGGGTCGGCGGATGCGCCGACCGGCAGGTGCAGCGCCGCGTGGATCTGCCCGATGAGCATTTCCCCCGCGACTGACGCTTGCCCATTCGGCAGAAGCGCGCCGGTCGCCGAACGGGCCACCTGCAGCCGCAGGTTTTCCGGCAGGCTGGACAGTTTGCTCCTCGCCGCCGCCCAGCGCGGCGCATCGGCGAAAAGAAAGCCGAGATAGACAAGGAGACGCATGCGCTCCGCGGTATCCAGGCCGCTGACGTGCCGCAGCTCCGCGCTGACCGCCGCATAGGCCTCGCCGGCGGGGGGCCGCCGGCCGGCGCGGCGAGCACCACCACCTCGCACATGCATTTCGCCGACCGGTAGGCCGGCTTTTCCCACTCCACCGGCGCCCCGCCTTCGGCCCGAAACAGGAGGACGCGTCCCTCGCCCACCGGCGCGCCGGACCCATAGCGCGGGTCCGGCTCGAAGCCGATGTCGAGGAGATCGAGCAACGTCGAGATCTGGCTGCGCTGCGCGCTCCCCAGCACGCCGTGGCCGGGGACGGGCAGTGCAAGGATGTCGAACAGCTCTGCCACGCCGAGCTGCGCCACCTTGTGCCCGTTCAGCATGACGCCCAGCCGATCCCTCATCGCCCCAACCACGGCATTCCGGTCCGGTCCCGCGAGCTCGGGCGGCAGAAGCACGACGGCCTCCGGCGTGTCACGCAGCGCAGGATTGCGCGCGAGGAGCCGGGCATAGGGCTCGAGGGCTTCGGTGCAGGCGTCGGCCAGATCGCGCAGCCCGCCGAGCGACGCGCGGACGGCCGCAATATCCGGCACCGGCGCGCCATCGACCAGGATGTCGACCTCCCCGCCGAACGCCCCGCTCGCGGCACGATAGGAGAGCTTGAGGGGGATGGGTGGCGCGGAAACCTTCAGTCCGGCGGGATAGCGCTCGGCGAAGCCGAGCGTCCAGAGGGCGACGAACGCATCAAAGCAGCGAGCGATGGACGGGCGCAGGCGCGTGTCGGGCAGCGCCAGATGCCATGTGAGCGCGTCCCCCGCCGCGAGCGGCTCGCCGTGAGCAAGCTTTCGGCCGAGACGCCGCCGGGCGAGCAGGCTGATGTCGTAGCCCGCAGCAGGCTGCGGCGACAGAGCCGGATGCTGGTCGGTTGCGTGCAGGACATCCAGCGCGTCGAGGAAGCGGCGGGCATGCCCCCTAAAGGCGCCGTGCCGCCCGTGGATTTCGAGCAGGCGCCGCACTTCATCGGCGAGCGCCCGGTGCTCCTGCCGCGCGCCTTCGATGAAGTATCTGCGTTCCAGCCCGTAGAAGAAGAGGAAGACGTAGCCGATGCCGATCTCCGGATCGCACCGCCCGCCCGCCAGCCATTCGAGATAGGTCCTGCGCTCCCGCGGCTGGATGCCGCCGTAGGACGGCCAGGGCGGCATGGCGCCGCCGGGCCGGTCGACATTCTCGCCCAGCGGCAATCGCGGATCGACCACGCAATTGTCAGGATCCCCGTGCATGGCCGTGGAGGCGGCGCCGCCCACATAGATCATGCCCGACGTGATGGTGATGCCGCCGATGCTGACCGCCTCACCCGGCGCGATCCACCGGGCGGGCTCCTTCGCGCTCCTCGCTCTCGCGGCGACCGAACTGCGCGGTTGTGCTTCGGAAGCGGGGGCGGAAACCGGCAGCGGGCGCGCAGACGCTCGGCGCGGCCTGCCCAATTTCACCCACCAGAAGATCAGCCCGGCCGCCGCCAGGCACGCCAGCAACCACCACACCGTCAACTCCCGGAACGCGCACGTTCAACCATGAGCATGACAGGAGTTGCAAAGGATGGCCAGCATCGCCCGGCCCTCGGGCGGTGCTGCGGCGGGAACCATCGCCTCATCCGATGAACGCCGTGCGCGCCTTCCGTGCCAACGCCCGGCGACGGCGGGCGACAACCCGTGGCGGCGCCGCGTCGTTGCACATCTTCGTGACCGATCGAGGCGGCGGCGCCCGACAAGACGCCGCTTTCCCCGGCATCCGGCGGGACCGCGAGGCGATCCCGGCCCCGGCGAGCGCCCTTCCCCCGCTGCGCGGGATCACTCCGCCGGCGGCCGGCGCGCGATGGTCTCCTCCAGCGTGCCGTCGGGCGCGAGATACTCGATGAGCCGCAACGTCCGTTCCCCGGTGCCGGCGAGCTTGGCGACAATGCCGCGCAGCATCTTGAAATCATGTGTCGAAAGCGGCTCGAACAGGGTGTCGTTGGCGGGCACCTGGACCCTTGTCATCTCGCCGAGCCGGCGTTCGGCCTCCTCGGTGACGGCCAGCACCACGCGGCGGCGGTCCTCCGGATTTGTGACCTTGGTGACGAGCCCGGCCGCCACCAGCTTGTTCACCTCGATGGTCACGAACGCGCCGGACAGGTGCAGATGCTCGGCAAGCGTGTTCACGCCCAGTTCCGGCGCGCGAGCGCTGAGGCGGGCGATGGAGGTGAGGATCGTATATTGCGTGCCCGACAGGCCGATGAGCCCGCCGAGCCGGTCGCGCACCTCCTCGATGGCGGCGGCAAAGGCCAGCATGTCGTGCACGAGGTCGCGGAACTCGAGGTCTGAACCGTCGACCAGCAGAGCGGGACGAGAAGTGGTCAAGGGCAATGGCCTTCGGGCTTTCCGGATTTCGGCTTGGGCATCGGATCTGCGCTCCCTGACGCGCGGATTCTGAGCGTTGCGTTGCCCACTCTTATCCTCGCACGGGCCTTGACGTCCATCACCTGCCTATAATAGCTTTGTTGCAAAGCTAATTGCCTTCTGGACATCGCCCCATGTCGTCATCACCGGCAGAAGCCTTCGACGTCGATGCCTTCCGGCGGACTCTCGGCGCATTCGCCACCGGCGTGGCCATCGTCGCCGCCGAGGCGGATGACGGCAGCCTCGTCGGCATGACCATGAGTTCGTTCAACTCGGTCTCCCTCGATCCGCCGCTGGTGCTGTTCTCGGTGGCGCGCTCAGCCCTCTGCCTGCCTGCGCTGAAGTCCGCGCGAGCCTTCGGCATCTCCGTGCTGGCGCAGCACCAGCAGGAGCTTTCCACCCGCTTCTCCCGCGCCCGGGGCGAGAAATGGGCGGGGGTCTCCCACCTGCGCGGCGCGCACGGCGCCCCCCTCGTGATGGACGCGGCCGCCCATCTGGAATGCGTGCCCCACGCCCTCCACGACGGGGGCGATCACGAGATCTTTATCGCCCGCGTCCTCGAACACCGGGCGCAGGCGAGCGACCCCCTCATCTTCCACGCCGGCCGCTACCGCAGCCTTTCGGCCGCGCACTGAACATCCGAAAGGACGAGCCATGATCAAGACCGGTGCCGAGCACGTCGTCAGCCTGAGGGACGGCCGCGAGATCTTCCTCGACGGCCAGAAGGTCGCCGACGCCACCACCCATCCCGCCTTCCGCCGCGCGGTGGCCTCGGTGGGCCGCATGTTCGACTTCCACAGCGCGTCGGAAAACCGCGCGCTGATGACCTTCGAGACCGACACCGGAACGCGGGCCAACCGCATCTGGCAGCTGCCGACGAGCTACGAGGAGCTCAAGATCCGCCGCCACGGGCTCGAGGCCTGGACCGAATTGCACGCCGGCTTCCTCGGCCGCGCGCCGGACCATGTCGCCTCCTGCATCTCCGGCATGTATATGGGCCTCGACCAGTTCGAGCTCTACGACCCCGCCCGGGCCCGCGCGCTCGCCGATTACTACCGCTACGCCCGCGACAACGACCTTTACCTTACCTACGTCATCATCAACCCGCAGGCCGACCGCTCGAAGAATGCGGCCGAGCAGGCCGACCCCTTCCTCTCCGCCGCCATCGTGGACGAGGACACCTCCGGCATCACCGTGCGCGGGGCGAAGATGCTGGCCACCGGCGGCATCATGGCCAACGAGGTGTTCGTCACCTGCATCCAGCCCCTGCAGAAGGGGGAGGAGCCCTATGCCCTCTCCTTCGCCATTCCCATGAATGCCAAGGGGTTGAAGATCCTTTCCCGCAAGTCGTACGAGGCGGGCGCGCCCTCGGTGTTCGACAATCCCCTGTCGAGCCGCTTCGACGAGAACGATGCGGTGCTCTATTTCGACGACGTGAAGGTGCCGTGGGACCGCATCTTCGTCGCCGGCGACATCGCCATGACCGGCAAGCAGTTCCATGCCACGCCCGCCCACGTCTACCAGAACTACCAGGCGCAGATCCGCCTCGCGGTGAAGCTGAAATTCCTGCTCGCCATCGCCCGCCGCATCACCGAGGTGAACGGCACCACGGGCTTTCCCCAGGTGCGCGAGATGCTGGGCCAGCTCGCCGCGGAAGCCGCCATGGTGGATGCCTTCGTTGCCGCCATGGAGGCGAAGGGCACCACCTATGGCCCCTATTTCATCCCCGACCGCCACACCCTCTACGCGGCGCAGACGCTGGCCCAGCAGCTCTACGGCAAGTTCATCACCACCCTGCGCGAGCTCGCCGGCGGCGGCATGATCATGCTGCCGTCCTCGGTGCACGATTTTGAGAATCCGGAGCTTGCCAGGCTCATCGGCAAGACCCAGCAGTCCCCAGCCGCCGGCGCGGAAGAAAAGGTGAAGTTCTACAAGCTCGCCTGGGACGCGGTGGGCTCGGAATTCGCCTCGCGCCACACCCAGTATGAGATGTTCTACGCGGGCGCGAGCTTCGTGGTGAAGGGCCATTCCTTCCGCACCTATGACTGGGCGGGGGCCGAGCGGCTGCTCGACGCCATGCTCTCCTCCTATTCCCTCGCCGACGAGGTCGCGCCGGCTTCCGCGGCCCGTGCGGCGGAGTGATGCACAACCACCCGTCATCCCCCGGCTTGTCCGGGGGATCCACCCGGAGGCTCGCCCTGCACCCGGCGGCCTGCGGCGCGGCGGCGGACGAGTGGATGCCCCGGACAAGCCGGAACATGACGGCGAACAAAAGGGACGAGGTCGTGAATTGAAGCCATGACTCACGGAAGCGTCCGGCAAGACGACATCCTTTTTGAAGAAAGGCACAGCAATGCCCATCAACAAGATTCACGACGAGTTCCACACCCTCGACCTCACCACCGGGTGGGAGGTGCCCCCCGGCTATCCGGAAGGCATCAAGCAGAAGATTCTGTCCGGCGCGCTGGATGAGGCGAACAAGGGCGGCTCGCGCTCGCGCCTCCTGAAGTTCGATCCCGGCGTCTTCACGACGGCCCCGTTCGTGCACGAATACTGGGAAGAGGTGTTCCTCGTCTCCGGCGACCTCACCGTGGGCAATGACGAGAAAGGCGAGGGCGGCGAGAGCTTTCCCCCCTTCACCTATGCCGTGCGTCCCCCGGGCGCGTTCCACGGCCCGTTCAAATCGGATAAAGGCTGCATCCTGTTCGAAATCCACTATTTCGACCCGGCCTGATCCCTCCCCGCCTTTCCGGACCTGCCCCATGCCCCATCCGACCCTTGCCGCCCTCGCCGATGACCTCGCCTCCGGGCGCACCACGGCGCGGGCCCTCGTGGAGGCGTGCCTCGCCCGCATCGACGATCCCGCCGGCGAGGGCGGCCGCGCCTTCACCCGCGTCAATCGCGAGGGCGCGCTGAAGGCGGCGGAGGCGCAGGACGCCCTGCGGCTGGCGGGGGCGGCGCCCTCGCCCTTCGCCGGCATTCCGGTCGGCATCAAGGACCTGTTCGACATGGCCGGCGAGGTGACCACCGCCGGCTCCCGGGTGCTGAAGGACAATCCCCCGGCGCGGACGGATGCCCCGGCCGTCGCCCGCCTGAGGCGCGCCGGCTTCGTCGTCATCGGCCGCAACAGCATGACCGAGTTCGCCTATTCCGGCCTCGGCATGAACCCGCACTACGGTGATCCGCGCGCGCCCTTCGAGCGGGCCTCGGCCCCGCGCGTCTCCGGCGGCTCATCGTCCGGCGGAGCGGTGGCGGTGGCGGACGGCATGGCCCACGCGGCGCTGGGCACCGACACCGGTGGCTCCTGCCGCATCCCCGCCGCCTTCTGCGGCCTCGTGGGCTTCAAGCCCACGGCGCACCGCGTGCCGCGGGCCGGCGCCTTCCCGCTCTCCTTCACCCTCGATTCCATCGGCCCCATGGCCCGCTCCGTGGCCTGCTGCGCCGCCCTCGATGCCATCCTTGCGGGGGCCGATGCCGCGCCCCTCGCGCCGCGCCCGGTGGCGGGACTGCGCCTGCTGGTGCCCACCACCGTGGCTCTCGACGGGCTCGACCCCGAGGTGGCGTCCGCCTTCGAGGCCGCGGTGGACCTTCTGGCCAAGGCCGGTGCGCGCATCACCTCCGCGCCCTTTCCGGAGTTCGGCGAAGTGGCGACCATCAATGCCAAGGGCGGCTTCTCGGCGGCGGAGAGCTATGCCGTCCACCGCAAGCTGCTGGCCGAGAAGCCTGAAGCCTATGACCAGCGGGTGTCCGGGCGCATCAAGCGGGGGGCGGAGCAGTCGGCGGCGGACTATGTGGACCTCATCGCCGCCCGCCGCGCCCTGGTGGAGCGGGCGGCATCGCGCCTTGCCCCGTTCGATGCGCTAGCAATGCCCACCGCCGCCATCCTGCCGCCGAAGATCGCCGACCTCGCCACCGACGACGACGCCTATGGCCGCGCCAACCTGCTGGCGCTGCGCAATCCCACCCTCATCAACATGATCGACGGCTGCGCCATCTCCCTGCCGCTCGCGGGCGCGCCGGTGGGGCTGATGCTGGCCGGCGCGCCCGGCAGCGATGCGGCGCTCCTCGCCATCGCCGCGGGAGTGGAGGCGACGCTGTCGGCCTGACCCGCGGCGCGTGGCCTCTTTTCGGGGCTTCGAGGTGTGGTGACGCGCCGCGGCCGGGGGGCTTCGGTATTAAGGTGCGGCTTGCCCCGCATGGAATGCATTTCTGTATTGTGGAAAATGCGGATTGTGCGATGCAGCAATCACGCTATCTTCAGGTCAGCTAAGCGCACCGAGACCTAGGCCGCCGGCCACACGCGTGCGTCACGAGGCTGACATGAAGAACATCCTCAAGATTGCCGGCGTGGCCGGCCTCCTTGCCACGGCCGCTGTGTCCGTGGCCGCCACCTCCTTCGCCGGCGACACGCGCCCCGCCGAGCGTCAGGCCATCCTGACCAACCTCGGCGGCAAGGCCTCCGCGGTGACCTATTGGGTCAAGGATTCCAAGGGTTACGAGGTGATCACCACCCTCGACGCCGCCGCCGAGGACGGTGCCCGCCCGGCCGTGGTGCGCGTCTCCACCGTCCTCCAGCCCGGCCAGCAGCAGGTCATCTCCCTTCCGGCCCCGGTGGGCCAGCAGGCCGCGACCCTGCGCATCAGCCGCGTCGCCGACCGCATCGAGGTGGAGAAGGTCGGCACGCCCACCTACTGAGGCGCGATGCCGCAGCGCAGCAATCAGATTTTTGCAACTCCCATCATGGCCGGCGCGATGCCGGCCATGACCGTTCTTACGGTGTCGCGACATCGATCCGGAAGGGCCCTCAGAAAGCCCCCGTCCCCTTCTCCCTCAGCTTCGGATCGCCATAGCCGCCGCCGGTGGGCGTGACGATGATCACCGCCTCTCCCGCCTCCAGCACTTTCTGGTCGCAGCCGGCGAGCACCTCGGTTGAGCCGTCGCGGCGGCGCACGAAGCCCTCGCCCAGCGCGCCCGCCTCGCCGCCGTCCACGCCGAAGGGATGCACCCGCCGGTGCGAGGAGAGCAGCGCGCAATCCATCCTTTCGAGGAACCGGATGCGCCGGTAGGTGCCCGCGCCCGCCTGCCAGCGCCCCCGCCCGCCGGAGCCGGCGCGGATGTGGAAGTCCTCCAGCAGCACCGGGAAGCGCGTCTCCAGCACCTCCGGATCGGTGAGGCGGGAATTGGTCATGTGCACGTGCACCGCATCGGTCCCGTCGAAGCCGGGGCCGGCGGGGGAGCCGGAGCAGATGGTCTCGTAATACTGGTAGATGTCGTTGCCGAAGGTGAGGTTGTTCATGGTGCCCTGGGAGGCGGCCATGGCGTTCAGCGCGCCGAACAGGCAGTTGGTGACCGCCTGCGAGGTCTCCACGTTGCCCGCCACCACCGCCGCCGGATAGACGGGCGCCAGCATGGACCCCTCCGGAACCGCGATGCGGATGGGCCGCAGGCATCCCGCATTCATGGGGATCTCGTCCTCCACCATCACCCGGAACACGTAGAGCACGGCGGCGCGGGTGACCGGAGCGGGGGCGTTGAAATTGGTGTCCTGCTGCGGCGAGGTGCCGGTGAAGTCCACCGTCGCCTCGCGCTTCTCCTTGTCCACCGAGATCTTCACCTTGATGAGCGTGCCCTGGTCCATCTCGTAGTGGAAGGAACAGTCGTCGAGGCGGTCGAGCACGCGGCGCACGCTTTCGGCGGCATTGTCCTGCACGTGGCCCATATAGGCCTCGACCACATCCAGGCCGAAGGTGTCGATCATCTTGAGGAGTTCACGCACACCCTTCTCGTTGGCGGCGATCTGCGCCTTGAGGTCGGCGATGTTCTGCACCGGGTTGCGCGCCGGGTAGCGGGCCGTGGTGAGGAGCTCCACCAGCTCGCTCTCGCGGAAGCGGCCCTGATCGACGAGCTTGAAGTTGTCGATATAGACGCCCTCCTCCTCGATATGGGTGGCGAGCGGGCTCATGGAGCCGGGGGCGACGCCGCCCACGTCCGCATGATGGCCGCGCGAGGCCACCCAGAACAGGATCCTTCCCCCCGCCCCGTCGAACACCGGCGTCACCACCGTGATGTCCGGCAGGTGCGTGCCGCCGTTATAGGGGGCATTCAGCGCGAACACGTCGCCGGGGCGGATGGCGCCCTCGTTCTCGCGGATCACCGTCTCCACCGAGCGGTCCATGGAGCCCAGATGCACCGGCATGTGCGGGGCATTGGCCACGAGGTCGCCCTCGGCGGAGAAGACGGCGCAGGAAAAATCGAGCCGTTCCTTGATGTTGACCGAATAAGCGGTGTTCTGCAGCGTCACCCCCATCTGCTCGGCGATGGACATGAACAGGTTGTTGAAGACCTCCAGCATCACCGGGTCCGCGTGGGTGCCCACCGCCTCGGCGCGGGCGAGGGCTTCGGTGCGGGCGAGGATCAGGTGGTTCTTCGCGTTCACCTGCGCCTGCCAGCCTTTCTCCACCACCACGGTCTGGTTGGGCTCGATGACGATGGCGGGCCCTCGCAAGAGCATGCCGGGCCTGAAGTTTTCCCGCAGCACCACCGGCGCCTCGTGCCATTCGCCGCGGGCGAAGAAGCGGGTGCGGCGCGTCTCCTGCGGCGCCGCCTCGGACAGGGGCTGGTCCGGCTCCGCGATGCCGGTGCCGCCGCCGGAGGACATCACCTCGATGGCTTCCGCCACGATGGTCTTTTCCGGCGAGACGAAGCCGAACTGGGCCCGGTGCCGGGCCTCGAACTCCGCCGTCATGTCGGCAGTGTCGGCCAGTGTCACCGGCAGTGCCGTGTCGGTTCCGGCATAGCGCAGGTGCACCCTGGCCTCGGTGGTGGCGACATGCGCCGCGATGCCCTGGCCGGCGAGCTCGCCAAGGGTCTCCTGCGCAAGCTCCTCCTTCAGGGCGCCAAGGCTCAAGGGCAGATCCGGCGACAATTCTTCGCCCACCGCCCGCGTGCGCTGGGCCCGCACCGAGGCGAGGCCCATGCCGTAGGCCGAGAGCAGGCCGGAGAAGGGATGGATGAGCACAGTGGTCATGCCCAGCGCATCGGCGACGAGGCAGGCATGCTGCCCGCCGGCGCCGCCGAAGCAGTTGAGGGCGTAGCGCGTCACGTCGTAGCCGCGCTCCACCGAGATCTTCTTGATGGCGTTGGCCATGTTCTCGACCGCGATGGTGACGAAGCCGTCCGCCACCTGCTCCTGGGTGCGGCCGGCGCCGATCTCCTGCGCCAGGGTGGCGAACTTCGCGCGGACCACTTCCGCGTCCAGCGGCGCATCCTGGGCCGGGCCGAAGATCCGCGGGAAGAAGTCGGGGATCAGCTTGCCCAGCATCACATTGGCGTCGGTCACCGCCAGCGGGCCGCCGCGACGGTAGCAGGCGGGGCCGGGGTTGGCGCCGGCGCTGTCCGGCCCCACCCGGAAGCGGGCGCCGTCGAAATGCAGGATGGAGCCGCCGCCGGCCGCCACCGTGTGGATGCGCATCATGGGCGCGCGGATGCGCACACCGGCCACCTCCGTATCGAAGGCGGTCTCCAGCTCTCCGTCATAGTGGCACACGTCGGTGGAGGTGCCGCCCATGTCGAAGCCGATGATGCGCTCGAACCCGGCGAGCGCCCCGGTCTCCGCCGCCCCCACCACGCCGCCGGCCGGGCCGGAGAGCAGGGCGTCCTTGCCCTGGAACAGGTCCGCGGCGGTCAGCCCGCCCGAGGACATCATGAACATGAGGCGGGCGGCCTCGGCCGCCCCGCCGCCCGAGAGCTCCTCGGCGACCTGCCGCACGTAGCGGCGCAGGATGGGGGAGAGATAGGCATCGGCCACCGTGGTGTCGCCGCGCCCCACCAGCTTGATGAGCGGCGAGACCTCGTGGGAGACCGACACCTGCGGGAAGCCGATCTCGCGGGCCAGCGCCGCCACCTGCCGCTCGTGCTCGGGATAGCGGTAGCCGTGCATGAACACGATGGCCACCGCCACGATGCCCTCGGCCTTGGCGGCTTCAAGTTGGGAACGCACGGCATCGAGATCGGGAGCCTGCTCCACCGTGCCGTCCGCCCGCACCCGCTCGTCCACTTCGGCGACGCGCTCGAACAGCATGTCGGGGAGCACGATCTTCTTGGCGAAGATCTTCGGCCGCGCCTGGTAGCCGATCTTCAGCGCGTCCCTGAAGCCGCGCGTGGTGACGAGCAGGGTGCGATCGCCCTTGCGCTCCAGCAGGGCATTGGTGGCGACCGTGGTGCCCATCTTAACGGCAGAGACGAGGCCGGCGGGGATCGCCGCGCCGGCCGGAAGGCCAAGCAGCTCGCGGATGCCGTGCACCGCCGCGTCGCGATAAGCCTCGGGATTTTCCGAGAGCACCTTGTGGGCGACGAGGCCGCCATTGGGCCTCCTGCCGACGATATCGGTGAAGGTGCCGCCGCGGTCGATCCAGAATTCCCAGGCCGCCGCGCCCGCCGGCGCGTTGCGCTGGGTGTCGTCCCGGTCGCCCTCGATACGCGTCATCTCCCGCTCCTCCGGCCCAGTGCGTGCGACGGCGGCATCGCCTGGATGGTGCAGGCGGCGCGCGCTGGCGTGATGCTTGCTTGGAGCAGGGCAAGCTCCCCGCTCCCACCGCCGCGTCGCATCTAGAAAGGCATGTCGGTGTTTTTTCGTCAACGTATCGTTGACAATTTATCGACGTGTCCCAAGAATGCCATAAAACGCCACAGAGCGGGCGGCGCCAGCCGCGAGAGGGGACAGATGGACATGGTCAGACGCTCGCCCGCGACCGGACGCGCACCGTCGCGCCCGCCCCACGCCGCCCCGCCACCCGCCGCTCCGCCGATCGCGCGGATCACGGGGAGGCGGCCGTGATCCGCCGTGGCCTCGACGGCCTCTATCTCGTCGCCGGCTGGGCCGCCGGCCTGTTCCTGCTCGCCATCTTCGTGCTGATGATGCTGCTCTCCGTGGGCCGCATCGTCGGCTTCAACATTCCCGCCGGCGACGATTTCGTCGCCTGGTGCATGGCGGCGAGCGCCTTCCTCGGCCTCGCCCACACCTTCCGCTCCGGGGAGTTGATCCGCGTCGGCCTGGTCACCGACCATCTGCAAGGCCGGGCGAAGCAGGCGGTGGAGTTCCTCTGCCTCGTCATCGGCGTCGTCTCGGTGGGCTTCTTCGCCTGGAACGCGGTCATCCTCACCTGGGATTCCTTCCGCTTCAACGACATCTCCCAGGGCGTGGTCGCGGTGCCCCTGTGGATCCCGCAGCTCGGCTATTCGGGCGGGCTCGTCATCTTGTTCATCGCCTTCGTGGACGAGTTCGTCCACGCCCTGAGGGGCGGCGCGCCGCGCTACGAGAAGCCGCCGCCGTCGAGCGCCGAGGAAGTGGTCGAGCGCGCCATGCAGAGCGGAGTCTAGCCCCATGGAAATGATCGAGATTTCCGGGCTCCTGCTGCTCCTGCTCATGGCGCTGCTGGCCTGCGGCGTGTGGATCGCCATCGCCCTCCTGGTGGTGGGCTACGTGGGCATGCAGTTCGTCGGCGGCGGCATTCCGGCCGGGGCGGTGCTCGCCACCACCATCTGGGGCAATTCCGCCTCCTGGACGCTGGCGGCCTTGCCGCTGTTCGTGTGGATGGGCGAGATCCTGTTCCGCACCCGCCTGTCGGAGGAGATGTTCCGGGGCCTTGCCCCCTGGCTCAACTGGCTGCCCGGCCGGCTGATGCATGTGAACGTCATCGCCTGCGGCCTGTTCGGCTCGGTGTCCGGCTCCTCCGCCGCCACCTGCGCCACGGTGGCCAAGATCGCCCTGCCGGAGCTGAAGAAGCGGGGCTATGACGAGAACGTCAGCCTCGGCTCGCTGGCGGGGGCCGGCACGCTCGGCATCCTCATTCCGCCGTCCATCACCATGGTGGTCTATGCGGTGGCGGCCAACGTCTCCATCATCCAGGTGTTCCTGGCCGGCTTCCTGCCGGGCTTCCTGGTGATGGCGCTCTATAGCGGCTACATCATCGTCTGGTCGCTGCTGAACCCCGGACGCACCCCGCCCGCCGACCCGCCCCTGCCGTGGCGGGAGAAGCTGCGGGAATCGGCCAACCTCATCCCGGTCAGCCTGCTCATCATCTTCGTGTTCGCCGCTCTGCTGTTCGGCTGGGCGACAGCCACCGAATGCGCCGCCTGGGGGGTGGCCGGCTCGCTCGCCATCGCCTGGTGGCAGGGCTCGCTCACCTGGCCGGCCTTCTGGGCCTCGGTGATGGGGGCGACGCGTCTCACCTGCATGATCATGCTGATCCTCGCCGGCGCCTCCTTCATGTCCACCTCCATGGCCTATACCGGAATTCCGGTGGCCCTCGCCCAATGGGTGGACAGCCTGCATTTGTCGCCCTACGCGCTCATCGCCGCCCTAACCGTCATGTACATCGTGCTCGGCACGGCGCTGGACGGCCTGTCCATGATCGTTTTGACCACCTCGGTGGTGATCCCCATGATCAAGACCGCCGGCTTCGATCCGGTCTGGTTCGGCATCTTCCTGGTGCTGGTGGTGGAAATGGCGGAGGTCTCGCCGCCCGTCGGCTTCAACCTGTTCGTGCTGCAGACCATGTCGGGCAAGGATTCGAACACGGTGGCGCTGGCCTCGCTGCCGTTCTTCTTCCTTCTCGTTGCGGCAGTCGCCATCATCACGGTGTTTCCGCAGATCGTGATGGTGCTGCCCGAGCTTGCCTACGGAAACTGACGAGGACGGCCCGGCCGCCGATGGCGCGGGTCCGAACGTGTGATCAACCCGAAGGAGACGACGAATGTCTGGATTGATGCGCATCCTGGGCCCGGCGCTCGCGCCCGGCGCCCTTGTGTTCGCGGCCGTCGCCCTCGCCGGCCCGGCCATGGCGCAGACCAAGTGGAACCTGCCCTCCGCCTACCCGGCCGACAACCTGCACTCCGAGAACCTCGCCCAGTTCGCCAAGGACGTGGAGGCGGCGAGCGGCGGCAAGCTCGCCATCACGCTCCATCCCAACGCCTCCCTGTTCAAGGCGCCGGAGATCAAGCGCGCGGTGCAGACCGGGCAGGCCCAGGCGGGCGAGGTGCTGATCTCCCTGCACGAGAACGAGGACCCCATCTTCGGCATCGACGTCGTGCCCTTCCTCGCCACCTCCTTCGACGCCTCGAAGAAGCTGTGGGCGGCCTCCCGCCCGGCGGTGGAGAAGAAGCTCGCCACCCAGGGCCTCAAGGTGCTCTATGCCATGCCCTGGCCGCCCCAGGGCCTGTTCTCCAAGACGGCGGTGGAGAAGATCGAGGACCTGAAGGGCGCCAAGTGGCGCGCCTATAACGCCGGCACCTCGCGCATCGGCGAGGCGGTGGGCGCGCAGGCGGTCACCGTGCAGCAGGCCGAGCTCGCCCAGGCGCTGGCCACCGGCACCGTCACCGCCCTCATCACCTCCTCCGCCACCGGCACGGACGTGAAGATCTGGGAGAGCATCCCCTATTTCTACGACATCCAGGCCTGGCTGCCGAAGAACGTCGTGTTCGTGAACCAGGCCGCCTTCGACGCCCTCGACAAGTCCACCCAGGAGGCCGTGCTGAAGGCCGCCGCCGCCGCCGAGGAGCGCGGCTGGGCGCTCTCCGAGACCAAGACCAAGGCGTACATGGACCAGCTCGCCGCCAAGGGCATGAAGCTCGCGCCGCCGAGCCCGGCGCTGAAGGCCGGCTTCGAGAAGATCGGCGTCACCCTCACCGACGCCTGGCTCGCCAAGGCGGGCGCCGACGGCAAGGCGGTGATCGACGCCTACAAGAAGTAGGGTCCCGATAGCGGGGGCGGCGGCTGCCGCCGCCCCGTCTTCCCCCATGAGGATGGCGGGGCCGCGGCCCCTCTCCTGCCCGCCACGAGGCCGACGTGACTGCTCGCGACCCCAGGCATGGAACGGACAAGGCGGGGGCGAAGGCCCCGTCCGCCCCCGCCATCGTCTCGTCCGCCCATCTCGCCGACGGCGCCCTGCCGGCCCTGTCGGAGTTCGAGTTCGGCCTCAACATGCTCACCCACGCCTATGGACGCTGGATGGTGCGGTGCATGGCGGCGGCCGGGGTGCCGGACCTTTCCCCCCTCGACGTGCTGGTGCTGCACCACGTGGTCCATCGCGACCGGCCCAAGACCATCGCCGACCTCTGCCTCGTGCTCGACGTGGAGGACACCCACCTCGTCACCTACGCGGCGAAGAAGCTCCAGGCCCTGGGCCTCGTCACCGCCGGCCGGCGGGGCAAGGAAAAGACGCTCTCGGCCAGCGCCAGGGGCCAGGCGGCCTGCACCCGCTACCGCGAGGTGCGCGAGGCGCTGCTCACCAATGCCGTGGCGGCCACCGGCATCGCGCCGGAGAAGCTGAGCGAGATCGCCGCCCTCATGCGCACCCTCTCCGGCCACTACGACCAGGCCGCGCGCGCCGCCGCCTCCCTCTGAGGACGGGCCCCGCCTTCGGGGCATGGTGTTCGGCGCGCCAGAGCGTCTATGATGGCCCATCGCCCCACGGGGCCCGGGTTCCGAGCCGGCCGTCACGGCCTTCCCGGCCAAGCCCTTCCCCGAACCGAGGATGAGAGACCCTTCCTCCGGCCGGACCGCACCGCGGCCGGGTCGGAAGGGGCTCCGAGGACGGACCGGCACAAAACGGGTCCGCCGAGGACGGATCGCTTTCCATGTGGCTCGATGACCTGCGTCCCATGCGTCGACCCACGGAAGACGGGGGCCTGAGCGAGCACGCGTTCCGCCCGTTCGGCATCGGCCGGGCCGACGCCGGGCCGGGCGAGGTGCGCGACGCGGTGGCGGCGCGCCTGCCCTTCGGCCAGCTGCGCACCTTCTCCCGCCTCGACGCCGCATCCGCGCCCGGGCCGGGCCGGCGGGTGCTGGTGGTGGCGCCCATCGCCGGCGGCTTTCCCTTCCTCATGCGCGACCTCGTGGTCGCCCTCCTCGGCATCGCGGATACCGTCGGCGTCACCGAGTGGCCGGACGCCCGCTACGTGCCGCTCGACGCCGGGCGCTTCGGCTTCGCCGAGAACTGCATGGAAACGGCGCAGATGGCCCGCGCCCTCGGCGACGACGGGGACGAGGCCGGGCGTCAGGGTGTCCACATGGTGGGCGTGTGCCAGGGCGCGCTGCCGGCCTTCGCCGCCGCGTGCCTGCTCGCCGAGGCCGGCGAGCCGCCGGCCAGCCTCTCGCTCATGGGCGGCCCCATCGATCCCGCGCGCAACCCCACGCGGCTGTGGCGGGTGCTTCAGGAGCGCTCGCTGGAGGCGCTGGAGGCGCAGGTGATCGAGACCGTCTCGCAGGCGCTTCCCGGAGCCGGCCGGCGGATCTTCCCGGCCTGGCGGCAGGTGGATACCTTCGCCCTCTATCTGTGGCGGCAGGGCCTGTCCGGAGGGGAGCTGCCGCTGCGCCTCGCCTTCGACGACGGCGACGATCCCCTGCGCTTCCCCCTCGCCCGCCTGTGCTGGAACATGATGGACGTGGACGGCGCCTTCTTCATGGAGAACGTCGCCACCATCTTCCGCCAGAACGCCATCGCCCGCGGCACGCTGGAGGTGGGAGGACGGCCGGCGCGCGGCACCGCGCTCACCCGCACCGCCCTGCTCACCGTGGAGGGCGCGGACGACGACATTTCCGCCCCGACCCAGACCGAGGTGGCGCACGCGCTCTGCCCGAACCTGCCCGCCGGCCTGCGGCGCCGCCTCACATTGCCCGGCGCCGGGCATTTCTCCCTCTTCTACGGCCGGAAGATGCGCAGCATCATCATTCCCGCCTTGGCGGAGGTGATGGCCGCCGGCGCAGCGGCCCATGTGGCGGCCCATGCGGCCGGCGATGCGGACGGTGGAGGCCAGCCGGCGGAATAAGGCCTCAGCGGCCCCGGCCGGGGCCCTGCATGGTGAGATGGCGGTGAAGGGTGCTGCGGTGAATGCCGAGGCGGCGGGCCGCCTCGGAGATGTTGCCGCCGCTCGCCGCCAGGGTCGCCTCGATGGCCGCGCGGGTGACGGCGCCAAGGTCCCCCGCGGCCGCCATGGTCGCTCCGCCCGACCACGCCGGCGACGGGGAAGCGCAGGCACCCGCGGCCGGAGCCGGCCGGATGTCGGCGGGCAAAGCGTCAAGGCCCAGTTCCTCCCCCGGCTCGGCCAGGGCGCGCAGCACCCGCAACACCCCCACCAGCTGGCGGAAATTGCCCGGCCAGTCGTGCCGCGCCAGCGCCGCGAGGCAGTCCGGCGAAAGGCTGGGCGCGGTCGCCTCCCCCGCCGGCGCCAGCTCCCGCCAGATGCGCGCCACCAGCGCCTCGCGGTCGGCGAGGGTGCGCAGGGCGGGCAGCGTCACCGTGTACTGGGCGATGCGGAAATAGAGGTCGGCGCGGAAGGCGCCCTGCTCCACCCGCTGCTTGAGGTCGCGGTGGGAGGCGCAGATGAGGGCGAAGTCCACCTTCATCGGCCGTCCGCCGCCCAGCGGCGTCACCTCCCGCTCCTGGAGCACGCGCAGCAGGCGGCTCTGCAGGGAGAGCGGCATGTCGCCGATCTCGTCGAGGAACAACACGCCGCCGTCCGCCTCGCGGAACAGCCCCTTGAAGCCGGCGCGGCGGGCGCCGGTGAAGGCACCTTCCTCGTAGCCGAACAGCTCCGATTCGATCAGGCCCTCGGGCACCGCCGCGCAGTTCACCGCCGCGAACGGCCGCCCGGAGCGGCTGCTCAAAAGGTGCATCTGATGCGCGAACACCTCCTTGCCGGCGCCGGTCTCGCCCTGGATCAGCACCGGCACGCCGGCCTCCAGCAGGCGCACGGCGCGGCCCAGGTCCTTTTCCGTCTGCGCATCGAAGCGCGGGCCGGCGGGCACCGCGGCCACGCTCTCGCGCCGGGCGGGACGCGCGGCGGCCGGCGCTCCCTGCCGCTCGAGGCGCAGGACGACGTCGCCGCGGGCGGTGCGCGCCCGCCGCTCCTCGCCGGCCTTGCCGAGGCTGCCCTCGAACAGGTCGCCGAAGCGATGCGCCTTGAGCGCATCCCAGCCGAGGCCGAGCAGCGCGAGGCCGGGCCGGTTGGCGGCGACGAGACGGTAATCCTCGAACACGAGGATGCCCTCGCGCGCCGTGCCCAGATAGATCGGGTCGCGATGGAAGCGCACCAGGCTGTGCCCGGGGAACGCCCCCTCGAACAGGCGGTGCTCCACCTGGTCGGCAGCGAGCTGCACCAGCGCCAGCGCATGCAGATGCGGCACGCTCGCCGGTCCGGACAGGTCGAGCAAACCGATCAGCTCGCCGAAGGGATCGTGGATGGGCGCGGCGGCGCAGGTGAGGATGCCGTGAGCCTCGGCGTAATGCTCCGCGCCGCGCACCTCCACCGGCCGGCGCTCCACCAAAGCGGTGCCGATGGCGTTGGTGCCGGTCTCGGCCTCGCTCCAGCTGACACCGGGCCGCAGCGCCACCTGGGCGGCCCGATCGGCAAAGCCGGCGGCGCCCACGGTGTCGAGCACCAGCCCGACCGGATCGGTGAGGATGGCGATGCTGTCGGACGCGCTGGCGGCCGCGTGCAGCGCCTCCAGCTCCGGACGGCAGCGGCGGCGCAGCATCTCGTGGCGCTCGCGCCGGACGGCAAGCTCCGCCTCGGTGAGCGGCTCGGCGCGCAACCGGCCGGCCACCGGCATCCCCCGCTCGGCGCAGCGCGTCCACGATCTCAGGATGGGAACCGCGAGCGCGTCCTCGGTAACCGGCGCGCCGGAAAAGAAGCGGCGCCGGGCCGCAAGAACGGCATCCGGCGGTGGTGCGGGGGCGGCGGCAATCGGCATCTCGTCCCTCGGTTCGCTACGCTCCCCGGCGCACCTGTCGCAATTTGCAACAGGTGTCGCAGCTCTTGTTGTTATGGGCGACAGTCTCGCACGAATATTCGCCCGCCGTCCACCCGACCTTCGGGCACGCCTCGGCAGCGGTGAACAAAATCCTTCACCAACAGCATCTTCCCGCACTGCAATAAAGCCGGCCGCGGGGCGCGCGAGATCTGGCACGCGGGCTGCAGACCTGGAGCACATCAGCAACGGGAGGAAAAAATGAACAAACCCGCATTTCTGTCCAGCCAGCACGTCTCGCCCTTCAAGCCGCGCTACGGCAACTATATCGGTGGCGCCTTCGTCGAGCCGGTGAACGGCCGCTATTTCGAGAACATCTCGCCCATCACCGGCAAGGTGATCTGCGAGGTGGCACGCTCCGACGAGCACGACATCGAGCGCGCGCTGGACGCCGCCCACGCGGCCAAGCGCGCCTGGGGCCGCACCTCGGCCGCCGAGCGCGCCCTCGTGCTCAACAGGATCGCCGACCGCATGGCGGAAAACCTCGACCTGATCGCCCGCGCCGAGACCTGGGACAACGGCAAGCCCATCCGCGAGACCACCGCCGCCGACATCCCGCTCGCCATCGACCATTTCCGCTATTTCGCCGCCTGCGTGCGGGCGCAGGAAGGCGCGCTCTCCGAGATCGACCACGACACCGTCGCCTACCATTATCACGAGCCCCTCGGCGTGGTCGGCCAGATCATCCCGTGGAACTTCCCCATCCTGATGGCGGTGTGGAAGCTCGCCCCGGCCCTCGCCGCCGGCAATTGCGTGGTGCTGAAGCCGGCCGAGCAGACCCCCGCCAGCATCCTTCTGGTGGCCGAACTCATCGGAGACCTCCTGCCGCCCGGCGTGCTCAACATCGTCAATGGCTTCGGCCTCGAGGCCGGCAAGCCGCTGGCCTCCTCCACCCGCATCGCCAAGATCGCCTTCACCGGCGAGACCGGCACGGGCCGCCTCATCATGGGCTATGCCAGCCAGAACCTCATTCCGGTGACGCTGGAACTGGGCGGCAAGTCGCCGAACATCTTCTTCGAGGACGTGGCGGCCCACGACGACGACTTCCTCGACAAGGCGGTGGAGGGCTTCGTCATGTTCGCCCTCAACCAGGGCGAGGTGTGCACCTGCCCGAGCCGGGCGCTGGTGCAGGAGAGCATCTTCGACAAGTTCATGGAGAAGGCGCTGGCCCGCGTCGCCGCCATCACCCAGGGCTCGCCGCTCGATCCCGCGACCATGCTCGGCGCGCAGGCCTCGTCCGAGCAGATGCACAAGATCCTGTCCTACATCGACATCGGCAAGGCCGAGGGCGCGCAGGTGCTGGCCGGCGGCGCGCGCAACATGCTTGAGGGCGAGCTTGCGGATGGCTTCTACGTGAAGCCCACCGTCTTCCTCGGCACCAACAACATGCGCATCTTCCAGGAGGAGATCTTCGGACCCGTGGTGTCGGTGGCCACCTTCAAGGACGAGGAAGAGGCTCTGCACATCGCCAACGACACGCTGTTCGGCCTCGGCGCCGGCGTGTGGACCCGCGACGGCTCGCGCGCCTACCGCATGGGCCGCGAGATCGAGGCAGGGCGGGTGTGGACCAACTGCTACCACGCCTATCCGGCCCATGCGGCGTTCGGCGGCTACAAGCAGTCCGGCATCGGGCGCGAGACCCACAAGATGATGCTCGACCACTACCAGCAGACCAAGAACCTCCTGGTCAGCTATAGCCCGAAGAAGCTCGGCTTCTTCTGATCGCGACCCCCTCCCGGGGCCTCCTCCGGGGGTGGCGGGGCCGCTCCGCCCTGCCCCTCCGGCCTTTCTTCATCCCTGCAAGACGGAGGGCCGACCGCATGCGCGCAGACCGGAGATCCGTTTCCCCCGGATCTCCGGCGTCGGATGGCGGCCGGGACGCGCCTTCATTCGCGGCAGCCAACCGTTCCCCGGACCAGCGACGGCGCAGCCGGAGCGCCGATCCGGGGCCCAGGAGAGGAGTCGGCGAAGCGGGCAATACCTTGCCGGCGGTTGGAAAACGAAGCGCCTTCGGCGACTTTTTTGCGCTAGGCCCCGGCTCTCCTTCCGCTGCGCTACGCACCGTTCCAGTCGGCCGGGATGCGACAGGGCGCAAGTCTGCCTTGGGACGTGAAGAACTGCGTCAGCCCTTCCCCGCCTCCACCAGCGCCAGCAGCCCGGTGAGCACGTCCACCGGCGACGGCGGGCAGCCGGGGATGCGCAAGTCCACCGGCACCACCGCGCCCACACCGTCGGCGCAGGCATAGCTCCCGGCGAAGATCCCCCCGTTGATCGCGCAATCGCCGGCCGCCACCACCCATTTCGGGCCGGGCGTCGCGTCATAGGTGCGCTTCAGCGCCTCCGCCATGTTCTTCGATACCGGCCCGGTCACCAGCAGCACGTCGGCATGGCGTGGCGAGGCGACGAAGCGGATGCCGAACCGGTCGAGGTCGTAGAAGGCGTTGCCGAGCGCATGGATCTCCAGCTCGCAGCCGTTGCACGAGCCGGCATCCACCTCGCGGATGGACAGGCTGCGCCCGAGCCGCGCGCGCGCCGCCCCGTCGAGCTCGGCGGCGAGCCGCGCCACCGCGTCGTCCTCGGGAGCGCGTTCCGTGAGGGGGGCCTTAAAGAGGCCCTGGAGCAGAAGCTTGCGCATGGCGCCCCCTAGAGATCCACGCCCGAGTAGGAGCAGTTGAAGGATTTGTTGCACAAGGGGAAGTCGGCGACGATGTTGCCCTCGATGGCGGTCTCCAGCAGCGGCCACTGGAACCAGGACGGATCGCGCAGGTGGGCGCGCCGCACCCGCCCGCCGGCGCCCAGCGCAACGAAGGCCAGCACGTCGCCGCGGAAGCCTTCCACCACCGCGAGGCCCTCCCCTGCCCGCCCCTCTCCCGTGCCGTTCAGCTCGGCCAGGACCGGCCCGGCCGGCAGGGTGTCGAGCAGGCGGACGATGAGGCCGAGGCTCTCCTCCACCTCGCGGATGCGCACCCACACCCGCGCGTTCACGTCGCCCTCCGTGCGCCCCGCCACCTCGAACGGCAGGCGGTCATAGGGCGGATAGGGCAGGCTGCGCCGGGCATCGAAGGCACGGCCCGAGGCCCGGCCCACATAGCCGCCCGCGCCGAACTGGCGGACATGGTCCGGCCGGGTGAAGCCGGTGCCCACGGTGCGGTCCTGCAGCGAGGCGGTGTTGTCGTAGAGCTCCACCAGCGCCGGGAAGGCGGCGCGCACATGCGCCACCAGCGCCCGCAGCGCGGCGACGCCTTCCGGCGCCAGATCGCACGCCACCCCGCCGGGGACCACCTTGTCCATCATCAGCCGATGGCCGAAGCCGCGGGCCGACGCGCGCAGCACCAGCTCGCGCAGCACCCCGCAATGGGCCAGCATGAGGGCGAAGGCGGCGTCGTTGCAGATGCCGCCGATGTCGCCCAGATGGTTGGCGAGGCGCTCCAGCTCCGCCATCACGGCGCGCAGCGCGTGGGCGCGCTCCGGCACCACGATGCCCCGCGCCGCCTCCACCGCGCGGCAGAAGGCGAGGGCATAGGCCACCGTGCTGTCGCCGCTCTGCCGCCCGGCGAGGCGCGCCGCCTGGGCAATGTCGGCGCCGGCCATGAGGCCCTCGATGCCCTTGTGGACGTAGCCGAGCCGCCCTTCCAGCCGCACCACCGTCTCGCCGTAGCAGGAGAAGCGGAAATGGCCGGGCTCGATGATGCCGGCATGCACCGGCCCCACCGGGATCTGGTGCAGCCCCTCCCCTTCCGCCGCGAGGAAAGGATAGGCATCCGCCGCGAGGACGACGTTGGCATCGCCCGCGGGCTCCGCGCGCACGCTCGTTCCGAGCGGATGGCGCACGCCCCAGCGGCCGTGGTCGAGCCAGGGGCGCGGGTCCGGCGCGCCCTCCGCCACCAGGCCGAACAGGTCGCGCACGGTGCGCTCCAGCCGCGCCGCCGGCGCGTGATGGCGCGCCACCGAGGGAAACGTGCCATCCGGGCAGGGGCAGGTGGCGACGGCGAGGCGGCCGCCGCCCTCTTCCCGCAGCGCCATGTGCACCACGCCCGCATCGCCCCACAGGCCCATCAGCACGAGGTCGCCGGCAACGAGATGACCGGTGAGGGCGGTCCATTCGGCCGCGCTCACCTCGACGCGCGGCCAGGGGCGGCAGGGTCCGTTGCGGCCCTTCTCAAAAAGCTGGGTGAAGGCATCCATGGCGCTTCCCTATCCCAACAGCGCGGCCACGTGCCGGAACCATGCCACCAGAGGCGGCGGCAGATAGAGCCCGGCGAGGAGGACCAGGGCGAGATGCACGCCCAGGGGCACATAGCTCGCCTTCACCTTCGCCGTGCCGGGGCTGGGCGCGCCGAAGGCGATGTCGGACAGCTTCAGCATCAGCGCCCCGAAGGCGATCAGCAGCCCCGCCACCAGCAGCAGCGCCAGCAACGGCATCCTGGCGAAGGCGGAGGTGACGAGCAGGAACTCGCTCATGAACACGCCGGCCGGCGGCAGCCCGGCGATGGCGGCCACCGCCACCACCAGGAACCAGCCGAGCGCCGGGTGGGAGGTGGTGAGCCCGCGGATGTCGGCGAGCTTCTGCGTGCCCTTCACCTGGCACACATGGCCGACCGCGAAGAAGATGGCCGACTTGGTAAGGCTGTGCATGGTCATGTGCAGCAGCCCGGCGAAATTGGCGAGCGGCCCGCCGATGCCGAAGGCAAACGCGATGAGGCCCATATGCTCGATGGAGGAATAGGCGAACAGGCGCTTGATGTCGCGCCGCCGGTACAGCATGAAGCCGGCCAGCAGCAGCGAGGCGAGGCCCATGGCCATCAAGAGCGGCCCCGGCGCCAGCGTGCCGGGATGCGACGCCATCAAAAGCTTGAAGCGCAGCACCGCAAACAGCGCCACGTTGAGCAGCAGGCCCGACAGCACCGCGGAGATGGGGGTCGGGCCTTCCGAGTGGGCATCTGGCAGCCAGGCGTGCAGCGGGGCAAGGCCCACCTTGGTGCCGTAGCCGAGCAGCAGGAAGACGAAGGCCACGTTGAGCAGGCCGGGGTCGAAATCCCGCGCGCGCTTCATCAGCACGCTCCAGATCATGCCGTCCGGACCCTCGCCCACCACCGGCTGGGCCACCATGTAGACGAGGATGGTGCCGAACAGCGCCAGCGCGATGCCCACCGAGCCGAGCATGAAATACTTCCACGCCGCCTCGATGGCCGCCTCGGTGCGATAGAGCCCGACCATGAGCACGGTGGTGAGCGTCGCCACCTCGATGGCCACCCACATCACGCCCAGATTGTTGGAGAGCAGCGCCAGCGTCATGGCCGCCAGCAGCACCTGGTACATGGCATGGTAGAAGCGCAGGTGCAGCGGCGTCAGCCGGCCGGTCTCCAGCTCGTGGGCGATGTAGCTCGCGGAAAACACGCTGGTGGTGAAGGCGACGAAGGTGTTCAGCACCACGAACACGATGTTGAGGTCGTCGACGATGAGGAACGGCCCGGCGATGCGCGGCGCCGCCAGCAGCGCCAGCGCGCACAGGAAGGTGAGGCCGCAGGCGGTGACATTGAGCGCCGCCGACACCCGGTAGGACGGCACGAGCGCCAGCAGCAGCGCCGTGACCGCCGGGATGGCGAGGATGACCGGAGCCGGATCGGAAACGAGGCCGCTCAGGAGGCCGGACACAAGGCTCATGGCCGCCCTCCCCGGAAACGGTCGAGGGCGTCCACGTCCACCGTGTCGAACCGCTCGCGGATGCGGAACAGGAAGATGCCGATGACGATGAAGGCGATGAGCACGGAAAAGGCGACGGAAATCTCCACCACCAGCGGCATGCCCTTGGCGCCGGTGGCGGCGAGGATGAGGCCGTTCTCCAGCGACATGAAACCCACCACCTGGCTCACCGCGTTGCGCCGCGTCACCATCATCAAGAGGCCGAGCAGCACCACGGACAGGGCGAAGGCGAGGTCCTCGCGGGCGAGCGCATCGGCATCGCCGCTGGTGGCCTTCAGCATCACCACCATGGACAGGGCGACCAGCGCGATGCCGGCGAGCATGGTGGGGCCGATGGAGACCACCGTCTCCACCTGCCGGTGGATGCCGAGCCGCGCCACCATGCGGTGCAGCGCCACCGGGATGATCAGCGCCTTGAAGGCCAGCGCGATCACCGCCGTCACGTAGAGGTGCGGCGCGTCCTGCGCATAGGCCTGCCACGCCACCGAGAGCGACAGCACCACCGCCTGCAGCGCGAACACGTTGAGCAGCGCATAGAGGCGGTCCTGGTAGAGCATCAGGAAGCTGATGAGCACCAGGGAGCCGGCGAACAGGTGGGCGACGTCGAAGACGAGATTGGCGGAGATCGCGTGTTCCATGATCACAGGATCCCCGACACGAACAGCAGCAGCGTTCCGAGCAAGCCGAGCATGAGCGCCGCGCCGAGGAAGTCCGGCACGCGGAACACCCGCATCTTGGCGATGGAGGTCTCGAACACGGCGAGCAGCACCGCCCCCGCCCCGAGCTTCAGCGCATAGGTCGCCATGCCCAGCGCGAACCCGCCGATGCCCGCTCCCGCCGGCGCGAGTCCCCACGGCAGGAACACGCAGGCGACGAGGGAGAGGAAGAGGAGCAGCTTGAGCTGGGAGGCAAGCTCGATCAGCCCGAGGTGGCGCCCGGAATATTCCAGCACCATGGCCTCGTGCACCATGGTGAGCTCAAGATGGGTCGCCGGATTGTCCACCGGGATGCGCCCATTCTCCGCCACTGCCACCATCAGCAGCGCCACCAGGGCCAGCGCCAGCGACACCCGCAGCCCGACGCCCGCCAGCATCACCTGGGCGATGGTGGAGAGCTGGGTCGAATGGGCCACCAAAGCGAGGGAGAACACGATCATGATCAGCGCCGGCTCGGCAAGAGAGGAGATCATCACCTCCCGGCTCGACCCGATGCCGCCGAAGCTCGTGCCCACGTCCATGCCGGCCAGCGCCAGGAAGAAGCGGGCCGAGGCGAGCAGCGCGGTGATGGCGATGAGGTCCGCCGACCAGGAGAAGATGAGGCCGGTGGCGAAGGTGGGCACCAGCGCCGCCGCCACCCAGGTGGCGGCGAAGACGAGATAGGGCACGCAGCGGAACAGCCACGAGGCGTTCTGCGCCAGCACCGCCTCCTTGTGCATCAGCCGCGCGAGGTCGCGGTAGGGCTGGAGCACCGGGGCGCCGCGCCGGCGGGTGAGCCGCGCCTTCACCTTGCGCACCACCCCGGTGAGGAGGGGCGCCAAAGCGAGCACGAGCAGCATCTGCGTGCCCTGCACCAGGAAGTTGGCGATCAGGTCCATAGGGCGAGCACCAGGAGCAGCAGCACCAGGGCGGAGAAGACGAGGCCCAGATACTGGCGGATGGTGAGGTACTGGAGATGGTTCGCCCGCTCGGCCACCGCCCCCACCGCCTTGGTCAGCGGCACGAACAGGAAGGCCCAGGCGGGGTCGCGCGCGGTTGCGGTGAAGCGCGCCGGGGTAAGCGCGCCCGGCGGCGGCATCTCCACGCGCTCGCGCGCCGCGAACAGGGAGCGGGCGAAGACGCGGCGGATGGGCTGGGCGAAGGAGGCAGCGGAATACTGGGTCAGCGGGCTGGCATCGGGAAAGCCGCAGTCCCAGGGTGGAGCCCGCCGCACCGCGCCGGAGGCCAGATGATGGATCACATAGGCCGCCGCCAGCGCCGAGAAGGCGGTGAAGAGGAACACCAAGAGGCCGTTATAGGAGCTGCGGCTCTCCGCCACCGGGATGATGGAGAGCCACGCCACCGAGCTCTGCTCCGGCATGCGGTGGCCGATGAGGCCTGATACCGCCGGCTGGAGCGCGTCGATGACGAGGCCCGGCAGCAGCCCGGCGGCGACGCAGACGCCGGCCAGCGCGATCATGGCGGCGCGGGAGAAGGCGTCCACCTCCTGCGCCCCGGCGGCGCTCGGGCTGCGCGGGCGGCCGAGGAAGATGATGCCGTAGAAGCGCACGAAGCACGCCGCCGCCAGCGCCGCGGCCAGCGCCAGCAGCGCGCCGATGGCCGGCACCATCAGCCTGAGGCCCCAGGCCGGCAGGTCCGGGCTGAGCAGCACCGCCTGGAAAATCAGCCATTCGGACACGAAGCCGTTGAGCGGCGGCAAAGCCGAGATGGCGGCGCAGCCGATGAGCGCCACCACGCTCGTCACCGGCATGCGATGGATGAGGCCGCCGAGCTGGTCCATCTGCCGCGTCCCGGTGGCGGTGAGCACCGCCCCGGCGCTGAAGAACAAGAGCCCCTTCATCGCCGCGTGGTTGAGCACGTGGAACAGGGCGGCGGTGAGCGCCAGCGCCGCGGCGGCGGCAAATCCGTTGGCGCGGAAGGCGAGCGCCAGGCCGAGGGCGACGAAGACGAAGCCGATATTCTCGATGGTCGAGTAGGCGAGCGCGCGCTTGGCGTCGCTCTGGAGCAGGGCCTGGAGCACCCCGATCACCGCCGCCACCCCGCCCGCCGCCATCACCGGCAGGCCCCACCACCAGGCCGGCGGGCCGGAGAGGTCGAAGACGATGCGGATGAAGCCGTAGACCGCCACCTTGGTCATCACCCCGCTCATGAGGGCGGAGACGTGGCTGGGCGCCGCCGGGTGGGCCAGCGGCAGCCACACATGCAGCGGCACGAGGCCGGCCTTGGAGCCGGCTCCTAGCATGGCCAGCGCCAGCACCACCGCCGCGGCGACGGCGCCGGGCGGGGCGGCGCGCATGGCGTCGAAGGCATAGCCCTCCGGCGTCCCGGCGGCGAGCAGGCCGAAGGCGAGCATCAGCGCCAGCGTGCCGAACGAGGCCATGATGATGTAGACGAGGCCGGCCCGCACGTTGCCCGGCTCCTTGTCGTGCGCCACCACCAGCGCCCAGGAGGCGAGCGACATGAACTCCCAGCTGAGCAGGAAGCTGTAGGCGTCGGCCGCCAGCAGCACCAGGTTCATGCCGGCGAGGAAGGCGGGAAAGAAGGGCAGCACGCGCTGCGGCGCGTGATCGTGCCGGCCATAGCCGATGCCGTAGAGGCTCGCCGCCGCGCCGCCGAGATTGATCACGCACAGGAAGAAGGCGGAGAGCGCATCGATCCTGAGGTGCGCCCCGATCCAGGGCAGGCCGATCGGCAGGACCAGCCCGGCGGGGCGGACGCCAGGGCGGTGAGCGCCGAGAGGCCAGCCACGCCGCTCGCGGCGAGGGCGCCGCCATAGATCAGGATGCGCCCCGCCGGCCGCCCGGCAAGGGCAACGCCCGCCACCGCGAGCAGCAGCAGGACGCCGACGGCGCCGAGCACCACGAAGAGCTGGAACGAGGCGCCGATCATGGCTGCCCCTCCGCGGCCGCGCGCCGGGCAGTTGCCCGCAGCCGCACACCGCGACCGCCGCTTTCGCTGGCCGTTCCCTCGGCGATGAGTTCCACCCCGGCCGCATCGAGCGCGCCGACGAGCTTCATCAGGGAATCCACGTTGCCACGGATGACCCCGTCGCTCGCCTCCATGCGCTGGATGGTGGGCAGGGAGAGCCCGCTCAGGCCGGCAAGGGCGCGCTGGTCAAGGCCGAGAAGGGCTCGGGCGGCGCGGAGCTGGGCGGCTGTGATCATGGCGGGATCGGTAGCGTCTGGTGCGTGATTTCTCCCCTATACTCTCTGCTTTATGAGATTTCAACATGCAATAGTGATGTTTAAAACATCATTTTGGTATGGACGCGGCGCCGACCCGGGGACCGGTCCGGGAAGACGCAGGGACGACAGCGAGAACAGGGGCAGCCCGAAGCCTTGACCGCCGTCATCGTCCGGCGCGTCCGGGCGATCCACGCCGTGGCGAGGCGGATCTCGGGCCGGTCGCAGCGCTCAAGCGGCCCGGTGGATGCCCCGGACCAGCCGGGGCATGACGAGGGACGCAAGGCCCGGCGCGACTGGGCGAGACCGGGGCGGCGACACGCCCCGCCCTTTGTCCCGCGCTCCAGGCGGCAGCACGCGCCCGCCCGGTTCGAGCCCTCGCCGGCCTCTCAATCCGGCCGCGAGAAGGTGAGGATCTCGCGCTTGCCCGCATGGTTGGCGGGGCCGACGATGCCTTCGGTCTCCATGCGCTCCATGAGGCTCGCCGCCTTGTTGTAGCCCACCTGCAGCCGGCGCTGGATGTAGGAGGTGGAGGCCTTCCTGTCGCGCATCACGATGGCGACCGCCTGCTCGTAGAGATCGCCGCCCACCTCGGCCATGCCGGAGCGGTCGAACACCGCGTCGTCCTCGTCGTCCACCTCGGCGGCCTCGTCGAGGATCACCTCGTCGAGATAGTCGGGCTTGCCCTGGGCCTTGAGGAAGGCCACCACCTTCTCCACCTCGCCGTCGGACACGAACGGGCCGTGCACGCGGGTGATGCGCCCGCCGCCGGCCATGAACAGCATGTCGCCCTGCCCCAGCAGCGTCTCCGCCCCCATCTCGCCGAGGATGGTGCGGCTGTCGATCTTGCTCGTCACCTGGAACGAGATGCGGGTGGGGAAATTGGCCTTGATGGTGCCGGTGATGACGTCCACCGAGGGCCGCTGGGTGGCCATCACCAGGTGGATGCCGGCGGCGCGGGCCATCTGGGCGAGGCGCTGGATGGCGCCCTCGATCTCTTTGCCCGCCACCATCATCAGGTCGGCCATCTCGTCGACGATGACGACGATGTAGGGCAGCGGGGTCAGGTCCATCGCCTGTTCCTCGAACAGGGCCTCCCCGCTCTCCTTGTCGAAGCCGACCTGCACCTGGCGGGTGATCACCTCGCCCTTCTCCGCCGCGTCCTTCACCCGGGCGTTGAAGCCGTCGATGTTGCGCACGGCGAGGCGGCTCATCTTCTTGTAGCGCTCCTCCATCTCCTTCACCGCCCACTTGAGCGCGATGATCGCCTTCTTGGGGTCGGTGACGACGGGGGTAAGCAGATGCGGGATGCCCTCGTAGACCGAGAGCTCCAGCATCTTCGGATCGATCATGATCAGCCGGCAGGCTTCCGGCGTGTGCCGGTAGAGCAGGCTCAGGATCATGGTGTTGATGGCCACCGACTTGCCCGAGCCGGTGGTGCCCGCCACCAGCAGATGCGGCATGCGGGCGAGGTCGGCGATGATCGGCACGCCGCCGATGGTCTTGCCGAGGCACAAGCCGAGCTTGGGATGCGTCTCGGAGAACTCCTGGCTGGCCAGGAGCTCGCGCAGCCACACCGTCTCGCGCCGCCGGTTGGGCAGCTCGATGCCGATGACGTTGCGCCCCTCCACCACCGCGACGCGGGTGGACACCGCGCTCATGGAGCGGGCGATGTCCGGCGACAGGCCGATGACGCGGGAGGACTTCACGCCCGGCGCCGGCTCGAACTCGTAGAGCGTCACCACCGGGCCGGGATTGGCGTCGATCACCTCGCCGCGCACGCCGAAGTCGCGCAGCACCTGCTGGAGCATGGTGGAGGACTGGTCGAGGAACTCCTCGGAGAGCTCGAAGTCGGGCTCCACCACCGGCGGCTCGCGCAGGAGGTCGATGGGCGGAAGCTGATAGCCCTCCGGCGCATCGTCCGCACCGTCCGCGTCCGCCGCATCCACGACGCTCTCATCCACGACGCTCGCGGCGGCGACGGGAAGCGGAACGGCCGGGGCGGCGGGGGTGGCGCTTGCGGCAGCGGCGAGCCCCGGCGCCGCGGCAGCACCGAGGAAGCGCGCGGTGATCATCTGCTGGTAAGGGCGCCAGACGGCGGGCCAGGGATCATGCGACGGACCGTCGGCGGTGGCAGGCGCCGCGTCGGAGGGATCCCCGGACGGGGCGGACGACGCAGCAGCGACGGGCTCCGGCTCGTCCACATCGGAGAGCATGATCGCCTCGCCCTCGCCCTCGTCTTCGTCCTCGTCCTCGTCGTCTTCCGCCTCGTCCAGGGCATCGTCGTCCCCGGAAATCTCGTCGTCTCCGGAAGTTTCTTCGTCGTCCGCCGCGACCAGATCGAGGTCGTCCGCCTCGGCCTCGACGTCCTCCTCCGCGAGGTCGTCGCCGGCTTCGTCCTCGAACCCGGCGTGGTCTTCCACAACCTCGGCGCCGAGGTCGCCGACTTCGGCATCGGCGCCCGTTTCGGTCGTCCCGGTGGCATCATCCGCGCTGGCGTCGGGGAGGATGGCACCCGCCGCACCTGCCGACGCTGCGCTCCCGCAGGCTTGCCGATCCTGATCGGCGGCGGCCTCCGGCGGCGCCGCCGCGGCGCCCAGGAGCAGGAGCCGGCCGACCGCGAGGAGGGTCTCCGGCACATGGTCGGCCGCATCCACGGCCGGCGCCTCTTCCAACGGGGCGGCTTCGGCGGCGGCAAGGTCCGCCTGCGCCGTGGCCGTTTCCGGCTCGCCGGGCGTGATCTCGATCTCGATCAAGGCCGGCGCCGCCGGCGCATCCTCTTCGGGGACGGGAGCATCGGAAACCGGCTCCAACGGGGAATCCAGGTCGGACTCAAGGGCGCTCACGAGGGCCGCAGGGGCATCCGCCGGAGCGGCCGCCGCGCCGTCGAAGACGGCTGCCGGCGTCGCGTCCGGCAGGGAGGCGTCCGGCACGGGGACTTCCGGCGCGGGGGCTTCCACCTGCTCCGCCAGGGCCTCGGTCGCCGCGTCGGGCAGAAGGGCGACACTGGTCACCACGGACGCATCGCCGCCCCAGAGCTCAGCCGCCGCCGGCACGTCGGGCCCGGGCCACATGGCGGGCAGATGCGGCGCGCCGGACACGGCCGCGGCGGCTTCCGCCAGCGTCGCCGAATCGGGAAGCTCGATGATCCCGCTCTCGTCCGATACCTGCGGGGACGCGGTGAGGTCGTCGGCCGGATCGAGCACGAACCGCCAGCCGCGATTGGAGATCTCGCAGCTCAGCGCCGCCACCACCACATCGCGCGGCCGCAGGAAGTGGTCGGGCGTCCGGGTGAAGCGGGTATTGGCGTCGAGGGTGAACGGCCTCAGCCAGCTCGGAACGAGGTCGAGGTTGAGCCAGCTGTGGGTGGGCTCGTCCACCTCGGAGGCGGCGGCGGAGCCGGCGGGCTGGTCGTAGCCGGGCCGATCGTAGCCCGGCCAGTCCTGGCCGTACGACGCTTCCGCGTCCGTCTCCTCCGCCATGTCGGGCGGAAATGCGTAGTGTCTCGGGGGACGGGTGTAGGAAGACATGCTGATCCACGGTCCGCAGCATAGACGCCGAGATCAGAGGCTTAGGCCAGGCACGTTAAGGGGAGGTTTGCGCCGCCGCGCATGCCTCATATGATACCTCCATCTGTGGACAATTCCGCCGGAGGCCCCGCACGCGCCGAAGCCCCGGCGGGCTCAGCCCTCCGGGATGGCGCGGCGTGCCAGAAGGCGCCGCCGGGTATCCACCACCGCGGCGAGGGAAAGGACGGCCGCGAGCGCGAACAGGGTGCCGTAGCCCAGACGGTCCGCGATCGCCCCCGCCGCGAACGAGCCCAGCAGGTAGACCACGAGCTGGGCGCAGGCCAGGATGGTGAAATCGGTGCCCGGCTGGTCCTTCGAGGAGGCGGCCATGAACAGGCTGTAGAGGGCGACGATCTCCATGTAGCGGATCAGCGTCTGGAACGCCGCGGCGCCGAACAGGGCCGGCCAGCCGGTGACGAGGTCGAAGGCGTGGAGCGCGAACAGGGCGAAGCAGAGCGTGCGCAGCCCGCCCAGCAGGGTGAGCACCCGCGCGCCGCCCAGCCGCACCATCAGGTAGGCAGCCACCCCCGAGCCGATCAGTCCGGCGGTGGCCGCCGCCCCGCCGGACAAGTAGCCGACGACGTCGAGCGGCACGCCGCGATCCACGAGGTACGGCCCCTCCATGGCCTTCACCAGCCCCTCGCTCGCCCGGTAGATCAGGGCGATGACCAGCACCTCCCGCGCCTCCGGCCGCGCCCAGAAGGCGCTCAGCGAGGCGCGCGGTGCGCTCGGGGACGGCGCGACGTCGTCCTCGCGCATGGCGAAGGCGGACGCGAGCGGCACCAGGGACAGGACCGCCATGGTCCAGATCATCGGCCCCCACCCGAAATGGTGGTAGATGACGAGGCTGCCGGTGCCGCCGATCACCACGCCCAGCGCCACCGCTCCCCCCTGGATGGCGTTGCCGAACGGCCGGTCGGCGGCGGCGAGGCGGCGGGTGGCGTAGCCGTCCGCGGCGATGTCCTGGGTGGAGATCAACAGCGCCAGCGCCATGCCAAGGGCAAAGAAAGCCCACACGTCGGTCGGCGCGATGAGGGAGAAGGCGGCCACCACCAGCACCGTGCCGCTCTGGGTGATGAGTACCCAACCGGCGCGATGCATGCCGGGGATGGGCCGCACCCGGTCCACCCACGGCGCCCACAGGAACTTCAGCACCAGCGGCAGCATCAGTGCCGAGAGCAGGCCGATGGCGGTGCGCGACACCCCGTTCTCGCGCAGGATGGGCGGAATGGCCGCCACAAGAAGGTAGCTGGGGATGGACTGGGCGAGGTAGAGCCCCGCCAGCACCACGAACAGCCGCGCCCGCCCGCCGCGGGCGGGGACGGGGATAGCCTTGGTATCGCCGAGATCGCTCGCGCTCACGGGGTGCCGGCTCCCTGCGGCGGGCCGGCGACGGCATGGCCGGAGAGGAAGGCCCGCGCCTCCCCCTCGTCCGGCGTTGCGATGAGGGGAAAGGACCACAGGCGGCGGAACACGCGGGCCATCTCCTCCCCCGCATTGGGGCGGACGATGGCGCAGGCCCGGCACAGGCGGTCGAGATGGGCGCGCGTCGCCTTGAACCACAGGGCCTGCCGCCGCTCCCCGGCCCGGCTGAGCGCCGGCCCGCCGCCGAACACCGTCATCAGCAGGAAGGGGCGGCGCAGCGCGCCGACCGCCTCCAGAGCGGCGAGGTAGTCCTCCTCGTCCTGCGCGCCGTAGGGCTTGAGGAAACGCAGCACCATCAGCGCCCCCTCCTCCTCGTCGAGCCGCACCATCAGAAGGTCGTCCGGTAGCCGATGGTGACCGTCCGCCCCCAGGCATTCACCGGCAGGTTGCGCGTGGCGGTGGCCGAGGGGTTCTCGTAGTCCGCATCGAGCAGGTTGCTGACGGAGGCATAAGCCTGCCCGCCGCCGAACGGGTGGCTGATGGCGGCGTTGAAGGTGTAGCCGCTCTGGATCTCGTAGATGCCGGTGCCGTCGAACACGTCGCGCCCGGACCACGCCTCGGCCTCCAGCCGCAGGACCGTGCCGACCTCGAAGCGGTACTCGCCCCACAAGGTTCCGCGCACCGGGGTGGCGATGCGGTTGTTGGGCAGGAAGGCGTCGAGCTCCCCGTCCCCGTCGCTGTCCCAGCGGCCCTCCCGGAAGGTGCCGTTGGCGCCCATCTTGAACTGCGCGGTGAACTGGTACTCGGCCGTCGCCTCCACGCCGTAGATCATCTCCTTCTGCTGGGAGACCTGGTTGGTGGAGGCGATGAAGTTGGTCCCCTCCTCGGAGGTGGAGACGAAGCCCGCCAGCGACCCGCGGAACGCGCCGATGCTGCCGCGGATGCCCAGCTCGTAATTGTTGACGATCTGCGCCTCGATGCCGAGGTCGTCATAGGACAGGGTGCGCTGCTTCGGGCAGGTATAGTTGACCGGCGGCAGCGGGCCGGCGCCCAGATAGCAGCCGTAATAGAGGATCTGCGCCGCGCCCGAGGCGCCGGCCCGGCGGGTGAAGGCGCCGATGTCCGGCAGGGCAAAGCCCTGGCTGAAGCCGCCATAGAGCTCGCTCGTCTCGGTGAGCTTGTAGGTGGCGCCGAGATTGAAGGTGGGCGCGGAATACTGGTACTCGCCGCCGGTCACCGGCAGGTCCGGCAGCACCGCATAGCCAAGGCCCGAGAAGCCCACGAACACCGCCGGGCGGATGAAGTCGTCCACGGTGAGGTCGAGCAGCTCGTAGCGGGCGCCGGCGCGCACCACGAGGCGATCGCCGATGGGCACCTGGAGCTGGCCGAAGCCGGCATAGTTCACCTGGGTCAGGGGGGTGAAGATCTCCTGGCCGTTGGTCAGGGTCTGCCAGGTCTTGTCGTGGCCGACGTCGGCGCCCCAGGTGAAGGTCGCGCCCTCGTAGAAGGAGACCGGCGTGTCGATGGTGAGATTAAGGCCGGTGCGCTCGGAATAAAGCTCGCTCTGGTTGAAGAGCGAGGTGGGATGGCCCAGATTGCCGGAATAATAGACAGCACCGTTGTAGTCGATATCGAAGGCGCTGTAGTTGAAGCGTTTCTTCACATCGTTGTAATAGGCGAGCAGCGTCAGGTTGCCGAGGGCGAAGGCGGTGTCGGTGTATTTCGCGGCGTAGGACTTGGTGTCCTCCAGCACCGGCTGGCCGGTGTAGAAATTACCGAAATCGGGACGGGCATAAGGCAGGGCATAGGTGGTCATCCACTGCGGGTTCTGCTGCAGGTAGACCCAGTTGGCGGAGACCTCGAAGCGCTTGGTCGGATCGAAGTTGTAGCCCAGCTTGGCGAAGAAATTGCCGCGCCCGAAGCGGTCGCCGCCGCCCTGCCCCAGCATGCCGTCGGAGGGCAGCTCGTTGCCGGCCCCGTCATAGGTGCGGTCGGCGAAAGTGCCGGTGCCGGTGAACAGGTAGTCGAAGCCGTTCTGCCCGCCGGTGACCGTGGCCGACACCTCCGGCGCCAGCGAATTGCCGGGGTCGGCGGTGAAGAAGCGCAGGGCGGTGTTGACCGAGACGGTGGGCTTGCCGTCCTGCGGCTTCTTCATGATGAAATTGACCGTGCCGCCGGTGGCTCCCGAGCCGTAGAGGCTGGAGGCGCCGGCCACCACCTCGATGCGCTCCACGGCGTTGAGATCCACCAGCGCGAGCAGGCGCGAGACGTTGCGCAGGGGCGTGTTCTGCGGCACGCCGTCGATCATCACCAGGAGGTCGCGGCCGCGGAAATTTTCCGAGGCGCCGGAGATGGTCTGCGTGGAGGGCGAATAGCCGGGAATGAGCTTCGCCAGCACCGCCGCCGCATTGTTGGTGAGTTCGAGCTGCTCCTGGATCTCCGCCTGGTCGATCACGCGCACGGTCTGCGGCACATCGGAAATGGGCCGGTCGGCGCGGGCGGCGGTGACGGTGATGGTGTCGAGGGTAACCTGGCTCTCCTCCTGCGCCACCGCCGGCGCGGCAAACGCCGCGCCGGCCAGGGACACCCCTGCCAGGGCGGCGACGATGGCCCGGTGGCTGGCCCCCCACGAGGCGGCGGAGACGGCGCGGAAGGCAGACGGACGAACCGGTGTCGAGCAAAACATGGAGGGCCCGCAGTTTTAAGTCGTTCTGAAAAGGGAGCCACACCCTTCTTTACGGAAGCAAAGTCGGAATGCGTGCCTGCTACAGCATTCATTCGGCCCTGGCGCACATCTTGTCTTGGACTGACACGAAGGGAAAATTGGACTATAGCGAATGCGTGGCATTCATCACGCTACTGTCACATAAGCGCAACTTGTTAGAAGCATTCTACTATGCGAGATGCTTTCACCCCCGCCTGGTTCGATGCGCAGAGCGCACCCAGCCTCAGGCGGCCGGCCTTGTTCGCCGAGGCGTTCCGGGCGGCGATGGCCGATCTCGACATCGAGGTGCCGCGGGCGCAGGCCTTCCAGGCCCGCATGCTGTGGGTGGCGCTGCCGGGCGCCCGGCTCGCCTCCTGCTTCGCCACCGGCGCCCGCTTCGTGCGGCGCGGCGGCGAGGACACCCCGGCCGGGGACGACGCGCGCGGCCTCATCCTGCTGCGCCCGGTGGGCGGCTCGCTGCCGGTGGAGCAATGCGGGCGCACGGTGCTGCTGAACGACCGGCAGGGCGCGCTGATCTCGCTGGCCCACCCCTTTTCCTACACCGCCGTGGACACGGTGCGGGTGGATCATCTGCTGATGCCGTCGGGCCTCGCCGGGGCGGAGGGCTGGACGCCCGGCCTCCTGCCGCTGCCCGCGACGGACGAGGCGAGCCTGCTTTTGCTGGTGCATTATGCCGGCGCGGTGCTGCAGGGACTCATTCCGCTGCAGAATGCGCAGCACGCGGCGCTGGCCGGCGGCCACATGCGCGACCTGGCGCGGGTGGTGTTCGGCCTCGGCGCCACGCCGGTTGCGGCCACCGCCTCCCCGGCGACGGCGGGATCAGGCCGCCTCGCCGCCCTGAAGGCGGCCATCGCCCCCCATCTCGGCCGGCGCGACCTCGGCCTCGACATGGCGGCGCGGCTCCTGGGCGTGACGCCGCGCACCGTGCAGAAGCTGTTCGAGGCGGACGGCACAACCTTCTCCGCCCACGTGCTGGCCTGCCGGCTGGAAGCCGCGCGCGCCGCCCTCGAGGCCCGCGACGGGCCCGGCGCCGAGCGGCGTGTGGCCGCCATCGCCTATGAGGCGGGCTTCGGCGACCTGTCCTATTTCAACCGCACCTTCCGCGCCCGCTTCGGCCTCACCCCGTCCGCCTGGCGCCGCCGCGCCGGTGGCATGGCCGGCTGAACCGGCCGCGGGTCACGGCTCGATGTCGTAGTCCGCCGGCAGGTTCACCGGGTGATAATTGCCCCCGGCGATGCGGTCGACGACGCTGTGGTGGACCAGCGGGCGCGGGCGGGTGCGGGTCAGGGCGCGCGGCTCGCCGAGGGGGAAATAGAACGGCCCGCGCGGCGTCCGGGTCTCGGCGAAGCGGCTCGCCCGCGGCAGCAGCTCGAAGAGATGGGAGGCGCCCGTTAGCGCATCGTGCAGCGGCCCCAGCGGATCGGGCTTGGCATAGGCCGCCCCGGCCTCCGGCGGCGCGGTGGCGGTGACATAGCGGGCCACGCGGTCGGGATTGACGGCGAGGCCCTGCGCCTGCGCCTCCCGCAGCATCCACAGCAGCGGGATCTTGGCGAGGCCGGCATCGGCTTCCGGATAGCCGCCGCCCACATCCGAATGGTTGCCGGCGAACCACACCTGCTTCACGTCCTGGAGCGGCGGGGCGTCCAGCGGGGCGTAGGGATTGGGCTGGAAGGGCTGCGGCTCCTCCCAGCGGTTCAGGCGGAACATCACGCGCCGCTCGTCGATGGCGCAGGCGTGGCGCACCACCTCGACGCTGGGATTGACCCGCGTGTAGGGCAGCGTGGCAAGGCCGGGGAAGATGCCGTTGCGGCCCGGCAGGATGACGCTCGACACCGTGTCGAACAGGCCGAGGAAGTGGAGGGTGGCGCGCTTTGCCCCGGCGATGCGGCCGAAGGTGTAGACGCGCTCGAAATCCGCCCAGTCGGCCTTGCCGTTGCGCTCGGAGATTTGCTTGAGGTAGCTCAGGGCATAGCCGGCGAGGTTGAGCTGGTCAGGCGGCAGCACCCCCACCATGTGCAGCAGCGAGGCCACGATCCGCACCGAATAGGCGCCACGGCTGAAGCCGAACAGGTACAGCCGGTCGCCGGGCGCGTAGTTGGCGCAGATGTAGCCGTACATGGCGATAATGTCGCGATCGATGGCATACCCCGACGCCTGCTCGAACAGCGCCTTGCCGGCGCGCAGACGGCGCGACCACCACATGTCGCCGCCCACCGTGCCGACGCCGGAATTGTAGAACGCCCGCTGCGCCTCGCCGCGCCTGAGGCAGCGGAACAGGCGCGCCACGTGGCTGAGGTCGCGGCCGAGATGGTTCGCCGTGCCGTCGCACAGCACGACGAGGTTGCGCCCGGCGGATGCGGCGGCCGCGGTTCTGCCGGGAGCGGCTGCCGGCGCGGCTTCGGCGCCGGGCGGCGTGTTGTCCTGCGTCACCTTCCCCTCCCCGTGCGACCGAGCCCGGATCCAGTCTCAGCCAGACGTGCGGGAAAGTCGATGTCGACGCCGGGACGTCAGGCGCCGTCCCGGCGGATGGCGTCGGCAAGGAAGTCCACGAAGGCGCGGATGCGGGCGGCCAGATGCGCATGCCCCACATAGACGGCGTGGATGGGCTCGATGTCGGCGGCGTTGAAGTCTTCCAGCACGCACGTGAGGGTGCCGGCGGCGATGTCGCCGCCCACGTGGTAGCGGCCAAGCCGCGCCAGCCCCACCCCGTCGAGGGCCAGGTAACGCAGGACCACGCCGCTGTTGCCGTAAGCCGACCCCGCCACCGGCAGCGCGAACGGCTCGCCGCTGGCGGGGTCGCGGAACGGCCATTCGCCCGGTGCCCAGGGGAAATTGAAGCGCAGGCAATTGTGGCGCGCGAGGTCCGCCGGGGTCTTCGGCACGCCATGGCGCTCGAGATAAGCCGGGGACCCGACGATGACGCGCGGATTGTCCATGAGCTTGCGCGCCTTCAGGGGCGAATCCCGCAGCACGCCGGTGCGGATGGCGATGTCGGTCCGCTCGTCCACCAGATCGATGACCGTGTCGGTCAGCGACAGATCGAGCTCCACCTGCGGATAGAGCGCGAGGAATTCCGGAACCCTCGGCAACAGGCACACCTCGCCGAAGGCGACGGATGAATTGACCCGCAGGCGGCCCCGCGGCACCACCCCGGCGCCGGTGGAGATGAGGCGCTCGGTGTCGTCGATCTCGGCAAGGATGCGCCGCGCCCGCTCCAGATAGAGGACCCCCTCTGGCGTGAGCTGGAGGGCGCGGGTGGAGCGCTGGAACAGCGGCGTGCCGAGCCGGTCCTCAAGGCGGGTGACGAGCTTGCTCACCGCGGAGGGCGACAGGCCGAGCTTGCGCCCGGCGGCCGAGAATCCCGCCGCCTCCGCCGACGCCACGAACACCCCCATCTCGCCCGCACGGTTGTCCAAGACACCACCTATGAATTCAATTCAAAGACATTGTTACATAATGCCATCTTCAGGCGAAACACCCCCTGCCCCATCTTGGCTGCGAGCGGCACCCCGCCCGGGGCGCCGGTTTTCACGCGTCCCGCCTTCCGCCGACGCTGCTGTTTCGAAGAAAACGGCCGCGCTTCGCGTGAAGGACGTGCGTCCAGACAAGGCGCCGGAGCGTCGGCGGGCTTCACTGAAGCATGCCGCGCGCCTCCCGCCGGACAGGGGAACAGTCCATGCCCATCGCCCTCTACGCCCTCACGATCGCGGCCTATGCGATCGGCACCACCGAGTTCGTCATCGTCGGCCTCCTGCCGACCGTGGCCAAGGACCTCGGCATCACCCTGCCGCTCGCCGGCCTGATCGTCAGCGTCTACGCGCTCGGCGTCACCTTCGGCGCGCCCATCCTCACCGCCCTTACCGGCAAGGTGGCGCGCAAGCCGCTGCTGCTCGGCCTGATGGCCCTGTTCATCGCCGGAAACACGCTGGCGGCGCTGAGCCCCTCTTACGAGATGCTGCTCGGCGCGCGGGTCATCTCCGCCTTCGCCCACGGTGTCTTCTTCTCGGTGGGCTCCACCATCGCCGCCGACCTGGTGCCGGAGAACCGGCGGGCCTCCGCCATCGCCCTGATGTTCATGGGGTTGACGGTGGCCATCGTGACCGGCGTGCCGCTGGGCACCTTCATCGGCCAGACCTTCGGCTGGCGCGCCACCTTCGCCGGCGTCGCGGTGCTCGGTGTGATCGCCTTCATCGCCATCGCCCTGCTGCTGCCGCGCAACATCCCCAAGGCGCCGGCCGCCTCGCTCCTCGACCAGGTGCGGGTGCTGGGCTCCGGCCGTCTGCTCCTCGCCTTCGGCATGACGGCGCTGGGTTATGGCGGCACCTTCGTCGCCTTCACCTATCTGGCCTCCATCCTGGAGACCATCACCGGCTTCGCCGCCTCGCAGGTCAGCCTCATCCTCGTCCTCTACGGCATCGCCATCGCGGCGGGGAACCTCTCCGGCGGCCGCATCGCCGACCGCGATCCGGTGAAGGCGCTGACGCTGCTGTTCGGCGCCCAGGCCGTCGTCCTCGTCGCCTTCGCCTTCACCGCCCCCTCGCCGCTGGCAACGCTGGTGACGCTGGCCGCCCTCGGCTTCCTGTCGTTCGCCAACGTGCCGGGCCTGCAGATCTATGTGGTGGAGCTTGCCAAGGTGTATCGTCCCAGCGCCGTGGACACCGCGTCCGCCCTCAACATCGCCGCCTTCAACCTGGGCATCGCCATCGGCGCATGGATCGGCGGGCTGGTGGTGGCCTCGCCGCTGGGCCTTGGCGCGACCCCCATCGTGGGCGGCATCATGGTGGCCGGCGCCCTCGGGCTCACCGTGTGGAGCGGCGCCCTCGACGGCCGCAAGAAGGCCGTCCTCTGCGAGATCTGAAGAAGGGAAACGTCATGCACACCGTCACCGCCAACGGGGCCGCCATTCCCGCCATCGGCTTCGGCACCTTCCGCGTCTCCCCCGCCGACACGCTGCGCATGGTGCCGCACGCGCTGAAACTCGGCTTCCGCCACGTGGACACGGCGCAGATCTATGGCAACGAGGCCGAGGTGGGCGCGGCGATCGCCGCCTCCGGCGTGCCGCGCGGCGATATCTTCCTCACCACCAAGGTATGGGTGACCAACTATCCCCGCGCCGCCTTCCTCGCCTCCGTGGACGAGAGCCTGAAGAAGCTCAGGACCGATCACGTGGACCTGCTGCTGCTCCACTGGCCCAACGCCGCCGTGCCGCTGGCCGAGCAGATCGGCGCGCTGAACGAGGTGAAGGACGCCGGGAAGGTGCGCCATATCGGCGTCTCCAACTTCACCACGGCGCTGATGGGAGAGGCGGTGAAGCTCTCGCGGGCGCCGCTGGTCACCAACCAGGTGGAGCTGCACCCCTATATCGACCAGTCGAAGGTGGTCGCCGCCGCCCGCGCCGCCGGCCTTTCCGTCACCGCCTATTTCATCATGGCGGACGGCAAGGTCCTGGCCGATCCGGTGCTCAGGGAGATCGCCGCGGCGCACGGCCGCTCGGTGGCGCAGGTGGTGCTGCGCTGGGTGGTGCAGCAGCCGGGCCTCGTCGCCCTGTCCAAGACGGTGAGCGAGGCGCGGGCGGCGGAGAATTTCGCCATCTTCGATTTCGCCCTGTCCGGGCAGGAAATGGCGGCGGTCTCCGCATTGGCCCGGCCGGACGGGCGCCTGGTGAGCCCCGAGGGCCTCGCGCCGGCCTGGGATTGAGATCAGCGGGGGCGGCCGTGCCGCCCCCGCCGTTCGGATGGCGTCAGACCGCCTCCCGCAGGGCCTCCGCCGGCGGCCGGCGCGCGCTCATGGTGAGCAGCTCGTAGCGCGCTACGGTCTCCCCGTTCTGGTTGAACACCTCCGCGTCCCAGCGCACCTCGCCATATTCCGGCTTGCGGCCCGGCTGCTTGTGCTTGACCGTCAGCCGCACCCGGATCGCATCCCCCGGCGACACCGGCTTCAGGAAGCGCAGGGTGTCGAGCCCGTAATTGGCGAGCAGCGGCCCCGGCGCCGGATCCACGAACAGGCCGGCGGCGAACGACAGGATGAGGTAGCCGTGGGCGACCCGGCCGGGGAAGAATGGATTGGCCTTGGCCGCCGCCTCGTCCATGTGGGCATAAAAGGTGTCGCCGGTGAAATGGGCGAAGTGCTCGATGTCCTCCAGCGAGATGGTGCGCGAGCCCGTCTCCACCGTGTCGCCGATGGAAAGCCCCTCATAGTCCCGCTTGAAGGGGTGCTCGGCGGTCACCGGCGCCGGCGCGCCCGACAGCCAGGTTCCGGTGAGGGCCGAGAGCCGCGCCGGGGAGCCCTCGATGGCCGTGCGCTGGAGATAGTGGAACACGCCCCGCAGGCCGCCCATCTCCTCGCCGCCACCGGCCCGCCCGGGCCCGCCGTGCACGAGGCCCGGCATCGGCGAGCCGTGGCCGGTGGATTCCTTGGCGCAGTCCCGGTCCAGCACCAGCAGGCGGCCGTGATAGGCGGCGATGCCGAACACCAGCTCCCGCGCCACCTCGGGATCGTGGGTGCACACCGAGGCGACGAGGCTGCCCTCGCCCTTGGCCACCAGCGCCACCGCCTCGTCGAGCCCGTCATAGGCCATGACAGTGGCCACCGGCCCGAAGGCCTCCACCCCATGGGGAGCCACCGCCGCAAGCGGCGAAGGGCAGCGCAGCAGCACCGGTGCCATGAAGGCGCCCGCCTGCGCATCCGCGCCGAGGGGCGCGACGACCTCGGGATCGCCGAAGACGATCTCCGCTTCCTTCGCGATCCGCGCCACCGCCGCGCGCGCCGCCGCCCGCTGGGCGAGGCTCGCCAGCGGACCCATGCGCACGTCCTCGCGCCGCGGATCGCCCACGCTCACGCCGGCAAGGCCCGCCTTCAGCGCGGCGATCACCGCGCCTTCCTGCGCGCGGGGCACGAGGATGCGGCGGATGGCGGTGCATTTCTGGCCCGCTTTCACCGTCATCTCGCGCACCGCCTCCTTCACGAAGAGGTCGAACTCGGGCGTGCCCTCCACCGCGTCCGGGCCGAGCACGGCGGCGTTGAGCGAATCGCGCTCGGCGATGAAGCGCACCGCGTTGCGCGAGACCGCCGGATGGTCGCGCAGCGCCTGCGAGGTCTCGGCCGAGCCAGTGAAGGAGAGCACGTCCTGCCCGGCCAGATGGTCGAGGAGGTCGCCGGCGGCGCCGCAGACGAACTGCAGCGCGCCCCTTGGCAGGATGCCCGCGTCGACGATGAGCCGCACCACCGCTTCCGCCACGTAGGAGGTGGCGGTCGCCGGCTTGGTGATGACCGGCACGCCGGCGAGAATGGCGGGAGCGAGCTTCTCCAGCATGCCCCAGCAGGGGAAGTTGAAGGCGTTCACATGCACCGCCACCCCCTGGAGCGGGGTGAGGATGTGCAGGCCGATGAAGGTGCCGCCCTTGGAGAGGCCTTCCGGCCCGCCCTCCACCACGAAGCGCTCGCCCGGCAGCTCCCGCCGCCCGCGCGAGGCATAGGCGTAGAGGGTGCCGATGCCGCCGTCGATGTCGAAGAAATTGTCGCGCTTGGTCGCCCCGGTGTCGGCTGCGAGGGCGTAGAGCGCCTCCTTGTGGGCGGAGAGATGCGCCGCGAGCGCCTTCAGCAGGTCGGCGCGCTGGTGGAAGGTGAGCGCCCGCAGCGCGGGGCCGCCCACCGTCCGGGCGTGGTGCACCATGGCGCCGAGATCGAGCCCCTGCGTGGACGTGCGCGCCACGACGCGGCCGTCGATGGCACTGGGAATGTCCACAAGACCGGCAGCCGGCGCGAACCAGCGGTCGAAGGCGTAGCTGTTGAGGATCCGGGTCATTCTTGTTGTCCTCCCTGATGCCATCCGGCGAAGGTGCCGCCGTGCGTTGCCAGTTCCACGAGCAGGGGTGCGGGCTCGGAGCCGGCGCCTGCGGCCGCATGGGCCGATTCCATTTCCCTGAGGACGGCCTTCAGCCCCATCGCATCGGCGGCCCACATGGGCCCGCCCTTGATGCGCGGGAAGCCGTAGCCGTTGACGAAGGCGAGATCGATGTCGGAGGCGCGAAGCGCGATGCCCTCGGCGAGCACCTTCGCCCCCTCGCTGGCCATGACGGCGAGGAGGCGCCGCTGGATTTGCTCGGCGGTGAAGCTGCGGGGGGTGATGCCCTTCGCCGCGCGGGCCTGCTCGATCACCTGCGTGACGAGGGGATCGGGGGCGCGGTTGCCGGCCGCGTCATAGGCGTACCAGCCGGCGCCGGTCTTGCGGCCGAGCCGGCCCGCCTCCACCAGCCGGTCGGCGATGTCGACATAGCGCTCGCCCGGATCGCGCGTCGCCGCCCGGCGCTTCCTCATGGCATAGGCGATGTCGAGGCCGGACATGTCCGAGACCGCGAAGAGGCCCATGGCGAAGCCGTAGGCCTCCAGCGCCGCGTCCACGTCTTGCGGTGAGGCGCCGTCCTCCACCAGAACTTCCGCGTGGCGGCGGTAGAGCGCATAGATGCGGTTGCCGATGAAGCCGTCGCAATTGCCCGCCACGATCGCCTGCTTGCCCATCTTCTTGCCCAGCGCCAGGGCCGTGGCGAGCACGTCCGGCGCGGTGCGGGCCGCCTTCACCACCTCCAGCAGCTTCATGATGTTGGCCGGGGCGAAGAAGTGCAGGCCCACCACGTCCTGCGGCCGGGCGGTGGCGGCGGCGATGGCGTCGAGGTCGAGATAGGAGGTGTTGGTGGCCAGCACCGCGCCGGGCCGGGCGATGGCGTCGAGGCGGCGGAAGATGTCGGTCTTCACCGCCAGGTCCTCGAACGCGGCCTCGATGACGAGGTCCACGGAAGCGAGCCGGCCCCAGTCGGCGGTGGGGGTGACGCGGGCGAGGCGCTCCGCGCCCTGCGCCGCGCTGATGCGCCCGCTCTTCACCTGCCGCTCGTAGACGGCGCGCACCCGGCCGAGGCCGGCCACTGCCGCCTCGTCGTCCCGCTCCACCAGGGTGACCGCGAGCCCGGCATCGGCCAGGGCCACGGCGATGCCCGCCCCCATGGTGCCGGCGCCGATCACCGCGACCGAAGCCACCGGCCGCGCCGCCACCCCTTCCAGCCCCGGCACCTTGCCGGCCTCGCGCTCGGCGAAGAACAGGTGGCGCAGGGCCTTGGCCTCGGCGCTCTCGCGCAAGGCGAGGAAGGCGGCGCGCTCGGCGGCGAGGCCGGCGGCGAAGTCGCCCGCCTCCGCCGCGCGGATGACCCGGATCGCCTCTTCGATGGCCGGCATGCCCTTCGCTCCCTTGCGGGCGCGGGCGATGGCGGCGGCTTCCGCGTCCTTGTCCCCCGGCGGCACCGGCAGCGCCGAGAGCCGGCGCTTGGCGGTTGCCGGCGCGCGCGCGATGGCGGCGGCGAGGACATCGCCCTCCACCGCGTCGACGAGGCCCAGGGCGAGGGCGTCCCTCGCCTTCAGCACCCGGCCCTCGCAGACCAGGGCGATGGCTTCGGCCACCCCTGTGAGGCGGGGCAGACGCTGGGTGCCGCCGGCGCCGGGGATGAGGCCGAGGCGGGTCTCGGTGAGGCCCACCAGCGCCTTCGGCCCGGCGAGCCTGAGGTCGCAGGCCAGCGCGATCTCGCAGCCGCCGCCCAGCGCGGCGCCGTCGAGCGCCGCCACCACCGGCTTGGCGCAGCCATCGATGGCCGCCACCACGTCGGGCAGCAGGGGCGGGCCCGGCGGCAGGCTCATCTCGCGGATGTCGGCGCCGGCGATGAACCGCCCCGCCCCGCCGCTGATGACCAGCGCCGCCACCTGCGGGTCACCATCAAGGACCCGCACCGCATCCAGCAGGCCCTGCCGCACGCCCGTCGACAGCGCGTTCACCGGCGGATGGTCGATGCCGATCACCGCCACCGCGCCATGGCGGGTCACGGTGACCGGAGAGCTCACGGCGTCCATGGATCAAACCTTCTCAACAAGGGCCGCAATGCCCTGGCCGACACCGATGCACATGGTGGCGACCGCCCGCTTGCCCCCGCGCACCTCCAGCGCGCTGACCGCCGTCATGGCGAGGCGGGCGCCGGACATGCCGAGGGGATGGCCCAGCGCGATGGCCCCGCCATGGGGGTTCACATGCTCGGCGTCGTCCGGCAGGCCGAGCTGGCGCAGCACCGCCAGCGCCTGCGAGGCGAAGGCCTCGTTGAGCTCGAAAAGGTCGATGTCGGAGAGGGAAAGCCCGTTCCTCTCCAGCAGCTTGCGGGTGGCCGGCGCGGGGCCGATGCCCATGATGCGCGGCGGCACCCCCGCCTGCACCACCGACACCAGCCGGGCGCGGGGGGTGAGGCCGTATTTCCGCGCCGCCGCCTCGGAGGCGAGGATCAGCGCGCCCGCCCCGTCATTGACCCCGGAGGCGTTGCCGGCGGTGACCGTGCCGCCGGTCTTGCGGAACGGCGTCTTCAGCGCGGCGAGCTGCTCCAGCGTGGTGTCGGCGCGCGGATGCTCGTCCCTGTCCACGACGCTCACCGCGCCCTTCTTCCCCTTCACCTCCACCGGCGCGATCTCGCGGGCGAAGAAGCCGGCCTCCTGCGCCGCCTTGGCGCGCTGCTGCGAGCGCCAGGCGAACAGGTCCTGGTCGGCGCGGGAGATCCGGAAGTCCTCGGCCACGTTCTCGCCGGTCTCCGGCATGGAATCCACGCCGTACTGCGTCTTCATCAGCGGGTTGACGAAGCGCCAGCCGATGGTGGTGTCGAACACCTCCGCCTGGCGGGAGAAGGCCTCTCCCGCCTTGCCCATCACGAAGGGGGCGCGGGTCATGCTCTCCACCCCGCCCGCGATGATGAGGTCGGCATCCCCCGTCATGATCGCCCGGGCGCCGATGCCCACCGCATCGAGACCGGAGCCGCACAGGCGGTTGACGGTGGTCCCCGGCGCGCTCACCGGCAGGCCGGCCAAGAGCGCCGCCATGCGCGCCACGTCGCGATTGTCCTCGCCCGCCTGGTTGGCGCAGCCAAGGATGACGTCGTCCACCGCCTCCCAGTCCACGCCGGCATTGCGCGCCTTCAGCACGCGGATGGGATGGGCGGCGAGGTCGTCCGCCCGCACGTCCTTGAGGGCGCCGGCATAGCGGCCGATGGGTGTACGCGCGAAGTCGCAGATGAAGGCGTCGGCCATGGTAGTCTCCGGAAGGGCTCGGGTTCAGGCGGCGGCGGGACGGCGCACGCACACCACGCGGAAGCGGCCGGCCACGAAGGCCGCGTCCGTCAGGCAGGCATTGCCGGCGGGGTTGGCGCCGGAGACGTGGTAGTCGCTGAACGCGGCGCTCTGGTTCACGTAGATGCCGCCGGTGAGGTTCACCGAGAGAGCGACGCCGGCCCGCGCATAGGCCGGAATGGCCCGCTCGATTTCGGCGGCGTCGGTGCTGTAGAGGGCGGCGGTGATGGCGCCCTTCTCCCGCGCCGCGCGGGTGGCGCGGGCGACGGCGTCCTGCGCATCCTGCACCGCCACCACGAAGGCGATGGGACCGAAGCGCTCCTCCAGCCAGGCCGCCTCGTCCTCGGCGGCCACGGCCAGCAGCAGCGGCGTCGCGGTGCGCGCGCCCTCCACCTGCAGCGCGGCGCTGTCGCGCACGATGCGGCCGAGGCCGCGCGCCGCATCGATGCGGGCGAGGGTCGCCGGGTTCTGGATGGCGCCGAGCACCGCCGCCGCGCGGGCCGGATCCGACAGCAGGACGTCGATGGCGCTGGCGATGCCGGACCCCACCTCGCCGAAGCTCCTGTGGCCTTCGTCGGTGGCGATGCCGGAGGCCGGCACGAAGATCGTCTGCGGCGCCGTGCACATCTGCCCGCTATAGAGCGACAGCGAGAAGGCGATGTTCTGGCACATGGCCGAGAAGGCATCGGTGGAGGCGATGACGATGGTGTTCACCCCCGCCTCCTCGGTGAAGACGAGCTTGTCCCTCACGTTCGCCCTGAGCCAGCCGCCGAAGGCCGAGGAGCCGGTGAAATCGACGATGCCCACACCCCGATGGGTGGCGAGGTCCTTGGCCAGCGGCGCCTCCGCGGTATCGGGGGCGAGTTGCAGGACATCGGGGTCGAAGCCCTGCTCCGCCAGCACCTGCCGTCCGATCCGCACCGTCACGGCGAGCGGCAGGATCGCCGCCGGGTGCGGCTTCACGATCACTGCATTGCCGGTGGCGAGGTCGGCAAAGAGCGCCGGATAGCTGTTCCAGGTGGGAAAGGTGGCGCAGCCGATGACGAGGCCGACGCCCCGTGGCACCACGTGAAAATCCTTGTCGAGGCGGATGGAGGAACGCCCCATGGGCTTCTCCCAGAGCACCGCCCCGGGCACGCGTGACATCTCCGCATAGGCGTAGGCCACCGCCTCCAGCCCGCGATCCTGCGCGTGCGGGCCGCCGGCCTGGAAGGCCATGGCGGGCGCCTGCCCCGTGGTGTGCTCCACCGCCTTGGCGATGAGGAAGCTCTCGCGGTTGAGCCGGACGAGGATTTCGAGCGCGATGCCCACGCGGCGCTCCACCGGAGCGGCGGCCCAGGCCTGAAGCGCCCGTTCCGCGGCGTCGACGAGATCGTCCGCCGGCCGCGCGGGATAGGTGATGCCGAGCGCCGGGCCGAAGGGCGAGACCTCGGACCCCACTTGCCGCGCCGGCACGTCTGCCGTCCCGCCGAGGTCGAAGGGCCGGTTCACCAGCGCCTCGAACGCCGCCGCGCCGGCCGCCGCGGCGCCCTCGGGATAGGCCTTCGGATTTTCGGGAAAGGCGGACCAGAACCCCCGGTCGCGCGCCGCCGCAACGGCCGCATCCAGGAGCGCGGCGTGCGCCCGGAACAGATCATCCATGGCCTTCTCCCCTGATCCCGTTCCGGCAGCGCCGCCCGCCGGCGCATGGAACGGCTTCTTTTCTTGCCCCTGGAACCGGATTCGCCGCCCGGGCCGGGCGCCCTGGCGGATCCGGCCCTGCCGGCGGAGCGCGCGTCGTCGATGTTGACAAGCCCGCCCTGTCCGCTAAAGATTAACCGATCGACCGGTTAATTCAAGAGGCTCTCAAAGAGCCCCGGCAGGGAGGACGAAGTGGAGCCATCGCTTATCGTGGCTGAGCACGACGGCTGGACGGAGCTGACGCTCAACCGTCCCGACCGGCTCAACGCCTTCAACGAAGACCTGCACCGCGCCCTCGCCGCAGCCCTCGACGCCGCGGCGGACGAGGCCTGCCGGGCGGTGCTCCTCACTGGCGCCGGGCGGGGCTTCTGCGCCGGACAGGATCTCGGCGACCGGGCCAGCGCCGACGGCCCGCCCGACCTCGGCGCGACGATCGAGGCGTTCTACAACCCCCTCATCCGCCGCATCCGCGGGCTGCGCAAGCCGGTGGTCTGCGCGGTGAACGGGGTGGCGGCGGGCGCCGGCGCCAACATCGCCTTCGCCTGCGACATCGTGCTGGCGGCGCGCTCCGCCAAGTTCATCCAGGCCTTCGCCAGGATCGGCCTCGTGCCGGATTCCGGCGGCACCTTCTTCCTGCCCCGCCTCGTCGGCGACGCCCGCGCCCGGGCGCTCATGCTGCTCGCGGAGCCGCTGAGCGCGGAGAAGGCCGAAAGCTGGGGGCTCATCTGGAAGGCGGTGGACGATGCCACGCTCATGGACGAGGCCCGCGCCCTCGCCGCGCACCTCGCCACCCAGCCGACACAGGGGCTCGCCTTGACCAAGGCGGCGCTCAATGCCTCCGCCAGCAACGGGCTCGACACCCAGCTCGACCTCGAGCGCGACCTCCAGCGCGAGGCCGGCCGTACGCCGGACTATCGCGAGGGGGTCTCCGCCTTCGTGGAGAAGCGCCCCGCGCGCTTCTCGGGACGGCGCGCATGAGTGCCGCCCCGCCGGTCCGCTCGCCGCAGGAGACGGCACGCCTGTGCGCCGAGACCATGTGGGCCACCGACCAGGCGAGCCAGGGTCTGGGCATGGAGATCCTGGAGGTGGGGCCGGGCACCGCCACCCTTGCTATGACGCTCACCGAGCGCATGTGCAACGGCTTCGGCATGGCCCATGGCGGCTTCATCTTCGCCCTCGCCGACAGCGCCTTCGCCTTCGCCTGCAACACCTATGACGAGCGCACGGTGGCGGCCCACTGCTCGGTCACCTACCTGCGCCCCGGAACGCGCGGCAAGCAGCTGGTGGCGCGGGCGCGCGAGGTGGCGCGCAACGGCCGCTCCGGCATCTACGACGTGGAAGTGAGCGAGGACGCAGTGGTGATCGCCCAGTTTCGCGGGCACTCTCGCAGCATCGGCGGCGCGCTCATCGCGCAGCCGGAGCGCGCGCCGGAGAGCCGCGAGGAAAAAACCACCGCCTGATTGGAGGAGACGATGAACATGGCCCTGCCCGCAGTTTCCTTTGGCCGCTCCTTCGAGGCCGGCCTCGACCCCGCCGAACGCGCCTCGCGGGACGAGATCATGTCACTCCAGCGCGAGCGCCTCGCCTGGTCGCTCCGCCACGCCTACGAGAACGTGCCCTTCTACCGGCAGAAGTTCGACGCGGCGGGGGTGCACCCCTCCGACCTGCGCGAGCTCTCGGACCTTGCCAAATTCCCCTTCACCGTGAAGACCGACCTGCGCGACAATTACCCCTTCGGCCTGTTCGCGGTACCGCGGGAGAAGCTCCTGCGCGTGCACGGCTCCTCCGGCACCACCGGCAAGCCCATCGTGGTGGGCTACACCCGCGCCGACATCGACATGTGGGCGGACGTGATGGCCCGCTCCATCCGCGCGGCGGGCGTGCGGCCGGGCATGATGGTGCACGTGGCCTACGGCTACGGCCTGTTCACCGGCGGCCTCGGCGCGCATTACGGGGTGGAGCGGCTCGGCTGCACGGTGATTCCCATGTCCGGCGGCATGACCGAGCGCCAGGTGCAGCTCATCCAGGACTTCCGCCCCGACGCCATCATGGTGACGCCGAGCTACATGCTCGCGTTGCTCGACGGCTTCAGCAAGGCCGGGCTCGACCCGCGCGCCTCCTCGCTCAAATACGGCATCTTCGGCGCCGAGCCGTGGACCAACGCCATGCGCGAGGAAATCGAGCGCGACTTCGCCCTCGACGCCACCGACATCTACGGCCTCTCCGAAGTCATCGGGCCGGGGGTGGCGCAGGAATGCGTGGAGACCAAGGACGGCCTGCACATCTGGGAGGACCATTTCTACCCGGAGGTGATCAATCCCGACACCGGCGAGGTGCTGCCGGACGGGGAGAAGGGCGAGCTGGTCTTCACCTCCCTCACCAAGGAAGCCTTCCCCATCATCCGCTACCGCACACGGGACCTCACCCGCCTGCTGGCCGGCACGGCGCGGCCCGGCATGCGGCGCATGGAGAAGGTCACCGGCCGCTCGGACGACATGATCATCCTGCGCGGCGTCAACGTCTTCCCGACCCAGATCGAGGAGATCCTCCTCTCGGTGGAGACCTGCTCGGGCCACTACCAGCTGGAGCTCATCCGCGAGGGCCGCATGGACGAGATGACCGTGCACGCCGAGATCCGCGAGGACGCCTACGGCAGCACCGACCTCGACGCCTGCGCCACCCGCATCCTCGCCCGCATCAAGGACACGGTGGGCATCACCACCCGCATCGAGCTGCACGCGCCCGGCGACATCGAGCGCACCGCCGCCGGCAAGGCCAAACGCGTCATCGATCGCCGCCCGAAGGGGTGAGGAGCGCCTGATCCTCCCGGCGGCGGGAACGCCCGCCGCCATCCCCAACTGAAAAGGTCCGGCGCGCGTGCCGGGCTTTTTTTCGCTATGGACGATGGCCGCCGAAGCGCTTGCGAGGCCCGAGCCCGCGCCGCCCCCCTCCCCTTGCGAGAGAGGGGAGACCGGCGGAACAGGTTCCGTAGAATGGGCCAAGCACCGGTGCACCCCCTCTCCCCTCGCGGGAGAAGGTTGGGGTGAGGGGTGGCAGGATCTCTCCACTTCAGACCCCTGTGCCCGGCGGCACCGGCCCCCCTCACCCGTCTCGCGGCGGAGCCGCGATCCACCCTCTCCCGCGAGGGGAGAGGCGGAGAGGGGCCCGGGGGAACAGCTTCCGGGGCGCTCCGCCCTCCTCACACCTGGTCGAAGTCCACCACCACCCGCGCGCTGGTGGGCCTGGCCTGGCAGGTGAGGACGAAGCCGGCCTGAAGCTCCCACGGCTCCAGCGAATAGTTCACCTCCATCTCGGCCGTGCCTTCCACCACCTTCGCCCGGCAGGTGGAGCACATGCCGCCCTTGCAGGCGAAGGGCAGGTCCATGCCGGCCCGCAGCGCCGCGTCGAGGATGGCCTCGCCCTCGGCCACCGGCACGTCGCGCCGCTTGCCATCCACGATGAGGGAAGCCACATGCGCCGGCGGGGCATCGGGCGCCACTGGCGGCTTGGGGCGCGGCTTGCCACCCAGCGCCGAGACGAAGCGCTCCACATGCACCTTTTCCGGCGGCAGGCCGATATCCTTCAGGGTGGCCTCCAGCTCGTCGATCATGGCGGTGGGGCCGCAGACGAAGGCGTGGTCCACCACCTGCGCCGGCACCATGGCGGTGAGCAGCAGGCGCACCTTCTCGCCGTCCAGGTGGCCGTTGAGGATGGCGAGATCCTGCTCTTCCCGCGACAGCACGTGGAACACGCTGAAGCGGCCGAGGAACAGGTCCTTCAGCTCCTCCAGCTCGGTGCGGAACAGGATGTTGTCGGTGGTGCGATTGCCATAGAACAGGAAGAAGCGGCTTGCGGGCTCGCGCGCCAGCACGCCGCGGGCGATGGAGAGCACCGGGGTGATGCCCGAGCCGGCCGCGAACGCCACATGGACGCGCCCGTCGCCCGGCGCCTGCTCCAGGCCGAAGCGGCCGGTGGGGGTCATCACGTCGAGGGCGTCGCCACTTTTCAGGTTGGCATTCACCCAGGACGAGAACAGGCCGTTCTCCACCTGCTTCACCGCGATGCGCAATTCGCCATCGTCCGGGCCCGAGCAGATGGAATAGGAGCGGCGGATCTCCTCGCCGTCCAGCGTCGTCTTCAGGGTCAGGTATTGGCCCGGCGCAAAGGCGAAATCGGCGGCGAGATCCTGCGGTACATCGAAGGTGACGGAGACCGCATCCGGCGTCTCCCGGCGCACGTCGCGCACCGTGAGCCGGTGGAATCTTGGCGTGGCCGAACCCTTCAGCGCCGCACCGGCCAGAAGCGCCGGGCTCGCGCCGGAAGCGGCACTGGTGTCGAGGGCGGTTCCCGTTGCGGATCCCATGGCGTTTCCTTTGGCGTTTCCCGTCAGTGGCATTTGAAATAGTCGAACGGCTCGCGGCAGGCCCTGCACTGCCACAGCGACTTGCACGAGGTGGAGCCGAAGGGCGCGATCTCGACCGTGTCGGACGAACCGCACTGCGGGCATTCCACCACCTCGACGCCGAACAGGGCGCGGCGGCCGGCCGTCTTCGCCGGCGGCGCGATGCCGTAGTCCTTCAGCTTGCGCCGTCCATCCTCGCTCATGAAATCGGTGGTCCATGCGGGCGAGAGCACCGTCTTCACCGACACCGGGCCGAGGCCGGCCTTGTCGAGCGCCAGTTCGATCTCGAGAGCGATCATGTTCATGGCCGGGCAGCCGGAATAGGTGGGGGTGATCACCACCTCCACCCGCCCGTCGGAGATTGTCACGTCGCGCAGCACGCCGAGATCGGCGATGGAGAGCACCGGAATCTCGGGATCTACGACCGCGCCCGCCACGCGCCAGGCCTCCTCGCGCAGCGCCGCCGCGTCGGACAGCGCCGCGCCGGTCACCAGGTGGCTCCCGGGAAGGTGCGCTGGAGATATTGCAGCTCGGTGAGCAGCGGCCCGAGATGCTCGGAATGGCGCCCCTCGCGCCCGCCCTTCTGCATCCAGCCGTTCGGCGGCAGCGCCAGCGTGGCCTCGGCAAGCACCGCCGACACCGTCTGCATCCAGGCGCCGCGCAGGCTTTCAGGATCCGGCACCACACCTTCGGCAACAAGGCCCTTCTCGTCGGCATCCGCCTCGAACAGTTCGCCGGTGAAGGGCCACAGATGATCCACCGCCGCCTGGGCGCGGGCATGGCTTTCGCGCGTGCCGTCGCCGAGGCGGATCAGCCATTCGGCGCAATGGCGCACGTGGTACGCGCTCTCCTTCTCCGCCTTGGCGGCGATGGCGGAAAGGGTCGCGTCGGGCGAGGCCATCAGCGCCCGCCAGTAGGGATGGATGAAGGCGGAATAGACCAGCTGGCGCGCCATGGTGCGGGCGAAGTCGCCGTTGGGCTGCTCCACCAGCAGCAGGTTGCCGTAGGAGCGCTCGCCGCGCAGGTAGGCGAAATCGTCCTCGCAATGGCCTTCCCCCTCCACCTCGGCGGCGTAGGTGTAGAGCGAGCGGGCCTGGCCGATGAGGTCCAGCCCCATGTTGGCGAGGGCCATCTCCTCCTCCATGGTCGGGGCGTGGCCGCACCATTCGGACAGGCGATGGCCGAGGATCAGCGCGTCGTCGGCCCGCCGCAGCAGGTAGCGGACGAGCGGCGTCTCGCGGACGGTGATGGACGTGGTGGCCATGACAAGGTTTCCTCACCTCGGCCCGCCGTGCGGGCGGTTTTCCTCTTGATGGGGGGCGCCGCGCGCCCCGGTCACATGTGGCCGACTTCCTCCGGCACCTCGTAGAAGGTGGGGTGGCGATAGATCTTCGAGGCGGTGGGCTCGAACATCATGCCCTTGTCGGCGGGATCCGAGGCGGTGATGGCGCTGGACGGCACCACCCACAAGGACAGCCCCTCGCCGCGGCGGGTGTAGAGGTCGCGGGCGGCCTGGAGCGCCAGCGTCGCGTCAGCGGCATGCAGCGAGCCCGCATGCTTGTGGGCAAGGCCGTTGCGGCTGCGGATGAACACTTCCCAGAGCGGGGTGGCGGCGTCGACCATGGTGCGTTTCCTCTGTTCTTCGATTTCAGTTCAGGCCGCAGCGGCGGTCTTGGCGGCGGCGCGCTTCTCGGCGAAGGCGCGGGCAGCCTCGCGCACCCAGGCGCCGTCCTCATGCGCCTTGCGGCGGGTGGCCAGGCGATCGCGGTTGCACGGGCCGTTGCCGGCCACCACCTGCTTGAACTCCTCCCAGTCGATGGTGCCATAGCGCCAATGGCCCGCCGCCTCGTCGAAGACGAGGTCCGGGTCCGGCAGGGTGAGGCCGAGGAAATGCGCCTGCGGCACCGTGGCGTCGACGAACTTCTGCCGCAGCTCGTCATTGGAGAAGCGCTTGATCTTCCAGCACATGGAGGTGTCGGAATGGGCGCTGGCCGCATCCGGCGGGCCGAACATCATCAGGCTCGGCCACCACCAGCGGTTCAGCGCGTCCTGCGCCATCTCCTTCTGCTCCGCCGAGCCCCGCGCCAGGGTGAGCATGATCTCGTAGCCCTGGCGCTGGTGGAAGGATTCCTCCTTGCAAACCCGGATCATGGCCCGCGCATAGGGACCGTAGGAGCAGCGGCAGAGCGGGATCTGGTTCATGATCGCCGCCCCGTCCACCAGCCAGCCGATGGCGCCGATGTCGGCCCAGGTCTGCGTCGGATAGTTGAAGATGGACGAATACTTGGCCTTGCCGGAGAGGAGCTGGTCCACCAGTTCCTCCCGCGACGTGCCCAGGGTCTCGGCGGCGGCATAGAGATAGAGGCCGTGGCCGCACTCGTCCTGCACCTTGGCGAGCAGCGCCGCCTTGCGCCGCAGCGAGGGCGCGCGGGTGATCCAGTTGCCCTCCGGCTGCATGCCGATGATCTCGGAATGGGCGTGCTGGGAGATCTGCCGCGTCAGCGTGCGGCGGTAGGCGGCGGGCATGAAGTCATTGGGCTCGATGCGCGCTTCGTCCGCCACGCGCGCCTCGAAGCGGGCGAGCAGCGCGGCGTCCTCAAGCTGGGGGGCGTCGGCATCCGGATTGGCGTTGAGGGCCTGCGTGTACATGCGGTTTCCTCCCTGGTCCGGATTTTATATATTACAAAAAATAGACATTCAATGTTTTTTCGTAACATATTGCGGCGCGCCACATCCCGGACGCACCGCACGCGACCCCGGACGCACGTGCTTACGCCTTGAAACGCCGCCTGATTTTCACATCCGCCGGCAGCGCGGCCCCGTCCTCGCCCACGGCATTTTCATCGAGCCAGCGCTCGGAAGCGTCGATGAGACGGGCATAGATGCCGGCGCACAGGGCGCGGGCGGCGGCGCCGGGCCAGTCGGCGGGCAGGATGGCGGCGGGCAGGATCGGATCACGCAGCACGATGCGGCGGTATTCGTGGATCAGCAGCACCCGCGCCACCATGGCCTCGAGGTCGGACAGGGCCTCCTCCGTGCCCAGGGCCGCGTCGAGGGGATCGAACACGGCGATGAAGCTGCGGTAGGCGTCCGCCGTCTCCTCCAGCCGCCACGCGCGGGCGGCCAGGGCCTGCTGGGCCTCCTGCGCGCCGGAAACATCGAGCCGCAGGCCGGCCCCCGCCTCCTCGGGCACCGCCGTGCCGGCCGGCGCGATGAACACGCCCGGCAGCGGCACGCCAAAGCCTGCCGCCTCGAGCGCCGCGCGCAAGCCTTCCCGCGCGGAGGGCTCGACGAGCAGCATCTCGAAATGCCCGCGCCATTCCGGCGGCCGGTGGCTGTAGATGTGCTCGGTGGCCCGCGCGAACGTCTCGCGGCCCTTGTCGGCGAGCCGGTAGAAGCTGTTGCGACCGACGCGCGTGCGCGTCAGCCAGCCATCGGCGGCCAGGCGCGACATGGCGGTGCGCACCACGCCGTCGGCGATGTCCAGCCCCCGGAAGAAGGCGAGCAGCGTGCCGAGCCACACCGAGCCGCCGCGCGGCACGATGGCGTCACCATAGATGGTGACGATGATGGACCAGGTGCGCGAGGGCTCGGCGCGGACATGGTCGAGAATGAGATCGAGGGCGCGGCGCGGCATGGCCGTTCCATAGCCGAGACGGGCGGATGCGCAAGCCTTCCTCTGTTCCGCCTTCCGCTGTTCCGCCTTCCGCTCTTCCGCCGCCGGCTAATCCGTCGTCCGCTGTTCCGCCTTGCGGCGCCCGCCTTTCCCGACCGGGGTCGCCTCGTCCCGCTCCGGCTTGGCCGGCGGCGCCTTGGCCCGCCGGCGCGGCGCGGCCGCCGGCGCGACGGCGCGGATGCGGGGCTCCGGCCGCGCCTCGGCCGCGGGTGCCGTCGCGGCGGCCGCGGCTCCGGCGATGATCAGCTGGGAGACGAGACGGGCATATTCCGCGCGGGTCAGGCCCCGCCCCTCGCGAAACCAAAGGTAATGCCAGTTGAGCATGCCGAAGGCGGACATGGTGACCGGCTTGAGCAGCGGCCCCCGGCCGATCTGCGGCACCTGCGCCGCGATGGCCTCCGACATCAGCACCACGAGGCGCCGCTCCATGGCCCGCAGCGCGTCCTGCTGCTCGGCGGACAGCAGTTTCAGGTTGGCGATCTGCACCTGGTGCTCGGCATCGGCGTCGCGATACGATTCCAGCAACGCGGAGGCGATGGCGTAGACACGATCATCCGCCGGCGCCGCCTCCAGGGCTGCCTCCACCGCCTGGATGAGCTGCTCCAGGTGGGTCGACAAGATGTCGAAAAGCACCGCGCCCTTGTCGGGATAATAGTGGTAGAGCAAGGCTTTGGAGGCGCCGCAGGCCTCGGCGATCATGGTGATCGAAGTGCCGGAATAGCCGAACTGCGCGAACAGCTCCGCCGACTTGTGAAGGATCGCCTGTCGTTTGACGTCGTAGTCCTGAGCGCGTGTCCGAGCCATCTTGCCCCATCCATGCGGGCCGCCGCGCCCTTCCCTTCCGGTGAGGCCGCGCGCCCGCCACCATCCGCCACGGCGGAAGGCTCCGCATAACAAATATTGTCCGGCTGGTCGATCAATGGCCCAGCGCGGCGCCCTCGCAGGCCACCTCATCTTATATTGACCATCCGGTCGGTCAATTATATAGTTCCCCTTCCGTCGGGCCAGGGCCTGCCGGTGGGCGGCGGGATTTCTGGTCCGCCGCCAGTTTCAAGAACGGAGGCCGCCCCTCCGGCCGGCCCGCCATGCGGGACGCCGAGGGCGGGCTCCGGGGGCGGGTCAACCCGCTCCTCGGCCCGAAATGGACCTTTTGGAGGAACGCTACATGGAAACGTCCGCACGCCTGCGGCCGATGCTGCGCGCTGCCGCCTTCGCCCTCTCCGCCTTCGGCGCCGCCGCCACCTTCGGCACCACCGCCCGCGCCGCCGATCCGATCAAGATCGGCTCGGTGGTCTCCGCCACCGGCCCCTCCGCGTTCCTCGGCGACCCCGAGGCGAGAACGCTCAAGCTCTATGTGGAAGAGCTGAACAAGAAGGGCGGGCTGCTCGGCCGGCCGGTGGAGCTCGTGCTCTACGACGACGGCGGCGACGCCAACAAGGCCCGCACCTTCGCCACCCGCCTGGTGGAGGACGACAAGGTGGTCGCCATGGTCGGCGGCACCTCCACCGGCGCCACCATGGCCATGATCCCGGTGTTCGAGGAAGCCGGCATTCCCTTCGTGTCGCTGGCCGGCGGCATCGAGATCGTCGAGCCGGTGCGCGCCTTCGTCTTCAAGACGCCCCACACCGACAAGACCGCCTGCCAGAAGATCTTCGAGGACATGAAGGCGCGCGGCATCACCAAGATCGGCATGATCTCGGGCACGGATGGTTTCGGCAAGTCCATGCGCAACCAGTGCCTCAAGGTGATTTCGGACTACGCCATCACCGTCGTCGCCGACGAAACCTACGGCGCCACCGATTCCGACATGACGCCCCAGCTCAACAAGATCAAGAACACGGCGGGCATCCAGGCGGTGCTCAATCCCGGCTTCGGCCAGGGCCCGGCCATCGTGACCCGCAACTTCGCCCAGCTCGGCATCGGCCTGCCGCTCTACCAGAGCCACGGCGTCGCCTCGAAGAGCTTCATCGACCTCGCCGGCCCGGCCGCCGACGGCGTGCGCCTGCCGGCCCCCGCCATCCTGGTGGGCGACAAGCTCGCCGCCAGTGACAAGCAGAAGCCGGTGGTGGCCGAGTACAAGGCCTCCTACGAGAAGGCCACCGGCCAGCCCGTCTCCACCTTCGGCGGCTATGGCTTCGACGGCATCCAGCTCGTCACCAAGGCCATCGAGAAGGCGAAGTCCGCCGACCCGAAGAAGATCCGCGACGCGCTGGAAGGCACCAAGGATTATGTGGGCGTCACCGGCGTCTACACCTTCACGCCCACCGACCATCTGGGCCTCGGCACGGATTCCTTCCGCATGCTGGAGATCCGCAAGGGCGACTGGGTGCTGGAAGCTCCCACGCGCTGAGCCGATCTTTCGGCCCCGCGCGTCCACGTTCCGCGCAAACGTATTGAGCCCGGAGGCGGGTTCACCGGTCAGCCAGCGCCAACCTGACCGGGATCCGCCTTCAGGCCGCTCCCTCCACCCTGCCCCTGCCCCGGCGGCGTGCGCGCCGCCGGACATCCGGTGCGAGAGACCATGTCCGAATTTCTCCAGCTCGTGTTCTCAGGCCTCACGGTGGGCGCGATCTACGCGCTCATCGCCTTGGGCTTCACCCTCATCTACAACGCCTCCGACGTGATCAACTTCGCCCAGGGCGATTTCGTCATGATCGGCGGCATGGGCACCGTCTTCCTGATGGCCTCCGGCCTCTCCCTGCCGCTGGCCGCGCTCATCGCGGTGGTGGCGGCGGTCGGCGTGGGGCTGCTGCTCCACCGCCTCGCCATCGAGCCGGCGCGCGGCGCCTCGCCGGTGACGCTGATCATGATCACCATCGGCGCGTCCATCTTCATCAAGGGCGTGGCGCAGATCGTCTTCGACAAGCAGTTCCATTCCCTGCCCGCCTTCTCGGGCGATGCGCCCATTCCCATCGGCGGCGCCACCCTCCTGCCGCAGAGCCTGTGGGTGCTCGGCACCGCCATCGGCCTCGTGGTCGCGCTCTACCTGTTCCTGGAACACACCCTCGTCGGCAAGGGCCTGCTCGCCACCGCCGCCAACCGGCTGGCCGCGAAGCTGGTGGGCATCAACGTCACGCTGATCCTCGCCATGGCCTTCGGCCTCTCGGCCGCCATCGGCGCGCTCGCCGGCGTGGTGGCGACGCCGATCACCCTCACCCGCTACGACATCGGCACCCTGTTCGCGCTGAAGGGCTTCGCCGCCGCCATGCTGGGCGGCATGGGCAACCCCCTGGGGGCGGTGGTGGGCGGCCTGCTCATCGGCCTGCTGGAGACCTTCGGCGCCGGCTATGTCTCCTCCACCTACAAGGATGCGGTGGCCTTCCTGATGATCCTCTTCGTCCTGTTCTTCCTGCCGCGCGGCCTGTTCGGCGGCCGCAGCGTGGAGCGCGTGTGATGCTCGGCAAGGCGCTCAGGGCCCGCTACACCCCCCTCCTCGTCCTCGCCGCGCTGATGGTGCTGGTGCCGCTCGTCTCCACCTCCTCCTTCCATCTGCGGGTGGCGGCGCTGGTGTGGATATTCGCCCTCGCCGCCCTCGGCCTCACCATTCTCATGGGCTATGCGGGACAGGTGAGCCTGGGCCACGCCGGCTTCCTCGGCATCGGCGCCTATACGGTGGCCATCAGCCCGGTGCGGCTGGGGCTCGATCCGCTGCTCTGCCTGGTGCTGGGCGCGGCGGTCGCCGGCCTCGTCGCCTATGCGGTCGGCCGGCCGATCCTGCGGCTGAAGGGCTATTACCTCGCCATCGCAACCCTGGGCTTCGGCGTCATCGTCGCCTTGGTGCTGCACAGCGAGGCGGAGATCACCGGCGGGCCGGACGGCATGGCCGTGTCGCGCCTCTCGCTGTTCGGCTGGCGCGTGGCCGGGGCGACAAGCTGGTACTGGGTGACGGCCGGCGCGCTCCTCGTGGGCGCCCTCCTCGCCCTCAACATCGCTGCCAGCCCCACCGGGCGGGCGCTGCGCGCGCTGCACGACAGCGAGGTGGCCGCCGCCGGCACCGGCATCGACGTGGCGTCGAAGAAGCTCGCGGCCTTCGTGGTGGCGGCGGTTTATGCGGCGGTGGCCGGCGGGCTGCTCGCCGCCATGAACGGCCTCATCACCCCCGAGGCGGCGAGCTTCTCCCACTCCATCGAGCTCGTCGCCATGGTGATCATCGGCGGCCTCGGCTCGGTGTTCGGCACCGTGGTGGGCGCCGCCTTCCTGGTGGTGCTGCCGCAGATGCTCACCGCGCTGCAGGAATACGAGCAGGCGGTGCTGGGCCTGCTGATCATGGTGTTCATGATCTTCCTGCCGCAGGGCATCGTGCCGTCCATCCGCGCCTACCTGATGGAGCGGCTGCCATGAACGGGGGACCCACGAGCCTGCTCGATGTCAGCGACATCGGCATCGCCTTCGGCGGCCTCAAGGCGGTGGACCGCGTCTCGTTCAAGGTGGAGGCGGGGCAGGTCTTCTCCATCATCGGGCCGAACGGCGACGGCAAGACCACCCTGTTCAACCTCGTCACCGGCATCTACCGCGCCTCGCAGGGCAAGGTGCGGCTCGCCGGCGAGGACATCACCGGCCTTGCCCCGCACCTGCTGGTGCGCCGGGGCATGGCGCGCACCTTCCAGAACCTTCAGGTGTTCTTCCGCATGAGCGCGGTGGAGAACGTGATGGTCGGCTGCCACCTGTCGGAGCGCACCTCCTTCCTCGCCGACCTCCTCGGCCTGCCCGCCGTCGGGCGGCAGAACCGGGTGACGCGGGAGCGCGCCATGGAACTGCTCGACAAGGTGGGCCTCGCCCCGCTCGCCGACGCCTCCGCCGGCGCCCTGCCCTACGGCGCGCTGAAGCGGCTGGAGATCGCCCGGGCGCTGGCGGCCAGCCCGAAGATCCTGCTCCTCGACGAGCCCGCCGCCGGCTGCAACCCGGTGGAGACCGAGGCCATGGACCACCTCATCGCCGACATCGCCAGAAGCGGCGTCGCGGTGGTGCTCATCGAGCACGACATGAAGCTGGTGATGAAGATTTCCGACCGGGTTCTGGTGCTGGCCCAGGGCCGGCCGCTGGCGGAAGGCCCGCCACGGGCGGTGCGCGACAACCCCGATGTCATCGCCGCCTATCTCGGTGACCACGGCGCACGGGAGGCCGATCGTGCTCACGGTTGAGGGTGTCAGCTCGGCCTATGGCCGCATCAGCGTGCTGCACGAGGTGTGGCTTCAGGTGAAGGCCGGCGAGATCGTCGCGCTGGTGGGCTCCAACGGCGCCGGCAAGACCACGCTTTTGCGCACCCTCTCCGGCGTGCAGCCGGCGCGCGCCGGGCGCATCCTGTTCGAGGGCGAGCCCATCGAGCGGCTGGAACCGCACAAGCGCGTCATGCGCGGCATCTCCCAGTCGCCGGAAGGCCGGCAGGTGTTCGGCCCGCTGACGGTGGAGGACAATCTGCGCCTCGGCGCCTACCGCCGGCAGGATGCCGGCACGCGCGGCCGGCTCGACCATGTCTACGGCCTGTTCCCGGTGCTCGCCGAGAAGCGGAAGATCGCGGCCATGAGCCTGTCCGGCGGGCAGCAGCAGATGCTGGCCATCGGCCGCGCGCTCATGGCGGCGCCGAAGCTGCTGCTGCTCGATGAGCCCTCCCTCGGCCTCGCCCCGCTGCTGGTGGACCAGATTCTCGCCGCGGTGCGCGCACTGCGGGCGGAGGGCCTCACCGTGCTGCTGGTGGAGCAGAACGCCTCGGCGGCGCTGGCCATCGCCGATCGCGGCTACGTGCTGGAGACCGGGCGCGTGGTGATGGAAGGCACGGGCGCCGCCCTGCTGGTGGATCCGAAGGTGCGCGCGGCCTATCTGGGGCTGTGAGGCCGCGCGCCGCAGGGCCACCCCATCGGCAGGACGACCTCGCCGTCCCATCCCGGATCGGGCCGCACCCAGGCGATTGAGAAGGTGGGCCCGGCCCGCGGTCTTTATGAGATTCCTATATCCGCGCCGGGGCACCCGTCTCGACTCTTTATCCGCATCGCGCCAGCTTTAGGCACGAGCGGTCGGGCTGCTTCCTGTTCCGGGAAGCGGCCCGCCGCCCGTACCGCCGCTGATACGGATCGGAACGCCACGATGCTGGACATTCTCATGCTCGCGCTGGGCCTTGCCCTGTTCGCGCTGGCCATCGGCTACGGCCACGTCTGCGAACGGCTCTGACGCCGCGCCGATCGGCCCGCATCGCGACAGGCGCATGCGGGCCCCTCACGCACCCGAACCTGCATTCCGTCTTGAAAGCGGGCGCGGTCGCATGCCTGCGGCCACCGCCCCGAGGAGACATCCCATGATGCTTGATTACGCGCTCGGCGGGCTCGTCACCGCCGGCCTGCTCTTCTACCTCACCTTCGCCCTGCTCAGGCCCGAACGGTTCTGAGGAGAACCCCAATGACCCTCAACGGCTTCATCCAGATCGCGCTGTTCTGCCTCGTCGTCCTCCTGCTGACGCGGCCCCTCGGCGCCTACATGACCCGCGTGTTCGCGGGCGAACGCACCTTCCTGTCGCCCGTGCTGCGGCCGGTGGAAAGCGTCATCTATCGCCTCGGCGGCGTCGATGCGGCGCGCGAGCAGCACTGGCTCACCTACACCATCGCCATGCTCCTGTTCCACCTGGGCGGCTTCGCCATCCTCTACGCGCTCATGCGCCTTCAGGACCTGCTGCCGTTCAACCCGCAGGGCATGTCGGCGGTGGCGCCGGACCTCGCCTTCAACACGGCGGTGAGCTTCATCACCAACACCAACTGGCAGAACTACGGCGGCGAAAGCACGATGAGCTATCTCGTGCAGATGCTCGGCCTGACCCACCAGAACTTCCTCTCCGCCGCCACCGGCATCGTGCTGGCGCTGGCGCTGATCCGCGGCTTCTCCCGCGCCTCGGCGCAGACGGTGGGCAACTTCTGGGTGGATATCACCCGCTGCACCCTCTACGTGCTCCTGCCCGTCTGCATCGTCTTCACCCTGTTCCTGGTGTGGCAGGGCATCCCGCAGACCCTCGGCGCCTACGTGGACGCCACCACCCTCGAAGGCGGCAAGCAGACCCTCGCGGTCGGGCCCGTGGCCTCGCAGGTGGCCATCAAGATGCTGGGCACCAATGGCGGCGGCTTCTTCAACGCCAATGCCGCGCACCCGTTCGAGAACCCCACCGCGCTCTCCAACTTCGTGCAGATGGTGTCCATCTTCGCCCTGGGCGCCGCCCTCACCAACGTGTTCGGCCGCATGGTGGGCGACGAGCGGCAGGGCTGGGCGATCCTTTCCGCCATGGGCGTGCTGTTCCTCGCCGGCGTCGCGGTGGCCTACTGGGCGGAGGCCTCCGGCACGCCGGCCCTCGACGCCCTCGGGCTCACCGGCGGAAACATGGAAGGCAAGGAGCTGCGCTTCGGCATCGTCGCCTCGGCCCTGTTCGCGGTGATCACCACGGCCGCCTCCTGCGGCGCGGTGAACGCCATGCATGACAGCTTCACCGCGCTCGGCGGCATGATCCCGCTCATCAACATGGAGCTGGGCGAGATCATCGTCGGCGGCGTGGGCGCCGGCATGTACGGCATGCTGCTGTTCGTGGTCGTGGCCATGTTCGTGGCCGGCCTCATGGTGGGCCGCACGCCGGAATACGTGGGCAAGAAGATCGAGGCGAAGGAAGTGAAGATGGCCATGCTCGCCATCCTCATCCTGCCCTTGATGATGCTCGGCTGGACGGCGGTGGCGAGCGTCCTGCCCTCGGCGGTGGCCTCCATCGCCAATCCGGGGCCGCACGGCTTCTCGGAAATCCTCTACGCCTACACGTCGGCCACCGCCAACAACGGCTCGGCCTTCGGCGGACTGACCGGGAACACCTTCTTCTACAACCTGACCCTGGCCTCCTCCATGTTCGTCGGCCGGTTCCTGATGATCGTGCCGGCCATGGCGCTGGCCGGATCCATGGCGGCGAAGAAGACGGTACCGGCCTCGGCGGGCACCTTCCCCACCGGCGGCGGGCTGTTCGTCGGCCTCCTGGTGGGGGTGATCCTGATCGTCGGCGGGCTCACCTTCTTCCCGGCTTTGTCTCTCGGTCCCATCGTCGAGCACCTCGCGGGGGCGGCCGGCCAGAGCTTCGGCGCAGGAGGCTGAGATGCGCCAAAGCCGGATGAGCGAGACCCCCGCGCCCAAGCCCCTCGCCAACGGCCAGGACACCGCCCCCGCCCGGCCTCGCGCCGGGCGGGACGGAAGGCCCGGCCTGCCCCTCCAGACCTCGGAGATCGTCCTCATCGTGAGCGTGGCCTGCCTCGTGGCCGCGGCCGCCATCCAGGCGGCGATCACCCTCGTGCTCCAGATCTCCGCGAAGTGACCCCTCTTTTCCCGGGAGTGCCTCCCATGGCCAAATCCCATTCGAAGTCCCATTCGTCCAGCCTGCTCGACCCGTCCATCCTGGTGCCCGCCATCGGCGCCTCCTTCACCAAGCTCGACCCGCGGGCGATGGTGAAGAATCCGGTGATGTTCGTGGTGGAGGTGGTGGCGCTGCTCACCACCGTCCTCTTCCTGCGCGACCTCCTCATGGGCGGTTCCAGCCTCGGCTTCTCGTTCCAGATCATCCTCTGGCTCTGGTTCACCGTGCTGTTCGCCAACTTCGCCGAGGCGGTGGCCGAAGGCCGCGGCAAGGCGCAGGCGGCCTCGCTCCGCCGCACCCGTGCGGAAACCCAGGCCAAGCTCCTCACCGGCGAGGGCAACGCCTTCCGTTCCGTGCCGGGGACCGGCCTCAAGGTGGGTGACGTGGTGCTGGTGGAGGCCGGCGACGTCATTCCCTCCGACGGCGAGGTGGTGGAAGGCGTGGCCTCGGTGAACGAGGCGGCGATCACCGGCGAGAGCGCCCCCGTCATCCGCGAGAGCGGCGGCGACCGCTCGGCGGTCACCGGCGGCACGACGGTGGTGTCCGACTGGCTCAAGGTGCGCATCACCGCGGCGGCGGGCTCCACCTTCCTCGACCGCATGATCGCCCTGGTGGAGGGCGCCGAGCGGCAGAAGACGCCCAACGAGATCGCCCTCAACATCCTGCTGGCGGGGATGACCATCATCTTCATCTTCGCCACCGCCTCCATCCCGAGCTTCGCCGCCTATGCGGGCGGGAGCATCTCGGTGGTGGTGCTGGTGGCGCTGTTCGTCACCCTCATCCCCACCACCATCGGCGCCCTGCTCTCGGCCATCGGCATCGCCGGCATGGATCGCCTGGTGCGCTTCAACGTGCTGGCCATGTCCGGCCGCGCGGTGGAGGCGGCGGGCGACGTGGACACGCTGCTCCTCGACAAAACCGGCACCATCACGCTGGGCAACCGGCAGGCCGCCGACTTCCGCCCCGTGCGCGGCGTGGCCGAGCGCGAGCTGGCGGATGCCGCCCAACTCGCCTCGCTCGCCGACGAGACCCCGGAAGGCCGCTCCATCGTGGTGCTGGCGAAGGAGAAATACGGCCTGCGCGGCCGCGACATGGGAAGCCTCAACGCCCATTTCGTGCCCTTCACCGCCCAGACCCGCATGAGCGGCGTGGACGTGGACGGCTCGTCCCTGCGCAAGGGGGCGGTGGATGCGATCCTCGCTTATGTCCAGTCGGGCAGCGGCGCGGTGACCGCCTCCGGCGCGGTGCAGAACGTGCGCCCCCTCGTCAGCCCCGAGGCGGTCCGCGAGGTCAACGCCATCGCCGAGGAGATCGCCAAGGCCGGCGGCACGCCGCTGGCCGTGGCGCGGGACGGGCGCCTGCTGGGCGTCGTCCACCTGAAGGACATCGTGAAGGGCGGCATCCGCGAGCGCTTCGCGGAACTGCGGCGCATGGGCATCCGCACGGTCATGATCACCGGCGACAACCCGCTCACCGCCGCCGCCATCGCCGCCGAGGCGGGGGTGGACGACTTCCTGGCCCAGGCCACGCCCGAGGCCAAGCTCCGTCTCATCCGCGACGAGCAGGCCAAGGGCAAGCTCGTCGCCATGTGCGGCGACGGCACCAACGACGCCCCGGCGCTGGCCCAGGCGGACGTGGGGGTGGCCATGAACACCGGCACGGTGGCGGCCCGCGAGGCCGGCAACATGGTGGACCTCGACAGCGACCCGACCAAGCTCATCGAGATCGTGGAGATCGGCAAGGCGCTGCTGATGACGCGCGGCTCGCTCACCACCTTCTCCATCGCCAACGACGTGGCGAAGTATTTCGCCATCATCCCGGCCATGTTCGTGGCCTTCTACCCGCAGCTCGGCGCGCTGAACGTGATGGGGCTGGCCTCGCCGCAGAGCGCCATCCTCTCCGCCATCATCTTCAACGCGCTCATCATCATCGCGCTCATCCCGCTGGCGTTGCGCGGCGTCGCGTTCCGGCCCATCGGCGCGGCCGCCTTGCTCAAGCGCAACCTGCTCATCTATGGCCTCGGCGGCATCCTGGTGCCCTTCGCCGGCATCAAGGCGATCGACCTCGCCATCACCACCCTTCACCTCGTCTGAGGAGAACCCATCATGCTCAAGGAACTTCGCCCCGCTTTGGTCGTGCTCGTGCTGCTCACCGCGCTCACCGGCCTCGCCTATCCACTGGCCATGACCGGCGCGGCCCAGGCCCTCTTCCCGCGCCAGGCCAACGGCAGCCTGATCGAGCGGAACGGCACCGTCGTCGGCTCGGCCCTCATCGGCCAGAGCTTCACCTCGGACCGCACCTTCCACGGCCGCCCCTCCGCCACCACCGGCGCCGATCCCGCCGACCCGACGAAGAGCGTCGCCCAGCCTTACAATGCGGCAAACTCCATGGGCTCGAACCTCGGCCCCACCAACCCGGCGCTGGCCGACCGGGTGAAGGGCGACCTTGACGCGCTGAAGGCGGAAAACCCCGGCGCCGCCGTGCCGGTGGACCTTGTGACCGCCTCCGGTAGCGGGCTCGACCCGCACATCTCGCCCGAGGCCGCGCTGTTCCAGGTGCCCCGCGTCGCCAAGGCGCGCGGCCTGCCGGAGGATCAGGTGCGCCGTCTGGTCGCCGCCAGCGTCGAGGACCGCACCCTCGGCCTCCTCGGCGAGCCCAAGGTGAACGTGCTCGCCCTCAATCTCGCCCTCGACAAGATCCGCGGCGAGTGACACACCGTTGAGGCAACGGACCCGGCGGCGCGCCCGCCGGGCATCCGGAGGAGGCCATGCCCGAAGACCGAGCCGCGGACCTGCGGCCCTCGCCCGAAGCCCTGCTCGCGGCGGCCGAGCAGGAGACGCGCGGCCGCCTGAAGATCTTCCTCGGGGCCGCGCCGGGCGTCGGCAAGACCTACGAGATGCTCGCCTCCGGCCATGCCCGCCTGAAGGAAGGCGCCGACGTGGTGGTGGGCGTGGTGGAGACCCACGGCCGGCAGGAGACCGAGGCGCTGGTCGCCGGGCTGGAGGTGATCCCCCGCCGGCGCGTGCCCTACAAGGGGCGCGAGCTGGACGAGATGGACCTCGACGCCATCCTCGCCCGCCGACCGGCCCTCGTCCTCGTGGACGAGCTCGCCCACACCAATGCGCCGGAGAGCCGCCACGCCAAGCGCTACATGGACGTGGAGGAACTGCTCGCGGCCGGCATCGACGTCTACACCACGCTGAACATCCAGCACGTGGAAAGCCTCAACGACGTGGTGGCGCAGATCACCCGCGTCAGGGTACGCGAGACGGTGCCCGACGCCATCATTGACCGCGCCGACGACATCGAGATCATCGACATCACGCCCGGCGACCTCATCCAGCGCCTCAAGGAGGGCAAGGTCTACGTGCCGCAGACGGCGCGGCGGGCGGTGGAGAACTATTTCTCCCCCGGCAACCTCACCGCCCTGCGCGAGCTCGCCTTGCGCCGCACCGCCCAGCGGGTGGACGAGCAATTGCTCACCCACATGCGCGCCCACGCCATTTCGGGGCCGTGGGCGGCGGGGGAGCGGGTGCTGGTCTGCCTCAGCGAGGATCCGCGCGCGGCCGCCCTGGTGCGCTACGCCAAGCGCCTCGCCGACCGGCTGCGGGCGCCATGGGTGGCGCTCTACGTGGAAACCGGTCGCGCGCTGCGGCTCGGCCCCGCCGAGCGCGACCGCATCGCCGATTTCCTGCGCCTCGCCGAGCGCCTGGGCGGGGAGGCGGTGACCATCCCCGGCGGCACCCGCATCGCCGACGACGTGCTGGGCTATGCCCGCTCCGCCAACGTTACCCACATCGTCATCGGCAAGTCCGACCGCGCCCGGTGGTTCGAGATCGTCTACGGCTCGGTGGTGCATGATCTGGTGCGCCGCTCGGGCAACATCTCGGTCCACGTGATCGCCGGCGAGCCGGAGCCGGGACCGCCGGCGAACCGGTCCGCATCCGGGGCCCCCGCGCGCCGGCTCGACGCGCCGCCCTATCTCGCCAGCCTCGGCATCGTGGCGCTGGCGACCCTCGTCGGCTTCGGCCTGCAACGCATTCTCGCCTTGCAGAACATCGCCCTCGTCTTCCTTACCGCGGTGCTGGTGAGCGCGGTGCGCTTCGGCCTCGCGCCGGCGCTGCTGGCATCGGTCGCCGGCATGCTGGCGTTCAATTTCTTCTTCATCCCGCCGCTCTACACCTTCACCATCACCGACCCGGAGAACGTGGTCGCGCTGTTCTTCTTCCTCGTCGTCGCCGTCATCGCCTCGAACCTCACGGCGCGGGTGCGCGCCCAGGCGCTGGCGGCGCGGGCGCGGGCGAAGACCACCGAGGACCTCTACCTGTTCTCGAAGAAGCTCGCGGGCGCCGGGACGCTGGACGACCTGCTGTGGGCCACGGCCTTCCAGATCGCCTCCATGCTCAAGGTCCGCGTCGTGCTCCTGCTGGCGGAGGAAGGGGCCCTGGCGGTGAAGGCCGCCTATCCGCCCGAGGACGTGCTCGACGCCGCCGACCTCGCCGCGGCCAAATGGGCGTTCGAGAACAGCCGGGTCGCCGGGCGCGGCGCCGATACCCTGCCGGGCGCCAAGCGGCTGTTCCTGCCCATGCAGACCGGGCGCGGCACGGTGGGCGTGATCGGAATCGACCGCGACAAGGAGGGGCCGCTGCTGACGCCGGAGCAGCGCCGGCTTCTCGATGCCCTGGCCGATCAGGCGGCGCTCGCGGTGGAGCGGGTCAACCTCGTGGCCGACGTGGAGAAGGCGCGCCTGGACGCAGAGACCGACCGCCTGCGCTCGGCGCTGCTCACCTCCATCTCCCACGACCTGAAGACACCGCTCGCCTCGATCATGGGCGCGGCCGGCACCCTCCGGGATTTCTCCGCCTCCATCGCGCCGGAGGCCCGCGCCGACCTGCTCTCCACCATCGAGGAGGAGGGCGAGCGGCTCAACCGCTTCATCGCCAACCTCCTGGACATGACCCGGCTGGAATCCGGCGCGGTGGCCCCCAACGCCGCCTTGTACGACGTGGGCGAGATCGTCGGCAGCGCCATGCGACGGGCCCAGGCGATCCTGCGCCACCACAAGGTGGAGATCGAGCTGGCCGCCGACCTGCCCATGCTGCTGGTCGATCCGGTGCTGTTCGAGCAGGCGCTGTTCAACCTCCTCGACAATGCCGCCAAGTACGCGCCCGAAGGCTCGCGCGTGCGCCTGGAGGGCTGGTCGGACGGCGACCAGGTGACGCTGCGCCTGCTGGACGAGGGGCCGGGCATCCCCGAAGGCGACGTGGAGCGGGTGTTCGACAAGTTCTACCGGGTCCGCAAAGGCGACCAGGTGCGGGCCGGCACCGGCCTCGGCCTCGCCATCGCCCGCGGCTTCCTCGAGGCCATGGGCGGCACCATCACCGTCTCGCGGCGGCCCGAGCGGAGCGGCGCTGTCTTCACCATCCGCATGCCGGTGCCGGTGGGCGCACCGCAGCTCGAGGCATTGTCGTGAGTGTTCCCGTGAAGGTTCTGGTGGTCGACGACGAACCGGCCATCCGCAGGCTGCTGAACACCGGGCTGGCGACCCAGGGCTACGATGTGGCGAGCGCGGGGAGCGCCGCCGAGGCCATCGAGCGCGCCGGCCGTACGCCGCCGGACCTCGTCATCCTCGATCTGGGCCTGCCGGACATGTCCGGCCGCGACCTGCTCGCGCGCTGGCGGGCGGAAGGCTTCGGCGCGCCGGTGGTGATCCTGTCCAGCCGGACCGACGAGGCGGGGATCGTCGAGGCCCTCGAATGCGGCGCCGACGACTATGTGACGAAGCCGTTCGGCATGAACGAGCTCATCGCCCGCATCCGCGTGGCGCTGCGCCACCGCCTGCAGCAGGAGGGGGCCAAGCCCCTGTTCCAGGTGGGCGACCTCTCGGTCGACCTGGTGCGCCGCATCGTGCGGGTGAAGGGGCAGGAGGTGAAGCTCTCGCCCAAGGAATACGACATCCTGCGCCTGCTGGTGCAGCACGCCGGCAAGGTGCTGACCCACCAGTTCATCCTTCAGCGCGTCTGGGGCAACGCCTATGACGTCCAGTATGTGCGGGTCTATGTCCGCCAGCTGCGGCAGAAGCTGGAGGACAACCCGGAGCAGCCCCGCTACATCCGCACCGAGACCGGCGTCGGCTATCGCCTCAGCGAGCCCGACTGACGCAGGGCCGATCGCTCAGCGCAGGCCGAAGCCCAGCGCCGTGAGCGCCTCGCGCATGCGATCGCGGCCGCTCAGCGCTTCCGGTCCGCGCACGCGGTTGAGCGCCGTGCCGGCCCAGCCCACGACGGGCATCTCCTGCCCCCGCTGGAAGGCCTTCAGGGCCGCCTCGTACTGGTCCAGCGGCGGCTGCGGCAGGCCCGCGTCGTAGCGCTCGCGGTGCAGCACCAGCTTTTGGGAGAGGCGCGGCTTCACGTCCGCCGGCCGGGCGGCGGGGTCGGCATAACCGACGCACAAGCCGAACACGCCGACCACGTTGGGCGGCAGGCCGAGCAGCTCGGCCACCTCCTGCGGGCGGTTGCGCAGGGCGCCGATATAGACCGAGCCGAGCCCGAGGCTCTCCAGCGCCACCACCGCATTCTGCGCCGCCAGCGCGGCATCGATGATGCCGATGAACAGGGTTTCGAGGAATGCGAGCCCGCCGGTGGGCGCGCCGGCGCGGCGGCCGATCTCCTCCAGCCGGGCAAGGTCCGCGAGCCAGACGAGGACGAGGGGCGCCTCGACGATATGCTTCTGCCCGCCCGCCACCTGGGCGAGGCGCGCCTTGGTGGCGGGGTTCTCCACCGCCACCACCGAGAAGGTCTGGAGGTTGGAGGAGGACGAGGCCGACTGCGCCGCCGCCACCAGCGTCTCGATCAACCCTTCCGGCAGCGCGCGATCGGAAAAGGCGCGCACCGAGCGGTGGGCGAGCAGCCCGGCGATGGTGTCGTTGAGGAGCAGGCCCTGGGGCGCCTCGGCGGCGCCGTAGCGGGCTTCGAGCAGCGCGCGCGCATCTTGTGTCGCGGCGGCGGGGCGGGATTGCGCAAGGGGAGCGGACGTGGAAGCGGACACGGAGGAGGCGGGGGCGGAGGCGGAGGCGGAGGCGGACATGGGCGCGTGCACTTTCCAGGGGCTGGGGAGGGACCGTCGGGCGTCGCCGGGCATCCGGATCGGGTTCAGGCTCCGGCCACCCGCACGGCTCCCTGCCGCCGCCGTCCCGGCCGCGCGGAAGGCGGCGGGGTGGCGGGCGTGGAGACGGGCTCCGCGGCCGGGAAGGAGCGTCCCGCGCAGCCTACCTGCTCCACAAGACGTCTTGTAGCCCCCCGCGCCATAGCTTCGGCGCCACCCGCTCGACCAAGGCGGAAAACGCCTCATGGCAGATGAGGCGGCCGGAGAGCGGAGCGAGCACGGGCATCCGCGGGGCGCAGGGCTCCACGATCGGGAGCTTCTTCGGGTTCTTCCCCTCGTCTCGTACGCTGGCCGCGAGGCCCGCGCCGGGTTTCAGCCTGATGGGCCCCGCCTTCCGGAACGGGAGCAGCGCACGGATGGCCATGGCGGCGCGGGATGGTCGCGCCTCATTCTCCCGCCGGGTGGCGAAAGATCCGCACGATCTGCCGGCCGATATCCTCGGGAGTCAGCCGGCCCTCGCGGTACCACAGGCTGGCGTTGTTGAGCAGCGTCAGCAGCAGCAGCCGGTAGGCGCCGCGGTCGATCTCGGGGTCGAGCGGCAGCTCGGCCACCAGGGCAACGAAGATCTTCTCGAATTCGTCGCGCTTGGCGATCAGCCGCTCGCGCACCTCCGGCGGCACCGCCTGCAGGTCGTTCATCAGCGGCATGGTGATGGACTGGGGGTCGAGCTGGATCTCCAGCATGGTGATGCAGGCCACCTGCAGGCGCTCCCAGGGATCCGTCCGGGCATCCACGGCGGCGCGGATATGGTCCTGCACCCCCTGGAGCGCCAGATCGTGAATCCTGATGAACAGCGCTTCCTTCGACTTGATGTAGTGGTAGAGCGACCCGCCCAGCAGCCCCACCCGCTCGCCGATATCGCGCACCGACGTAGCCGCATAGCCGCGCTCGGCGAACAGCGCCGCCGCACCCTCAAGGATCTCCCGGTGGCGCGCGCTCAACTCGCCCTGGAAGAGCGTGCGGGCGACCTTGCCCCTCCCCTCGCCTTTCACGGCGGTCTTCTCCGGCATTGCCCTGTCCTGCTCGGCCCCGCCCGCGCCCTGCCGGAGAGCCGGTCGTCGACGGGAGCCCGTGACCCGCGCGATGGCACGCGCGCTCGCCTCCTTCCCTTAGAACGCGATCGGTTCGGAGGAAAGCACGGCGCACCACACCGCCGGGATGCGGCCGGACCGGCAAGACGGGCTTGCAAACTGTATCGATCGTTTGGTACACACACGGCGCGACCAGTCAAGAAGCCAGCCTGAGATCGGCGGCGGGCGCCTGCGCCGGGCACCGCGGATTGCGATCCGCTCCCCGGGCCGCCAGCCAAATCCGCTGAAGGCGACGATCAGGGAACCCGTGCGATGTCCACCTATGCTCCTCCCGTCGACGACATGGCGTTCCTGCTCACCCGTGTGCTCGACTTCGACCGGGCCATGACCGCCTTGCCCGGCTTCGAGGAGGTGAACGCCGAGCTGGCGGTGAGCGTGCTGGAGGAGGCGGGCAAGTTCGCCGCCGGGGTGCTGGAGCCGCTCAACCGCCCGGGCGACGAGGAGGGCTGCACCCTCGCCGATGGCCGGGTGACCACCCCGAAAGGGGTCGCCGAGGCCTACCGCGCCTTCGCCGAGGCCGGCTGGTGCGGCCTGTCCGGCGATCCCGAATATGGCGGGCAGGGCCTGCCCCGCGTCCTGCAGATCCTGCTCGACGAGATGATTTCCTCCGCCAACCTCTCCTTCGGCCTGTTCCCCGGCCTCACCCGCGGCGCGGTGGAGGCCATCGGCCACCATGCCGGCGCCGACCTGAAGGCCGCCTACCTGCCGAAGATGATCTCCGGCGAATGGACCGGCGCCATGGCGCTCACGGAGGCCTCGGCGGGCACCGACCTCGGCCTCCTCTCCACCCGCGCCGTGCCGAATGGCGACGGCAGCTACGCCATCACCGGAACCAAGATCTTCATCTCCTCGGGCGACCACGACTTCGGCGGCAACATCATCCACCTCGTGCTCGCCCGCCTGCCGGACGCCCCCAGGGGAGTGAAGGGCATCAGCCTGTTCCTGGCGCCGAAGTTCCTGGTGGCGGCAGATGGCGGCCTCGGCGCTCGCAACGCCATGTCGGTGGGTGCGCTGGAGCACAAGATGGGCATCCACGCGCAGCCCACGTGCGTCATGAACTACGAGGGCGCCACCGGCTGGCTGGTGGGCGAGCCGGGCCGCGGCCTCAATGCCATGTTCACCATGATGAATGCCGAGCGGCTGTTCGTGGGCATCCAGGGCCTCGGCATCGCCGAGGCGGCCAACCAGAAGGCGGTCGCCTACGCCAGGGAGCGCCTCCAGGGCAACGGCCCCGACGGCACGCCCGGACCGGTGCCCATCATCGCCCATCCCGACGTGCGCAAGATGCTGCTGTCCGGCCGCGCCTTCGCCGATGCCGCGCGGGCGCTCGCGGTATGGACCGCGCTGCAGATGGATATGGCCGCCCACCATCCCGATGCCGCCGTCCGCGCCGGCGCGGACGGTCTCGTCGCCCTCATGACACCGGTGGTGAAGGCCGCCTTCACCGATTTCGGCTTCGAGACCGCCGTCGCCTCCCAGCAGGTGCTCGGCGGCCACGGCTACATCCGCGAATGGGGCATGGAGCAGTTCGTCCGCGACGCCCGCATCGCCCAGATCTACGAAGGCACCAACGGTGTCCAGGCCATGGACCTCGTCGGCCGCAAGCTCGGCATGGAAGGCGGGACCCTGCCGGCGCGCTTCTTCGCCCTCATCAAGGCGGATCTGGATGCCGCGGCGCCGGTGGCCGGCGCCGCCCTGGTGACGCCTGTCGCCGAGGCGCTGGCCCGGCTGGAGCGGGCGACGGCGCGGCTTGCCGCCCATGGCGGGGCGGTGGAGGCGGGCGCCGCCGCCACCGATTACCTGCGCCTGTTCGCGCTGGTGGCGTTCGGCTGGATGTGGGTGCGCATGTCCGCCGCCGCCCTCGCCCTCGGCGCGGACGCTCCCCCGGCCCTGCGCCGCAAGCCGAAGATCGCGCGGTTCTTCGTGGAGCGCATGCTGCCGGCGACCCTCGCTTTGGACGCCGCCCTGGCCCATGGCGCGCCGGCGCTGATGGCGCTGGAGGCGGAGACCTTCTGATCCCGCCGGGCGGGCGCGGCCGGCGCCCGCCCGGCATTTCGGCCGGGACGCGGGTAAGCTAGGCTGTCGCGTGATTCCCCGCGCGGAGACTGTCTTGCGACGCCGTATCTGGATCGCCGTCCTCCTTGTTCTGGCCGTGGCGTTGCTCGCGCGGCTGGCCGTCGTCGCCGGCGATCTTCCCGCCGTCGCCACGGCGGCGCAGTTCGAGAGCCTGCGCGCCGACCACCCCCGGCTGCGGGCCTTCCTCCATCGCATGCCGAAGGGTGGCGACCTGCACACCCACCTGTCGGGCGCCGTCTATGCGGAGCGCTTCGTCGCCTGGGCGGTCCGCGACGGCCTCTGCCTGCGCCGCGCCGACATGGCCATCCTGCCCCGACCGGAGGGTGGCACCACCGAGCAGCCGTGCGGCCCCGACCCCGCCATCAGCCCCATCGCCGAAGCGGTCTCCGGTGGGCGGGGGCAGACCACCTATGACCTTCTGATCGACGCGCTCTCCATGCGCTGGTTCCTGCCGACGCCGGCCGTTCCCTCCGGCCACGACCAGTTCTTCGGCACCTTCGCAAAGTTCAATGCCGCCACCGGCGGGTCCGACTGGGAGCGCACCGCGCAGGCCATCGCCGAGATGACCGTTGACCAGCTGAGGCTGTACGACGCCGATGCCGTCCAGTACGTGGAATTCATGGTCACCCTGTTCGAGGGGGAGGATCGCCGCCGGCTGGCGCAGGCCATCGGGAGCGAGAGCGAGCCCGCCGCCATGCTCGCGGCGCTGGAGCGCGCGGGCCTCGCCGAGGCGGTCGCGACCAAGGCGCAGCAGCTCACCGCCCTCGTCGCGCGCATCGAGGCGCTGCTGGCCTGCGGCGGCGACCGGAGCAAGCCGGGCTGCGGCGTGACCTTCCGCTTCATCGCCCAGGTCAACCGCAACAGCGCGCCCGCCGAGGTCTTCGCCCAGACCGCCCATGCCGCGGCCCTGGTGCGCAAGGCGCCGGGGATCGTGGTGGGCCTCAATTATGTGGGGCCCGAGGACTATCGCATCTCCCTGCGCGACTATCGCACCCACATGAAATGGATCGCCTTCCTCGCGGGCGCCGACGTGCCGGTGGCGCTGCACGCCGGCGAGCTGTGGCTCGGCCTGGTGCCGCCCGGCGACCTCGATTTCCACATTCGCGAGGCGGTGGAGACCGCCGGCGCGCGCCGCATCGGCCATGGCACCGCGGTGGGCTTCGAGCATGACATGGGCAGCCTGCTCGCCGAGATGCGCCGGCGGGGCGTGACCATCGAGATCGCCCTCACCTCCTCCGATGTCATCCTCGGCGTGCGCGGCCAGGAGCACCCGATCTCGACCTATCTCGCCGCCGGCGTGCCGGTGACGCTGGCGACCGACGATGCCGGCGTGTCCCGCATCGATCTCAGCAACGAATATTATCGCGCGGCGCGTGATCACGGGCTCGGCTACCGCAGGCTGAAGGCGATCGCCCACACCGCCCTCAGCCACTCCTTTCTCGCCGACGGCGAGAAGCAGCGCGAGCTCGCCCGGCTCGACGATGCCTTCACCGCCTTCGAGCGTTCCATCGCGGACGAGCAGCCTGCGTTGTCCCGCTTCGGTGCGTTGATCCGCGCCCTCGTCCCCACCGCGCGGTGAATCCCACCGAAGAGGAAGGCCACCCCACGGCGCCGGACCCGATCCGGCTGACGTGTGCCTGACCGGTTCGTCCGCGCCTTGCTTGGGCCGGCGTCAATCCCTACCGCGACGTGGCGATCGACCCGCAGTTCAAGGCCGGCGCGACGCTGGTGATCTGCACCGCCGCCATGTGCCATGCTTGCGGACGACAGATACGCCGCGCCGCCCGCAAGGACCGGGCGTGCCGGCGCAGCACGAAGGCTCGAAAGGAAGCGGTGTGAAGATCGGCATTCTCCAGACAGGGCGCGCGCCCACGGATCTGCAGGCGACGCACGGAGACTATGACGACATGTTCAAGCGCCTGCTGGCCGGGCGCGGGTTCGAATTCCGGACCTACCCGGTCCTCGACGGCATCTTTCCCGAGAGCGTCCGGGACGCCGCCGGCTGGCTGGTCACGGGCTCGCGCTTCGGCGTGTACGAGCCGCACGCGTGGATTGCGCCGCTGGAGGACTTCCTGCGCGGCGCCTATGCCGCCGGCGTGCCCATCGTCGGCATCTGCTTCGGCCACCAGATCCTGGCGCAGGCACTCGGCGGGAAGGTGGAGAAATTCTCCGGCGGCTGGTCCGTCGGGCTCGAGCGCTACACCCTCAAGGGCCGGCCGGGCGAAACCCGCGTTGTCGCCTGGCACCAGGACCAGGTCGTCGAGAAGCCGGCCGATGCGGAGGTGATCGGCTCCTCGCCCTTCTGTCGCTATGCGGCCCTGGCCTATGGGGACAAGGCCCTGTCCTTCCAGCCCCACCCCGAATTCACCACGGCTTTCGGCACCGACCTCCTGACGGCGCGCGGCGCCGTCCTTCCCGAAGGTATCGCCGCACAGGCGGCAACGGGACTGGGCGGGGAGACGGATTCAGCTGAAATCGCCGACACGATCGCGGACTTCTTCCTCTCAAGCCGGCAAGCCCAGCCGCGCTGAAGCGGTTTCCAGCAAGGCGAATTCCGGTTCGTATCAAGAACGCGCGCCGAGACAGGGAGCTCCCGCGCGGCATCCCCGGGGATCGCCGTCGCGGCCTCGCCACGAGGGGCCGTCCTCGGTCCAGGCCCCGTCACATGGCCGTCGGCGACCGGTTGGGGATCGCGCGCCCCGCGTGCCCGGCAATTCCGAAGCGCAATTCCGAAGCGGACGAACCGATCGGGAAGGTCTACACCGTGCTCGACCTGCCGCACGAGGCCGTGCGGCAGGGGGCTGACGCCGTAGAGCTCGGCCGTGACCAGAACACAGGATCCAAGATGGGCATCCACTCCCCCAGCGGCTCGGATTTGAGCGAGGCTCAGACCTTCCTGGACCGGTATCCGGACCTGCAGGCCATCGATATCGTGCTGACGGATTGTCACGGCATCGGCCGCGGCAAAACGATCCGCCGACACGAGTTGAAGAGCCTCTACGCCTACGGCCGGGGGATGCCGCCGTCCCTGTTCGGGCAGGACGTGGCCGGCGAGGACGTGGAGGGCACCGGCCTGGTGCTCACCGACGGCGGCGGCGACATGCGCTGCTGGCCGGTGGCCGGAACGCTCGGCCGGGTGCCGAGCACGAACCGCGGCCAGGTGCTCATCAGCATGTTCAACGCCGATGGCCTGCCTTTGGAGGTCGAACCGCGCCACGCGCTGGCCCGGCAGATGGCGCATGCCCGGGCGGCGGGCTTCGCCCCCCTGGGCGCGCTCGAGCTTGAATTCTACCTGGTGGACGGCGAGCGCGGGGCACGAGGCCGGGTGATGCCGGCGCGCTATGCGCTCACCGGTCGCCGCTCGCTGTGCGCCAATACCATGTCCGTGGACGAGCTGGACCAGATGTCCCCCCTGTTCGACGCGATCTATGCCGGTGCGGAAGAAGTGGGCGTGCCGCTGGAATCGCTCATCTCGGAATATGCCCCGGGGCAATACGAATTTACCATCCGCTACCGGGACCTGCTGCGGGCAGCCGATGATGTGATCATCGCCAAGCGGTTGATTCGCGCCACCGCGCGCCGGTTCGGCATGGAAGCCTGCTTCATGGCCAAGCCCTTCGGCCATCATTCGGGCTCGGGGATGCACCTTCATCTCTCGCTGGCCGGGCCCGATGGCGCCAACCGGTTCGCCGATACGCCCGCCGGGGAGCTCAACCCCCTGATGCTGCAAGCGATCGGTGGCATTCGCGCCACCATCGCCGACACCATGCTGGTGCTGGCGCCATTCTTGAATTCCTGGCGCCGCTTTGCAGCCGGAGTGTATTCGCCGGTGTCCGACACCTGGGGCATCGAGAACCGGACGGTCGCGCTGCGGGTGCCCTCGGGCAGCCCGGCGACCCGGCATTTCGAGCACCGCGTCGCCGGCGTCGATGCCAATCCCTATCTGGTGGCCGCCGTCACGCTGGCCGGCGCGCTCGACGGCATGGCGCACGCGCGCGATCCAGGTCCCCCGACCGTCGGCAACAGCTATGCGTCCGGGGCGGCGCACGATCTGCCGCGCAGCTGGCTCGACGCCATCGACCGTTTCGAGCAGTCCGCCTTCTCGCGGGAGGTGCTCGGGGCCCCGTTCCATACGGGCTTCGTCGCGATCAAGCGGGCGGAGTGGCTGCGCATGGCGCTGGAGGTGTCGGAGGCGGAGTGGGATCTCTACGGTTTCACCGTCTGAGAACCGCGCCGGGCCGCTTCCTGGCAGGATGTAAGTCGAGCGGCATGTCCCGCCGGTCTCCCGCGCGCCGGCTTGCGCACTGCGAAGGCCACTCCGCCTCGGCTATTGCCTTCTGGGCACGACAAGCCTGGCGGTGAGCACCTGGACGATCTCACCGTTCTGGTTCTTCGTCTCGCTGCGCAGGCGCACCATGCCCCGGTCGGGCTTCGAGCGGGACGGGGTGATTTCCAGCACCTCGCTCTCCACGTGGAGCACGTCGCCCGGACGGGTGGGCCGCGGCCACGCGATCTCGCCGCCCGCACCGATGATCCCGCCTGCGAGCGGCGCCCCGCCCCCCACCAGCAGCCGCATCGTCAGCGCCGCCGTGTGCCAGCCGCTCGCGGCAAGGCCGGCGAACAGGGTGGCGCGGGCGGCATCGTCGTCGAGGTGAAAGGGCTGCGGATCGAAACTGGCGGCGAACGCCTTGATCTCGTCCGCCGTCAGCGCGTGCTGCGCGCTTGCGAATTTCTGCCCGACGACGAGATCGTCGAGAAAGAGCCCCTCGGGCTGTCCGGCCTGAGACATGATGGGTCCGCGCCCCTCTTCGCGTTGTTACTTGCATAATGATAGTAACTCATAGAAGGTCACGCCCGCCCCTTCAACAGGATCATCGCCGATGAAGCGCACCAGCTTCCGGGCCATGGAATGCCCCATCGCCCGGGGACTAGACCGGGTCGGCGAATGGTGGAGCATCCTGATCCTCCGGGATGCCTTCAACGGCCGCACGCGCTTCGATGAATTTCAGGAGAGTCTCGGCATCGCGCCGAACATGCTCGCCCGCCGGCTGAAGGCGCTGGTGGAGGCGGGCTTGCTCGAAAAGCGGCGCTACAGCGAACGCCCCGCCCGCCACGAATATGTGCTGACCGATCGCGGACGCGATTTCCGCCCGGTGCTCGTCATGCTCCAGGCATGGGGCAACGCCCATTTCGCTCCCGAAGGCAGGAGCGTCCTCACCATCAACACGCTCACCGGCCTCGAAGCGGCGCCGGTCGTCATCGACTCGGTGACCGGCCTGCCGATCACCGACAGCGCCTTCCGCACCGTGGCCGGGCCCGCCGCGAGCGAGCGCACGCGGCGGCGCTACGACACCGCCCGGCCCAAGGCGCGGGATGATGAATCATGACCGATGTCGCGGACACCCTCGCCCCTCCCGCCGCCGCGCGGCCGCCCGCCATCGACGGGCGCACGCGCCGCCTGCTGGAGGCTCCGGTCCTGTCCCTGCTGCTGCGCATGACATGGCCCAACATGCTGATCATGGTGGCGCAGGCATCCACCGGGCTCATCGAAACCTGGTGGGTCTCCAAGCTCGGTACCGATGCCCTGGCCGGCATGGCCCTCGTCTTCCCGCCCGTCATGCTCATGACGATGATTTCGGCCGGCGCCGTGGGCGGCGGCATCTCGTCCGCGGTGGCGCGCGCCCTCGGTGCCGGACGACATGCGGAGGCGGACGCGCTGGTGCTGCACCAGGCGGTGATCAACCTCGTCGCCGGCATCGGCTTTTCGGCCCTGTTCCTGCTGTTCGGCACGCCGATCTACAGGCTGATGGGCGGCCAGGGCGGCGAGCTTCACGCCGCCCTCGCCTACTCGAACACGGTGTTCGCCGGCAATGCGCTGATCTGGCTCATGAACGGGCTGGCGAGCGTCATCCGGGGCACCGGGAACATGCTGTTCCCGGCGATCGTCATCTGCTTCGGCGTCGCGTTTCTGGTGCCGATCTCCCCGCTCCTCATCTTCGGCTTCGGGCCGATTGCGGGGCTCGGCATCATCGGCGGAGGCGTGGCCCTCCTCCTCTTCTATGCCGCCGGCACGGTGGTGATGGCCTGGTACATCCTTGCCGGCCGCACCCCGCTGCGGTTCCGCTGGGTGCGGCTCAGGTGGAGCCTGTTCAAGGGAATCCTGCGGGTGGGCGCGGTATCGGCCCTCACCTCGATCCAGACCAACATGACCCTTGCCGGCGCCACCGCCATGGTCGCATCCGTGGCGGGTGTTGATGCGGTGGCCGGCTTCGGCACGGGCGCTCGCCTGGAATTTCTGCTCATCCCCCAGTCCTTCGGCGTCGGCGCGCCGCTCGTCGCGCTCGTGGGCACCAATATCGGCGCGGGACAGGGCGCCCGCGCGCTCAAGATCGCCCTGGCCGGCGGGGCCATCGCCTTCGCCGTCACCGAGGTGATCGGGGTCACGGCGGCGCTCTTCCCGCAGGCCTGGCTGTCCCTGTTCAGCGCCGAACCGGCGATGATCGAGGCCGGCAGCGGCTATCTGCGGATCGTCGGGCCGTTCTACGGCTTCTTCGGGCTCGGCATGGCGCTCTATTTCGCCTCGCAGGGCGCCGGCCGTCTGTTCTGGCCGCTCGCCAGCGGCTTCCTGCGCGTGGTCATCGCCCTGGGGGGCGGCTATCTCGCGCTGCGGCTCACCGGATCCCTCACGGCCCTGTTCGTCGCGCTCGCGGTGGCGCTCGCCGCCTTCGGAATGACGATCCTCGTGGCCGTGCGATCCGGCGCCTGGTTCAGGACGAACGTGTGACGCGCCGGCGGCCCCTCGACCTGCCGGCGAAGAAAAGGCGTCGGACATGCGGGTCCTGAACGGCGCATGAGCGTCCATTCCGAACCTCCCGCATGCCGGGCGGCGCACCTCCGCCAGATCTTCCTCGCCGAGGATGGCCCGAGCCGTGGCGACCTTTGGTTCGTGACCGGCGCGCGCCGCATCCCCGGGCTCATGGCGGAGCGCCACGGCGTACCTTTCCCGCATTGACGCCGGCCCCGGACGGGTTTTTGCTCGCAGCCCCTCATTCTGCCGCCTCCCCGGAGCAGCCCGCCTTCATGTTGGAATATCGCCCCCTCGGGCGCACCGGCCTTTCGGTGTCGTCCCTTGCGCTCGGAACCATGACCTTCGGCCAGCAGAACAGCGAAGCCGAAGGCCACGCCCAGCTGGACATCGCCCGCGATCGCGGCATCAACCTGATCGACACGGCGGAGACCTATTCGATCCCGCCCCGGCCCGAGACCCAGGGCTCGACCGAGCGAATCATCGGGTCCTGGCTCAAGGCCCGGGGCGGGCGCGACCGCATCGTCCTCGCCACCAAGGTGGTCGGGCGCTCCGACCAGACGTGGCTGCGCGCCGACGGGGCCAGGACGCGGCTTGACGCGAAGAACATCAATGAGGCGATCGAAGGCTCGCTGCGGCGGCTCGGGACCGACCATGTCGACCTCTACCAGCTGCATTGGCCCGACCGCGCCGTGCCCCTGTTCGGCCAGCGGGCCGACACCCGGGCCAGGGGCCATGGCGATGGCCTGGAAGTCCCCATTGAGGAGACCCTCGGCGCCCTCGCCGAACTGGTAAGCGCGGGCAAGGTCCGGCACATCGGCCTGTCCAACGAAACCGCGTGGGGCGTCCACCGCTTCCTGTTGGCAGCCGCGACCTCGGGCGGGCCGCGCGTCGCCTCGGTGCAGAACGCCTACAACCTCCTGAACCGCACCTACGAGACTGGCCTTGCCGAGTTCGCCGGGCGCGAGGACGTGGGCCTGCTCGCCTATTCGCCGCTCGCCCAGGGCTACCTCACCGGCAAGTATCTCGACGGCGCACGCCCGCCGGGCGCCCGCTCCACCCTGTTCAACCGCGGCCAGCGCTACGAGAAGCCCGGCACGGAAGAGGCGGTCCGCGCCTATCTCAAGCTGGCGGCGGAGGTGGGCCTCACGCCCGTGCAGCTGGCGCAGGCCTGGGTGACGAGCCGGCCGTTCGTCACATCCAACATCATCGGCGCCACCTCCGTCGCGCAGCTGGAGGAAACGCTGGCGACCCTCGACGTGACTCTCACCGAGGAGATCGAGCAGAAGGTCGACGCCATCTTCCAGCTGCATGGAAGCCCGGCACCGTAAAAGCTGAAACATCTTTCATTTCAGCTGACAGCCACCGAGCGCCTGCCGGCGCTCGTCTCCGGCGGCACCGTGGGGAAGCCCTCCCACGAGAAGCCGCCGGGAGGAAGCTTCCGCCACGCCTATCCCAGATAGCTTTCGATCACCGCTCGGTCGCGGCGCAGGTCGCGGGCCGGGCCGCTCAGCGCAACGTGGCCACGCTGGAGCACGTGAGCCTCGTCGGCGGTGTCGAGGGCGAGCAAGGCGAGCTGCTCCACCAGCAGCACCGCGAGCCCCTCGTCGGCGAGCTGGCGCAACGCCTTGAGGATGGTCCGCACCACCTGGGGCGCGAGCCCGAGGGAGGGCTCGTCGAGAAGAAGCGCCTTCGGCCGCATCATCAGGGCGCGGCTCACCGCCAGCATCTGCTGCTCGCCGCCGGAGAGGTTGCCGCCGAGGATGTGCTGACGCTCCTTCAGCACCGGGAAGCGGGCGAACTCGCGCTCCAGGCCCTGGGCGATGGCGTCTGCATCGAGGCCGGCCACCCGGTCGGCCCCGATCACGAGATTGTCGCGCACGGTCAGGTTGGGGACGATCTGCCGCCCCTGCGGCACGTGCACCAGCCCGGCCCGCGCCAGCCGGTGCGGGTCCATGCCGGAGGTGGGACGCCCCTCGAAGCGGATCGCGCCGCTGCGCGGGCGCACGAGATTGGACAGGGTGCGCAGCAGCGTGGTCTTGCCAGCGCCGTTGGCGCCGATGACCGTGACGAGCCGCCCGGGCGCGACGCGCAGGGACACGTCGTGGAGGATGGAGACCGGCCCGATGGCGACGTGGATGTTCTCGACCTCGATCATGCCGCCTCCTCCTCCGTGCCGAGATAGGCCCGGATGACGTTGGGGTCCTTCTGCACGGCCGCCGGCGTGCCGCAGGCGATCCTGTTGCCGAAGTCCAGGACCGTCACGCGGTCGGCGAGCCCCATCACGAACTCCATGTTGTGCTCCACCAGGAGCACGCTGACCCCGGCCTCGCGCAGCTTGTGGACGATGCGCGCGACCTCCCGCGCCTCCTGCGGGTTCACGCCGGCCACCGGCTCGTCGAGCAGCAGGATCGCCGGCCTCTGGGCGATGGCCCGCGCCAGCTCCACGAGCTTGCGGTGCCCGTAGGAGAGGTCCTTGGGGCTGAGGTCGGCGAGATGGCCGATCCCGAGGAAGGCGAGGATGGAGGCGGCCTGCGCCCGTTCGCCCGCCTCGTGCCGCGCGCCGGCCAGGAAATCGAGGATATCGCCGGCGAGCGACCTCCTGCGCTCCATGCCCAGCATCACGTTTTCCAGCACGCTCACGCCCTGGATGAGCTGGAGGTTCTGGAAGGTGCGCACGAGCCCGAGGCGGGCGCGGCGATGGGCCGAGACGGCGGTCACGTCGGTCCCATCGATGCGGATCCGGCCGGCGGTCGGCGCATAGAGCCCGGCCACCACGTTGATAAAGGTGGACTTGCCGGCGCCGTTCGGCCCGATGAGCGCGTGGACGGTGCCCGGCTCCACAGTGAGGGTGACATCGCGCAGGGCCACGACGCCCGCATAGCTCTTGGTGACGGCCTCCACCTCCAGCCGTCCGCCGGCGCGGTTGCGGTTGTGCCGCGGGTCGAAGGCCGACTCGTCCCGCGGCGCCGCCGACGCCGGCGGCTTGCGTCCGAACCGTCCGAAGACGCCGATGGCGCCCTCCGGAAACACCAGCAGCACGACGAGCAGGATGCCGCCATAGAGCATCAGCCCGATGTCGTGCACCGCCGCGATCGCCTCGGCGATGGCGATGAGGATCGCGGTGCCGAGGAGGGGCCCGGCGGAGCGGCCGAGGCCGCCAATGACCGTGGCGATGAGCAAGGATATGGTCAGGCGGATGTTGAAGGCGTCGGAGGAAACGAAGCCGCTCTGGTGGGCGAAGAGCGTGCCGGCGAGGCCGGCCAGCGCCGCGCTCGCCGCGAACACGCCGATGCGCCACGCCGGCACGTCGAGGCCGACGGTGGCGGCGAAGGACTCGCTTTCCTTCACCGCATTGAGCCGCCGGCCCACCGACGAGGCGAAGATGTAGTCACTCGCGATCTGGACGATGAGCAGGGTGCCGGCGGCGAACCAGAAGAAATAGGTGGGCCCGTTCCGGAAGTTGCCGAAGTCGATCTGCGGCACCCCCATCAGGCCCATGGTGCCGCCGGTGACGGAGACCCAGCGCTGGGCCACGATCTCCGCGATGAAGCCGAAGGCGAGCGTCGCCATGGCGAGATAGAGCCCGCGCGTGCGCAGGGCCACCGCGCCCACCAGAAACCCGGCGAGGAGGCTCGCGCCCAGCGCCGTCGCCATGGACAGGGTGAGCGGCCAACCGAACGTCGTGGCGAGGATCGCCGAGACATAGGCGCCCACCGCGTAGAAGCCGCCATGGCCCAGCGACATCTGGCCGGAAAGGCCGAGCAGGATGTTGAGGCCGATCACCGCGATGGCGGTGTAGGCGAAGGTCTGGCCCACATGGACGAAGAAGGGATTGGGCGCCAGGAGCGGGAAGGCGACGATGGCGATCGCCGCCAGCAGGTAGGTGAGAAGGCGCGGGAAGCGGGACATCTTCAGCCTCCTTCAGCGCACGTCGGCGCGGCGTTCGCCGAACAGCCCCGAGGGGCGCACCGCGAGCAGGGCCAGCACGAACAGGAGTGGATAGAGATCGCCGAAGGCGCTGTCCCAATAGTTGGAGAAGGCTTCCGCGACGCCGAACATGAGCCCGCCGGCGAGGATGCCGATGGGATTGGTGAAGCCGCCCACGGCCGCCACCGCCAGCGCCTTGATGGTGAAGATGAGCCCCATGTGTGGATGGACCGACACCAGCGGCCCGACCAGGACGCCGGAGATCCCGGCCATCAGCGCGGCGAGGACGAACACCAGCACCACCACGCCGCGCACGTCGATGCCGAACAGCGCCGCCGCCTCGGGATTGAACGCCACCGCATAGACCGCCTTGCCCCAGCGCGAGCCGAACAGGAACCAGTAGAAGGCGCCCACCACCACGAAGGCGGTGACGATGATGGCCGCCTCCTCGAAGAAGATGCCGATGCCGAGGATGTTGATGACGTTGTCGCGCGTCTTGGAGAACAGCGGCGGGGCGTATTGCGCCGACTTGCCCCAGATGAGCTCGACCACGTTCTGCAGGATCAGCGCCACCCCCGCCGTGGTGAGCACCCAGGAATAGGCGCCGGCGCGGTCGCCGAGGCGGTCCAGGGGGCGGATGGCGAGGCGTTCCAGCAGATAGCCGAGCACGCCCATGAGCACCAGCACGCCAATCACGGCGAGCGGCGCGGGCACGCCGGCGGCGAGCATGCCGATGGACGCGAAGGCGCCGACCATGAGGAAGTCGCCCTGGCCGAAGTTCAGCCGGTGGGTGGCCAGGTGGGTGATGAACAGGCCCTTGGCCGTCAGCGTGTAGATCGCGCCCATGGTGATGCCGCTCACCAGCAGCTGGAAGATGTTGACGAGGGTCACAGCCCGCCTCCCCTTCGACGGGCGCCGGATGGGGGCGGGACGGCTGGCGGCGATGTGGTCGGCATGGGGGTCCTCCGCTGGTCGGCGTTCCGGCCGGTCTGGCGCCGGCCTCATATTCTTGCGGGTTTCAGCTTCTTGCGGGTTTCAGCGACGCCCGGGGTCGGGCGCGAAGAAGGCGATCCCGTCCGTGCCGCCGGCAAAGCGCATGCGCCCGCCGAGCCGAGGCGCATCGGCCTCGTCCTGCGGCACCTCGGCGAGCCGGCCAGTGAAGCGCACGCCGCAGTCGAGGTCCACCACCGCCACCGCATAGGGCCCGTGGGACTTGAAGCGCGTGGGCGGGCGCCGCACCAGGGTCCAGGAGACGAGCACGCCGTCCCCCGAGACGGCGCAGGGCACCATGTTCGAGCTGTGGCATGCGGGGCAGAGCTCCCGCGGGCCGGGATCGAAGCGGCCGCAATCGGCGCAGCGCAGGATTTCCACGGCGGGCGGAGGTGAGGCGTTGGACGACATGAGGGTGCGCATCCTGGTCGGCGGGCGGCTCAGCGGCCCTTGAAATCGGCCTCGCGCTTCTCGCGAAAGGCCGTGGTGCCTTCCACGATGTCCTCGGTCTGGCCGAGATCGTAGAAGGAGCGCGACTCGAGGCGCAGCGCCTCGGCCAGTGGCAGGCCCACCGCCCGGCGCATCACCTCCTTGGCGAAGCGGTGGGAGAGGGGCGAGCGCTTCGCCAGCATCTGCGCATAGTCGAGCGTGACCGCGACGAGATCCTCCGCCGGCACGATGCGGTTGACGAGGCCGATCCGCAGCGCGTGCTCGGCATTGACGCGCTCACCCGAGAGGATGATCTCCATGGCGTGGCCGAGGCCGACGATCTGCGGCAGGCGGATGAGGCCGCCGTCGCAGGCGTGGAAGCCCCATTTGGCGTCCTGCAGGGCGAATTCCGCGTTCGGCGCGCAGAAGCGGATGTCGCAGGCGAGCGCCAGCTCGAAGCCGCCGGAAATGGCGAAGCCGTTCACCGCGGCGAGGATCGGCTTGTCCATCTCCATGTTGCGGGTGATGCCGCCGAAGCCCGGCCCGTTGGTGTAGCGGGTGCGAAACTCCGGCGCCGGCGAGCGGGCGAAGTTCACCGTGTAGGTCTTCAGGTCCGCGCCGGCGCAGAACGCCCTGTCCCCCGCGCCGGTGACGACCGCCACGTGGGCGTCGTCGTCGCGCTCATAGGCGCGCCAGACCTCCACCAGCTCATCGTTGGCGGCGAAGTCGAGGGAGTTCATGTGGGCCGGCCGGTCGATGGTGATCAGCCAGACCTTGCCGTGGCGGTCGCAGCGAATGTCGCCCATGGGTGTTTCCGATGCTGGAGAAGGAAACCGCGCGGTGTCGTGCCGCGCCGGTCAAGCATCCGTGGCGCGCAGGATGTTCACGGTGCAGGCGACGCCGGTTCCGCCGAGATTGTGGGTGAGGCCGATGGTGGCGCCCTTCACCTGGTTGGGGTGGGTGCCGCGCAGTTGCAGCACGCTCTCGTAGATCTGCCCGAGCCCCGTCGCGCCCACCGGATGGCCCTTGGCGAGGAGCCCGCCGCTGGCGTTGATCGGCCGGTCGCCGCGCACCGCGGTGCGCCCTTCGGCGGCGTAGGCGGCGCCCTGGCCGCGCGGGATGAGCCCGAGGTCCTCGCTGTCGATGATCTCGGCGATGGAGAAGCAGTCGTGCAGTTCCACGAAGCTCACCTCGGCGGGGTCGATGCCGGCCTGGCGGTAGGCACCCTGCGCCGCGGCGACCGTCGCCTCGAAGGTGCACAGGTCCGGATGCCCGGCGATGCGCGCGCTGCCGCGGGCCTGGGCCGAGGCGATCACCTCCACCGGCTGCGGGACCACGTCGGCGAGCCGATCGGCGGCCACCAGCAGCACCGCGGCGGCCCCGTCGCTCGCCGGGCAGCAGTCATAGAGGCGCAGGGGATCGCAGATGAGCCGCGCCTCGCCGATCTCCGCCCGGCTCAGGTCCGCCCCCATCTGGGCGAGGGGATTGCGCAGGCCGTTGCCCTTGTTCTTCCGCACCACCTCGGAGATCTGGTCGCGCGTCGCGCCGTAGCGCTCCTCGTAGAGGCGCCAGGCGAGGCCGAACAGGCCGGGGAAGGTGAGCCCGCTCACCCCGTCGCTGCGGAAGTCCATGGCGCAGTTGAGCGCCGAGGTGACGGCCGCGGTGTCGGCATGGGTCATCTTTTCCGCGCCGACCGCGAGGGCCACGTCGCACATTCCGGTGGCGACGGCGAGATAGGCGTGGCGGAAGGCGATGCCGCCGGAGGCGCACGCCCCCTCCACCTTGGTGCAGGGGATCTGCGGCAGGCCGAGGCCGTCCGCCACCAGCCCCGCCAGCACTTCCTGGCCAAGCAGGGGGCCGGCGACGAAGTTGCCCAGATAGAGCGCCCCGACCTCGGCCCGGTCCAGCCCGGATTCGCGGATCGCCGCGTCCGCCGCGCGCACGGCGAGGGCCTCGATGGCGATGTCCGGATGGCGCCCGAAGGCGGTGGAGCCGACGCCGGCGACGAATACGGACCTCATGACACGCCTCCTGCTTCATCCGCGAGGCGGCGGCGCAGCTCGGTCTTGAGGATCTTCCCGTAGTTGTTCTTCGGCAGGACATCCTCGAACCGGTAGCGCTTGGGCCGCTTGAAGCGGGCGATGTTGTCGAGGCACAGCTGGTCGAGGGCGCCGGCGTCGACGCGCGCGCCCGGACGGCTCACCACGAAGGCGACCACCTCCTCGCCCCAGTCGGGGTGAGGCGCGCCGATGACCGAGACTTCCAGCACCCCCTCGTGGCGCAGCAGCACCTCCTCCACCTCGCGCGGATAGATGTTGCTGCCGCCGGAGATGATGAGGTCCTTGGAGCGGTCGCGCAGGACCAGGTAGCCACGCGCATCGAGGCTGCCCACGTCGCCGGTATAGAGCCAGCCGCCGCGCAGCGCCGCGGCGGTGCCCGCGGAGTTGTTCCAGTAGCCGCCCATCACGCAATCGCCGCGGGTGATGACCTCGCCCACCTCGCCGGGGGGAAGGTCGCGGCCCTCCTGATCCACCACGCGCACCTCCTGGCCCGAGCGCGGGAAGCCGCAGGACGCCAGGACCTCCTCGGCGGCCGGGTGGCCGGCGGCGTCCACGTGGAGGCCCTTGGGCAGGGCGGTGATGGTCATGGGGGATTCTCCCTGGCCGTAGATCTGGCAGAGCTTCGGCCCCAGCATGCGCAGGGCCTGCTTGAGGTCGGCGACGTACATGGGCGCGCCGCCGTAATAGATGGTCTTCAGGTTGGCGAGGTCCGCGGTCAGCGTGGCCGGGTGGTTGATGAGGCGCGTCAGCATGGTCGGGGCGGCGAACAGGCTCACGTTCTCGTAGCGCGTGAGCGCATCCAGCACGTCTTCCACATCGAAGCCGGGCAGGACGATCTGGTGTCCGCCCTTGAGCAGGAAGGGCAGCGCATACAGCCCTGCGCCGTGGGACACCGGGGCGCAGGCGATATGGGTGTCGCGCTCATCGACCGGGTCGATGTCGGCATAATAAGCGAGCGACATGGCGAGGAGGTTGCGATGGCTGAGCATCGCGCCCTTCGGCTTGCCGGTGGTTCCGGAAGTATAGAAAAGCCAGGCCAGCGTATCGGGCGCCGCGTCGGGCGGGTCGATGGGATCGGCCGCCGCGAGGCGCGCATAACCGGCCGTGCCGGCGCAGACCATCTCGCGCAGGCCGGCCACGCCCTGCGCTTCCGCCGCCATGGCATCGGCGAGGCCGGGCGTGGTGAAAAGGAGTTCCGCGCCCGCGTCGGCGGCGATGCCCGCGACCTCGCGCGGATGAAGCTTGGCGTTGACCGGCACGGCGCAGAGGCCGGCGATCCAGCAGGCGAGGAGGCTCTCGAAGAAGGCGCCCGTATTCTCCATGTAGAGCACCACCCGCCCGCCGGGCGGGATGCCCCGCGCCCGCAACCCGCCAGCCATGCGGGCGGCGCGGTCGGCGAAGGTCGCATAGGTGGTGGTACCGTGCACATCGGTCACGGCCGGGTTGTCCGGCAGGCGTCGCGCGGCCTGCAGGATGAGCGTGGCGATGCTCATCGTTCCTCCCTACTTTTGAGTAGATTTTTTTACTTCAAAGTCAGACTAGCTGTTTTTTGAGTTTGATGCAAGCATGCCTACATGTCTCACAACACGGTGCCCGCAGCAGGAATCCCGAGTTCATGAATGACACTTCCACCGGCGCCTCGTCCCGCGCCCCATCGTCGGGGCGGGCGGCCTTCGACCGCGACGAGCAGCGCCGCCGCAAGCGCGAGGCGGTGCTGCGCGTCGCTGCGTCCGCGTTCAACCGCCGCGGCTTCGCCAACACCTCGATGGACGATGTGGCGTCCGTGCTGGGCGTGTCGAAGCCCACGCTCTACCAGTATTTCAAGAGCAAGCAGGAACTGCTCTACGCCTGCCACCAGGTGGCCATGGACAACGGCGAGGCCGGGCTCGCGCTCGCCGCCGTCCACCGGGGAACGGGCCTTGAGAAGCTGATCATCTACCTGCGCCGCTACATGGAGGGCATCTTCGGCGACCTCGGCAACTGTCCGGTGCTCACCGACGTCGATTCGCTCACTCCGGACGATCGCGCGACGGTGGTCGCCCGGCGCAAGCGCATCAGCCATGCCACCAAGGACCTGATCGCGCTCGGCGTGGCGGACGGCTCCATCACGCCGTGCGATCCCAAGCTCGCCAGCCTCTTCGCCCTCGGCGTGGTGAACTGGATCCCGGCCTGGTACCGCGACACGGGCCCCAACGCGCCGGAGGAGATCATGGAGAGCTTCGCCGCCCTGCTCACGTCCGGCCTCGCCGCCCGCCCGGCGACGCGGCGCAAGCGCCCGAATGGGCCGCATGCGCCCGAAGGCCGCGACGCCAAGGTCCGGGGTGGAGCAAGGCCTCCCCGGACCTGAGTGCGCAGGCCGCTACTTGGGCGCAGGCACCACCGTGTCGCCCTTCCAGATGCCGAGGAAGATGTCGTCCTGGCCGAGGCACTCGTGGTCGTTGGCGCCGAAGGGCTTTGGCGGCGTGGCCGAGACCGCGACGATGCCGTCGATATTCTCGATGGCCTCGCGCAGCTTCGCCGGATCGGACTTGCCCACCTGGTCCACCGCCTTGAACATGATCTGCCCGGCGTCATAGCCGAGCGCGGCGACCACCGGCCAGCGATACTCCTTGCCGTACTTCTCGGTCATGCGGGTGTTGAACGCCTTCGCCTTGGGGTTGGACAGGTCCAGCGCCTGGCCCATGGCCGTGCCCTGGATCGCGTCCACGCCGACGATGTCCTTCACCTTGAGCGAGGACAGGCCCCAATTGCCTGCGAAAGTCGGCTTGTAGTCGAGACGCGGCAGCGGCCGGTACGGAAGCTCGAAGGATTCGTGGAAGTGCAGGATGAGATCCACGCCGGCATCGCGCATCTTGATCATCTGCGGCGTGAGGTCGTTCACGCCGGGCGCGGCGGCTTCCACCGCCGCGAGTTCGACGCCCCGCGCCTTCAGGCCGGCGGTCGCCTCCTGGGCGGCGAAATTGCCATAGCCCGTGGTGGAGTGCAGGAGGCCGATCTTCTTGAAGTTCTTCACCGCCCAGTTGATGATGGCGTCGATCTGATACTTTTCAATCATCGAACAGCGGAAGATGTAGCTCGGCTTCTGGTCGATGAACTTGGCGGTGATGTCGGTCGCCGCGGAAGGTCCGGCGATGAGCGGCACCCCGGCGCGCTGGAGCAGGGGCGCAAAAGCCATCACATTGCCGGAGGAAACGGTACCGATCACCCCGACGACGCCGTCGTTCTGGATGAGGCGCTGCACCACCGAGACCGCGCGCTGGGGATTGGCCTCGTCGTCATAGATCACGAGCTCGATGGGGGTCTTGCCGCCATTCGCCTTGTAGTCCTCCAGGGCGAGCTTGATGCCCTGCAGGTAGCTCTCGCCGAAGTCCACGATCGCCGGCGGGCCGCTGAGGCCCTCCACCACGCCGACCTTGACCGGCGCCTGTGCGTGCGCCGCGCCCCCGAGCGCAAGCGACGCCGCGAACGCCGTGCCCGCACACGCGAGCCATCCCTTCCGTGCCATCTGTCGTTCCTCCCTACCCGTTGTTGCCCATCGGTGTCGCCCGCCGCGCCGGAAAGGCGCCGCGGGTATAAAAACTGATGAGTAGCTTTTTTATGCTACTTGGTAGGCGTAGCGGATCGCCTTCACCTCCGCAAGAGGCGTGCACCCGCCGCGCGGCGCCGGGAAGCGGCATCCAAGAGCGCATCCCGGTCCTTGTCCGGCATGCGGCACGAGATGCTCCGTGGTGCTGATCGGGAAATCCAGATGTGGCATGAACGGCGGCGCGAAGACGAAGTCGCCGGCCTCTCCGGGGCGACATGGTCTTTGTCGTCCGCTCCGAAATCGCTCCGGCCTCGCCATGGCGGGGGGAGCGAGCGGAATCCGGGCGCGTTGCCCACCATTCCAGACCCGGGGGCGGGCCGCGGGCCGGCGCGGGAGATACGCACGGCGCCGGCAGGCTGCCCGGTGCCGCGGTCTTCCTCCCCCTCGCGGGCGACGGCGCGCCTGAGCTGTTCCGACTTGCGACCGCCTCTTGTTCAGAGGTGCGCGTGCGCCCGGGCGCACCGCCGCCGGCGCGGCATCGGGGTGCGGGTCAGGTCGAGGCGCCCAGCACCGATCCGGGCAGCGGGGAAAACGCCGTCGGAATGAGGATCCGGTTCTCCATGGTCATGATCATGGGGCGGATCTTCAGCAGGCAGGACTGCCATGCCGGCTGCTCGGCGAGCTTTTCCCGCCGCTTGCGGCGCTCCTCCAGGTCATCGTAGGCCCAGAGGTGGACCAGCTGGTTCTGCACGCCGATCTCGGTGGTGAAATAGCCGAGAAAACCGCCGAGGATCTCCTTCTGCACCGGCAACCCCTCGGTGGAATAGATATTGAGGTATTCCTTCATGCTGGCGTGTGTATGCAGGACGTAGATACGTTCCTCGACGATCATTGCATGGCCTCTTTGCTCTTCAATTGACGGGGCGCCGCCGCCTCTTCGCTCGCCACGACGTTGCGCAGCACGCCGATGCCCTCGATCTCGATCTCGCAGACGTCGCCCGGCGCCATGAAGGCCGGCGGCGTGCGCGCGAAGCCGACCCCCGCCGGCGTGCCGGTGGCGATCACGTCGCCGGGCTCCAGGGTCATCACCTCGCTGACGATCTCGATCAGCTCCGGAACGCTGAAGATCATGTCGCGGGTGCGACCGTCCTGGAGCGTGCGGCCATTGAGGCGGGCAGTGATCCGCAGGTCGCCGACCCCCTCGGGCAGTTCGTCCGGGGTCACGAGGTCCGGCCCGAGGGCGCCGGAGCGGTCGAAGTTCTTGCCCATGGTCCACTGCCCCGATTTGCGCTGGTAGTCGCGCAGGGAGCCGTCATTGAAGCAGGTGTACCCAGCCACGCAGGACAGGGCGTCGCCCGCGCGCACGCGATGCGCCCGCCGCCCAACGACCAGGGCGAGCTCGGCCTCGTAGTCGAACTGTTGCGAGACCGGCGGGCATACCAGGGGCTGGCCGTGGCCGGTGATGGAGGTGGCGGTGCGCAGGAACACCGCCGGATAGGTCGGCAGAGGGTGCCCGCCCTCCCTGGCGTGGTCGGCGTAGTTCAGCCCGATACAGACGATCTTGCCGGGCCGCGGCACCGGCGGCAGCACGCGCGCCTCCCCGTCCGGGATGACCGGGCCGGTGACCGGCAGCGGCTCCCGGGAGGCCAGCGCGCGGGCGAGGACGTCCCAGGAGACCGATGCGGGCCCCTGGAAGGTCCGCAGGCCCTCCGGCGTCCGCGACCCGAACAGCTGGCGGCCACCATGCTCGAAATGAACGATGCGCATGCAGGAGTGCCCTTGCCTGGGTGCAGCCTCAAATGAGGGAGCCGGCGGCTACTTCAGCTCCTGCCCGGCCAGATCGCCGTCAAGGAACTTGTTGGGCCGCAGGAACATGGAGATCACCAGCGCTCCGTTTGGCGAGCGGGCGACGTGCTGGTTGCCCGGCGGCCGCCAGACATAGTTGCCCGCCAGCGCCTCGCCCTCGGCGTCGACGATGCTGCCCTCGAGCACGAACGTCTGCTCCACCTCCACGTGCTCGTGGCGTGGCAGGACGGTGCCGGGCTCCCAGCGGAAGAGCGCGGTCATCAGGCCCGTCTCCTCGTCGATCAGGAGGATCTTCATGTCGATCCCCTTGGTCGGGGTTGGCTTCCAGGGCAGGCTTTCCACGTTCACATAGCGGGATTCCATGGGGCCGAGCTTGTCCTCGCCCTCCAGGAAAGGGGTCGTCGCAACCATCCTTCGCTCCTCACGTTCGTTGCGGGGCTCGTTTCTCGGGGGGCGGAGGCGCCGGGCAGTCGCGCCAGACCGGCGCGCCGAAGCCCGCCGCCTCAGTTCTGCGGCACGAGGCTGCAACCGCCGCCATTGAGCGGCTTGAAGGCCTGGTCCCCGGGGGTTTCCCCCTTCTTCTCATAGAGATCCCACGTGCCCTTGGACTGGCCCGGCGCCTTGACGCGGAACAGGTACATGGGATGGATCTTGCGGCCGTCGACCCGCACATAGCCCTTGCCGAAGGCGAGGTCGTCGGTCGGCAGCTCCTTCATCTTGGCGACGATGGCGCGCCCGTCGGCATCCCCGCCCACCGCGGCGACGGCCTTGAGATAATGCAGGACGCCGGAATAGACCCCGGCCTGAAAGGAGGTCGGCATGGCGCCCCCGTGGCGCTCGCCGAACGCCTTGGCGAACGCGCGGGTGTCATCGTTGAGGTCCCAGTAGAAGGGCTCGCTCAGATAGATCCCCTGCCCGCTGGAAAGACCGAGGGAGCGCACGTCGGTCAGGTAGACCGCGAGCCCGGCGATCCGCTGCCCGCTTTGGGTGATTCCGAATTCGGCCGCCTGCTTCATCGCATTGGTGAAATCGCTTCCGGCATTGGCGAGGCCGATGACCTTCGCGCCCGAGCCCTGGGCCTGCACCAGGAAGGAGGAGAGGTCGGACGTGCTGAGAGGGTGCCTCACGGAGCCGACCACGGTGCCGCCGGCATCCTTCACGATCTGCCCGGCCTCGCGCTCCATATCGTGCCCGAAGGCGTAGTCGGCGGTGATGAAGAACCAGCTCGTTCCTCCCGATTTCACCACCTCGGTGCCCGTGCTCTTGGCCAGGCTGTAATTGTCCAGCGTCCAGTGCACGTGGTTGGGCGAGCAGGAATCGCCGGTCAGGCGGTTGCTGTTCGAGGTGGTGATGACCGCGACCTTGTTCTTCTCCTTCACCAGGCCCGAGAGGGCGAGGGCGATGGAGGAATTGGGAATGTCCGCGATCATGTCGACGCCGCCGACATCGAGCCATTGCCGCGCGATGTTCAGGCCCACGTCCGGCTTGTTCTGGTGATCGCCGGTGACGATCTCGATCGGCACATTGCCGATCTTGCCGCCGAACTGCTCCACCGCGATCTTCGCGGCCACCACCGAGCCCGGCCCCGCCATGTCGGCGTAGATGCCCGACTGATCGTTGAGCACACCGATGCGCAGCACGCCTCCGGTGAACTCGGCCGATGCGGGGCCCGCCATCAACGACAAGCAGCCTGCGGCCAGCGCGATCCATCTGTGATGCATGGTCGACCTTCCTCCCTCCCGTGGCATGTCTGCGCATGCCCTTGGCGCCGGCGATGCGCCGGGGACCCGAACCATCGGGACCACGACCAGCTCGACTCATTAACTTTTCTCAATTTGTGAGATAAGTGTCAATACTCAAGCCAGGCCGATGCAGCCCTGGGGAGGCACGATCCGGGCGCGGCGCGGCGGACCTTCAATGGATATGCAGCCCGCCATTCACATCTATGGCGGCGCCGGTGATGTAGGCCGACAGGTCGGACGCCAGGAACAGGCACGCGGACGCCACGTCGCCCGGCGTGCCGAAGCGGCCGAGCGGAATGGTGGCGACCACCTTCTCGCGCAGCGCGTCGTCGTAGCCGCCGGCGGTCATGCCGGTCATGATGACGCCGGGATTGACCGCATTGACGCGGACGCCCGCCGGCCCGAACTCGCGGGCCATGGACTTCACCAGCGCCAGGATGGCGCCTTTCGATGCCGCATAATGCGGCCCGCCCATCAGCCCCCCGCCCCGCTGGGCCGCGACGGAGGCGATGCACACGACCGCGCTCCCCCGGCTCATCAGGGGCAGCACCTGCTGCGACATCTGCAGCGTGCCCCTCAGGTTCACGTCCAGGACGAAGTCATAATCCGCGCGGGAAATCTCCAGCGTGCGCCGGGCCTGCACCACGCCGGCATTGTTGAGCAGCACGTCCACCCTGCCCCATCGCTCCCGCACCGCAGCGACCGCCGCCGCGCACGCGGCTTCCGAGCGCACGTCGGCGACCAACGGCAGCGCCGCTTCCCCGATCGCGGCGGCCGCGGCCGTCACCGCGTCCGCATCGCGATCCACGAGGGCCACCTGCGCGCCGTGCCGCGCGAACAGCTGCGCCGCGGCATGGCCGATGCCATCGAGGCTCCCGGCTCCGGTCACGATGGCGATCTTGCCCGTCAGAAACATGGTCCCCTCACCCAATGCCTGAGCCTCAACCCATATAGGCGCCGCCGTTGACGTCCAGGATCGCGCCGCACATGAAACTTGCTCCCGGCGAGCAGAGAAAGGCGAGCGGCCAGGCGATCTCCTCCGGCTTGCCGAAGCGGGGCACCGGCATGGACTTGAGGGCTTCGGGATTGGCGGTGGCCACCATCCGCGTCAGCGTGGAGCCGGGCGCCACGGCGTTCACCAGCACCTCGGGCGCGGCGCGGCGCGCCAGCCAGCGCACGAAAGTGTGGATCGCCCCCTTGGACGCCGCATAGCACATGGGGGAATGGGCGTAGGTGCCGCCGGTGTGGGCGGCCACCGAGCCGAGCAGGACGATCCGGCCCGCGCCGTGCGCCTTCATCGCCGGCAGCAGCGCCCGGGCGAAATGGGCCGGCCCGGCGACATTGACCGCCATCACCTCGGCGAACATGCCGTCCCAGTCGTCGGCCAGCCACTCCTCCTTGGGAAAGATGCCGGCGTTCAGGATCGCCGCCTGGATCGGCAGGTTGCGGGCACAGAAGGCCTCCACCTGAGCCCGGACCCGGACGTCGCAGGTCTCGTAGACGTGCGTGCGGCCGCCGTCGCGCGGCAGCTCCTCCAGCAGGCCCGGATCAGCACAGACGTCGGTGAGCACCATCTCGGCGCCGAGGGAGGCGCACAGCCGGGCGGTGGCGGCGCCGATCCCGCCGGCGGCGCCGGTCAGGAGGATGCGCATGCCGGACAGGTCGTAGGGAGCGATCATGGAGATATCCGCATGAGGACGCGAGGGGACGATGGGCGGACGCGCGATGGCGCACGCTCCGGGCGGGAACGTCGGGGATAGGGAAGGAGCGCGCGGGGCGGCCCGGTTTCAGCGGACCGGCAGCGACCGCCGGCCCGTTCCCCGCCGCCGGCCCGGGGGAAAGGCGGGGCCGCCGGCACGCGGCTGGACGGACCGGGATCGGTCGGCGCGGCGCATGGTGGTTCCTTCCCCGTGGACGCCGACCGCCAAACGTGGCGGACGCCTAATGTGACATTATTATTATATTGTGAGATTAATTATGATAGCGGAACCCGTCAATCCCGTTCGCCACTCCAAGTTCGCGCTCCCAAGCTCGCTACTCCAAGCTCGCCACTCCAAGGGCGATATGGCGCGAGGCGCGCGGTGGCACGGCGCAATCCGCTCCGGCGACACCCGTCGGCGGCGGCCCCGGCGCACCCTGCACCCGTCTCAACCTGCGCCCGTCTTGGAAACGCTCGATTCGCGCATTGTGACACTCGTGGTAAATTTCAATGATGGCCGGCGCGGCCTATACTGCTGGGAAAAGCGCCCGTTCCCAGCCCCGGATTGCGGCGGAGCGGGCGTGGCGCACCGACCGACGTCGACTGGAACCCCGTCCATGAGCAGCCTCGACAAGATGTTGAAGATCCTGGATCTCTTCGACGAGGGGCAGATGAGCATCCAGCTCGACCACGCGGTCCAGGCCACCGGAGCGTCCCGGGCGACCGCGTATCGCTACATCCAGTCCCTGTGCGGCTGCGGCCTGCTCGCGCCCGCCGTCGGCGGCAGCTACGTCCTCGGTCCGCGGGTGATCGAGCTCGACCGGCTGGTGCGCCGCGCCGATCCGTTGCTGACCGGCGCGAGCAGCCTGATCCGGGACGTCAGCGCCCGCCTCGCCATCAACATCATGCTGTGCAGCTATTACGGCGACAAGGTCATGTGCGCCGACCTCGTCTGGCCCGACCGCTCCATTCCCGAGATCTACGAACGCGGCCGGCCGATGCCCATGTTCCGCGGCGCCATGGCGAAGACCATCCTCGCCCATCTCACCCCCTACCAGTTGCGCAACATGATGCTCTGGCACGGCGACAAGATCCGGGAAGCCGGGCTCGGCGACACCTGGGACCAGTTCCGCTCGCGCATGGCCCGGCTGCGCAAGGACGGCTACTGCGTCACCCGCGCCGAGGTGGTACCCGGCCTCGTGGGTATCGGTGCCCCGGTCTTCGACGCCGACGACAGGATCCTGGGCAGCGTGGTGTTCGCCGTGTCCGAGGCCCGCTTCGACGCGTCGCTCACGCAGGGGTTCGTCACCGAGATCGTGGACCTCGCGTCCCGAATCACCCGGGCGATCGCGGGAAGCGCCGCCGGTAGCGGAACGGGCTCCAAGCGCACGCCCCGCCCGCGCAAGATTCGCGCCGGATCGGACGCGGGCTTCGACGTCACGTCCACCGGATAGGCGCCCGCCTTCCCGGCCCGGCGGCTCACCCCGCGGCCAGGAAGCCGCCGTCGATGGTCAGCACGCGGCCGTTGACGAACGCCGCCGCGGGGGACGCCAGGTAGAGCACCGCGGGGGCGAGATCCTCCGGCTGCCCCCATCGCCCGCCCGGCACGCGGTCGAGCATCCGGCGGGTGAAGGCCTCGTCGTCCTGCAGCGCGCGGGTGAACTCGGTGGCGATGAAGCCGGGGGCGATGGCGTTGCAGGTGATCCCGTGCGGCCCGAGCTCCACCGCCAGCGCCCGCACCAGCGATGTCACCCCGCCCTTGGCCGCGGCATAGGCGGCGAGCGCCGGCTTGGGCTGCCGGGCGGCGATGGAACCGAGCATGACGATGCGGCCATACCGGCGCTCCATCATCCGCGGCACCACCGCGCGGGTGACCAGGAAGGCCCCGTTGAGATGGGTGTCGACCACCGCCCGCCACTCGTCATAGGTGAATTCGTGGAACATCTTGCGGCGCTGGACCCCGGCATTGTTGACCAGGATGTCCACTGCCCCGAGCCGCGCCAGGACCTCCTCCATCGCCGCGCCGACCGCGGCCTCGCAGGTCACGTTGAAGGCGGCGCCCGAGGCGCCGTGGCCTCGGGCGGAGAGCTCGGCCACCCGCGCCGCCACCGGGCCGGGTTCAAGATCGTTCAGCACCACGTGCGCTCCCGCGGCCGCAGCGGCCTGGGCGATGCTCCAGCCGATGCCGCGTGCGGCGCCGGTGACGAGGGCCACGCGTCCGGCCAGGGAAAGCGGGGCCCGCTCAATCGAGGAACTGGTCATCGGCTGTTCCTTTCCAGCCGGCGCGCCCGCAGGCCGGCCCGGCCGGTCCCGTTCAGGAGATCGAGAGGCCGCTGTCGACGGGGAAGACATGCCCGGTGGTCCGGGCCGCCGCGTCCGAGGCGAGAAACAGGGCGGCTTCGGCCACGTGGAGCGGCTCCACCATGCCGAGGAGATGCGCCGCCGTGAGCTTCTGCGTGACCTCCAGCTTCTCCAGCTGCGCGACGACGCGCGGGGTGCGGGTGGTGCCCGGCGCCACGGCGTTCACCCGCACGTTGTGCGGGGCGAATTCCACCGCCATGGAACGGGTCAGCGCCACGATGCCGCCCTTCGCCGCGGTATAGGCGTCCTTCCCCGGCCAGCCCATGAGCGCAACCACCGATGCGGCGTTGATCACCGCGCCACCCCCGGCCCTGATGAGCTCGGGTATGCCGTAGTGGCAGACGAGCCAGGTGCCGAACAGGTCGAGCTTGATGGCCCGCCAGAATTCGTCGGCGTCCGCGCGCGTCACGTCGTCGTCGCGCGTCGTCGAGCCGCCGGCGTTGTTGTAGAGGACATGCAGCCGGCCATAGGTGGCGACCGCGAGATCGACCGCCTTCTTCACGCTTTCCGCATCGGTCACATCAGTGTGGGCGAACACCGCCTCGCCGCCCGCGGCCCGGATCTGCGCCACGGCCTGCCGGCCCTGCTCCTCGTTCAGCTCCGCGACCACCACGCACGCGCCGTTGCGGGCGAACAGCTCGGCCGCGCACTGGCCGATGCCCGCGCCCGCACCGGTAATGAGGGCGGTCTTGCCTTCCAGGAGCTTCATCTTTCCTCCGATCCATGCGCGGCCCGGAAGGGCACATTTTTGTTATTACTTATTTTTATTATAATATGAGTTTTTTAACACGCACGGAACGCCCCTGGCAAGGGACTGGCTCCCGGCGCTGCGAAAACCCCGGCGGGTGCCATGAGCGTTGGGGTGCGCCGGCTGCGCGTGGCGGACATCTGGACGAAATTCGCAGCGACCCGCCGCCCCGCCTGGCTGGAGGCGGACACCCCGCCTCGGCCGCGCTGCCGGCGTTCTCGTCCACCAGGGACATCTGCGAAAGGGCGGCGCCATGCTCCTCGCGAAGGCTCGCAAGGCGGCTTTCGCCATATCCATCTGGGGATGGCGTGTCGCGGAACGCCCTCAAGGCCGAGGACGCATCGGGGGGCGAGCGGGGCAATATGCGCAATTCGAAGGATGATCGTCGGCCATCGCGAACGACGCCATCCGCACCGTGGCGCTGGTGGCGGCGACCAGATTGTCGCCAAGGCCTTCGCCATCGAGCCCTGTGCCGCGGCCCGCATCAACCAGAGCGGCGGCGCCTTCGTCCAATCGGGTGGCGGCACCGCCGCCCTCAGGGGCTTATCGCCCGGCACCGGCGTGTCGGACATGCCATGCCCGATCTCATGAGGACCGACGGCGTTACCGGCTCGCGCGGCACCCCCAGGCTCACGGAAGCAGCCGGCCTCCCGGCGTCCAGCCCAATGTGTGCCGTGGCCGGCACCCATGCCGTGAAGGGGGCGCCGGCGGCTCACCGAGAGCGTTTCCCCGTTTCACGGAATCGGGGAAGCGCCCCCAGCCGGCGCCGGGGCGGGTCAGACCTTCTTGAGCCCTGCGAGCACCTTGTCCACGCCGCCAATCGCCACCTTGACGTTCACCTGCCGCCCGTCCTGGAGCCGGAAGGCCACGGTCGCCTCCTTGGCGGCGGACAGGTCGTTGGCGAGGGCCTGGTCGTAGGCGAGGCTCGCCTCGCATTCGCTCGTGGAACACCATTGGTACGCGAGCTTGCGGGTGTTCTGGCCGATGACGAGGTCGACCCCGTCGCGCACCAGAATGCCCGTAGGGGTGGTGATCGCGATGGTGGGCACATCCTTGCCGTCACGCCCGATCTTCCACACCACCACCACCCGCTTCGATTGGGCGTCGGTGACGCGCAAGATGCCCCAGCAGGCCTTCTTGCCGGTCTTCGCTCCCGCCGCGGGAGGGGCCTCCTGACAGGTGAGCACCCAGCCCTCGAAATTAGTGGTCTCGGTCTTGACCGGGCCGGTGGGCTGGGCCGGCGCCGGTGTGGCCTGGGCGGCCGCGCCCGGGGCGGGCCGGGCCGGCGGCTGCTGGCTCTGGGCTTCCGCCACCGTGCCGGCGCCGCCTGAGAGCATCACCGCCAGCGGTGTCACCGCAATCAGCGTCGCGAGCACACAAAAAGACTTGGCGAGGTTCACGTGCCGCCTCCGGGATGGCCGACGCGGCAGTCACTGGCGCGTCCGTCGGACTGAGATGGGAAGAGCGGCGCACCGAAGCGCGCCGCCCTTTCAAACTTGCACACGCCCGGGCGCGGGTCACCACTGGTAACGCACGCCGCCCTTCGCGCTGCCGGCGGTGTAGCTGTCGCCGAACTTCACGTCCGCATTGGCGAAGCCGTTCCAGCCGTTGCCCTTTCCGAAGATGTTGACGCCCACGCCGACCTCGCCGAACAGGCCGTCGAAGGTGTCGACGGTGGAGAACGGCAGGCCCGGGTTGAACACCGTGACCGCATTGTCGCCCAGGAACTCGTACCAGAGGCGGCCGGTGAAGCTGGTCACCACGCTGTAGGTGGCGGCGTCGTACACCTGCGCCCCGACCCGCCCACCGACGCTGCCGCGCAGGCTGTCGTTGTTGCCGAAGTCGACGAAGGTGGACGGCACCAGCGCCAGGTTCGAGATGTTGGTGTTCACGTAGCTGAGGGTGCCGAGGGCGTCGAAGAAGCCCGAGGTTCCCCACGTCCAGACGCGGTAGCCGGTGTCGAGGCTGAAGCCGAGGTTCCGGACGTCCGTGGACTGGCCGAAGTAGCCGGCCCCGAGCAGGGTCGGCGCGTCATAGTCCATGGAGAGGAAGTCGCCCTTGACCAGCGCGTCGAAGTACCACTTGTCGGTGATGTACGAGGCGTAGGCGCCGACCGTGCCACCCGAATAGGTCGCCGACGTGGGCGAGGCATCGAACGAGAGGTCGGAGGCCACGTAGCCGCCGAGCACGCCGAACACCACCGCGTCGTTTTGCGTCGCCACACCTTCCTTGCCGAAGTCGGCACCCGCCATGAAGCCGTAGATGTTCTGGCTGTAGCTGGTGTCGAAGCGGTAGAGGCTGCCGAAGGCGCTGAAGCTGTCGGAAGCATCGCGCGAGCCCCAGCTGCCGATCACCTTGCCCCAGATGCCGGGGGTGACCGAGCCGGGAGCGCCGCCCACGGCCTTGATGCCTTCCTTGGTCACGAGCTGGGTCGTCGTGCCCTGCAGGTAGGAGCGCAGGTCCGCCTGCCGGTCGAGCCACACGCCGGTGGTCTCGTGCCAGATGGCCTGGGCGCCGGTGACGAGCTTCGGCAGCTCGAACACCTCCTGGTCGGGCAGGCCGACCAGGTACTGGTCGTTGCCGATCACGGCGAGGTCGTAGAAGAACAGGCCCTTGTCGATCACGCCGCCGAACTTCGCCGCGTAATTGGCCGAGGCGGGATCGATGTAGAAGCTCTCCGGCAGCGTGGTGCCGGCGGCGCTCTGCACGTCCACCACCTGGATGCCGGCGAGGTTCAGGGCGCCGGGCCCGGCATTGACGTCATTGATGAGCAGCGCCGTCTGGCCGGTGGTGACGAGGCCGGCGATCTCGGCGCCGTTCACGTCGAGGCCGCCCACCGCCAGCACGTCCGAGGTGGAGCCCGGCGCGCCGAGGAAGCTGTCGAGCCCCACGGTGCTGTTGCCCACCCCGTTCCAGGTGCCGCTCACATAGGTGTTGTCGCGGGCGCCGTTGAAGGCGATCTGCCCCGGCGTCTCGTCGATCATGGTGAGGAGGCCGCTCTGGAGGAAGAGCGGGTCGCCGTTGTTGAACGTCTCGAGGCTGTTGAAGCGGGTGCTTTCCGCCACCGCCCCCTGCAGCGCCGTGACGATGCGGCCATCGTTGTTCAGAACGTCCGCGCCGCCGCCGAAGTAGTTGTCGCCGACGGTGACCCAGGTGTTGGAGCTCAGGTTGTTGAAGATGTCGGCATTGTCGGTAAGCCCGATGCGGCCGACGATGGTGCCCGAGTTGGTGATGGTGGTGGCGCCGCCATCGGTGTCGATGACGATGTCGCTCGCCGCCACGATCAGGCCGGGGAGATTGACGCCGCCGGTGAAGCTCCAGGAGCTGACCAGGGCGCCGGACGCCACGGTGATGTTGGTAGCGTCGTCGCTGGCGATGGAGACCACCGCCTCGGCCCAGCTCTTGCCCGAGCCGATGACCGCGGCGTTGGTGCCGACATTCACCGTGGCGATATCCGCGGAGAAGATGCGGATGCCGTTGCCGACCCCGCTCTCGTCCGCGTCGCCGCGGACCACGGACGACGTGCCGGTGGTGATGGTGACATTGTCCCAGCCGCCGGCGCGGATGCCCTTGTCGTTGCCGGAGGCCACCGAGAGGCCGCCGGTGGTGACGGTCACGTCGTTGCCCGGGCCGAAGGCGAAGTTGGTGGCCGTGATGGCATCGTCGCCGGCGAAGATCCGGGCCCCGGTGCCGGTGTTGACGTAGACGTCGCCCGTGCCGGCGAACTTGCCGGCGACGACGCCGTCTCCGCTCGCCTGCAGGAAGCTGTTGACGCCGGTGTCCACGGTGGCGTCGCCCGAGGTGCCGATGGACTGGGCCTCGATGCCGGTGGAGCCGGAGAAGATCTGGCTGTTCACGCCGGTGACCACCGTCGTGTTGCCGGTTCCGAAGAAGTGCCCGGCGAAGATGCCCGCGCCGGCGGTGATGGTGCTGTCCATCCCCGTCTGCACCAGCACGTTGCCGTCGCCGAAGGACTTGCTGGCGATGATGCCGAAGTCCTGGGCGTCGATGATCTTGTTGGTGGCGAGCTTCACCGTCACGTCGCCGGTGCCGAAGAGGCTATTGGCCTCGATGCCGTTGGCGGTGGTGGAGGTGATGTTGGCGTTGGCGTTCACCGCCACCGCGCCGTCGCCGGCCTTCAGGATGAAGATGCCGTTGTCGGTGGCGGTGATGGCGGCGTTGTTGGTGACGGTCACGTCGCCGGTGGTCAGCGCCGCCGAGAGGACCTGAATGCCCTCGTCGCCGGCGGTGATGACGCCGTTGGTGACGATGTCGATGTTGCCGCCGCCGAGGTGGCCCACCGAGATGCCGTCGTCACCCGCATTGATGGTTCCGGCGGCGGTGGTGGTGATGGCGATGGGGCTCTCGCCGAAGGCGATGGCGAGGATGCCGTCGCCGCCGGTCGCCGCGCCGCTCAGGCCGCCGATGGGGCCGTTCACGTCGATGGAGGTCAGGCCGTCGCCGAGCTTGAAGGTGAGGATGCCGATGCCATCGGACTTGATGGAGCCCGCGGCATTGATGTTCACGTCGATGGCGCCATTGCCGATGTTGGCCCCGACGATGCCGATGGCCGTGGCCTGCACCTCGGCGTTGACGTTGGCGATGGCGGTGCCCGAACCGATGGTCACCGCCGCGCCGCCGATGACCGGAGGATCGATGATGCCGTTGATGGTGAGCGTGGCATTGCCCGAGCCGCCGCCGATGGCCGCGGCGCCGATGATCCCGCCGGGTGCGACGCTGACCTTCTGGTTGACCGTGACCTCGGTCTCGCCGCCGGTGTTGAGGCCGACCACGCCCGCCACGGCCGCGTTGACCGTGCCGTCGGTGACGACCGTCACCTTCTGGCCGGCGCCGATATTGCCGCCGAACACGCCGATGCCGCTCGCCGACGTCACCGCCGCCAGGGTGTGCACGTCCACCGTGCCGCCGTTGCCGATGGAGAGGGCGCCAACGCCGAGCAGGTCGCCACTGACGGCCGCGTCGGTGAGGACGGTGACCGCGTTGTTGTCGCCGAAGGCGAGGCCGGCCACGCCGAAGCCGTCGGCCGAGGTCACGGTGGAGAGGGTGTGGATGTCGAGAGAGCCGCCGGTGGCGCCGAGGATGCCTCCGACGCCGAGGAGCCGGCCCGCGACCGCCTGCTCGGTGGTGACGGTGACGACGTTCGGACCGGCGCCGATGGCGCCGCCGAACACGCCGAAGCCGTCGGCCGAGGTTACCGTGTCCTTGGTCAGCACGGTCACGGTGTTGGCGTCGCCGAAGGCCAGCGCGCCGACGCCGAGGTAGCGGCCGGTGACCGCCTTGTCGGTGGTGACGTCAATGGTGTTGGAGCCGAGACCCAGCGCCGCCACGCCGAAGCCGTTGGCGGAGGTGACGATGTCCTTGGTCTCGACGGTGAGGGTGCCGCCCGTGCCGCCGATGACGCCGCCGACGCCGAGCAGGTCGCCGGAGACCTCCTTCTGGGTGGTCACGGTCACGGTGCTGGCGCCGGTGCCGATGGCGCCGCCCAGGACGCCGAAGCCGGAGGCGGATGTGACCTTGGCCAGCGTCTCCACCGTCACGGTGGTGCCGTTGCCGCCGAGGTTCAGCGCGCCCACGCCCAGCAGGTCGCCGTGCACCTCCTGCTGCGTGGTGACGTCGATGGTCTGGCCGGTGCCAATGCCCAGAGCGGCGACGCCGAAGCCGTTCGAGGAGACGACCTTGTCCTCGGTCACGATGGTCAGCTGCGAGCCGGCGCCACCGATGAGGCCGCCGACGCCGAGGAAGGTGCCGTTCACCTGCTCGCCGGTGGTGACGTTGACCACCGAATTGTCGCCGATGCCGGCGCCCACCACGCCGGCGCCGCCGGAGGTGATGGCCGCGGTGGTGGTGACGTCCACCTGGCCGTTGGCGCCGATGGAGAAGCCGCCGACGCCGAGGATGCCGGAATTCACTGCCGCCGAGGTGGAGACGGTGACGACGTGGTTGTCGCCGATGCCACCGCCCAGCACGCCGATGCCGTCGTTGGAGATGGCCGCGGAGTTCTTCACGTCCACCGTGGTGGCGATGCCGGCGAGGTTGTCACCGATGACCACGCCGCCGACGCCGAGAAGGCCGCCGGAGATGGCGCCGGTATTGGTGACCTTCACCTGGCCGTTGTCGCCGACGACGAGGCCGGCCACGGCCGCGCCCTGGGTGGTGATGGCGCCGGAATTGGTGACGCCCAGCGTGCCGCCGGTGCCACCGATGACGCCGACGACGCCGGCGATATCCGCATTGACCGACGCCTGGTTGTCGACGGTCACGGTGTGGTCGGTGCCGAAGCCGGCGCCAAGCACGCCGATGCCGGAATTGTTGAGGATGGCGCCGGAGTTCCGCACCTCCACCGTCGTGCCGGCGCCGGGGCCGATCGCGACGCCGGCGACGCCGAGGAAGCCGCCGTTGATGGCGCCGCCGTTGGTCACCGAGACGTTGGTGCCGAGGCCCGACCCGTCGAGGTCGATCGCCGCGCCGAGCACGCCGATGCCGCCGGTCTGAATGGCGCCGATATTGTTGACGGTAACGGTCTCCACGCCGGTGCCGTCGCCGATCACGATGCCGCCCACGCCGAGGAAGCCCGCCGAGACCACCGCGAGGTTGTTGACCGACACGTCGTTGCCATTGCCGACGGCGAGGCCGAGCACACCCACCTGGTAGTCCTCGACTACGCCCTTGTTCTCGACGTTCACGTCGAGGCCCGCGGCGTTGTCGCCCACCTTGATGCCGGCGATGCCCACCAGGGGAAGGGCGCCGACGCTGGATTCCACCGTGGCGCTGTTGTCCACGTCCACGCGGCCGTTGCCCACGTTGAGGGCGAGGATGCCGACCACGTCGGCGTCGATGTTGCCGGCGGTGTTGGTGGTGGCGGTGCCGTTGCCGATGGCCACCGAGGCGACGCCGATCAGCGGCGGGTCGATCACGCCGGAGAAATTGACGGTCGCGTCGCCGTTGTTGGCAATGGCGCCGACGCCCACGAGACCGCCCTGCGGTACCTGCACCGTGCCGTTGGTGGTGACGGTGACGTTGCCGCCGGTGTTGAAGCCGAGCACGCCGCCCATGGTGCCCGAGACGCTCTCGGTCTCCACGTTGACGGTGCCGCCGGTGCCGATGGAGCCGGCGAGGACGCCGAAGCCGCCGGTGGCGTCCACGTTGTCCTTGGCCTCGACGTTGACCTCGTTGCCGGTGCCGATGCCCACGGCGAGGATGCCGTGGCCGTTGTTGGCGGTCACGTCGTCGTCGGTCTCCACATTGACGGTGGCCTTGCCGGTGCCGACCGCCGAGTTCCAAGTGGAGGGATCGCTCGGGTTAAAGCCGGCGAAGTCGCCGACGCTCGCGCCCATGGCGAAGATGCCGTTGCCGCTGGTGCCTTCCACGTCGCCGGAGACGTCGACCGTGGTGTTGGCATTGCCGTTGAGGCTGCCGGAGAGGGCGAAGATGCCGTTGGAGCCGCCGGTGATGTCGGCGCTGCCGCGCACCGTGGTGGTGGCGGTGTTGGGGCCCCCCGACACCGGCGCGGTGATGGCTGAGGCGAAGATGCCGGCACCCGTGCCGCCCATCACCGTTCCGCCGTTGGCCGTCACGGTTGTCGTCGCGTCCACGCCGATGCCGCCGAGGCCGATGGCCGACGCCGTGGCGTTGATGCCGTTGGTGCCGCCGGAGACGAAGGTGCCGTTGGTGGTGACCGACGACACCGCGGGCACCTGCAACGGCCCGGCGGAGATCCCCACGGCGGTTGCGTTGATGCCGTCGCCGGACCCGCCCATGACGGTGCCGCCGGCGAACTTGAGATCCAGGTCGGCGCCGAGCGCCGCGACGCCGTTCGTCCCGCCGGTGTAGAAGCCGTTGTTGGCGATCAGATTGACTTCCGGTGCGATGAAGCTCGCGCCGTTGCCGCTGGTGCCGGAGAAGAAGCCGCCGTTGGTCGTGGCGTTGATGGTGCCGCCGCTGGTGATGACGAGGCCGTTGGTGCCGCCGCTCACAAAGGCGCTGGGCGTGGAGGAGAAGGTGACGCCGGTGACGCCGGTCAGATTGATGCCGTCACCCGTCCCGCCGGTCGCCGAGCCGCTGAAGCCGGTCATCGTGAGGCCGAGCAGCGAATTGTAGACGATGCCGTTGGTGCTGCCGGTGAAGACCGCGCCAGTGTTGTTGCTGGTGAGCGTGGTGTAGGAGGTCACACTCAGCGCCGTGCCACCGGGGGCAGTCTGCACCGTGGCCCCCGCTCCGGCGACTACCGTCACCGGCCGCAGATCCAAGGCGTTCAACGGCGTGTAGGTATAGCCGTTGGGGTCGTCGCCCGTGCAGGTGACGGTTACCGACAGAACGCCGCTTGAGGAGCAGGCCGCGTTGGCCTGGCCCGGCTGGATCACCGCGGCCAGAACCGTCGCCAGCGCGGAGCTGAGGAGCAGCGCCTTCATGCGTCCGCGGTTCACCGAGGGATGCACGTGCGCGCCAGAAAGGATGGTGCCGCCCGAATTGACCATCTTCACCCCCAAGTTGCGACCGAGCTCAATCCGGCCACGACACGTTTCATTCGGCCGCACTGCCCGTGCGGCCGCTTGGCGAGGGCGCAACACGGCACCCTCGCAACTGACCGGAAGCTAGCCGGGCGTCGGCGGCGTTTCTCTGCATCTGGCGAATAGTTACTACTCAAAAAGCGAATCTCATCACATTCCCGCGGGGTGTTGCACATCTGCCATGCGCTCTATTTTTCATTATAAAACAATTTACTATACCATACCGTGTATAGATTTTGGTATTTTAATACCAATCTTTGTTGAGTATTTTGATCCGTAAATAACGGTATTATGGTAGTTATTATTGCATTAAAATTCTATTTGTCGTGATGTTCGTCCGCTGACGGGGGCGATGGACTCACGATGGAGGAATTTCTACAGATTTCGCAGTCGCAATATTTTAGTATTGAATGGGCTGCCGACTCTCTTACCAATACTCCTCTGCGGCACGACGGGACCGTTCCGCCCCCCGGCAAGGCCAAGAGCGTTAACGATGAGTTAACTTCCTGCTCAATTGCCCTGCAGGATGTGATCATTGTTTATGCAAAGATCGAGCGATCGGGAATTCTGCGGATCGTGCCGCGTGGCCGACCGGTAACTCTGGCTGCGCGCATCAGCGAATCCTCGAATCTACGATGGGATCATGCGGAGCCGCTCGACACCGGAGCGAACGACGTGTCCTTGGGCACCATCCGCACCACGGTCGAGATCAGGCTGCCGCCGGCTGAGGCGACATTCGTGCTTGCTCCGAGCGACCTGGTCGCCCAGCCCGAGGTCCGCTTGCCGCCGACCCACGTCCCGGCCGGGACGCATCCGGCGCTGGACGTCCTCATGGCGCAGGCATCCACCCTCGTCGGCCGCAGGCTGACGCCGACGCTGGCGCAGGTGTGCGAGGCCAGCTTGCGCGGTCTTCTCACGGTTGCTCTTGCGGGCGGCACCCCCGCGAAGGCCCGCCCGGACGCACCGGATCGGCTCTACCGCGAGGTATTGCTCGATATCGCCGCCAATTGCGGGCGCCACGATTATGGCGTCGTCCAGGTGGCCCAGCGGCACAAGATCAATGTGCGCACCCTGCAGAAGATGTTCCAGAAGCGCGGCACCACGCTCAAGGAGCATATAACCGCCTCACGGCTTCAGCTTGCGCGCGACGCCCTGCTCGATCCGGCCAATGCCGACAAGAAGGTCTCCGACATCGCCTTCGAGGCGGGCTTCAACGATGTCAACACCTTCAACCGCCTGTTCCGCAAGAGATTTGGCCGAACCCCCTCGGCCCTCCGCGCCCAGCCCTCCGGATCCCCGGCCGAGCCCGCGGCCTGAGGGGCGCGCGAGGAGGGCCCGCCGGCCCCCAACGCCCTCGGACGGTTGCGGAAGCGATTCGGACGATGGTCCAAGCGGGCTCTTCGACCGCTTTCTGCGGCCACGTTGAAACGTCCTGCCCGCGGCGCCGTTGATAACGGGTAGCAACCACAGGACGGAGGGCGCCATGGCGCAGGACAATCACTCCCGTGAGGGGGGCAAGCCGAAGCATTCGCAGGGCGGCCTCGTCGGCAACTATCAGGAGAGCGAGCGGGAAGAGGCCACCGGGCACGACGGGACGTGCGAGCGCGCGCCCGGCGGCCTCGTCGGCAACCACCAGCAGGGCCAGCCCGGGTGCGATCCGCAGGGCAACACCGCCGGCCGGCAGCCCCCGCCAAAGGACGGCGAGCTCTCCCCCCACGAGACGTCCAGCGACAGGACCAAGAGTAAAGGCCAAGAGTAAAGGCCAAAGAGGGGGAGGGGCAGGAGTGGGGGGGCAGCAGCGAATAGCCAAAGTCGAGCCGTCGCGTGGCGATAAGACCAGGCGGCCGCCGGTGAAGGGCGCCGGGTTTGCCGGAGATTCCAACTGGACCGCCGCGCCGGCGCGCAGCCGTGCCGCGACGATCGCACCACGTGGACTTCCTCGTCTCATCGAAGGCGGGCGCAGCGAGCGCGAACCTCGTCGTTTGCCCGGGACCTCGCGGGACAGATGTGGGGATGCTTGATCCCGGGTTTGATGGCGTGAATCGCCGCATCGCCGAGCGTGCGGATGGGTGCGGCCAGGATCTGCTTCTCCATGGCCTCCAGCTCACCCTCGCACGCGGCGGGGCGGGGGTCGGCTGCCGGAACGGTGGGGTTCGGCATAGGGATTGCTCCAGCGGCAATCAGCATTCAATGTTGAGGCGCCAGTAGCGAGCCCGGCCCCCTTCAGCATAAAATGTTGAGCGACATGACCCCAGCACAATGCCGAGCAGCCCGCGCGCTCCTCGACCTGACCCAGCCCGCTTTGGCAGATGCCGCCCAACTTGGCCTGTCCACGATCGTCGATTTCGAGCGCAGCCGCAGGGCCGTCTCTGCCGAGGCTGCCGGCGCTATCTTCGTTGCCGAGAACGGCGAGGGACCTGGCCTGAGGCTGCGGAAGCTGGCGCCGTTGGCATCCCGATGACCCGGCCACGGCAACACTTATGACGCCGATCTGTACAGCGGGGACGAGCCTCATGAAGTACATCGTGTCAATTGCCGTGATCGGCATCCTGCTTCTGCAATGGACCGGCGCCATTCCTCTGGACAGCGTCGGCGGGGCGATGGTGATCGCGGCGGCTGTTTTCGTCGGCGCGCTGGCCGTCGCGATTCACGAGGCCTGGACGAGGAAACGGGGTGTACTTGGCTGGATCGTGAACATCGTCGTCTCATTCGTCGGCACTTTTCTGGTCGCCCCTCTCGGCGGCATGGTGATGGTGATGCTCCTCCTTCCGTTTATGGATGGATCTTCGTCGCTGGCCGCCGCGGGGGGTCCCCAGATGTCCGTCGCGCTTGCCGGCCAGATGGCCATCGCGCTGTTGGGATCATGGGGCGCGCTTTGGCTGGTGAACCGGTGGCGATGAGCATGTTCAGTGGCGCGTGTGCGGCAGCCACGACTGCTCGTTCGGCACGCATAGTCTTTCCGTCCACTCGGCACGGCGTCACGGCCGGCCGCGCCCAACCGATGCCTGCAAGCGGACGGCGGGGTCGCGGGCTTGGCGTACGCCCCTGAAGCCCGGAGGACCTGCCGCATCTCGAACCGGAGCTGCGCGCAAAAAGGGGAGAACGCATCCGACCTGACGTTGCCCCTCTGAGGTAATCCAGCTTGAAGTTCATGCTGGCCATCGAGAGGATCAGAACATGCGCCGCAGCCGCTTCACGGATAGCTTCCTCGCAGCCCTCAAGCTCGCCGCAGCCCGCATCTGGATCAAGGCGTTATGAGTCCTCTGCCTAAGTGGCGGCGGCTTTTCCCACTGACATTCTGGCCGTCAGCAGCAGGGACGTCAGCCGCTCCGAAATCGAGCGAATGCGCTGCTTCTGCGGCCGCGGCCTTCAGATCAGCAGCCAACGCGCGGATACGAGGCGCATCGAGATCGTTGGTGAAAGCGATGGCCGACAGCGCGCTTCTCGCAAGGCCATCTGGCCCGCAAATAGGGGCTGCCACCGTAGTGAAGTTGCGATTGTAGCGGCTGATATCGACGGCATAGCCGTCAACACGCGCGGCCCCTGCCTCCGCCCAGAACTGTTCGAAGCTCGGCGGATCTTGCCAGCGCAGCTCCTTGAACATGGCATGGATGTCCTCTTTGGGGAGCCCGAGATGGCCGGCGAAGCAGCGCCCCAGGGCTCCGATCAGTGAAGGCAGGCGCTGTCCGATCGTCATATAGACTCGGAGCGGCACCGGTGCCTCCGCGATGTCGATCAGCAGGACTCGGCTCGGGCTGATCAGCCGCCAGAGGATCACGGTCACGGAATGATCCAGCGCCACGCGCGCGAGATGGGGGTGAAGCAGACGGACGAAGCTCCCGCGCCGCAGCACGCTGGTCGCAAGCTCCAGCACGCCGATGCCCGGCGAGTACTTCTTCGTGGCGGGATCGAACAGGGCGAGACGCTCCTGTACCAGCGTGCGGAGCAGGTTGAAGCAGGTGCTCTGGCTGATGTTCAAATCGCGCGCGATCTGGATCACGCCAGCCGGTTCGGGCTGGGCGTTGAGATACCGAAGAATTGCAATTCCCCGCACCAGAGCGGGAACCGTCGCGACAGGACCTTCCGATCTGATCATTCCGTATGCTGCATATAATTCTTTGGGAAGAATGAGGCAGCATAGGGGACTGGACCACGTTCCACAATCCGGCGAACCTGCGCCGAACTCGGTGATCGATTTGGGGCGGTGCGCCCGGGGGAAGCAAACTCCGCGCTACCTGCCGCCGCGTTTCCGCCGGATGGGCTTGGCCTGAGCCGCGCCTTGCTGTTCTGCGAAGAGGCCGCCGGCCAGCAGCTTACCGTAGGCGGACAGCACATGGTCCGGCACAGTCGTGACGCTTTGGTCGGTGTCTGTATAGGCATATCGCTGGCTGAGGTAGCCGCGTGCGCCCATCAGCATATGCACGAGAACTTCGATTTCCTCGTCACTGAAAGCCTGCACCTCGCCTTTCTCGCGGCCGCGCCGAAGCAGGCGAGCGTAGGCGCCGGCAACGGTTCGGATATGTTGCTGGTAGCCCGCCGGCGCGAAAAGCTCCGCTTCGTTAAGGATGCGCAGAAATTCTGGCACCTCCTTCAGATAATCGAAGAAGGCCCGGAAGCGGTCGGCTTCCCGCACCGCCTCGGATCCCTCCCCGCGTGTGCGCTCCTGAATGAAGCGCAGCATGTCCTTGCCGATCTCCGGCAGAAGCTCGTCGAGCAGATCCTGCCGCGTGACGAAGTAATTGTAGAATGTGCCCTGTGCCACGCCGGCCTCGGCCGTGATCCGGGACACGGATGCTTCGGCATAGCCGAGCCGACCCACAACCTTCCGCGCCGCGTCGAACAGCTTCTGCCGGGTCAGCTCGTTGCGCTCGGCGCGCGTAAGCTTGGTGCGGGCAAGCTTGCCCTTTGTCGGCAGCCGGGCGGATGTGGGCATGGAAAACACTCTGGCGGGGTCAGGACAGCAGTTCATCGCGCAGCACGCGCTTCAGAACCTTGCCGGATGGATTGCGCGGCAGCTCGTCCCGTAGCACGAGATCCTTAGGAACCTTGAAGGCCGCTAGCCGCGCCCTGCAGTGCGCGACGAGCGTTCGAAGGTCAAGCTCGGCGCCTTCCTCCAGCGTGACCACTGCCACCGGCCTCTCTCCCCATTTTTCGTCCGGCACCCCGATGACGGCCACCTCGCGCACCGCCGGCAACTCGTAGATCACCCGTTCCACCTCAGAGGAGGCGATATTCTCCCCACCAGAAATAATAATATCCTTTTTTCGATCGGTGAGGAAAAGGAACCCGTCGGCGTCCAGGTGGCCCACGTCCCCGGTACGGAACCAGTCGCCGAACCGGCAGGCCGCCGTCTTCTCGGGGTCTCGCCAGTAGCCGCGCGTCACTTTGGGGCCGCGCACGCAGATCTCGCCCGTCTGGTCGGGTCCGAGGCGGTTGCCCTCATTGTCGTGGATCTCGATCTCCACATGTGCGAGGGCGCGGCCGGTCGAGCCGATCTTCTCGATTTCGCGCCCCGGCTCCATGAAGGTGTCGCCGCCGCAGGTCTCGGTGAGCCCGTAGGCATCGATGTAGCGGGCGTTGGCGAAACAGGCAGAGAAGCTGCGGATTCGCGATTCCGGTGTGCGCTCCCCGCCGCCGATGACCCATTCGAGGCTCGAAACGTCGTAGTTCGCGCGCCCGGGGCAAGCCAGCACCGCGCTCATCATCACAGGCGCGAGCCAGGCACCCGTGAGCCGGTCGGCGGCGATGGCGGCGAGCACCTCATCCGGCGCAAAATCCCGCTGGATCGAGAGGAGGCCCCCGACCCAGAGCACGGCGATGCCGGGCAGGTCGAAGGCGCCCACGTGATAGAGCGGGCCGACCACGAGCAGGCGCGTCTCACGCCCGAGGCCGAGGGCCAGGATGTGATCGGAGGACTTCCAGTAGAAGTTCTCGTAGCTGTGCATCACACCCTTCGGTCGATCGGTGGTGCCGGAGGTGTACATGAGGCGGAAGAGGTCGCCCGGCGCGCGGCGGACTCCCTCAATTCGTGGCGATCCCGGGAACAGGCGGCGGGCGTCCGTCCGCGCGGCACGATCCACGATCAGCACGCGTGCCGGACCTGCGGCGTTGCTCTCCAGCTCGTCGTCGGCGAACAGGAGCTTTGCGCCCGAATTCTCGACGATATAGGCCACCTCGTCCGCGGACAGTCGGAAGTTGATGGGCAGGAAGACTGCTCCGACGTGGCTGGCGGCCAGCGCCAGGTCGAGGAATGCGGCGCTGTTCCTCATCAGCACCGCCACCACCTCGCCCGGTTCAACGCCGTGCGAGAGCAGCCCGGCGGCGACGCGCTCCGCCCGGTCCAGAAGCTCACCGTAACTGACGCTGTGTCCCTCGAAGAGCACGGCCGGCCGGTCCGGATCGACCTTGGCGTGATAGGCCACGAAGCTCGTCAGGTTGATCATAGCGCGCCGTCTCCCTTGGGCGTTCGCGGCCGTGGGTGCCGGCCGTCGATGGATTTTATGATTGATGACTCATAGTTCATTTTTTAGTTGACGTCACCGCCTTCCCTCCCCGATTGTGTACCTGCGCAGCGTAAGACTGCGGCGATGGGCAGGAGCGCCGCCGGCCGGGAATTCCTTCCCTGTGGATCGGCGAGCGGGAGGAGACAATGAGCGATTCCAGGGGGAATTGTGTCAATCGGCGCGTGGCGCTGAGCCTGACCCGTCCGTGTCCGTGCTTAGCGCGATCATCGAGACCGACACCGCCGCCGGCTCCCTCGTGCACGAGCAGCGCATGACGCCGTAGGACTACACCTCCGACATCAAGAGCCTCGCCGCGATGCTGCGCCGGATCGGCGCCGAGGAGGGCGTGGCGCCAGAAGCCTTCGACCGTGTCGAGGCCTCCGCGGATGGCCTGCCGTCGGGCCGCATCGAGGACATCGTCGAGGCATTCCAGACGGTCTCCGCACGCATCGCCGCAACAAAAAATGAATAATGACTCATAATTCATTTTTCGTTAGACAGATTCAGCTCTTCGCGAGGTACCCATGACCGAGGCGCCCACCTCTCCCCCCAGCGACGGCGCCGCCAACACCGGCGCGCGCGTGCTCGGCCTCTACCGGCAGCTCCTTCTCATCCGCAGGGCCGAGGAGCGGCTGATCACCATGTTCGCCGACGGCGAGGTGCCTGGCTTCATCCACCTTAGCGTCGGCCAGGAGGCGGTGTCCGTGGGGGTGATGAGCGCGCTCGGGGCGCAGGACACCATCGCCTCCACCCATCGCGGGCATGGCCACGCCATCGCCAAGGGACTGCCGCTCGACGGCTTCTTCGCCGAGTTGCTGGCGCGTGACGAGGGCCTGTGCCGCGGCCGCGGCGGCTCGATGCATGTGGCGGACATGAGCGTCGGCATGCTCGGCGCCAACGGCATCGTCGGCGCCGGCCTGTCCATCGCGCTCGGCTCGGCGCTCGCCCACAAGCGGCTCGGGCGCGAGCAGGTGGCTGTGGCCTTCTTCGGCGACGGGGCGCTCGCCGAGGGATTGCTGCATGAGTGCATGAACATGGCCGCCCTGTGGCGTCTGCCTCTGCTGTTCGTTTGCGAGAACAACGGCTGGAGCGAGTTCCTGCCCAGCTCCAAGCAGATTTCCTTTGCGCTCGCGGACCTCGCCCGGGCCTATGGCATTCCCCACACCCGGATCGACGGCAACGACGTGGTCGCGGTGGCTGATGCGGCCGCCGACATCGTTGGCGCGGTCCGCGCTGGCGGCCCCGCGGTGCTCGAATGCATGACCACGCGCGTGCGGGGGCATTTCGAGGGCGATGCGCAGAAATATCGCGACCCGGACGACCTCGACGCCCTGGGCCCGCTCGATCCCATCCGGGTCGCGGCGCTCCTGCTCGCGGGCCTCGGTGTCGAGGATGCCGCCCTGAAGGCGGTGGCGGACGAGGTGGAGAGCCGCATCGAGGCGGCGGTGGAGGCTGCCCGCAAGGGCCATGATCCCGATTTCGCTGCGGCGTACGCGGACGTCTACAGCCCGGCGGAGGCAGTGTGATGGCGGAAGTGCGTTACCTGCACGCGGTCAACCGCGCCCTCGCGGACGCCCTCACCGCCGATCCGGCGGTGGTGGTCTTCGGCGAGGACGTGTCCGAGGCCGGCGGATCGTTCGGCGCAACGCGCGGCCTGCGCGGCCGGTTCGGCGAGGACCGAGTGTTCGACACGCCCATCTCGGAAGCCGCCATCGCCGGCGCGGCGGTAGGCGCGGCCCTGTCCGGGCTGAGGCCGGTGTTCGAGATCATGTTTATGGATTTTACCACGCTCGTCATGGACGCGATGGTGAACCAGGCGGCCAAGGCCCGTTTCATGTTCGGCGGGCAATCCTCGGTGCCGCTGGTGATGCGCACGCCCCACGGCGGCGGGCTCGGCGCCGGGCCGCAGCACTCCCAGTGCCTCGAAGCCTGGTTCGCCCATGTGCCGGGCCTCAAGGTGGTGTGCCCGTCCGATCCATCGAGCGCCTATGGCCTGCTGCGCGCCGCCATCGAGGATCCGAACCCGGTGGTGGTGGTGGAGAACAAGGCGCTCTACGCCATGAAGGGCGAGCTCCCCGACACGCCGGAGCCCATGACCATCGGCCGCGCCCGGACGCTGCGCACGGGGCGGGACCTGTCGTTCGTCACCTACGGCGCCGCCGTCCATACCTGCATGGCCGCCGCGCGGGACCTCGCGGCGGAGGGGATCGAGGCCGAGGTGATCGACCTCCTGAGTCTCCAGCCCTGGGACTTCGACGCCGTGCTGGCCTCGGTCAGCCGGACCCACCGCCTGGTGGTCGTCCACGAGGCGGTCGAGGCGTTCGGCCCCGGTGCAGAGATCGCGGCCCGCATGGCGCTGGACGGCTTCGACGAGCTCGACGCCCCGATCATGCGGGTGGGCGCGCCCTTCATGCCCGTTCCGTTCTCCAAGGCGCTCGAAGGCGCCTACATCCCCTCGGCCGCGGCGGTGGTGAACGCCGCCCGCCGCGTCCTCGCCTGAGCTTCGGAGAGTGCCATGGAAGACCGCGTCACGCTCGAGCGCCGCCAGAATGTCGCGCTCATCACCATCAACCGTCCCGAGACCCTCAACGCCCTCGACATGGACACCCTCGCGGCCCTTGACCGCGCCGTCGGCGCGGCGGAGGCGGATGCCGAGGTGCGCGTGCTCGTGCTCACCGGCGCGGGCAACCGGGCCTTCGTGGCCGGCGGCGACATCGCCGACCTGAACGCGCGCCAGGGCCTCGCCCACTATCTGGAGCTCGGCGAGCGGCTGCACACGGTATTCCGGCGGATCGAGACGCTGGACAAGCCCACCATCTCGGCGGTGAACGGCTGGGCGCTGGGCGGAGGCACCGAGCTGCTCCTGTGCACGGACATCCGCATCGCCGCCGACAGCGCACGGTTCGGCCTGCCGGAGGTCAACCTCGGCCTTTTCCCGGGAGCCGGCGGTTCGCAGCGGCTGCTGCGCCAGGTGGCGCCCTGCAAGGCCCGCGAGCTCATGTTCCTGGGCGACCGCATCACCGCGCAGGATGCCGAGCGCATCGGGCTGATCAACAAGGTGGTGCCGGTGGCCGAGCTGATGGCCGAAGCGTTCGCCATGGCCGACGCCATCGCCGGGAAGTCGCCGCTGGTGCTGAAGCTGCTCAAGCGCGCGCTGGTCGATGGAGACGAGATGCCCCTGCGCTCCGCCCTCCGCCACGAGCAGGCGATGATCGGCCTCGTGCTCGACACCGCCGACGCCCACGAGGGCTGCTCGGCGTTTCTCGATAAGAGGCCCGCAGCGTTCCGCGGCGTCTGACGGAGGAACGGGTGCGGCCATTGGAGGCGAGCCATGACGAGCGCGATCGTGATGCCGAAGCTCGGCCTCACCATGACTGAGGGGCTGCTGGCGTCGTGGCGGGTCGGTCCTGGCGACGACGTGCAGACGGGGGACGTTCTGTTCGTCGTCGAGACGGAGAAGATCGCCACGGAGGTGGCGGCGCAGGGGCCGGGGCGGGTCGAACGCATCGTCGTGTCCGCCGGCGACGTGGTGCCGGTGGGTGCCGTCGTCGCCACCTGGACCGGCGAGGGAGGCGCGGATCAACCGCTCCCGGAGGCCGGCCCTGCCCCGTCCACGGACACGCCGGCTGCCGGGCCCGTCGATCGCGAGGTGGCGCCCCAGGGCGGCGGGCGCATCATCGCGACGCCTCTCGCGCGCAGGATAGCGCGGGAAGGCGGCATCGAGCTGTCCTTGCTCTCGGGGTCAGGCCCGCGCGGACGGATCAAGGCCGCAGACGTCACGGCGGCGCTCGGGCGCCGCGGACAGGTCGCCGCGCCCGCAGCGCCGCAGACCGTGAACGCGGCCGCGCCGACGTCCATGCCGCCCGGCGGCAAGCGGCGGCCAGCGAGCGCCATCGAGAAAGTGGTGGCGCGCCGGCTCACGGCGGCCAAGCAGGAGATACCGCACTTCTATGTGCTGGCCGAGGCGGATGTGACGCGCCTGCTGAGTTTGCGCGAGGAACTGAACACCGCGCCGGATGCGCCGCGGATCAGCCTGACCCATTTCGTCGTCGCCGCGGTGGGCCGTGCCCTTGCCCGCATGCCGGAGATGAACGTCGTGTGGACGGAAGACTGCGTGGAGGAACTCCATGCTACCGACGTGGGCGTCGCCGTCGACACGCCGAGGGGCCTCCTCGTACCCATGGTGCGCAATGTCGCCGCGCTCTCCATCGACGCGACCGCACGCACCATGAGCGCCGCTGTGGAGAAGACGCGGGAGGGCAGGCTTGCGGCAGAGGATCTCGCCGGTGGAGCGATCTCGGTCTCCAATGTCGGCATGTTCGGAGCCTCGCACCTCGTGCCGATCATCAATCCGGGCCAGTCGTCCATTCTCGGTGTTGCGGCGGTGAAGCCTGTGTTCCGGCCCGACGCATCCGGCGCGCCGGCCTTGAGGCAGGAAGCGGGCCTCGTCCTGTCCTGCGATCACCGCGTGCTCGACGGCGTGAAGGCCGCGCGTTTCCTCGACCTCGTCACGAAGCTTCTGCAACAGCCCCTGGCGCTTCTGCGCGCGTGAAAGCTAAGGATCTCGACCATCATGGATTTCGCACGCACCGAAGAACAGCGCCTCCTCATTGATACCGCCCGTCGCGTTGGCGAGAAATTCGGGCTCGATTACTGGCGGACCCTCGACGCGAACAAGGAGTTTCCGAAGGCGGCCTGGGAGGAGATCTGCAACGCGGGCCTGTGCGGCATTGCCATCCCAGAGGAATATGGCGGTGCCGGCCTCGGCATGACCGAACTGGCGATGGCGGTCGAGGCCTTGTGCGCGGCCGGTGGCGGCTCGACTTTGAGCCAGATGTTCATGTGCAATCCCATCTTCGGCGGGATCACGCTGACGAAGTTCGGCACGCCGGACATGAAGCGCGAGCTGCTGCCGAAGCTGGTCTCCGGCAAAGCCACATTCGCCATGGCGCTGACCGAGCCGGACGCCGGCACCAACACCCTTGCCCTGAAGGCGTTCGCCCGCGCAGAGGGCAGCGGTTGGCGCCTCAACGGCCAGAAGATCTGGATCACCGCGGTCCCGCAGGCGACGAAGATCCTTGCCGTCGCCCGCACCACCAAGGCGGAGGATGTGAGGAGCAAGGTGGACGGGATCAGCCTGTTCCTCATCGACCAGGATCGGGACGGCATTAGCCACCAGGCGATCGAAAAAGTCGGAACCAACACGCTCCCCTCTTCGGCGGTGTTCTTCGAAGATGTGCGCGTCGACGGGCATGAGCTCGTGGGAACGCTAGATGGCGGCTTCCGGCAGTTGCTCGATGTGCTCAACACCGAGCGGATCGTGACCACCTCCGGCCTCGTCGCGACCGCCGAGCTCGCCATCCGCCTCGCGGTGAGCTACGCCAAGGACCGCAAGATCTTCAACGGCCAGCCCATCGGCGCCTATCAAGGGGTCCAGTTCCCCCTCGCCGAAGCGCACATCCAGGCCGAGTGCGCGCGCCTCATGAACCACAAGGCGGCGACGCTCTACGACCAGGGTCAGCCCTATGGCAGCGAGGCCAACATGGCCAAATGGCTGGCCGGTCACGCCGCCGGGCTCGCCACGGACCGTGCCATCCAGACGCTGGGGGGCATGGGCTACTCCAAGGAGTTCCATGTGGAGCGCCTGTGGCGCGACGCCCGCCTGTTCCGCTTCGCGCCGGTGGCCGAGGAGATGGTGCTGAATTTCGTGGCCCAGCATGATCTGGGGCTGCCGCGATCGTACTGACATGGGCCGGAGTTGAGAGGGTCTTTGCTAACATCGGTCGGCGCGGTCGCTTCCCATCGAACCCGGGAGATTCATCATCAATCCGATCCATCAAATGCCGGGACTAAACAGCTAGGATTCCGGCTCAGGCCGCGTTTGCCCCGCTGTGGCGACCAGCCTGCTCCCCGAGCTTGTCCAGGTAGCGCACGATCGTGTCTCTCACGCCGGAGCGGCTGTCGTTTTCGTGCATCATCAGGGAGAGTTGCGCCAGCCGCGCCGGCAGTTTCGACGGCGGCTGGTCGATGCGGATGCGCCGGACGCCTTTGGAGTCGGTAACGCTGACGGCTGCGGTCGTTATGGCGCTTCCTTCACGAGCGCGTCGAGCGCGACGGCGCTTGCCCCCCGCAGGACAAGCGGATTGATCTCGATCTCCTCCAGCCTGCTCTCCGAGAGGAAGCGCTCGCAAAGCTCCGCCAGCGCCCGGGCGACGGCCCGCAGGTCCACCGACGCACGCCCCCGGAAACCGTCGAAGAGCCTGGCGCAGCGCAGACCGCGAAGCATGGCCTCGATGGCATCGTCGCCAAGCGGAAGGAACCCCATGACGACATCCGGCGCGAGTTCGACTTCCACCCCGCCCCGGCCGACCATGAGGACCGCGCCGAATACCGGATCCCGGCGCAGACCCGCGACCAGCTCGAAGTCGAACGGCACCATCTGCTCAATGAGCACACCTTCGCATGAGACACCCGCTGTCGCGCCTTGCTCCAGCAGCGTGGCTGTCGCGGCGGTTGCCGAAGCGACATCGGCGAGCCCCAGTACGACGGCACCATGGTCGCTCTTGTGCAGCATCTGCGGGCTCTGCAGCTTCGCCGCATAGGGGCCGGGGATGTCTGCAAGGGCGGCGGCCACCTCCTCGGGCGAGATGACGAGGACACCTGCGGGAATGGCAAGGCCTCCGAGGCCGGCGAGTCGGGCCTTGCTGCGCCATTCGGTGAGCTGGCAGGCCTCCGGATGCGGGCCGGCTGGCGGTGGCGCGTTCGGAATCTCGCGGGCCATGGGCCGTGCTTTCGCGCTCCGCATCACGTTGGCGAGCGCGGCCACCGCCTGCGGGATATCGCCATAGACCGGAATGCGCGCTGCACCAAGGCGGGTCACGACGTTCGGCGGCGCGCCGATCCACACGACGACGAAGGGGCGGCCGCTCGCCTCGCGGGCGCTGAGGATCGCCCGCGCCAGATCGTCTGCAATGGAGTGCATGAGGCCGATGAACAAGATCGCGCAGTCGAGTTCCGGCGCCGAACTCACCACGGCCAGGGTGCGGCGGAACATCGTGGGGTCCGAGAGGACGTTGGCGGTGAGGTCGATGGGGTTCTGCGGCTTGGAATATTTGGGTAGACAGCGCGCGAGCTCCTGCGCCGTATCCGGGGTGAGGCGCGGCAAGCTGAGACCCGCGCTCTCGATGGCGTCCGCGAGCAGGACGCCGGCCCCACCGGACACGGACAGTATCCCCGCCTGCCCCGCCGCGGGCAGCGCATCGAAGAGGACCAGCTTGGCGGCGTCGATCAACTCCGTGATGGACGACACTCGCACCGCACCATACTGATCAAAGCAGGCCTGATAGATGCGGTCTTCCCCCGCGATGGCGCCGGTGTGGGAGGCCGCGGCGGCCGCTCCGGCAGCGGAGCGCCCGGCCTTGATCAGGAACACCGGCTTGCCGGCCCGGGCCGCGTCGCGCAAAGCATCGCGGAAGGCGGTGCCGTGCTTCACATCTTCCACGTAGGCGCCGATGACGCGGGTGTCGGGATCATGCACCAGCATGGAGAGGCCAGCGGCGATGTCGATGTCGCACTCGTTGCCGGTGGTGATCCACCGGCTGACTCCGAGACCGGACTGGAGCACGAGGTCGAGCCAGTAGGCGCCGAGGGCGCCGCTCTGCGTGACGAAGCCGAAGCCGCCAGGGACGAGGGCGTTGCCTTCCATCGCCGTGGTGAAGGAGGCGATGAGCCCGCTGTGGGCGTTGATCACCCCGAGGCAGTTGGGCCCCACCAGCGCAATGCCGTGCTGCTGCGCCAGCGCGCCGAGCCGGGTTTGGAGGCGTGCGCCTTCGGCGTCATGCTCGGCGAAGCCCGAGCTGAGCACGACGAAAGACGCGATCCCGCAGCGGATTCCCTCTTCGACGACCGGCTCCACCTGTGCAGGGGCGGTGCCGATGATGGCGAGGTCCACGGGCCCGTCGATGGCAGCCAGCGAGGGATAGGACTTCAGTCCCTGCACCTGGCTGCGGGATGGGTTCACCGGGAGGATTTGGCCCTTGAAGCCGCGCTTCAACATGTAGGCGATCGGCCGACCCGTCAGCTTGGCGGGGTCGTCGGAGGCTCCGACCACGGCCACCCGCGTCGCGGCCATCAGGCGCGCGAGCCGGTCGGCCGGCGTCGTATTCATGGTGATGGTCATGTTCATCATGCACTCTCAGTCGACGTCGTCCGTGGGAGTTCGGCCTTGGGCCAGCGCCGCGAGAGCGCACCGACGAGGCCATCCGGCGCAATGCGGATGACCGTCACCAGGAGCAGCCCGTAGATGAGCAGATGCACGCCGGGCAGGGCATCGCCGAACGTATGGCGCAGCCACTCGCCGGCAGGCACCAGCACCAGCGGGCCGAGCACAGGACCCCAGACCGTTCCCGTGCCGCCTACCACCGTGAACAGGATGATCTCGATGACGATGGTGATGCCCGCGAAGGTGTGGGGTTCCACGAACTGCAGATACTGAGCATAGAAGGTACCACCCAGTGCGGTGAGCCCGGCGCTGATCGCCATGGCCATCATCTTGTACTTCAGCACCGGGACGCCGATGGCGTGGGCAGCGCGTTCGTTGTCGCGCAGGGCACGCAGATAAAGGCCGATCTTGCTGCCGTAGAGCCACGCGGAGAGCACAAGGGCGGCGAGCGCATGGACCGCGATCACGACATAATAGGTGCCGTCGCTCCTGAACTGGTAGGAAGCCGGCCCGCCGCGCGGCAGCGTGAGGCCGCGGCTCGCTCCGAAAAAGTCGATGGAGGAGAGGGCGAGATAGCCGAGCATCGCAAAGGCGATGGTGACCAGCGCGAACGATAGGGGCGGCAGCGCGTAGCGGAAGGACAGCCAGGCGATGAACACGCCGATGATTACCGCCACCGCGGCGCCGGCGAACATGCCGATCCAGGGCGACAACCCGAAATGGATCGATAGCAACGTCGGCGTGTAGGCGCCCGCCGCCAGGAACAGGCTATGGCCGATACAGAACTGGCCGGCGGTGCCGCCGACAATATTCCAGGCGATGCACAGATAGATGAACAGCATCGTCAGGAGGGCGATGCTGATGCTGCCACCGCCCAGGGCGAACGGCGCCAGGGCGATGACGACGAACGCGATCCAGGGCAAAGGGCCACCGTAACCGGAGAATAGGGCAGTCATCAGCGCTCTCCCAGGAGGCCGCGGGGACGGAACAGCAGTACGACGATGAGCAGGCCATACGGGATCATCGCTCCAACGGTGCCGCCATAGAGCAGGCTGCCGAGGCTCTCCGCCACGCCGATGATGAGGCCGCCGATCATCGATCCGAGGAAGTTGCCGATACCGCCGATGACCATGACGATCAGGGCGACGAGGGTCAGGTCGAGGCCCATGGTGGGGGAGAGGGTGAACTGGGAGACGATCATGGGGCCTGTCAGGCCGAGCAGTCCGATCCCGAGGCCGAAGGCCAGGGCCTGGATGCGGTCGATGCGGATCCCCATGAGCGCGGCGGCGTCGCGGTTCTGCGTCACCGCCCGCACCTGCCGGCCGAAATCGGAGCGCATGAGCACCACATAGAGCACAGCGGCCAGCGTCGCTGCGGCCGCCGACCCCACCACCAGCACCCACGGCATGACCAGGGGCGCGATCACGAGATTGCGGTTCGAGAGCACTGTCGGCACGGTGTGATAGTCGCCTCCGAACAGCACCAGGATCAGGTTCTGCTCCACGAAGACGAGGCCGAGCGTGAGTTGCGCGCCGGCGAGCACCCCCGCCGCGAGCACGGGCTGCACGAGGCGCCGGAACAGGAGGATGCCGAGCCCCAGGAACAGCAGGAACATGAAAGGTGCGGCCACGTAGGCATCCACCTTCAGCGCGGCGTAGAGGATAAAGCTGCCATACATGGCGAGCGCCAGGAAATCGCCGTGGGCGAAGTTCAGGAGCCCGCCAACGCTGAAGATCAGCGTCATGGAGAGGGCGATGAGCGCATAGATCGCGCCCATCTGCAGTCCCTGCACTGCCGCTTGCAACAAGACTTCGCCAGACATGAGGGTCCTCACAGGCGCCCGAGATAGGCTTTGCGGGTGGCAGGGTCGCGCACGAGGTCGCCGGAAGCGCCTTCGAGCACGATGCGGCCGTTCTCGATCACGTATCCGCGGCTCGAGACCGCGAGCGACAGCTTCACATTCTGCTCGGCGAGCAGGATGGTGAGCCCTTCCCCGTTGAGCCGGCGGAGGGCGGCATAGGTCTCCTGAACCATGAGAGGGGACAGGCCGAGCGAGGGCTCGTCGAGGATCAGAAGCCGCGGCAGGGCCATGAGGCCGCGGCCGATGGCCAGCATCTGCTGCTCGCCACCCGACATGCTGCCGGCATGCTGGTCCCGCCGCTCGGCAAGACGGGGGAACAGGTCAAAGATCCGCTCAAGGCTCGCCGCCCGCCGCGCACGCGCACGCGGATGCACGCCGCCGAGCATCAGGTTTTCCCACACACTCATCCGTGGGAACACCATGCGGCCTTCCGGAACCAGCACCACGCCAGCCTCCACCGCCCGCTCGCAGCCCCGGCCGTCGAGCTCCGCCGCCTCGAAGCGGATGGCGCCTCCCGTGGGCCGGATCAGGCCGGCGATGGTCTTCATGAGCGTGGTCTTGCCGGAGCCGTTCACGCCGACCAGCGCCACGAGTTCCCCCTCGCGCACGCAGAGGTCGACGCCGCGCAGGATGGTGATCCGGCCGTAGCCGGAGACGAGGCCGGAGATGTCAAGCAAGCTCGAACTCCTCGCCCAGATAGATTTCCACGACCTTCGGATTGCGCACCACCTCGTCCGGCGGCCCCTCCGCAATCTTGCGGCCGGCGCCGATCACCACCACGCGGTCGGAGATGCTCATGATGACCTCCATGAGGTGCTCGACCACCAGGAAGGTGATGCCGCCGTCCCTGAGCCGTCGGATCAGGGCGACCACCTCCTCGGCCTCGCTCGGCCGCAGTCCGGCCATCACCTCGTCGAGCAGGATCATCTGCGGGCGGGTGGCGACCGCCTTGCCGATCTCGAGCGCCTTCTGGTCCGGCAGCGTGAGCTGGCGGCAGGTGAGGTCGAGCTTGTCCTTGAGCCGGACCAAGGCGGCGGTTTCCTCCGCCACCCGGCGAGCCGCCGCCATGGGCTGGTGCACCAGGGCCGCGGCGGTGAGGGTCTCGCGCACGGTCAGGCTCGGGAACACCTCCACAATTTGGAAGGTTCGGGTGAGCCCACGCCGGCAGATGGCCTCCGGCGGCAGATTGGTGATCGGGTCTCCAAGAAAGCGCACTTCGCCGGCGCTGGCGCGCACAAAGCCGGAGAGCACCTGGAAGAAGGTGGTCTTGCCGGCGCCGTTGGGGCCAATGACGCCGACAACCTCTCCGCGCCGCACGTCCAGCGATACACCATCGACGGCCCGAAGGCCGCCGAACTGCACGGCGATGTCGCGCGCGGAGAGAATCACGTCGGCCGCGGCCGGAGCGAGATCGGTTTGAGGGGCTAAAGTCATAGCAACAGCATTTCCTGTACACGGCGAATCCGGCGCATCGTCCCCCGGGAGACCGGATCGGACGACCGGCCGCGCGTCCTATGCCGGCGCGCGGCTCCCTTCAGTCGCGGGTCTTGATGATGGCCCGCGCGGACGCGACGGCTTCCGGGTAGACGATCTGCTTGTTGCCGTCCTTCCACTGGATGAAGATCGGGCTTGTTCCCTCCAGCATGCCGTCGCCGCCGAAGCGGAGGTCGCCCGGGATGAAGGGCAGCACGATGTCGGGCGCCCCCTTCTCAAGCTTCAGCGCACGGAACGCGGCATTCACCTTGACCGGATCGTCCGAGCCCGCGTTCTCCAGGGCACGCACCAGAAGCCGCGCCGCCTGGACCCCGAACATGAAGCTCTGGTCGAGGACCTTGTCGGGATAGAGCGCCTTCCCGGCCGCGACAGCCTGCTTCAGTCCCGGCAGGTTCCCGTCCTCTGAATAGAAGGCGAGGCCGAACGACTTTGTGAGCGTCTTCTCCGCCACCTCTGCGCCGAGGGTCGACCACAGCTTGTCGTCGCTGAAGCCGGCCGAACCGCCGATCCAGATGGGGGCGTCGTAGCCGAGATTGAACCGGGCCCGGTGGAGCAGCATTCCGTCCTGGAAGTACACGGCGGAGATGACGGCGTCCGGCGCCAGGTTCTTCACCTTCAGGACGATGGGCGTCATGTCCTTCACCGTGGGCTCGACCGGGATCTGCTCCAGCACCTTCACCCCGAGCGCCTGGAGCGCGGCCACCGCGCTCTTGGCGACCACCTGGCCATAGTCGTTGTTGACATAGGTGATGACCACGGTGTCGACTTTCGCCCCCTGCTTGCGCAACCAGGAGACGAGGTCGGCATAGCCCTTGCCGAACCCTTCCGCGCTGATGGACAGGGTCGAGAAATAAGGTGTGTTGGGCACGATGGTGGTCTGCAGGCCGACGCCGCCCACTTCACCACGGTCGGCAACCGGCATGAAGGCCTGAGCCTCCGGCGTCGAATAGGGGCCAAGGATGAAGGAGACCTTCTCCTCCGACATCAGGCGGCGCGCCTCCAGCGAGGTCTTTGCGGCCTCCGATCCGTTGTCGGTCACCACGAGCTTGATCTTGGCGCCGCCGAGACTCTTGATGCCACCCGCGGCGTTTGCCTCGCGCACCACCATCTCGATGCCGCGGATGACGCTGAGGCCGCTCTCCGCGTAGCGGCCGGTGCGCGGAATGAGGACGCCGACCTTCACGTCCTTCGTCTGCGCGTGAGCGGCGGTCTCGATCATCGAAATTGCGATGAGCAAGGACAGCGCGAGGAGTCTTAGGAACTTCGACCGACTAAGCATGTCATTCCTCCCTTGCGTCGAAAACGGGGCCGGTTGCTCCGACCTCCTGCTTCTGCCCGGTCAATTTCCGAGCGACAGCGTTCCGGTGATGACCGGCTCTCCGCGCTGATTGACCACGGTGACGTCATAGCTGCCGTTCCCGTTCGGACTTGTTCGTCCCATCACGCTCACCGTGTCGCCTTCCCGGACGGGGCGCACGAACCGCACATCCAGCCGTGCGTCGCGAGCCGCCTCGTCCCCATGGGTGGCGCGCAGCGCCTGCCAAATGAGATTCATGGACAGCATGCCGTGGGCGATGACTCCGCCCATCGGGGTGGACGCCGCGAAATCCGGGTCCACGTGGATAGGATTGAAGTCGTCGGTGATTTCCGCATAGCGCCGGATCGTGGCACGATCCACGCACAGGGAAATGGTCACGAGATCGGCGCGCGCATCCATGGTCACCTCGCCCAGAGCGTCTTCATGAGGCCGGAGAACAGGTGGTCCCCCGCCTGCGAGCGCGTCTCGCTGGCGAACCGAACCCAGCGCCGCTCGCCGCGCAGTTCCTTGCCCGCGCAGGAAAGGGAAGTGACCACCGTCTCGCCCGGCCGAGGAAGACGCCGCACCTCGAAGGTCTGGGCGCCATGGACGTTGCCCGGCGGGCGCGGCTGCAGAAGGTCGCTATAGGCACGGATGAAGACCACCGCCGTCAGGCCCGCTGGAACGCAGGAGCCGCCGCGATCTTGGGGGAACATTTCGAACCAGCGCTCCAGGATTGCGCTGTCGAGGGTCAACGCACGCTCGCCGATCATCTGGCCCGGCTCGAAGGTTTCATAGAGGTACATGGGCTTAATCCCGCAGCCGGGCTTGGGGCAAAGGCGGAAAGCCGCCCTCGGTCGGCTCGAACACAATGTCCACCGGGGCACCGATGGCCACGGCGGAGAGGTCGGCGGCCCGCACGTTCATCATTGCCCGCACCCCCTCCTCCAGCTCGATGATGGCGAGCGCATAGGGAACGTCTGCCTTGAAGGCGTCGGTGGGTGCGCGATGCACGATGGTGAACGAGAACACCGTTCCCCGCCCGGACGCCGGCCGCCATTCCAGACCGCCCACATGGCAGCGCGTGCAGGAGATCCGGGGCGGGAACTGGTCGTGGCCACATCGGGGGCAGTGCTGGAACTCCATGCGTCCCTCGGCGCAGGCCGCCCAGAAATGGCGGGTCACGGCATTGGGCTTGGGCAGAGGCTTCGCGCTGGACACTCAGGACCTCCCCAGGACGAGGGAACAGTGGGCGGACAGGATGCCGCCGTCGCCATGCACGAAGGCAAGCTCGGCGTCCGCGACCTGCCGCGCTTCGGCTTCCGCGCGGAGCTGCCGCACCGCCTCCACCACGTGGAACATGCCACCCGCAGCGCCCGAGTGGGCGTAGGAGAGCAAGCCCCCGTGGGTGTTGCAGGGCAGCGCGCCGCCAATGTCCATGGCGCCTGCAAGAATCGCGGGGCCGGCCTCGCCGCGCCCGAAGAAGCCGATACACTCCAGCTCCGCCAGCAAGGTGATGGTGAAGCTGTCGTAGATCTCCGCCACGTCGATCTCGGACGGCCGCACGCCGGCGCGGGCGAAGGCCTGGGCCGCGGACTGCTTGCAGCCGAAATCCGTGAGGGAGGGGGCGGCCACGATGTGCTCGTGGGTATTCATCTGCCCCGTGCCGAGGATGGCGACGCCGCCTTTCGCCGTGTCGCGGGCTGCGTCGGCCGCGCTCACCACCACGGCGGCGGCGCCGTCAGAAATGAGGCAGCAGTCCAGCAGCCGCAGGGGGCTGGCAATGACCTTCGAATTGGCCACGTCGTCGAGGCTGATGGGTGTGCGCATCTGCGCCTTTGGGTGGCGCATGGCATTGATACGGTGAGCGACGGCAACGCCAGCGAGATGCTCGCGTGTCACGCCGTGCTCGTGCATATAGCGCTGCGCCACGAGCGCGTAGGCAGGCGGCACGCCGATGCCGTAGGGTCGCTCGAACTCGGCATGGCCGACCTCCGAGAGCGCAGCCACCGCCTGGTCACGGCTCATGCCCGTCAGCCGGTTGTCGCCACACACACACAAGACGTGCCGGCACAGACCGGCCTCCACCAGCGCCGCCGCCTGCATCACCTGGGCGCAGGCGGTGGCGCCCCCCGCCTGCACCGCAACCGAATAGGACGGTGCGATGCCGAGGAACTCGCTCACGACCGAGGACAGCATCAGGTGCGGCGCCGTGAAGGAGTAGGCGCAGAGCACGCCATCGATGTCGCCCAGAGAGAGACCAGCATCGGCCACCGCAGCGCAGGCGGCCTCCGCCTGCAGGCCGAGGGAGGTCGAGCCTTCGAGCCGCCCAACGGCGGTGTCGGCCGCGCCGGTGATGACCGCTTTCACCATGCTATTTCCCCTTCGTCGGGGCGAATTTTTCCCACACGAATCCGAGTGGCGCCCGCGCAAGGAAGTCGGCTACGGCCGCGTGATGGTAAGGCGTCTCCAGGGCCACCGCCTGGGCACAAGCCTCCAGCTCGGCGAGGGCGTGCCGGTCGAGGTTGAATGCCTGGTTCAGCACGGTCTTGGCCATGCCGATTGCCTGCGTCGGCGCGTGGCGAAACCGTTCGGCGAAGGCGATGCCGGCCGCGAGCGCATCCCCCTCCGGCAAGATCTCGTGGACGAGGCCCAGCGCCTTTGCCTCCTCGGCACCGACCCCCCGCCCGGAAAAGATCAACTCCTTCGCCCGCTGCAGGCCCACCATGCGCGGCAGAAGCTGAAGCCCGCCGAGGTCCGGCACCAGGCCGATGCGCACGAAGACCGCGCAGAATTGCGCCCGCGGGGTGGCGAGGATGAAATCGGCGGCGAGGGCGAGATTGAAACCGGCGCCGAAGGCCGGCCCATCCACCACTGCGATGACGGGCATCTCCAAGTCGAGCAGTTCGTCGAACCAGACGTGGAGACGGCGGATGCGCTCGCGATTGACGTGCGCGGGCCGCCGCTCGGAGGACAGCGACTTCAGGTCGCCGCCGGCGCAGAAGGCGCCGCCCGAGCCGGCGATGACCAGCGCCTTGGCGCCAGGCTCGTCGCGGAGCATCCTGAGGACCTCCTCGATCTCCCGGCGCATGTCGAGATCGAGAGCGTTGCGCTGCTCCGGCCGATGGAGGACGAGGCGCGCGATGTCATTCTCCACGGCGAATTGCAGAGTGGTGAAGGCGGTCACGACCGGCCCCCGAAGGTCCGCGAGATGATGTTCCTTTGGATCTCTGACGTGCCTTCGCCGATGACATAGACGAGTGCGTCGCGATGGAAGCGGGCGACGGGATATTCCTGCATGATGCCAGCGCCGCCGAGGATGCGGACGGCAGCCTCGGTGACGCGCACGGCGGCCTCGCTGGCGATGAGCTTCACCTTGGAAGCGGTCGCGGCGTCGATGGTGCCTTGATCGACGCGCCAGGCGCCGTAATAGACCATCCACTTGGCCGCATCGATGTCGGCGGCCATGTCCGCCAGCTTGTGGGCGATCGCCTGGTGGGCCAGGATCGGTTTGCCGCGCACAATACGGGTCTGGGCAAAGGAGAGGGCCGCATCGAAGGCACCGCGCGCCATGCCGAGACAGTTGGCGGCCACCCCCACCCGGTTTTCCGAGAGGGATTCCAGGACGATGCCGTATGAGCCGACGCTGTCGCCCAGCAGAGCCTCGTCGGGAACGAAGGCATCAGAGATGTGAATGAGGCCGGTCTCGGAGGCCCGGATGCCATCCTTCTTCAGCTTGTGGATGTCGAAGCCCGGATTGGGCAGATCAACGATGAACAGGCTGATGGCATCCGCCGTAGGTTCAGGCTTGGTTCGGGCAGCGACCACGAGGAAGTCGGCGATGGGTGCGTTGGTGATGTAGAGCTTCGCGCCGTTGAGGCGCCAGCCACCCTCCACCTTCTCGGCGCGCGTCTTCATGCTGCGCACGTCGGAGCCGCCGTCGGGCTCGGAAAGGCCAAAGCCACCAATCTTCTCCCCGGCGAGACCTGGCACGAAATAGCGTGCTTTCTGCTCGGCTGTCCCCGCACGCCAGATGGGCCAGAGCGCCAGATGGGTGTGCGCCGACCAGGACGAGGCGAACGCTTGGCACACCCGGCTCGTCTCTTCCCGGACGATGCAGTCGGAAATCTTGTCGAAGCCGGCGCCGCCGTCCGCCTCGGGATAGCGCACGCCGAGCAGGCCGAGCTCGGCCCACCGGTGGAACAGGTCGGGTGGAAAGGTCTCGTGCTCCTCGGCGCCCGCGACCAGCGGCGCAAGTTGCTCGGCGGCGAAGCGCGAAACGGTCTCGCGCACCATTTCGTGCTGCGTGGAAAACGCAAAATCCATCAGGCTCTTTCCTCCTCAGCGGTATGATTCCGCCCCCGCCTTTCGCTCTGATGATGGCGCCCGGCCGAGATCGTCAAGCCGCATAATTCTTCTAATTGAATAATATTCTGTCACTTGAATATTGATATGCCCACTTGGGCGGCCGTGTCAACAAACCGTTGTGCGGGAAGGCAAGAGGTGGCTCGATGCAGTCCGACGCCAGAGCCTTGCCTTGGGCTTGCCGGAGGCAGTACCCGAGGGTCGGCCACGTCCGGCTCCACGACCCGAGCCGGAAACCCGGTCTGAACCTCGAAGTGGGGTGTGGGGCTCATGCGAGGCGCAAGTTCCTCGAACTCGCAGATCCCAACCGAGCCCCCATGGCGGCGGCAACCGTGAAGGTGATCGATGCCATCTTCGAGATCGAGTGCGAGATCAACGGCAGGCCGCGCAGTAGCCGCAGACCATGACCGGCACCACGAACGCGGCAACGACGACCGTCCTTGCCCGGAGAGCGCGAGTGATCAGGAACAGGAAGTGGCCGGGGCCGAACCGAAACAGGCCGGCGGCCAATCCGATGAGGACAGCGCCTGTGGCGCCTGCTCCGCTCTGTTGGACCCGGCCCGCGGCCGTTGACGGTCATCCGGCTCTTGACGAGGGCAAAGTCCCGCACACTGCGGCAGGAAATGGGGTCCTGCTCCTGCTGGAAGCGGAGAACCATCCGCTGACAGCCCCCTTGCGGGTCAGGCCGTGGGCCGCAATCACCGCGGCAAAGCGAACGCGGTTGCAGGCATGCGGAGTTGACGGCATGGCCGGACCATACGCCTCACGGATGGGCGGCCCCCTGATGATGGCCGAGATAGGCGCTCACCAGCATCTCATCGGCCATGAAGCGAGGCCAGTCGCCCTCGATAACCTCGTGAGCGATCCGCCCGGTCGCCATCACATAGGCCCGGCTGGTTGCACTCGACGCGATGGCGATGTTCTGCTCCACCAGAATGATGCTCATGCCATCCGCGCGCAGCCGGCCGAGAACATCCAGGATGTCCTTCACCACTTTTGGGGCAAGGCCGGTGGAGGGCTCGTCCATCAACATGATGTCCGGCTGGAGGAGAAGCGCGCGGCCGATGGCGACCTGCTGTTGCTGGCCACCGCTGAGCAGGTCGCATCGTACGCTCAGCTTTTCGCCCACCGCCGGGAAGAGATCGACGATCCGCTCCAAGGTGAACACATGCCGGCGCCCCCGCCCAGCCCGCTCGGCCAGGGCCAGATTTTCCCGCACCGTGAGTTCGCCGAAGAGGTTCCGGTTCTCGAGCACCACGGCTAGGCCGAACCCGCTGCGCTGATGCGGCGGGATGCGGGTGATGTCCTCGCCGCCGAGTCGGATCTCGCCGTCCCGCGCGGGCAGGAGACCGGCCAGCGTGCGCACCAGCGTGGTCTTGCCGGCGCCGTTGGCACCCACCAGCCCGACCACTTCGCCCGTGCCGATGCTGATATCGATGCCCTTGAGGATCGTCAGCGCGCCGTAGCCGGCGCAAAGGCCTTTCACGCTCAACATCTCACACCCCCAGATAGGCCTCGCGCACGGCCGCATCCTCCTGGACCTCCGCCATGGTGCCGGAGGCGATGATCCGCCCGAAGTTGAGCACGTGGATGGCTTGCGCCACCCCCATCAACTCCATGTCGTGCGAGACGAGCAGGATGGCGATGCCTTCCTCCGCCAGGAGCTTCAGCTTGGTGATGAGCACCTCGATCTCGGTGGTGGTCAGGCCCGAGGACGGTTCGTCCAGCATCAAGAGCCGCGGCCGGCCCTGATAGGCCCGCGCCAGCTCCAGCAGACGGCGCTGGCCGGCGGTCAGGAGCGGCGAGGGACGGTCGAAGACGGCGCCAAGATCGAAACGTTGAGCGGTCTCGTAGGCCCGCGCGCGCATCTCCGTCATCTCGCGACGCGCCGCGGGGAGGCCGGCAAGGCCGGCGAAGAAGCCCGAGCGGCCCGCCTTGAAGGCGCCCACCATCACGTTCTCCGCGACGGTCAGGCGCTCGAACACCTTCGGCGTCTGGAAGGTGCGTACCAGGCCGTCGAGGCTCCGCCGGCGCACGCTCTCGGCGCGGATGTTCCGGCCATCGAACAGCACCGCGCCCGACATGGGCATGAGAAAGCCCGAGATGATGTTGAACAAGGTCGTCTTGCCGGAGCCGTTGGGACCCATCAGTCCCGTAATGCCCACGGCCGGAACAGCGAAGCTCACGTCGTGAAGCACCTGGAAGCCGCCGAAGCGGTGGGCGATGGTCTTCAGCTCCAGCAACGGAGCATCGGGCGCGCTGGCGGCGACGCGGGAGGCAAGGTTCATGGCGTGGTCTCCCCGCGAGTGGCGCCGGACCTGCGCCTCACCAGCCCGGTCAGGTCACGGCCGAGGCCCCACAGGCCATCCGGGAAGAACACCACGGAAGCGACAAGCGCGAGCCCGAAGAGGACGCGGTGGATGTCGCCCAGCGTGCTGAGCAGTTCCGGCACGAGGCCGATGAACAGCGCCCCCACAATCACGCCGGCCGGAACCGAGGCGCCGCCGATGACCGGGACGAGCAGGAACAGGATCGACTTGTCCACGCCGAAGCTGTCCACGTTCACGAACCCCACATAATGGGCGAACAGGCTGCCCGACAGCGCGCCGAGCCCGCTCGACAGCATGAAGATCCAGAGTTTCAGCCGGGCATTGTCGATGGCCATCACCATGGCCGCATCCGGGGCGTCGCGCATGGCCTGCAGGGCGAGGCCGATGCGGCTGCCCATCAGATTGTGCATGGCGAGGATGGTGGCGAAGGCGATGGGCCAGACCAGATAGTAGAATTTTTCCGGCGTATCGAAGATGAATCCCCCCACCGCCAGCTTCGGCACGCCTGGCACGCCGAGCGTGCCGCCGGTGATGAAGTCTGCCTCGAAATAGATGTTGGTGCAGATGATGCCGAGCGCGAGAGTGGCGAGCGCCAGGAAATAGCCCGAAAGCCGCAGGATCGGCCGGCCGATGAGCGCGGCGATGGCCAGTGAAAGCACGATGCCGATGGCGATCCCCGCCGGCGCCGGCCAGCCCAGCCGCGCCGAGCAATAGGCGCGGGCGTAGCCGCCGATGCCATAGAATGCCGCCTGGCCGAGATTGACGATCCCGCCCTGCCCGAGAAGGAAGCCGACGCCGGCGCCGGCGATGGCATAGAGCCCGCAGAACACCAGGAGGTCTACGACGTGGCGCTCCAGCACCATTGGCAGGATGAGGAACACACCGGCGGCGAGCGCGAGGACAGACAAGGCAGCCGCCGACGAGCGGGTGGTCCGCAGCCGTTGCGCAGACAGCTCGCCGGCAATGCCGGGCGGGGCCAGAGAGGTCTTGTTCGGCAGCATGACTCAGCCTCCCTTGCGGCCGGCGCGGCCGAGGATTCCGTCCGGAACGAAGATCATGATGACGATGAGCAAGGTGAGGGCGACCGCATCCTTCATCCCGGACGAGACGAAGACGATGGACATCGCCTCCAGGATGCCGATGACGAGGCCGCCCACCAGCGCCCCGAGCGGATTGGAGAGGCCACCGAGGATGGCCGCCGCAAACCCCTTCAACGTCAGCAGCGGCCCCATCTGGTAGCCGACGCCGATGAGCGGCGCGACGAGGAGGCCCGCCAGCGCCGCCAGCAGGCCGCCCAGGGCGAAGGTGGCGGTGCGCATGGCGCGGACATTGATGCCGGTGGTGGCGGCGCCATCAGGGTCGATGGAGGCCGCCATCATGGAGAGCCCCAGGTGGGTGTGCCGATAGAACAGGCGCAGCGCCAGGATCAGCGCGGCGGAGATGCCGATCACCCAGAGGGCATGCTCCCGGATGATGGCGCCGAACACCTCGTACACCTCGTCCCCGAGCGGCGGCAGCAGGTGCTCCTCCCGGCCGAACAGGTAGAGCACCCCGGCCGAGAAGGTGAAGCCCAGGCCCACCGTGAGCAGGAGGAAGGATTCCTCCCGCGCCCGCCGGGCGAACAGGGCGCGGATCGGGCCGAGCTCCACGAGGATGGCGATGGCCATCCCCGTGAGCGCGCCGGCCACGACGGCCAGCCAGAGCGGAAGGCCCCATATGGCAGCAGCAAACACGGCCGTGGCTGCGCCGACCACGGCGAGCTCGCCCTGCATGGCGTTGATGACATGGCTGCCCTTGAAGATGACGGCGATGCCGAGCCCGACGAGGGCATAGACGAAGCCGTTGGTGACACCGGCGAGCAGTGCCTGAGTGAAGAGCATCAAGGCCAAGGGACGTCCCCCGTATCTGGGTTCAGGAGCCGGCCTTGAACGGCAGGCGGACGAACTTGCCCTTGTCGAGCTTCGAGAAGACGTAGCTCTTCAGCGTCAGGCCCGTCAGGTCCTCCTGCGAGAAGTCGAACCGGGCCATGGCGCCCTCGAAGGGGCCGCGGATCGCCTCGCACAACGCTCCGGGCTGGGTGTCGGCCCCGAGCTTGGCGAGGCCGGCCGCCACCGCATTGAAGGCGTCCCAGGCGCTGGCTTCCATGGTCTTGGGCAACACCCCGTATTCCTTGCGGAAGGCCTCGACGAACGCGGCCTGGCCAGGGAGGGGGTCCTCCGCCACCAGGAACTCGGCGAAGACGATATTGTCGGCCGCGTCGCCCATGGCCTTCACATACTCATAGGTGGCGGTGCCGAGGGCCGACAGGAGCGGCGCGGTAAGGCGGATCTGCCGGGCATTGCGGAACGGCGTCGCCGAATTGCCGATGACGGCGACGGCGTCGGGAGCTGCGGCCTTCACCTTGGCGGCCTGGGTCGTGGCGTCGGTGGCGCCCACTTCCCATTTCTCCACCGCCACGATCTCCACCGGATAGTCGGGGCTCACCTCCCGGATCTTCGTCATCACGATGTTGCCGTAGGCGGAATCATGCAGGACGCCGAGCTTCTTCGCGCCCAGCGCCTTGGTCGCGACCTCGAGCAGGGCGCGGGCGTTGAGGTCCTGCGACGGCAGCATGTGGAACACGCAGCGCCGCGTCTTCTCCAGTGGCACGCCGAGGCCGGTGAAGGCCATGACGGGGATCTTGGCCGGATCGGCGACACCCCCGACCGCAAGGGTGGAGGCCGTGAGCGTCGGGCCGACGATGGCCTGCACCTTCTGGGAGAAGATCAGGTTGTTCGCCTTGGTGACCGCGACATCCGGGCTCGACCCATCGTCCTCCATGATGAGCTGGATCTGACGGCCGTCGATGCCGCCTTTCTCATTGGCGAGCTTCACGGCCAATTGCAGCCCGTTGCGCTGCGGGATGCCGGCGCCTGCGCCGGGCCCGGTGGTCGACAGGATGACGCCAATGCGGATGGGTTCCGCCGCCTCGACGACGGCGACCGTTCCTGCAAGAGCGAGGACGAGCGCTGGCACCGCCAGGAGCGCCCGGCGCGACACGGATTGCGTCATGTTCTTCCTCCCAGATTTTATGTTTGTTCGACACTTCAGAAACCGACGCGGTCACCTCCCTTGAGGGCGAGCATCGACCGTGCGTCGCTTGGGGTCGCGAGCATCGGTCCCCGGCTTGATCTCCGTCCGGAACGGCATGAAGACCTTGGGATCGGGCGTCGGGCGACCGTCCCGCGCATTTCGGGCATGCAGGCGGAGGATGGCCGCGCCGGTCTTCACGCACCTTCTCCCTGGCCGGACTTGCGCACCGCGTCCTTCAGGTGGTGCACGAGCCCGGCGCGCACCTGATCGGCGGCCTGCGGCGGCCAATGGCGGAACCCTTCTCCCGACTTCATGCCGAGCCGGCCCCGCGCGACGAGATCGCGCAGATAGGCCGAGGGAGCGGCATGGCGGCTGAGGGCGGGCAATATGGTCTCGTGGATGGCGAGGGTCAGGTCGGTGCCCACGAGGTCCGCATTCTCCAGCGGCCCCAGCACCGCCAGGCGCAACCCAAAGCTGGCCTTGACCACCGTATCCACCGTCTCGGCATCGCAGACGCCCTCTTCCACGAGGGAGATGGCCTCGCGCCACAGCGCGTGCTGCAGCCGGTTCCCGACGAAGCCCGCCACGTCCCGACGCACATGGACCGGCTGCTTTCCCGCTGCTGCAAGGATGTCCATGGTGCGCGTGACGACGTCCGGCGTCGTGCGGTCCGTCCCGATCACCTCGACCAGCGGAACCAGATATGGCGGGTTCCACCAATGGGTGCCGAGCGCCCGCTCCGGCCGGGAAAGGTCGGCCATGATGCTGCCGATGGGGATGACGGAGGTGTTGGTGGCGAGAATTGCATGGGCCGGTGCACCGGCCTCGATTTCGGCGAACAGGGCGCGCTTGGCGTCGAGGTTCTCGGTCGCCGCCTCGATGACGAGGCCTGCGCCTGCCACGGCGTCCGCGAGCTTGTGGCAAGGCAGAACCCGCTGCGCGGCGGCGGGGTCCTGGCCGAGCGCGGAGAGGTTGGCACCGATGCGCGAGCGCAGGGACGCCAGCGCCTCGGGCATCGGGTCGAACACCCGGACCTCGTGCCCCCGTTCCGCGAACACCTGCGCGATGCCATGGCCCATGAGGCCGGCGCCGACAATGGTTGTGAGTGGCTGTGCGGTCATGCCCTTCTCCTCCTGCGTCCGCCGCAGGGTGCGACCCGTCCCGGCTGGATGCCGGAACAGGTCAGGTCGGGTGCGGTCTCAGAGGGGCGTGCCCGCCTCGATGCGGTAGGCCTGCTGGGGATCCTCGATGGCGACGAGGCGGATGATGCAGCCGTCGCCCCGATCCCAGTTCCAGGGGAAGAAGGCGAAGGTCACGCGCTTTCCGGTGACGGCATCGAGGTCGCCGCCGACGTTCTCGATGCCGAGAATGCCGTTGGTGAAGAGCTTGCGGTGGACCGGCTCCCACTCGGGGTGGTCCTCCTTCCAGTCCCGGCCGCCGGACCATGCCTTGTATTCCTCGGCGAGGTGGGGATGCAGGGGGCCGTTGCGGTGGGGGCCGATGGCGGTCGCCAGCGGATGGTCGTTGGCCTGGGTATCGTGGCCGACCACCTTCACCCGCTTCTCGACGAACCAGTCGCCGGCCGAGGCGACAAAGCCGGGCGCGTAGCAGAAATACTCCGCATTGTCGTCGTAGAGCTTGTGCCATCCGGTGTTGACGATGACCACGTCACCCGGGCGCACATGCGCCCCGGCGGCCTTTTCAAGGTCCTCGTAGGTGATGGGCTCCCACTTCTTCTTCGGGATCGAGACGACGATCCCGGTGCCGAAGAAATGCGGCAACGGAACTTCATCAATGAAAGGCGTGCCTTCCACCACATGAGCCGGCGCATCGATGTGGGTCGTGTTGTGCATCGTGGTGGTGATGCGCTGGGTCAGGACACCCGATTTTGCCATGTAATGGATGCGCTCGATCTGCACATCCTGGAAATACGGCAGTTCGGAGACTGAAAACCAAATCGGTGTGAAAGATTATAGAATTTGAGGCCCATGTCGTTATGGAGATTCGACTGAAACTCGATGCCACGGATCGTGACAGTCATTCAACGCCTCCCAGCGTCTTACCCTCGGCGAGGGCGGATCTTTTTCGTTGCTTCCGGGATATGGCGCGCAAAGGGGGTGGTCAAATGGAATGATACATGTGTACTGTAATGCGATACACATCCACGGAGCGGGCGATGTCGAAGGATGGAGCGGCCATCCGCGAAGGGGGTGGGATCCAGGTGATTGCTCGGGCGGCGGCCATCCTGCGGTCGCTGAAGAACCTACGTTCGGGGCTCAGCCTCGCGCAGATCGCAGGCCGGGTGGGTCTCCCGCGCTCGACCGTGCAGCGGATCGTCAACGCGCTTCTGGAGGAAGATCTCGTGATTTCCGCCGGTCCGGAGGGCGGCTATCGCCTCGGGCCGGAGATCCACGCGCTCTCCCGCTCCGGAAAGCTCGACATCGTGGAACTGGTGCGCCCCCACATCGTCGCGCTCTCCCAGGCGACAGGCGAGACGGTGGACTTCTCCGTACTGCGCGGGAGCGAGGTGCTGTTCCTCGACCAGGTGACGGGAACGCACCGGCTGCGGGCGGTCTCGGCGGTCGGGGACATTTTTCCGCTGACCAACACGGCTAACGGCAAATGTTGCCTCGCCCTGCTCGAACCCGAACGGGCGCGGACCCTCGTGCGCAAGGAGCTCCCGGGCACCAAGCGGCTCAACGCCGTGCTCGCGGAAATCGCCGAGGTGCGGCGCTCCGGCCTCGGCTTCAATCACGAGGAGCACACCGTCGGGATCAGCGCCGTCGGCGTCGGCTTTCGCGATGCCGCGGGCGGGATCTATTCGATCTCCATTCCCGTTCCCACCTCACGCTTCCAACTCGTGCGAGACGATGCGATCCATCATCTGCAGGCGCACAAGACCCAGATCATCGAAGAGTTGGGCGCCGGCAACAAAAATTTCCGCGTGGAGTGATTATCGTGGATGCGAATATCTGAACAATAATCGGCGGCCCAGCGGCGCTCATGCACCGCCCGACCCGATCTGGTAGACCGGAATGCCGAGTTTGCGGGCCTTGTCGGCGAAATTGTCCTGGATGCCCCTGCCGGGGAAGATGATGACCCCGACGGGCATCACCGAGAACGTCTGATCGTTGTGCTTGAAGCGGGCGGCCTTGGCGTGCCGTGTCCAGTCCGGCTTGAAGGCCACCCGCGGTACCTCGCGGGCATCGGCCCAGCAGGCGGCGATCTTCTCCGCGCCCTTGGGTTCGTGCGCAACCGGGAGATAGAAGCAGCGAGGACGGAAGCGCAGGCTTCCGGTTTCGTGCAAAGCCGTGATGCCGCGGTTCCGCAGATACGCCTCACACACCATGCGCTACAATTGTAGAGCGATCGAGCAGACCAGCCGCGTCGCCAAGCCGCGCATCGCTGGCCGGAACGTTGGAACAAAGGGCGGTAACCAAGGGTCCCGAAACCGACCTAAAGTGCATGGCGCGCCGGGGAAGATTCGAACTCCCGACCCCCAGATTCGTAGTCGGTTCAACCGTGTTTCCTTGGATATCCCCACCTATCCCAGTCTGTCAACAACCCACTGCTATCACTAGATATCTAGTTCCTGCTCTTGTACGGTCTGCCCCGGACTTTTCGTTTTGGTGATGACCCGGTGATGACCCGTGATGACCCGGATTGGATCGAATAGGCCTCCTGAGCGGGTAGCGAAGCTCACCAAGCGAGCCGTTGACGCTGCGGAGCCTGGAGCGGATCGGTACACGCTGTGGGACAGCGAAGTGAAGGGCTTCGGCCTTCGCGTCACACCAGCCGGGGCGAAGACTTACATTGCGCGATATCGGACAGGTGGCGGGCGAACTGGGCAGCTTCGCCAGATGACGCTCGGCCGCCACGGCACGCTGACACCCGAAGAAGCACGCGCGCTGGCCAAAAAGACCCTGGGGGCTGTGACCAACGGAGCCGACCCAGCAGCTGCCCGTGCAGCAGAGCGCCAAGCGATTTCCGTCAGGGAGGTCGCCGAGACGTTCCTCCTCGAGCACATGGAGGCGAAGCGGAAGCCGAGCACGACTGTGCTGTATCGAGACATTCTGAACCGCCACGTCCTGCCCGAGTTTGGTGGTCGGAAAGCTGAAAGCCTCACTTCCGCCGATCTGGCAAAGCTCCACATCAAGATGCGCCCTACCCGCTTCCAGGCAAACCGGATGCTGGCCGTGGTCGGCAGCATGTACTCATTTGCTGCGTCCCGCGGGTTCGTCGCGAAGGGTGTGAATCCCTCCGTCGGGATCGAAAAATACACGGAGCAAGGCCGCGAGCGTTATCTCAGCAGCGAAGAGCTCGCCCGCCTGGGGGATGCGATCCGCGAGGCGGAGACGGTCGGCATTCCGTGGGAGCCCGACCCGGCGAAGAAATCGAAGCATGCTCCAAAGGCCGAAAACCGCAGGACGCGCATCGACCCCTACGCTGCCGCGGCGCTCCGGCTTCTCCTGCTCACCGGCGCCCGCCTGCGTGAAATTCTGCACCTCCGATGGGATCACGTGGACCTGGAACGAGGCCTGCTCTTCTTGCCGGACAGCAAGACGGGAAAGAAGACCATCGTCCTGAACGGGCCGGCGATGTCACTGCTCGCCGAACTACCCCGCGCCGGCGCCTTCGTCATCGCTGGCGCTTCCGCCGGCACCGACGAGGAAAAGCCGCGGGCGGATCTGCAGCGCCCGTGGGCGCTCGTTTCGCGCCGTGCCGGCTTCTTCGAGATGACGCCAGTTCTGATGGTGCAGGGAAAACCCGAGGTCGACGCCAAGGGCAAGCCGAAGCTGCGGGAGCGGCCGACCGTCCGCCTGCACGACCTCCGCCACACCCATGCTTCGATCGGCGCCGGCGCCGGCTTGGGCCTGCCCGTGATCGGCAAGCTCCTCGGTCACACACAGGCATCCACCACCCAGCGCTATGCGCACCTCGACGCAGATCCCCTTCGGCGAGCATCGGACCAGATTGGGCGGGCGATTGCCGCGGCGATGGGTGAACCCGCAGGGAAGCTCCCAGCCAAGACCGGGAGGACCTAACCGGTGACGAAAAGAAAGCTGCCAAGGCAAATGCCCTCGTGGGAGCGCAACCGGCTTGTTGGCGCCGTCGACAGCGATCCTGCAGACGAGGAACCATCCTTCTGCGAGGCTTGTGAGACCGACCAGCCTGACGATGAGGATATTGTCGAAGGCATCCCAGCGGGCAGCGACTCTGCGGCCGTTATCGAGCATGCCGAAGATCCTCTCGAAGTAACGGCGCAACAGATCAACTTTGACGGTTCAGCGCCGTTGCCCCCGTGGCCTCGGGATGAGGAAAAAAGCCGTCACGATGGGGTGGATCCGCTAGATGGCAAGAAATTCACGGAACTACCTCCGCGCTTAATGCTTGATCTTCTGGGTGGCAAACATTTTTACGTTCGATTTCCGCTGCCATACTCGATTCCGGAAATGAAGACAATTACTTCCTTCGTTCCGCCAGAAGTGCGTGCCGATTCGGCGGATTGCATCGTTTTTTTGGCCCGAAAGTATTTGGTGAAAACGACGCTTGAACGTCCAGGCGCTTCAAAGCCAAGCCCCCAGGAGGAACTGGAAAATCTCCGAGATGCGGTGTCGAATTTACAGACCGCGATCCGTTCAGTCTCCGTTGAGGCGAGAAGGGTTCTGCATTTGTTGCCTAATAATTTACGAATAAGCATTCCTTATGGCCGGCCGCAGGTTGAAATAATATCGAGGCTGCAAAAGCCTGGATACTTTTCCATAGACGAGCTTGGTGCTGCTCTCAACGCCTTTCAGACACAGAACGAGGGGGTCCTCCAGAATATTCCGCCCAATAAGGATAGGCGGGGGGCTAAGCGTGCGCTTAAGAGTTCTCTTCAGGCGGACTTCGAGAAAGTGTTCCTTCTTGCTCACGGGGGCAGAAAGCCCAAGGGCGGGTTCGCCGAATTTCTCGACGCATGCTGCGAGCCCATCGGGGTCGAGCGTGTGGATCCGGAGAGTGAACGACGGGCCCGCATCCGGGCAAGGGCTCCCCTGAAGAATGGGTGACACAATGGGCCCGAAAGCGGGGTATTTGTGTCACTAGTTCCAGACTGCATTTTCTCCCATCGTCTCCTCACAGCTGATCTGCCCTTGGCGGACATGACGGAGGCGATGAGATGGCACTGGGACTTCGACGCGTTGATACGAAGGGTGCGGCCCAATACACAGGGCTGGCGGAATCGACGCTGAACAAGCGGCGCGTTTTCGGCGGCGGGCCTCGCTACATCCAGATCGGGCGCAGGGTGCTCTACGATATCGCGGATCTCGACGCGTGGATGGAGCAGAACAAGCGTTCGTCCACTTCGGACGCCGGCCGGGCCGCCTGACGATGCCGAAAACAGCGAACCCGACGCCCCTGGGGAAAGGGCGTCGGGCTCCGAGATTGACCACTGCGATTAGTGATGTCTCGGAGTTTCCTTCCTCCCTCGCCGTGTTTCAACGCACCGCGCCGCCGCGCCGGCCGATCCGGCCTCGCGTGGTGCTGGATAGCGGCGTCGTCGCCGGCCCCGACCCCAGCACCCGCGGGCGCCGCCTGTACTGGCTCGAAGCGACCAATGAATTCGGCGAGACCGCGGTCGTGGCCGATTCCTTCTCGCTTCGCGACCTGCAGTGGCTCGCCCTCCAATATCAGCGCGCTGGGTGGCTCGTCATCGATCGGACGGCGGGAGGCGCGCCATGACCGCGGCCCCGCAATTGGATCGGCAGATCGACACGGCCCATCGCTTCGCCCGCGATTCCGCCTTGTGGCTTCTTGGCCTCTGCCTTCGTCCCGACGGCCAGGTTGCAGCACTCCCCGATCGAGAGCTCGGCGAGCGTGCCTTGCGCGGCGTACGCAGCGGCGCGGCCACACTTCTCCGAGCCAGCGGCGTGGATGACCCGGAACTCTCCGAACGATACCAGAATCTCGTCGGCTCGTTGTTCCTCAGCGAGTTTGATCGGCTTTGCGCCGCCTGGCGAACCAAGGGAGGCCGGGCATGACGGCGCCCATCTCCGCCTCGCTTTCGATCACTCTGGCGCGCACCGATGCGCTCGCCCATTGGGAAACGACGCCCGCTTGGTTCGGCTTCCTTCGTGCCAATGGTCTGGATCCCCGTGAGATCGAGCCGTTCGCGGGGACAATCGGCGTCGTGCCTTGCCGCTTCACGCCACCGCCGCGCCGTTTCCGGTTAGATCCTGACGGTGCCGACGCCGCGTTCTTCGAGGTGCTGGCGATCGAGGATGGCGAGATCGTTGTGGCAGATCTTGTCGCGTTCGACGTGGCCGATCCGACGATCTTCGGCACCTTGGAAGGCTGCGGCGTGCTGCTCGGTGCTGACCAGATCGAGAACCCGTCGAGATATCTCGGCGACCGACCGCTGCTGGTCCATCGCACACCCCTGACGTGGCTTCGGGCCGGCTGCCAAGGTGTCGTCGTGCTCGATGAAAGGCGCGGCGGGGGTCGGCTGGCGGGGGCGCTGGGCAATCTGCTGGCAGAAGATCTGGATCACGCCCGGGCCCTGCACCGCATGATGGGGCGCGCTTTCCCAACCCGCCGGATCCGCGTGCCGTCGGCGTCAATCCGGGGGCAGCGTGACCCACGACCTGTCGCTCGATGAGGCGGACGACCTGGAGCGACGTGGCCGGCGGCGCAGCAGCGCGCGAGACCGCGCGGATCTGGCAGCAGATTCTCGATCTGAAGCCACACCCATTGATGCACGACATTCCGACAATAGCGGTGAGCTGACGGCGGACGATATTGCGCGGCTGGCACCGATGCTCGACGCCTCGGTCTTCGATGGCGTCGAGGTGCCGGAGCGCGAGTGGCATGTCGAGAACTATATCCCGCGGAAGACTGTCACGATTCTCTCCGGCGATGGCGGAACCGGGAAGTCCACCTTGGCCATGCAGCTTGCGGTCTGCACGGTGTTGGGACGCCCATGGCTCGGCATGCCGGTGGAGAATGGACCGGTCATATACGTCGCCGCCGAAGATGATCTCGATGAGCTCCACCGGCGATTTGCCGCCATCGTGGACGATCTCGGCTTGAGTTTTAGGCACCTCGTTGGGGCCGGGCTTCAGATCATCCCGCTAGCCGAGTGTGAGGATGCCCTGTTGGCGGTGCCGAACAGGGCCGGCAACCTGGAGCCGACGCAGCGTTTCCACGCCCTCATGAAGCGGGTGGAAGATGTTCGGCCGTCACTCTCAATTCTCGACACCAAGGCGGACCTCTTCGGCGGCGACGAGTTGAAGCGCGGTCATGCCCGCCAATTCATTGGAATGCTGCGTTCGCCTTCAATCCGGCTTAGCTACACTACTCTGCTACTCGATCATCCATCTGCCAGTGGACTAGCCCGCGGCACCGGCGACTCCGGATCTCTTGGCTGGGGGAACTCCGTGCGAAGCCGGCTCTATTTCGAGCGGATCAAAGACGAGGATGGCACCGAGGGCGACCCGGACGTGCGCCGGCTCGCCACTATGAAGGCGAACTATGCACAGAAAGGCCTCGAGTTGCGGGTTCGCTGGGAGCGCGGGGTCTTCGTGCCCGTGCCCACGCAGGGGACGGCCGCATATGGCGCCCAGGCGGCAGCGGACTACGCGGAGGATGTCTTCCTCAAGATGATGACTGCCCTCACTGCGGAGGGCCGGCCACCGACACCGGCCGGGCCCCAGTACGCCCCGACGATGTTCGCCAAGGATCCTCGTGCCGAAGGCCTCTCAAAGCGGGTTCTGGAGGCTGCAATGAACCGCCTCTATGCCAAAGGGCAGATCCGGGTGGAGGAGACGGGCCCCCGTCGAAGCGCCGTAAGCACGTCGTTCTGGTGGCCCCTTTGCCTCGGAAATGACCTTCCAATCCCTTCCAATCCCCCCATTCTCGCTTCCGATCGGTTCCAATCCCCCATCGAGCGATGTTCCAATCCCCCGGTTTTTTGGCTTCCAATCCCCTTTGCGGGCCTTCCAATCCCTTCCAATCCCCTTCCTTCCAACCCCCCATACCCCCCGAGCCCTTAGAGGGCGCTGCGCCGCCCCTCTGGAGAGGGGCGCTGCGCCCATCTGGCGGGTTGCGAGCGCACTTCCATCGCCGACCGACATCCCTCCCGTTCCAGAATGCTGGAAGCCGACGGATCACGGCTCGGTGCACCGCAATGTCCAATATGCCCGTGTGGATTGCGAGCGAACCCCGATGAAGGAGGGGGATTAATCGAGTTGGAGGGCGAGGTAGCTTTGCCCACCAACCGCCGCGGAAAAATCCCCAGCAGCATGGAGGTCGCGGCGTGAACGCCACCCAATAGGCTACCGGCCACCACGCAGCGTGCCCGTCGTGCGCATGCACCATCCACCGGGCGCGCCGCAGGGCCGTGCTCGGGACTGGCAGAGCGGTGGGAGGAGGATCGGACGGACCGCCTTGCTGGCCGGCGCACAGGAGCCGCGCCGTGCTGTTCAGCCGGCGGCCAGGCGCTTGCGGACGCGCTGGACCTGCATCGGGAACCACGTGCCGCCGGCGGGCGTGCTGATGCCGCGGCGGTTCAGCTCTTCGGCGGCAGCACGCGCGGTCATGCCGTCGAGTTCGGCGAACACCGGCGCGAGAAGTTGGGCTCGTTCCTCTGCCTCGGCCCTGAACCGCGGCGCGAGATGCTCGGCGCCGAACCGGCCCAGTTGCTGACCGCGGGCCTTCGCGGCGGCCAACGCGCTACGGGTACGGGCTGAGATAAGACGCCGTTCTTTCTCCGCGAAAGCCGCAAAAATGTGCAACGTAAACGGGTCTGCATCTGCCCCCAGCTCGGCGACGATGAAGGGCACGCGCTGCGACATGAGCCCCGCGATGAACGCCACGTCGCGGCTCAAGCGATCCAACTTCGCGACGATCACCGGGCATTTGCGCCGCCTGGCCGAGGCCAGCGCTGCCGCCAGCTCGGGCCGACGATCAAGAGCATCACTGCCCTTTCCGGTCTCGATTTCGATGCGCTCGCCCTGGATCTCAAAGCCCTCGGTCGCGGCAAAGCGGGCAATGGCTTCGCGCTGGGCTTCCAACCCGAGACCCGACTTCCCCTGCCTTGAGGTGGAGACTCGAAGGTAACTGATGGCGGCGCGCATAACAGGCACTCCAACGTTTGCCTGTTACGCTCGGGCCTGCGGGGCAGCTCGTCAAGAGGAAATTGCACGTCACTCCAATGGTTTGCGGCGATCCGGAGCGTCGTCTGCGGCACCTCGTTCGCGGGGGAAGGTCGACGTGCCCCCACACCCGGGGCCTTCGCACGTGAGAACGCGCGGGAGGGGGTGGGGGGCAAAAACCGACGGCCGCCGTCGGGCTCCTACATCGCCCACGCAACGGAGCCGAAAACGATCCGGGGTCAAATTTTTTCTGGCTCGAAGTTCCTTCCGGGAAAGGTCGGCGCGATCTGCGCAACCGCGGCAGCCTCATTGTTTTTCAGTCCGCGGCACACGGCAACGATATGCTCCATCCCCGCCCGCGGCCGCGCCGCGGGCCTCAGATCGAGGTGAACCAGCAGCCACAGTTTGCGGGTAACCCCATTTCCCCAGCGACGCCCCGAGCCGCCAGCATTTTCCCTGTCGCGGCGCAGAAATGGAGCGGGATCGCCGTCCATCACCGGGAATAGGCACACCTTGAGGGCATAATTTTCGCGTTTTAGCATTTCGTGTATAGGGTGCACACGTATACATTGCGCTGACACGCCGTGGCTTGGCGCAGCCTCGGCAGGTTGCAGCGGGATTGGGATTGCCGTCGGGGGCTGGCAATGGGCATGACGTCCTTGTGGATCGGCATCGCGATCTTCATCGTGCTCTATGCCGGCCTCGCCGCGTTTTCCATTGCTGTTCTTCCCCGCAAGAAGTATCCGCACCGGGAATTTGCGGATATCACGCAGGCGCTTGCCTACGACGACGCCCGGAACAAGCTGCGACAGACCATCGCGCAGATCGTCATCGGCTCGGGTTTCGTGTTCACCTTCGTGGCGGCCATCGTAGGGCACAACATCACCGTCCTGGAAGGCGAGCTGAAGAAGCAGAGCGACGATATCACCGCCTATATTAATGCGGGCAAGCTCGAAGGCGATGCACGCCTCATCTTCCTCGACCGACTTGCGAGGATATCGCCCCAGGGTTTTCACGATGCGGCCTACCGGGATGTGATCCGCACCATTCCGCACGCGAAGGACCCGCAATGTGAAAAGCCGGACTTCGACAACAGCCGCACCACGCTGGCCCTAACCCTGCTTGCGAACCGGATTGAGGCGAATGATGGCGCGCTCAGCCTCCTCCTCGAACGAAAGTGCCTAGCGGGGGTCCGGCTCGATCATTGGGGAGAGAAGGTCACGCGGGGCACTGGGCTGCGTTGGATGAACCTGTCCGGCTCGTCGCTCGTCGCCGCCGATTTGACGGGGATGGATCTCTCCAACAGCACCATGATGGGCGTTGCGGGCTGTGACTACGACATCGATGGATGGAGCGCAGATGTGGAGGCGAAGGGCCTAGATCTACGCGATCGCAACACGGCTTCCGAGCCCAAATACCCGGATCTTCGCCGCAAATACACTTTGCATTTCATCGACACCAAACTCAGGAACGTGCGGTTCGACTGGGCCTGCCTAAGCGGCGCGGATTTCCGCAAGGCGACCCTTAAGGGCGCGCAGTTTCACGGAGCCAACGTATCGCGCGCCGATTTCCGCGACACGGACATCTTGCCGTCACAGCTCGCAATGGCCTGCTACGGGCGGACCGATTTTTCGGCGGAGAAGAATGCGAAGGATTTTCCGCTGTTTGACGGATATGCCAGCGCCGCGTTCCGCGGCAAGGCGGCGATAATCCCGCTCTGCTCCAATGGGGAGCAATGACTGCAGTCTAAGTGTGAACGGGCGGGCGTCTCGCGGACAATGGTATCATACACTGTCTGCATTGCAGGAAGTCCCCATCCTGGTCCCGGACCGCGCACGATCGAGGTCTATCAGCTCGACAAGCGATCCTGCCTCATCGTCGTGGCCCAACTCTCCCCCGAGTTCACCGCGCGGGTGGTCGACCGCTGGCAGGAATTGGAGCAGCGCGTAGCGTAGCCCGACCCGATCCACGTGCTGAACGACCCGGCGGCGATGCGCGGGCTCCTGCTCACCTATTCGGAGAAGGTGCTGACGCTGGAGAGCGAGAACCAGGCGCTCGGCGACAAGGCCCGGCGCTGGATCGGATCGCAGTCGTCATCAGCATCCGCTGACTGGCCTCCCGCCTAACCTTGACGGGTGCGTTGTCGTGAATTGCGCGGGCCTTAGCCTCACTCCCGACTTCAGGGGCAGGCGGAGAGCCCGACCGGCATGAACAACACGACCGACCGGGGCTTTCGGTACTTCGACACCGATCTCGGAAAATCCATCGAATGGAACGGCACCGGGTGGCAGGCGCCATCGGTTTCGGCCGTCTGATCCTCGGTGCGTTGCTGCAAATTCCGGGGCGCCTAGCCTCTCCTCACAACCGGGCTGCCACCCGGGGCGCGGCAACCGAATTTGCGAAATCCTTCTCGGTGCCGGCGGTCGAATACGACACCCGCGCGCTGGGGCTTGGCAGCGCCGGCACCGAGAGGATCCATCATGCGTGACCCGCTCTCCGAGACACCTATCCCCGCCGTGGACGGCACGGCGCCCGTCATTCCGTTCCCGTCCCATCTCGCCCGCCCGAGCAACCTGCCCCGCTTTGCGGAAGCGCAGGTGGCGCCGCGGAGGGATGAGACGCTCGTCGAAAAGCTGAACCGCGCGCTTGCCGACATCGCGAGCATTCGCCGACCGCTGGAGGGCATGTGATGGGCGCGGAAACTCTCGCCCTCGCCGCCCTGACCGGCGCCTCGGCCGGCTTCAAGGCATACGGGGAATCGAAGGCGCAGGGCTATGCCGCCGCGGCGGCCGAGCGTGACGCCATGGTGGCGAAGACACAGGCGGCGCAGACCGACACGCAACTGCGCGAGGAGCTGAACCGCACGCTGAGCCGGGTGTCGACCATCCGCGCATCCTCGAATGTCGGCCTCGACAGCCCGACCACCGGGGCGGTGCTGGACGAGCAGCGCCGCATCGCCGACCGCGAGCGGCAGATCCGCGTCGGCTCGCTCGACATGCAGGCGGCGGCGAAACGGGACGAGGCCGATTTCCGGCGCGCGTCCGCGAACATGGCGCTCTACGGCGGCGGGCTCGATGCCGTCACCGGCATGGCGAAGATCGGCTACGGCGGCATGAAGCCCTCCGGCTCGTCCTGACACTGAACGGAGGCTCCCGTGGTCGATCTTCCCGAGTATCCCCATCGCCTGGTGGTTACTGAAGGCCCGCGCAACGGCATCTCCCCGGCCGACATCGCCGCGCCGTACGCCATGTTCGCCCGGGCGATGGACAATCTCGCCGACACGGTGCTGCCCGCCGCCATCGAGCAGGCCGAGGCCCGCGGGGCAGAGGCCGTCACCATCGGCCCGGACGGCCAGCCGCAGATCACGGAGATGGCGACGCTCGGCGTGCTGGGGCAAGCAGCGCAACGCGGTGCGCGGGCGAAGTATTTCGCGGACCTCCAGACGAAAACCGGGGAAGATTATCTCCAGCTTCGCCAAAAATATCAGGATGAGCCGGCTCGCTTCGATGTCGCGGCCAAAGCCTATAATCGCGAGATTGTCTCGAAGCAGGACCCTGTCTTGCGGCCGGCCGTTTCCACGGCGCTCGACAAGCTGCGCATGGGCCATTTCACGGACCTGTTCGAGAAACGGTTTGCGGTCGACCAGGCCAATGCCAAGACGGCGCTGGAAACTCAGCTGAACACGGTCTCGGACAACCTCGTGGCGCTGGCCCGCAGAGGCGGCGTGGAGAGCGGCGAGTATCTCGCCCAGGCGGAGAACGCGAAGGCCATCCTCGGCGAGCTCGGGAAGACCCCCCGCTGGGGCTACGGGCCTGCGGTCGTAGAAGACCGCCTGCGCCGCCTCGAAGACCGTGGCCGGGCCGCGGCCGTGCTGTCGTCCGTCGATGCCACCTATGACCACGTCGGGCCGCACGAGGCCCTGCGGCAGGCGGAAACGGCAATCTTCGATCCCAGCCTGCGGATGGACGAGGCCGAGCGGCAGAGCCGGTTCAACCTGGTGAAGGCGCACGTCGCCGCGCGCAAGTCCGAGGCAACGGAGGATATCCGCGAGATCCGCGCGCTCGCCGAGCCCACCATCACGGCGCTCCGGGACGGTGTCGACCTGGAAGCGGATGGCGACCTTCTGCGCCAGAGGATGCTCTCCCTTGGCGACACCATCGGTGCGGCCCGCATCACCTATGCGATGGAATATGGCCGCGGCCGCCGCGGGCAGTTCTCGATCCCCACGTCGGAATGGCAGCGGGGATCACTCGGCGATGTCCCGAAGGTACCGGCCCTCGCGACGGCCCGCATGGGCTTCGGCCAGGAGCTTCAGGACCCGGCGGTGAAGGCGCGCCTTGCCGCGCTCACCCAGGCCGAGGTCGGGGGCCAGGGGCCAGCGGCGCAGCAGGCGTTCATCGAGACCATCATGAACCGCGCTGCCGCGCGCGGGCAGACGCTGGCGCAGACCATGATCGGGGACTATTTCCCGGCGGTCACGCACCAGCGCACGGCACAATTCGTCTCCGATCCGAACATTGCCGCGCGTTATGACGGGGCGGTCTCTGCGGCGCTCGCCGGATCGAACGTCGGGAAGTTCGCCACCGGCAACGCGAGCGGGACGGTGCGGTTCAACGGCGGCCCCGGCGTGGCGGCCCACGGCGGCGAGCGCTTTGGCATTGAAGGACCGGATCAGGAATGGGCGCGCCGCATGGGCGCCGACATCGTCGGTTCCGGTCCGGATCGGCCTTCGTCCCCACTTCCCGCCTCCGCTCAGGGCCAGCAGGAGGGTATCGCGGCAGGCGGGTTGCCCGCCTCGCAGATCGCGGGCCTGCGCCAGTGGGCTGGCACCACGTTCGACGGCATGATGGCGGACGCGAAGAAGTCCGTGGGCAAATGGCACATCGGCGACGAGGATGTCGCCTTCCTCTCGGGGCGGATCTTCCCGTTCCTGGACGAGAAGCGGAAGCGCCAGGCGGTCGAGTTCCTCGCCGATGCCGAGCGCACGGACGCCCTGCTCGACCTGTCGCCGGATGCGCGGCAGGTGTTGCGGAACAGCCTGGAGCAGGCCGCGGCAGGTGGCAATCATGCGGCCCGCGCCGCGCTGCTCGACGACGAGGAGCGGTTCGCCACTCTCCAGCGCATGGAGCAGGAGACGCCGCTCCTGCGCGGCGTTCGCGCCGGCTGGATCAAGCCCCCTCCGCCTGTTCCCTGGCAAGGTTCGGACGATCAGGTGGCCGCCGCGATGCAGGCTCACGCGCGGGCGGCGATGCTGGTCACCAATCAGCTCCGGCGGCCGGTCCCGGCGTTCGAGGGCGAGGATCTCCGCTCGCTCGCGGGTGCGCTCGACATGGCGGACACGAGCGGCAAGGTCCGCATCCTCGGTGCGCTGGCCACCCTGCCGCCGGGCGTGCGCGAGGCAACGTTCGGCAAGCTGCATGAGACGGGGGCGAAAGGCGCGGTGCTCGCGTTCGCCGGCGGGCTGGCGAAGGATGCGCCGGATGTCGCCGCCGGCATCGTCCGCGGCCGGGACGCCCTCGCCGCCGAGCCGCGCTTTGTGCCGCAGAAGGAATCCGAGGCGCAGGCGTTCACCGAGGCTCTCGACACCACGCTTCCGGCATCGGCCTTCTCGATTGGGCACCGGACCGACGAGCGCGAGGCTTACGCCATCATGCGGGCTGCCGTGCGTGCCCGTTATGCCGACCTGTCCGCCGGCGCCGGCGACGCCTCCGGCGTATTGAAGCGGGAGCGTCTGGAGCGCGCCGTCGAGGAGGTGACCGGCGGCACTGTGCGCCACAACGGTGCGACCATCCTGGCGCCGAAGCGGGGTATGGACCAATCCGCCTTCGACAACATCCTGCTGGGCCTGACCGACACCGACCTCGCCGGCGCCCGCACGACGTCGGGCAAGCCGGTCACCGCTCAATATCTGCGCGACAGTGCCACGCTCGAATCCTTCGCCCCAGGGCGCTATTTCGTCCGGCTCAACCGCAACGCCGAGTCCCCACAATACGCCGCGGGCGACGACGGCCGCCCGTTCGTCCTTCGCCTCGACGACAAACAGCCGCCTGCAACCCGCGCGTGGGGGATGCCGCCTTCGTCGCCCGCCATCCCCTGGACCCAGTCGAACTTCGGCCGAGAGCCCTCCAGTTGGCCGGGAGGTGGTCGATGAGCTTTGGGATCTTCACCAAGGGACAGAACGAATCCCTCGACTATGCCCAGCAGCATCTCGCCGAGGATCTGCCGCTGGAGTTCTCAGATGCCTTCGATGCCGCCTGGCAAGAGGGGCTCCTGTTCGGCCAGTCCGTCTCCTCCGGCACCGCTCGGATGCAGGGCGTCCAGGAATATCTGGATGGCCTGCGCGAGAAGACCGGCACCACCTTCGTCAATCCGGCCTTCGCACCCCTCGGCGGCGGCAGCGCGGCGCTCGACGAGCTCAACGGCCAGATCGCGGCCCTCGCGCCGAAGTTCCCCGAGCTGGGCCTGAAGCCGCTCACCGCCGAGGACCTGGATCGCCTCGGCGAGGAGAAAGCGCGCCGGGCGCGGCAGGCATACCGCAAGGCCGCGGCACGGGAGCAGACCTGGGGCGGCACGGCCGGCCTCCTGCTGGGCTCCCTGTCCGCCGGTGCCGCCGATCCCGTCAACATCGTGACCCTGCCGCTCGCTGCGCCGAAGGCGCTCGGCATCCTCGGCACGGCGCTTGCCACCGCCGGCATCACGGCCGGCACCCAGGTCGGCATCGAGGCCATCGCCGCCCCGTTCAAGGAGAAGGTCGAGCCGGGCTACGGCGCGATCGGCGAGGCGGCCGAGAATGTGCTCAACGCGGCCGTCGCAGGCGGCGTGCTCGGCGGGGGGCGAAGGGCCTGGCTGCCATCTGGAGCCGTTACAAGACTGGTTCCTGGCCGCGCTCCGTGCGCGACGCCGGCAATGTGGTGGCGAGCGAAGGCCAGATCGACGCCACCAATCTCGTGCCCACTGTCGAAGGCGAGATGGCGCACCGCACGGCGCTCCAGCAGTCGATCGATGCGCTCGTGTCCGGCCGCCCCGTCGACGTGTCCGATACCATCACGCCCGACCTGTTGCGCGCCTATGGCGAGCGCCTGGATCCCGTGCTGGAAGCCCGCGGCAAGGCGCGCGCCGCGGAAGAATCGGCCTTCGCCCTGGAGCGCGAAGGGGCACGCCTGCCATCCTCGATGGAACGCCTGAGCGAGCTGCAGCTGAACGAAATCCGCAGTACGGCCCGGACTCTCGAACAGGAAGCCTCGGACGCTTTTGCCTCCCTGCGGGGTGAAGCCGACAGTCTCGCCGCCCGTCGCGCCGCCTTCGATGAGCGCGCTCCTGCTCGCGACGCCCTGCGCGCCGAGGTGGAGGGCCTTCGCACGGACCTCACGGCCGCGGAGCAGCGCCTCGCCGAGACCCGCGCCCCGAATGATCCCGACACGCAGGCCCGCCTTTCGGCCATTGAGGCCGACCTCGCCGCCGAGGGCCTGCCCACCGCGCGCCGCGTCGAGTTGGAGGTCGAGCGGGCCACCATCACCGAGACGCTCACCGCCACCGCTCCGGCAGATGCCCGCGCCATCGCTAGCCTCTCGGGAGAGGCGAAGGGGCTGCGCACCGCGCTCGCCCGAAAGGAGAAGGCGCTGGCCCGCGCCGAACAGACCGATGCGCGGGCCCGTGCCAAGCTCGACAAGGCCGACGCCGATCTGCCCCGCCGCATCACCGCCCACGAACAGCGCGCCGCCGGCCGCCGCGAGGCGGTCACCACCGAGATGCGCCGCACCGTGGCCCGGCTTGCGCAGGACGGATACGGCGTCCGTCTGTCCCGCGAGGAGGCCGAGCAGATCGCCGGCCAGATCCTCGGTGCCGGCGATGACGGCGCCGATGCGGTGCTGCGGTCGGTGACCGAGCACCTGGTGGACCGTGCGTTGGAGCAGCGCCGCACCCAGCCCGCGCCGCCACCCGGCCCCGGCCGCCCGGATCCCGTCGCGGCGCAGCGGGCCCGTGTCGGCCATTGGACCGACCAGACGCGCAAGCGCATCCAGGGCCTCGCCCGCGAGGTGGGCTATGAAATGCCGCGCGAGGAGGCCGCCATTGTCGCCGCGGCCGTTGCTCGCGCGCGGACCGATGACGAAGCTCTCGCCATTCTCGACGAGCTCCTGCTGCGCCCGCGCACCATCACCGAGACTCTGCCAGGCACCCTCGCGGCAAACCGCCTGCAGCCGGCACAGTCCCGCCTGACCGGCGCGGCGCTTGCGGTCCGAGAAGATGTGTATCGCCAGCTCATTGCGGCGGGCGAACCCGAGGGCCGGGCCGCCGCCGGCGCAGCGATCTGGGCCGCCCGCTACGACACGCGTGCCCGCCGGCTGGGCCTGTCGCCGGAACAGGCGTTCGACCTCTACCGGAAGGAGGGCGTGGACATCCGCGCGGCCGAGGCGCCGGAGGTGCTCGGGCCGGACAGCCTGCCGCAATCCTGGCTCGACCGTCTGAAGGCGGCCGGGGTCAGCACCGAGGTGAAGGCGCCGCCGCCGGCCGCTGCGGCGCGCGGGGAATCGCGCGGCCCAGTTCACGTGGACGCCGGCGCGAAGGAATGGACGCTCTATCACGGCACCGAGGCGACGACGGATTTCGAGCGCTTCGACCCGGAAAACGGCACCAACCCGCACACTCCGCCGGACGAGCGCGGCCTGTTCCTCGCCCCGTCGCCTGGCATGGCGGCCACCTATGCGTCGGGCACCGGCGCTACCGAGGGCGCTGGCCCGCGCATCTTCAAGGTGAAGGTCGATCCCGGCCGGTTCAAGGTGCTCGACCTGCCGGAGATGATCCGCAGCGATCCGGAGTTCATCGACCTGCTGCACGCCGCGAACAGCGATCGGCAGGGGCGGGGCGCGGAAGGGAGCTGGATCCCAGCGAACCAGCTCGACGCGCATTCCCGCCAGCGCTTGGCGGACCAGATTGCGCAGGCGGATACGCAGACGGAGGCAGCGCGGGCGGCCCGCGCCGTGATTCCGGATGCCACGGATGCCGACATTGCCGCCATGGTGGAGCGCTCGCGGCGCGTGATGCGCTCCAGCGGTGCCCTGAGCGCGGCGGTGCGCTATGGGCAGCAGCACGGCTACGACACCATCGTCGTGCGCGGGCTAATGGAGCATGATGGCGCCGATCAGGTGGTGGTGCTGCGGCCGGACCGGGTGTTCTCGGCCTATTCAGGGGAAAAGCTGTATCAACGCCGGAGCGATGCGCCGAAGGTCAGCACGGAAGTGCTTCGGGGTCAGTTGAAGGAGCAATTTCCGTCCGTCGAATTCTGGCTCGGGGAGCGGGATGGCGGAAATGTGCTTGTCCTGGATAAGATCGCCATCCCAGCTCAGCAGCGCGGTGCGGGCGTGGGCACCCAATTCATGCGCCGACTGCTCGAAGTGGCAGACCAGAATGGGCAAACGGTCGCGCTGACGCCATCCGGCGACTTTGGTGGGTCTAAATCCGCGCTGGAGCGTTGGTATCGCTCTCTTGGGTTCGTCCCGAACAAGGGGCGGAAGGCGGACCATTCGATATCGGAGGCGATGTACCGGCCGCCGGGGGGACGTTTCTTCCAGGAAAATGGAGGGCCACCCCGCGGCGCCATTACGATGGCCGACAACCGGGCCGTCATCGAGCTGTTCCAGGGCCGCGACGCCTCCACCTTCATGCACGAATCCTCGCACCTGTGGCTCTCGGAGATGGTGCGCGATGCCGAGGTGTCGCCGGCGGTGAAGGCGGACCTGGATGTGACCCTGCGCTGGCTCGGTGTGGACGACGCGGCGAAGATCGGTCGCGCCGAACAGGAGAAGTGGGCACAGGGCTTTGAGCAATACCTGCGGGACGGCAAGGCGCCGTCGTCCGCGCTCGCCCGCGCCTTTGAGCAGTTCAAGGAATGGCTGACCAGCATCTACCGCGCCGTATCGGACCTGGGCGATCCGATCCCGGACGACATCCGCGGCGTCATGGACCGCATGCTGGCGGTGCCGGAACAGGAGGTCGCGCCCGCAGCTTCGCCATCGCGCGCCGCACCCGTCCGCCCGGAGCAGCTCGCGGCCCTCGCGCCGGAGCTGATGCCCGCGAAGGTGCTCGCCGCCCGCTCGTCGGAGGAGACGGAGGCCGCGGTGCTCCACGATCTGGACAAGCTGCGGGCCACCCGAGACTTGCAGATCCCCGTCGGCGAACGGCTCGACGAAACCGGCGCGCGCGTCGCTGACATGCGCTCGGTCGACGAGCTCATGGACGAGGCCGATGCCCGCCTTGCCGCTGCGGCGGAGATCCGCGCCTGCGCCATGCCCATGCCGGAGGTGACCCTGTGAGCGTCGTGGATTGCATCGACAAGCTGGTGAAGACCGGCCAGATCACGCGGCAGATCGCGGACGAGGCCCTCGGCCTCTACGAGCGCTCCCGCGGCGAGTTCGGCCGCACCATGGGCCCGGCGAGCGCGGAGGCGGCCGCCGGCCTCGCCGCCGCGCGGGCGCTGGAATCCTCGGCCAAGCGGCTGAAGAACGACACGGCGACGCAGGCGCTCGCCTGGGCGAATGCCGAGCGGCGTGTCCTGTCGCACCCCAAGGGCCGCGTTGCTGGCGTCATGTCCATGCTCACCCGCGACATCTGGGAAGCCGGCGGCGAGAACGTCGCCACCAAGGGTGAGGTCATCTGGGCGCAGCTTTCGGCGAAGTTCGGCCAGGCGCTGGAGGCCTATTCTCCCGGCATCGCCGGCCAGTCGCGCCAGCAGATCGCCGGCGTGCGCAACCTCGTGCGCGAGCTGTTCGACGTCGAGACCGGTGACGGAATGGCCAAAGCCGCGGCGGCGGGCTGGAAAGCGGCGGAGAAGGAAGGCACGGACCGGATCCTCGCGGCCGGCCGCAACGTCCCGCTGGCCGACGCATGGCGCCTGCCGCAGTTCTGGGACACGCTCCGGGTGCGCGCGTTCACCCGTGAGGAATTCAAGGCCGACTTCGCCGCCGAGCTGGATCGCGGTGCGCTCACCCTGTGGGACCGCGACACCGGCGCCCCGGCGAAGGCCGACCGGCGCGACTTCGTGCTGGAGCGCGCCTATCGCGATATCACGGTGGGGGACAGCGCGAGCACCGCCTTTTCGCCCGAGCAGCGCACCTTCCAGTTCGCGGACGGTGCCGCGGGCGCGGAGGCCTGGCTGCGGCTCCAGGAGAAGTACGGCTCCGGGCAGAATGTCTTCGGCGTCCTCACCGGCCACCTGCAACGCATGGCGAACGAGATCGCCCTCGCCGAGGTCATCGGCCCCAATCATGGCGCCATCGTCCGCGCTGCCCTCACCCTTGCGAAGGAGGAGGAAGCCGGCCTGTCGCGCTGGCAGCGACTGAACCCGCTGCGGATGCTGGAGAGCCGGTCCATCGCCGAGCGCGCCTACGACGTGCTCACCGGTCGCGCCAACGCCGTGGATGGCCCGCTGATGGCCGGGTTCTTCGGCGGGCTGCGCTCGCTCAACGTCGCCTCCAAGCTCGGCGGCGCCATCGTCTCGGCGATCCCCGGCGACAGCGTCACCACCGCGCTCGCCGCCTCCTACAATGGCATGGACCCCGGCCGCATCCTCACCGGCGTCATCCGCGAGATCAGCCGCGGCGGCGAGGAGAGCCGCCAGATCGCGGCCCGCCTGCAGCTCACCGCGCACGCCGCGATGGATTCCGCCCACAGCTTTGTCCGCTTCGCCGGCGAGGCGTCGGGGCCGCAGATCCTGCGGGCGATGGCCACCACCGTGATCCGGGCGCAGGGGCTGGCATGGTGGACCGACACCATGAAACGGGTCTTCACCATGGAGTTCACCGGTCACCTCGCGGACCATGCCGGGCATTCGCTCGACGCCCTGCGCAAGGTCGACGCGCCGCTCGCCAACTTCCTCGACCGCCACCAGATCAGCGCGAAGGAATGGGACACGATCCGCGCCGGCGCGCCGCTGGAGGTGGAGGGCGCGCGCTTCCTGGACACCGAGGCGATCGGGGACCGGGCGCTGCGGGAGAAGCTGCTGGGCGCCATGATCGAGGAGCGGGCCTTCGCGGTGCTCGAGCCCGACGCCCGCATCCGCGCCGTCATGACCGGCGGCACGACAGCCGGCACCTTCTGGGGCGAGATGGTCCGCAGCGCGACGCTCTTCAAGTCGTTCAGCATGACCATGGTCGCGACACATCTCATGCGCCTCGCGACCCAGGGGCCCATCGAGCAGCGGGTGTGGAACGGCGCCGCCTTCGTGCTGTTCAACCTGCTTGCCGGCGCAGCCGCGATCCAGGCGCGTGCCGTGCTCTACGGCAAGACGCCGGAGGCCATGGACACGCCCGGCTTCTGGGTGCGCTCCGGACTGCAGTCCGGCTCGCTCGGCGTGTACGGCGACCTGATCAATGCCTCCACCTCGCGCACCGGCCGCTCGCCCGTCTCGGACCTCGCCGGCCCGGCCATCGGCGCGGCGGAGGACGTGGCGCGCCTGTCCTCGCAGCAGCTCCGGCGCCTGATGGAGGGGGCCGACACCACCTTCGGCGCCGAGGCGGTGCGCACCGCCAGGCGCTACGACCCCTCCCTCTGGTACACGCGCCTCGCCGTCGATCGCCTGCTGTTCGACCAGATCCAGACGCTCGTGGATCCGGACTATCGCGCCTCCTTCCGTCGGTCGGAGAAGGCCGCCCAGCGCGACTTCGGGCAGTCCTATTGGTGGGCGCCGGGCGACGCGCTGCCGCGAGGTGTGCGATGACGCGCATGAACTGGGGCCGCGCCCGCCGCTGGAAGCCCGAGGACAGCCTCTCCCGGCCGACCGTCGCCACCGACCGGATGGAGTCGTTCGGCTCCGCGCGCCGTCCGGCCCAGCGCACCTTGCCGCTTCCCGCAACGGCCTCGTCCACCATCACGTTGGCCTATCTCGCCGGCTTCGGCTTCAACCGCCTCTCCGCCTGGTGCCCGAGCTGCCGCGCCGTTGCCCGCATCAGCTTCGAGGAGCTCGCGGCCGAGCATCTCGACCGGGCGCCCGAAGACCTCGGCACTGCGCTCGCCTGCCCGGACTGCGGCTCGTCCCGGGCGCTCTCGCCCATGGCGGAAAAGGCGGTGCGCATCGGATGAGCCTGGAGCCGATCGCCTTCTGCCGGGACTATCGCGGCCTGATGGACGCGCTGAAGGCGCGGCGGGTAGCGCTCGGGTTCACGCAGATGGAGGTGGACGATCGCGCGGGGCTCCAGGACGGCTACACCGGCAAGCTCGAAGCCTGGGACCGGGACAGTGGGCGCCGGTTGGGGCCGGTATCCCTGGAATTGCTGCTGGTGGCGCTCGACGTTCAGATCGCCCTCGTGGAGCTCCGCCCGCCGGCGCCTCGGGCCGAACCCGATCCGGCGCAGCTCCGGCTCCCGCTCGTCGGCGGAGACATGCGCCGTCGCACCGATCAGGATTTTGTGCGCCTCCCTGGCCGGAACCGGCGGCGCGAGGCGCAGGCGCAAGCGGACCAGCAGAAATGCGCAGAGGTGATCACGGAGGCCGCCGAATGACCCGCGTCGAGACGCGCGACACCATGCGCAACCGGATGCGGGCGGAAATCCGCCGGCGCTGGAAGCCCCTCTCCCGGCGGGCGCTCGGGTGCAAGCGCGGCGCGCGGAACCGCAAGGACGTCTGGCTGCTGGCCAGCGACATGCCGGCCATCATCCTGCGCGTGATTGCCCGCGAGCTGGCCGCCGGGCGCCAGGTGCAGATCCCCGGCTTCGGCACCTTCCACAGCCGGTTCGGCGGGACCACGGTCGCGCTCCAGGGAAATCGGCCAGGTCACAAGCCGCTGCCATCCCGCCGGATGGCTCAGGTTCGCGTCTCGAAGTCATTGATCCGGGCGGTCCCTGGCGACGGTACCCGCTGGTCGCTGAAGTTCCGCGCCTCGCCGCTGCTGAAGAAGTCGATCCAGCCCGGCGGCCCGCCGCTGAAACGCACGCGGCGCAAGGCGGTGAGGCCAGAAACCCTGCCGCCCGCACCTGCGCCCGCACCGCGGCCGTCGGCGCCACTCGCCGAAATCATCCTGCGCTGATGGGAGGACGCGATGGAAGAAGAGACCGAAAACCCGCTGCTCCCCGAACCCGCCGAGCCGGACCCGCTCACCCCGAAGCGCCGGGCCTTGGTCGACGCCATGGTGTGGCGCGGGCTGAAGCTCACCGATGCCGCGGTCGAGGCCGGCATGACGGAGCGCAACGCCCGCATGTGCGCCCAGGACCCGAGCTTCCGGGCCGCGCTGAACCGGGAGATGGCTGCCTTCAAGGCATCGCACCGGCCGCGGAACGTGCACCGCCTCGCCGAGCTGCGCGATCAGGACGAAGCCAAGGGCGCCGCTGTGCAGGCCATCCGGCTGCTGGAGGATATGGCGGAGGCCGCCGATGCGGAGAAGACGACCACCGTCAAGCCCGGCATCGTCGTCATCATCCGCCGCGAGCACCTGCCGCAGCCAGCCGCCCCCGAAGGGGCGAAGATCGTGTTCTGCGACCCTGAAGACGAAGCCGGGTAGCGATGAGCGTCGACTGAGGCGCCCCGGCTCCCCGGCCCATCACTGGGATTTCCGCGAGGAAGACTGCAACCGTGCCACGGGCGGCGGATGGTCGAACCCAGCGTTCGCCGTTTACCATAAGAAGAGTGCGTTGTTGACCGGGACTACTTCAAATTGAATTGTTAAAGAACAGTTAACCGAGCGGAACTGGGGGCAGAGATGAGTGCCGGCGCTCGCACGCAGATGACGCCGCTTGCCTTCATCAAGAAATGGAAATCGGCTTCCCTCAATGAACGACAGTCTGCGCAAGAGCATTTTATTGACCTCTGCGCCCTGGTCGGCCATCCAACTCCGACGGAGGATGATCCCAGAGGCGAATTCTTCGCCTTCGAGAAAGGCGCGAGCAAGGTCGGGGGTGGTCGTGGCTTTGCCGACGTGTGGAAGAGGGATTACTTCGCATGGGAATACAAGCAGAAGAACGGTGATCTGGATGGCGCCCTTCTTCAATTGATGCGCTATGCCCCAGCCTTGGAGAACCCGCCGCTTCACGTCGTCTGTGACATCCAGCGCTTTCGCATCCACACGGCTTGGACAAATACAGTCCCGGCGACCTACGAAATTAACCTGGACGATCTAGCTGATCCGGCCCCGCGAGAGATCCTCTATAATCTGTTCTTCAACCCCGAGAAGCTCAAGCCGACACGGACCAGAGCCGGATTGACGAAGGAGGCGGCCGACAAGTTCTCCACCATTGCCTGGCGTCTGCAGGGGCGAGGTGCTCCGGAAGACATCGCGCACTTTGTGAACCAACTGGTGTTCTGCTTCTTTGCCCAGAGCGTTGGCCTTCTCCGCGGCGGGATCTTTACCACTTTGTTGCGCCGTGCAGCGCAAAATCCCGGCAAAGCGCGCGACTACCTTAGTGGCCTGTTCGAAGCCATGGAGAAGGGCGGCGACTTTGCACTCACCGATGTCATGCATTTCAACGGAGGGCTCTTCGACGGACGCAAAGCTCTGCCGCTGGACGAAGGTGACATCGGCCTTTTGATTGCTGCCGACAGCCTCGACTGGAGCCTGATCGACCCGACAATCTTCGGCACGCTGTTCGAGCGCTTCCTTGATCCGAAGAAACGGGCCCAGATTGGCGCGCACTATACCGACGCGGACAAGATCGGTCGGATCATCGACCCAGTGATCTTGCGTCCTCTCCGCGCTGAATGGGAGGTGACCAAAGGAAAAATTGTGGGTCTCCTGGATGGGACGTCCCAGCCGCCAATGCGAAAGAAAGAGCGCCGTCGGATGACCCGAGAGGAGGCCGCCGAAGAGGTCCGATCCGCATTCATCGAGAAGCTTTGCAACTTGAGGATTCTCGATCCGGCCTGCGGCTCGGGCAATTTCCTCTATCTTGCACTACAGGGTGTGAAGGACATCGAGAACCGGGCGAACCTCGATTGTGAGATGCTGGATTTGAAGTCGCGTTGGCCGGCCGTTGGCCCTGAAATCCTGCTGGGCATTGAGGTCAATGCGCTCGCCGCCGAGCTCGCACGAACGACGATCTGGATCGGCGATATCCAATGGCGCCTGCGGAACGGGATCCACACCCACGAGGTCCCGGTCCTTCGAAAGCTGAATTCCATCGAGGGCGCGGATGCCCTCATTGAGCGCGTCCCTGCACCTGATCGCGGCGGACAGATGGACTTGCTGGCCGGTCCTAATGCCAGGACCGCCTATCGCCCCACCATTTGGCCCCGCGCGGACTTTATCGTCGGCAATCCCCCGTTTCTCGGCGGGAAGCTGCTCCGGCATGGGCTTGGAGATGAGGTCGTAGATCGTCTTTTCAACCTATACGATGGGCGTGTAACGCGGGAGGCTGACCTTGTCTGCTATTGGTTCGAGCACGCTTTGGCTGCCGTCAAGGGCGGACGCTCGCAGAGGGTCGGTTTGGTGGCGACCAATTCCATCCGCGGAGGCGCCAACCGCAAGGTGGTAGAACAGATCGTAGCTGAAAGCCGGATCTTCGAGGCCTGGAGCGACGAGCCGTGGGTGGTCGATGGTGCGGCGGTTCGTGTGTCCCTCATTTGCTTCGGCAATGGGGAGGACGCCTGCCAACTCGACGGAGCGCCTGTCCCCCAGATTAATGCTGACCTGACCTCGGGCACGATGGACTTGACCAAGGCGCGCCGTCTCAAGGAGAACCTTGGCGTCGCATTCATGGGCGACACGAAGGGTGGCGCGTTTGACGTCCCGGGAGAACTCGCGCGAGCGTGGCTCCAGATGCCTCTCAACCCGAATGGACGACCTAACTCTGACGTACTGCGGCCCTGGCGCAACGGCATGGATGTGACGCGCCGGTCGCGCGATATGTGGATCATCGATTTCGGCTGGGTGATGACGGAACAGGAGGCGTCCCTTCATGAGGCTCCGTTCCAGCATGTGAAGGATCACGTGCTCCCCGAACGTTCTCAGAACCGACGTGATGCCTATCGCGAACGCTGGTGGCGGCATGTAGAGCCGAGACCGGCTTTTCGTACAGCGGTCCGGCAACATGCTCGTTATCTCACGACACCAAGAGTCGCCAAGCACCGGCTATTCATGTGGTTGAACGCCTGTGATGTGCCAGATTCCAGAATATTTTCATTCATTCGTTCTGACGATTTTTTCTTTGGCGTCTTGCATTCTAGGTTTCATGAGTTGTGGTCTTTGAGAACGTGCTCGTGGCATGGCGTTGGCAATGACCCGACCTATAATAATTCGACGGTATTCGAGACATTTCCGTTCCCCGACGGACTAACACCTGATGTTCCGATCGCGCGCGTCCTACGAGATCGCCGCGCTGAAGCCATAACGCAGACAGCAAAGCGCTTGGACGACCTGCGCCAGGCTTGGCTGAATCCTCCGGACCTGGCCCGCATCGAGCAAGAAGTGGTCCCTGGTTTTCCGGACCGCATTCTTCCAAAAGACGCTGCCGCGGCGGCGATCCTGCGCGAGCGCACCCTGACCAACCTCTACAACCGGCGCCCGCAGTGGCTGATCGATGCGCATCGCGAACTCGATGGTGCCGTCGCTGCAGCCTATGGCTGGCCGGCGGACATTTCCGACGAAGATGCGCTGGCCCGGCTGTTGGAGCTCAACCTGGCGCGGGCCGCTGCTGACGAAGCCGGCCCATCCGCACGGACGACTAAGCGGCCCCCTAAGCCCGACGGCGAGCGGCGCCAGACCCACATGAAACTGCCGATCACCGGCAAGGCAGGGAAGCAGGCGGACTTCCAGTCCCCCGAATTTCTTCCGCAGTCGGTAGAGGAAGAGCCCGCTGCGAAGCGCCGTCGGGGCCGGCGCCGCGCCAGTTGATCGTCGCCGAGCGGGGCGACGATCTGTTCAGCGCGGGGTGAGAAGGACGGGCGCCGGCTATTTTTTATCGATGGGTGGGCGACGGCGTGGCGGAGGTGTAGGAGGATCCCAATTCTCCTTGACGCCCGTCCCTGTTGAATGGAGCCGCGGGCCAATACCAGCCCTGTGATCGAACCAAGCTCGCACGGCGGGCCAGTAGCGGCCGCCGAACATCGGATCGATGCGGGGCAGGCCCTGCCGTTCGAGGATGATCGCGATGGATTTCCACTCGCTGACGCGCCCTGGCCCGAGGACAGCCCGTGCAATGTCGACCTCGCAGGGGAACAGAGGCATCTCTGCGCGTGGGGCCATGAGCATCTCCTTCACTACGGACGTGCATATGGCACATCTGCATCGGCTGGCCGATGACGGTCAACAATCAGCGTGATCGCCGAACAGCTCGTCTGCTGCGCCGTCGATCACCTGTCCATCCGACGATCTCGGCCACTGTCCAAACCTCTGCTCGGCCACTCGTGCCATCCCAGCGAGGATCGCGTCGCCACCGTAGAGATTGCGGCTCCGGAAGCCGGCGGCCCTGGCGCGCTTCCCGAACTCGGAATCCGGATGATCGAGGAGGACTTCCGCGGCGGCCGTGACCATCGACGACCGGGGCTCCGTCCGTCGCCGCTGCGCTCCCGGCGCTGGGTCATAAGCCCCCTCCATCAGCTTCGCGAAGCTTTCCGGCTTCAGCAGGAAATCCAGGCTCGCCCGCCATCCGCGGTCGTTTTCGCCGCGGAGGAACGGCGACGCGCGGACCCGGTCCATGGCGATCCGCCAGCCGGCGATTCCTCCGCAGTCCCGCAAACGGGCCTTGAGGGCCAGCCGGCGCTTCCGGATTAGCCCCTGCGCTTCGGGTAGGCCGACCTCGGCCGCCATCCGGTTGAAGGCCGCCAGCGCCTCGGCGAGTTCTTCCTGACGATCCACCCCGTCGCGATCCGACGCCGAGGGGGAGGAGGTTCCGTCAGGAACCGATGGGGTGAAATTGGATGAGGGTTGAGTTTTTTCTTTAGAGGGGGTGCAGGGGGAGACCTTTCTTTTTTCCTCGGGAGAGGGGTCGCATTCGTCGCGCGATATCGCGGAATTCGCGCGACAATCGGCGACATCCTGCGAAGCCTGCGATGTCGCGCGAACATCCGAGTGGCGGGCTGCCTCCCGCTTCCGACGCATGCGCTCGCGGTCGGCTTCGCGCTTCCGCTCGGCCGCATCGCTCGAACGATCCGTAGGCGCTGAGACCTCCATCTCGACCTCGATGCGGGCGACGGCAGCGACAAGCTCGTCGCCGGTTAGACCGGCGGCCATCAGCTCGCGCAGGGCAGCGGCGATCATGCTCATGCGCCGCCCTCCGACCCGACGACAAAGGCGCGCATCGTGCCGAAGATGGCCGCCACGTCCGCATCACGTGGGGCGATGCCGTCGAAGCCGGCCGGCCCACTGATGTGGTCCAGCCACGCCAGCATGCCGGCGGCCGTGAGGGGCACGGTGTGTAGCACGTGCTGCAGGGCCTCGACCTCCCGTTCGGAGGCAGCATCACGCAGGGCGCCCGCTTGGGCAGCGAGGGGACCATCGGCGCGATCAGGCAGTTCGGCCTCGCCGGCGGCATCGAATGCAGCCTCATGCTCGGCCCGGCGCCGCTGGTGCTCGGCGATGGCGGCGAAGATCGGATCAGCCATTGGGGCCTCCGACTTGCTCAAGGCGGTTGATGAAGGCGACCACCTCTTGCCAACCGCCCGGCCACAGATATTCGCGGACGATCTTCGCCTGCATGGAGACATCATTCATCGTCCGGATTGGCTCCGCGAGTATCTGCTCCTCCAGGGCGTTCAGTTGATCCTCGATCGCGGCAAGGCGATCCCCGATGCTGGTGACCCCGCTGCTGTCGCGAAGGGCGTCGCACTCGTCGCCCCAGCGATCCATGACGGCCGCCCGGTGGAGCGCGTCGTCTCGCACCCAGTGCGAATATTCGATGCCTTCGCAAGCGGACGCCAAACCCCTCCAGTGGCTGGCCATTCCCCACCGCATAAGCTGGCCCGAAGGCGTCTTGTCCAAAAAGCTTACCCCAAAGCCGAAATGCTGCGGTCCCGCATAGGCTTCCCGAGGCAGGGCCGGTTGAGCTGCGAGGTAGCGGTCGCGGGCTGCCTCCGCTTCCGCTGTGAGGCGCGTGTACTCAGGCTTGATGGCCCGCCACCTCTCCCACAGCGCGGGGACAGGGCTGTTGATCAACGCAGCCGCCTCCGCCTCCTTCGGCAGGATCGCGACGGGCACCACGAGCGCGGCGATGGTGCCCAGGGCGGCGCCGGCCTTGAGCACGGCGCGACGGTTCTTCAGGCTATCAGCCATTGGATGCCTCCCCAGCATCGGCGGGCAGGCTGTGCAGCGCTTTGAGCACGGCGGTCCGCTGCTTCTTCAGTTCCTCGGCGCGGTCCATGATCAGCCCGGCCACACGCTGAGCGGCCTGGGCCTCGTCCCACGGCATCGCTCCAGCAATGATGAACACGGCATGGGCGAGATCGCGGACCTCGAGCAGGCCGTTCTCCATGCGGTCAATCATGGTGAGGATCGCATCGTGGGATTCGGTGATGGCAGGCAAGCCGGGGGCGACTGCCGGAACGGTGGGGTTCGGCATAGGTGTTGCTCCAATCTGTCGATAAACGACGGATCGGACGTTAAGCGACTGCTAACTACAGATCAATCCATTTTCGATGGTTCTGGCGATTGAAGATGCCATGTGGTAGCCATCGCACATGATTACGCCAGCCCAATGCCGTGCCGCGCGTGCACTCATCGATTGGTCGCAGCAGCAGCTCGCTGATGCCGCGAAAGTCGGCGTCGTGACGATCCGGCAATTTGAGGGAGGGGCGTCCGCGCCGAGAAATGCCACCCTCACCGTGATCCGCACCGCCCTCGAAGCCGCCGGCGTGATCTTCGTCGAGGAGAACGGCGAGGGGCCGGGCGTTAGGCTGAGGAAACGAGGGTGATAACGACGGAGAGCATGGCTCGGCCTCCACCTAGACGAAAGGCGGGCGCCACAAGTTTAGGGATTGGTTCCGGTTTTTATCGAGATGAGGCCGAGTCGCGCCTCGGTCGGCAAGGCACAAATAGCGGCGCGGCTGACATGAATCGTCTTCGCAAACGCGAGTCATTTCAGACCTGTCTCTCGACCGAAATTGCTGGCGCTGTGGTTTGGGGGCGCCGTTGCGATCAGCTATGGCACGAGGATGGAGGAGCCCGTGGTGTTGCGGCCTTCCAGGTCCAGATGAGCCTTCGCAGCCTCAGCCAGCCCGTAGGTCTGGTTGACGTGGATCTTGAGAATGCCCGCGTCCACCAGCCCGAAGAAGTGACGCGCCGAAGCCAGCAGGTCGCTGCGTTTGCGCATGTAGACGAATAGGCTGGGATGGGTGAAGAACAGTGAGCCCTTCAGGGTTAGCTCCCGGGCATTGACGAATTCGACCAGTCCAGATGCATTGCCGTAGTTCACCATCATCCCGAGTGGACGCAGGCAATCGATCGAGCCGGCATATGTATCCTTTCCAATGGAATCGTAGACAACACGTACGCCCTCGCCGCCGGTGATCTGGCGCACCTCCTTCACGAAATCCGTCTTTGTCCGCACGATGGGATATTGGCAGCCGTTGAGCCGCGCGAGGTCTGCCTTTGCTTCCGACCCCACGGTTCCGATCACCACCGCGCCGATATGGTGCGCCCATTGGCACAGCATGAGCCCCACTCCGCCCGCCGCGGCGTGGACTAGGATGGGGTCGCCAGGCTCGACCGCGATGGTGCGGTTGAGGAGATATTGCGCGGTGATGCCGCGATTGATGCCGGCCGCCGCCCGCTCGAAGCTGATGCCGTCGGGAATGGGCACCAGCCGGTCCGCGGCGAGGTTGCGCTCCTCCGCATAGGCGCCGGCTGGATAGCAGATATAGGCCACCCGATCGCCTACCTTAACCTCGTCCACGTCCGGCCCCACCGCCGTCACTATGCCTGCCCCCTCCACCCCAATGACCGCAGGCAAGGCCGGGAGCTTGTAAAGGCCGGTGCGGTGGTAGATGTCGATGTAATTCACCCCGATGGCGCGGTGGGCGACGCGGGCCTCGCCCGGCCCGGGCGGCGGGACCTCGATCTGTTCAAGCATCAGCCGGTCGACGCCGCCGGGTTCGTGGATGCGCACCACCTTCGTCATTGCCTCTGGGTCTCCCTTTCCGGCGCCCTACGCCACAGTCGCGCGCATGGTGCCAGCCGGGGGATCTGCCGGAAGGGCCGGATTTACCCAAACTGATGGAACCGGTTCTCGCCTCATGTTGCTTGGGGCAGCCTGTTTTCGGTGCGGCTGCCCAATTTCCAACCACAACCAATCGAGTGGCACTTCGCGAACCCGCCCGAAGTGGTTCTTCCAAACCAGGCGATTGTTGGTTCACGCTGGGATCATTCAAATCGGACAGAGGCCGGCGAGGGTCGATCATGCGGATGTTGAGAGCACTACGGAACGCGTCTGCGGCATTCACACTCCTGGCTTCGGCTTCTCTGGCGGGCGGCTATTCCGCTCTGGCGGCAGAGTTCCGCTGGGCGTCGTCCGGCGACGTCCAGTCCCTCGACCCACACTTCACCATCGAGACCTTCTCAACCAGCATGCTGGCGAATGTCTACGAGCCGCTGGTGCGGCGCCTGCCGGACATGAAGCTCGAGCCGGCGCTTGCCACCTCCTGGGAACAGACCAACCCGCTGACCTGGACTTTCCGCCTGCGGCAGGATGTGACCTTCCAGGACGGCACGCCCTTCACCGCGGCAGACGTGCTGTTCTCCTTCGAGCGCGCCAGCAGCCCGGGATCGGCGATCAAGGGCTATTTCGCGGCGGTCGACCGGATCGAGGCGACCGATCCCTACACCGTCGTGTTCAAGATGAAGCGGGTCGACCCCATCCTGCCGGAGGAGATCTCGGCCTGGCTCATCATGTCCAAGGCATGGTCGGAGCAGCACGGGGCGGCCAAGGCGAGCGGCGCGGCCACCGCCGCGGAGAGCTTTGCGACGCTCAACGCCATGGGCACAGGGCCATTCCATGTCGTGACGCGCGAACCCGGCGTGAAGACGGTGTTCGAGGCCAATCCGAAATGGTGGGACAAGCCGCAGCACAACGTGACCAAGGCGACCTACCTCGCCATTCCGAACCAGGCGACGGCGGTGGCGGCACTACTCGCCGGCAGCATCGACATGATCTACGACGTGCCCTCGGACGCGGTGGACAACCTGTCCCGCTCCTCGGGCATCAAGATCCTCACCCGCCCCGAGTTGCGGGTGATTTACGTGGGCTTCGACGTCACCCGCGAGGAACTGCTGGACTCCAGCGTGAAGGGCAAGAACCCCTTCAAGGATCCGCGGGTGCGCAGGGCCTTCGCCGAGGCCATCGATGTCCAGGCCATCAAGCGCTCGGTGATGCGCGGGCTGTCTCAGCCGACCTTCATGATGGTGGCGGACGGCATCAAGGGCTATAATAAGGATCTCAACATCCGCCCCACATATTCGCCGGCCTCCGCCAAGAAGCTGCTGGCGGAAGCAGGCTATCCGGACGGCTTCACCTTGGGGATGGACTGCCCGAACGACCGCTACCCCAAAGATGAGGACACATGCCAGGCCATCGTCGGCATGCTCGCCAAGATCGGAATCAAGGTGAATTTGCTGGCCCAGACTAAGACGCGCATGTTCCCCAAGGTGTTCTCGCCGCGCTTCGAGACGAGCTTCTTCCTCCTCGGCTGGGCGCCTTCCAGCAACGACGCGCATTCCGCCTACGAGCGGCTGCTCTATTCCCGCGGCCGGAGCACGGAAAAAGGCACCTACAACATCACCGGCTTCCACAACGACCAGTTTGACGGGCTCATCGACGCGGCAGGCGTGGAGATCGATCCCGTCAAGCGGCAGGCCATGCTCGATGAAGCGGCCCGTATTGTGCAACGGGAGATGCCGACCGTCCCGCTGCACCAGCCGCTCCTCGTATGGGCAGCGCGCGACGGGGTGACTGTCGAGCAGTATCCTGATGACTTCTTCCCGCTGCGGCTAGTCCGCGTCGGCAAGACCGGAGGCTGAGGCATGGTTGGCTACGTCGCCCGCAGGCTGGCGCAATCGATCATCGTGGCGGTGGCAGTGGCCTTCATCGCCTTCGCAGTGACCGACCATGTGGGCGACCCCCTGGCCAATCTCGTCGCCCAGGACGCCTCCCAGCAGGAACGCGACCAAGTGGCTGCCATGCTGGGCCTCGACGCCCCCTTTCCGCTGCGTTTCGCCCACTACCTCGAGCAGATCGCGACCGGCAACTTCGGTCTCTCCTACCGCACGCGCGAGCCGGTCCTGAAGATGATCGTCGACCGCCTTCCGGCCTCCATTGAGCTGAGCGTGTGCGCGATCCTGCTCGCGCTGGTCATCGGCGTTCCGATGGGCGTCTATTGCGGGCTGTTTCCCAAAGCCTGGCTCAGCCAGGTCTTCCTCGGCATAGCCATGATGGGCATATCACTGCCGACGTTCCTGATCGGGATCTTCCTCATCCTCATTTTCTCGGTTTGGCTAGGCTGGCTGCCGGCCTTCGGACGCGGGGACGTGGTGGCGATCGGCTGGTGGACCACCGGGCTGGTCACCGCCGGCGGCCTGAAGGCGCTGGTGCTGCCGACCGTGACCCTCGGCCTGTTCCTGATAACGCTGGTGATCCGGCTCATCCGCGGGGAGATGCTGGAGGTGATGCGCGAGGAATACATCCGCTTCGCCCGCGCCAGGGGCATTCCCAGCCTCTCGATCTATTTCCGCCACGCGCTAAAGAACTCCATCGTGCCCGTGGTCACTGTGCTGGGGCTCCAGTTCGGCTCCGTTCTGGTGTTCGCGATGATCACGGAGACGGTGTTCTCCTGGCCGGGCATCGGCTCGCTGATGATCCAGTCGGTGACCACCGCCGACATTCCCGTCATGACCACCTATCTGGTGATGACGGGCGTGCTGTTCACCCTGATCAACCTCGCGGTCGATCTGCTCTATCTCGCCATCGATCCGCGCGTGCGGCTGGCGGGGGCGTGAGGGCAGCCGCATGAGCCTCACCGCGCCTTCCCGCTCCTCCGTTGCGCTCCCCGTGCCGCTCGCCCGCCTCGCCGCGGTCGTGGCAGACCTTGCGGGCGCCGCAACGCGCGCACCGCTGGTCGCACTGTGCGGCCTCGTGGTGGGGCTCGCCGTGGTCTGCGCGCTCCTGGCGCCGTGGATTTCGCCCCACAACCCTTACGACCTCGTCAGCGTGGAGTTGTCGAACGCGTTCCTTCCGCCGGCGTGGATCGAGGGTGGCTCCTCGGACTTTCTCCTTGGAACCGACAACCAGGGACGGGATCTGCTCTCCCTCATCATCTATGGGCTGCGTAGCTCGCTCGGCATCGCGCTCCTCGCCACCGCCACCGCGCTGCTGGTCGGCGTCACCGTGGGCCTCGTGAGCGGATATGTGGGGGGCTTCCTCGATTCGGTGCTCATGCGCGTCGTGGATATCCAGGTGGCATTCCCCGCGATCCTGCTGGCGCTGCTCATCGACGGCGTCGCCCTCAGCCTCCTCGGCAGCCAGCGCCACCAGTCCGCCGCCGTGGTGGTGCTGGTCCTGTCCATCGGTCTATCCCATTGGGTGCAGTTCGCCCGCGCCATTCGCGGCTCGACGCTGGTGGAGCGGCAGAAGGACTACGTGAGCGCCGCTGAGGTGCTCGGCGTCGGGCGGGTGCGCATCCTCGTGCGGCACATCCTGCCGAACGTGGCGGGCCCCATTGTCGTAATGGGCACCCTCAACGCCGCGCTCGCCATTATCAGCGAAGCGACCCTGTCCTTCCTCGGTGTCGGCCTGCCGCCCACCGAACCTTCCCTCGGCACGCTGGTGCGCATCGGCAACAACTTCCTGTTCTCCGGGGAATGGTGGATCGCCGTATTCCCCGCCCTGGTGCTCGCGGTCCTCATCATCGCCGTCAATTGCCTCGGCGACTGGCTGCGTGACCTCACCAACCCCAAACTGGCGTGAAGACGAGGTGACGCATGGGCAGTGAACCCCTCCTGAGCATCCGGCACCTCGAAATCCAGCTTGCCGCGGCACGGGGTGAGAAGGTGGCGGTAGACGGTGTCTCTCTCGACGTGGCGGCGGGCGAGGTGCTGGGCCTCGTGGGTGAATCGGGCGCCGGAAAATCGCTGATCGGCTCGGCGATCTGCGGGATCATGCGTCACCCCGCCCGCATCGGCGGAGGGTCCATCCACCTTGAGGGACTGCGGATCGACAATCTGCCCGAGAAGCGGATGCGCGCCCTGCGCGGCCGCCGCATCGGCACCATCTTCCAGGATCCGCTGACCAGCCTCAACCCCCTGCTCACCGTTGGCCAGCAGCTCGAAGAGACCATTCGCAGCCACGTCCCCGTAACGCGGCGGGAGGCGCGTGAGCGCGCATTGTCCCTGCTCGACGAGGTCGGCATCCCGCGACCGCGCGAGCGGATCGACCAGTATCCCCATCAGTTTTCCGGCGGCATGCGCCAGCGGGTGGTGATCGCGCTCGCCCTGTGCGCCGACCCCGCCCTCATCATCGCCGACGAGCCGACCACCGCGCTCGACGTCTCGCTCCAGGCGCAGATCATTCTGCTACTGCGCCGCCTGGTTCGCGAGCGCGGCATGTCCATGATCATCATCACCCACGATATCGGCGTGGTGGCGGAACTCGCCGACCGGGTCGCGGTGCTCTATGCCGGCCGCCTCGCGGAGGTGGGGGCGGTCACAGATGTGCTCTCCCGCGCCAGTCACCCCTATACGCGCGGGCTGCTGCGCTGCGTGCCCATGATCGGGGTGGACGTCGAGGCGTTGGAGCAGATCCCCGGCGCAATGCCATCCCCCGGCGCGACGCCGGCCGGCTGCGCCTTTCACCCGCGTTGCCTGCGCCGGTCAGCGCAATGCGATGCTGAGCCTCCGCCCATGCGACATCTCTCCGGGTTCGAGGTGGCGTGCTGGGATCCGCATCTGGAACCGGCACCGGCGGAGGTGGGAGCGTGATGCATCAGGTAGTTGCGCGATCGACTGCGGCAGAGCCCCTGCTCAAGGTGAGTAACCTGTCGCGCCATTTTCCCGTCGGCGCCCACCGCGTGGTGAAGGCGGTGGAGCAGGTGAGCTTCGAGATCGCCGCCGGCGAGACCCTGTGCATCGTGGGCGAAAGCGGTTCCGGCAAGTCTACTCTCGGCCGCCTGGTGGTGGGGCTCGATGTCCCCACGGGCGGCGCCGTGACGTTCGCAGGTCACGACTGCCAGCCGAAGCGCGGAAGGTCCGGCGGGCGCGGGCCGATCCAGCTCATCTTCCAGGATCCCTACGCCTCGCTGAATGCCCGCCACCGGGTGAGCGACGCGCTGGCGGAGGTGGTGCGCATCCATCGGCCGGCCATCGGCGAAGCGGCCGTCTCCGCCCGGGTCGACGAGCTTCTGGTACAGGTCGGCCTCAGCCCGCGCGACGGGATGAAGTATCCGCATCAGTTCTCCGGCGGCCAGCGCCAGCGCATCTGCATCGCCCGGGCGCTCGCGGCGGACCCGCGCTTCATCGTCTGCGATGAGCCTACGTCCGCCCTCGACGTCTCCGTCCAGGCACAGATCCTCAACCTCATCAAGCTGTTGCAGCGCGAGCAGCAGCTGACCTACCTGTTCATCAGCCACAATCTCGCGGTGGTCTATCACATCGCCGACGCGGTGGGCGTGATGTATCTCGGGCGACTCGTGGAGATGGGCCGCAAGCACGCCGTCTTTGGCCAGCCGACGCATCCCTACACCCGGATGCTGCTCAACGCCGTGCCAAAGCTCGAGCGCTCGCCCGATGCCGCCCTTGCGGCCAACGGTGAGATCGCGAGCGCCATCGCTCCGCCGCCGGGCTGCGCGTTTCATCCCCGCTGTCCACTCGCCGATGCGCGGTGCGCGCGGGAAATCCCGCAGATGCTGGCGCAGCCGAACGGCACCTTCGCCGCCTGCCACGCCGCGGAGGAGAGACGGCTGCCCTTCTAGATGCCATGCACCGCGTGGCGCCCGAACCTATGAAGCAACGGAGGCACGGATGATCGTCGAGCAGCGGACCTACACACTTCATCCGGGGCGCGGACCCGACTATCTCGCCATTTATGGCGAGGAAACCTATGCCGCCAGCCAGCGCATTCTCGGGAACATGATCGGCGTGTTCACCACCGAGATCGGCGAATTGAACCAGTTCATCACCATGGTCGCTTACGACAGCTGGGAGGAGCGGGCCGAGCGGCGGCGCCAGCTGCGCGCCGATCCGGCATACCTGCGCTATTCCCCGCAAGTGCGACCGATGATCGTGCGGCAGGAGTCCAAGATCCTGATTCCCGCGCCGTTCGCGCCGCTGAAGTAATCAAATTGGCCCCGCCACGATGGCGGCAAGTGGAACTCGACCATTTCAATCGTGGGCGCTCTCATTCGTCCATCACGATATTGAACCGGAGAGGGATCTCGATCATGAGCGATCGCAACGACCTGCGCGGCATTCTCAACTTCCTGCCGACGCCCACCATGCCCGATGGTGCGATCGACTACGATCGGCTCGCGGCCCTCGTCGAGACGGCGGTGCAGAACAAGGTCAAGGCGGTCACGCTGTTTGGCAGCGTGGGAACGGTGGCCTCGCATCCTGCCGACGAGCGCATGCAGGCGGCGGAAGTCGCCGTGAAGCAGGCCGCTGGCCGCACCCACGTCATGATCGGGACCGGCGCCGTCGGCCAGCGCGAGGTGATCGCCCTGTCGAAGCACGCGGAGAAGGTCGGTGCGGATTCGGTGCTGGTGGTGCCCGTCACCTACTGGATCCTGAACGAGCGGGAGATCGTCGATCATTACCGCACCATCAATGAGGCGCTCGGCATCCCGATCGCCGTCTACAACAATCCCCGCCTCACCGGCACGGACATCACCCCCGACATCCTCGCCCGCCTTGCCGACCTTCCCAACGTGCGCTACGTGAAGGAGAGTTGCCCGGACGTGCTGCGCATCAGCCAGACCAAGCGCCTATGTGGCGACAAGGTGCAGGTGCTGCTGGGGCGCGAGAACATCGCCTTCGAATCCCTCGCCGTCGGGGCGGATGGCTGGACCTCGGTGCTGTCTGGCGTCCTTCCCGCCGATATTCAGGCCATCTTCGAAGCCGCCACGAAAAAGGACTTCGACGCGGTGCTCATCATGACGCGCCGCCTGCTTCCCATCGGCGACTTCCTCATGGCGAAGGGGCTCGCCCGCTCGGTCTATGCCATGTACGAGCTGATGGGCGCGCCAGTGGGCAAGCCGCCGCGGCCGCTCCTGCCAATGGATGACGCCGCTGACCTGTCGAAGCTCGCCGACCTCATGCGATCCGTGGGCATTGTGGTGGCAGAGCCGGCGCGCAAGGTCGCGTGAGGCGGGAGGCGAATTTGGAAGCCGCTGCACGCGAGGAGGTTCGCACCATCTGCAGCCACTGCTCCACCCGCTGCGGCGTAGTGGTGACGGTGGAGGGTAACGTTCCTGTCGCGATCCGCGGCGACCGCGACCATCCGGTTACGCAAGGGTTCATATGCCCGCGCGGCCGCGCTGCCATCGAGTATTTCCACAATCGCCGACGCCTCGACCACCCCTTGAAGCGCATGGGCGACCGGGGCGAGGGACACTGGGTCAGGGTGCCGTGGGACGAGGCGGTCGACGAGATCGCCGACCGGCTGAAGCGGATCGCCGAGGAGAGTGGCCCGGAGGCGCTCGCGTATTTCTTCGGCACCTACCATGGCACGGACCAGGGTGCGGGCCTCAGGTTCATGAACCTGTTCGGCAGTCCGAACTATGTGGGCAACGCCTTCATCTGCGCCGGACCAAAGACCGGCGCAGAGTGGGTGACGCTCGGGTTCGGCCCGGCCTCGCCTGATCTCGCTTCGGGCGAGGCACGCTGCATCATCGTCTGGGCGCAGCATCCTTCGGCGTCCAACGTGCCGTTGTGGACGCGCATCCTCAAGGCGAAGGCTGCCGGCGCGAAGCTGGTGGTGATCGATCCCGTGCAGACCCCCGAGGCGCGGGCCGCCGACCTCTGGCTAAAGATCCGTCCGGGAACCGACACGGCTCTGGCGCTCGGCCTCATCCACATCGCCATCACCGAGGGCTGGACGGACCAGGCCTTCATCGCGAAATGGACGGTGGGATACGACGCGCTCGCCGAGCGGGTCGCCGACTACACCCCCGAGCGGGTGGCGCAGCTGACCGGCCTCGCCGAGGCGGACATCAGGACATGCGCGGCTTGGTACGCGGACGACGGTCCCGCCGCCATCTCCATCGGCGTCATCAATGGCATGGGGCGCGACACCTTTTCCTGCGAGCGGGCCAAGCTCTGTCTCATCGCGGTGACAGGCAACATCAACCGCCCCGGCGGTAACATCCTTGCCGGTCCCACGCGGCGGGTCATGACCAAGGCCGACCTCGAGATGAACGATCGCCTGTCCGACGTCCAAAAGGACAAGCGCATCGGCGGTGATGCCTTCCTAATGCACACCCGGGGCTACGAGGCCATCAACGCGGCGGCGCGCCGCCTGTGGCCGCAGCATCACTATCCCCTGACGACGTCCCGTGGGGGCATCGCCCATCCACCCAGCATGTTCCGCGCCATCGTGGACCGGGAGCCCTATCCCGTGCGCGCGGCCATCGTGCAGCACAACAATCTGGTGGGCAGCTACGCCAACAGCCGGCTCGCACGCGATGCGCTCGTCTCGCCGAATCTGGAATTGTCGGTGGTGCACGAGCTGTTCATGACGCCGACGGCCGCGCTCGCCGATTTCGTCATGCCGGCCGCCTCCTGGATCGAGAAGTCGTTCATGTACGTCTCGGGCGAGGGCGGGATGTTCTTCGCCGGCCGGCGGCCGGTCCGCCCCCATGCGGAGCGCCACAGCGACTACGAGTTCTTCCGCGATCTCGGGCAGCGGCTCGGGCAGGGCGCCTTCTGGCCCGACACTCTGGAGCAGCTCTGGGACATGATGCTTGCGCCAGCGGGCCTCACCCACGGTGCGCTGGCGTCCGCGGGGCAGAACTGGGTGAACGATGCTGCCGGCTATGCGCCGTTCGCGACCGATCCGGCCACCGGCGAGCCGTTCGGATTCGGCACGCCGAGCGGCAAGATCGAGCTGTCGTCCTCCATCCTCGCCGCCTGCGGCGCGGACCCACTGCCGAGCTACCAAGGCTATGCGCCGGCCGACCGCGGCGCGGGCGGCGAGCTGCCGCTCACGCTGATGACCGGCGCCACCAAGATCGACATGACTCATACCGACCACAGGCAGGTCGAAACAATCCGGCGCAAGCACTACGACCCGCTGGCGCGGATTCATCCCGACACCGCCAGCGCGTACGGCATCGCCGACGGCGACTGGATCTGGATCGAGAGTCCCATGGGGCGTATCCGGCAACGCGCGCAGCTCTCGCCGGACATGCCGGAGAAAACCGTCGATGCGGAGCGCTGGTGGTTTCCCGAACGCGATGGCCGGGTGGACACCCTGTTCGGTACGATGGAGACCAATGTGAACGTGCTGGTAGACGACAACCCCGACCTCTGCGACCGGTCCTATGGCACCTGGCCGCTGCGGCTCATCCGCTGCCGGATCGAGAAGGCCGACGCGCCGGCCTAAGAGCCACCCAAGGTCACGCGGTCCGGCCGAGGTGCGCCTCCAGCCACTTGCGGCCCCGCCTGCCGGGGGTGGCAGCTACCTCTTCCAGGATGGATTGCGCGGCCAGGAAGCCATCCGGCTTGCTGGTGCCGAGAACCCCGCTCGGCCCCCGCTTCAGCCAGCCCACAGCATAGAGCCCCTCAGCCACCCGCCCTGCCTTGTGCAGCAGCCGGCCGTCGCCGTCGAACGGCAGGCCGGACAAGCGGGCGGGGAGGAAGCCGGTTGCCGTCACCACGGCCCCGCAGGCGACCAGCCGCTCACGTTTTTCGCCCCGTCCCACACAGAGGCGGAGCCCGGTCACCCGGCCCGACCCGACGATCTCCTCGGGTGTCGCGTCGAACAGGAAATGGATGCGCCGCGTGGCGCTCCGTGGCGGGGCCGAGGCATAGGCGCGGAAAGCTTCCAGATTGCGCACCTGCATCCGGCCGGTGCCGGGCGGCGCGGCGGCGGGGATGCTCGCGGGCTCCGCTACGATGCCGGCGTCGGCGAGGCCGGCCAGCTCGCGCAGTTCTGGATTGGTGAACTTCGCCTCCAGCGGACCCCGCCTTCCGATCAGGTAAATGTCCCTGATCCCGGCTCCGGCGATGGCCTCACGGGTGGCGGGGGCGATCTCGGTGCCCTCCAGTTCGGCGCTGGTCCGTGCGAGCAGGCGCGCGATGTCGAGCGCCACGTTGCCGTTGCCGATCACCGCAAGGCCAGGCTGATCCAGCAACGGGTCGAGCCCGATGAAATCGGGATGGCCAGTGTACCAGCCGACAAAGGCGGCCGCGCCGTAGACGCCGGCAAGGCCCGTGCCCGGAATGGCGATGCCGGCGTCCTCCGCCGCGCCCGTGGCGAGGACCACGGCGTCGTAATTGGCTCGCAGCGCCTCCAGATCCACGGTGCGGCCGAGCTCTACGCCGGTGAAGAGCCTGACCGGGGGTGCCGACAGATGCCGGGCGAACGTCTCGGCGATGCGGCGGGTCTCCGGGTGGTCGGGCGCGATGCCGAAGCGGGCGAGCCCGAAGGGCATATGCAGCCGCTCCAGCACATCCACCTCCACGGCGCGCCCCGTCGCCAGAAGCGCCTCCACCGTGAAGCATGCGGACGGGCCGGAGCCGGCGATGGCGACACGCAAAAGCTCGGCAGATGGCATCGTGGCCTCGTTTGCTGGCCTCGGGCCGCGCCACGAAGCGTGGCGCGGCGGAGCGCACCGTTGCCGAATAGGCGAGGCGTCCTGCTCTGCGGAAGAGCCGCATTGCGGGTTTGCGCAGGAGCCACAGGGCGCACCGGAGCACCGAATTGGTACTATGAGATTGGCATAAATCGGCTCTACGAAAGGAACCGGATAGCGAGGTCTACTGTGGCGCACGAGTCCGTCGTCGCCGCAAAGGAATCGCCATGCCGTATGTCGTCACCGAGGAATGCATCAGGTGCAAGTACGCCGAATGCGTCGCGGTCTGCCCCGTGGATTGCTTTCGGGAAGGCGCCAACATGCTGGTGATCGACCAGACCCAATGCATTGACTGCGGAAGCTGCGAGCCCGCCTGCCCCAATGAGGCGATCATTCCGGGCATCGATGATGACGGCGGCCGTTGGGCGGCCTTCAACCAGACCTATGCCGCGGTCTGGCCGCTCATCAAGATATCGCACCAGCGGTGCGCGCCGGCCGACGCCGACGATTGGAAGGCGGTGCCAGACAAGCTGGCCAAGCACTTCGATCCCGCCCCAGCGGCGCGGCCGTGAGCGTGGCGGACGTGAATGTCTCGGCGGCGTCGCACCGCGTCCCTCAGCGCCCGTTGGCAGGTAACTCGCAAGAAAAGCCGCCCCGGTCGGCTGGATCGGGGCGGCTGGGCCGTGTTCGGTCGAGTCCCGGCCGATCAGCCCTCGATGGGCCGGATGCGGCTGTAGTCCACCAGATAGGAGGGCAATTCTACCCCCGCGAGCAGGCGGCCATCATCCACCGCCGGCTCCGTTACGGTCCGGACCGGAACGATGCCGCCCCAATATGGCAGCGCGTAATCCTCATCGTCGTCGGCGGGCGGGCCACTGCGGATCTTCGCCGAGGCCTCGTCGATCCGCATCTTCAGCAGCGAGGTGGCTTTCATTTCGAGGTCGGTCGGCGGGCGGACGTCATCCCAGCGGCCCGGTACGATGTGATTGGTGAGGACAGTGAGTCCATGCATCTTCTCCTCACCCTCGACGAGAGCGGCCTTGCCGAGCACCACTACCGAGCGATGGTTGACCGAATGGTTGAACACCGAGCGGGCCAGAACGAGGGCGTCCACCAGCGTGACGGTGACGCAGATCGGGATCTCCTCGGCCAGGGCGCGCATCATCCGGCTGGCAGAGGAGCCGTGGAGGTAAAGCGTGTCCCCGTCACGGCCATACCCCGTGGGGATGACGAAGGGCTGGCCCTCCTGGACGAATCCCACGTGGCAGACGAAGGCCTCGTCCAGGATCGCGTAGATGCTGTCGCGGTCATAAACGCCCTTGTTCGGCCGGCGCCGAAGCGTGGTCCGCTCGGTTTTCAGCGACGGGGCGGGGCCGTTCGTCATCTTATTCATCGCTACTCTCTTCGATTGCTGGCGCCGGCTGGGCGGCCGAACGACGCTTCTCAGCGCCCTGCTTCCCCTGTTATTGTCTCAAGCGGTTCTTCAACAGGACCGCTTGAGACGCAGATGATGGGTCCATTTCCGAAATGCTGATCCGCATCGACAATTCCAGCCCGATCTATCAGCAGATCTATTCGGCATTGCGCGGGGGATCCTGTCGGGCGAACTGCCAGCGGGCACCCGCATCCCCTCCAGCCGCAGGCTTTCCAAGGATCTCGCGGTCTCGCGCAATGCTGTGCTACTGGCCTATGACCAACTGCTCGCGGAAGGCTATCTCGATTCCGCTGTAGGCTCCGGCACCTTCGTCGCCGCCAACCTGCCGGACGATGGGCTCCCGAAAAGCCGGCAGCGCCCGTCCTCCGACCCGGCCGCAAGCCCTCACGCCGTCTCGCGCGCCGCGGTGGCGGCGCAGGCGGCGTTCGCACAGGCGGTGGGTTTCAGAGGCCAGGCGCCCACCTACGATTTCCAGTACGGCGTGCCCAACGTGCTGGATTTCCCCCATGAGCTGTGGCGCCGGCTGTTGATCTCCGCCGCGCGGCGCCGTAGCGCGAAGATCCTCGCATACGCACATCCCTCCGGTGTCCCGGAACTACGCGAGGCGGTCGCGCGGTACGTGCGTCAGGCGCGCGCCGTCGCGTGCAGCGCGGAGAACATCCTCATCGTCAATGGCTCGCAGCAGGCCCTGGATCTGGTGGCTCGCACCCTCTGCGATCCCGGCGATCGCGTGGTGATCGAGAACCCGCATTATTCGGGAGCGCGCAATGCGTTCTCGGTGGCGGGTGCCTCGCTCGTACCGGTGCCGGTGGATCGTGGCGGGCTCTCGGTGGAGACGGGGGAGCAGATCGTGAGCGATGCCAAGCTCATTTACGTCACTCCCTCCCACCAGTTCCCGACCGGCGCGATCATGCCGCTGGCACGCCGCATCGCGCTTCTCAACTGGGCCGAGGCGCTCGGAGCCTACGTGGTGGAGGACGACTATGACAGTGAGTTCCGCTATCTGGGGCGCCCCATCGAGGCTGTGCAGGCGCTCGATACCAAGGGACGCGTGATCTACGTGGGGACGCTATCGAAGACCATGTTTCCGTCGTTCCGCATGGGCTACATGGTGTTGCCGACCGCACTCGTGGAGGCGTTCTGCGCCATGAAGTACGTCAATGATCGGCATAGCGCGATCCTGCAGCAGCAGGCTCTCGCCATGTTCCTGAGCGAAGGCCATTTCGAACGCCACGTTCGTCGGTCACGGGTGCGCAACGCCGCCCGGAGGGAGGCGCTAATCGCTTCGCTTCGCCGTCATTTCGGCGATCGCGTGCAGATTGCCGACGAGAATTCAGGACTGCACCTGCTGGTTTGGTTCCCCGACCTCACCGCGCAGGAGACGCCGGCGCTCGCGCAGGCGGCCGAGAAGCTCGGCGTCGGAGTCTATTCGGTCGCGCCCTACTTCATCGGCGATCCTGGCGGCTGCGGGCTAGTTCTCGGCTATGCCGCACTGGAGCCGCCAGGTATCGATGCGGGCATCGCATTGCTGAGGCGGGGTTGGGACCGCGTCACCACACAATGATGCCTGAACGACCCCTGTTCCGCTGCCGGCTTTCTGAACAGGTCGTTTGGTCACTGACCATCAATTTGGGAGGATCCCTCGCCGCGCAGATCCTCAACAGGGTGTGGGAGGTCGCCTTAGGGCACGCGCGTCACCGTCACGAACGCGGTCCAGTGAAGCCGACCGTCCGCCCACACACACGCTGCTTCTGGTGATGACCCGGTGATGACCCGACCGCGCCAGTACGCTTTCACGTACCCGCGCATGTGGGAAATTATCGTTTATTTTCTTTGAGTTAGGTGGCGCGCCGGGGAAGATTCGAACTCCCGACCCCCAGATTCGTAGTCTGGTGCTCTATCCAGCTGAGCTACCGGCGCCTGCTGCCCCTCTTCGGCCTCGGCCGAAATGGAAGGCGGGACCTTCCAGGGCGTCGCGGCGGGGAGCGCCGCGAGGACCCGTCAGCTACTCCTTTTCCGCGGACCGCGCAAGGCCCCCGCGCCGCGGAAGCGACGCGCAGGCGCCGGCAGCGCACAGCCTGTGGAAAACCCCGCCTCACGCGCGGATGCGTTCCCGCCGATGGTGCCGGTCGCCGCTCTGGTCGGGAATGGTGATGCGGAAGGTGGTGCCCACCTGCGTGTCCACGAGGCGGATCTCGCCGCCATGCGCCCGCACGAGCTCCTCGGCGATGGGAAGGCCGAGGCCGGTGCCGCCCCGCCGGGCCGATGAGACGAAGGCCTCGAACAGGTGCTCGCGCCGCGCGGGAGGAATGCCGGGGCCCGTGTCGGAGAGCTCGATCTCCACGACCGTGCCCTTGCGCCGCGCGCGGATGCGGATCTGGTCGCGGTCGGGATCGAGAGGCACCCGACCCTCCAGGGCCTGCACCGCGTTCCGGGCGATGTTGAGCATCACCCGGAACAGCTGGTCCGGATCCGCGTCCGCCACCAGCCCGCGCTCCACGTCCGCCACCCAGCCGATTCCGGCGCCGCTCGCCAGGCCGAGCGTGTCGCGCACCTCCTCGAACAGCTGCGCCACCTCCACGTCCCGCCGCTCGGGCAGCGGCTCCTTGGCGCGGCCGTAGGACAGCGTCTGCTCGCAATAGGCGATGGCCCGGTCGAGGGCCGCCAGCAGCTTCGGGGCGAAGCGCTGCACGGTGGGGTCCGGCACCGAGACGAGACGATCGGAGAGAAGCTGCGCCGAGGCCAGGAGATTGCGCAGATCGTGGTTGATCTTGGACACCGCCAGGCCCAGCGCGGCCAGGTGGCTCTTCTGGTGCAGGGTGAGGGAGAGCTCGCGCTGCATCTCCTCCAGCGCCTCCTCCGCCGTGCCGATCTCGTCCGAGCGCCCGCTGGGCACGATGATGCGAGAGGCGTCCTCCGGATTCTCGCGGAAGGCGGAGATACGCTCGGTGAGCCGCCGCATGGGCCGCACGAACAGCCAGTTCAGGCTCACATAGACGAGGATGCCGGCCACCACGGCCACCGCCAGCGACACCAGCAGCACCGTGGCGGCGAAGCGCAGCAGCGCGCGGCGCATGGGCGTCTCGCTCAGGACGATCTCGATGAAGTCCGCCCCCCGGGGCGGATCGCCGACCACGCGCAGGATCCGCCCGTTGCGGGCCATCAGCGTGTCGCAGGCATCCCGCACGGCGCTCCACAGGGTGGTGCCGCGCATGTCGATATGCACGTTCGCTTCCGGCGGCATGGTGGAGGCGGCCAGCAGGCGGCGCGTGTCCTCGCTCTTCACCACGATCACGGTGGCGCCGACGCTGTCCAGCAGCTCGCGCGTCAGGTCCGCGGAGATCCCCTCCTGTGGCGCGGCGTCGAGCGCGAGCGCCGCGGTGCGGGCAGCGGCGAGGCGGTCGGAGAGCCAGGCGATGCGATAATTGGCGATGGTGGGCACGAGCACGGCGATTTCCGCCGCGGCCACCACCACGACGGTGAGCGCCAGCAGCTTGGCCGACAGGCCGAAGCGCCACCGCGCGCCCTCGGGCGCCGGCCGGGCACCGGCTCTATGGCTCGTCGGCTCCAACATGGCTCTGATACGGGGGGAAGGCCCGTCCCGGATCCCCGCGCCCTGCGCGCGGCAGATCAAAGTAAACAAATAGGCAACCACCGCGGTGCCGACCAGAGCAACTTAAGATCGAGGTAAACGGCGGGCGCCGCCCACAGCTGAAGCGGGGCTATTCCTCTTCGCCGAAGCGGTCGGCGACAAGGGTCGTGAGCGCGTCCATCACGGCCGCCGCCTCGGCGCCGGTGGCGGTCACGGTGACGGTGGTGCCGGGGGCGGCGGCCAGCATCATCAGGCCCATGATGGAATTGCCCCCCACCGCCTCGCCGCTGCGGCATACGGTGACGCAGGCATCGAAGCGCTCCACCGTCTGCACGAACTTGGCCGAGGCCCGCGCATGCAGGCCCCTCTTGTTCACGATGGGAAGGGTCCGCACCAGGGCCTCGGGCGCCACCGGCCGGCCGCAGACCATTGCCGGGTCCTCCTCCCCCGAAGCGCGGGGGGCGGGAAACTCATTTGCCCGAAAGGACACGGCTTGCGACATTGATGTACTTCCTACCGGCTTCCTGAGCGACATCCACCGCCTCGGCCAGCGGCAGCTCGCCGCGTACCTTGGCGAGCTTCACCAGCATCGGCAGGTTGACCCCCGCCACCACTTCCACGTCCGGAGTGTTCATCACCGAGATCGCGAGGTTCGACGGCGTGCCGCCGAACATGTCCGTCAGGATCACCACCCCGTCCCCCGTGCGCACGCGGTCGACAGCGTCGATGATGTCGCGGCGGCGTCGCTCCATGTCGTCGTCGGGACCGATGGTCACAGCGGCGATCTGGGTCTGCGGCCCCATCACGTGTTCCAGGGCTGAGCAGAATTCATCTGCGAGGTGGCCGTGTGTGACGAGGACAAGACCGATCATGCTCCCTCCGCCCTCATCCCCGAATGAAGGCCTCCCGCGCTGCGGGACGGCCATATTCAGAGCGGCTCAAAAATTACGCAAGGGGTGCAACGCACAAAAGCACATTTAGTTTTCGTAATCGTCAGTCGCGAGCAGGGTCGCCAGAAGCACCCGCGCCTCGTCTGCCGTACGCGCAGAAACTCTTTTTATTTCAATGCCATGCATTTCTTCACGGCCGGCAGGGGCCGAGGGCATGCGCGTCGTGTCCCCTGCTGCAAGATCGACCAGCCATCGCACCGCGACAAAAGGGCGATGGGCCATGCGGCGGACGCCGAGCCCTCGCGCCTCGATGAGGCCGGCGAGCCGCGGCGCCGGCCGGGCCACCAGGGTACCCTCCGCCGCCGCGAGGTGCACGCGATCGTCGGCGACCAGTTCCGCCGGCGCGAGCGCGCGGGGTGGATCGAGGATCAGGCGCAGCGCCAGCCAGGACTTGCCGGCCCCCGACGGCCCGCGGATCAGCACTCCCCCATCGCCGATGGCGACGCAGCTCGCATGGATGGAGGCGGCGGGATCTTCCATCGCCTCACCCGGCCGGAAGGCGGACGACGAAGCGCGCGCCGGCCACCCGCGGGGCGTCGCCGGGAACCGCCTCCATCCGGTTCTCCGCCCAGATCCGGCCGCCGTGCGCCTCCACGATCTGCCGGGAAATGGAGAGACCGAGCCCGGAATTCTGGCCGAAGCCCTGGTGCGGGCGATCGGTGTAGAAGCGCTCGAAGATGCGCGCCAGGGCGTCGGGCCGGATGCCGGGCCCGTCGTCGTCCACCACGATCTCCGCCCCGTCCTTGAGCCGGCGGCAGGTCACGCGCACGCAGCTACCGGAGGGCGAGAACGATCGGGCATTCGAGACCAGGTTGTCCACCACCTGCCCGAGGCGCGAGGCGTGGCCCGCCACCAGGAAGTCGGCAGCGGCGCCGGAGGCGCGCTCGAAAGCGAGGGAGACGGAGACACCGTCATCCTTGCGCACGTCCTGAGCGAGGCCCACCACCATTTCCAGCAATTGCCTGAGATCGACGTTCGCCGCCTCCTGGCGCTGCAGCTCGGCGTCGAGGCGGCTCGCGTCGGAGATGTCGGAGATGAGGCGGTCGAGCCGCTTCACGTCGTGCTGGATCACCTCCAGGAGCCGCCCGCGCGAGGTATCGGTCTTGGCCAGCGGCAGGGTTTCCACCGCGCTGCGCAGGGAGGTGAGCGGGTTCTTCAGCTCGTGCGCCACGTCGGCGGCGAAGCTCTCGATGGCCTCGATGCGGTTGTAGAGGGCGCTTGTCATGTCGCGCAGGGCGCCGGAGAGATGGCCGATCTCGTCCGCGCGGGCGGTGAAGTCGGGGATCTCCACGCGGTTCTTGATGCGCCGGCGCACCCGCTCGGCCGCCGCCGCGAGCTTGCGCACGGGGTCGGCGATGGTCCCGGCCAGCAGCACCGACAACAGCACCATCACCGCCGCCGCCACCAGGAAGACGCGGACGATGACGAAGCGCTCGGCCTTGACCGCGGCATCGATCTCGCCGCTCTGGGTGGAGAGCAACAGCACGCCGAGAATGGCGCGGAAGCGCTGGATGGGCACGGCGACGGAGACCACCACCTGCCCGCGGTCATCCACGCGCACCTCGCTCGCCTTGGTGCCGACGGCGGCGGAGGCGACCTCGGGATAGTTCTTGCCGGCCTGTGGGCCGTACTCGCGATAGAGCGGCAGGTCGCCGCGGCCGAACCAGAGCTGCACCGCGCGCCACGCCCGCTCGGTCACCCCCGGCTTGGGCTCGTTGGGCGAGGGCAGGTCGTAGCGCAGGATCTCGCCGCGCGAGTAGAGCGAGCGGGAATCCAGCAGCAGCTGGCCGTCGCGGTCATAGATGCGCGCGCGCGTGCGGGTCGGCCCCACGAGGCGGCGCAGCACCGGGGCGACGCGCTCGGGGTTGATGGGGAATTCGAGCGGGGCGAAGCCGTCGTCGGCCGGGCCGTAGCTCTCGCCCGCCTGCAGCTCAAGCAGGCGCTCGGGGTCGAGCGTGATGGTGTTGGTCTCCACCTGCGCCGAGGAGGCGATGGCGGCGGCGATGATCTCGCCCTGCACGAGCAGGCTCTGGATGCGCGCGTCGATGAGGCCCGAGCGGAATTCCGACAGATAAAGGATGCCGGAGACCAGGGCGCAGAGCCCGGCGAGGTTGAGCAGGACGATGCGGCGGGTGAGCGAGGAGAAGCTCTTGAACGCCACGAAGCGGCGCACGCGGGTGAGCCAGGCGAGGACACCGCCGCGCGGCTCGCTTACCTGCTCCATCCCCCCATGCTCGGTTTCCGCGCTCATGACGTCGCGCACCTCGGCGTCGCGCACCTCGGCCGCCCCCGCTCGACCCGCGGCACGCCGGCGCTCACTCCTTGAACCGGTAGCCGACGCCGTACAGGGTCTCGATCATCTCGAAGCTGTCGTCCACCGACTTGAACTTCTTGCGCAGGCGCTTGATGTGGCTGTCGATGGTGCGGTCGTCCACATAGACCTGGTCGTCATAGGCGGCATCCATGAGCGCGTTGCGGCTCTTGACCACGCCGGGACGCTGGGCGAGCGCCTGCAGGATGAGGAACTCGGTGACGGTGAGGGTCACCGGCTCGTTCTTCCAGGTGCAGGTGTGGCGCTCGGGGTCCATGCGCAGGTTGCCGCGCTCCAGCACCTTGGCGCTGTCGGTCTCGCGCGGGGCGACGCCGTCCTTGGCGCCGGCCCGGCGCAGCACGGCCTTCACCCGCTCCACCAGCAGGCGCTGGGAGAACGGCTTCTTGATGAAGTCGTCGGCGCCCATCTTGAGCCCGAACAGCTCGTCGATCTCCTCGTCCTTGGAGGTGAGGAAGATCACCGGCATGTCGGTCTTCTGGCGCAGGCGGCGCAGCAGCTCCATCCCGTCCATGCGCGGCATCTTGATGTCGAGGATGGCGAGGTCCGGCGGATTGGTCTTGAAACCGTCGAGGGCCGAGGCACCGTCGGTGTAGGTGTCGATACGATAGCCTTCCGCCTCCAGGGCGATGGACACCGAGGTGAGGATGTTGCGGTCGTCGTCGACGAGGGCGATGGTGGGCATGACACCTCTTTTCAGCCGTCCGGTACGGCCGCTTTGTTCTGCGGCCTGCCACAGGGGGTGAACCCCGTTCGCGTGGCCGAAATGTGACACACAAGAGTCGATTGCCGCAAAATAGCGGGATTCTCCCCTGACTCCAAATGCCGGCCCGATCCACGTAAGGGAATGAGCGCGCAGGCAAATCGTGCGGCACCCCTTGCCGCCCCCGCACCGCGGACGGCACCGGCACGTTTGCCCGTCCCGGATGGGGACGTGCGCGGGGATCGCAGAAGCGCCGATCAGGGTGAAGGAAAGGTAAATTCCTGCGCCTCGGCCTCGCCCGTCGCGCGTGCCACCAAGGCAGGGGAAGGTGGCCGGTGACGGTGGCCGGGGCGCGCCCTTCATGTGCGGCTGCCGATGTCCCCCGTCCGCACCGCCCGGTTCGCGATCGGATCCCGATGCTCAACCGGCCTTGTCCAGGGCCTCGGCCTCCGCCTGGAGCGCTGCGAGCAGGGTCATGAAGCGCTCGCCCTGCACCACCACGTGGGCGCGCACCCGCTCGGCGGCGCCGACGCCGTCGCCGGCGGCCAGCGCCTCCACGATCCCCTCGTGCTCGGCGAAGGAAGCCTCCATGCGGCGGGGCACCTTCAGCTGCAGGCGACGATAGGGCTGAAGGGCGCGCTGGAGCCGCAGCGCCTCGCCCATCAGCACGCGGTTGCCGGTGGCGGCGTAGATGGCGCCGTGGAAGACCGCATTGGCCGGATAGTAGGCGGCCTCGTCGCCCGCCGCGACCGCGCCGCGGCAGGCCTCATGCGCGGCGCAGATGGCGGCCATGTCGGCCGGGCCCATGCGTTGTGCGGCGAGGCGCGCGCAGGCGGCCTCGATCTCCGCCATCAGCTCGAAGGATTCGAGGAGCGCGCGGGGGCCGAGCAGCACCACGAAGGCGCCGCGCCGGGGGCGGATCTCCACCAGGCCGGAAGCGGAGAGCTGGATGAGGGCCTCGCGGATGGGCGTGCGCGACACGGCGAAGCGCTCGGCGAGGCCCGCCTCGTCGAGCCTCTGGCCCGGCCGGAGCCGGCCGGAGACGATGTCGTCCTCCAGCGCCTCCCGCAGCCTCGGGGTCTGCTCGCCACGCACGTTCGCCTCCCGGCTACAAGGAAGCCGCGCCCCCTCGCTCAATGCAAGTCATATAATCTTGCATACATGATGATTGACAATAAATGCATATTGTCCTTCATTCAATGCATGAACGCTGGGAAGGCTGCCGTGCTCCGTTCCCGCCGCCATCGCGCGGCGATCGCCGGGCGCCCGGCCGGCCTCCGCCGAAAGAGATGCGCCGGAACGGCGCGCGAGGCCTTGCCATTGCCCGTTTCCCGCCGTCCCATAGGGTATCCGGCAGCAGACTCTGACATTCCATGGGTGGGGGCCATGCCATGAGTTCCAATACCTCCTTCTTCGGCGATATGCTCACCTCCATCGCCGAGCGCGGGCGGGCGCTGCTCGACCGCACGAATCGCGTGTCCGGGGCCACCAAGGCGGCCACGCTGGTGGAGCGCTGCGAGCAGTTGCTCTCGGGACGCGGCGAGGCATCGGGGGTGGCGCTCGCCACCGACATCCTCGACCGCTACGCCCGTATGAAGACCGGCGAGCGCATCGCCTTCTTCGAGGCGCTGGCGGAGACCTTCGGCCCGGACCGGGCGCGGCTCGAGAAGGCCATCGAAAGCTACGCCCGCACCGGCTCGGACGCGGCGGCGGCGGAGATCCACCTCGCCAGCGAGCCGCGCCGGCAGGAGCTGTTCCGCCGCTTCAACCTCGCCCCCGGCGCCACCCTCTCCCTCGTGCGCATGCGCGAAAACCTGATGGACGCCCTCGTCCTGCGGCGCGACCTTGCCGCCGTGGACCGGGATTTCGGCCATCTCTTCTCGTCCTGGTTCAACCGGGGGTTCCTCGTGCTCCGCCGCATCGACTGGTCCACGCCCGCCAACGTGCTGGAGAAGATCATCCGCTACGAGGCGGTGCACGCCATCCGCGACTGGAACGACCTGCGCGCCCGCGTCGACAGCCCGGACCGGCGCTGCTACGCCTTCTTCCATCCGGCCCTCGTGGACGAGCCGCTGATCTTCGTGGAAGTGGCGCTCACCAAGGACATACCGGGCGCCATCGCCCCGGTGCTCGACCAGGCGCGCGAGCATCTGGAGCCGGAGAAGGCGACCACCGCCGTCTTCTATTCCATCTCCAACTGCCAGCGCGGGCTCGGCGGCGTGTCCTTCGGCAACTTCCTCATCAAGCAGGTGGTGGAGGAGATTTCCCGCGAGATCCCTTCCCTCTCCACCTTTGTCACCCTGTCCCCGGTGCCGGGCTTCCGGGCGTGGCTGGATGCCGAGCGCAAGGCGGAGAACGCCCTCGGCCTCTCGGCCGCGGACAAGGAGACGCTCAAGAGCCTCGACACGCCCGACTGGTCGGAGAAGGTGGAGGCGCGGGACGCGCTGGCGCCCGTGCTCGGTGCCGCGGCGGCCTACTACTTCCTCGTGGCCCGCACCAACAAGGGCAAGCCCATCGACCCGGTGGCGCGCTTCCACCTGGGCAACGGCGCCCGGCTGGAGCGCATCAATCCCATGGGCGACCTCTCGGCGAAGGGAATCTCCCAGGCCGCCAGCCTGATGGTGAACTACCGCTACGTGCTCTCCGATATCGAGAAGAACCACGAGGCCTTCGCCGGCAAGGGCGAGGTGGTGGCGAGCGCCGCCGTCAAGAAGCTGCTCAAGGCCGAGGCGAACGGCCGCTCGCTTGTTCCCATTCCCTGAGCCGGCACGGCTCCACACCTGAAGAAGCCGGTGGGCGGCGATCTGTCGGCCGCGGCCGGCGCGTGAGAGGCACATGAGCGACAACCATCTTTTCGACGCCATCCGCGCCGCCATCCCCGCCGCGGGCAAGCCGCTCGCCTTTCTCGCCGACGGGCGGGTGGAGACCTATGGCGACGCCCTCGCTTTGTCCGCCCGCCTCGCCGGCCTGCTGGTGGCGCGCGGGGTGAAGCCCGGCGACCGGGTGGCGGTGCAGGTGGAGAAATCCTGGCCCGCGCTGGCGCTCTATCTGGCCGCGGTGCGGGCCGGCGCCGTCTACTTGCCGCTCAACACCGCCTACACGCTGAACGAGGTGGAGTATTTCCTCTCCGACGCCGAGCCCACCGTGTTCGTCTGCCGGCCGCAGATCGAGGCGGAAGCCCGCGCGCTGGCGACCCGCCTCGGCGTGCCCTGCGTCGAGACGCTGGGGGCGGACGGTGCCGGCTCGCTGACCGACGCGGCCGCCGGCTTCCCCGCCGACTTCGAGGACGTGCCGCGCGGGCCGGAGGATCTCGCCGGCATCCTCTACACCTCGGGCACCACCGGCCGCGCCAAGGGCGCCATGCTCTCCCACGCCAACCTGCTCTCCAATGCGCAGACGCTGAAGGACTGCTGGCGCTTCACCGCCGACGACGTGCTGATCCACGCTTTGCCCATCTTCCACACCCACGGCCTGTTCGTCGCCACCAACATCGTCCTGCTCGCCGGCGCCTCCATGATCTTCCGGTCGAAGTTCGACCCGAAGGAAGCGCTGGAGCTGATGGGCCAGGGCGAGGCCGGGCACCGCCCGACCAGCCTCATGGGCGTGCCCACCTTCTACACGCGCCTGCTCGACCAGCCGGGCCTCACCCGCGAGGCGACGGCCGGCATACGCCTGTTCATCTCCGGCTCGGCGCCGCTCCTCGCCGAGACCCACCGCGCCTTCTTCGAGCGCACCGGCCAGGCGATCCTCGAGCGCTACGGCATGACCGAGACCGGCATGAACACCTCCAACCCTTATGACGGCGCGCGCATCGCCGGCACGGTGGGCTACCCGCTGCCGGACGTCTCCCTGCGCGTCACCGATCCGGAGACCGGCCGGGTGCTGCCCACGGGCGAGATCGGCATGATCGAGGTGAAGGGTCCCAACGTCTTCAAGGGCTACTGGCGCATGCCGGAAAAGACCGCCGGCGAGTTCCGCGACGGCTTCTTCATCACCGGCGATCTCGGCAAGGTCGACGAGGCCGGCTACGTGCACATCGTCGGCCGCGGCAAGGATCTCGTCATCACCGGCGGCTTCAACGTCTATCCCAAGGAAGTGGAAGGCGAGATCGACGCCATTCCCGGCGTCCTGGAAAGCGCCGTCATCGGCCTCGCCCATCCCGATTTCGGCGAGGGGGTGACAGCCGTGGTGGTGCCAGCGGCCGGTGCCAGCCTCACCGAGGACGACATCCACAGGGCGCTGGAGACCCGCCTCGCCAGGTTCAAGCAGCCCAAGCGCGTCTTCTTCGTGAGCGAGCTGCCGCGCAACACCATGGGCAAGGTGCAGAAGAACGTCCTGCGCGAGACCTACAAGGACATCTATCGGAACGTCGCCTGACGCCGCCGACGCCCGGCCTGACCGGTCCCATCAGGGTCCCATCAGGCGCGGCCACCAGCGCGCCTGGGCGGCCCCCCTGCCCTCACCGCACCACCGGCACCACGTCCACGCCGACGGAGAGCAGGTGGTCGCCGGAGGTGACGATCACTCCGTCCACCGGCGCCACGTCGGCATAGTCGCGGCCCACGGCGAGGATGATGTGGTCGTCGCAGGCGGGAATGGCGTTGGTGGGGTCGAGCCCGATCCAGCCGGCCACCGGGCCGCACCAGATCTCCACCCATGCATGGGTCGCATCCGCGCCCTCGAGCCGCGGCTGGCCCTCGGGCGGAATGGTGCGCAGGTATCCGGACACATATCGCGCCGGCAGGCCGAGGCCGCGCAGCCCGCAGATCATCACCTGCGCGAAGTCCTGGCACACCCCCTTCTTGGCGACGAACGCCTCGTGCGGGGAAGTGGTGACGCGGGTGGCGCCCGGCTGGTAGACGAAGTCCGCCTTGATGCGCTGCATCAGCTCCAGCCCCGCCTCCAGCACCGGCCGGTCGCCGCGGAAGCTGGTGCCGGCCCACTCGGTGATCTCCGGATCGAGGGGCACCGCGCGGCTCGGGAACAACCCGTGCACCGCCGCCCCCGGGCCGAGGTCGTGCTGTTCCATGGCCATCGCCCGCACCTCGTCGACGAAGAGCGTGGCGGCGGGATCGGGCAAGGGCGTGGACGCCACCTCGACCCGGCTGCGGGTGGTGATGGACAGGTAGTCGTGCGGTTGGTCGACGGTGAGCCAGGTGAGGCCGTTGCCGAAGAAATCGGTCCCGCGCTCCAGCTCCGCCGGCTCGGGATCAATGTCGAGCATGTGGGCGATGACGTGCTGGTGGCCGGGGCGGTCGGCGGGCGTCATCCGCAGCACCTGCCGGACCACGCGCACGGGCACCTGGTAGCTGTAGGTGGTGGTCTGGCGGATGTCGTAGAGCATCGCTTCGTCCTTCAAGACCGGCCCCGGGGTGCCGCGCATCGGGGATCCGTGGTCACGTTCCGGTCGTCACATGGTGAAGGTGAGGGTCATCTCCGGCGAGTGGCCCTGCAGGAAATAGTGGGACGAGATCTCGTCCGACAGCTCCATCAGCATGTGCTCCATGGCGTCGAACCAGCCCGGATCGAAGCTCTCCGCCGTGCTCGCGGCCAGTTCCGCCTGCATGCGCGCCACCAGCCGCTCCCAGCGCGGCGGCGGGGCGTCCTGGTCGCGCCCCGGCAGTACCTTCAGGTGGTTCGCCATGCGGTGGACCTGGAACGTCACCGAGCGCGGATTGTCCGGATCCAGCAGCACCAGGTCGAGCACCGGCCCGCGGGCCTCCATCATCACGTAGCGGGTGCGATAGGTGATGAGGCTGTCGGCCACCTGCAGCAGCGCATCGAGGGAGCCCTGCGGCGCGCCCTGCTCGCCGAAGGTGCGGGCGAACCGCAGCGTGCCGATGGCCCGCTCGGTGCGTCGCCCCAGCTCCAGGAAGCGCCAGCCGGTGAGACGGTTCATGTTCTCGCTGGCGAGGCCCGAGAAGGCGGCGATGATGCGCAGGGCGGCGTCGGCCCGCTCGGCTGCGTCCGCCTCGGACGGGGCGGAGGGCATGGGCGCCAGCACGCAGGCCTCCAGGTCCACCAGCGCCCGCCAGGCGTCGGGCGAAAAGCGGTCGCGGATGACCGAGGCCGCTGCGCGCGCCGCCTGCACCAGCTGCGGCAGGGCGCCGGGCACGTCGCGGCGGGTCAGCACCGCCACCGCGTAGCGGGCCGGCGTGGCGCGGGCGAGATCGCGCGGCATGGCGCCCCAGGCGCCGAGCAGGCCCAGCAGGCGCGAGACGAGGGGGCTGGTGCCGCTGTCCCCGCTCTCGGCGAGGCGGCCCACGAGGACACGGGAAAGGCGCAGCGCCGCCTCGGCGCGCTCCACATAGCGCCCGAGCCAGAACAGGTTGTCCGCCGCGCGGCTCGGCAGGGTACCGGAGGAGCGGCGGACCTTCACGTTGTCCGGGCTCGGCAGCAGGGTGGTGTCCGCCACTTCCGCGTCGGCCAGCACCCACACGTCGGCCGAGCGGTCGCCCTTCTGCATGGAGACGGCGCGGGCATCCGCCGCCGAGGAGATGCGGCAGAAGCCCCCCGGCATGACCGTCCAGCCCTTGTCGGTGGCGGCGAGGAACACCCGCAGCATGAAGGGCCGCGGCGTCAGCTTCTCGCCGGTCCACACCGGGGTGGTGGAGAGGCGGGCGATATCCTGGCCCACCACGTCCGCGCCGCGGCGGGCGAGCAAGGTGGACAGGCGCCGGCGATCGGCCGCCGGCAGGTCCGCGCCGAGCACCGAGCCGCCATCCGGCAGACCCGGCAAGGCCCGGCCGAAGGCGGAGGAGATGACGAGTTCGTCCAGATGCTCCATCACCTGCGCCCGCTCCGCCGGCTGGCCGCACCACCAGGTGGCCACGTGCGGCAGGCTCAGCGGGCGGCCAAACAGGCGGGTGGCGACGCGCGGCAGGAAGGCGAGCAGGGCCGGCGCCTCGATCAGGCCGCTGCCGAGGGCGTTGGCGAGGGAGACGCCGCCCGCGCGCGCCGCCTGGACCAGCCCCGGCACGCCAAGCCGCGAGCGGGCGTTCAGCTCCAGCGGATCGGCGAAGTCGGCGTCGAGCCGCCGCAGCAGCACGTCGATGCGGCGCAGCCCCGCCACCGTCCGCACGTGCAGCGTGTCGCCGCGCACGGTGAGGTCCTCGCCCTCCACCAGCAGGAAGCCGAGATAGCGGGCGAGCAGCGCGTGCTCGAAATAGGTCTCGTTCAGCGGGCCTGGGGTGAGCAGCCCGATGCGGCCCTCCCCGGTGCGGTCGAGCTTGAGCAGCGAGGTGCGCAGCGCCTGGAAGTAGCCGGCCACCCGCTGCATGTTGAGGCTGCGCGAGACATCCGGCAAGGCGCGGGTGGAGGCCAGCCGGTTTTCCAGCGCGTAGCCGGCGCCGGAGGGAGCCTGGGTCCGGTCGGCCAGCACCCACCAGCGCCCGTCGGGCCCGCGGCCCACGTCGGCGGCGTACAGGCGCAGGAAGCGGCCGCCTTCGGGCCGCACCCCCACCAGCGGGCGCAGGAATTCCGGGCTCCCCGCCACCGCGGCGGCGGGCAGGTCGCCGTCGGCGACCAACTGGCCGGGGCCGTAGACGTCCTGCAGCACCTCTTCCAGAAGCTCGGCGCGCTCGATCAGGCCGGCGGCCAGCACCTCCCATTCCGCCTTCTCGATGAGCAGCGGCATGTGGCTGAGCGACCATGGCCGCTCGCCGCCCCCGGTATCGTCGTAGACGCGGTAGAACACGCCGGAATCACGCAGATAGCGGTCGGCCGCGGAGAAGCGCCGGCGCAACTCGTCGGAGCCCAGCTCGGCGAGGGCCGCGAGGAACGGCAGCCAGTGGCTTCGCGGCTGGCCATCCTGGTCCATCATCTCGTCGCGGACGCCCGGCAGGGTGCGATAGCCACCGATCAGGCTCTCGGCCGCAGCCCTCTCGAACGCCTCGCTGCGCTGCTCCGCCCCCGCCACGATCTTCCTTTCGCCGCGTCCGCCGCTGCGGACCGCTCATTATGCGCGCACCGGCGCGAGATGCATCCTTCTTTGGAAGGAATCCAGGCGCCGGCATCGCGGCGACCGCCCGGCAATGCCGCCGGCGGTCCCATCAGGCCGCCGCCGCGCTCGCCCCCGGGCCGCTTTGCCCCCCGCCCCGCGAGGCGGGGGAGACGATGCCGCGCCCTCGCGGCGTTCAGCCTCCCTGCGACAGGCGCAGGTCGAGGGTGGTGGGGAACTCGCCCGGCGCGGTCTCGGCCGGGACGTGGACGACGCCGGGCGTGTGGCCGTAATCCTGGAAGCGGGCGAGGCGGCGCGCCTCCGCCTCGTAGGAGTTCACCGGGAAGGTGTCGTAGCTGCGGCCGCCCGGATGGGACACGTAATAGACGCAGCCCCCCGCGAGCGATCGCTCCAGGTGTCCACCACGTCGAAGGTGAGCGGCGAATGCACCGGGATGGTGGGATGCAGGCCCGACCAGGGCTGCCACGCCTTGTACCGTACGCCGGCGACAAAGGTGCCGTTGCGCCCGGTGGGCGCCAGCGGGACGCGGCGGCCGTTGCAGGTGAGCACATGGCGGGAGGGGTTGAAGCCCTCCACGGTCACCTGCAGGCGCTCCACCGAGGAGTCCACGTAGCGCGCGGTGCCGCCGGTGACGCCCTCCTCGCCCAGCACGTGCCAGCACTCCAGCGCCTGGCGGACCTCCACGTCCACGCCGGCCCGCTGCACCTTGCCATAGGCGGGAAAGCGGAACTCGAACTGCGCCCGGAACCATTCCGGATCGAAGCTATAGCCGGCGTCGCCGAGATCATCGAGCACGTCGACGAAGTCCGCCCAGACATAGTGCGGGAGCATGAAGCGGTCGGTCAGGGTGGTGCCCCAGCGCGTGCACTTGCCGTGCACCGGCTTGTGCCAGAGCCGGGCGATGAGGGCGCGCAGGAGCAATTGCTGCGCAAGACTCATGCGCCAGTCCGGCGGCATCTCGAAGCAGCGGAACTCCACCAGACCGAGGCGGCCGGAGGGGCCGTCCGGCGAATAGAGCTTGTCGATGGAGATTTCCGTGCGGTGGGTATTGCCGGTGACATCCACCAGCAGGTTGCGCAGCAGGCGGTCCACCAGCCACGGCGCCGGCGGCGGGGTGTCGCTGCCCGGCAGGGCGATCTTGGAGAAGGCGATCTCCAGCTCGTAGAGGCTGTCGTGGCGCGCCTCGTCCACCCGCGGATGCTGCGAGGTGGGGCCAATGAACAGGCCGGCGAACATGTAGGACAGGGATGGGTGGCGCTGCCAGTAGAGCAGCAGGCTCTTGAGCAGGTCCGGGCGGCGCAGGAACGGGCTATCGGCCGGTGTCGCGCCCCCCACCACCACGTGGTTGCCGCCGCCGGTGCCGGTGTGGCGGCCGTCCACCATGAACTTCTCGGTGCCGAGCCGCGAGAGGCGCGCCTCCTCGTAGAGGATGCGGGTGATGTCGACGCAGCCGGACCAGGTCTCGGAGGGATGGACGTTCACCTCCAGCACGCCCGGATCGGGCGAGAGGCGGATGACGTCGAGACGATAGTCGAAGGGCGGCGGATAGCCCTCGAGGTGAAGCGGGGTGTTCAGCTCGATCGCCACCTGCTCAACCGCGGCGATGAGGTCCAGATAGTCCTCCAGCACCTCCACCGGCGGCAGGAACACGCACAGCCGCCCGCCCCGCGGCTCCACGCAGAGCGCGGTGCGGGTGTCCTCCGCGTAGATCTGGGTGTCGTTCTTGGCGAGATACTGGCGCACCAGCTCCTGCGCGCGCTCGCCGGTGCCATAGGCTTCGGTGCGGGCGGCCACGCGATAACGCTCGCGCGCGTCGCTCGCCGCCTCGCCCGCCGGCTCGCCGTCCGCCGCCGCGCGATAGCGGCTGCGGAACGCCTCGGCGTCCGGGAGCGGCCCGCGCGGCTCGAACGGGTCGGTCGGCACGATGTAGGGATAACGCGTGGGCGCCAGATACATCATGGATTCGAGCGGAAGCCGGTAGCCGATGGGGCTCTCGCCGGGGATCAGGAACAGAAACTCGCGGCGGAAGGTCCAGGTTTCCGAACGCCAGGCCGGCCCTTCCGGGGTCGCGATCCGCTTCAGCGGCAGCACCGCGCCGGTGGGCGTGGCGAGGCCCTGGTTGAAGGTGCGCACCAGCATGCGCCGCGCCACCTCGTCGGCCATGCGCTCGTCGCCGGGGGCGATGTTCTCGGGAAGGGACTGCTCCTTCCACATGAAATAGATGTTGTCCTCGTAGGCGGGCTGCACGAACTGCGCACCCACCTTCAGCTTCTCGGCCAGGGCCTTGCAGAAGCGGTCCGCGTCGGCGGCGGTGGCGCCGTAATTGATCTTCTCGTCGGCGATCAGGTCCTCGCGCCGCCACATGGGCTGGCCGTCCTTGCGCCAGAACAGGTCGAAGGACCAGCGCGGCAGCGTCTCGCCGGGATACCACTTGCCCTGGCCGTAATGCAGCACGCCCTCGGCGGAGAAGCGCCGGCGCAGGCGGCGGATGAGGTCGTCAGCGCGCACCCGCTTCTGCGGGCCGAGGGCCTCGGTGTTCCATTCCGGCGACTCATAGTCGTCGATGGAGACGAAGGTGGGCTCGCCGCCCATGGTGAGGCGTACGTCGCCGGCCTTGAGGTCCTCGTCCACCTTGTGGCCGAGGGCGTCGAGGGCGGCCCAGGTCTCGTCGGAGAAGGGCAAGGTGACGCGCGGCGCCTCGGCGACGCGGGCAACGCTCATGTCGAAGCCGAACTCGGTCTCCGACTTCTCAAGCAAGTATCCGGTGATGGGCGCCGCCGACCGGTAATGGGGGTCGCGGCCAACGGAATGTGGCCCTCGCCGCAGAGCAGGCCGGAGGTGGGGTCGAGGCCGATCCAGCCCGCGCCCGGCACATACACCTCGCACCAGGCGTGCAGGTCGGTGAAGTCCACGTCGGTGCCGGACGGACCGTCCAGCGCCGCCACGTCGGGCTTCAGCTGGATCAGGTAGCCGGACACGAAGCGCGCGGCGAGGCCGAGATGGCGCAGCACCTGCACCAGCAGCCAGCCGGTGTCGCGGCACGAGCCGAGCTTCTTGGTGAGCGTCTCGTCCGGCGTCTGGACACCCGGCTCCATGCGGATGACGTAGCCGATCTCCTGCTGCATCCGCTGGTTGATTTCCACGAGGAAATCCACGATACGGCGCGGCTCGCGCGAGACCGAGGCGACGAAGGCGTCGAACGGCGTCCCCTCGCTCTCCAGCTCGAGGTAGGGAGCAAGCTCCGCCTTCAGCTCGGGGGCGTAGGTGAAGGGGAAGTTCTCGGCATATTCCTCGACGAAGAAGTCGAACGGATTGAGCACGTCGAGCTTGGCGAGGAGATCCACCTCGACCTTAAACTCCTCCACCTTCTCCGGGAAGACGATGCGCGCGAGCCAGTTGCCGAACGGGTCCTGCTGCCAGTTGATGAAATGTTCGGCTGGCGAAATCTTGAGCGAATAGGCGGGAATCTCGGTGCGGCTGTGCGGCGCCGGGCGCAGGCGGATGGTCTGCGGACCCATGGCCACCGGGCGCTCATACTTGTAGCTCGTGACGTGATGCAGGCTCGCGAGGATCGACATGAAGGCACCTGGTCCTGCGGGCGACGGCCCCGGGGGGCAGCCCAACGGTTGGGTGGAACGCATTCAGCCAAGGTTAGCCAAGCCCCTTATGGGGCGAAAGCGCGACTTTGCGGCGACGCTCGCCTCGTTGGCGAGCAAGTGCCGCATTAAACGGCACCAGCGGCGCCCCGGGTTCAGGCAGATGCGGGCGCCGGGGGCACGTCGGGTTCGGGGGGCGTGAGGCCGCCCGCCTTCTTCTTCCTGCCCTTCAACTTCTCCTCGAAGCGCTGCAGCACCGTGTAGAAGGACGGCACGAACAGCACCGCGAGGCAGGTGGAGGCAAGCATGCCCGAGACCACCGCGATGCCGATGGACTTGCGCGAGTTCGCGCCGGCGCCGGTGGCGAACACCAGCGGCAGCACGCCGAGGATGAAGGCGAACGAGGTCATGAGGATGGGGCGGAACCGGAGGCGCGAGGCCTCCACCGCCGCATCCATGATCTCCATGCCCTCCGCCCGCTTCTCGCGGGCGTACTCCACGATCAGGATCGCGTTCTTTGAGGCGAGCGCGATCAGGAGCACGAGGCCGATCTGGGTGTAGAGATTGTTGGCGACGCCGAGCCCCAGCAGCGCCCCCACCGTGCCGAGCAGCGCCAGCGGCACCGCAAGGATCACGGCCATGGGCTGGATCCAGCTCTCATACTGTCCGGCCAGCACGAAATAGACGAGCAGAATGGCGAGGCCGAACACGTAGTAGATCTGATTGCCCACCGCCTTCTCCTGATAGGACATGGCGGTCCACTCGAAGCCGGCTCCGGGCGGTAGGGTCGAGGTGGCGATCTGCTCCATCAGCGACAGCGCCTGCCCGGAGGAGAAGCCGGCCGATTCGGCCCCCACGACGGTGGAGCTCGGATAGAGGTTGTAAAGCGAGATCAGGGGCGGGCCCTGCACCGTCTTGATGTCCACCAGCGTGCCCAGGGGCACCATGTCGCCGCCAGGCGTGCGGACCTTCAGGCCCACCAAGTCCGCCGGCGTGACGCGGTAGCCCGCCTCCGCCTGCACGTAGACCTGGAAAACATTGCCGAACTTGTTGATCTGGTTGACGTAGGTCGAGCCCAGATAAGACGAGATGGTGTTGAACACCTGCCCCACGGTGACGCCCAGCGTCTCCGCCTTGATGCGGTTGACCTCCACCTCGATCTGCGGCGCCCCGGCGCGGAACGAGGAGGAGACGTGGCTCAGCGCCGACTGGGCCCGCGCCTTGTCGACGATGGTGGTGGTGATCTGCTCCAGCAGGCGGTAGTCGAAATTGCCGTTGCGCAGCTGCGGCTGCATGGTGAAGCCGGCGGCGTTGCCGATGCCCTGGATGGCCGGAGGCACCAGGATCAGCACTTCCGCCTCCTCCACGTCCGCCACCGCCTTGTTGAGGTTGTTGTAGAGCGAGAGCAGGTCCTGCCCGGTGGTGGCGTAGCGCACGTCCCACGGCGTGAGGGTGATGTAAAGCACCCCGGCATTGGACAGGGTGGAGGAGTTGTCGAGCACCGAGATGCCGGAGATGCCGAGCGCGGTCTTGACCCCCGGCACCTTGCGCACGCGATCGGACACGTCGGCGACGATCTGCTTGGTGCGGTTGAGGTTGGAGGCGTCCGGCAGCTGCACGTGGGCCAGGAAGTAGCCCTGGTCCTCGATCGGCAGGAAGGCGGTGGGGATCCGCGTCAGGCCATAGGCGGCGACGCTCATGAGCGCGATGGCGATGATCACCATCAGCTTGGAATGATGCACCATGCGGGAGATGAGTCCCGCATACCAGTGCTCCGCCTTGCCGTAGATGGTGTTGAAGCCGCGATAGATGAAGTTGCGCTTCTCCGGCGGCACCGGCTTGCGCAGCCAGAGGGCGCACTGGGTGGGCTTGAGCGTCGCCGCGTTGATGGCCGAGATGAAGGCCGTCGCGGCGATGACCAGCGCGAACTGCTTGAACATCTGCCCGGTCAGGCCCGGTATGAACGAGGCCGGCAGGAACACGGACATGAGCACGAGGGTGATGCCCACCACCGGGCCGAACAGCTCGTCCATGGCCTTTTCCGCGGCCGGCTGCCCGTCCATGCCCTCCTCGATGTGGCGCGCCACGCCCTCGACGATGACGATGGCGTCGTCCACCACGATGCCGATGGCAAGGATGATGGCGAACAAGGTCGAAAGGTTGATGGTGAAGCCCATGGCGTCCATGGCGGCGAAGGCGCCGATGATGGTCACCGGCACCGTGGTCGCCGGCACCAGCGTCGCCCGCCAGTCCTGCAGGAAGAGCAGGATCACCACCAGCACCAGCAGCGCCGCCTCGAACAGGGTCTTCCAGACCTCGTCGATGGAGGCGGACACGAACCAGGTGGTGTTGAAGGGGATGTTGTATTCGAGCCCCTCGGGGAAGCTCTTCTTCAGCTCCTCCATCTTCAGCGCCACCTGGGCGGACACCTGCAGGGCGTTGGCGGCGGGAAGCTGGAAAATGCCGATGCCGGCCGCAGGCTTGTTGTCCTGCATGAAGTCCTTGGAATAGCTCTGCGAGCCCAGCTCTACGCGGCCGATATCCCGGATGCGGACGATGCGCCCGCCGTCCGAATTATCCACCTTGACGATGATGTTCTCGTAGTCCTTCGCCTCGTCCAGGCGCCCCTTGATGTTCACCGTGTACTGGAAGGCGGCGTTGGACGGCGCCGGCGGAATGCCGAGCTGGCCGGGGGTGACCTCCTGGCTCTGCTTCTGGATGGCGTTGGAGATGTCCGTCGGGGTCAGCCCGAACGCCTGCATGCGGTCGGGATCCATCCAGATGCGCATGGCGTAGGTGCCGGCGCCGAACACGCCCACGTTGGCGACGCCGTAGACGCGTTCCAGCTCGTTCTGGATGTTGATGATGGCGTAGTTGTTGAGGAACAGGCCGTCATACCGTCCGTCCGGCGAGATCAGGGTCACGAACTCGAGGATCGAGGTGCCCTTCTGCAGGATGGTGACGCCCTGCGCCTGCACCGCGGTGGGCAGCGAGGCAAGGGCGATGTTGACGCGGTTCTGCACCAGCACCTGCGCCATATTCGGATCGGTGCCGATGGCGAAGGTGACGATCAGGGTGTAGGTGCCGTCCGATGCCGACCAGGACTGCATGTAGAGCATGCCCTCGACGCCGTTCACCTGCTGCTCGATGGGCAGGGCGACCGTGTCGATGAGCGTCTTGGCGGAGGCGCCCGGATAGGACGTGGACACCGACACCGTCGGCGGCACGATGTTCGGATACTGCGATACCGGCAGCCGCATGAGCGAGACAAGCCCGATCAGCACGAACACCAGTGCGAGCACGTTCGAGAGGACCGGCCGCTCGATGAAAAAGCGCGAGATCATGGGCGCTGCCCCAGGTTCGAGGGCGGATCAGTTCTTCGGGGTCGAAGGCGAGGTCGGCGCCTGCGAGGGCGCGACCGAAGGCGCGGCCACCGCCGGCGCATTGGCGGGCGCGACCCCGGCCGGCTTCGGCAGCGGCTTGCTGCCGTCGTCGGTCTTGGGCGCGGCGATGCCGACGATCTTGCCTGCCTCCACGTCCACCTTGGAGCCCGGCACCGCGCGCTGGATGCCGTTGATGATGATGCGGTCGGAGCTCTTCAGCCCGCCTTCCACGGCACGCAGCCCGTCCGCCTGGAGCTGGCCGAGGGTGATCTGCGCCTGCGACACCACGTTGTCCGCGCTGACCGTCAGCACGTAGGGGCCGAGCTGGTTGGCGCTGATGGCGGCGTCCGGCACGAGGAGGGTGGTCGCCGCCTTGCCCAGCGGCACGCGCACCCGGGCGAAAAGGCCGGGGAGAAGGGCGAAATCGTCGTTCTGGAAGAGGCCGCGCACGGTGAGCGTGCCGAGGCTGGGGTCCACCTGCGGCGCGATGTAGTCGATGCGGCCCGTGTGCGGATAGCCGGTCTCGGTCTGCAGCCCGATCTCGATGGGGATGTCCGGCACCTCGCGGGTGATGGAAACCAGCGAGCGGCCGTCCTTGGCGAGGTGTTCCTTGATGCGCAGCACCTGCTGCTCGCTCAGGGTAAACCAGACCCAGATGGGGTTGAGCTGGACGATGGTGGCGAGCTTGGTGGGCCCGCTGTAGCCGACGAGGGCGCCCACGTCCTGCAAGTGGGCCGTGACCGCGCCGTCGAAGGGCGCGGCGACCTCGGTATAGCCGAGGTTGATCTGGGCCAGCAGCAGCGAGGCCTGGGCGTTGGCCACATCGGCCACCGCCGAATCACGCTTGGCGCGCGCCTGGTCGAGGGTGGCCTGGGAGGCGAAGTCCTGCTTGGCGAGCTGCGCCTGCCGGTTGTATTCCGCCTCGGCCTGCACCTGCGCGGCCTGGTTGGCGGCGAGGGTCGCCTTGGCCTGGTCCAGCTGGGCCTTGTACTGGTCCTGCTCGATCACGAACAGCACCGAGCCCTTCCGGGCGAGCGCGCCATCCTTGTAGTTGATGGAGGTGAGGAAGCCCTGGACGCGCGCGTTCAGGTCCACCGAATTGATGGCGGCGGTGTTGCCGGTGAGCTCTAGGAAGCGCGTCACCGGCTGCTCCAGAACCGGAGCGACCGTCACCTTGGGAGGCGGGGGTGGAACGTAGGTGTTCTTCTCCTCGCAGGCCGCCAGGAGTAAGGCCGCACAAAGCGCGACGCTGCCACGCTGCAGCCCACCGGACACCCCGATACCCCCCACCATACTCCATCCCCCGATTGTGCAGTCGCGGCGGATAGTAAGCATGGGGTCCAGACGTGTCCATGAGAGGAATGGGCCGGGTCCCGCGTGCCGGCCGGATTTGCCGCGGCCTGTGCAAGGCAGCAACGCTTTGTCAAAGCAGCGCGGATGCGCCTCCGGTCCGAGCGCGCGACGGCGGGCGAGCCGGGAGGGGAGATGAGCACCGGCAGGGGCGCGACGGGCCGCGGCCGCCCTCCCCCGCGCGGCGCACGGCACCCGGATCGCCCGACCTCGCATTGACATTGCCCCGACCCGTTCATAAGTGTCCCGCTGGTACGCTGCCCCCGAAGGGACGCGCGAAAGCGGCTGCGCGCTTTGTCGCTGCACCCGCCTGCGCGCGCCCTGCGGACTTGCTGACGCCGCATTGCGGTTGTCCAAAGGCGCATCATTGACCGGAGGGTCCGGCGGCCCGTCTCCGCCCTCCTTGAGACCTGACGGATCGGAACAGAGACACAACCCATGTTAGGTGGACTTGCCCGCAAGCTCTTCGGCTCCGCGAACGATCGCCGGGTGAAGGGATACCGTCCCCGCGTTCAGGCCATCAACGCACTGGAGCCGGAGTTGGAGGCGCTTTCCGACGAGGCGCTCCGGGCCCGGACCGACGACTTCCGCCGCCAGATCGCCGAAGGCAAGACGCTGGACGACCTTCTGGTGCCGGCCTTCGCCACCGTGCGCGAGGGCGCCAAGCGCGCGCTGGGCATGCGGCCGTTCGACGTGCAGCTCATCGGCGGCATGGTGCTGCACGAGGGCGGCATCGCCGAGATGAAGACCGGCGAGGGCAAGACCCTGGTCGCCACCCTTCCCGTCTACCTCAATGCCCTGGCCGGCAAGGGCGTGCACGTGGTGACGGTGAACGACTACCTCGCCAAGCGCGACGCCGAGTGGATGGGCCGCCTCTACCGCTTCCTCGGCCTCACCACCGGCATCATCGTCCACGGCCTCGACGACGACGAGCGCCGCGTCGCCTACGCCAGCGACGTGACCTACGCCACCAACAACGAGCTCGGCTTCGACTATCTGCGCGACAACATGAAGTACGAGCGCGCCCACATGGTGCAGCGCCCGCACTTCTACGCCATCGTCGACGAGGTGGACTCCATCCTCATCGACGAGGCGCGCACGCCCCTCATCATCTCCGGCCCGCTCGACGACCGCTCCGACTTCTACAACACCATCGACGCCTACATCCCGCGCCTCGCCAAAGAAGACTACGAGGTCGACGAGAAGCAGCGCACCGTCACCATGACGGAAGCGGGCATGGAGAAGATGGAGCAGATGCTGACCGAGGCGGGGCTGCTCAAGTCCGAGAGCCTCTACGACATCGAGAATGTCTCGGTGGTCCACCATGTGAACCAGGCCCTGCGCGCCCACACCCTCTTCCAGCGCGACAAGGACTATATCGTCCGCAACGGCGAAGTGGTGATCATCGACGAGTTCACCGGCCGCATGATGCCCGGCCGGCGCTATTCGGAAGGCCTGCACCAGGCCCTGGAAGCCAAGGAGCGGGTGCAGGTCCAGCCCGAGAACCAGACGCTGGCCTCCATCACCTTCCAGAACTATTTCCGCCTCTACGACAAGCTGTCGGGCATGACCGGAACCGCCAACACCGAGGCGGCGGAGTTCTCCGACATCTACAAGCTCGAGGTGGTGGAGATCCCCACCAACGTGGCGATCTCCCGTACCGACGACGACGACGAGGTCTACCGCACCGCGGGCGAGAAGTACGCCGCCATCATCGAGCTGATCAAGGAATGCGCCGCGCGCGACCAGCCGGTGCTGGTGGGCACCACCTCCATCGAGAAATCGGAGCTGCTGGCGGAACTGCTCAAGCAGGCCGACTTCAAGCAGAAGGACTTCTCCGACCCGGAGGCCTTCTCCGGCCGCGAGCTCCTCAGCAATGACAGCGCTGTGAAGGCCTTCGCGGTGCTGAACGCGCGCTATCACGAGCAGGAGGCCTACATCGTCTCCCAGGCCGGCGTGCCGGGGGCGATCACCATCGCCACCAACATGGCCGGCCGCGGCACCGACATCAAGCTCGGCGGCTCCGCCGACATGCGCATCGACATCGAGCTGAAGGACCTGCCGGAAGGCGAGGAGCGCGCCGCCGCCGAAGCGAAGATCCGCGCCGAGGTGGAAGCGCTGAAGCAGAAGGCGCTGGCCGCCGGCGGCCTCTACGTGCTCGGCACCGAGCGGCACGAGAGCCGGCGCATCGACAACCAGCTGCGCGGCCGCTCCGGCCGCCAGGGCGACCCCGGCCATTCCAAGTTCTTCCTCTCCCTGGAAGACGACCTGATGCGCATCTTCGGGTCGGACAGGCTCGATGGCATGCTGCAGCGCCTCGGCCTGAAGGAAGGCGAGGCCATCATCCACCCCTGGATCAACAAGGCGCTGGAGAAGGCGCAGCAGAAGGTGGAAGCGCGCAACTACGACATGCGCAAGAACCTGCTCAAGTACGACGACGTGCTGAACGACCAGCGCAAGGTGGTGTTCGAGCAGCGCCTCGAACTGATGAATGACGGCGACGTCGCCGAGACCGTCGAGGACATGCGCCACGCCCTCATCACCGAGATGGTGGCCAAGCACATCCCCGAGAACGCCTATCCCGAGCAGTGGGACGTGGACGGCCTCGACGCGGCGCTGAAGGAGGTGCTCGCCCTCGAACTGCCCGTGAAGGAATGGGCGAAAGAGGAGGGCATCGCCGGCCCCGAGGTCACCGAGCGCGTCATTCGCCTGGCCGACGAGCTGATGGCGGCCAAGGCCGCCCAGTACGGGCCGGACATCATGCGCTATGTGGAAAAGTCCATCCTGCTGCAGACCCTCGATCACCTCTGGCGCGAGCATATCGCCATGCTCGACCACCTGCGGCAGGTGGTGGGGCTGCGCGGCTACGCCCAGCGCGACCCGCTCAACGAATACAAGTCCGAGGCCTTCAACCTCTTCTCCGCCTTGCTCAACCGGCTGCGCGAGATCGTCACCGCCCAGCTCATGCGGGTGGAGATCGTCACCCAGCCGCCGGCGACGGAGGAGCTTCCGCCCATGGAAGCCCACCACGCCGACCCCTTCACCGGCGAGGACGAGATCGCGTTCGCTGGTGCGTCCATCGGCAGCCGGCCCCAGCCCCTGCTCTCGGGCGACGTGGCGGTGGTGGAGCGTGATCCGAACGATCCCTCCAGCTGGGGGAAGGTGGGCCGCAACGAGGCCTGCCCCTGCGGCTCGGGCAAGAAATACAAGCACTGCCACGGCCGCTTCGCCTGAAGCGCCGGGTCTTTTCGGGTCTTGGGGGCGGGAGCCGTCCCGCCCGGGCGCGCCGCTCAGCGGGCGATGCGGCGGGCGAGCAGCCTGTCGATGCCGAGGAAAAGCAGGGCCGTCGCGAGGAACGCCGCGGCGAGCAGCACCGTGTTGAGGGCCATGCGCCCGTCCCCGAGCTTGGCCGGATCGAGGAACCAGTAGGCGTACCATCCGTCCGCCTCGCCCCGCGCCAGGGCATAGGCGAGGTAGAGGATCGGCGGCGCCATCGCCCACAGGGCGTCGCGGACGGCGAGGCTGCCGTGGCGTGACAGGCCCCAGGTCGCAAGGAACAGCAGCGGCGTCGCCTCATGCAGCAGGTGGTCCGCCACCGCCTGCCAGCCCGTGGGGTTCCACACGTGCCGGAGCAGCAGCGCGTAGATGATCCCCACCAGCACAATGGACACCACCGCCATCAGCCGCAGGCGCGGCGTCGCGATCCGCCCGGCCGGGTAAAGAGCCACCGCCGTCGCCACCACCGCGACGAGGCCGTTGGTGAGCACGGTGAAGAAGCCGAGGAAGCGCCACGCGGCGGCGCCCAGGCCCTGGCCGATGGCGGCCATCCTGACCACCACGATGCCCAGTTGCAGCGCCAGCGCCACCCAGGCAACCCCCGCCGTGACGGCCGCGGCCCGCCTCGCCCAGTCTTCCATGCGCCCCTCCCCTCCGGAAAGCATCCGTCGGCAGCAGTGAGCGTAAGCGGCACCTTAAGGCTTCAGCAAGCGGCGGGAGCGCCCGGTGCCGGCTTCGATCAGGCTGCGGCGGGCCGATCGGCGCGGGCTCCAGCCGCTCGAGGGGACGATGGCGGAAGCTCCGGCGCATGGGCGGAGCATAAGCGGAGACGGCGCCGGAGGGGGCGCGGCGGTGCCCGCAGCTCACGGCGCGTTCACGCTTTTCCGCATGCCGCCGAGCGAGAGCCTCCGGCCGAAGCCGCCCCGCTCACTGCGGGCGGGTGGCCGAGGGTTCGGAGGAGACGGACCGCTGCGGCACGGTGGCGGCCGCGACGCTCGCGACGGCCGCCGGGTTGGGCACGCCTGCGGCGGGCCTGGGAACGCCTGCGGCGGGCTTGGGCGCCGCGGCGGTCGCCACCACAGGCTTCGCGGCCGGGGGCTGAGGAGCGGCGGCGGGCGTGGGAACGCGGGCCACGGAGGCGGTGGTCGCCACTTCGGCCGGCGCAGCGGCGGCCCCGGTCACCTTCGGCGGGTTCACGTATTCCGGCAGCGTTCCCGGCGCCTCGGTGAAGGAGAGCTGTCCGCTCTCGCGCTCCTTGAGCTTGGCCAGGAAAACCGGGTGCATGCCGCCATCGCTGCCGGTGCGCACGGGCGCCAGCGGCGAGGACGGGGAAAGCTCCGCCACCTGGGCGTCGTCCTTCCTCTGCTTCTCGGCCACGGCGGAGGCGATCTGCGGCGGCACCTGATAGGGCGGGCAGGCGGCGGCGGCATCGAAGCCCCGGCCCGGCGCCGCCTCGGCGTCGAACACATAGGAGCGGGCGCACACGTTCACCTTCGGCTCCTGCCGGGTGACCTCGAAATGGTCGTAGCCCTGCTTCAGGTTGCGCCAGAAGGCCATGTTCGGGTTGTTGCGGTGCTTGGCGATGTTCTTCGGCGTCATGCGGAAGGGGTAGGCCTGCACCTGGAACGCCCGCTGCCCGCCGCCGAAGCTCTCGCGCGCCAGCGAGAAGATCTCGGAAATCTGCTCGTCGGTCATGGCGTAGCAGCCGGCGGACGAGCAGTCGCCATGCACCATGAGGAACTCGCCCGTGCGCCCGTAGGCGCGGTCGAAGGCGTTGGGGAAACCGAGGTTGAAGGACAGGTAGTAGTTGGAATTGGGGTTCATCTGCCCGGGGGTGATGGCATAGAAGCCCTCGGGCGCCTGCCGGTCACCCATCCGCACCTTGGGACCGAGCTCGCCCGACCAGCGGCAGATGGGATAGGTCTTCAAAAGGGCATAGGAGCCGTCGGAGGTGACCTTCCACACCTCGAGCTCCGCCTCTTCCTTGAAGATGCGCACCAGGATCGGGCTTGCCGGCGACATGTCCTTCTGCCCGAGCAGGGACACCATTTGCGGCGACAGCGGCTTGTTGGCCTTGCGCGCCACCTCGGAATCGGTCGCGTTGCACGCCGCGAGGGCGAGCGCCGCGACGGCGGCCAGGGCCACCATGCGGATGCGGGACGAGGCTTTCGTCAACGGACGGCTCAACGCTTGACTCCCGGGTCCCTGCCGGTCGCGGTGACCGACATGGTTAGTCCCTCAACCCTTGACGGCACGTAAAGAGTTGCCGCCCTGCTCCCTTGGAGACAATAAGGCAAATGCGGCCAAGATGAGATGCGCCGCACCCGTCCGCCCCCTGTCGCATGGACATGGTTAAAGCGATCTGCCGATGGCCAGGAACTTGTCGCGGCGCGCCTTGCGCACCTGCGCCCCATCAAGGCCGGCGAGCGAGGACAGGGCATCGGCGATGGCATCGCCCGCCGCCGCCACGGCCGCGTCGGGATCGCGGTGGGCCCCGCCGGCCGGCTCCTTGACGATGGCGTCGATGACGCCGAAGCGCAGCAGGTCCTGGGCGGTGATCTTCATGTTGGTGGCGGCGTCCTGCGCCTTCGCGGTATCGCGCCACAGGATGGAGGCCGCGCCTTCCGGCGAGATCACGCTGTAGATGGCATGCTCCATCATCAGCACCTTGTTGGCGGTGGCGATGGCGATGGCCCCGCCCGAGCCGCCCTCGCCGATGACGAGCGCCACGTTGGGCACCGAAAGGGAAAGGCACGCGTCGGTGGAGCGGGCAATGGCCTCCGCCTGCCCGCGCTCCTCGGCGCCGATGCCGGGATAGGCGCCGGCGGTATCCACCAGCGATATGACCGGCAGGCCGAAGCGGTCGGCAAGCTCCATGATGCGGGCCGCCTTGCGGTAGCCCTCCGGGCGCGCCATGCCGAAATTGTGCCGGATGCGCATTTCGGTGGAGGAGCCCTTCTCGTGGCCGAGCACGCACACGGCCTCGCCGCGGAACCGGGCGAAGCCGCCGAGGATGGCTTCGTCCTCGCCATATTTGCGGTCGCCCGCCAGCGGAGTGAAATCCTCGAACAGGCCGCGGGTGAAATCGGCGAAGTGGGGGCGCTGCGGATGGCGCGCCACCAACGTCTTCTGCCAGGGCGTGAGGTTGGTGTAGAGAGCGATCAGCGCCTCGCGCGCCTTGGCCTCCAGCCGCTGTACCTCGTCGGTGATGGCCACCCCCTCGCCGGAGGAAGCCAGCGCCCGCAGCTCTTCCACCTTGGCCTCGAGTTCGGCGACCGGCTTCTCGAAGTCCAGATAGCTGCGCATGAGTGTCCGTGGGGTTGGAGGGGGTCGAACGCGGCGCCCCCCCGACGCGGCGCGAAGCTGCCTTCGCCGCGACGGCAAGTCAAGGCCACCAAGTCAAAGGCCGCCGAGTCAAGGCCGCCAAATCAAGGCGCAGCCCGATGCGCCCGGTTATTGTAACCGTCGTGCCGGCTTACGAGGCCGGCGCAGGAAACAGCGCGAGCCGCCGACGGCTGCATCGTGCGCATTCGCGGTTTTGCCGCGGCCCCCACGCGGCGGATGCGCCCTTTGAAACGCAAACACGGCTGCAGCGTTGTCTTCCAATGATGGTCAGATGATGGAGGCTGCCATGCCCGCCCATGTTCCCACGCCCCGGACGCCACGTCCCCCCACGGAAGCCCGCCCCACCGGAACCCCCGCGACAAAAGCTCCGGTCGCGGCAGGAAAACCCAGCGCCGGAAACGACTTTCCCGCGGCCGGTCCGCATGCCAAGCCGCACCTGACCGATCCGGAGAAGACGCCGGGCGCCGGCGCCCTGCCCGATCCCGGACGGCCCCGCGATGGCGACGCGACCGGCTGACGCAGGCGGCGGGCGCCTCGGCGTGGTGCCTTACGCCTTGTTCGGAGGAGCCTCGGGGGCTATTGCTGTGGCGCAACTCCCCGGGGACCGTTTCTGCGATGCGCGCACTGCTCGACGTCATCCTTGTCGTACTGCAACTCTACGTCTGGATCCTGATCGCGGCGGCGGTGCTGTCCTGGCTCGTCGCGTTCAATGTGGTGAACCCGTACAATTCGTTCGTGCGGAACGTGGGCGAGTTCCTCTTCCGCGTCACCGAGCCGGTCCTGGCGCCCATCCGCAACCTGCTGCCCAATCTCGGCGGCATCGATCTGTCGCCGATGGTGCTGATCCTGCTGATCTTCTTCCTCCAGCAGGTGATCCACTACTACGTCTACCCCAACGTGTTCTGAGAGGCCGGCACACCCCGTGTCCTTCCTGAAGCTGCTCGCCGACGGCGTGGAGGTCACCATCCGTGCCACCCCGCGCGGCGGGCGCGACGGCCTCGACGGGCTCGCCAGCCTGTCGGACGGGCGGGAAGTGCTGAAGGTGCGGGTGCGCGCCGCCCCCGAGGATGGCGCCGCCACGGCGGCGGTGTGCAAGGTGCTGGCCCAGGCGGCGGGGGTCGCACCCTCGCAGGTGAGGCTCGCCTCGGGCGCCACCGCCCGGGTGAAGGTCTTCCGCATGTCCGGCGACGCCCCGGCGCTGGCGGCGGCGCTCACCGCCGCAGCCGCGGGCAAGGCGAAGGGCTGACCCCTCCCTATCCGGGTCTCAGGCGTCCTTCAGGAAATCCGCCCGCATGGGGGCGAACACGTCCACCAGCACGCCGGGCTCGATGCAGATCGCCCCGTGATGGACGCCCGAGGGCACGTAGAAGCTGTCGCCGGCCTTGAGCCGCTGCGTCCGCCCGTCGATGGTCAGGTCGAACACGCCGCTCTCCACGCTGGTGATCTGCACGTGAGGATGGCTGTGCGGCGCGCCGCCGGGTCCGGGCGTCTTGAAGATGACCCGCACCATCATGATCTCGTCGTTGAAGGTGAGGATCTGCCGGCTCACCACCTCGTCGATCACCTCCACCGGCGTTGCATCGGCGAAGGCGAAGACGTCCCCTTTTTCGCTCATGGATCTCTCCTGTCGGCTCAGCGGGCGAGCCAGCCGCCGTCCACCGGCAGCACGACGCCGTGCACATAGTCCGCCGCGCGGGAGGCCAGGAACACCGCCGCCCCGCCGATGTCCGACGGATCGCCCCATTTTCCCGCCGGGATGCGGGCGAGGATGGCGGCGTTGCGGTCCGGGTCCGCGCGCAGCGCCTCGGTGTTGTTGGTGACGAAATAGCCGGGCGCGATGGCGTTCACATTGATGCCCCGCCCCGCCCATTCGCAAGCCAGCAGCCGCGTCAGGCCGGCCAGCCCGCTCTTGCTCGCCGTGTAGGAGGGAATGCGGATGCCGCCCTGGAAGGAGAGCAGCGAGGCGATGCTGATCACCTTGCCGCCCTTCCCGTCCTGAAGCATGCCGCGCGCCACCGCCTGGGTGAGGAAGAAGGTGGACTTGAGGTTGACGTTCATCACGTCGTCCCAGTCCTGCTCGGTGAAGTCGATGGCGTCGGCGCGGCGGATGATGCCGGCATTGTTGACCAGGATGTCGACACGCCCCCCCGCCCGCGCCTCCGCGACGACGCGCTCGATCGGCTCCAGCGTCGCGAGGTCCGCGGCGACGGCGGTGAACGACGCCCCGGCGGCGCGCACCAGGTCCGCCGTCTCGTCCATGGCGGAGCGGCCGACGCCCACCACCTGCGCCCCCGCCGCGCCCAGGGCCACGGCGATGGCCTGGCCGAGGCCGGTATTGGCGCCGGTCACCATCGCGCGGAGGCCGGCAAGGTCGAAGGGAGAGGGAATGGCGGCGGTCACTTCAGCTCGCCCATGGGCACCATGTCCATGTCCGTATAGTCGATATTGTCGCCGCCCATGCCCCAGATGAAGGTGTAGGCCCGCGTGCCGCAGCCGGAATGGATGGACCAGGGCGGGGAGATCACCGCCTGCCCGTCCGCCACCACGACGTGGCGGGTCTCGTCCGGCTCGCCCATGAGATGAATGACGCGGGCGTCCGCCGGCAGGTCGAAATAAAGGTACACCTCCGAGCGGCGGTCGTGCACATGACAGGGCATGGTGTTCCACACATTGCCCTCGTCGAGCTGGGTCATCCCCATGACCAGCTGGCAGGAGGTGACCACGTCCGGATGGATCATCTGGTAGATGGTGCGCTTGTTGGCGGTGGCGGTGTCGCCGAGCGGCATCCGCTTCGCCTCGGCGATGCGGACCACCTTCGTCTCGTAGCGCGCATGCGCGGGGGTGGAGAGCAGATAGAAGCGGGCCGGCGCATCCGGATCGTCGGAGGCGAACACCACCTCCCGCGTCCCCATGGGGACGTAGAGGGCATCGCGGTGGCCGAGGGGATGGGCCACGCCGTCCACGCTCACTGTTCCCGCACCGCCGATGTTGAAGACACCGAGCTCGCGCCGGTCGAGAAAGTTGGGTGAGCCGATGGTGGCCTTGTCGCTCTCCAGCTTCAGCGGCACCGAGGCGGGGGTGGCGCCGCCGATGACGAAGCGCTCCACGTGGGAGTAGGTGAGCAGCACCTTGCCGGGCTCGAACAGCCGCTCCACCAGGTAGTTGCGCCGCAGCGCCGCGGTGTCGAAGCCCTTGGCCGCGTCCTGGTGGTGCACGTGGCGCACGTCGATCATCATATGGCAACCTCGCAAGGGGGATGGCGGGCGGACGCCCGGAAAAGCTCCGAAGACGGGGCCGGATCAGGCGGTCAGCGGAACACGGACGGCAGCCAGAGCGACACCGCCGGCACGTAGGTGACGATCATCAGCACCGCGATGGAGGCACCGAAGAAGGGCCAGATGGTCTTCATCGCCTCGCCGATGGTGATCTTGCCCACGGCGCAGCCCACGAACAGCACCGAGCCCACCGGCGGCGTGTTGAGGCCGATGCCGGCGTTCAGGATCAGGATCACCCCGAAATGCACCGGATCGATGCCGAAGGCCTTCACCAGCGGCAGGAAGATGGGGGTGCAGATGATGATCATCGGCGCCATGTCCATGAAGGTGCCGAGGATGAGCAGGATGATGTTGATCAGCAGCAGGATGACGTAGGGGTTGGACGACAGCGACTGCATCAGCTCAATGGTCGCCTTCGGCACCTGCAGGAAGGCCATGAGCCAGCCGAAGGAGGCGGCGGTGCCGATCACCAGCAGCACCATGGCGGTGGTGCGCACCGCGCCGAGCGTCGCGTCCACGAAGCCGGACCAGTCCATCTCCCGATAGACCAGGGTGGTCACGAGGATGGCATAGACCACGGCGATGCATGAGCTTTCCGTCGCCGTGAAGATGCCGGAACGCACCCCGCCGAAGATGATGCCGATGAGCAGGATGCCCGGCACCGCCGCCACCACCGCGCGCAGCACGGCGTACCAGCCCGGGAATTCGCCGGCCGGATAGCCGCGATTGCGCGCCACCACATAGGCGGTGATCATCAGCGCGGCGGCCAGCAGCAGGCCGGGCACGATGCCCGCGGTGAACAGATCGGCGATGGAGATGGTGCCGCCCGCCGACAGGGAATAGATGATCATGTTGTGGGACGGCGGGATCATCAGGGCGATGATGGCCGCGTTCACCGTCACGTTGACCGCATAGTCCTTGGCATAGCCGTGGCGCGCCATCTGCGGGATCATGATGCCGCCGATGGCCGAGGCGTCCGCCACCGCCGAGCCGGAAATGCCGCCGAACAGGGTGGAGGCCACCACGTTCACCTGGCCGAGCCCGCCGCGCAGGTGGCCAACGAGGCTCGCCGCCATGCCGATGAGGCGGTCGGCGATGCCGCCGCGCATCATCAGGTCGCCGGCGAAGATGAAAAACGGAATGGCCAGCATGGAAAAGGCGTTCATGCCGGAATTGAGCTGCTGGAACACCACCACCGGCGGCAGGTCCATGTAGAGCACCGTCGCCAGCGAGGCGAGGCCGAGGCAGAAGGCGACCGGGGTGCCGATGAGCAGCAGCAGCGCGAACACGCCGAACAGGATGGTGATGGCCATGGATCTATCCTTCCCGCGTCATTCGACGGTGTGCACGTGCCCGAGCGGCACCTCGGGGACGCGCTTCTCGGTGAGGTCGGTCAGGAGCCGCTCGAAGGAGAACAGGCAGATGAGGAAGCCGCCGCCCACGAGCGGCAGGTAGTCCACGCCCTGGGGCAGGTCGATGCCCGCCATCTTGGCGCTCCAGGTGCCCATGGCGAGGTCCCAGCCATACCAGGCCATGGCGCCGCCAAACGCCATCACCAGCACGTGGGTGGTGATCTCCATGGCCCGGCGCACAGGGGGGCTGGCGAAATGCAGGCCGATCTCGAAGCCGAGATGCATGCCCTCGCGCACGCCCACCGCCGCGCCGAGCAGGATGAACCAGCTCATCAGCAGCAGCGACAACGGCTCGGTCCAGCTCGGCGAGGCGTTGAGGATGTAGCGGCCGATGACCTGCCAGAACACGGCGGCCGTCATGGCCACGAGGCCCGCGCCGGAAATCCAGAGGGCGACGTGGGACAGGAGCCTGACCACGTGCCTCAGCATGAGGAGGCCGGAGAATTCACCCATGGACTCCCGTTCCTTCAAGGTGTGCTCGCTCATGCGAAACCCCATCCTGCAGGCCGCGCCGGGCCAGGCGGCCCGGCGCGGCGCGCGCTTCAGTCGACCGCGCGGATGCGGGCGACGAGGTCCTTCATCTTGTCGGTGGTGACGAACTTGTCGTAGACGGGCTTCATGGCGTCGATGAAAGGCTTCTTGTCCACCTCGTTGATGATGGCGCCGCCCTTGATCACCCGCTCCTTGGACTCGGCGTCCCGCTTGGCCCAGAGCTCGCGCATCTTCTTGGTGGCCTCCAGGCCCGCCTCCTTGAACATCTTCTGCTCGTCGGCGCTCAGCTTGTCCCAGGAGCGCTTGGACATGACGAAGACCTCGGGGGCGAGCGAGTGCTCGGTGAGCGAATAATACTTCGCCACCTCGTAGTGCTTGACCGAGTCGTAGGAGGGATAGTTGTTCTCCGCCCCATCCACCAGGCCGGTCTGCAGCGCCGAATAAAGCTCACCGAACGGCATGGGGGTCGCGTTGGCGCCCAGGGCATTGATCATGCCGATGAAGAGATCCGACTGCTGCACCCGGATCTTCATGCCCTTCATGTCGTCGAGGGTCTTGATCGGCTTCTTGGAATTGTACATGGAGCGCGCGCCGGAATCGAAGAAGCCCAGCACCACGAGGCCGTGCGGCTCGAACGACTTGGCGATCTCGGCGCCGATGGGGCCGTCCACCACCTTGTACATGTGCTCCACGGAGCGGAACAGGAACGGCATGCCGAGCACCGCCGTCTCCGGGATCAGGTTGTTGAAGGGCGCGGTGTTGATCCGGTTGAGGTCGATGACGCCGAAGCGCGTCTGCTCGATGGTGTCCTTCTCGCCGCCGAGCTGGCCGGCATAGAATACCTGCACCTTGTACTTGCCGTTCGTCTTCTTCTCGATGATCTCGCCGAAATACTTCACCGATTCCACGGTGGGATAGCCGTCCGGATGGATGTCGGCCGAGCGCAGCGTGGTCTGGGCGAGGGCCGCCGGCGCCGCGAGAAGCGCGGCCGCGGCGACGGCGAGGAGGGGCAGGCTTCGGCGTGACAGCATTGGCGTTCTCCCTGGTGTTTTGCGTATTCCAGCGGCCTTTCCGGCCTTTGTCGCGGACGCGCCCGGAGGCGCGCGCCGCGGTGTTGCGCAGGCCGGCGCGCCGCGCCGGCCCCGCGTGTCGTCACATCACGGCGCCGATCTGCCAGGGCACGAACTCGGCGTCGCCATATCCCAGCGCCTCCGACTTGGTGCGCGCGCCCGAGGCGACGGCCAGCACCGCATCGAAGATCTCGCGGCCCTTCGCCGGAAGCGGCACGCCGTCGAGCACGTCGCCGCAGTTGATGTCCATGTCCTCCTCCATCCGGCGATAGATGTCGGAATTCGTGGCGAGCTTGATGGACGGCGCCGGCTTGCAGCCGAAGGCGGAGCCCCGGCCGGTGGTGAAGCAGATGACATTGGCGCCGCCCGCCACCTGGCCGGTGGCGGCCACCGGGTCGTAGCCCGGCGTGTCCATGAAGACGAAGCCGTGCGCGGTCACCGGCTCGGCATATTCATAGACGGCCCTGAGGGTGGCCGATCCGCCCTTGGCGGCAGCGCCCAGCGACTTCTCGAGGATGGTGGTGAGCCCGCCCGCCTTGTTGCCGGGGGAGGGATTGTTGTTCATCTCCCCCGCATTGCGGGCGGTGTAGTCCTCCCACCAGCGGATGCGGGCGACGAGCTTCTCGCCCACCTCCCGGCTGGCGGCGCGGCGGGTGAGCAGGTGCTCGGCGCCGTAGATCTCCGGCGTCTCGGAGAGGATGGAGGTGCCGCCATTGGCCACCAGCAGGTCGGAGGCGACCCCCAGCGCCGGGTTGGCGGTGAGGGCCGAATAGCCGTCCGAGCCGCCGCACTGGAGGGCCAGCACGATCTCGGAGGCCGGCCGCGTCTGGCGCCGGGCGGCGGCCGCCTTCGGCGCCATTTCCCTGAGCATGCCGAGGATGTGCTCCACGGTGCGCCTTGTGCCGCCCTCGTCCTGAATGGTGAGGGTGCGGAAGCCCTCCGCCTCCTGCACCCCATACTCGGACTTGAAACGGGCGATCTGGAACATCTCGCAGCCGAGCCCCACCATGACCACGGCGGCGAAATTGGGATGGGTGGCATAGCCCCACAGGGTGCGGGAGAGCACATCGTAGCCCTCCCCCTTGGAGGCCATCCCGCAGCCGGTGCCGTGGATGATGGGCACGATGCCGTCGATACCGGGAAAATCCGCCAGCAGCCCGGCACGCTCGGCCGCCTGCGCCGCAAACCGCGCCACCGAGGCCGAGCAGTTCACGCTGGTGAGGATGCCGAGATAGTTGCGGGTACCGGTGCGCCCGTTGGAACGGAGATAGCCCTGGAAGGTCGCGCGCTCCGCCTCGGGGACCAGGACATCCTCTTTCGCGTCGGCGGCGAAGGCGTAGTCGCGGGCGAAATCGTGCAGCACCACGTTGTGGGTATGGATGTGGGCGCCGGGCGCGATGGGTGCGGCGGCGAACCCGATGACCTGGCCGAACTTGAGCACCGGAGCGCCTTCGGAGATCGCCTCCAGCGCGAACTTGTGCCCCCTGGGAATGCGCGCGAGCGCACGCACGCCGGCCACGGGAGCGCCCGCGGGCACCTCGTCCAGAGCCACGGCCACGTTGTCCTTCGCCGACAACGCCAGGACGCGAGGCGCCGTGCCGATTATCGCTTCCACCAAGACGCTCCTCCCTCGCGGCCGGGTTCCGGCTCCGGCGCCTTCGTTGACGCTTTTGATATGCTAATATATTAGTATGCGAAGCACCGCAAGAGCGGCGCGGGATGGGGAGGCGGCGGGCGTGGCGGATCTCAGGCGCAAGTTGGCCACCCGCGGCGAGAATGTCCGCGCGGTGCCGGCCTCGGCCCGCATCCACGCGGCGCTGCGCGACGAGATCGTCGCCATGACGCTCCCCCCCGGCGGCGCCCTGCAGGAAAAGCAGATCGCCCTCGCCTACGGCGTCAGCCGCACGCCGGTGCGCGAGGCGATCCTGAAGCTCGCGGACGAGCGCCTGGTGGACATCTTCCCCCAGTACGGCACCTTCGTCTCGCGCATCTCGGTGCCGGAGGTGCGCGACGCCATGGTCATCCGCAACGCGCTGGAGCGCACCACGGTGCGCGAAGCCGCCGCGCGCGTCGCCGCGGCCCCGTCGGCGGACCGCCGGGCGCTGGTGGCGCCCCTCCACACCCATCTGCGCCAGCAGCGGGAGGCGCACCGGGCGCGGGCACTCACCGATTTCCATGCGGCCGACGAGGACTTCCACCAGGCCATCGCCGAGCTGGCCGGGCACCCCAACATCTGGCGGGTGATCCGGCAGGAGAAGACCCACGTGGACCGCTGCCGCCTGCTCACCCTGCCCTCGCCCCAGCGCCGCTCCTCGGTCATCGCCGAGCACGCGCTGGTGGCGGACGCCATCGCGGCCGGGGATGCGGATGCGGCGGAGAAGAACATGGCGGCCCATCTCGGCCGGGTCATCCCCAGCGTGGAGGCCCTCGTCGCCGCCCATCCCGATTATTTCGAGCAGGGCCCCGATCCCGCCGTCGCTGCGAACGAGGCCGCCGAACCGCCACTTGTCGCGAAAGCGAGGTAAGTCCTTGTCCCCGCTCCTTCATCCCGACCGACTCTTCCCCGCCGACCCGTCCGCGCGCGCCGTCGCCCGCCGGCTGTACGGGGAGGTGGAGGCCTTGCCCATCGTCTCGCCCCACGGCCACACCGACCCGCGCTGGTACGCGCGCAACGCGCCCTTCCCGGACCCCGCGAAGCTGTTCGTGGTGCCAGACCACTACGTCTTCCGGATGCTCTACAGCCAGGGCATCCCCCTGGAAAAGCTGGGCGTTCCCCGCAGCGACGGCGGCGAGACCGAGCAGGATGGGCGCGCCATCTGGCGGCTGTTCGCCGCCAACTACCACCTGTTCCGTGGCACCCCCACCCGCCTGTGGCTGGACCACGCCTTCGCCACCCTGTTCGGCCTCGGCGAGCGGCTGTGCGCCGAAAACGCCGATGTCACCTACGACCTCATCGCCGGCAAGCTGGAACAGGACGCCTTCCGCCCGCGCGCCTTGTTCGAGCGCTTCAACATCGAGGTGATCGCCACCACCGAGAGCCCCCTCGACGACCTCGCCGCCCACGCCGAGATCCGCGACAGCGGCTGGAGCGGACGCGTGGTGACGGCCTATCGGCCCGACCCGGTGGTGGATCCGGAGTTCGAGGGCTTTTCCGCCAACCTCGCGCGGTTCGGCGAGCTGACGGGGGAAGACACCTTCTCCTGGTCCGGCTACCTCGAAGCGCACCGCAGGCGGCGGGCCTTCTTCAAGACCTATGGCGCCACCTCCACCGACCACGGCCACCCCACCGCCGCCACCTTCGACCTGCCGCGTGAGGAGGCGCAGGCCCTGTTCCGGCGGGTCACCGGCAACGCCCCCGTGAGCGCCGGGGATGCCGAGCTGTTCCGCGGCCAGATGCTCACCGAGATGGCGCGCATGAGCCTGGAGGACGGCCTGGTGATGCAGATCCATCCCGGCGCCGTGCGCAACCACAACGGCCAGGTGTTCGCCCGCTACGGCCGCGACAAGGGGGCCGACATCCCCTCCCCCACCGAATATGTGCGCGCGCTGAAGCCGCTGCTCGACCGCTTCGGCAACGCGCCGGAGCTCACGCTGATCCTCTTCACCCTGGACGAGACCACCTATGCCCGCGAGCTGGCGCCCCTGGCCGGACATTATCCGGCGCTCAGGCTCGGCCCGGCCTGGTGGTTCCACGACAGCCCGGAGGGCATGAAGCGATTTCGCGCCATGACCACGGAGACCGCCGGTTTCTACAATACGGTGGGCTTCAACGACGACACCCGCGCCTTCCCCTCCATCCCGGCCCGCCACGACGTGGCCCGGCGCATCGATTGCGGCTTCCTTGCCGAGCTCGTCACCGAGCACCGGCTCGACGAGGACGAGGCGGTAGAGGTGGCGCGCGACCTCGCCTACGGCCTCGCCAAGAAAGCCTACCGGCTGTGAGCGGCGCACGGCTGTCCCTCGCCAGCCTCGCCCATGTGCCCGCCCCCGTGCGCCGCCCCGGCTATGACGTGGCGGCGGCGCAGGTGGGCGTGGTGCATCTGGGCGTCGGCGCCTTCCACCGGGCGCACCAGGCGGTCTACCTCGACGACATCCTCGGCCGCGGCCATGCGGGCTGGGCGGTGGCAGGCGCCAGCCTGCGCTCGCCCAACACATCCGATGCCCTCGACCCGCAGGACGGCCTCTACGCCCTCGTCACCCGCTCCGGGGAGGGCGACCGCCTGCGGGTGATCGGCTCCCTGCGCCGCCTGCTCGTGGCGCCACGCGAGCCGCAGGCGCTGCTCGCCGCCATGACCGACCCGGCGGTGCGCATCGTCACCCTCACGGTGACCGAGAAGGGCTATTGCCACGATCCCGCCGCCGGCACCCTGGACGAGGGCCACCCGGACATCCGCGCCGACCTCGCCGATCCCGAGCGCCCGGTGAGCGCGCCGGGCTTTCTGGTGGAGGCGCTGCGCCGGCGCCGTGCCGCTGGTATCGCCCCCTTCACCGTCCTGTGCTGCGACAACCTGCCGGCAAACGGCCGGACCGTGGCGCGGGTCGTCGCCCGCCTCGCCGCCTTGCGCGAGGCCGACCTCGGGCGGTTCGTGGAAGGCGAGGTGGCCTTCCCCTCCACCATGGTGGACCGCATCGTCCCCGCCACCACCGACACGGTGCGGGCCCTGGTGGCGGACGGACTGGGGATGGAGGACGCGTGGCCGGTCTCGGCGGAACCGTTCAGCCAGTGGGTGGTAGAGGACCATTTCCCCCTCGGCCGGCCGCCGCTGGAGGAGGTGGGCGTCGAGCTGGTGCCGGATGTCGCCCCCTACGAGCACATGAAGCTGCGCCTGCTCAACGGCGCCCATTCCACCATGGCCTATCTCGGTGCCCTCGCCGGCTACGCCCATATCGCCGACGTGATGGCGGCGCCGGCCTTCGCCCGCCTGGTGGAGCGGCTGCAGGACGAGGAGATCACCCCGACCCTGCATCTGCCCGCCGGCGTGGACGTGGGCGCCTACAAGCGCGCCCTGCGCGAGCGCTTCCGAAACCCGGCGCTGAAGCACCGCACCTGGCAGATCGCCATGGACGGCTCGCAGAAGCTGCCGCAGCGCCTCGTCGCCCCGGCGCGGGACCGGCTCGCCGCCGGCGCGCCCATCCCGCTCCTCGCCTTCGCCATCGCCGGCTGGATGCGCTACGTCACCGGCCGCGACGAGCACGGCACGCCCATCGAAGTGCGCGACCCCCTGGCGGGCCGGCTGCGGGCGCTCGCCGACGCGGCCGGTCCCGATGCCGACCGCCTCACGCCCGCCCTCCTCTCGGTGCGCGAGGTGTTCGGGGACGACCTGCCGGCCGATCCCCGATTCGCCGGGCCGGTGCGCGCGGCGCTCGGCCGGATCCTCGCCGGCGGCGTGGCGGCGAGCGTCGCGGAGACGGTGGCGGGCTGAGGGAGAAGGCGTCGCCCGCGCCCCTTGTTCGGCGCGCCCCCCTCGGGCATCGTGCGCGCCTCATTCAGGCGGACCGCACATGTCTCCTTCTCCCCGACCCCTCAAGCCCGGTGACCACGTCTTCCTGGTGGATGGGTCCTCGTTCGTCTTCCGCGCCTACTTCCAGTCCATCAACCAGGACCGCAAGTACAATTTCCGCTCGGACCGCCTGCCCACCGGCGCGGTGCGGCTGTTCTGCACCAAGCTGTTCCAGTTCGTGCGCGACGGGGCGGTCGGCATCAAGCCGACCCACCTCGCCATCATCTTCGACAAGTCGGAGGACAGTTTCCGCAAGGAGCTCTATCCCGACTACAAGGCCAACCGCTCCGACCCGCCGGACGAGCTGATCCCGCAGTTTCCGCTCATGCGCGAGGCGGTGCGCGCCTTCGGCCTCATCCCGGTGGAGCAGGCGCGCTACGAGGCGGACGACCTCATCGCCACCTATACCGACCAGGCGGTGAAGGCAGGGGCGGAGGTGCTGATCGTCTCCGCCGACAAGGACCTGATGCAGCTCATCGGCCCGAACGTCGCCATGTACGATCCCGCCTCCGGCGAGAGCGGCGGGCGCGGGGCACGGCCGGAGCGGCGCATCGGCCTCGGCGAGGTGGTGGAATATTTCGGCGTGCCGCCGGAAAAGGTCACCGACGTGCAGGCGCTGGCGGGCGACTCGACCGACAATGTGCCGGGCGTGCCCGGCATCGGCATCAAGACCGCCGCCCAGCTCATCGGCGAATATGGCGACCTGGAGACGCTGCTTTCCCGCGCGTCCGAGATCAAGCAGCCCAAGCGGCGCGAATCGCTCCTGGGCAATGCGGAGGCGGCGCGCATCTCCAAGCAGCTGGTGACGCTGGTGCGCGACGTGGCGGTGGAGGTGCCCCTCGACGATCTGGTGCTGGAGGCGCCCGACGCCCGGCAGCTCATCGCGTTCCTGAAGGCCATGGAATTCACCACCATCACCCGCCGCGTGGCCGAGGCCTATGGTGTCGAGGCGGGAGAAGTGGAGCCCGACCCGAGGCTCGCCCCTAAGGGCGACCTCTTCGGCCCCGGCCCCGAGGCGGACGCTGCCGCGCCGGGGGCACGGCGTCCGGCGGGACGGCTGCACAGGCGTCCGCGGACACGCCGAAGGGCACCCTCAACCCGTCCGACCTCGCCCAGGCCCGCGCCGGCGAGGCCCGCGCCACCCCAGTGGACCGCAAGGCATACCGCACCATCCTCGACCTCGCCGAGCTCAAGGCGTGGTGCGCCAAGGCCGCCGACCAGGGGCTCGTCGCCTTCGACACCGAGACCACCTCGCTGGACCCCATGCAGGCGGATCTGGTGGGCGTCTCGCTGGCGCTCTCGCCCAACGAGGCCTGCTACATCCCCCTCGCCCATCAGGGCGCCGGGGACGGGCTGTTCAGCGAGGGACTGCTGCCGGGCCAGATCCCGTTCGCCGACGCCATCGCCGCGCTGAAGGGCGTGCTGGAGGACAAGGGCACGCTGAAGGTCGGGCACAATGTGAAGTACGACCAGCTCATCCTCGCCCGCCACGGCATCGAGGTCGCGCCCATCGACTGCACCATGTGCATGTCCTACGCGCTGGACGCGGGGCGCAACGGCCACGGCATGGACGAGCTTTCGGTCCTCCACCTCGGCCACCAGCCCATCGCCTTTTCGGAAGTCACCGGCAAGGGCAAGGCGCAGATCACCTTCGACAAGGTGGCGCTCGACACGGCCACCGCCTATGCCGCCGAGGATGCGGACGTCACCCTGCGCCTGTGGCGGGTGCTGAAGCCGCGCTTGGCGGCGGAAGCGCGGACCACGGTCTACGAGACGCTGGAGCGCCCGCTCATCCCGGTGCTGGCGCGCATGGAGAGCCGGGGCATCTCCATCGACAAGGCGATGCTGGCGCGCCTCTCCTCCGAGTTCGCGCAGGGCGCGGCGCGGATCGAGGATGAGATCGCGGAACTTGCCGGCGAGCGGCTGAACGTGGGCTCGCCGAAGCAGATGGGCGACATCCTGTTCGGCCGGATGGGGCTTCCCGGCGGCACCAAGACCGCCACCGGCATGTGGTCCACCAAGGCCACCGCGCTGGAGGAACTGGCCGAGGCCGGGCACAAGCTGCCGCAGAAGATCCTGGACTGGCGCCAGCTCTCCAAGCTCCGCTCCACCTATACGGACGCGCTGCCCAATTTCGTCCACCCGCAGACCAGGCGCGTCCATACATCCTATGCGCTCGCCGCCACCACCACCGGGCGCCTGTCCTCGTCCGACCCCAACCTGCAGAACATCCCCATCCGCACCGAGGAGGGCCGGCGCATCCGCCGGGCGTTCGTGGCGGAGGACGGCAACCTGCTCGTCTCGGCGGACTATTCGCAGATCGAATTGCGGCTGCTGGCCGAGATCGCAGAGATCCCCGCGCTCCGGCAGGCCTTCACCGAGGGCCTGGACATCCATGCCATGACCGCATCCGAGATGTTCGGCGTGCCGGTGCAGGACATGCCGGCCGAGATCCGCCGTCGGGCCAAGGCGATCAATTTCGGCATCATCTACGGCATCTCCGCCTTCGGCCTCGCCAACCAGCTGGGCATTCCGCGCGATGAGGCAGGCCAGTACATCAAGCGCTATTTCGAGCGCTTCCCCGGCATCCGCGACTATATGGAGGAGACCAAGACCTTCTGCCGCGAGCATGGCTACGTGGAAACGCTGTTCGGCCGGCGCTGCCACTATCCCGACATCGCGGCGAAGAACCCCTCCATCCGCGCCTTCAACGAGCGCGCCGCCATCAATGCCCGCCTCCAGGGCACGGCGGCGGACATCATCCGCCGGGCCATGATCCGCATGGAGCCGGCGCTCGCGAAGGCCGGGCTCGAAGCCCGCATGCTGCTGCAGGTGCACGACGAGCTTGTGTTCGAGGTGCCTGCCGGCGAGGCGGACGCGACCATCCCGGTGGTGCGCCACGCCATGGAGACCGCGGCCAGCCCCGCCGTCACCCTCGCGGTGCCGCTGAAGGTGGACGCCCGCGCCGCGAAGAACTGGGAAGAGGCGCACTGAGGCACTCCGCGCATCCCTGCCCACCGCAGCGAAGCTGAAGGAGAGCGGGGACCCGGCGTCAAAACGCTCGCGCAGCGGGCGATGTGTTGGATCGCCGGATTATGGAAGCGCCTTCGGCGGTCTCTTGCTGGGCTCCCGAACCGTCGTCGCCCTCCGGCTTTGCCGGAGGGCCCATGCTCTGGCCGGGCATCACGCCCGGCGGCGGGACGGATGCTCCGGTCAAGCCGGAGCATGACGGCGGTTGAGCTGTCCACCACCGATTGGCCGGCGACGTTCCCCCGGTTGACGCATCCGCCCCCCAAGCTGCTAAACACCTCCCCCGCAACGAAAGGACCGATCCATGAGCATCGAGAGGCTCGACAAGGGCCGCCGCATGAGCGAAGCCGTGATCCACGGCAACACCATCTACCTCGCCGGCCAGGTGGCCGAGGGCGCGGACGTGGCGAGCCAGACCCGCGGGGTCCTCGCCTCCATCGACAGCCTTCTGGCCCGTGCCGGCACCGACAAGTCGCGCATCCTCTCGGCCACCATCTGGCTTTCGGACATCGCCAACTTCGCCGACATGAACGCCGTGTGGGACGCCTGGGTCGACCAGGAGAATCCGCCCGCCCGCGCCACCAGCGAGGGCAAGCTGGCGGCACCCAAGTATCTGGTGGAGATCATCATCGTCGCCGCCCGCGACTGAAGGATGCCGGTGGGACCGTCACGCCGGGCCTCGTGCCGGGCATGATGGTCCCAACCGCGTGCAGGCCCAGCCGCGTGCAGGCTCGCGAAGGCCACGACCGGGCATTCCACCCCGCCCCGACGCGCGCGTTGATCGCCGGCGCGCCGCGCCGTACGCTTCGAAACCAGAGCCTCTCAGGAGCATCTTTCCCCATGGCCGCCACCGGCCCCGACACCCCCTCCTCCCGCGCGCCGCGCCACACCGGCCATGCGCGCATGGAGCAGATCGCCCGCCTGCCCGTCTTCTTCGGCCTCGAGGGGCGGCGGGTGCTGGTGGCGGGGGGTGGTGAGCCCGCGGCCTGGAAGGCCGAGCTGCTGTCCGCCGCCGGCGCGCGGGTGGAGGTGATCGCCCCCCAGGTGTGCGAGGACCTGTGGCGCCTCGCCGGGGCTCCCCCGCACGGCCCCATCGCCATCCATGTGCGCGCGTGGCACGCGGACGACCTCGACGGCGCCGTCCTCGCGGTGGCCGACGGCGAGGACGAGGGTGAAGCCGCGCGGTTTTCCGCCGCCGCCCGCGCGGCGGGGGTGCCGGTGAACGTGGTGGACCGCCCGGCCCTCTCCGACTTCACCTTCGGCGCCATCGTCAACCGCTCGCCCCTCGTGGTGGGCATCTCCACCGACGGCGCGGCGCCGGTCTTCGGCCAGGCGGTCCGGGCCAAGATCGAGGCGCTGCTGCCCACGGGCTTCAAGGCCTGGGCGCTGGCGGCGAAGACCTGGCGCCATCAGGTCACCGCGCGCGGCCTGTCGCACCATGCGCGCCGCGCCTTCTGGGAGCGCTTCGCCGCGAAAGCCCTCGCCGAGCCCAACCGCGCGCCCGACGACGACGACCGCGCCGCCTTGTTCAATGCCATCGAGACCGAAGGCGCGGCCGCGCATTCCGGCTCGGTGGTGCTGGTGGGCGCGGGTCCGGGCGACCCCGAGCTGCTGACGCTCAAGGCGGTGCGGGCGCTGCAATCGGCGGACGTGGTGCTCTATGACGACCTCGTCTCGCCCGCCATCCTCGATTTCTCCCGCCGCGAGGCGAGGAAGATGCTGGTGGGCAAGACCGGCTACGGCCCCTCCTGCAAGCAGGACGACATCAACGCCCTGATGGTGGACCTCGCCCGCGAAGGCCGCCGGGTGGTGCGCCTGAAGGGCGGCGAGCCCATGATCTTCGGCCGCGCCGGCGAGGAGATCGCCCATTGCCGGGCGGCGGGCGTGCCGGTGGAGGTGATCCCCGGCATCTCCGCGCCGCAGGGCGCGGCGAGCCGGCTCGTCACCTCCCTCACCCATCGCGACCACGCGCGGCGGCTGCAATTCGTCACCGCCCATGCCCGCGACGGCAAGCTGCCGAAGGACCTCGACTATGGCGCCCTGTCCGACAAGGCGGCGACCACGGTGGTCTACATGCCGCGCCGGACCCTGCCGGACCTGGTGCGCAACCTGATGGCCGCCGGCATCGATCCCGCGACCCCCGCGGTGGCGGTGTTCTCGGTGACGCGGCCGGAAGAGAAGGTGGTCATGGGCCGCGTCGCCACCCTCGCCGAGGACGTGGCCCGCGCCGTGGACGCGGGCGCCGAGGGGCCGTGCCTCGTGCTCTACGGCCATGCTTTGGCCGAGCTGGGAGCCGGCGTGCTCACGCCGCCGGCCGGCGCGGCAGCGGCGGGCTGACGCGAGGGAGGCCTCCCCGCCCCACGTTCAGGACGGCAGGTGGAAGTCCAGCAGCCGGCCCTGCGGGAAATCGTAGAGCCGGCCGGTCTCGGTGAAGCTCGGCAGGCACAACGGCAGGATGCCGGCGGCCGCGGCCTCGGGGGGCGGCAGGCTCATCGGGTCTTCGCCGGGAAAGGCCTTGGCGCGCATCAGGGTGCGGATGGGGCCGGGATTGAACAGGTTCACCTTGAGATTTCCGGTGATGCTCTCCGCCGCCCAGGTGCGGGCCATCGCTTCCAGCCCGGCCTTGGTGATGGCGTAGGGGCCCCAATAGGCCCGCGCCTTGTGCGCCGCGCCGGAAGAGATCATCACCGCCCGCCCGGCGGGCGACAGCTTCAGCAGCGGATCGAAGGAGCGCACGCAGCGCCAGTTGGCGGTGAGGTTCACCGCCACGGCGTTGTCCCAGTCCTTCGGGTAGACATGGCCCAGCGGCGACAGCGGGCCGAGCACGCCGGCATTGGCCACGAACACGTCGAGCCGGCCGTAGCGCTCGAACAGCGCGCCGCCGAGGCGATCGGTGCCGTCTGAATCCTTGAGGTCCAGCGGCACCAGGGTGGCGGTGCCGCCCACGGCGCGGATGGCGTCGTCGATGTCCTGGAGCCCGCCCTCGGAGCGGCCCACGGCCACCACATGGGCGCCCGCCGCCGCGAGGGCGACGGCGGTGGCCGCGCCGATGCCGCGGGTGGCGCCGGTGACGAGGGCGATTTTATCGGCGAGCGGCCGTTCGGCGGTCATGGGCGATCCAGAGCGATTATCCTGGGCGCTTTCTTTCAGAAAACCGCCGCGGTTCCAAGCCCGGCCGTCGCGCCGGCCCCGCGCGGCCCCCTATCGCTTCAGCGCGGCAAAATAGGCTGCAAGGTCGGCGGCCTCGGTGCGGTTCAGCGAGACCTGCGGCATCTGCGGGTGCGGGAGCAGCAGGCGGAAGGCGAGCCAGGGACCGGAGATGTCCCCGTCCCGCGCGGCGATGGCGGGAAAGGTCGGGGCGTCGGTGGTGCCGCGCGTGGCGTCCACCGCCACCACGTGGCAGTTGGCGCACAGACGCTCGGCAAGGACACGGCCGGCGGCGGCATCCGCCGCCCGTGCCGGAACCTCTCCAGCAAGGAGGAGGGCGAGAGCGGCCCCCGCGAGCGTCAGCCTCAGGTCAGATCTCACGATGCCCGCCTTTCATCACCGGTGAACGCCGCCCGCGCCGAACCGCGACGGGCGGGGATCAGCGCAGCAGCACTTCCAGTTCCTGGTCCTTGCCGGCTTCCACCTTGAAGTCGCGGTTGTAGTTCTTGCCGTCCTTGCGGGCGATGGCGGTGTAGTCGCCCTCCCCGAGGACGAAGGTGGGGAAGGCGCCGATGGATTCCTTGATGGTGTCGCCGCCAGGGGTGATCACCGTCCACTGGGTGTCGGCGAGCGCCTCGCCGGCCGGCACCTTCACCAGCTTCAGGACGATCTGCGCCGCGCGATGGTGCACGGTGGCGTCGGTGAGCTTGCCCGGCTGCACGTTCACGTCGGCGCGCACCACCGCATTGGCGTCGCCGTAGGTGGACACCACATGGTAGGTGCCCTCCGGCAGCAGCACCACCTCGCCGGCGCTGGCGCCCCGATAATAGGGCTGGCTGGAGGTCCGCCCCTGCAGGAACGAGCCCTCGAAGATGTCGAAGGTGAGCTTCTGCGCCGGGATGGGCTTGTCGTTCACGTCCGCTGCGAGGCGCAGGGCGCCCGCCGGCATGTCGAAGGCCTGCCGGCGCGAGACCGGCCCCACCTGCACCCGCTGGGCGGTGGTGGCGAAGCCGAAGGCCACGTGGACGATATAGCCGCCGGGCGTGAGGAAGAAGACCGGCGAGGCCTCCGAGCTCTCGGCCACGAGAGGGAAGGCCCCCGAACTCTCCGGCTGGTCGGCGAAGACACGCCAGATGAGCCCGCGCGGCACCGGCGCGCCCTCCGTCCCGAAGCGGGCATAAAGGCCCAGCGCCGACTTGCCGGCGGGCGCCGCGGGCAGCACCGCGTGCGGCTCGCGCGCCGACGACCCGCCGCCGGGCGGCGCGAAGGGCGCCGCGGGAGCCCCCGGGCCGGGCGCCTGGAGCACCGGGCGGGGGGCGCCGGGCGGCGGCGCGAACGGGCCGGCGGCGGATGGGGCCGACTGGCCTCCCAGGAATTGCATGCTCTGCGCCGCTGCGCCGGCGGGCGACAGCAGCAGCACCGCGGCGAGCAGCGCCGCAGCGCGCCGCGTCGCCTGCCGACGCCACAGCGAGCCGGCGCGGGGGACGGCGGAAACGGACGAAAATGCGCGGGTGAGGCGGTGCATTCATCTCACCTGCACAAAATTCAGGGCGGATTCAAGTCAGGGCGGATTCACGCCGGGATCAGCGCGCCCGCCTGCCGGAGCGGAAAGCCGGGCGGCGGTTCAAACGCGGTGCGCTTGCCATTATAGAGAGGAGCGCCCGCCGCGCCTTTCCTTGTCGTCTCCCCTTTCTTGCAAGAGCTTTTCCACGATGCCCGATGCCCTCGACCTGCTCGCCACCCGCCGTTCCTCCCGCATCATCGACCTGGTGGAGCCTGGCCCCTCCGGCGCCGACCTCGACACCATCCTCACCATCGCCGCCCGCGTGCCGGACCACGGCAAGCTCACGCCGTGGCGCTTCCTCGTTCTGGAGGCCGACGGCCGTGCCCGCGCCGGCGCCGCCCTGGCGCAGGTGCTGAAGGCGGCCGATCCCGCCACACCGGACAAGCGCCTGGAGGACGAGGCCGGCCGCTTCCTGCGCGCCCCGGTGGTGGTGGCGGTGATTTCGCGCGCGGCGCCCCACGTGAAGATCCCGGAGTTCGAGCAGCTCATGTCCGCCGCCGCCTGCTGCCAGAACATGCTGCTCGCCGCCGCCGCCCTGGGCTACGGCGCCACCTGGATCAGCGAGTGGCCGGCCTATGACGCCGATGCCCGCGCCGCCCTCGGCCTCGCCGCCGACGAGCGCATCGTCGGCTTCATCTACATGGGCACCGCCACCCAGAAGCTGGAGGACCGCCCGCGCCCCGATCTGTCGCAGGTGGTGACGCGGTTCTGAGAACGCCGCCGCCCGGCGGCCTCGGGGCCAGCCGGGAAAAAGGTTCAGCTCCGCTCCGACAGGCCCCCCGTGTCTTGCCGGCGGCCGCGCATGGATGCCCGGGACAAGCCCGGGCATGACGGTCGGTCGGTGGCACGGGCCAAAGGCGCCGGTCGAATTTCCAACCCGCCCTCAGCTCTCCTTGAAGCCGTAGTCGGGGATGCCCTGCTCGTTGCCGTAATACTTGTAGGGCAGGAACTTGCCGGACATGGTGATCTGCACCCGATCACCCTTGGGATTGGGCTCGCGCACCATCTCCATGTTGAAATCGATGGCGGACATGATGCCGTCGCCGAACTCCTCCTCGATCAGCGCCTTCCAGGCCGGCCCGTTCACCATCACCAGCTCGTAGAAGCGGTAGATCAGCGGGTCGGTGGGCGGCATGGGCGTGCCGGCGCCGCGCATGGGCACCTCGTTCAGCATGCGCTCCTCGACCTCCGAGAGGGAGAACAGGGCGGCGGCCTTCGCCGCCAGCGGCTTCACCAGCTTCATCTGGCCGAGCAGCGCGCCGACCACAAGGACCGGCGACATGCCGCCGATCTCCTCGCAGATATACTTCCAGGTCCAGCCCTTCTCGCGCTTGATGTCGAGGATCTTCTCGGTGAGTTCTTCGCGCTTCATTGGGTCTTTTCTCCACTCTTGTCAGTCGATCGATGGGCCGGCCGGCTGCCTCACGCGCCCGTCCGCTCACTCGCGTCCCTTCACTCACGTCCGTTCACTCACGTCCCTTGGCGAGCGCCGGGAAGGGGATGGTATTGGCGGGCGGCGGCTCTGGCGCCGCGCCGAGGCGCACCTGCGGCGGATGGCGCGGGTCGTAGTCCTGCGGCTTCTCGTCCCTGAAGGTGCGGCTGCGGGCGACGAGGAAATCCACCAGGTGATTGCGCACCGTGTAGTAGTCCGGCTCGCGATGAATGGTATCGCGGGCGCGCGCGGCCGGCAGCGGGTTCTCGACCACCTCGGCGACCATGGCCTCCGGGCCGTTGGTCATGAGCACGATCTTGTCGGCGAGGTAGATGGCCTCGTCCACGTCATGGGTGATCATCACCACCGTCTGCCCGGTGGACGTGCAGATGCGCCGCACCTCGTCCTGCAGGGTGCCGCGGGTGAGCGCGTCGAGGGCCGAGAACGGCTCGTCCATGAGCATGATCTTGGGCTCGATGGACAGCGCGCGGGCGATGCCCACCCGCTGGCGCATGCCGCCGGAGAGCTCCGCCGGCTTCTTGTGCTCGCTGCCCCTGAGTCCGACGAGGTCGATGCAGCGTTTCGCCCGCTCCTCCACCTCGGCGCGGGACGCCTTGCGCCAGCGGGAAGAGACGGCATAGGCCACGTTGCCGAGTACGCTCCGCCACGGCAGCAGCGCGTGGCCCTGGAAGATGACGGCACGGTCGAGGCTGGGGCCGGAGATGGCCTGCCCGTCCACCACCACCACGCCGTCCGAGGGCTGCTCCAACCCGGCGAGGATGTTGAGCACGCTCGTCTTGCCGCACCCCGAATGGCCGATGATGCAGACGAACGCGCCGCGCGGCACCTGGAGCCACAGGTTCTCGAAGATGGTGGTGGCCCCGCCCCCCGGCGCCGGATAGCGCCGGGCGATGCCCTCGATGGAGATGAATTTGGGGTCGCTCTCGGCCACGGCGCTCACTCCGGGAAGGTGACGCGGCGCTGCAGGCGCGCCAGGATCAAGTCGAGCACCATGCCGACGACGCCGATGAGCAGGATGCCCACGATGACATTGGCGATGGAGAGGTTGTTCCATTCGTTCCACACGAAATAGCCGATGCCGGTGCCGCCCACGAGCATCTCCGCCGCCACGATGACGAGCCAGGCGATGCCGATGGAGATGCGCATGCCGGTGAGGATGGTGGGCGCCGCCGCCGGCAGGATCACCGTGAAGGCCCGCCGCCACGGCCCGACTTCCAGCGTGCGGGCGACGTTGAGCCATTCCTTGCGCACCGCTCCCACCCCGAAGGCGGTGTTGATGAGCATGGGCCAGACCGAGCAGATGAAGATGACGAAGATGGCCGAGAGGGACGAATCCTTGATGGTGTAGAGGGCGAGCGGCATCCAGGCCAGGGGCGAGATGGGCTTGAGCACCTGGATGAACGGGTCCAGCGCCCGGTAGGCGAGCGGCGACATGCCGATGAGAAAGCCCACCGGCACCGCCACCAGCACGGCGATCGTATAGCCGAGCGCCACCCGGCCGATGGAATAGAGCAGCTGGAGGCCGAGCCCCTTGTCGTTCGGCCCGTTGTCGTAGAAGGGCCGCTTCAGGTTGTCCCAGAGCTTTTGCGCCACGTCGAGCGGCCCCGGCATGGCGGACTTCGCCCCGACCGTCTGGATGCCCATGAGCTTGGCATATTCCGGATCCAGCGCCGGCCCCGAGCTCGCGCCCGGGGTGACGGCGATCTGCCAGAGCGCGCAGAAGGCGACGAACAGCAGCACCGAGAGAAAACCGGCGCGCAGGCCGAGGCTCTTCATCACGTCAGCTCCGCTTGATGGCGAAGGAGGCGACGTATTCCGCGGGCTTTTGCGGATCGAACACCTTGCCCATCACCGAGAACGACTTGGAAGTGGTGGCGGGCGGGGTCAGCCCCATCTCCTTCATCACCTTGGCCGCGTCGGTGGCGAGGAACACCTGGTTGGCCACGCTCTGGTAGTCCACCTCGCCCTTGATCTGCCCCCAGCGCTTCATCTGGGTCAGCATCCACACGGCGAACGAATCCCACGGGAAGGGATCGAAATCGACGCGCTTGGGGTCGTCCTTGATGTTGCCGAGGCCGTCGGCATACTTGCCCACCAGCACCTGCTCCAGCACCACCGGGGGCGCGTTGAGATAGGCGGCCGGGGCGATGGCCTCGGCGATGGCCTTGCGGTTCTCCGCCTTCGAGGCGTAGCCGGTGGCGTCCACGATGGCCCGCAGCAGCGCCGCATAGGTGTTGGGCATGGTGGCGATGAACTCCTTGCTGGCCGCGAACGAGCAGCAGGGATGGCCATCCCACATGGTTTTCGACAGGGAATGGATGAAGCCGACGCCATCGAACACGGCGCGCTGGGCCACATTGTCCGGGGCGAGGAAGCCGTCGATGTTCTCGGCCCGCAGGTTCGCCACCATCTCCGGCGGCGGCACCACGCGCAGCTGCACGTCGGTGTCCGGATCGATGCCGTTCTCCGCCAAAAGGTAGCGCAGCAGGTAATTGTGCATGGAGAAGTCGTAGGGAATGGCGAGCTTCATGCCCTTCCACGACTTCACGTCCATCTTGTCCTTGTGCTTGATGCCGAGGGTGAAGGACTGGCCGTTGATGTTCTCGATGGCCGCCGCCACGAACGGGATCGGGTTGGAGCCCAGCCCCTGCGAGATGGCGAGCGGCATGGGCGCCAGCATGTGGGCGGCGTCATATTCCTTGTTGATGGTCTTGTCCCGGATCACCGCCCAGCCGGCGGTCTTCACCACCTCCACGTTGAGGCCGTGCTTGGTATAGAAGCCCATGGGATGCGCCATGATGATGGGGGTGGCGCAGGTGATGGGGATGAAGCCCACCTTGAGGTCGGTCTTCTCCGGCTTGCCGGTGGCGGCGAAGGCCTCGGTGGCCGCATCCAGCGGGAAGAAGGTGGCGACCGCCGCCGCCGCCGTGGAGGCGCCCACTGCCTTCAGGAAGGCCCTGCGCTTCATGTCATTGGGGAACAGCGCCCGCATGAGGCCCGAGGCCACCACGTCGCGATAGCGCGCCTCGTCGCCGAGCCCGGCCGCCCGCTCCGCCGCGGCATGCTCGTCCGGCGTCGCATGGCGCCCGCACAGGCAGCGGCCGAGCTTCGACTTCAGCGAGAACGGGTTCGAGAACATCGACATCAGGGCTCTCCGTGCGGAAATTTCGGGTGGATGACGCTATGGAAGGGCAATGGCCGTGCCACCCCTACCCGGGCACGGGCAGGGGTGGTGGCGCGACCAGCGCCTTGCGGGCCAGCATGTGGCTCTTGGGGTCGTTGACGGAGCAGACCGCGAGCAGGCGATCCCCCGCGAAATACCGCACGCAGAAGCGACCGGCTGCGATGTCGCCCTCGCATTCGGTACGGTCGAAGCCGTCCAGGAGGCCGGCGATCTGAAGCTTCACATCATATTGGTCGGACCAGAACCACGGCACCGGATCGTATGCAACCGTACTCCCGGTGATTGTTTTTGCGGCAGACTTGGCCTGGTCGATGGCATTCTGCACGGATTCCAGGCGTACACGACGCCCGTACAGAGTGCTTGGAAAGGAGGCAACATCCCCGGCAGCGTAAATGTCGGGCGCGCTGGTGCGCGTCGCCGCGTCCACCCGGATGCCGTTCTCCAGGGCGATGCCGGCCTCCGTGGCCAGTTCCGCATTGGGCACCGCGCCCACGGCGGACAGCACGAGGTCCGCCGGCAGGATCCGCCCGTCCGCCAGTTCCACGCCGGTCACCCGGTCGGTGCCGGTGATCCGCGTCACCCCCATGCCGGTGAGCACGGCGACGCCATGGCCTACATGCAGGTCACGGGCGAAATCCGAGATGGTGGCGCAGGCGACGCGGGCGAGCAGCCGCTCCTGGCCTTCCACCACGCTCACGTCCAGGCCGAGCTTGCGCGCCTTGGCCGCCACCTCGAGGCCGATATAGCCGCCGCCGATGATCACCAGCCTCGCCCCCGGCAGGGCCGCGGCGCGGAAGTGCTTCACGTCGTCGATGGAGCGGATGGAGAAGACCCCCGGCAAGTCCGCCCCCGGCACCGGCAACGCGCGGGCGCGGGTGCCGGTGGCGATCAGCAGCGCGCCGTAGGTGAGGTGTGATCCATCGGCCAGATCCACCCGCTTCTCGGCCGGATGGATGCGGGCGACACGGACGCCAGTGCGCACCTGCGCGCCCGCATCCGCATAGAATTTCGGTGCCTTCAGCTCCAGCCGGTCCTCGGTCATCTCGTCGCCGAGATAGGCCTTCGACAGAGGCGGGCGCTGGTAGGGCAGATACGGCTCGTCGCCGAGCACCACGATGTCGCCGGCATACCCTTCCGCCTTCAGGGAGGTGACGGCCTGGGCCGCCGCCTGCCCCGCGCCGACGATGACCACGGGCGCGCTCATTGCGCCGCCTCCGCCGGTGCCCCGGCCAGCGCCTCGGCGAGGAAGTCCAGCCGGTCCTGGCCGAAATAGAGCTCCCCATCGACCACATAGGAGGGCGAGCCGAACACGCCGGCGGCTATGGCCTCCGCGGTGTTGCGCGCGACCCGCTCGGCCGCCTCCACGCTGTCGGACAGCTCGGCGAGGTGCGCGCCGTCGAGGCCGACCTCGTCGGCGAGGCGGACGAGGGTGGCCCGCTCGGAAATCTGGAGGTTGCGCGCCCACACCGCGCCGAGGCAGGCGCCGATGAGGTCGGTGGCATCGATGCCCTGAAGCATTGCCGCCGCGATCAGGCGGCAGGCGGGCAGCGTATCGGTGGGCCAGAAGGCCGGCTCGGTGTTGATCGAAATGCCGGCGCGCTTCGCCCAGCGCACGATGTCCACCTTGCGATAGGCGTTGCGCACCGGCGACTGCTTGGCCGGGGCGGTGGAGCCGCCCTCGGCGAAGACTTTCAGGATGTCCACGGGCCGCCACAGAATGGCGGCGCCGTGCGCCCGCGCGATGGCGACGAGGCGCGCGTGCCCCAGATAGGCATAGCCCGATTGCGGGCTGAAATAGCAGGTAATCTCGGGCACGGCGGGGCTCCTTCGGTTCAGGCCGTGGCCGCCGCCGGATGCCCCTCCTCGATGGGGAGCGCCGGATCGCGCGACCATTCGTTCCAAGAGCCAAAATACATCTTCACGTCCTTCACCCCCGCCTCTTTCAGCGCGAGGAAGGTGTTGGAGGCCCGCGCCCCTTTGAAGCAGTAGAGATAGACGGGTGTGTCGGGTGAAATGCCCACGGTGGCGCATTCGGCCAGGATCTCGGGCGCCGACTTGAAGCGCGGGCCGTCCGCCGTGGGCTTCATCATGCGGTACCACTCGATCCACCGGGCGCCGGGGATGCGTCCCTTGCGGGGGCAGAAGTCCTTGCCATAGGGGGACGAGCTCTCGCCGATCCACTCGTCCACGTCGCGCACGTCGAGCTTGGCGATGGCGGCATCCTCCACTGCGGCGAGCATGGCGGCGGCGTCGATGACCACCGCGCCGGCGGCCTCGTCCACCGGGAAGGCGGCTGCCTTCGGCTCCGGCAGGTCGATGGAGACCGGCAGGCCCACCGCGTTCCAGGCGTCGAAGCCGCCGTGCAGCACCTTGATCTTGGGGTAGCCCAGGAAGGTGAGCAGGAAATAGCCGCGGCAGGACTGGCCGAAGCCGGAATTCATGGACTGCTCGTAGATGACCGCCGTTTCCCTTCCCGAGAGGCCGGCCTTGCCGAAGGCGTCGGCGAACTTCTCGCGCAGCTCGGCATAGCCCTCGGGGGTGGAGGTGGCGAGGAAGGTGAAGATCTCATGCAGGTTCACCGCGCCGGGAACATGCCCGGCCGCATAGCTTTCCGGGTTCCGCGTGTCGATGACGACCGTGGGCTCGGACAGGATCAGCTTGGAGAGCTCGGACGGCGAAATCAGGATTGCGCTCATGGTAATCCCCTCTCGAAGGATGGATGACGAAACGAACCGGAAGGTCGGAGGCTTCGCGCCCCTCGGCGTGTTGGAAGGAAAGCGGGCCGGCGCTCAGGCCGGCATCTGGTCCAGCATCAGGCGCAGCTGCTTGGTGGCCGGCGTGACGATGGCGACGAAATAGGCCTCGCGCAGGCGGCGCTGGCAGCGGTGGGCACGCACATAGCCGCGGGCGCCGCAATGGAGCATGGCGTTGTGCGCCGCCTCGACGCTCTTCTCCCCGGCGAGGAGCCGGGCGGCGACCACCCGGCGCCAGTATTCAGGGCTGGTGTCGTAGGGCGTCTCGGCGAGGGCGTTCACCTCCGCCTCGATGCCGGCGAGGGTCTCGGCCAGGGCGTCCGGCTGCGTCTCCAGGAAGCGGTTCACGTGGCCCAGCGGCCCCTCCACCTCGCGCATCATGGCGACGGCGTCGCGCATGAGGCCGATGGCCATGCCGGCCTGGAGCAGGATGAAGCCGGCGCGCATCTTCTTCACGAAGGCCATGGCCTCGTGCGCCAGCACCATGTCGTCGGGGACGAACAGATCGCGCACCTGCACGCCGTAGGTGCCGGTGCCGTCCATGGAGAGGAAGGGCTCGCACGGCTTCAGCGTCACAGCCGGGTCGGCGCAGTCGATGAGGGCCATCACCGGCTCGGCGCCGTCGACGGCGAAGATGGCGCCGAAGAAGTGGTCGGGCCCGAGGTTGGACACCCAGGGCAGGATGCCCTTTACCTTGTAGCCCCCGTCCACCCGGGTGCCCTTCAGCTTCAGCGTCTCGATGCCGAAGAAGGACTTCATGGGATTGGAGAGCGCGGTGCCGCCCAGCACGTGGCCGGTGGCGGCGGCGGCGAGGTACTTTGCCTTCGCGGCCGCATTCTCGGAGTTGATCAGGTACCAGACCAGCGTGTTCTGGCACCAGGCCATGAAGCCGGTGGAGGTGCAGACCTCCGAGATGCGGCTCATGCCCTCGATGGCGCTGCCCAGCCGGTGCCCCTCGCCGAGATGCAGGCGGAAGGCCCCGGCATCGGCGAAGCGATGCAGCAGGGTGGCGGGATAAGTCCCCTCGTCGATGGCGCGGGCCCAGGCGGACAGGTCGGTAACCGCGATCTTGCCGATCTCGGCGAGCGCCGCGGCGGAATCGAGGTCGGATGCGGACAATTCATGCGGCGACAAGGCGGACACGGCGGTCGATGGCATGGCAATCCCTCTGGCTGAAATTCCCTTGGTGGACCCCGGCAACACGGACCGGCATGCCCGGGCAAACCGGGCATGCCGGGCGCGGGCGATCAGGCCAGCGCCACCTCGAGATTCACCGGGCGCACGAAGGTGTTGGCCACCGGCGACCACTTGGTGACATGGGCGATGAGGGCGTCCACGTCCTCCTTCGGCACGCCGTCGCACTCCATCTCCACCTTCACGCGCACGTCGGTGAAGCCCACCGGCTTCTCGCTGACGTCGCCGGTACCCCACACGGCGGTGATGTTGAGGTCGCCCTCCAGCTGGAGCTCCAGCTTGCGCACGGTCCAGCCGCGATGCACCGCATTGGCATGCAGGCCCACGGCGAGGCAGGAGCCCAGCGCCGCGAGCGAGGCTTCGGACGGGTTCGGGGCGGTATCGTCGCCGAGCAGGCCCGGGGGCTCGTCGACGATGTAGGGGGCGAGGTTGCGGATATAATTGGCGTGCCGGAAGCGGCCCTCGGCCACAGTCTTGCACTTCAGGGTCTTGATGACCTTGGGGTCCGCCTTGCCGGCGGCGATGAGCTTCTCGAGGCCGTCCCTGTCGATGGGGGCGAGGCAGCCGGTGGCAGCCTCGGGCGCGAGGCAGCCCGTGAGAACGGTTTGGGGCGCGGACATCCGGATCTCCTTGGGTCACGAATAGACAGACCGGTCTGTCTTATGCATGCCCTGTGCCAGCTGCATCGGACCCAGGACGAATCTTCAGCGAAACATCTTTTCCTCAAGCGAGAGAAGCATTTTCGGCTTCCCCTCGTCGCCATTGCACGGCATGATTCATGCCTGTAATTGACAGACAGGTCTGTCTGAGTGCCCACGAAATCGGCACATTGGTGAGAAGCGATGCAGCAGCCGAAGATGATGCGGGCAAAGGTGCCGCACGGTCCCAATCCGCATGCCGCTCCGGAGCCGGAGGCCGAGCCGAAGGCGCGCGAGCGCATCCTTTCCGCCGCGACCCGCCTGTTCTGTCGCTATGGCATCAATGCCGTGGGCGTGGACGCGGTGGTGGCCGAGGCGGCCACCGCCAAGGCGACGCTCTACAAGACCTTCGGCTCCAAGGAGCGGCTGGTGGAGGCGGTGCTGGAGCGCGAGGGCGCCGCCTGGCGCGACTGGTTTCTCGGCGAGCTGCTCAAGGGGGAGGCACCGGCCCGCGCCCGCCTGCGCCGCATCTTTCCCGTGCTGCGGGAATGGTTCGGCGACGACGCCTTCTTCGGCTGCCCGTTCATCAATGCCGTGGCCGAGCACGACAAGAGGGACGACCGCCTGCGCCAGATCGCCCTCGCCCACAAGAAGGTGGTGCTCCAGACCATCGCCCGTCTCGCCGCCGAGGCCGGTTCCCGTGACCCGGAGGGCGCCGCCCACCAGATCGGCGTCCTCATCGACGGTGCCATCGTCGCCGCCATGATCACCAAGGACGCCAACGTCGCCCTGCTCGCCGGCCAGACCGCCGACCTGCTGATCGCCGGCATGGTGGCGGAAGCCGCCTGAGGCTTCCGCCGGCGACGAGAACCGGCGCGCGTGCGGCGCGCCTTCCCCTGAATGCCCATTCGCCCGAGCTTGACGCTGCCCCATGCGCCGGCCATTACGGCGCAAAGGATCGTCGGGAGGAAATATCATGCGTATTCGCGCCGCCGTGCTCCGCACGTCCCCGGTCGGCAAGCCCTACGGGGAGACGCGCCCGCTTACCATCGAGACGGTCGAGCTCGCCCCGCCCCAGGCCGGCGAGGTGCTGATCAAGGTGGCGGCTGCGGGCCTGTGCCATTCCGACCTCTCGGTGATCAACGGCGACCGTCCGCGCCAGTTGCCCATGGTGCTCGGCCACGAGGCCTCGGGCGTGGTGGTGGAGACCGGCGCCGGTGTCACCGACCTGTCCCCCGGCGACCATGTGGTGATGAGCTTCGTGCCCACCTGCGGCACCTGCCCCTCGTGCCTGGATGGAAAGGCCCAGCTGTGCGGCCCCGGCCAGGCGTCCAACGGCGCCGGCACCCTGCTCGGCGGCGGCCGGCGGCTCACCTGCGACGACGGCACGCAGGCCTACCATTTGTGCGGAATCTCTGGCTTCGGCGAGTATGCGGTGGTCTCGCGCCGCTCCATCATCAAGATCGACCCGGAGATGTCGCTGGTGGACGCCGCCCTGTTCGGCTGCGCGGTGATGACCGGCGTCGGCACGGTGGTGAACACCGCCGGCGTGAAGGCCGGCGACCGGGTGGCGGTGGTCGGGCTCGGCGGCGTCGGCCTTTCGGCGCTCATGGGCGCGGTGGCGGCCGGGGCGGAGCAGATCGTCGCCCTCGACATCTCGCCGGCGAAGCTGGAGCTGGCCCGTTCGCTCGGCGTCACCGACACCTTCCTGGCCACCGACCCCGATGTGGTGGAGGCGGTGAAGGACGCCACCTCCGGCGGCGTTCACCACGCGGTGGAGATGGCGGGCTCCGCCCCGGCCTTCGAGCTCGCCTACAAGATCACCCGGCGCGGCGGCACCACCACCACCGGGGGCCTTGCCAACCCCAACGCCCGCGTGTCCCTGCCGCCGGTGCACCTGGTGGCCGAGGAGCGCACCATCAAGGGCAGCTACATGGGAAGCTGCGTGCCGCCGCGCGACATCCCGCGCTTCATGGCGCTCTACCGGCGCGGCAAGCTGCCGGTGAACCGCCTGCTTTCCTCCACCGGCCCGCTCGACGACATCAATGAGGGCTTCGACCGCCTCGACCGCGGCGAGGTGGTGCGTCACGTGATCGTCTATTGAGGCGGCGGGCGGGGCGGCGGAGGCGCCCTTCCCCACCGAGCTTGCCCCGCCGCTTCGCCTGATGTCTTTGACTGATGTCTTTGCCTGGCCGCATTTTCTTCACGCGAACCCGTCCCCGGGCTCGAAAATGCTCTAAGGTCCCGGCGTCCGCAAAAGGAGAAGCCATGCGCGCCGTCATCCGTCTCGTCGCCGTCGCGGCGCTCGCCCTCGGCCTGTCGGGCTGCGACAAGTGCGGCAACTGGTTCGGCCAGGGCAGGCCCGGCGCCTGCCAGTCCACGACGCCGAAATGAGCGCTCCCTACCTGGCGTAGGGATTGGGTACCGTGCCCTTCACCGCCTTCAGGCGGGCAATCTCGGTCCGGATGGGACCGAACGGCCCGTATTTGTGCTGCTCCGCCGGGAAGCTGTCCGCGTAGGGGCCGTAGGGCGTGTCCACCGGCTTTTCGAGCAGGTTCGGGAAATCGGCCTCGAATGCGGCCCGCGCCGGGCGCGGCTGGCTCACCACGTAGGCGGCCACATCCCACGCATCCTCAGGCACCAGCACGGGCATGGTCCAGTCGGTGCCGTTCGGCATGTTGTCGTGCACGAAATTGGCGATGGTGACGAGGCGGTTCATGCCGGCGCCGTCGTTGAAGCTGTCCGGTCCCCATAGCGGCGGCACCCCATAGCCGAAGCTCGCGACCACGGCGTTGCGCGCGAGGCCCCGGCCATCCGCGCGATGGCAGAAAACACAATTCTGCGCGTAGACGAGCGCGCCGCGCGTCGGATCGGCGGGCCGGTCGAGGCCGGGGATGGCGCCGGCCCCGGCGCCCTCGATGCGCGCGTCCTTCGGTAGCGCGGTGGAGAGAATCCGCAGATAGGCGACAAGCGCCCGCATGGGGCCGGCGTCCCGCGGCATGGGGCGGCCGTTCATGGAGCGCGTCATGCAGTTGTCCAGCCGGTCCTCGAGGCTCGCCATGCCGCCGCTGCGCGCGGAATATTGCGGATAGTCGGTCGAGGCACCCACCAGCGGCAGGCCGAATTTCTTGCGGCCGGCATTGAGATGGCAATTGACGCAGGCCAGATTGTTGCCCGCGAACCGCATGGCCGGGTCCGGCGCATCCGGCCCGATATGGCGGGCGGTGGCTTCCAGGACGGAGCGGCCGTAGCGCACCAGGCGACCCTCGGCGTCATCCGGCAGCAGATCCACCTGCGGGATGTCCCACACCGCGATGCGGGCGTTGGCCGCGGCGAGCGCGGCGGCATCGCCGGCCGGCGCGCCGGGCCGCGGCGCCTCCTGCTGGGCCAGCGCCGCGCTCGCGGCGAGGGTCAGCGCGGCGCAGGTCAACGCGACGAAGGTCAATGCGGTGAAGGTCCGCGCGCCAATGGCGATGGCCCCGCCGGCCCTTCCAGCCAGCCCCCTCGGATATGCCCCCATGGCCGCTCCCCATCGGGCCGAAACGCCCGTCTTTGTTGCATCCGCGCCGTCGCGCCGTTATAAGCGCGCCTTCGTCCGCGGCATGCGCCCCCCTGGAGGCGTGCCGTCGGTCGAAGGCGCGTGCCCGCTCGGCGAGCCCGTGCCGCTTCCTGAACCTTATCAAAGTTAGGACGAGTGCCATGACTGCCATCAAGGAACTGAAGGCTGTGGCGCGCCCGCGGGCCGGCAAGGGGGCCGCCCGTGCCGAGCGCCGCGCCGGTCGCGTGCCCGCCGTGATCTACGGCGAGAAGCAGGAGCCGGTGACGATCTCGCTGAACCATCGCGAGATCAACAAGATCATCTATGCCGGCCACTTCCTCACCACGCTGTTCGAGATCGACGTGGACGGGACCAAGCACCGCGTGATCCCCCGCGACTACCAGCTCGACCCGGTGAAGGATTTCCCCCTGCACGTGGACTTCCTGCGCGTCTCCCAGGGCGCGAGCGTGACGGTGGAGGTGCCGGTGCACTTCGTGAGCCATGAGGCCTCCCCGGCGCTCAAGGCCGGTGGCACCCTGAACGTGGTGGCCCACACGGTGGAACTGGAGTGCCCGGCCGAATCGATCCCCGCCTCCATCGAGGTGGACCTGACCGGTGCCGATTACGGCGACATCTTCCACCTGTCCGACCTGACTCTGCCCGCGGGCGTGACCTGGGCCGGCCACGGCGACGACACTCTCGGCACCATCGTGGCCCCGTCGGGCCAGGCTGATGCCGCCGCCGAGGATGCCGCGGAAGCGGCCAAGGCCTGATCTGTCGCATCGCCACAGTCTGATCTGACGACTTTCGGGCCGGAGGAAAGCCTCATGTTCCTGTTCGCAGGGCTCGGCAATCCCGGCCCGAAATATGCCGGCAACCGTCACAATATCGGCTTCATGGCGCTGGACGCCATCTGCCGGCGCCACCGGCTCGGTCCACTCCGGCGCCGCTTCCAGTCCATGGCGGCGGAAGGCGAGATCGCCGGCGAGAAGGTCATCGCCGTCTTCCCCGAGACCTACATGAACGAGAGCGGGCGCGCGGTCTCCGAGGCGCAGCGCTTCTACAAGATCCCCCTCGACCACATCTTCGTCTTCCACGACGAGCTGGACCTGCCCCCGGCCAAGGTGCGCATCAAGAAGGGCGGCGGCAATGCCGGCCACAACGGCCTGCGCTCCATCACCGCCCAGTGCGGCAACGACTATTTCCGCGTCCGCCTCGGCATCGGCCATCCCGGCGACAAGGCGATGGTGATGCCCTACGTGCTCGGCGACTTCGCCAAGGCCGAGAAGGCCTGGGTGGACACGGTGTGCGACGCCTGCGCGGACTTTGCGCCCCTGCTGGCGGAAAAGCGCCCGGAAGAGTTCCAGAACCGCGCCCACCTGTTCCTGGAGGCGCAGGGCTTCGGCGAGCAAAAGCGGGTCGGCGAGAAGGGGTGAGGGCCGGGTGCGCCGTCGCGACCTGTTCCGATGGCGGGTTGCGCAGCCGTCCCGTCAGGGGATATGCGAAAGCCGAACGGTCACCCGCCTGACCTCCTCCCGTTCCTGATCCTGCCGCCGCCGAGGCTGGCGGGACAACTCTGAGCGTTCCATGGGCTTCAAATGCGGTATCGTCGGGCTTCCCAACGTGGGCAAGTCCACCCTCTTCAACGCGCTCACGCAGACCGCGGCGGCGCAGGCGGCGAACTATCCGTTCTGCACCATCGAGCCCAACGTGGGTGACGTGGCTGTACCGGACCCGCGCCTCGACACGCTGGCGCAGATCGCCGGCTCGGGGGCGATCATCCCCACCCGCCTCACCTTCGTGGACATCGCCGGCCTCGTGCGCGGCGCCTCCAAGGGCGAGGGGCTCGGCAACCAGTTCCTCGCCAACATCCGCGAGTGCGACGCCATCGCCCATGTGGTGCGCTGCTTCGAGGACGGCGACGTGACCCACGTGGAGGGCAAGATCTCCCCCGTGGACGACATCGAGACCATCGAGACCGAGCTCATGCTCGCCGACCTCGAAAGCCTGGAGAAGCGCGCGGCGGCGCTGGAGAAGAAGGCCAGGACCCTGGACAAGGAGGGCAAGGACACCCTCGACCTCATGACCCGCGCCCTGGTGCTGCTGCGCGAGGGCAAGCCGGCCCGCTTCGCCGAGGTGAAGCCGGAAGAGGAGAAGCTGTTCTCCCAGCTGGGCCTGATGACCGCCAAGCCCGTGCTCTACGTGTGCAACGTGGAGGAGGCCTCCGCCAAGGACGGCAACTCCCTCTCCGCCCAGGTGTTCGAGCGGGCGAAGCTCGAAGGCGCCATGGCGGTGGTGGTCTCGGCCAAGATCGAGAGCGAGATCGCGGTTCTCCCGCCCGAGGAGCAGAAGGAGTATCTGGAGGCCATCGACCTGGACGAGCCGGGCCTCAACCGGGTGATCCGCGCCGGCTACGACCTCCTGCACCTCGTCACCTACTTCACCGTGGGGCCGAAGGAGGCGCGCGCCTGGACCATCACCAAGGGCACCAAGGCCCCGGCGGCGGCCGGCGTGATCCATACGGATTTCGAGAAGGGCTTCATCCGCGCCGAAACCGTCGCCTACGACGACTACGTGAAGTTCAAGGGCGAGGCCGGCGCCCGCGAGGCTGGGCGCTTCCGCCTGGAAGGCAAGGACTATGTGGTCGCCGACGGCGACGTGCTGCACTTCCGCTTCGCCAACTGAGCCAGGGGCGCGGGCATGACGACGGAGGCGGCGGGGCCGCGCGAGATCGGGCGCTTCACCTTCACCGCCGAAGAGATCCGGCGCTTCGCCCGTCTCTATGACCCGCAGCCTTTCCACCTGGACGAGGACGCGGCGCGGCGCTCGCATTTCGGCACCCTCGTCGCGTCAGGCTGGCACACGGTGGCGGTGTGGATGGGATTCTTCGTGCGCGCCCACGCCGGGGCGGCGGAGAGGCTGCCGGAGGATCATCCCGCCGTCATCTCGCCGGTGGGCGTCGGCTTCGGCCTCCAGAACCTGCGATGGCCGGCCCCGGTGCGCGCTGGGGACACCATCGTGTTCCTCACCGAGATCCTCGATTCGCGCGCGAGCGGCAGCCGCTCCGGCTGGGCCATCCATCACCGCCGCAACAGCGCGCGCCGGGAGGACGGGACCGAGGTGCTCTCCTTCGAGCTGAGGCACCTGGCGCCGGAGATCGCAACCGCCCCTGAGGGCGCGGGGGGCCTTCCGGCATCCGGCGCGCGGTGACGACCCGGCCGGGGCGCGCGGCGGCCGCTGTCCGGGCCGGGAGAACCGGGGGGCTTGCGCCTTCTCCACCTTGACGTTTGCGGCATCCTCGCCTTGGATCGCATTCCAACGACAGGGAGGCCCGCCTTGCCCGACATCTTCTTCGAAGATTTCATCATCGGTGAGGTGAAGACGTTCGGTTCGCACGAGGTGACGCGGGATGAGATCGTCACCTTCGCCCGCGAGTTCGACCCGCAGCCCATGCATCTCGACGAAGCCGCGGGCAAGGCGTCCCTGCTCGGCGCCCTCGCGGCCTCTGGATGGCAGACCTGCGCCATCATGATGCGGCTCATCTGCGACGGCTTCCTGGTGCGCACCGCCGGCATGGGCTCGCCCGGCGTCACCGAGAACAAGTGGCTGGCGCCCGTCTTCCCCGGCGACGTGCTCACCCTGCGCCGCACGGTGCTGGAGAGCCGCACCTCGCGGAGCAAGCCCGACATGGGCCTCGTGACGTTCCGGTTCGAGCTGCTGAAGGCGAACAAGAGCCCCGCGATGGAACAGGTCTGCGTGCTGATGGTCGGCCGCCGCAACCCCGGAGCCCGCCTCGCATGAAATTCTTCGACGACATCGAGGTCGGCGCCCGCGAGGTTCTGGGCCACCACACCTTCGGCGAAGCGGAAATGATCGCGTTCGCCCGCGCCTATGATCCCCAGCCCTTCCACGTGGATCCGGAGGCGGCGAAGCGCAGCCATTTCGGCGCCCTGGTGGCCTCCGGCTGGTACACCGCATCGCTCTGGATGCGATATTTCGTCGGCTTCAACGTGCGGACAGCCGAGGCCCAGCGCGCACGCGGCGAGCGGGTGCCGGTCGTGGGCCCCTCCCCCGGCTTCTCCAACCTGCACTGGCTGAAGCCGGTCTATGCCGGCGATACCATCACCTACGCCACGGAGGCGAGGGAGAAGACGGTGAGCCGCAGCAAGTCCCACTGGGGCATCCTCAAGGCCTACAACAGCGGCACCAACCAGTATGGCGACCTGGTGATCGACTTCGAGAGCGTGGTGCTGCTGGAGCGGCGGGGGAGCTGAGAGCCCCCCGCCCGGGCGGGAGCCCCGGGCGTTCCAGACGGGTCGCGCGCCCCGCGCGATCGTCGCGGGGCGCGCGCCGGCCTCACAGGCCGAGCAGCGCCATCGCCGCCTGCGGGTAGCGCGTGCCCGCCACCGCCGCCGGCGCGAACAGCGCATCGAGGGTCGCCACCTCGGCGCCGGTGAGGCGGAGCGCAGCCGCCGCGACGTTCTCCTTCAGGTAGGCCACACGCCGCGTGCCGGGGATGGGGATCACGTGGTCCTGCTTGTTCAGGATCCAGGCGAGGGCGATCTGCGCGCTGGTGGCACCCTTCTGCGCCGCGAAATCGGCCAGCGCCTCGGTGAGCTTGAGGTTCTGCGCCAGCGCCTCGCCCACGAAGCGCGGGTTGGTGCGGCGGAAATCGTCCGCGGCCAGGGCATCCGGACTGGTGACCGCGCCGGTGAGGAAGGACCGCCCGAGCGGACTGTAGGCGACGAAGGCGATGCCGAGCTCGCGGCAGGCATCGAGCATCTCCGCCTCCGGCTCGCGGCTCCACAGGGAGTATTCGATCTGCACCGCGGCGATGGGATGCACCGCATGGGCCCGCCGCAGGGTGGCCACCGAGCATTCGGACAGGCCGAGGAAGCGCACCTTCCCCGCCTCCACGAGGCCCTTCATGGCGCCAACCGTGTCCTCGATGGGGGTCTCGGGGTCGACGCGGTGCTGGTAATAAAGGTCGATGGTGTCGATGCCGAGCCGCGCGAGGCTGGCGTCGCAGGCGGAGCGCACATAGTCCGGCGTGCCGGAGATGCCGAGGCGCTCGCCGTTCGGCCCGCGCACGTTGCCGAACTTGGTGGCGAGGATCACCTGGTCGCGCCGGCCTTTCAGGAAGCGGCCGAGCAGCCGCTCATTGTGGCCGACGCCGTACATGTCGGCGGTATCAAAGAAATTTATGCCGAGGTCGAGGGCCGCTGCTAGGGTTGCCAGCGACTGGTCGTCGTCGCTGGGGCCGTAGAATTCCGACATGCCCATGCAGCCGAGGCCGATGGCGGACACGGAAAGACCCGAGCGACCGAGAGGACGGTGGTCCATGGGGACCTCACGATGATGAGAGGGGAGAAACCGAAGGCGGCCAACGCGGACAGGACTGGCCACACAAGTAAACTACACCGTATCGTTTACATATGTCAATGAATCCCGCCACGCCCCGCCCGGTGGCGCCCCGGCGCCGCGATCCGCGCGGCACCGCCGCCCGCATCCGCGCCGCCGCGCGCCGGCTGTTCCTGGAAAAAGGCTACGAAGCCACCGCCATGGATGCGGTCGCCGCCGCCGCGCCGGTGTCCAAGCGCACGCTCTACCAGCATTTCAGCAGCAAGGCGGAGCTGTTCGGGGCGGTGATCGACGAGGCTTGGTCGCATTTCACCCGCGCCCCCATGCTCCCGTCGGATACCACGGGCGATCCGCGCGCGGTGCTGCGCGCCTATGTGGGCCGGCTGACCGAGCATTGGGACCGGCCCGACGTCATCCCCCTGCTGCGCCTGGTCATCGCCGAGGCGCCCCGCTTTCCGGAGCTTTCGCACGCCTATTTCGCGGCCGGCAAGGAACCGGCGGTCAAGGGCCTGTCGGCCTATCTCGCCAGCCTCGCCGGCGAGGGCCGCCTCGCGCCGGGCCTCGACCCGCAGCTCGCGGCGGCCCAGTTCCTCGGCGCCATCAAGGAGCCCCTGTTCTGGCCGCGCGTGCTCGGCGTGCCGGCGGCTTTCGATGGGGCGGAGGCGATGGAACGCGCCATCGACACGGTGTTGCGGCAGGGGTGAGGGCCGCCGAAACGGGCAAAAGCGCCGCGCCGCCCGCCAGGTCCGGGCCCCGCACCCGGTCGCGCGGCGGCGCCTTCGCCCCGCCGTCCCTTGCCCCGTCACCCTGCGGCTGCTAAGAGCCGCGCCATCCGCGGACCGCCCGCGGCCTTCCCATTCCAGAACAGACAGGACGGTTCCCCATGGCGATCGAGCGCACTTTCTCGATCATCAAGCCCGACGCGACGCGTCGGAACCTGACCGGCGCCATCAATGCCGTCATCGAAAATGCAGGCCTGCGCATCGTCGCCCAGAAGCGCATCGCGATGACGAAGGCGCAGGCGGAGACCTTCTACGCCGTGCACAGCGCGCGCCCCTTCTTCGGCGATCTCGTGTCCTTCATGACCTCGGGGCCGGTGGTGGTCCAGGTGCTGGAAGGCGAGGACGCCGTGGCCAAGTACCGCGAGGTCATGGGCGCCACCAATCCCGCCAATGCGGCGGACGGCACCATCCGCAAGCTGTTCGCCGAATCCATCGAGGCGAACTCCGCGCACGGCTCCGACAGCGTGGAGAATGCGGCGGCGGAAATCGCCCAGTTCTTCTCCGGCAACGAGATCGTCGGCTGAACCCCGGCAGCTCTTGACCCATGCCGCAGCGCGCGATCGATTTGTGCGCTGCGGTGTCCGGTTTTTGTTGTGAGCGGACTTAACGGAAGCTAGCGTAGCGTCAAAATCCAAAATACGGCGCACCAGACGCAGAATACCATAAGGTCCGGGGTAGGAACCATGTCGCTCGATTCACCAGTGCTCTGGCTCGCACTGCTGCAGATCATCTGGATCAACGTCCTCCTCTCGGGGGACAATGCCGTGGTCATCGCCCTCGCCTGCCGTTCCCTGCCGGACAAGGCCCGCCGCATGGGCATCGTCCTCGGCGCGGGGGTCGCGGTGGTGCTGCGCATTCTCTTCACCGGCATCGTGGCGACCCTTCTCGCCCTGCCGTGGCTGAAGCTGGTGGGATCGCTGGCCCTCATGTGGATCGCCGTCGACCTCGCCGCGCCCAACGAGGCCGGCGAGGAGAGCGTCGAGGCCAGCGACAGCCTGTGGAAGGCGGTGGGCACGGTGGCCGTGGCCGACATCGTCATGAGCCTCGACAACGTGGTGGCCGTCGCCGCCATCGCCGACGGCAACTGGTGGCTCCTGGTCTTCGGCCTCGCCATCTCCATCCCGCTGATCGTCGCCGGCTCCTCGCTGGTGATGGCGCTCATCGACCGCTTCCCGCTGCTGGTCTGGGCCGGCGCCGCTTTGCTCGGCTGGGTGGCCGGGGACATGCTGCTCGGCGACGTGGCGGTGATCGAGCGCATCGGCGCCGAGACCACGGAGCACCTGCACCGCATCGTCTCCGCCGTCGGCGCAGTACTGGTGGTGGCCGTGGCCTACGGCCTGAAGCGCTACAAGGCATCGCGCGGCCACGACAACCTCGCCGCCTAGGCGGCACGCCCCCGGCGGGGGTATCGAAATCGGGGCCGGATGGCCCCTTTTTCTTGGTATGATATTGACGTAGCGTAAGTTTTACGTAGCGTCATCATTCCACGGAAAAGTAATGCGCGCCAGAAATGGCGCACCGCGGCGGTATCCGCAGCTGGGAGCAGACGATGGATTTTACGGCACCAACCTTCTGGGTCTCGCTTCTCCAGATCATCTGGATCGACCTGCTGCTGTCCGGTGACAATGCGGTGGTCATCGCGCTCGCCTGCCGCTCGCTGCCGGTGAAGCAGCGCAAGTGGGGCATCCTGCTCGGCGCCGGCGCGGCGGTGGGGCTGCGCATCCTGTTCGCCCTCGCCGTCACCGTGCTGCTCGGCATCCCGTTCCTGAAGGTAGCGGGCGGCCTTCTGCTGTTCTGGATCGCCATCAAGCTGGTGACCGACCACGAAGGCGAGGCGCACGATGTCGCCGCCTCCGACAGCCTGTGGAAGGCGGTGCGCACCATCGCCATCGCCGACGCGGTGATGAGCCTCGACAACGTGGTGGCCATCGCCGCCGCCGCGCGCGGGCACTGGGAGCTGTTCGTCTTCGGCCTCGTTCTCACCATCCCGCTGATCATCTTCGGCTCGCAGCTGCTGCTCAACCTGCTCACCCGCTTCCCCATCCTCATCTGGGCCGGCGCGGCGCTCTTGGGCTGGATCGCCGGCGAGATGCTGGTGGGCGACGTGATGGCGCTCAGCTACCTGCAGCATTTCGACCCCTCGCTGGTGAAGGTGGACGACCACGGCGTCCATCCGGCCGCCCTGCCCCATTACCTGGCCAGCGTCACCGGCGCGGTCGTCGTGCTGGCCGCGGGCTACCTGCTGCGGGGCCGCTCCCGCGGCGCGGAGGCCGGGCACGGGGCCTGATCGCCGCCCGGGATGCCTTGAAAAGGGGGCGACGGCAGCCGTCGCCCCCTTTATCCTGCCCGCATGAACGTGCATGCCCCGAACACGTCCCCCGCCCCCACCGGCGCCGTGACGACACGCGCCTCCACCTGCCCGCATGACTGCCCCTCCACCTGCGCCCTCGAGGTGGATATCGGCGCGGACGGCCGCATCGGCCGCGTGCGCGGCGCCAAGGCGCAGACCTACACCGCCGGAATCATCTGCGCGAAGGTGGCTCGGTATGCCGAGCGGGCAAACCACCCGGACCGCCTCACCCACCCGCTGCTGCGCACCGGGCCGAAGGGCTCCGGGCAGTTCGCCCGCATTTCCTGGGACGAGGCCCTCGACCGCATCGCCGAGGCGCTGCTGATGGCCGAGCGGGAGCACGGCGCGCAGTCCGTGTGGCCTTATTTCTATGCCGGCACCATGGGCCTGGTGATGCGCGACGGCATCAACCGGCTGACCCATGCCAAGGGCTATTCGCGCTTCTTCGCCACCATCTGCGTCAACCCGGCCTGGAGCGGCTACATGGCCGGCGCCGGCCGCATCTCCGGCGCCGACCCGCGCGAGATGGCGGTCTCCGACCTCGTCACCCTGTGGGGCAACAACGCCGTCTCCACCCAGGTCAACGTCATGACCCACGCGGTGAAGGCGCGGAAGGAGCGCGCGGCGAAGATCGCGGTGGTGGACGTCTATCGCACCCCCACCATGGAGCAGGCGGACATGGCGCTGCTCATCCGCCCGGGCACGGACGGGGCGCTCGCCTGCGCCGTCATGCACGTGCTGTTCCGCGACGGCCATGCCGACCGCGCCTATTTGGAGCGCTATGCCCGCGACGTCGAGGCGCTCGAAGCCCACCTGAAGTCCCGCACCCCGGCCTGGGCCGCCGCCATCTGCGGGCTGGCCGCGGAGGAGATCGAGGCCTACGCGCGGCTGGTGGGCACCACGCCCCGCGCCTTCTTCCGCATCGGCTACGGCCTCTCGCGCAGCCGCAACGGGGCGGTGAGCATGCATGCGGTCGCCTCCATCCCGGTGGTGACGGGCGCCTGGCAGCACGAAGGCGGCGGCGCCCTGCACTCCCTGTCGGGTACCTACCGCTGGCGCAAGGGATGATCGAGGGGCTCGACCGGCTCGATCCGGCCACCCGCCAGCTCGACCAGTCCCGCATCGGGCCCATCCTCATGGGCGAAGAGGATGCGCTCGCCGGCGGGCCGCCGGTGAAGGCGCTGTTCATCCAGAACACCAATCCCCTCGCCGTCGCGCCGGAGCAGGAGAAGGTGCGGGCCGGCTTCGCGCGCGAGGACCTGTTCGTCGCCGTGCACGAGCAGTTCATGACCGACACGGCGCAGATGGCCGACATCGTCCTGCCCGCCACCATGTTCACCGAGCATGACGACCTCTACCAGGCGGGCGGGCATCCCCACATCCAGCTCGGGCCGAAGCTGGTGGAGCCGCCGGGCGAATGCCGCTCCAACCACGAGGTCGTCTGCGCGCTGGCGCGGCGCGTGGGGGCGGAGCATCCCGGCTTCGCCATGAGCCCGCGCGAGCTCATCGACTGGACCCTGCGCGAGACCGGGCGCGCGCCGCTGGACGCGCTGGAGACGGCCCGCTTCATCGACGTGGCGCAGAGCTTCGAGGAGGCCCACTTCCTGAACGGCTTCGGCCATCGCGACAAGCGCTTCCACTTCGCGGTGGACTGGGCCAACCTCGGCTTTCCCGCCCCGGCCAAGTTCGGTCCCGTGGCCGACATGCCGGCCCTGCCCGACCACTGGGCGGTGATCGAGGACGCCACCGCCGAGCACCCCTTCCGCTTGGTGACGGCGCCGGCGCGCAACTTCCTCAACTCCTCCTTCACCGAGACGCCCACCTCCGCCGCGCGGGAGGGGCCGCCCTCCTTGCTCATCCACCCGCAGGACGCGGCGGCGCTCGGCGTGGCGGAGGGCGAGCAGGTGGAGGTGAGCAATCCGCGCGGGTGCGTGGTGCTGGCGGTGCGCCTGTTCGACGGGCTGCGGCGGGGCGTGGTGGTGTCGGAGCAGATCCAGCCGGCCCGCGCCCATCACGGCGGGCGCGGCATCAACACCCTCACTGGCGCCGATCCGGTCGCCCCGGTGGGCGGCGCCGCCTTCCACGACAACCGGGTGCGCATCGCGAGGCTCCCGGCCGGCTGATCGCAACGGCGGTGGACGCCGCCATGCCACCTGCACTACAAGGCGGTGTCTTTCCACCACAATCCGGGATGTCCCGCCGCGATGCTCGCCGCCTTTGCCGACCGCGTGGCGCAATGGCCCAACATTGCCATCGTCCTGAGCTTCTCGGGCGTGATGCTGGCTCTGCTCATCCTGTCACGCCGGCTCGGGCGGCGCTTCCTGCCCCGCACGGGCGAGGATGAGCGCGCCAGCGCGGTGCTCGACACCTTCAAGGTTCTGGGGCCGCTCACCGGCGTGTTCCTGAGCTTCTCCCTGGTGCAGAGCATCGGACAGTTCCGCGCCGTCGACGTGAACGTCGCCCGGGAAGCCACCAACATCTTCCAGCTCGACCGCGCGCTCGCCGGCGCGCCTGCCACCGAGGAGGCGCGATCCGCGCGCCTCGCCCTACGCGACTATGTGCGGTCCGTGGTCAGCGACGAATGGCCCGCGCTCCACGACGGAGAGAGCGAACCCCGCGCCACGGTGCAGGCCCTCAACCAGCTCCACCTCTCGGTGGAGGCTCTGGTCGCCAGACTGCCGACGGACGCGCGCGCCGCCAGCGACGTGGACAAGAATTTCGACGACATGCAGGACGACCGCGCCAACCGGCTCGGCGTAGCCCATGGCGGGCTGCCGGACGTGATCTGGTGGGTGCTGGCCCTGCTCTTCGCCCTGCTCTTCGCCTGCGGCGCCTGCCTGCAGGGCTCGACCGCGCGCCACCCGCTGCCGATCGTCTACGTGACGGGGCTGGGGCTGCTGGCGGCCCTGCTCTTCATCTTCGACCGGCCGTTCCAGGGCGACGTCAGCATCGCCCCAGCGCCCATCGTGAAGGTGCTGGGCCAGATGGAGGCGCGGCTGAAGTGAGGCAGGGCCTTAGGACCGATCGACATTCAAATCGACCGACGCCCTCCCTACACCACCATTGCGGCCGGGCTTGTCCCGGCCATCCCACGCGGTTGGGCCGGGCACATATCCTCGCAGGCCGGCGCCAGCGGTGCGGCGTGGATGCCCGGGACAAGCCCGGGCATGACGGCATCCGAAGAAAAGCGCGGACACTGAATGTCGATCGGTCCTAAGGCCCCTCACACCACCGGCAGCACCAGCGGCGCGAGGCCGCCGCGCGCGCCTTCGATCAGCACCCGCTCCTCGGCCACCGTCAGCCGGCCGGAGGCGAGGAGCTCGAGGCCCTTGGGATAGATGACGTGCTCCTGTGCCAGCACCCGGTCGGCCAGCGCGTCGGGGGTATCGTCGGCCTCGATGGGCACCACCGCCTGGAGGATGATCGGCCCCTCGTCCATCTCGGCGCGCACGAAATGCACGGTGCAGCCGTGCACCCGCACCCCGGCCTCCAGCGCCCGCTCGTGGGTGTGCAGGCCCTTGAAGCTCGGCAGCAGGGAGGGATGCACGTTGATCATCCGGTCGCGCCAGCGCTCCACCAGCCACGGCGTGAGCAGGCGCATGAAGCCGGCGAGGCAGACGATCTCGATGCCCTCGGCCTTCAGGTGCGCATCCAGCGCCGCGTCGAAGGCGACGCGATCCGAATAGTCCTTGTGGCTCAGCACCAAAGTCGGGATGCCGTGTTCCTTGGCGAAGTCGAGCCCGGGGGCATCGGCGCGGTTGGAAAGCACGAGGGCGATCTCGGCCGGAAAGTCCGGCTGCTCGGCCGCGCGCACCAGCGCCGCCATGTTGGAGCCGCGCCCGGAGATGAGGACGGCGGTGCGCTTCGGCTGCGCGCCGTTGGAGCGGCCGGTCATCGCGCGAACCCGAAATCCGTCGCGCCGTCATAGGTCACGTGAGCGCCGCCGGCCCCCGGCTCGATCACGCCGAGGCGGATGACGCTCTCGCCCGCGTCGGCGAAGGCGTCCGCCACCTCCTCCTCCCGCTCCACCGGCACCACCACGGCCATGCCGACGCCGCAGTTGAAGGCGCGCAGCATCTCCTCGGGGGCCACGGCGCCCACGCTGGCGAGCCAGCGGAAGACCGGGGGCACCATGAGGTTGGCAAGATCGATGCGGGCGATGGTGCCCGTGGGCAGCACCCGCGGCAGGTTCTCGGTGATGCCGCCGCCGGTGATGTGCGCCAGCGCCTTCACCGCACCCGTCGTGCGGATCACCGAGAGCACGCTCTTCACATAGAGGCGGGTGGGGGTGAGCAGCGCCGCGCCCAGCGTCTCCCCGGCGTGGAACGGGGCGGGATCGGTCCAGGCGAGGCCCGAGCGCTCGACGATGCGGCGGACCAGGGAATAGCCGTTGGAATGCACCCCGTCCGAGGCGAGGCCGAGGATGACGTCGCCCGCCACCACGTCCTTCCGCGGCAGCAGATCGCCGCGCTCCACCGCGCCGAGGGAGAAGCCGGCGAGGTCGTAATCGCCGTCCCGGTACATGCCGGGCATCTCGGCGGTCTCGCCGCCGATGAGGGCGCAGCCGGCCGCCTTGCAGGCCCGGGCGATGCCGGCGACGATGTGGGCGCCCACTTCCGGCGCGAGCCGGCCGGTGGCGAAATAATCGAGGAACAGCAGGGGCTCGGCGCCCTGCACCACCAGGTCGTTGACGCACATGGCGACGAGGTCGATGCCGATGGTGTCGTGCACGCCGGTGTCGATGGCGATCTTGAGCTTGGTGCCGACGCCGTCGGTGGTGGCGATGAGGAGCGGGTCGGAAAAGCCCGCCGCCTTCAGGTCGAACACCCCGCCAAAGCCGCCGATGTCCGCGTCCGCCCCGGGGCGCGCGGTGGCCTTCACCAGCGGCTTGATGAGATCGACCAGGCGGTTGCCCGCATCGATGTCCACGCCCGCGTCGCGGTAGGAAAGTCCGTCCTGCGCCATAAAGGTCCCCGTCTTTGCGCGGGGCTTAGCTTTGAATGCCGGGCAAAGCAAGGCGGCCAAGCGCAACCCTGCGCCCCTTCCGTCCGCGCGAAGGCGATTGACCCTCACCCGCCGGGGCGGCAGGCCTTGACCATGGCGGCGACCGCGTCCACGTCGTCGCGGAAGGGAAGCGTCCGCCGCCAGACGAGGCCGATGGTGCGGGTCGGCACCGGATCGGGAAACGGCAGCAGCCGCACCCGCGGGATGCGCCCGCCCTCCGAGGACACGAACATCTCCGGCAGCAGCGTCACGCCCTGCCCGTTGGCCACCAGCTGGGCCAGGGTGGAGAGGCTGGAGGCGCCGAAGCGCCTCAGGCGCTTCTCGTCCACCTTGCGGCAGACGTTGAGCGCCTGGTCGCGGAAGCAGTGGCCGTCCTCCAGCAGCAGGAGGTCGTCGGCGAGGATCCGGTCGGCGGAGGCCAGCTCTTCCGGAAAGGCGTCGGACGCCTCCGGGACGGCGAGGAAGAAGGGATCATCGAACAGGGCCAGGGTCTCCAGCGCCGGGTGCTCCACCGGCAGGCTGAGGACGACGAGGTCGAGGTCGCCATGGGCGAGGTCGGCCACCAGCTGGTCGGTCTGGCTCTCCCTGAGCGCGATCTCGACGCCGGGATAGCGGCGCGCCATCTCCGGCAGGAGGCGCGGCAGGAGATAGGGGGCGATGGAGGCGATGACGCCGAGGCGCAGCCGGCCCTCCAGCAGGTGGCCACGATCGCGAATGGTGCGCTCCATGTCGCCCAAGGCGGCGAGCACGCCGCGGGCCCGCGCCGCCGCCTCCTCCCCCACCACGGTGAGGCGGACTCCGCCCTGTCCGCGCTCGACGAGGCGCACCCCCAGCATGTCCTCCATCTCGCGGATCTGCATGGACAAAGCCGGCTGGGTCACGGCGCACTCCTTCGCCGCGCGCCCGAAATGGAGGTGCCGGGACAGGGCGTCGAAATAGCGAAGCTGGCGGGTGGAGAGCATTCGATAAGATTATCTGATCAAAAATTCAATGCAATCTGATTTGTGCTTATGCCGGCTTCCCCGCATGCTGTGCCGAGATTTGGCCCGGAACCAGACCCGGCGCGGCAGAAGCGGCCGCGCCGCTGCGTTCTCAAGGGCAAGATGCGGGCTCGCGCCGGCGGAGGAGCGAGGCGCGCAACCCGGATGGCGGCAGCCCGGATCGCGAATGCGCCGGGCGCCGGGCGGAAGACGCCGGAAGCTCCCATCGCCGCCCCATGGCGGACGGGAAACCGTGCGGGGAAAGCCTGACGGGCGAGCGGTCCGATCGTCAGGCTCGCGGAAAGGGGATGCGCCACGGCGCATCCCCTTTCTTTTGGCGTGCGCCGCTCAGGCGCCGCGCGGGCTCGGTTTCCAGGCCGGCGCCGCTCAGGCGCCGCGCGGGCTTCAGTCTTCCAGCACCTTCAGCTTGAACAGCAGGCCGGCGAGATAGGCGCCCACCAGCGGCACCACGATGAACAGCCACAGCTGGGAGATGGCCTTGCCGCCGGCGAACAGGGCCGGGCCGATGGAGCGGGCCGGGTTCACCGACACGCCGGTCACGGGGATGAAGACGATATGGATCATCACCAGCGACAGGCCGATGGCGAGCCCCGCCGCCTGGGTGATGCCGGCCTTGGAGGTGGAGCCGAGGATGACCACCAGGAACACGAACGTGCCCACCAGCTCCGCCACGATCGCCGCGCCGAGGCCGTAGCCGCCGATATAGCCCTCGCCCCAGCCGTTCTGGCCGAGACCCGCCGTGCCCACGTCGAAGCCGGCCAGCTTGCCGGAGGCGATGACGAACAGGATGGCCGCGCCGGCAATGCCGCCCAGCACCTGGGCCAGCCAGTAGAGCGGCACCTCGGACGTGGGCAGCCTTCCGGCCGCCCATACGCCGATGGTGACCGCCGGATTGATATGGCAGCCGGAGACGTGCCCGATGCCGTAGGCCATGGAGGTCACTGCGAGGCCGAAGGCGAACGCGATGGCGAGCATGCCGATCGGGGCGCTTCCATACCCGGTGAGAACCGCCGACCCGCAGCCGAACAGGACCAGCACCGCGGTGCCGATGAATTCCGCCACATATTTGTTCATGCCCACCTCCCAGGTGCGCACCCGTCCGGCCACTGTCACAGCGCCGATGGGAAAGAGCGCACCATCCATCGATTCAAGGACGGATTCACCGAGGAGGCCGACGCGCCGCCCCGGACCCATCCCGCATGCGACGCGAATCCCAGACCCCTTCGGGGGGCGCCGCCGCGCAAGCCAACGCCTCGTCAAGGCCGAGATCAAGATCGCAACCGCGACCGGCGGGGCTTTCCACCGTTCTCTCGCGCCATCCGTCGTGGGGACCGCTCGCGAAAAGATGAACGGTTCCTGAGCGCCCGATCCAGCGCCGGTTCAATTGGAAAGACGTAAGACGTGCCGATCTTCATCCTTCGTTAGGGGGAAGACGGCCGGACCGCACGGCGGTAGCTGCCACGTCCGGCCCACCCGGTTTTTCGCGAGAGTCACATGAAGACGCGGTCCATCATCGTCATGGCGGGAGCAACGCTCCTCGTCGCTAGCGCATTCGGAGGCAACCTGGTGCGTGCCTTCCCGGCGGAGCCGGCACCGGCTCCGGGCGTCGCCCAAATCGCCCAGGCCACCGAGGCGCCTTACCAGTGGCACGGCTATTTCGGGCCCCGGCTCGTGGTGACCGACGCCTATGTGCCCTCCTGCCCGCTGCGCAAGATGTGGGTGGACACCGATTCCGGCCCGCGCCTCAAATGGCGCCGCGCCTGCCCGGACCAGGGCTAGGATCGACCGGCGCACGGTCCGGCCCGCGTCCATCGGGATCGCCAGGCACGGCGAAAACACAAGCAAAATGGCGCCCGGATGCCGGTCTGTCCTCGGCGTCCAGCGCCGGGAGTGGGCGCGGCGGCGTGCGCTTGAAGCGCCTGGCGTGCCTGGAGCAGGCGCTCGGCCCCGCTGACGCTCGACACGGAACATGGTAGTCCTGCGCCGCCCCTGAGATCGGGGAGGGAGGGTCTTCATGACGCGACTTTGGAGAGGAGCTCCGGCGGCCGCGCTCGCCGCCGCGCTGCTCTTGAGCACCGGCGGTCACGCGCAGCAGCAGCCGCCCGCCGCTGCCCAGCCCACCACCGGCCAGCAGGCCACCGGCCCGTCCGCGCCGCTGCCCTGGCCCCGCGATTTCGACCTCGGCGACAACCAGCTCCTTCAGCTCTACCAGCCGCAGATCGACAGCTGGAACGGCGACCAGATGGCCGGCCGCGCCGCCGTGGCCATCGGCCCGAAGTCCGGTACCCCCACATACGGCATGGTGCGTTTCTCCACCCGCGTGGCGGTGGACAAGCCGGCCGGCCTCGTCCACCTCGCCACCCTCTCCATCGACGGCGTAGAGGTGCCCACCGAACCGGACAAGGCCGCTCTCATCCGCTCGACGCTCCAGTCCCGCCTGCCGGCGGACGGCATGACCATCCCGCTCGACCAGCTCCAGGCGAGCTACGCGGTGAACCAGGAACTGGCCAAGCTGAAGACCCAGCCGGTGGACAACACCCCGCCGCAGATCGTGTTCACCACCGCCGCCACCATCCTCGTGCCGGTGTCCGGCGCGCCGGCGCTGCGGCCGATCAAGGACGTCACCGGCTTCCAGCGCATCATCAACACGCGCCCGCTGCTGCTGCTCGACGAGGCCGGCACCTATCATCTGGAAGCCGCCGGCCACTGGTATGAATCCACCTCGCTCGGGGGCAGCTGGATCCTCACGCCGCAGGTGTCCGACGCCCTCACCGCCGCCGGCAAGGCGGCGAGCCAGGAGATCCCCGGCGATCCCCTGCTCAACAGCCAGGGCAAGCCCATCAACCCGGCGCCGGCGATCCTGGTGAGCAGCAAGCCCACGGAGCTGATCCAGACCGAGGGCCAGCCGCAGATGCTGCCGGTGGTGGGCACCAACCTGCTCACCATGAACAACGCCGACCACGCCGTGTTCATGGAGACCACCTCCAACACCTATTACGTGCTGATCTCCGGCCGCTGGTTCCGGGCCCCGGACCTGAAGGGCCCGTGGGCCTTCGTGGCCAGCGACGCCCTGCCGAAGGACTTCGCCAAGATCAATCCCAACGATCCCAAGGCCAACGTGCTGGTCTCGGTCGCCGGCACGCCTCAGGCCAAGGAAGCGGCCATCGCCGCCACCATCCCGCAGACCGCCTCGGTCAAGCGGACGCTGGAGCTCAAGGTGGTCTATGACGGCGCGCCGCGGTTCGAGCCCATCGCCGGCACCCCCCTGACCTATGCGGTGAACACCCCCACCCCGGTGATCCGCCTCGACGGCCAGCGCTTCTATGCCGTGAACAACGGCGCCTGGTTCGTCGCCGAGGGTGCGGCCGGCCCGTGGCGGGTCGCCGACGTGGTGCCGGACGTGATCTACACGATCCCGGTCTCCTCGCCGCTCCACTACGTCACCTACGTGCGCATCTACGCCACCACCCCCGACGCGGTGGTGGTGGGCTACACGCCCGGCTACATGGGCGTGGTGGTGGCGCCGGGCGGCACGGTGGTCTACGGCACCGGCTACACCTGCCCCGGCTATGTGGGCACCTACTGGTTCTCCTGCCCGGTCACCTACGGCCTCGGCGCCGGCTTCGCCCTCGGGGTCGACGACGGCTTTGCCTTCGGCTTCGCCACCGGCTGGACCTGGGGCGCGGCGGTGTGGCCCTATTGGGGTCCCTACTGGCATCCGTGGGGTCCCTATGGCCCCTATGGTCCTTACGGCCCGTGGGGTCCGCACGGCTACGGCCCGTGGGGCGGCCACTGGGGCTACACCAACATCAACCAGACCAACCTGTATGGCCGCTGGGGCGGCGCCGCCACGGTGAACCACGCCTGGGGCACCACCTGGAACGGCACCGAGTGGTCCGGCCGCAACTGGCACGGCACCACCGCGGGCGACACCCACTTCACCGGCCGCTCGGCCGCGGCGTTCAATCCCTATTCGGGGAACTACGCCGCCGGCCGCGAGAACGCCCGCGACAACCCGGCCACCGGGGCGCGCGGGGAATCGCGGGCGGGCGTGGCGGGCAACGCCTATACCGGCAATGCCGCGGCGGGCCGCGAGTCCGCCGGCTACAACCCCGCCACCGGCACCGGCCACGCCTCGCAGACCGCCGTCACCGACAAGGACGGCAAAGTCAGCGTGGACAGCCGCGGCGTCGCCGGCAACGCCAAGACCGGCAATGCGGTGGCCTGGAACAACGGCCACGTGGCGGTGGACCACGACGGCAACGTCTACCAGCACACCGACTCGGGCTGGAGCAAGAACACTGGCTCCGGCTGGCAGAGCGTGGACCGCAACGCCAACACCAGCACCCTCGACAACGAGGAGCGCGCCCGCGCCACCAGCGAGCAGCGGGTGTCGAGCTATGGCCGCAGCAGCTATGGCGGCGACGGCTTCGGCGGCGATGCCTTCGGCCGGGGTGACACCTTCGGCGGCGGCGACCGTTTCGGCGGCGGCTTCGGCGGCGACGGCTTCGGCGGCGGGGACCGCTTCGGCTCCGGCGGCTTCGACCGCGGGTTCGGCGGCTTCGGCGGCGGTGGCCGAGGCTTCGGGGGCGGCTTCGGCGGAGGGTTCGGCGGCCGCCGCTGACCCCGCCGTCACACGACGAAAGGCCGGGCACCCGCCCGGCCTTTTTATTGCCCGGAAAGCCTCAGGCGGCCTGCCCCAGCCCCGCCTCCGCGCCGGCGAGGATGCGCTGCACCGGCGTCGGCGCGAACTCCTCCGGCACGGCGCAGAGCTTCAGCCGGACCGCCAGCCGCCCCATGCGCGGATCGGCGGTGAGCACGGTGAAGGGGACTGCGAGCACATAACCCGCCAGCACTGGCGCCGCCCACAGCACCAGCACCGGCTGGACGGCGAGGAGCCCCCCCGTCACCGCCAGGCCGAACAGTGTCTGCGGCCAGAAGCAGCGCAGCGCGGTACCCCAGCCTACCCTGTGCCCGTCGCGGACCTGTGCCCGCCAGCCGGAACGGGCGCGGCCGAGGAGGAGCCGGCCGATCTGCCCCGTCACCGCCAGCGCCGTGATGGCGGAGAGGAGGAAGGAGAACGCCAGCTCCACCACGACCGCTATGGCGAACCGGCGCGGCCCGCCATAGCGGGCGACCCCGCCCGACGTCAGCGCCACGTCGGCGACGCCGGCGAGCTTGGGCGTGAGCGCCAGCACCAGCATGCCGCCATAGAGGGCGAGGGCGAGCCCGGCCGGATAATCCGGCGTCGCCAGCGCCTCGGCGGCGGCGAACGGCAGCAGGGCCAGCAGCAGCGGATGCGCCGGCACGGTGACAAACATGAGGACGGCCCAGACCAGCTGGAAGCGGCTCATGGGCAGGAGGCTCGCGGCAAAGCCGGGCCGGGCCAGCAACCGCAGATATTGCAGGTTGCCGAGGCACCAGCGCAGGTCGCGGGTGACGAAGTCGGTGGCGGCGGGCGGATTCTCCTCGTAGCTCTCGCTCTCCACCGGCAGCACCCGCGCCTCGTAGCCGGCACGGCGCATCAGCGCCGCCTCCACCTGGTCGTGGGAGAGGATCGGCCCGCCCAGCGGCGGGATGCCCGGCAGGGCCGGCAGGTGGCAGGCGTCGCGGAACGGGGCGATACGGATCAGGGCATTGTGGCCCCAGAAGGGGCCGCAATCCGCCGTCCACCAGCTGGCGCCGAGCGTGTAGCAGCGCATGCCGTGGCGCATGCCGAACTGGAAGATGCGGGCGAACGCGCTCTGCGCCGGCAGACCCACCACGAGGCTCTGCAGGATGCCCAGCCGCGGGTGGGCGGCCATGAGGCGCACCATGTGCAGGATGGTGCCGGCCCCCATCAGGCTGTCGGCGTCCAGCGGCAGCATGAAGTCGTAGCGCTCGCCGGCGGCAAGGCAGAAGTCGCGGATGTTGCCGGCCTTGAAGTCGGTATTCTGCGCCCGCCGGCGGTAGAAGATGCGCGCCGCGCCCTCCTGTGCCTTCCAGGCGGCCACGGCCTCCTCCTCGGCGGCGGCGATCTCGGGCCGGGAGGTATCGCTGAGGACATGGAAATCGAACGCGCCCCCCTGCCCGCTGGCATCGAGGTCCGCTTTCACGGCCTTGAGACGGGCCAGAGCGCGGACGGGGTCCTCGTTGCGCAGGGTCATGAGAACGGCGGTCCGCTGGGTCACCGGGCCACCCGGCTCCGGCGACCCGGGGAAGGGGGCGGCCGCTTCCAGCCCGCGCCGGCCGCCATGGGCGAGGCGCAGCCCGACGAGCGCGTTCCAGAAGCCGATGGTGTTCCACGGCGTGATGGCGAGGGCGCACAGCGCCAGCGCGCCATCCACCACGGTGAAGCCCCCGGCGGCGCCGAGCACCCCCATGCCCGCCAGAAGCAGGGCCAGGGTGACGCCATTGGCGGCGAGCATGAACAGCCGCCGCCGGCGCAGCGCGCCCATGGGCTGGAGGAGAGCGGGGGTAAAGGCATCCGCAGGAAGCCGCCGGGGGATTGGACCGGACCGCGAAGACATGCATAGCTCCCTTCGCCGCCCGCAGCGGCATTCCCCGTGGCTATACGAAAGCGCAGGCATGGCAGCCACCGATGCGTCAAAATGCCCCATGACCGCGCGCGCACTCTGGTACGTCGGCCCGGGCAGCTGTGCCCTGCGCACCGCGCCGCTGCCGGACGCCGCCGCCGGCCATGCGCGCATCGAGAGCTTGTGGAGCGGCATCAGCCGCGGCACCGAGCGCCTTGTCTTCCGGGGGCTCGCCGACCCGATCCACCGCGACCGCATGCGCGCGCCCTTGCAGGACGGCGATTTCCCCTTCCCGGTGAAATACGGCTACAGCGCGGTCGGCCGCGTGGAGGAGGGCCCGGCGGAGCTTCTGGGCCGCACGGTGTTCGCCCTTGCCCCGCATCAGGACCGCTTCCGCCTCCCCGCCGACGCGCTGGTGCCGGTGCCCGATGGCGTTCCCGCCCGCCGGGCGACCCTCGCCGCCAACATGGAGACGGCGCTGAACGCGCTCTGGGATGCCGGCGCCGGCCCCGGCGACCGCATCGCGGTGGTGGGAACCGGGCTCGTCGGCCTGCTCGTGGCCTACCTCGCCGCCCGCCTGCCGGGGGCCGAGGTCACCGCCATCGACCCCGACGCCCGCCGCGCCCCGCTCGCCACCGCCTTCGGCGCCGCCTTCGCGCCGGCGGGGCCGAAGGCGCTCGATGCCGACATCGTGTTCCACACCTCCGGCACCGGGGCGGGCCTCGCCACGGCGCTGGGCTGCTGCGGCGAGGAAGGCCGCCTCGTGGAAATGAGCTGGTACGGCGACAGGGCGGTGGAGATCGGGCTCGGCGGCGCCTTCCACCACCGGCGGCTTGCGATCCTCTCCTCGCAGGTGGGGCAGGTGAGCCCCTCCCGCCGACCGCGCTGGAGCCACCGGCGCCGGCTCGCCAAGGCCCTCGACCTCCTCGCCGACCCGCGCCTCGACGCGCTCATCACCGAGGAAGTCGCCTTCGACGATCTGCCACAGGCCCTGCCGCGTATTCTCTGCGACGGGGCGGCAGGCATCGCCACCGTCGTGCGCTACACATAGCGCCGGACCAACGGCAGAGGGGAAGCGCGCATGTATGCGGTGGAAGTGCGGGACCACATCATGATCGCCCACAGCTTCAAGGGCGCCCTGTTCGGCCCCGCCCAGGCCCTGCACGGCGCCACCTTCGTGGTGGACGTGGCCTTCTTCCGCGCGGAGCTGACGGTGGAGGGGGTGGTGGTGGATATCGGCCGCGCCCATGAGGCGCTCAAGGGCGTGCTCGGCCCGCTCAACTACCGCAACCTCGACGACCTGCCCGCCTTCGCCGGCCGCAACACCACCACCGAGGTGCTCTGCCGCCACGTCTTCGACCGGATGGCGGAAGCCGCGCGCGCCGGTACGCTGGGCGCCGGCAGCGATGGCCTCGCCCGCATCCGGGTGACCCTGCACGAATCCCACGTGGCCCGCGCCTGGTACGAGGCGGACCTCGGCGCCGACGCGGCGTCGCTGCAACTGATCTCCTGAGATCGAATGCGAGGCTGAATGCGCGTTGCCTTCGTCCATCCCGGCGACATCGAGACGCCCACCGGCGGCTACGCCTATGACCGCCGGATGATCCGCGAGCTCGGCGCGGCGGGCCTCGACATCGCGCCGCTGCGCCTCGACGGCGCGTTTCCCACGCCCTCGGCGGGAGAGATGGAAGCAGCGCTCGCACGGCTCGCCGCCACGCCGCCAGATACGCTGCTGCTCGGCGACGGCCTCGCGCTCTCGGTGCTGCCGGCGGAGCGGCTGAAGCGCCTCGGCCGGCGCACGGTGGCGCTGGTGCACCACCCGCTGGCGCTGGAAACGGGGCTCGACCGGGCGGCGGCGCATGCGCTCCATGCAAGCGAACAGGCGGTGCTCGCCATCGTCGACGCCGTCATCGCCATCAGCCCCGAGACGTGGCGCATGCTGATCGCGCGCTATGGCGTCACCCCGGAGCGCATGACCCTTGCCCTGCCGGGCACCGAGCCGGCGGCGCGGGTGCCGGCGGACGGCGCGCCGCCGCGACTCATTGCGGTGGGATCGCTGACGCCGCGCAAGGGCTACGACGTGCTCCTCGACGCGGTCGAACGGCTGGGCGACCTGGATTTCACCCTGACCATCGTCGGCACGCCGGACCTCGATCCCGGCACCGCCGCGCGCATCGCCGGCCGCGTCGCCGCCATGCCCGGCGGCCGCGTGCGGCTCGCCGGGCAGCTTGATACGGCGCAACTCGATGCCGCCTACGCAGCGGCGGACATCATGGTGCATCCCGCCTTCTACGAGGGCTACGGCATGGTGTTGGCGGAAGCCATGCGGCGCGGCCTGCCGGTGGTCTGCACCACCGGCGGCGCGGCGGGCGAGACGGTGCCGGATGGCGCCGGCCTCAAGGTGCCGCCGGACGACGCCGCCGCGCTGGCCGCCGCATTGCGCCGGCTGATCGGGGACAGGGCGCTGCGCCGCCGGCTCGCCGATGGCGCGTTCACCGCCGGGCAGGCCCTGCCCTCCTGGCAGGATACGGCCCGCATCATCGCCGGCGTCCTCACGAAGGTGGCGACATGAGCCCGCCCGCCGCCACATTCTCCGACGATTGGCTCGCCTTGCGCGAGGCGGCGGACCATGCGGCCCGCAGCGCGGCGCTGGAGGACGAGCTGGCGCGCCGGCTCGCCGGCCTGGAGGTGCAGCGCATCGTCGATCTCGGGGCCGGCACCGGCTCGAACCTGCGCGCCCTCGCCCCGCGCCTCGGGATCCGCCAGCACTGGACGCTGCTCGACCACGATGCAGGGCTGGCACAGGCTGCCCGTGCCCGCCTCGCGGCCTTCGCCGATGCGGCGCGCGAAGAGGAGGACGGGCTCGTCCTGCGCATTGGCCCGCGCGAGATCCGGGTGGATTTCGCCATCGCCGACCTTGCCGCCGATCCCGCCGCGGCGCGCGGCTTCGGGCCGCATCTGGTGACCGCGTCCGCCTTCTTCGACCTCGTGTCGGGGGCGTGGTGCGCCCGCTTCGCCAAGGCCTTCGCGGGGAGCGGCATCCTCCTTCACGCCGCCTTGACCTGCGACGGACGCGACGCCTGGATGCCACCCCACCCGGCGGACGCGGCCATCGCCGCCGGGTTTCGCGCGCATCAGGGCACGGACAAGGGCTTCGGGCCGGCGGCCGGCGCCGATGCGGCGCGCTGGCTCGGCGCGGCGCTGGCCGAGGCCGGCTATGCGGTGCGGGTCGCCGACAGCCCGTGGCGGCTGGGACCGTCCGAGCGGGCCCTCATCACGACGCTCGCCGACGGCACGGCGCGGGCCGCCGTGGAAAGCGGCGGGGTGGACGAGGCGACGGCCGGGGACTGGGCGCGCCATGCGGCCGAGGCGGATGCCTGCACCATCGGCCACGTGGACCTCATGGCGACGCCCCGGGGTTAGGACGGCCGGGGCGAGAAGCTCACTCCAGCCCGGCGATGGCGCGGGCGAAGTCGCGGGCGGCGAAGGGCTGGAGGTCGTCCGCCCCCTCGCCCACGCCGATGAGGTGGATGGGCAGGGAATGCTTTGCCGCGATGGCGACGAGGATGCCGCCGCGGGCCGTGCCGTCGAGCTTGGTCATGACCAGCCCGGTCACCCCGGCGATGCGGGTGAAGGCCTCCACCTGGGACAGCGCGTTCTGCCCCACCGTGGCGTCGAGCACGAGCAGCACCGCGTGAGGCGCGCCGGGCTCCAGCTTCCGGATGACGCGCACCACCTTCTCCAGCTCGGCCATGAGCTCGGCACGGTTCTGCAGGCGCCCGGCGGTATCCACCAGGAGGATGTCTGCCCCCTCCTCCCGCGCCTGGGTCACCGCGTCGTGGGCGACGCCCGCCGCGTCCGCCCCCTGCTCGCGGGCGATGACGGTGGCGCCGGTGCGCTGGCCCCACACCTTGAGCTGCTCGATGGCGGCGGCGCGGAAGGTGTCGCCGGCGGCGAGCACCACCTTCTTCCCCTCCCCCACCCATTGGGCGGCGAGCTTGCCGATGGTGGTGGTCTTGCCCGAGCCGTTGACGCCCACCATGAGCACCACGAACGGCTTGTGCGCGGCATCCACCATCAGGGGCCGCGCCACGGGGGCGAGGATCGCCTCCACTTCGGCGGCGATGAGGCCCTTCACCTCCTCGGGCGCGATCATCTTGTCGTGCCGGCCCTTGCCCACCGCCTCGACGATGCGGGCGGCGGTCGCGACGCCGAGGTCGGCGCGGATGAGCACGTCCTCCAGCTCCTCCAGGGTCTCGGCGTCGAGCTTGCGCTTGCTGACGAGGTCGGTGATGCCCTGTCCGAGGCTGGACGCGGTGCGGGCGAGACCCGAAGCAAGGCGGCTCCAGAATCCCCTGGCCGGAGTCGGGGCCGGCGCGGTCGGCTCCGAACCGGAAGGGCGCTCCGGCTCGGGTGAAGGCGGCGGTTCGGGCTCGACCACGGCCTCGGGGACAAACACAGGCTCCGGCGGGACCGGCGCTTCCGGTTCCACCACGGGGATCGCATCCGGCTCCACCGGCATGGGCGCCTCGGCGACTTCCGCCGGCGGGGCAGGCGGCTCCTCGGCCGGGGGCGCGGATGGCGCAGACGTGGCGGGCTCCTCGGCCGCTGGCGCCTTGGCGGGCTCTTCGGCGCCACCCTTCAGCCAGCCCCAGAAGCCGCCCTTCTTCCTGCTCGGGTCCTTGGGATCCTCGTGGCTCATGGCTGGCTGCCGCTCCTGGAAAGGGTCATGCCGCGATCAGCCGCACGCCGTCATGTCCGGCGATGCGCAGCTCCGCGAGGCTCCCGCGCTCGGTCGGCCGGGCGAGCCGCACGGGGGTGAAATGCTCGGTGTGGCCGCGCCCTCCGGCCTCCACCAGCACCGTCCGGCGCCGGCCGACCTGCGCTCCCAGGTGCCGCCGCAGCAGGGCGGATGCGGTCTCGCGCAGCCGCAGCGCCCGCTCGGCCACCACCGGCGGGGGCAGAAGCGGCATCCGGGCCGCCGGGGTGCCGGGGCGGGCGGAGAAGGGGAAGACGTGCAGGAAGGCGAGGCCCGCTTCCTCCGCGAAGGCGCGGGTGGCGCGCGCCTGCACCTCGGTCTCGGTGGGAAAGCCGGCGATCATATCCGCCCCCAGCACCACGTCCGGACGCGCCCGCCGCAGGGCCGCGACGAAGGCGAGGGCCTCAGCGCGGGTATGACGGCGCTTCATGCGCTTGAGGATCAGGTCGTCGCCCGACTGGAAGGACAGGTGCAGATGCGGCATCAGCCGCTCTTCCTCGGCAAGCGCCCGCATGAGCACGTCGTCGGCCTCCACCGCGTCGATGGAGGACAGGCGCAGGCGCGCCAGCTCCGGCACGCCCTTGAGCACCGCGCGCACCAGCCGGCCGAGGGTGGGGGTGCCCGGCAGGTCGGCGCCATAGGCGGTGAGGTCGACGCCGGTGAGCACGGCCTCGCGGTGGCCGTTTTCCACCAGCCGGCGCACATGCTCCACCACCGCGCCCATGGGCACGCTGCGAGAGGGGCCGCGGCCGAAGGGGATGATGCAGAAGGTGCAGCGGTGGTCGCAGCCGTTCTGCACCTCCACGAAGGCGCGGGTATGCCCGTCGAAGCGGTCGGCAAGGTGGGGCGTCGCGGCGCGCACCGCCGCCATGTCCTGCACCTGCACCTTCTGTTCGTCCGGGATGCCGAAGGCCAGCGCCGCCCGAGCCCCGGCCCAGGTGCCGGGATCGGTCTTGGCCGCATTGCCCAGCACCAGGTCCACTTCGTCCATGCGGGCGAAGGCCTCCGGATCGGTCTGCGCCGCGCAGCCGGTGACGACGATGCGCCGCGCCGGATCCTCCCGCCGCGCCCGCCGGATGGCCTGGCGCGCCTGGCGCACCGCCTCCGCCGTCACCGCGCAGGTGTTGACCACGAGCATGTCGACCACGCGGGCGTCGGCGAGGCCCGCGGCGGCCGCCGCGCGGGCGATGCCGTCGCCTTCCAGGGCATTGAGCCGGCAGCCGAAGCTGACGACGCGCACCGCGTCGCCCGCGTCCTCGCCGCATTCCGCCGCAAGGGGCATCAGGCGACATCCTCGAGCATGGCGGGGGTGAGGGTGCCGGAGAATTCGTGCGCCACCGGCCCGGTCATGAGCACGTGGGAATCGCCCTCGCGCCAGACGATCTCCAGGTCGCCGCCCGGCAGGGTCACCGTGGTGGCGCGGCCGGCGCGGCCGGTGCGCGCGGCGGACACCGCGGCGGCGCAGGCGGCGGTGCCGCAGGCGCGGGTGCGCCCGGCGCCGCGTTCCCACACATGCAGCCGGACGCGATCCGGCGCGGTGAGGCTGGCAAACGAGATGTTGGCCCGCTCGGGAAACAGCGGATGATGCTCCAGCGCAGCGCCGAGACCCTCCACGTCCACCCTGTCCGCGTCGGGCACGAAGAAGACGGCATGGGGATTGCCCATGCTGACGAGGCTCGCCGGCCCCAGTTGCTCGAAGCCCGGCACAAGCACCGCGGCGGTGTCGCCCACGTCGCGCGAGAGGGGGATTTCGGTCCAGGCGAAGCGCGGCGCACCCATGTCCACCCGCACCTGCCCGTCGGCGCGCACCGCGCAGTCGAGGAGGCCGGCCTCGCTCTCGAACAGCACGTGCGGCGCGCCGGTCGCCTGCGCCTCCAGCGCGGCGATGCAGCGCGTGCCGTTGCCACAGGCCGCGGAATAGGAGCCGTCGGAATTGAGGATGCGCACGAAGGCGGCCGTCCCGGCCCGCCGGGGCGGATAGAGCACCATCGCCTGGTCGAACGGCAGGACCGAGGGACGCGCCAACGCCCGCGCCGCAGCCGGCGGCACATCCACCGGATCGGCGCGCAGGTCCAGCACGAGGATCTCGTTGCCGAGGCCGTTCATCTTCACGAATGGGCGATGGGCGAGCGGGTTCACGGCGCAGGTCTTCGATGAGGCTCAGGTTCGGCAAGGCGCAGGATTGAAGGCCCTATATGGCCCCGATCCGCCGCCGGCGCCACCCCCGGCACGCCGGGCCGCCACGGGCGCCGCAAAGCCGTCGCAATCAAGCCCGGTTGCAACCGCGGGACCGCCCGCAAAGCGCCGTCTCGTCAGGGCGTTGGATCATGCTAGAAACAGCCATCCCTGCTTCGGCAGTGAGGAGAACTGGACATGCTCGGGTTGCGTTGGAGAAGAACGAAGACCGGACCGGCGGGCACGCGCGCACGCGTCGCGCCTCTTCAGGCCTCTGTTCTGGCGGCGGCGCTGATGGGCGCGGGGCTCCTGGGTGCCGGAACGCTTCCCCTCCGCGCCCAGGGCGCGGCGACGCCGGCAACCCCCGACGTGGCTCCGGCACCGGGACCGTCGGCGCCCGCGCCGGGCACCTCGCCCATCGATCCGAAACCGGTGGAGACCGTGCCCGTCTCGCCGTCCGGCCGATCGCTTGCACCGCAGGAAATCACCCTCTCCCCGGTGCCGGTGCTGACGCTTTCCGGCCACGCGAGCTGGGAGGAGGCCTATGACAGGCTCGTCACCAGCCTGCAGCAGGCGGACAAGGAGCTGAAGCGCCTGGGCCTGGCGCGGTCCGGCGACGCCTTCGTGGTCTATTCCTCGAGCGACGACCTCGGCTTCGAGTACGAAGTGCAGCTTCCCTTCTCTGGTACCACCACGGAAAAGCCGCAGGGCGGTATGAAGATAGGCGGATCGTTCGCCGGCAAGGTGCTGAAGTTCAGCCACGCCGGCTCATTCGCCGACATGGACAATACCTACGAGCAGATTGCGAACTATCTGGACGAGAAGAACGTTGAGCAGAACGAGCTCTATATCGAGCAGTATCGCTCCGACCTCCTCACCGCCAAGCCGGAAGCGCTGGAGATCGACATCCTGGTTCCGGTTCAATGAAGTCCACAAGAGCGTCCGAGTATCAACGACGTGCGCCGCAACGGCGCTAAAAATGTCTTTGTCTGCAATGCGCTCAGGGGCGTGACGCAGGGGTAGGAGGGCCGAATGGCAGGTTTCACAGTAGCGACATGCGTCAAGGGACGCGCGGGAAACTGGTCCCGCGTGGCCGTGGCGGCCGTGTTCGGATGGTCCACGGCGGTCTATCCGGTGCTGGCGCAGACGCCACCGGCCGATCCGCCGGCCCAGGGAGCCCCTCAGGTCGCGCCCGACCAGCCGCCGCCCCCCGGCGCACAGCCGGCACAGGTCCCGCCCGTTCCGGACGCGGCGCAGGCGACCGGCCCCACCTATTCGCTCAGCGACCTGGAATACATCCTGGGTCCGGTGGCCCTCTATCCCGACCCGCTGCTGGCCATCCTGTTCCCGGCCACGCTGTTCCCCGAGCAGATCGTGGACGCCTATAACTGGATCGAGGCCAATCCGCGCCTGGTTCAGGCGCGGAACTTCGCGCAGGTGGACGCCAGGGACTGGGATTCCTCGGTGAAGGCGCTCGTGCGCTTTCCGGACGTGATCCGCCAGCTCCATGATCACATGGAATGGTCCGAATCCCTCGGCCTCGCCTTCTCCACCCAGCCGCAGGATGTCTCCACCACCATCCAGATGCTGCGCGCCAAGGCGCAGAGCGTCGGCAACCTGAAGTCCACGCCGCAGCAGGTGGTCACCACCCGCGAGGAGGGCGGCCAGCGCACCATCTATATCGCGCCGGCCAACCCCGAGCGGATCTACGTCCCCGTCTACGACAGCTCCTCCGCCTTCACCACCTTCGCCACCGGGGCCCTGCTGTTCGGCACCGCCGTGCTCGTGGGCTCGGCCTGGAACAACAACTGGGGCTGGAACAACCGCGGCTGGAACTCGGTGTGGGTCGTGCCGCCGCGCTGGAACCGGCCGCCCCATTGGGGTCCCGGCTGGGGCGGTCGCCCGCCGGCCTGGGGGCCTGGCCCGTGGCGTCCCGGCCGCCCCGGCGGTCCGGGTGGTCCCGGCGGCCCTGGCGGTCCCGGTGGCATCGGCGGCCCGGGTCGTCCCGGACTTCCCGGCGGTCCCGGTCGCCCCGGTGGTCCCGGCGGCCCCGGATTTCCCGGCGGCCCTGGGGGCATCGGCGGTCCCGGTCGCCCCGGACTTCCCGGCGGTCCCGGCGGTATTGGTGGTCCCGGCCGTCCCGGCGGCCCCGGTGGTCCCGGCCTTCCCGGTCGTCCTGGTGGTCCTGGCGGTCCTGGCGGCCCCGGTGGTCCTGGCGGCCCGGGTCGCCCAGGCGGTCCCGGCGGCCCCGGTTTGCCCGGAGGTCCCGGAGGTCCTGGTGGTCCTGGCAGCGTGCGGCCCGACCGGCCGAATCTGCCCGGCGACCGGCCCGGCGCTGGCAATCGGCCCAACGTGAACCGGCCGAACGTCGACCGCCCGGCGACCGGCAATCGGCCGAATGCCCAGCGTCCCGGCGCCGGGCAGAACCGCCCGAACGTCCAGCGCCCCAGTGGCCAGAACGTGCGCAACCGCGCGCAGCAGGCGCGACCCCAGCAGCGGGCGCGGCCCCACCAGCAGGCACGGCCGCAGCAGCGAGCCCGGCCCCAGCAGCGGGCGCGGCCGCAGCAGAACGCCCGCCCGCGTGGCGGCGCTCGGGGACGCTGAAACCTGTCGTCCCGCGTCGAGGGTTCGGCGCGGGACGACACCTGATCCGCCCCACGGGGCGGATCAGTCTCAAAGACGGTGCGGGCCTCCCCGTTTCCCTTTCCTTCGGGACGCGAATCTCCTTCACTGAAGCGAGCCGTTCGCGGGGCGAGCCAGCCCCGTCAGGACGGCGCCGCAGCACCGCACTGCGGACCCGAAAGCCGGCCCATCGCGGAGGGACCCATGCCGCGACTCTTCACCGCCATCGAGATCCCCCGCGAGGTGGGCCTCGGGCTGTCGCTGCTGCGCGGCGGCCTGTCTGGGGCACGTTGGATCGACCCGGAGAACTACCACGTCACCCTGCGCTTCGTCGGCGACGTGGACGACGCCACCGGCCGGGACATCATGCTGATGCTCGGGCAGGTGCGGCGCCCGTCCTTCGATCTCACCCTGGATGGACTCGACCAGTTCGGCGGCCACAAGCCGCGCGCCGTTTTCGCCTCGGTGAAGGCCACGTCCGCCCTCATGGAGCTGCAGGCCGAGCAGGAGCGGCTGATGCAGCGCCTCGGCCTCGGCGCGGAAGGGCGCAACTACAAGCCCCACGTCACCCTCGCCAGGCTGCGCGACGCCTCCTCCCGGCAGGTTGCCGACTACCTCGCGACCCGCGGCCCCTATCGCAGCCCGGCGTTCCACGTGCCGCGCTTCGTCCTGTTCTCCTCGCGCGATTCGGTCGGCGGCGGCCCCTATCTGGTGGAAGCGGCCTACCCGCTTTTGTGAAGGGCCGGACATCCGGCCCTTGCGGGGCGGCGCAGCGTTCCCAAATGACGGACATGACCAGCTCTTCCGCCACCAGCGACGCTTTCGGCCCCGGGGACCTTTCGCCTGATGCGGCGGCGCAGGCCGCCCGCGACGAGGAGGCGGTGCGCCGCAATTTCTGGAGCAAGCTCAAGGGCACGGCCTCGCGCATCCCCTTCGCCGAGGATGCGGTGGCGGCCTACTACGCCGCCTTCGATCGTGCCACACCCTTCAAGGTGCGCGCGATGCTGCTGGCGGCGCTGGCCTATTTCATCCTGCCGCTCGACGTGGCGCCGGACCTTTTCCCGCTCATCGGCTTCACCGATGATGCGGCGGTATTGATGGCTGCGCTCAGGCTGCTCTCCGGCCACGTGAAGCCGGAGCATTATGAAGCGGCGCGCAGCGCGCTCGAGGGCATACGCCCGCGGAAGGCCTGAGGCCTCCACGGGGATGCCGCGCAGCCGGCCGTGCCGGCTCATCCGCCCGTCGTGAGCACCACCTTGCCCCTCACCCGGCGCCCGGCGATCTCGCCGAGGGCGGCGGCGCACTGCTCCAGCGGAAAGGTCTTGTCCACATGGGCAGAGATTCGCCCCGCCTCGGCGTGGCCCATCAGGATCGCCACCATCTCGCGCAGCCATTCGGGACAATCGCGCGCCCGGAAGCCGAAGGCCACGCCGCGCGCATCGCAATTCTTCAGCAGCAGCAGGTTGAGGGGGAGCTTCGGGATCTCGCCGGAGGCGAACCCCACCACCAGATACCGGCCGAGGGAGCCCAGCGCCCTCAGGGCCTGCTCCGCCATCTCGCCGCCCACGGGATCGTAGACCACATCGAGGCCGGCCGGTCCTGCAAACGCCTTGAGGGTGGCCTTGAGGTCACCCTGCGAATAGTCGAACCCCGCGTCGGCGCCATGGGCGAGGGCGAAGGCCACCTTCTCCGGCGAGGAGGCGCAAGCAAGGATGCGGGCGCCGAAGACGCGACCGAGCTCCACCGCGGCGAGCCCAACCCCGCCCGAGGCGCCGAGCACGGCGAGGCTTTCCCCCGCCTTCAGCTCGCCGCGGTCCCGCAGGGCGTAAAGGGCCGTGCCGTAGGTGACGATGAGCCCCGCGGCCTTCACGAGGTCGAGCCCGTCCGGCACCGGCGCGAGGACAGCCGCGGGCACGACCACTTTCTCCCGCGCGGCGCCGTGGGTCATGTAGCCGCAGACCCGCTCGCCGATGGCGAAGCCGGTGACGCCCTCGCCGAGCGCCGCCACGCGGCCGGCGAATTCTGCGCCGGGAGAGAACGGCAGGGCCGGTTTCACCTGGTAGAGGTCGCGGATGATGAGCGTGTCGAAGAAATTGAGGCCGATGGCGGCGACGTCCACCACCACCTCGCCCGGCCCGGCGACGGGATCGGGCAGGTCCCGGATCACCAGGGCATCGGGGAAACCGTGGCGCTCGCACACAACCGCTTTCATGAAGGATGCCCTCGCTGGCGATGAATCCGTATCCCGCGAATTACCAAAATTTAACCCAACGGCGAAGTAAGGTGGGGCAAAACGGAGCTTCCCGTGGCGATCGCGCGGCCCGGACCTTAATGCCGAATTGCGCTGCAACACCGGGGCAAGCGTCGCATGAGCCCGCACCAAACCTAGAAAATCCGGTGATGTTTGTCGCGGCGCATTGAGCCGAACGACGCCTTTGGTTTAGGAAAGCGCAAGAGGTGTCCGCCATTTTTTCGTCTGCCTGCGCCGCTACCCGACGCAAGGGCGACCTCGCCGGACTCCGGTGCGCCCCCGAAGGCCCCAGTGAATAGGACAAGCCATGACGTTTCCTCATGTCCATCCGATGCTCCTGGGCGTGTTTCTCGCCACGGCGGCGGTAGCGCCCGCAGCTGCGCAGGGCCAGCCCCAGTCGAGCGCCGTGGCCCAGTTCGGGGACTGGGCGGTCTATGTCTCCACCGCCAGCCCGAAGATCTGCTACGCCACGTCCCAGCCGAAGAGCCGCGCGCCCGCCAACCTGAAGCGTGACCCCGCCTTCTTCTTCATCTCCACCCGCCCGAGCGAGAAGGTGAAGAACGAGGTGACCGTCACCGTGGGCTTCCCGCTCAAGGACGGCAGCGACGCCACCCTGACGGTCGGCAGCCTGAGCCTGCAGCTCTACACCAAGGACAGCGGCGCCTGGCTGCGCAACGTGGCCGACGAGGTGAAGCTGGTGGATGCCATGCGCAAGGGGAAGGACCTCACCGTCGTCTCCACCTCGCTCAAGGGCAACGCCACCACGGACAAGTACTCGCTCACCGGCCTCGGCCAGGCCCTCGACCGGGTGGCACAGGAATGCAAGTGACGCCCGCAGGCTTGCTCCGGCCGGACTGACGCGCTCCGGCGGCGGCCCCGGAAGCCCGGTCACGCGCCGGGCAGCTGTACCGCTCCGGCATGGCGTGCGCCGCATGGCTTGCGCCCCGCGGCGTGTGCAAGTGGGCGTGGAAAGGCGGGAGCAGACGCATTATGTGTAAAGCCATGATGTCTGAGCCCGAAACCGCCCCCTCGCTCGTTCCCTCGCCGGCGCCGGGCGCCGCTTTGCCTTCCCTCGTCGGCCTCGACCGGGAGAAGCTCGGCGCCGCGCTCGATGCCATCGGCGTGCGCGGATCGGATCGGCGCATGCGGGTGAACCAGCTCTGGCACTGGATCTACCTGCGCGGCGCCACCGACTTCTCCGAGATGACCAACGTCTCCAAGCACCTGCGTGCCCACCTCGCCGAGGCGTATACGCTGGCGCGGCCGGAGATCGTGATGGAGCAGGTCTCGCAGGACGGCACGCGCAAGTGGCTGCTGCGCTTTCCCGCCGACCATCCCGGCGAGCGTCCCCACGACATCGAGACCGTCTACATCCCTGAGAGCGACCGCGGCACCCTGTGCGTCTCCAGCCAGGTGGGCTGCACCCTCAACTGCTCCTTCTGCCACACTGGCACCCAGCGCCTGGTGCGCAACCTCACCGCCGCCGAGATCGTGGCGCAGGTGATGGTGGCCCGCGACCGGCTGGGCGACTATCCCGGCCGCGACCGCGCCGTAGGGCCGGGCCTGCCCACCGAGGGCGACCGGCTCGTCACCAACATCGTGTTCATGGGCATGGGCGAGCCGCTCTATGCCTATGACAGCGTCAAGGAAGCCATCGAGACCCTCTCGGACGGCGACGGCCTCGGCCTCGGCCGGCGGCGCATCACCGTTTCCACCTCCGGCGTGGTGCCGGAGATCGAGCGGCTGGGATCCGAGGTGGGCCCCATGCTCGCCATCTCGCTCCACGCCGTGCGCGACGATTTGCGCGACGTGCTGGTGCCCATCAACAAGAAGTATCCCATCAAGGAGTTGATGGAGGCCTGCCGCACCTATCCCGCCGCGTCCAACGCCAAGCGCATCACCTTCGAATATGTGATGCTGAAGGGCGTGAATGACAGCCCGGCCGACGCCAGGGCGCTGGTGAAGCTGCTGGAGGGGGTTCCGGCCAAGATCAACCTCATCCCCTTCAATCCCTGGCCCGGCACGCAATACGAGTGCTCCGACTGGGAGACCATCGAGCGCTTCTCGGACATCGTCTTCCGCGCCGGCTATGCGAGCCCGGTGCGCACCCCGCGCGGGCGCGACATCCTCGCGGCCTGCGGCCAGCTCAAGAGCGAGAGCGAGAAGCTCTCCGCCCGCGAACGCCTCGCTTTGCGCGCCATGATGGCACAGGCGGAGTAGCGCCCGCTTCCGGAGACGCCCCTATGCTGGACCATGTCGGGATTTCGGTACGCGACGTGGCGCGTTCGCGCGCCTTCTACCTCGCCGCGCTCGCACCGCTCGGCTACGGCATCGCCATGGAAGTGGGGGAAGACGGCAAGGGCGGCCATTCCAACGTGGGCTTCGGCGACGGCAAGCCGGTGTTCTGGATCGGCATCGGCCAGACGGCCACCGGCCACATGCACATCGCCTTCACCGCGAAGGACCGCGCCAGCGTGGACGCCTTCTACCGCGCCGCCCTAGCGGCCGGCGGGCACGACAACGGCCCGCCGGGCCTGCGCCCCCACTACCACCCCGATTATTATGGGGCCTTCGTGTTCGATCCCGACGGGCACAACGTCGAGGCCGTCTGCCACCTTCCGGAATGACGTCCCACCCATGGACAATCTCGCCCGCCTGCTCCTGCGGTTCGTCCTGGTGCCGCTCGGGTATGTGTGCGGCGGTGCCGCCGGGCTGCTCGCCCTCGCCTTTGTGAGCCACGCCCGCTCCCCCGACATCCCGGCCCTGCCGGTGGTCTTCTTTGTTTCGGTCATGAGCCTCGTCGTCGCGGTGCAGCTTAGCGCGGTGGGGCTGGTCGCGTTCGTTGGAATTCTCTACGCAGAGCGCTTCGCCATCCGCGGCTGGCAATTCCACATGGGCAATGGCTTCGTCTCGGCCTGGCTGACGGCCGCGGGCCTTCACGTGGCCGGCTGGTTTGCCATTTCCGCCCAAAGCCTGCTGCCGGTCTCGGTCGCAGGCTTGGCGGCAGGGCTGATCTATTGGCGGATCGCCGGATCGACGGCCGGCTATTTCCGGCCCATGTCCCGGTCGGCGGCCCGTCGTGCGGCCGCGGTCACGCCGGTCAGCCCCCCGGTCCCGTGACCGAGCGATCCGTCGCCGCTCTGACCTCCACCCTGTCCCGGTCAGGATGCTGCAATCTTCCTGTTCCGGGACGGCGTGGTAACCTTCGGGCGGCAGGCCCCTGCCAAGCCAAGGAAACTGAATGGACAACCTCGCCCGCCTGCTGCTGCGCTTCCTCCTGGTGCCGCTCGGATATCTCGCTGCGGTGATCGCGGGGGCCGGGGTGATCCTGTTCGGCGAATGGCGCATCGGCACCCTGTTCGAGCCTCCGCCCGGGTCCGAGACGGCGGGGCTGGGCGCCTTGGTCGCCATCGTGGTGGCGGCCGCCGTTCTGGTGCTGCTGGTCCTGCTCATGTGGCTGGTGGCGGCCATCGGCATCCTGTTCTCGGAAGCCTTCGCCGTGCGCTCATGGATGTTCCATGCGGCGAACGGGGTCGTCTCGGCCCTCATCGGCGCGCAGCTGTTCGCCGGCGGGCCGGACGCGGCGCCGGTGACCGAAGATCCGTTCTACGTCGTTGCGGCCGGCCTTGCCGCCGGCCTCGCCTACTGGCTGGTCGCCGGCTCCACCGCCGGCTTCTTCAAGCCCATATTGCGGTCGCCGGCGGAGCGTGCCGGACAGTTGCCGCCCCCGTCGCGCGGGGATGGCGACAGGCCGGCGGCTCCGCTGCCGCCGCCCCGATGACGTCCCCCGAGAACGAGACCGCGCGGCCACGGCTCGTCCGGCGCCGCCTGGGCCTGCTCGCCCTCGCCTACGTGGCCGGAACCTTCGTCACGGTGAGCGTCCTGCCTCTCGTCGGCGGGGCAACGGACCTTCTTGCGCCACGGTTCGGATTTTCCGACGACATGGCCCTGCTCTATTTCATCGGCATCGCGTCCGGCGGCCTCGCCTATCTCTTCGCGCTGCTGTTCGGGCTCCTTCCGGCGCTGTTCTGGATGGCGGCGTCGGAACGCCACGGCGTGCGCCACGCGCTGGCCCACGTCATCGCCGGTGGCGCAGGAGCGGTGGCGGGGTGGGTTCTCCTGTCCTTCGTCGCCGAGATGCTCGGCGACCGGCTGTTGTGGCGGGTGGCGGGCGACCTTTTCATTGCCGGATGCGCCGGCGGCCTCGCCTACTGGGCCATCGCCGGGCGCCGCGCCGGCACCCCGGGCGCTGCCGAGATCCCGCCGCGCCAACAATCCTTTGATTCTCCGCCCGGTTCCCGGTAAGCCTCCCCACCCAGCCGCGCGCGAATGCCATGACACAGAACGACGCTCCCCTCTCCCTCGCCGACCTGCGTGCCGAGATCGACCGCATCGACGAAGCGATGCACCGCCTCCTGATGGAGCGCAGTGAGATCATCGACCGCCTCGTCCAGGTGAAGCGCAACGCGGGCGCGGAAGTGGGCTCGGCCTTCCGCCCCGCCCGCGAGGCCGACATGATGCGCCGGCTGGTGGAGCGCCATCACGGGCTCCTCCCGCTCGACACGGTGGAGAGCATCTGGCGCGTCATCATCGCCACCTTCACGTTTGTGCAGGCGCCCTACGCCGTGCATGCCGACCTCTCGGTGGGCGAGCCGGCCATGCGCGACAGTGCCCGCTTCCACTTCGGCTTCACCGTGCCGTTCGTTCCGCACATGGGCGCGCGCGGCGTGATCGACGCCGTGGCCGGCTCGAAGGGCGACCTCGGCCTGCTCGCCGCCGCCCCCTCCCCCAGCGCCGGCGATCCATGGTGGACGGCGCTGGAGGGCAAGGGCGCGCCGAAGATCATCGCCCGCCTGCCCTTCGTGGAGCGCGCGGACCATCCGGCGGGCCTGCCCGTCTTCGTCGTCTCCCATCCCATCGACGACGCGGCGGTGCGCGAGGTGCGCGTCTATTCGCTGCGCGTGACAGGATGGAGCGCCGCGGCAGGCCGTGCCATACCCGCCTTCGCCGAGGTGGTGGTGGCGCCGGACGAGGCCCTCGACGGCGCCGCTCTTCTTGTCTGCCTGCCCCCCGGGCACGCGGTGGAGGAGGTGACGGCCGCCCTCGTGGAAGCCGGCGCCGGCATCCGCGCGGCGGCCGAAGTGGGCAGCCACGCCGCCATTCACAAGGTGGGGGAAGACGGGGCCGCGGGCCGGCCCTGAGCTTTTACGATTCCGGAGTACCTGACATGTCCGCCGTGCTGAAAGACCCCGTTCCCGCTCCCGGCCGGCCCGAGCCGCGCCCGGGCGTGCTCGCCATCGAGGCCTATGTGCCCGGCAAGAGCCACGCCCCGGGAGTGGAAAAGGTCTTCAAGCTGTCCTCCAACGAGACGCCCCTCGGCCCGAGCGAGAAGGCGGTCGCCGCCTTCACCGAGGCGGGGCGCAAGCTGGAGGAATATCCGGACGGCGCCGCCACCGTGCTGCGCGAGGCCATCGCCAAGGCCTATGGTCTCGACCCCGCACGCATCATCTGCGGCGCCGGCTCCGACGAGATCCTCAATCTGGCGGCCCATACCTATGTGGGGCCCGGCGACGAGGTGCTGTTCAGCGAGCACGGCTTCCTCGTCTACAAGATCGCGACGCTCGCCGCCGGCGGCACTCCGGTGGTGGCGAAGGAGCGGGACCTGACCGCCGACGTGGATGCCATGCTGGCGCTGGTGACCCCGCGCACGCGCCTCGTCTTCCTCGCCAATCCGAACAACCCCACCGGCACCTACCTGCCCTTCGACGAGGTGCGGCGCCTGCACGCCGGCCTGCCCGCCACCGTGCTGCTGGTGCTGGACGCGGCCTATTCGGAATATGTGCGCCGCAACGACTACGAGACCGGCCTCGAGCTGGCGCTCACCGCCGAGAACGTGCTGATGACGCGCACCTTCTCCAAGATCCACGGCCTCGCCGCGCTGCGCATCGGCTGGGCGGTGGGACCGGCCCACGTCATCGACGCCATGAACCGGGTGCGCGGCCCGTTCAACATGAACACCCCGGCGCTGCTTGCCGGCGCCGCCGCCATCGCCGATAGCGCCCACGTGGACAAGTCGGTGGCGCACAACGACCAATGGCTGCCCTGGCTCACCGGACAGATCGAGGCGCTGGGGCTGAAGGTGACGCCGTCCGTCGCCAACTTCGTGCTCATCCATTTCCCCGACACGCCCGGCCGCACGGCGAAGGACGCCGACGCCTTCCTCACCCGCCGCGGCCTCGTGCTGCGCCAGGTGGCGTCCTACGGCCTGCCGGGCGCCCTGCGCATGACCGTGGGCACGGAAGAGGCCAATCGCCTGGTGGTCGCCGCCCTCGCCGACTTCATGGCGGGCGACAAGGCGCAGCCCAAGTGATCCGTCCGCTGGTGCCCCGCCTCGCCATCATCGGGGCGGGGCTCATCGGCTCGTCCCTGGCGCGGGCGGCGCGGGAGAAGCATCTCGCCGGCACCATCGTGGTGGCCGACGCCGACCCCGGCGTGCGCGAGCGGGTGCGCGCGCTGGGCTTCGCCGACGCGGTGACCCAAAGCGCGGCCGAGGCGGCGCAGGATGCGGACATCGTCATCGCCTGCGTGCCCGTGGGCGCCTCCGGCGCGGTGGCGGCGGAGGTGGGGCCGGTGTTGAAGCCGGGCGCCATCCTCTCCGACGTGGGCTCGGTGAAGGCCTCGGTGGTGGACGCCATGGCGCCCTTCGTGCCCGCCCACGCCCATCTGGTGCCGGCCCATCCGGTGGCGGGAACGGAATTTTCCGGCCCCGATGCGGGCTTCGCCGCCCTGTTCGAGAACCGCTGGTGCATCGTCACCCCGCCCGAGGGGGCCGATCCCGCCGCGGTGGCGCGCATCGTCGCGCTGTGGCGCGCGGCCGGGGCGAACGTGGAGACCATGAGCGCCCAGCACCACGATCTGGTGCTCGCCATCACCAGCCATGTGCCGCACCTCATCGCCTACAACATCGTCGGCACGGCGGCGCAGCTGGAGGAGACTCTCGCCTCCGAGGTGATCAAGTTCTCCGCCGGCGGCTTCCGCGACTTCACCCGCATCGCCTCGTCCGACCCCACCATGTGGCGCGACGTGTTCCTCACCAACCGCGAGGCGGTACTGGAGATGCTGGGGCGCTTCACCGAGGATCTGACCGCCCTCCAGCGCGCCATCCGCTATGGCGACGGCGATGCGCTGTTCGACCACTTCACCCGTACGCGGGCCATCCGCCGCTCCATCATCGAGCAGGGCCAGGAAACCGCCGCCCCCGACTTCGGCCGCCGCGCCGCGGAGAAGCCGAAGCACGAGGAGAGCTGAGGGGAGCACCCCGGCTCATCGCGCGCCGCTCCACCCCTTCGCAATCGTCATCCCCCGGCTCGTCCGGGGGATCCACGGTGCCGCCGGGCCGGCGTTTGGGCGCCGCTCACCGCAGCTTCGGAGGAATGGATGCCCCGGATGAGCCGGGGCATGGCACCGGTGTGGCTCAAGGTAGCGGACACAGCAGGCGCCGGCTCCCTTCTCCCCCGGCGAGAGAGGGAGGGATGAGGAGATGACCCCCTCGCAACGGGCAAGGGAGGATGCCCCTACTCCGCCGCCACCGCAGGCGCCTCCGGCGGTGCGCGCAAGCGCGCGAGGAGCGCCGCCTCCTCCGCCTTCGCCGCCTGAAGGTGCCGCGCCTTCACGTGTCCGAAGCCGCGGATCTTCTCCGGGATCGAGGCGATGGCCACCGCCAGCGCATGGTTCGAGCCGTCGAGGCGCGCGACCAGTTCCTCCACCGTGCGCTCGTATTGGCCGATCAGCGCCCGCTCGGTCTTGCGTTCCGCCGTGTAGCCGAACACATCGAACGGGGTGCCGCGCAGGCCCTTCAGCTTCGCCAGCAGGCCGAAGCCGCGCATCATCCACGGCCCAAGCGTCATCTTCTTCGGCTCGCCGGTGATGGGGTCCTTGCGCGCCAGCAGCGGCGGGGCGAGGTGGAACTCGAACGTCAGGTCGCCGTCGAAGGCGGCCCGGGCCTGGGCGACGAAAGCGCCATCGGCGTAGAGCCGCGCCACCTCGTATTCGTCCTTGGTGGCCATCAGCTTGAACAGGTTCTTCGCCACCGCCTCGGCCAGTCCGCCACGGCCAGGCGCCTTCGCCCCTTCTGCGGCGCGCACCTTGTCCACCAGCGCCTTGTAGCGGGCGGCATAGGCCGCGTTCTGGTAGAGGGTCAGCTCCTTCACCCGCCGGGCGATGACCTCGTCCAGGGTCTCGGACAGGCGGCGGGCGTCGCTCTGCGCCTCGCCCTGCGGCGCGGCCATCTTCGCCACCGCCGCCGGGTCATGGGCGGCGCGGCGGCCCCACAGGAAGGCGGCCTTGTTCATGGCGACCGCCTCGCCGTTGAGCTCGATGGCCTTCTCGATGGCCTCGGCCGACAGGGGCAGGGCGCCGAACTGGTAGGCGTAGCCCACCATGAAGATGTTCTGCGCCAGCGCATTGCCGAACAGCGCCAAGGCGAGGCGGCTCGCCTCGATGAAGTGGGTCATCTCGCCGCCGGCGAGATCGCGGATGGTGCGCTTGATGCGCTCGGTGGGCAGCGAATAGTCGGCGTTGCGGGTGAAGTCGCCGGGCAGCACCTCGTGGGTGTTCACCACCACGATGGTCTTGCCCGGCTTCACCGCCGCCAGCACCTTCTTGGTGCCGGCCACCACCAGGTCGCCGCCCAGCACCACGTCGGCGCCGCGCGCCGGCACGCGGATGGCGGTGATGTCGGCCGGGTCATGGGCGAGGCGGATGTGGCTGTAGACGGCGCCGCCCTTCTGGGCGAGGCCGGCCATGTCGATCATGCCGCAGGCCTTGCCCTCCAGGTGTGCCGCCATGCCGAGGATGGCGCCGATGGTGACGACGCCGGTGCCGCCCACGCCGGTGGCGATGATGCCGTAGGTGCCGTCGATCTCTGGGTGCGCCGGCTCGGGCAGCTCCGGCCAGTCCTGCGCGCCGGATGCAGCGCCCGCGCTCTTCTTCGGCTTGGCGCCCTTCACGGTGACGAAGGACGGGCAGAAGCCATTCACGCAGGAGAAGTCCTTGTTGCAGGACGACTGGTCAATCTCCCGCTTGCGGCCCCACTCGGTCTCCAGCGGCTGCACGGAGACGCAGTTGGACTTCACCCCGCAGTCGCCGCAGCCTTCGCAGACCCGCTCGTTGATGAGCACCCGCTTGTCCGGATCCGGGAACTGGCCGCGCTTCCTGCGCCGCCTCTTTTCGGAGGCGCAGGTCTGGTCGTAGATGAGCACGGTGACGCCGGGGATCGCCGCCAGCTCCCGCTGCACGGCTTCCAGCTCGTCGCGGTGGTGGATGGTGAGGCCCGCCGGCCAGTGCGTGTTCGGCGCATACTTGTCGGGCTCGTCGGTGACCACCACCACCCGCTCGACGCCCTCCGCCGCCACCTGCCGGGCGATGACCGGCACGGTGAGGTCGCCGTCGTGCTTCTGGCCGCCGGTCATGGCCACCGCGTCGTTGAACAGGATCTTGTAGGTGACGTTCACCTTGGCCGCGCAGGACGCGCGCAGGGCAAGATAGCCCGAGTGGTTGTAGGTGCCGTCGCCCAGATTCTGGAACACGTGGGGGCGCTTGGAGAAGGAGGATTCCCCGATCCAGTTGGCGCCCTCGCCACCCATCTGGGTGAAGCCGGTGGTCTCCCGGTCCATCCACTGCACCATGTAGTGGCAGCCGATGCCGGCATAGGCGCGCATGCCCTCGGGCACCTTGGTGGAGGAATTGTGCGGGCAACCGGAGCAGAAATAGGGGATGCGCGTCGCCACGTCCGAGGTGGCGGCGAGCACCCGCTGCGCCTCCTCCAGCTCGGCGACGCGGGCGGCGATGTCCGGGATGTGGCCGTAGGCGAGCAGGCGCTTGCCGAGCTGGATGGCGATGTCGTTGGGGTCGAGCGCCCCCTTCACCGGGAACAGCCAGCGGCCCTCTTCGTCCTTCTTGCCGATGCAGACCGGCTGGTTGGCGGTGCCGTACAGCTCCTCGCGCACCTGCACCTCGATGAGGGAGCGCTTCTCCTCCACCACCATGATCAGGTCGAGGCCGCGGGCGAACTCCATGAGGCCCTGCGTCTCCAGCGGCCACGGGCAGGCGACCTTCCAGATGCGCAGGCCAAGATCATTGGCCCGCACCTCGTCGATGCCCAGCTCGTCCAGCGCTAGGCGCACGTCGAGATAGGACTTGCCCACGGTGGCGATGCCGATGCGCGGGCGCGCGCCGCCGGAGGTGATGAACCGATTAAGCCGATTGGCGCGCAGGAAGTGGAGCACCGCGTCGCGCTTGAACTCCTGCAGCCGCTCCTCCTGCGCCAGCGGCGTGTCGCCGAGGCGGATGTTGAGGCCGCCCGGCGGCATCTGGAAGCCCAGCGCCGGCTCGATGCGCACCCGGTCGAGGCGGCCGTCGACGATGCCGGTCGACTCGATGGTGTCCTTCACCGCCTTGAGGCCGACCCATGCGCCGGAGAAGCGCGACAGGGCCCAGCCGTAGAGCCCGTAGTCGATGATCTCCTGCGCCCCCGCGGGGTTCAGCACGGGGATCATCACGTCGACGAAATGAAACTCGCTCTGGTGGGCGGTGGTGGAGCTTTCGCAGGTGTGGTCGTCGCCCATCAGGGCCAGCACGCCGCCGTGCTTGGAGGTGCCGGCATTGTTGGCGTGGCGGAACACGTCACCGGAACGGTCCACGCCTGGCCCCTTGCCGTACCAGAGGCCGAACACGCCGTCGAACTTGCCTTCGCCCCTGAGTTCCGCCTGCTGCGAGCCCCAGAGCGCGGTGGCGGCGAGATCCTCGTTCAGGCCGGACATGAACTTGATGTCGTTGGCCTTGAGCAGTTTCTCGGCGCGCAGGAACTGCTGGTCGAGCCCGCCCAGCGGCGAGCCGCGATAGCCGGTCACATAGCCTGCGGTATTGAGGCCGGCGCGGCGGTCGCGCTCCTTCTGCATCAAGGCGAGGCGCACAAGGGCCTGCGTGCCGGAGACGAAGACGCGCTCCTGGGACAGGTCGTATTTGTCGTCGAGCGAAACCGGCTTAAGGGCCATGGACGCCTCCAGGGCAGGCGAGGCTTAGGCGCGGCGCAGCGGGTCAAACTCACCGCAGCCGTTCAACCCTAGGCTGGCACGGAGTGTCGCACCCCGCAATTTCGTTGTTTCAATTCCAGGCGCAACGAAATTGCTCAAAAGCTGGGCGTGACGTATTTTGGTGCAACGCGAAAGGTGCCTGACGGCGCCGCAGCATGGACCCGAGGCTCCCGGCTCATCCCGCCGTCAGCCGCTCGCTCTCGATATATCCGGTGAGCAGGGCGAAGCCGAACAGCATCACCAGCATCGCGGCCGTGAGCTCGAGGCCCGACAAAAGCACTTCCGCCCGCTGGGTGCGCGCACCCGCCAGCCGCACGGCAAGGCGTTTGCCGTAGACCGCGATCGCCGCGATCAGGGTCACCGTCAGCGCCGTCCCCAGGCCCATGGCGAAGACCGCGCCGACGCCGCTGGCGAACACGCCCTGCGCCAGGGCGAAGGAGAGCACGATGATGGCGCCGGAGCACGGCCGCGCCCCCGCCGACAGCACCGCCACCGCCGCCCGGCGCAGGTCGCCGCCGGTGGCCAGCAGCGCCGGGTCCGGCGCATGGGCGTCGCCGCAGCCGCAATCGGCATCGTGGGCGTGGGCATCGCCCCGCAGCGCGGCAACGAGGCGGCGGCCCTTCACGAATGCGAGATAGAGGCCGAACAGGCCGATGCCCCCATAGGCGCCGATCTCCACCATGTTCACCACCCGGTCCATGGTGCCGGAGGTGGCGTTGAGCGCGAGAAAGACGATGGAGACGAGCAGGATGGCGCTCATCGCCTGGACCACGCCCGCCGCGAGCGAGAGCGCGGCGCCCCGGCGGAGCGTGCCGCCGTCTGCAAGGATGTAGGAGGAGATCACCGCCTTGCCGTGGCCGGGCCCGGCGGCATGGAACACGCCGTAGGCGAAGGACAGCCCGGCGAGCAGGAAGAAGGCGTGGCCGCCCGCCTTGGCGGCACGCACGGCGCTCTTCAGCGCGAGATAGAATTCCGCCTGCTTCGCCAGCAGGAAGCCGGTCACGCCCGAGGGCGCAGCCGCGCCGGGCGGACCGCCGAGGCCGAACGGGGTCGGCGGCTTGCCCCCGCCGCCGAGACCCTGGGCAAAGGCGAACTCGGGATACAGCAGCAGGGCGGCGAGCAGCGCGAGGGCAAGGAGCGCCCCGAGCGCGAGGAGAACACCCGTTGCCCGGCGCAGGGGTGCGGCGACCCCGGTCACGTTGCTCACGGGCATTGCACCGTGATCTTGTCGGCAAACTGGGCGCCATAGGCGCTGGCAGAGGTCAGGCTGTTGAAAAAGGCCTCGCTGAGCTGCGCGCTTTGCGGCGGCTCGGGCGAGATCACCTGCTGGGTGCAGCCGGCCGGGGCATCGACCAGCCGCACCGGTTCCTTTTCCACGAAGGAGAAGGAGACGAACACGGTCGGATCATAGATTTCGAGCGAGATCGCCCCCTTCGCCGGCACCGGCTTGGCCAGCGGCAGGGTGAAGTGCAGCGTCAGCATCTCGTCCGCATAGGTGAGGAAATAGTCCACCGGGTCCTTGAACGCGATCTTGGCCGTCGCCGTCTTGCCGGTGACGAAATAATCGTACTCCTTCAGCGAGGTGACGTTGACCTCGGCGAGCGGCTTCAGCACGTCGTCGGCATAGGTGCCATCCTTCCGCTTCTCCATGCCCTGCAGGGCGTAGGCGGAGAATGCGTCGTCGAAGGTCCAGCTCTGCTTCACCGCGGTGAGCCGGCCGTCCGGCGCGTAGACGAGCTCGCTCTTCATCGTCACCCACACATGGGGATGGGCTTGCGCCGGACGCGGCGCGGCGAGGAGGGCGGCGGCACAGGCCAGTGCGACCGAAGCGAAGCGCGGTGTCATCTTGCGGCATCCTGTTTGCGCATGACCATGCCTGTGACTTCGGCGGAACGGTGGCGCAATCCGGCCTTCCGCAGCAGGAGGCAGGCCGGAGGGCGCTTGAATCGCTCCATACGCGGGCATGATGACATATCGGTGATGACGCCCGCCTGCGTCACGCAGGCGGGCGGATGCCGGCGCGCGATCAGTTGCCGCCGAGCATGGCCTTCAGTTCACCGCGAAATTCGTCGGCGATGTCCGGACGCGAGAGGGCATAGGCCACATTGGCCATGAGGAAGCCGATCTTGGAGCCGCAATCGTAGACCGAGCCGTCGAACCGCACGGCGAAGAACGGCTCGCTCTCCTTCAGCTTCAGCATGGAATCGGTGAGCTGGATCTCGCCACCGGCGCCCCGCTCCTGATTCGCCAAAAGGTCGAAGATGGCCGGCTGCAGGATGTAGCGGCCGGAAATGGCGAGGTTGCTCGGCGCGTCGCCGGCCTTGGGCTTTTCGACCATCTGCGCGATGGCGTGGGCGCCCTTCGCCACGGCGTCGCCGGTGCCGACGATGCCGTACTGGTGCGTCTGGTCGTCCGGAACCTCGTAGACGGAGAGCATGTTGCCGCCGGTCTCGGCATAGGCTTCCACCATGGAGCCGAGGCAGCCCTTGCCGTTGCCCGCCCCGTTCTTGGGCATGTGGAGCATGTCCGGCAGCAGCAGGGCGAAGGGCTCGTCGCCGATGATGTCGCGCGCGCACCACACCGCATGGCCGAGGCCGAGGGGAAGCTGCTGGCGGGTAAAGGAGGTGGTGCCGGCCTTGGGCGTGTCGCGGTCGAGCTGCTCCAGCTCCTTGATCTTGCCGCGCTCCTGCAGGGTGCGCTCCAGCTCGAACTGGCGGTCGAAATGGTCCTCGATCACCGCCTTGTTGCGGCCGGTGACGAATACGATGTGCTCGATGCCGGCGGCCCGCGCCTCGTCCACCACGTGCTGGACCACCGGCCGGTCCACCACCGTGAGCATTTCCTTGGGGACCGCCTTGGTGGCGGGCAGGAAGCGCGTGCCGAGACCGGCAACCGGAAGAATGGCCTTACGAATGGGTTTACGCATCAAGATCCGCCCCTTTGCGAGCCACGTCTCGCGTGCTCTATCACACCTGCCGCGCAGGCGTCCGCGCCCCTGCGAAAGGATTTCCGCCATGGTGGCGTCACGGCAACGGTCGAGCCCGCGATCGGGTTCCGCAAGGAACAATCTGCTACCGCCACCGGTTGCGGGCGTCGTTTCCGGCAAAGCCGCGCGCACAAGATGACGCGGATGGTAAAAAATCTCCGGCACGCCGAAACGGCGCATGGATCAACCTTCCCGCGGCCTTGCTTTGCTCTGCCGGCGGCATTCATCGGATCCGGCCGTGGAATCTTGCCTTCCGTTAACCCGCGCGCAACCATATTGCCGCCCAGTAGATGCCTCAGACGGTCAGCAGACGGCCGCCGGAACAGGCGTGCCGCGGAGAAGGTTTCACGATGGCTTCAAGGACCTTGAGGAGTGGTGTTCGCGCCGCGCTCGCGCTGGCTGCGGCGGTGCTCGTCACGCCGGCGGCGGCACAGGCCCAGACCACCGGCTCCATCTTTCCCTTCCTTCAGCCCCCGGCACAGCAGCCGGCGGCCGCCGGCGGCGGCCATCCGCTGATGCAGCCGGAAGCGCTGGCCCAGGCCCAGGCCAACTTCCCGAACTGCATCGCCGCCCTGTGGCCGCTGGCCCAGTCCAAGGGCGTCTCGCGGCGCACGTTCGAGCGCTACACGGCCCGGCTCGAGCCGCAGATGAAGATCATGGACTTCATGGACAGCCAGCCGGAGTTCTCCAAGCCCATCGGGGCCTATGTGAACATGCTGGTGACCGACTGGCGCATCAAGAAGGGCCGCGAGATCCTCGAGCGCTACAAGCCCATCTTCGAGAAGGTGGAAAAGGCCTACGGCGTCGACCGCTACGCGGTGGCGGCCATCTGGGGCATCGAATCCACCTATGGCGACCCGGACGGCATCGGCCGGCGCAACGTGCTGGAATCCGTCGCCACGCTGGCCTGCATCGGCCGGCGGCAGGAGTATTTCCGCGACGAGTTCATCGCCACCCTCCAGATCCTGGAGAAGGACGACGTCCCCTACGACCACATGAAGGGCTCGTGGGCCGGCGCGTTCGGGCCCACCCAGTTCATGCCCACCTCGTTCCAGCGCTTCGCCGTCGATTTCGACGGCGACGGCAAGCGCAACGTGGTGGATTCCATCCCCGACATCATCGCCTCCACCGCCAACAACCTGAAGCTCGACGGCTGGGAGTTCGGCAAGGCCTGGGGCTACGAGGTGGTGCTGCCGCAGGGCTTCGACTACCGTTCAGCCAACCGCACCATCAAGAAGTCGCTGGCCGAATGGAACGCCATGGGCGTGCGTCGCACGGGCGGCATCGCCTATCCGCGCCCCGGCGAGAGCGCCTACCTGCTGCTGCCCGCCGGCTCCGGCGGCCCTGCCTTCCTGATGATGAAGAATTTCGACGCCATCCTGAGGTACAACCCGGCCGACGCCTACGCCCTCGCCATCGGCCATCTCGCCGACCGGCTGCGCGGCGGCGGCGCCTTCGCCCAGTCGTGGCCGAAGGAGGAGCGCGGGCTCAGCAAGGCGGAGCGCCTGGAAATCCAGGGCCGCCTCGCCCAGATGGGCTACGACATCGGCAATGTGGACGGCATCCTCGGCCAGAAGACCCGCGTCGCCATCCAGGACTTCCAGGCCCGCTCCGGCATGGTGCCGGACGGCTATCCGGACCTGCAGGTGCTGGCGCAGATGCGGCGCTGAGGGGAACCGACGCCTCTGCGTACCGGACCAGCGACGCCGAAGGCGGAGCGCCGAGCCGATACCCAGCGCAAGACTCCTGCGCAGCAGGCAAGTCGCGGGGATGCTCCGGAAGAGAGCCGCCTTCGACGCATTTTTGCGCTGGGCACCGGGCAGTGCCTCAGTCCAGCCCGATCCGGTAGCTCTGCGGGAAGGGCGTGCCGCCCATGTCCACCGGCGCCAGCGGCCGGGAGGCGGGGCGGCGCAGGACGCGCTTGACGATCTCCGGAATCATGGTGCCGCCCACGTAGCGGCCGAGGCACTCGTGGTGCCCGTAGCCGAAATGCAGATAGGTGTGGAACGGCCGGTCCGGCTTAAACGCCTCCGGCTCCGGCACGAAGTCCGCGTCGAACATGGCCGAGAGGCTGAGCGGCAGCACCACCGTGCCCTTGCCGATCACCTTCTCCCGGTCGGTCCCCTGGGCGATGGCGATGGTGGAGGCCGCCTCGCGGAACATGAAGGCGACGATGGGCGAGAAGCGCAGCGCCTCCCACACATAGCCCTCGAAGGCGGGATCGTCCGCCACCGCCGCCGCCCGCGCCCCGGCCAGCGCCTCGGGCCGCGCGAACAGCTCGGCGAGGGCGTTGATGACCGCTTCCGCCGTGGTCTCGATGGCGCCGATGAGCAGCCCGCCGATATTGATCACCACCCGGTCCATGCCGAAATGGGCGGCGGCCGGCAGGTTGAGGCTGAGAATGCGGGTGAGGCTGTCGTCGGGGGCCGTGCCGGCCTTGATTTCGGCGATGCGCGCCGGGATGAGCTGCGCGAACAAGGCCCGCAGCTTCACCCGCGCCTCCTCCGCCGCCTGATGGACGGCCTCGGCGTCGGGACGCCCGTCATAGGGCAGATTGTTGAACTGGTCCAGCTGGTTGGCATAGGACCAGTCGAGCAGGTCCTGGTCCGGGCCGGCAATGCCGAATATGCGCTGCACGATGCGCATGGGGACGAGACGGGCGAGCTGCTGCACCGCCTCGATCTCGCAACCGGCCTTGTCCAGCGCCTCGTCGGCCACCTCCGCCACCGTTGAGCGGACCTTCGGCAGATCCTCCCAGGCGAGGATGGCGCGCATGACGGACTTGTCACGGTAGTTTACCACCGTCTCGTCCATGGCCAGCATGAAGTCGCCCATCTTGGGCTTGTAGAGGTCCACGGTGAACACCTTGGGGATCGACAGCACCTCGATCACGTCGGCGCGCCGCGCGATGAGTGTCACATCGCTGGTCTCGTAGATCGGCGCATGGGCGCGCAGCTCGGCGAAGAAGGCCCGCGGCTCGCTGGAGATCCAGCTGCGCGCCAGCGGCCAGCGCTCGGCCGGACGCAAGCTTGCGAGGCGGTCGAGGTAGGGCGTGGGCGAAACGCGGGTCGCGGCGTCAGTGGCGGCGGACATCCGGCCCCTCCAGGATCTTCAGGTATTCCACGATGGCGAAACGGTCGTCGGGCGAGAGCTTCGTCACGGCGGGATCGGGAAAGGCGTGGCCGCGATTGGAATTGCCCGGCAGGCTGGTGTCGAACAGGAACAGGCCGGCGCGCGCCTTCTCGGGGAATGCATCCGGCGACGAGACGAAGCCCAGCTTTTCGGCATCGAGGCGCTTCGAGCCCACATAGAACCGGGCGGGCCGCTCCTCCTCGGGCGAAAGCAGGTCATAGACGGTGGGCACCGAACCGTTGTGCAGGAAGGGGCCGGTGGCCCACACGCCGGCCAGTGGTCCCGCCTTGTAGCTTGGCGGCTGAAGCCAGCCCTGCTGCGGCGCGTTGCTCCCCGGCGCGAAGCGCCAGCCGTACCACTGCTTGCGCGCGTCGCCGGTGATGCCACGGGCCCGCAGGTCGTTCTCGGTGATGGCACTCACCGCCGCCAGCAGCACGGCGCCCGCCGGCACCTGGCCGTCGGACAAATGCGGTGCGTTGGCGAGCAGCGGGGCGAGCACGCCCGGCTTGGCGAAGCGGCCGGTGAAATTCGTGAGCATCTTGGGGTCGGTCTTCACCTTGCCGATGTCGACCATGGTCACCGCCAGCCACTGCCGCCCGCCCTCGGTGTCGGCGGCGGGGGTCAGACGGTATTCCGGCCCGCCGTGGCAGCCGGTGCAATGGGCCTTGAACAGCTCCGCGCCGTGCCGCGCCTTGGCGGCGTCCACCTTCCCGAGTTCCGCCTCGGGCCACGGCGGCGGCTTCAAGTCGGCGACCCAGGCCTCCAGAGCCACCAAATTGTCGGCGAGCGCCGCGGAGGAGAAGGCGGCCGGGTTGCCGTTGGCGAAGCTGGTGTGCCCGAACACCCCCATCACCTCGCCGAGATTGCGCCCCAGCGGGTTGCCTGCCACCCCGTTCCACTGCGCGTAGCGCTGCGCCGCGGTCGTCCACAGGAAGGGATAGCTCACCGGCGCGTCGGGAATGCGGAAATTGGCGGGCTCCGCCAGCGCCTCGGCGGCCACCGCGTTGAGGATATGGCCGAACGCATCGAGCCGGCCGCGCCCGTAGGGCACCGGAGTCCAGGAGGCGGCCTCCAGGCGGCGGATCTCGGCGGCGGTAGCTTCGAGCCCCGGTCGCACCATTTTGGGGTCCACGGCGACGAGGCGCGCGGCGAAGCGCTGGAACTTGGCGGGATCAGCGAGCGTCACGTCGAGCGCGCGGCTCAGCTGCTTCATGAACTGCTGGTAGTCACCGAGCGAGGCTCCGCCATCGATGCGGATGCGCACGCCCTTCGCCTCGATGTCGGCGGTGTGGCAGGCGGCGCAGGTCAGCCCCACCATGGGACCGTAGGCGCCGCCCGCCCGCGGGTCCTTCACGAAGCCGATGGGCAAGGCATCCGGGTTGAGGGACGACGGCTTGTCCGCCGGGAGGAAGCCCGTTTGCGCGATATAATCGGCATCGAGGAACAGCGCTTCGGAGAACGGCTGCTCCAGCGCCCGCAGGAAGGCGTAGGGCAGAAGCTGCGACCCCTGGGATGTGTAGTAGAACTGCTCGCGCCGCGCGTCGGTCCAGCCCTGGTCCAGCAGCTTCGGCGCTTGTGTCGTCGTCCCGGCATCGCGCCGCGACAGGATGGCGTCGGTCGCGGCCGCCAGCGCGAGAAAGCCCGCGAGCCCCGCCAGCACGATGATACCCTTCCGCCCCAGCATTCTCTCCCCCAGATCCATGCGGCGGGGACGCGGCCCCGCGTGACGAAGACGCCGGCCGCCGGCCGGCGCAATCCATTCCTGCCTTCGCGCCGCCGCCAGCGCCCTCGCGCCGGCGAGCTTTGCGCCGCTGCGTGTCAGGCGAGCGACAAATCGAGGCTCTCCCGCAGGCGGGCGACGAGCTCGCCCTGCCGGTTGGTGTCGGTCTTCTCGTAGAGCGCCTTCAGCTGGCTGCGGGCGGTGGAGACCGCCACGTTGCGCTGCTGGGCGAAATCGGCGATCGAGGCGCCCACCGCCAGCGCCGCCGCCAGCGCCGCCTCCGACGGGGTCAGGCGGAACGTGGTCTGCAGCCGCCGGGCCACGTCGGCGCCACTCCGGCCGGGGGCGCGCACCACCACGGCGATCTGCGCGCGGCTGGCGAGGCGGGTGCTCCCCTCCGCTGCCGGCAGGGGGTGGAGCGACACGCGGTAGGGGCCACCTTCAGCGGCTTGGCGCGGCACTTCCAGGTGATCGGCATGGGCGAGGTGCGTCTCACCGCGCGCAGCGGCGAGGGCGAGGGCGACGGCGCCCGCCACCTGGCGCGAGGCGCGGTCATCGCGGAAAGCAAGCTTGCCGCTGCGCAGAGCAATGTCGCCCTCCTTCACCATGGCCTCGCCGGTGCGGTTCACGTGTCCCACGCGCATCTCGCCGTCCACCAGGAAGATGCCCGCGTCCACGATGTCGAGGGCGGCGGCGATGTCGCCGACCTTGGCCTTCGCCTCGTCGAGCAGCGCGTAATATTCAAAGGCGCGGCGCAGATGCGGCACCACGAGGCCGAGCTTCTGCTTTTCCGGCGCGCCGAACGGTCCCTGCGCCCGCCCGCGCATGGCGCAGACGGTGGCCATCACGTCCGCTTCCTGGGCGAAGTAGGAGACGAGGGAATGCTCCAGGTCCATGGGCTCCACCACCTCGCGGAACATGGCGGAGGCGCGGAACTGGTCGGGGTCCACCCCGTCCTCCCCGCAGATGACGCGGCCGGGGTTGGACAGGATGTAGGACAGGCGCGGATCCTCGGTCGCGTGGCGATAGAGGAAGGTCTTGTAGGCGTTGTGGTCATGACCCCACACGCGCCAGGTGGGCTTGCGCTGCTGCTTCAGGCTGAACACCGCAAGCTGGCCGACGCGGCCGTCGATGAACCGCGTGACCCCTTCGAGCAGGATGCCCCACTGCTGGGGATCGCCGCTGAGCTCGTACACGTCGCCGATGAGGCGGGAATATTGATCGAGATCGCCCATGTCCGTCCCATTTCCGCGCGGCGCCGCGTCCGGACGGGCCGGCACGTCGCAACGCTCTGATCCGATGGACCGCCGTGGCTCATCCCCGCGAGAGCCGAACGGCGCGCCGGCAACGCCCGTCCCCGCCTTCAAGGCGGCGACCGCCGGAGCGGTCCGTGACCTTGGGCGCAGCATTGCACAACCGCCCCAAGCTGCAAGACGCAGAAGGGCGCGGTCATCCCCCATTCGCAGGATGCTTCCCCATGCGGAGCCATGCTGACCTATCGGGCAAGGGGCGGGCGTGGGCGAACAGACAGAAGAAGAGTGAAGCACCGGTATGCGTGTGGAAAGGCCTATGGACATGTGTGCGGGGGGAGACGAGCCGCGCCCGATGCTACGCGAGTCGATCGGCGAGCGCGTGCGCGCGCTGGCGCTGGAAGCCGGCGCTCGCCCCAGCGATCAGGGATTTTGCCGCATGTTTCCGGCGCTTGCCGGCGAAGCGCATCTTCTGCCATCGGGGCCGCGCACGCTGCGGGACCTGTCCCTCCTCGCCGCCACCATGGTGGAGCCGGAGGCGCCGCCGCCGCGTCCACGCGTCAAGTCGCCGGGCGATAGCGACCTTCCGGCCGCCTACACCTACCTGGTGGAATTCGTGCGCAACGACCTGGTCTGGGAACGCCGCTCCCAGGACGAGGCCGCGCTCGGCCCGGCGGCCTATGGCCCCCTCGGCTCCCTCTCGGGCCTGCTCAACCGCCGATCCGGCGGCCTCGACCTCGACAGCGTCTACGATGCCCCCCGCGACCCGGCGGCTGTGCGCCGCATGCTGCTTGGACCGACCTCGCCACGATCGGGAGCCTCCGCGTCCGCCGACGCGCGCGCGGAGGGCCGCAACGGTGCGCGCAACGAGGATGCGCGCACCGACCTGCCGCGCCACCCCCGCAGCCGCGATCCCGCACGGGACCGCACCCCGCGCATGAGCGATACGCGCAACGACGCGAACCTCATCCTCAGCCAGCTCCATGTGGCCTTTCTCAAGGCCCACAATGCCCTGATCGCCGCGGGCCTCTCGTTCGAGGCGGCCCGGCGCGCCCTGCGCCGCCGCTACCAGTGGATGGTGTTGGAAGACCTCCTGCCGAAGATCTGCGACCCGCAGGTGGTGGACGAGGTGCTCGCGACGGGGCCGCGCCTGTGGCGGGCCCAGAAGCCGGGCGAGATCTCCATGCCGGTGGAGTTCTTCGCGGCGGCCTTCGTGCTGGCGCCCTCCATGACGCGGCCGAGCTATGACTACAACGCCCGCTTCCGCGCCGTCGAACACGCGGCGCTGGCCACGCGCGCGGTGCTCGGCGCGGGCGGGCGCGGCCCGGACACCCTGCCCGGGGAGCGTGTGATCGCGTGGGACGCCTTCCTGCCGCTCAGGGCGGAGGCGCCGCAGCGGGCACGCCTGCTCGACACCCAGATTGCCGGGGCGCCGGAGAGCGCCGCGGCGCTGGCCACGCGGCACCTCACTCGCGGCTTCCGCCTCGGCCTGCCCTCCGGCCAGGCGGTGGCGCGGCATCTGGGGCTGCGGCCGCTGCGCGACGACACCCTGCTCGCCACCCTGCCGGACCACCAGCGCGTGGCCGCCCTGCCCTTCTGCGAGGCGACGCCGCTGTGGTTCTATATCCTCGCCGAGGCGGGCGACCCGAACGGACCCGCCGGCCGGCACCTGGGGCCGGTCGGCAGCCGCATCGTCGCCGAGAGCCTGTGGAACCTCGTCCGCCATTCGGATGCGTCCATTCTCGCACCGCGGGAGATGGCGGACTTCGAGCGATTCTCCCTGGCGGACCTCGTCCTCCTCGCGGGCGAAGAAGACGCCACCTGAGCGCACCCACACTTCGACCGAAGTCTCTACCGGACCACCATGCTGCGCCACACCCTAAAGCGGGGTGTGGCGCAGCACGCGGCAGCCCTCACCCCTCCCGCCTCAGAACCCAGGAGCATCTCGAAGGTAAATGCCAAACAAAATATAGGTATTATGATGCCTCAGCATGCCTATTTTACCGGCATTTACTTCTTTTCTTCGTGATCTCGCTGCAAAGGAGATGACAACGTCCACTGCGTACGCATAGTTTTGCGCTGCGGCATTCTTGGTGGAAGGGGGCGCTTCCCGTGGATAGCTTGGATCTTCTCGACGGTGATTCACGCACGCTCGCCACCGGGCATCCGGTGGATCCTGAAGCCGTAGCGGTCATCGGCATCGGCTGCCGCTTCCCTGGCGGCGTGGCCAGCGCAGCTGGATACTGGTCCTTCCTGATCGGCAAGAGATGCGGTATCCGTGAGATTCCAGCGGACCGCTGGAATCTCAAGAACTACTACGATTCCGACCCCGAAAGCGCGGGCAAGTCTTACTCAAAGTGGGGCGGCTTCCTCACCGACGACGTCTTCCACTTCGACCCTTCCTTCTTCGACATGGCCCCGCGCGAGGTCATGCTGATGGATCCGCAGCAACGCCTGCTGCTGCAGGTGGCCTATGAGGCCATCGAGGATTCCGGCACCGCGCTGCGCATCCTGCAGAAGCAGCGCACCGGTGTGTTCGTCGGCATCTCCACCTCCGACTTCAGCTACAGCCAGCGCTACCGGCGCGTCGCCACCGACATCTTTGCCGGCACCGGATCGGCCTATTCCATCGCCGCGAACCGCATTTCCCACCGCCTCGACCTGAAGGGGCCGAGCATCGCCCTCGACACCGCCTGCTCCTCGGCGCTGGTGGCGGTGGACCAGGCGGTACGCCACCTCTCCATGGGCACATGCGACGTGGCGCTCGCCGGCGGCGTCAACATGATGCTCGATCCCGGCCCGTTCATCGCCTTCTCCAGCGCCAACATGCTCTCGGCCACCGGCGCCATCTACACCTTCGACGCCCGCGCCGACGGCTTCGTGCGCGGCGAGGGCTGTGGCCTGGTGGTACTCAAGCCGCTGGCCCGCGCCGTGGCCGACGGCGACCGTATCTACGCCGTCATCCGCGGCACCGCCGTGAACCAGGACGGGCGCACGCCGACCCTCACCGCCCCCTGCGACGCCGCGCAGACCGCCATGCTGGAGAGCCTCGTTGCGCGCTCCGGCATCGATCCAGAAGACGTGGGCTACGTGGAGGCGCACGGCACCGGCACGCCGGTGGGCGACCCCATCGAGGCGAGCGCCATCGGCCGCGTGTTCGGCACGCCGCGGGTCGACCGCCCGGTGCTGGTGGGCTCGTTCAAGCCCAATCTCGGCCATCTGGAATCCGCCTCCGGCATCGCCGGGCTGATCAAGATCGTGCTCTCCACCCACCACGGCGTGGTGCCGCCCAACCTCAATTTTGACCAGCCGAACCCGAACATCCCGTTCGATGCGCTCGGCCTCAGCGTTCCGGTGGAGCCCACCCCCTACGACACCGAGGACGGCGTGCGCCTCGCGGTGGTCAATTCCTTCGGCTTCGGCGGCACCAACGCCTCCGTGGCGGTGGAGAGCTGGCGCGGCGGCAAGAGCTTCCGCCCGGGGCCGCGGCCCGGCTCGGAGACCCGCGCCCGAGCGGTCCCGGCGGACGGCCCGGTGCTGATTCCGCTGTCGGCCAACAGCAAGGGCTCCCTTGCTCTGTGGGCGGAGGAGCTCGCCGACGCGGTGGACGAGGGCGGCCCCTTGTCCTCAGTCCCCTACGCGGCGCTCGCCGAGGCGCTGAAGGCGCGGCGCGACCATCTTTCCGAGCGCGCCGCCCTCCTCGCCGACCCGCAGGCGCACGATCTGCCCCTCAAGCTGCGCACCCTGGCGCTGGGCGCCGACGCCCCCGTGGACGAGGCCCTCGCGCCTTACATCGTCACCGGCCGGGCGAAGCCCCGGCGGCTCGCCTTCACCTTCTCCGGCCAGGGCGGCCAGTGGTGGGCCATGGGCCGCAAGCTGCTCACCGAGGACAAGACCTACCGCGGCTTCGCCGAGACCTTCGACGAGGTGCTGAAGCCCTATACCGGCTGGTCGGTCATCGAGGAGGTCACGCGGGATGAGGCCACGACCCGCATCAACGATGCGGACGTGACCCAGGCCGCCATCTTCACCTGCCAGGTCGGCCTCTACCGCATGTGGCGCGAGCGCGGGCTCACGCCGGAGCTGCTGGTCGGCCACAGCTTCGGCGAGGTGGCGGCAACCCACATCGCTGGCTGCATCGACCTGGATACCTGCGCCAAGATCATCTACCACCGCGGCCTCATCCCGCTGCAGAGCAAGCGGCGTGGCGCCATGGCGACGCTCGGCGTCACCTACGAGCAGCTCGCGCCGCTCCTGCCCGACGACGGCAGCGTGGTGGTGGGCGCCTATAACGGTCCCACCGCGCAGACGATCACCGGCATGGAAGCTCCCGTGGACGCGGTGCTCGCCGAGGTGAAGCGCCTCTATCCGGACGTCACCGCGCGCCGCCTCACCATGGATTTCGGCTGGCACTCGCCCCACCTCGACGATTGCGAGGCCTATTTCCGCGCCGGGCTCGGCGAGATCTCCTGGAAGCCGCCGTCCGTCCCCATCGTCTCCACCGTCACCGGCATGCTGGAGACGTGCTTCGATTCCGAATACTGGTGGCAGAACCTGCGTCAGCCGGTGAGCTACAAGAAGGCCATCGACTTCTGCCTGGACCTCGGCATCGACGCCTTCCTGGAACTGGGTCCACACCGCACCGTCACCCCCCTTGTCCACGGCATCGCGCAGGAGCGCAGCGCGGCGGTGGTGGCGGTGTCCTCGCTGGAGCGGCACGGCGACGACCGGCTGGTGATGGCCCGCTCCATGGCCGGCCTCTACGTGAACGGTGTCGCCTTCGACTGGACGGAAGGCGGGGCGAGCCGCGAGGAGCACCTGCCTTTCCCGCGCCGCCCCTGGGCCAACGAGCGCCTGGTGCAGCTGCCGCTGGAGGCACGGAACTTCCTGTTCGACGCCGACCGCCATCCCCTGCTGGGCTGGCGCGAGACCGGTCCCGACCCGACCTGGACCAACGAGATCACCCTCAAGAGCCTGAAGTTCCTCGCCGACCACAGGCCGGGGGGAGACTGCCTGTTCCCCACCGTCGGCTATGTGGAGATGATGGCCGGCGCCCTGCGCGAGCTGTTCGGCGACGCGCCGGTGGAACTGCGCGACTTCCGCATCCACGATGCCCTGTCCATCGGCTCCGACGACGTGGTGCTGCTGCGCACCACCTACGATCCCATTACCAGCCGCCTGCGCATTTCCTCGATGAAGCGCGACACGGAGGAGGACTGGCGCCTTCGGGTGGAAGCCTATGGCTGGCAGCACGCCTTCAGCCTGCCGCCGGCGCGCTTCGACCCCGCCATCCTCGCCACCGAACCGGCCATCGCCCGGGAGGACTTCTATCGCCTCACCGCGCGCCACGGTCTCGACTACGGCCCGAGCTTCCAGGCGGTGGAGGCGCTGTGGCTCGCCGGGCCGCGCCATGCGGTGGCGCGGCTTTCGAGCGCCGAGGCCGCCCGGCGGGACGGCTTCATCGCCTTTCCCGGCCTGTTCGACAGCGTGCTCCAGTCCGGCCTCATCGTGGAAGATGCCGAAACCGGCCTGTGGATCCCCGGCGAGCCACTGCCGGAGGAGGAATCCGTCGCGGGCAAGTACAAGCTCATGCTGCCGGTCGGCATCCGCAAGGTGATGGTGGCCGGCCCCCTGCCGCCGGAAGTGATCTGCGAGTTCTTCACCGCTCCCGCCGACGACACCGGCATCTACCGGGTCTATGCGCCGGACGGCACGCCGCTTCTGGCGGTCGAGAACCTGAAGGTGAAGACTCTCGGCGCGCTCAAGGCGAGCGCCGGGGACGGCGCGGCGGTGGTGATCGAAGAGACGTTCGAGACCGTGGCGCCAAAGGCGGACACCCCGCTGCGCCTTGGCCGCTGGCTCCTCGTCTCCGGCGACCCGGCGACGACGGCCCCCCTCGCCACGGCGCTCGCCGCCTCGGGTGCGAGCGTCGAGACCCTCGCGCCGGACCTCTTCACCGCCATGCGGACGGATGAGGCGGTGGCCCTGGTCGAGACACGGCTCGCCGCGACCGAGGGCCTCGCGGGCATCGCCTATGCGGCAACGGCAGGCATCAAGATCGGCCCGGAGGAGCAGCTTTCCACCGACCGCCTCGTCGCTGCCGTGGAAACGGCAACCTGCGGCCTCGTCACGGTGGGCCAGGTGATGGATCGCCTGCGTACCGCGCCGGCACGCCCGGCTCTCGTCGTCCTTGCCCGCGCCAGCCGCCGGGTGCCGGGCGACGGCGCCATGGCGACCGAGGGCCTTGCGGATTCCGCGCTGCTCGGCGTGTCGCGCACCCTCGCCAACGAGTGCCAGGAATTTTCCGTCCGCCACGTGGACGCCGATGCCGCCGCCTTCGCCGAGGGCACCGCCCTCGCCGGCGCCGTGCTGGAGGACAGCGACGAGGCCGAGATCGTCCTGCGCGGCGCGGCCCGCGTGGTGCCGCGCCTCCGGCAAGGGCCGCTTTCGGGCCTCGCGCCGCGCCGGCGGACCATCGCCAAGGCCACGGACGGGACGAACTTCACCGTCACCATGACCAACCCCGGCGTCATCGACAACGTGGTGCTGCGCGAATGCGCCATGCCGCGGCCGAAGGTCGGCGAGGTGGTGGTGGAAGTCGCGGCCGTGGGCCTCAACTTCCGCGACATCATGGCGGCCACCAGCATCCTGCCCGACGAGGCGGAGGGCGAGGGCGCGTGGTGGCGCAATCTCGGCCTCGAATTCGCCGGCACGGTGCTCCAGGTGGGCGAGGGCATCTCCGGCTTCAAGGCCGGCGACCGCGTCATGGGCATGGGCAAGGGCTTCCTGCGCCGCTTCGCCGCCGCCGATGCGCGCTTCCTCATGCACGTGCCGGATCAGGTCACGCTGGAAGACGCCGCCACGCTGCCGGCCGCCTTCATGACCGCCCATTATTCGCTGGTGGACGTGGGCCGCCTTGCCGACGACGAGACGGTTCTGGTGCATCTGGCCACCGGCGGCGTGGGCCTTGCCGCCATCCAGGTGGCGCGGGACATCGGCTCGGAGATCCTCGCCTCCGCCGGTTCCGACGCCAAGCGCGCCTTCCTGCGCGAATTGGGCATCACCCATGTGATGAACTCGCGCAGCCTCGAATTCGCCGAGGGCGTGCGGACCGCCACCGGCGGGCGGGGCGTGGACGTGGTGCTGAACGCGCTCTCGGGGGCCGGCATCGACAAGGGGCTCGAATGCCTCGCGCCCTTCGGCCGCTTCGTCGAGATCGGCAAGCGCGACCTCGCCCAGGACAAGCCCATCGGGTTGAAGTCGCTCTACTATAACAACAGCTATGCGGTCATCGACCTGTCCACCATCGCCGACGAGCGGCCCGCCAAGCTCTCCGCCCTGCTGCGCGCGGTGGAGGCGAAGGTGGGCGAAGGCCGCTACCGGCCCATCGTCGCCTCGCGCTTCCCGGTGTCGCAGGCGGCGGAGGCCATGCGCATCTTTTCCAAGGCGCAGCACATCGGCAAGGTGGTGCTCACCTTCGACGAGCCCGCCGTCGAGGTGGACATCGACCTCTCCCAGCCCATGCGTTTCGCGGCCGATGCGAGCTACCTCGTCACCGGCGGCCTGCGTGGCTTCGGCGTGGCGGTGGCGGACTTCCTGAGCCGCCAGGGCGCCGGTCGCCTGCTGCTCGCCGGGCGCAACGGCACGCCGGACGAGGCCTCGGCGCCCCTCATCGCCGCCATCGCGGAGCGGGGCACGCAGATCGTGCCCGTCGCCCTCGACGTCAGCGATACGAATGCGGTGGACGCGCTGATCGCCGCTCATGCCCATTCCGACAAGCCGCTCAAGGGCATCGTGCACGGGGCGGCGGTGATCGAGGATGGTTTCGTCAGCCAGCTCGACGCCGCCCAGATCGCCCGCGTCGTCCGCCCCAAGGCGGGCGGAGCCTGGAACCTCCATCGCGCGGTCACCGCGCACGGGGCGGAGCTGGACTTCTTCGTCAGCTTCTCCTCCCTCGCCCAGGTCATCGGCAGCCCCGGGCAGGCCAACTACACGGCAGCCAATTCGGTGCTGAACGCCATGGGCTCCTATCGCAAGGGCCGGGGCCTCGCCGGCTCCGCGGCGGCGTGGGGCTCCATCGCCGGCTCGGGCTTCGTGTCCCGCTCGGAGGCGCTCGGCAACTATCTCGAGAGCATCGGCATGAAGCCGCTGCCGGACACGGAAGCCGCCGCCTCCCTCGGCACCCTGCTGCGGGCCGAGGAGGAGAACCTCGGCTTTGCCCGCGCCGACTGGGCGGCCATCGCCCGTGCGCTGGCGCAAACGGCGGGCACCGCGCGCGTCAAGCCGCTGCTGGCCCAGCGCTCGGGCGGCCGCTCGCGCATCCAGGCCGAGCTCATCGCCGCCCCGCGCGAGGCGTGGGACGGCATGCTCGCCGACCTCATCCGCGCCGAAGTGGCGAAGGTGCTGAAGGTCTCGGCCTCCGATATTCCGGCCGACCGGCGCCTGTCCGAGCTCGGCCTGGATTCCCTCTCCTCGTTCGAGCTGAAGAACCGCATCGAAGCGCATGTGGACGTGAACATCCCGGTGGCGAAGTTCCTTCAGACGCCCACCATTACCGGCCTGTCCGGCGTGGTGGCGGCCACCTTCGAGACCGCGCAGAAGGCCCGCGCCGCGAGCGCGGCGGCCGCTGCCGCCGGCGGCTCGGGGGACGGCGGCACGACCGCGGCCGCGTTCCGTCCGCTGCCGCGGCAGGAGGCGCTCCTCGCCCTCGACAGCCGGCCCATGACCTCCCCCATCGCCCGCACGGCGCTGGAGGTCGCGGCATCGCGCACCTGCGATCCCGGGCTCGATTTCGAAACCCTGGCCCGCGCCCTGGCCGCCCTCGCCCAGGCGGAGGACGCGCTGCGCCTCGCCGCCGCGGCGGACGGCACCATCGTCGTCGGCGAAGCCCCCGACCTCGAATGGATCGCCGATGCGGCGGCCCTCGCCCCGGTCACCCGGCCGGGACCCCTCTGGCGCTTCGGCGTGACCCGCGGCGCGGACGATGTGCTCACCTTGCATGTGCGGGCGCACCGGGCCGCGGCGGACGCCCTCTCGCCGTACCTTGCCCTCGCCCGCCTCGTGGCCGCCGCGCCGAAGGCGCCGGAGCCCGGAACCCCGTTCGCCGCATTCGCGGCTGCGGAGCGGCCGGCGGACGGCACGCCCGCCCAGTACGCGCACATGGCCTTCTGGAAGGAAGTGCTCCGCAACCCGCCCCGCGCCATTCCCGCGCCCGGCCGCACCCTGGCCCAGGCCCCCGCGGGCTTCGGCCTCAATCGCGGCCCGGTGGGCCGGCTCAGCGCCGCCATCTCCGTGCCCGGCTTCAGCGGGCTCGCCGCGCCGGAGCAGGAAGCGATGTTGCTGGCCGCGCTGGCGCGGGCGCTCGCCACCGTGGCCGGCACCAACCGGCTGGTGGTTGAATGCCACGATCCCGCGCGGCGCGACGGGCCTGCGGACCTTCTTGGTCCCGTCTGCGCCTCGGTGCCGCTGGTAGTGGACCGGCTCGACACGCCGGCCGAGCGGCTGGTGCGGCGCGTGCGCCAACGCCTGGCCATGGCACGGGCGCATCGCGCCCTCGATACCGCCGCCATCGAGACGCTGCTCGCGCAGCGCCTCAACGGGGCCGGAGCGGCGCTGCGGCAGGTCGGCTTCGCCTTCCTCGACGCCGACGCGCCCGCACGCCTCGCCGCCCTCGGCATCGATGATCCACTGGATGTCCTGTCCGATCCCTTCAACGAGATCCGGCTGGATGCGGCAGTGGAGGCAGAAGGTGTCCGGGTGCGGCTCCGCCTCGACACCGCGACGGCCTCCGAAGCGAGTGGCCGGGCCCTGCTCGATGCCCTCACCGAGGCGCTCGCCCAGCTATCGGGGCTCCCGGTCGAGCTGAAGACGCCCGTCTGGCGTGCTCCGGCGACCACGGCACGGATGCCGCGCGCCGCCGCCGCGCCGGAGCGGCCGGCCGTGGCTGCACAGACCAATGGCGAACGGGAGGTCCCCGTCGCCCTGAAGCAGGACCTGCTGCTGCGGGCCTTGCTGAAGCCCGAGACCAACCACGCGTTCCGCGTGCACTGGACCATCGGTCGCGCCTTCCGCATCTCGCCGCGCATCGACCTCGACCGGCTGCGCCGCGCCCTGTGTCTGGTGGAAGAGCGGCAGGAAGCCCTGCGGACACGCTTCGTCGCCACCGACGACGGCCGGCCCCGTGCCCTCATCGTCCCGCCGGGTGCCCCGCCCCTCGTGGTGGAGGACATGCCCGGCGCCGACATGGTCGAGGTGGAGGCGCGCGTCGCCGCCTTGCTCGACTGCGAGCTCGACCCCTTCACCAGCCGGCCCTATCGCATCACCGTTCTGCGCGGGGCCGCGGAAGGCGACGTGGTGGTGGCGCACGGGCATCACACCGTCTTCGACGGCTGGTCGCTGGGCGTATTCGTGGAGGAGCTGTTCCAGGCCTTCCTCGGCATTCCCCTGCCACCGCCGGAGATGGGGGTCGAGGAGTATGTGCGCGACTTCGATCGCGCGCTGGACCCCGCCTTCATGGCCGAGCGCGACGCCTACCTCGCCGCCCTTTATGGAGACAATCCACCGCCCCTGCCCGACTTTGGCCGGCGGGCGAAGGGGCTCGCCACCAATATCGACCTGACCCAGGCGGCACCGGCGGGCGAGATGTTCGCCTTCCTGACCACCGACGGCCAACAGCGGGTGCAGGCCCGCGCCCGCGCCGCCGGCGTCACCGAGACCGCCCTGCTCGCCGCCGCCTTCAGCCAGACCCTCGCCACCCGAGGCAAGGTGGATGACGTGATGGTGTGCATGCCCGTCGCCATGCGGACCGACCGCCGCCTGACCAGCTTCGTGAGCTGGCTTGCCGGGCTGACCCTGCTGCGCGCGCCGGTGCGGGGGACGCCGGGCCTCGACGCCCTCGCCGTCGAGCTCACCAACCAGCTCCACCGCTCCATGCCATACGTGCCGCTGGGCTACGCCTGCGAGGAGCGGCCGGCGCATGACGCGGTTCGGGCGGCCGGCTCCTATCTCTCGCTCTACAATACCGGCATGCACACGCCGGACCGCTTCGCCCGCGGCGCCACCACCTCCGCCCTCCAGCGTCAGGGCAAGGCCGAGGAGCTGGACCTCGGCATCATCAAGGTCGCGCCCCTGTCGGCGGGGTTGTCGCGCTACGCCATGTACGAGGTCGACCTGCGCTCCTTCCAGGGCGCGAACGGCCTCGCCTACCGCATGTGCTTCGACCTCACCGCCCTGACGCCGGCGGAGGGCCGCGGCTTCCTCGTTGAGGTGGTCGAGCGCCTGGGGGCGGGCGGCGACGGCTGCGAACCCATCGTCGACGTCGCCGAGGAGGGAAACGCGTGACCCGCTGTCCCGGCACCAATCCCTCGGCGGGACCGCCGCGATGAAGCCGCAGCCCCCGCCGCTGGCCGCCACCGACCATTCCGCCGGCTGGCGCCGCCTCGCCTTCGCCCTGCTCCTCGCGGCGCTGGCGGGAGGCGCCATCGGCTACTGGTACGTGGTGCCGGTCAAGGTCCCCTGGCAGCAGGTGCAGCCCCGCCTCATGAGCCTGGAGATCAACGGCCCCGGCCTGCTCGACGCCATCAACCGCGTGGTGGTGACAAGTCGCATCCAGGGTTTCCTGAAGTCCATCGAGGCCGACCGGAACGACGTGGTGAAGCGGGGCCAGGTGCTGGCACTGCTCGAATCCGTCGATCTCCTGAACCAGCTCGCCGCCGCCCAGGCCGAGGCCACCGCCGCCGCCCGCGGTATCAGCGAGGCGGAGAGCGAGCGGGCCCGCGCCAAGGCCGGCTACGACCGAGCGAAGATCGAGTTCGAGCGGCGCTCCAGCCTCGCCCGCAGCAACGTCATTTCTCCCGCCGAGCTCACCACGGCGGAATCGAACTACCTGCAGGCCGAGGCCGACATGGCGCGGGCCGATGCCGGCATCGAGCGGGCCAAGGCGCAGCTGCTGTCGAAGCAAGCCAACGTGAAGGTGCTGGAGGCCAAGCTCGCGGAAGCGACCATCGTCTCCCCCCTCGATGGCGTGGTCATCTCCCGCGAGCGCAATCCCGGCGACCTGCTGCTGCCCGGCGCCAACCTGATGCAGGTGGTGGAACTCTCCACCATCATCATCTCCGCCCGCTTCGACGAATCCGCCCGTTCCACCGTCAAGCCGGGACAGCCGGCGCGCATCCGCTTCGCCGCCGACCCCAACCGCGTCTGGACGGGGAAGGTGCTGCGCCTGTCGCGGCAGGTGGACCAGGAGACGCGGGAGTTCACCGCCGACATCACCCTCGACGCGTTGCCCGAGAGCTGGGCCATGGGCCAGCGGGCCAACGTGGCGGTGGAGGCGCAGTCGCCGGCCCTCACCATCGGCGTGCCCGAGACCTTCGTCACCCGCCGCGACGGGCGGCCCGGCGTGTGGCTGGCACGAAACGGACGGGCGACCTGGGTGCCGGTGACGCTCGGCTATGTGAGCGGAACGAATATCGAGGTGACGCGCGGCCTCAAGGCGGGGGACGCGGTGCTGTCACCCGCCGGGCGCTATCCTTTCGAACCGGTGCAGCTCGGCGCCCAGTTGCCCTAACTAGGTGCCTTAACCAGGTGCCTCAGGTGGCCGCTCCGACTGGCAGGGGACGCGGACAAGCAGGACGCACACATAGGGGACGGAGGCGCGGGGCATGAACATCGCCCTCAAGGACATGCGGTTCTCGGCCCTGCGCTTCGCCCTGACGGCGGTAGGCATCGGCCTGCTGCTGGGCGCCACCATGGGGATGATCGGGCTCTATCGCGGCATCGTCCACGAGGCGCTGCTGATCATCAACGACATCGGCGCCGACCTGTGGGTGGTGGAAGGCGGGCGCTCGGGCCCGTTCGCCGAAACCTCCGCCGTGCCGGCGAGCCTCGACCGCCGGGTGGAGGGCGTGCCCGGGGTGTCGGCGACCCGGCGCTTCATCCAGTACAACCAGCAATACCAGATCGGCGGCAAGAGCGTGCGGCTCGCCGTCACCGGCATCGACTATCCCAAGGACACGGGCAGCTGGATCCCGCTCATCGACGGGCGGCTGTTCCGCTCCACCCGGTACGAGGCCATTGCCGACGCCTCCACCGGCCTGCTGGTGGGCGACGTGATCCGCCTCGGCCACGATGACTATACGGTGGTCGGTGTCACCCGCGGACAGGTGGACATGGGCGGCGACGGCATGTTCTTCGTCACCATCCCCGACGCCCAGGCCATCAACCGGGTGCTGCCCTCCGAGGCGATCCTGCTCAACCGCATCGCCAAGGGCCGCTCGCGCATGGGCCTCGGCGACGGCGGCGCGCTCGCGGCGGTGATGGTGGAGCTGAAGCCCAATGCCGACCCGCGGGTGGTGAAGAACCACATCAAGGCCTGGGGCGACGTGGAGGTGCTGACGCAGGACGAGGAGCGCGCCATGCTGCTCGACGGGCGGCTGTGGCGGCTGCGGGTGCAGATCCTCGCCTTCACCGCCATGACATTGCTGGTGGCGGGCTCGATCATCGCGCTGACCATCTACATGCTGACGCTGGAGAAGATCCACCAGATCGCGCTCCTGAAGCTCATCGGCGCGCGCGACCGGGTGATCATCGGCCTCATCGTGCAGCAGGCCCTGTGGATCGGGGCGCTTGGCTTCTCGGTGGCGCTCGCCATCTCCTTCACCCTCTATCCCAACTTCCCGCGCACGGTGCTGCTGCTGCCGGAGGATCTGGCGGGCATCGGGCTTGCCCTGCTCGCCATCAGCCTCGGCGCGAGCTGGTTCGCCATCCGGCGGGCGATGAAGGTGCGCGCGCAGGAGGTGCTGGCGTGACGGCCCCCTTCTGGACCAAGGACGTGGTGATGGAGGTGCGCGGGGCGGGCAAGGCCTACCTCTCCGCCGGGAGCACCGTGAACGCGCTCGCCGACATGACCCTGGCGCTCCGGGCGGGCGAGCTCACCGGCATCGTCGGGCCGTCCGGCTCGGGCAAGACCACCTTTCTGATGATCGCCGGCCTGCTGGAGCCGCCCTCCACCGGCGCGGTTCTCTTCCGCGGCCAGCCCATCGCCGATGCGAGGACGCGCCTCAACAGCCTGCGCGACTTCCGCCGCACCCATGTGGGCTTCATCTTCCAGAAGGCGAACCTCATCCCCTTCCTCACCGCCGTCGAGAACGTGCAGATCGCCCTGGAGATCAACGACGTGCGGCCGAAGGCGGCACGGGCCAAGGCGCGCGACCTCCTCGCCCGCTTCGGGCTGGAGCAGCGGGAGAACAACTATCCCACCCAGCTGTCGGGCGGCGAGCAGCAGCGTGTCTCCATCGCCCGGGCGCTGGCCAACGATCCGGTTCTGCTGCTCGCCGATGAGCCCACGGCGGCGCTGGACGGCGCGCGCGGGCGGCAGGTGATGCAGGAATTCCGCAAGCTCGCCGACGAGCGGCAGGTGGCGGTGTGCGTGGTGACCCATGACCCGCGCTGGTCGGACATCTTCGACCGCATCGTGGAGATGAGCGACGGCCGCATGACCACGGTGCGCCCCGGCGGCGCCCCCACCGCGCCGGTGGAGCTGTAGGGCACAGGTGTTCACGCCGGCGCGAACTCCCGCACCGCCGCCCATACGGAGGGCAGCGCGGGCTCTCGCCTCGACATGAACGCGCTGAAGCGACCGGCGGGCATCGAGATGTGACGCGCCCCGAGGGCGCGCCGACGATGCCCGGGCCCCTTCCGGGACGGTGCCGGCGGACGTCAGCGCCAGCCGAGGGCCGGGGCGACGTGCTTCAGGATGGCCTCGATGACATGCGCGTTGTAGTCGACGCCAAGCTGGTTGGGCACGGTCAGCAGCAGGGTGTCGGCCTCGGCGATGGCCTCGTCCTCCGCCAGTTGCCGGACGAGGACATCCGGCTCGGCGGCGTAGCTGCGGCCGAAGATCGCCCGGGTCTTCTCGTCGATGAAGCCGATCGTGTCCTCTTCCGCGTTGCCGCCGCCGAAATAGGCACGGTCGCGGTCGTCCACCAGCGCGAAGATGGAGCGACTGACGGAAACCCGCGGCGTGCGGGCGTGGCCGGCGGCCTGCCACGCTTCGCGAAAGGCCCGGATCTGCGCCGCCTGCTGAACGTGGAACGGCTGGCCGTTCTCGTCGTCCTTGAGGGTGGAGCTCTGCAGGTTCATCCCGAGCTGCGCCGCCCAGACGGCGGTGGCGTTCGAGCTGGCCCCCCACCAGAGCCGCTCGCGCAGGCCCTGCGCATGCGGCTCGAGCCGCAGCAGGCCGGGCGGGTTGGGGAACATGGGCCGCGGGTTGGGCTGCGCGAAGCCTTCGCCGCGCAGCACGTCGAGCAGCACTTCGGCATGCCGGCGGGCCATGTCGGCGCTGGTCTGCCCCTCGGCCGGGGCGTAGCCGAAATGGCGCCACCCGTCGATCACCTGCTCGGGTGATCCGCGGCTGATGCCGAGCTGCAGGCGCCCGCCGGCGATGAGGTCGGCGGCGCCCGCGTCCTCGGCCATGTAGAGCGGGTTCTCGTACCGCATGTCGATGACCGCTGTGCCGATCTCGATGCGGCTGGTCTTCGCCCCCACCGCCGCCAGCAGCGGGAACGGCGAGGCGAGCTGCCGGGCGAAGTGGTGCACGCGGAAATACGCCCCGTCCGCGCCCAGCTCTTCCGCCGCGACGGCGAGGTCGATGGATTGCAGGAGCGCGTCGGCGGCGGAGCGCGTCCGGGAGTGGGGCGAGGGCGTCCAGTGCCCGAAGGAGAGGAATCCGATCTTCTTCACGATGATCCAGCGCAATGGTGAGGTCGGCGCAAGTTACGACGCCACGGCCGCGAACGCACCTGCCGACCGTCCCTTATCCCGACATCGTGCGCAGGCCTGCCATGCCTGGATGGGCACCGTGGCGACCGCCCTTGAGCCCGCCGGTCGGTCACCCGTTGCTGCGCGCGCCCCGCAGCGTGGGCAGGCCGATGCCGGCGGCGTCGAAGCCGCCATCCACCGCCAGTTCCTGTCCGGTGATGTAGCTGGCGCGGTCACTGCACAGGAAGAACACCGCTTCCGCCAGCTCATGCTCCAGCCCGTACCGGTTGAGCGGGATGGAATCGTGGTAGTCGGCACGGATGGCAGGGGAATGCACCGCCTTGGCCATGGCGGTGTCCACGGGACCTGGGGCCACGGCATTGACGCGGATGCCGAGGCCGGCAAGCTCCACCGCCAGCTGCTTCGTCAGATGGGCGAGCCCGGACTTGCTGGTGCCGTAGGCGGCACGCAGCGTCGAGGCCCTGAGCCCCGAGATGGACGTGATGTTGACCACGGCGCCCCCGCCCTGGTCGCGCAGCAGCGGCGCGGCGGCCTTGGTGCAGAGGAACGGGCCGGTGAGGTTCACCTCGAGCACGCGGCTCCATTCCGCGTCGCTGGTCTCCAGCAGCGGCTTGAACACCGCGACGCCGGCATTGTTGACCAGGGCGTCGAGCCGCCCGAACCGCGCCACGAGGGTCGCGAACGCCGCGGCCACCGCCTTCGCGTCCGAGACGTCGCAGGTCAGGGCCAGGGTGCGCTCGGCGTCGCCCAGGCTCGCGACGGCGGCTTCCAGCAGCGCGCCTTCGATATCCAGCAGCGCCACCCGCCAGCCTTCGGCGAGGAACTTCTGCGCCACGGCGAGCCCGATGCCGCGCGCGGCACCGGTGACGAGGGCGACTTTCTGATCAGGAGAGGACATGGGCGCTTCTGGGTTCGCGAATTTCACCCCTCATATCCCGGTGTCGGGGAAAACGGAATGCCGAGGGGAGGCCCGCGCCCGCCCCCATGCCCAAGCGCCAAGGTGGGGCGGCGGAAGGCGCCTCCCCGCGCCGCCTTTCGCTTGACGACGTTGCGCGGCTTCTATTAACTATCAAGTTAATAAAGGTGCGGATACCGCACCGGAAGCTCCAGGGAGGAGCGCCATGGCGCACGCCAAGCGACGCCGGTCGATCGGGGGCTTCCTTCAGAAGGCCTGGGTCCGTCCGGCCCTTTTGATGATTGTCCTCGTGATCCTGTGGGACCTCGCCATCAAGGTCTTCCAGATTCCCGCCTACCAGGTGCCCTCGCCGATCGACGTGGCGGTGACGCTCTACAAGGAGTGGCCGCTCCTGCTCCGGGAGGCGGTGCCCACCACCACCGCGACCCTCGCCGGCTTCCTGCTCTCGGCCGCCTTCGGCATCCCCGTCGCCATGCTGATCGCCTCTTCCAAGACGGTGGAAAGCTACGTCTATCCGCTGCTGGTCTTCTCCCAGTCCATCCCGAAGGTGGCGATCGCGCCGCTGTTCGTGGTGTGGTTCGGCTTCGGCATCTTTCCGAAGGTGATCGCCGCCTTCCTCCTCGGCTTCTTCCCGGTGGTGGTCTCGGCGGTGCAGGGCTTCAAGTCTGTGGACCCGGACCTCATGGACCTCGCACGGTCCATGGAGGCGAAGAAGTTCCAGACCTTCCGCATGGTGTCGCTGCCCTTCGCCACGCCGGCCATCTTCGCCGGGCTGAAGGTGTCGGTGACGCTCGCGGTAGTGGGCGCCGTGGTGGGCGAGTTCGTCGGCTCCAACTCGGGCATCGGCTTCCTGCTGCAGCGGTCCATCGGCAATTTCGAGCTGCCCATGATGTTCGCCGCGCTGGTAGTGCTGGCCCTCATCGGCATGATCCTGTTCTGGCTCGTCGACGTGGTCGAGCGCTTCGCGATCCCCTGGCATGCCAGCCAGCGGCACGATTTCGTCGTGGCGACGTGAGAAGGAGCAGCGACATGGCCCGCCCGCATCTGCGCCTCGCCAGCGAGGCTCCCGTGCTCCGCAGCGCACGCCCCATCATCGAGATGAAGGGGGTGTCCAAGACCTACCGTACCCGCGACGGGGACGTGCCCTCCCTGAAGCCCATCGACTTCACCATCACGGAAGGCGAGTTCCTGGTGATCGTCGGTCCCTCCGGCTGCGGCAAGTCCACCCTGCTGAAGATGGTGGCCGGGCTGCTGCGGCCCTCCACCGGCGAGATCCGGGTGGAGGGGCGCACCATCGTCAAGCCCCATTCTGACGTGGGCGTGGTGTTCCAGCAGCCGCTGCTCCTGCCCTGGCGTAGCGTGCTGGCCAACGTGATGATGCCGGTGGAGGTGAAGGGCCTCGACAAGGCGCATTTCGGCAAGCGCGCCCTCGACCTGCTGGACATGGCGGGCCTTGCCGACTTCGCCCACAAATATCCCTGGCAGCTGTCCGGCGGCATGCAGCAGCGCGCCTCCATCTGCCGGGCGCTGGTGCACGATCCCAAGATCGTGCTCATGGACGAGCCGTTCGGCGCCCTCGACGCCATGACCCGCGAGAAGATGAACGTGGAGCTCCAGCGCATCCAGCGCGCGACGGGCAAGACCGTGCTGTTCATCACCCATTCCATTCCCGAGGCGGTTTTCCTTGCCGACCGGGTGCTGGTGATGAGCGAACGGCCGGGCACCATCGCCGGCGTCTACGAGGTGGACCTCGACCACCCGCGCACGCTGGACGTGATGGCGGACCCGCGCTTCGTCGCGCTCACCCAGAAGATCCGCCAGCACTTCTACGCCCACGGCGGCATCGACTGATGACGGGCCCCCGCCGCGCAGTGCGCGCCCCCGCAACCTCCGGGGGCGCGCGACCGGGCAGGAGGCCCGATGATGTCGTCGCCCAACTACATGATCGCCCGCCTGGAGGAGATCCCGGCCGTCGCCTGCCCCTGCGGCTTCGCGCGGCGCGCCTTCGGCACCTCCGACAATGCCCTCGCCACCGTGCACCTCACCGACATCACGGAGGATGCGCGGGTGCACTACCACAAGGCGATGACCGAGATTTACGTGATCCTCGATGGCGAGGGCGAGATGGAGCTCGACGGCGAACGCATCCCGGTCGCGCCCCTGACCTCCATCTTCATCAAGCCGGGATGCCGCCACCGCGCCATCGGGCGCATGCGCATCCTGAACATCCCGATCCCCGCCTTCGATCCTCACGACGAATGGTTCGACTGATGCCCGCGCTCCAGCTTCCCACCGCCTCCGGCCGTCTCGAAACCTACCGTCCGGGCGCGGCTTCCCCCTTCCCCCGCACGCAGGCCGGGCCGTTCAACCGCATCGCGTTCGGCGCGGCCCATGTGGTGGCCGACCCGCTGCGCGCCGAGAACCCGTGGATCGACACCGCGGTGGACTGGGACCGCACCATCGCCTTCCGCGAGCATCTGTGGGACCTCGGCCTCTCGGTCGCCGAGGCCATGGACACCGCCCAGCGCGGCATGGGCCTCGACTGGCCGACCTCGCTGGAGCTGATCCGCCGCTCGGTGGTGGCGGCGAAGGCGCGGGGCGCCGGCGTCTATTCCGGCGCCGGCACCGACCAGCTCGCCGCGGAGGCCGCGCGCAGCCTCGACGACGTGATCCGCGCCTATGAGGAGCAGGTGGAGGCGGTGGAGGCGGTCGGCGGCCGCATCATCCTCATGGCCTCGCGGGCGCTGGCCCGGATGGCGCGCGGACCGGAGGACTACGGCCGGGTCTACGACCGCATCCTGCGCCAGGTGAGGGAGCCGGTGATCATCCACTGGCTCGGCGACATGTTCGACCCCGCGCTCGCCGGCTACTGGGGCACGCGCGACCTCGGCGCCGCCCTCGACACGGCGCTCGACGTCATCAACCGCAATGCCGCCCGGGTGGACGGGGTGAAGGTCTCCCTGCTCGACAAGGATTTCGAGATCGCCATGCGCCGCCGCCTCGCCCCGGGGGTGCGCATGTATACGGGCGACGACTTCAACTATGCGGAGCTGATTGCCGGCGACGAGCAGGGTTATTCCCACGCTTTGCTCGGCATCTTCGACGCCATCGCGCCGGCCGCCTCCGCGGCGCTGACGGCGCTGGCGGCGGGGGAGGAGGACACCTTCCACCGCATCCTCGCGCCGACGGTGCCCCTGTCGCGCCACATCTTCCAGGCGCCCACCCGCTTCTACAAGACCGGCATCGTCTTCATGGCCTATCTCAACGGCCACCAGGACCATTTCACCATGGTCGGCGGACAGGAGAGCGCGCGCTCGACCCTGCATCTGGCCGAACTGTTCCGGCTGGCCGACAAGGCCGGCCTTTTGGCCGATCCGGACCTCGCCACCGCCCGGGCGCGTCCGGTGTTCGCCGCGCACGGCATCGCCGCATGAGACGGCCCCGCCTCTCCCTCCGACAGAGAGAGGGCCGGCTTGCCTATTTCTCCACGAACGCCTTCTCGATGACGTAGTGCCCCGGCTCGGACATGCTGCCTTCGGTGAAGCCGCGTGCATCCAGCCCGGTGCGGATGTCCGCGATCATGGCCGGGCTGCCGCACAGCATCACCCGGTCATGGGCCGTCTCCAGCGGCGGCAGGCCGATGTCGGCGAACAGCTTTCCGGTTTCGATGAGATCGGTGACGCGGCCGGTGTGGCGGAAGGGCTCGCGGGTCACGGTCGGATAGTAGATCAGCCCGTCGCGCACCGCAGGGCCGAGGAACTCGTCCTGCGGCAGCTCGCGTGTGATGAGGGTCTCGTAGGCGAGTTCCGCCACCCGGCGGCAGCCGTGCACCAGCACCACCTTCTCGAACCGCTCATAGGTGTCGGGATCGCGGATGATGCTCATGAACGGCGCCAGCCCCGTCCCCGTGCCGAGCAGATAGAGATGGCGGCCGGGCAGGAGGTTGTCGTGGATCAGCGTGCCGGTGGGCTTGCGCCCGACAAGGATCCTGTCGCCCACCTTCAGATGCTGGAGCCGCGAGGTGAGCGGGCCGTCCGGGACCTTGATGGAGAAGAATTCCAGCCCCTCGTCATAGTTCGGGCTGACCATGGAATAGGCGCGCAGCAGCGGGCGGCCGTCCACCTCCAGCCCGATCATTGTGAACTGGCCGTTGATGAACCTGAGACTCTGGCTGCGGGTGGTCCGGAAGCTGAACAGCGTGTCGGTCCAGTGGTGGACACAGAGGACTTCTTCACGGTCGAAATTGCTCATGGGGCGTTCCGGTGCTTTGGGTCGATACCGCGCACGGGCGCACCGCGGCGCCGGCCGGAGATTTGACGGGTGGACGGCCTCCACATTATAACTAACTAGTGAGTTAAACAAGCGGCGATGCCGCGCCTCCCGGCGAAGGGGCGTGCGGCCCGGGCATATGGCCCGACGAATGGGAGGAACGAGCGATGGCTGTTCGCGTGGTGAGCGCCGAGGACGCGGCGCGGCTGGTCAAGTCCGGCGACACCCTCCTCATCGGCGGCTCGGGCGGCGGCCATGCGGTGCCGGACACGCTCATCGCCGCCGTCGCGGAGCGCTTCCTGAAGGAGGGCGCGCCGCGCGACATCACCACCGTCCATCCGGTGGGCCTCGGCGACCGCAAGAGCCGGGGCGTCGGCCACCTCGCCCATGACGGCCTCCTGAAGCGGGTGGTGTGCGGCACGCTGGTGGATTCCCCGCCGGTGGAGAAGATGGCGCTGGAGAACCGCATCGAGGCCTACACCCTGCCCCAGGGCGCGCTCTCCCAGCTTACCCGCGAGATGGCCTCCGGCCGCCCCGGCCTTGTCACCCATGTGGGCCTCAACACCTTCGTGGACCCGCGCCTCGGCGGCGGGCGCCAGAGCGCGCGGGCCACCGAGGACCTGGTGGAGGTGGTGGAGCTCGCCGGCCGCGAATGGCTCTTCTACAAGCCGTTCGTGCCGGACGTCGCGTTCCTGCGCGGCACGACCGCCGACGAGGACGGCAACGTGACCATGGAGCAGGAGGCCATCTTCGGCGAGATGATATCCATGGCCCAGGCGACGCGCCGGGCCGGCGGCATCGTCATCGTGCAGGTGAAGCGCCTGGCTCGGCGCGGCACGCTCAACCCCAAGCAGGTGAAGATCCCCGGCATCCTGGTGGACCTCGTGGTTGTGGACCCCGCCCAGACCCAGACCTACGCCTCCGACTACAACCCGGCCTATGCGGGCGAGCTGAAGATTCCGCTCTCCGCCATCGCCCCCCTGCCCTTCGACCCGCGCAAGGTGATCGCGCGGCGGGCAGCGCTGGAGCTCTATGCGGGGGCGGTGTGCAACCTGGGCTCGGGGATCTCCACCGGCATCGCCACGGTGGCGGCGGAAGAGGGCTGCCTCGACGCCATCACCCTCACCAACGAGCAAGGCCTCATCGGCGGCGCGCCGGCCTCGGGCAACGAGGTGGGCGCGAGCCGCAACTACCACGCCATGATCGACCAGCCCTACCAGTTCGACTTCTACGACGGCGGCGGGCTGGACGTGGCCTTCCTCTCCTTCGCCGAGGTGAACGCGGAGGGCAGCGTCAACGTCTCGCGCTTCTCCGACCGCATCATCGGCCCCGGCGGCTTCATCAACATCTCCCAGAACGCCAAGACGGTGGTGTTCTCGGGCACCTTCACCTCGGGCGGCCTCGACATGGCGTGGCCGGACGGGCGCACCGTGATCAGCCGTGAAGGCAGGGACAGGAAGTTCGTTTCCGCCCTTCAGCAGCTCACCTATAGCGGGCTCTACGCGCAGAAGGTGGGGCAGGAGGCGCTCTACGTCACCGAGCGCGCCGTCTTCCGCCGCAACGCGACGGGACGGCTGGAGCTGATCGAGATCGCGCCCGGCATCGACCTCGAACGCGACGTTCTGGGGCAGATGGCGTTTACACCCGACATCGCGGCGGACCTGAAGCTGATGGACGCCGCCCTGTTCCGGCCCGGCCCGATCGGGCTTGAACGGCGGCTGCATCTGTCGCAACGTCCCGAACGTATCGCTTGGCCCCGACTCAGCGCCTGAACGCTTGGGGCGGGGCGCCGTCCGGAAAGTTGATGACCGTGCCCTCCGCCAGTTCCACCAAGGGGTCCCGCACGAAGCCCCGCGCCACCCCGGCGAAGGAGGTGGCGACGCGGGATGCCGACAAGACCCGGCTCAAGATCCTCGAAGCGGCGGAGGTGGAGTTCGCCCGCAAGGGCCTCGCCGGGGCGCGCGTGGATCTGGTGGCCGAGGAGGCGGGCGCCAACAAGCGGATGATCTATTACTATTTCGGCAGCAAGGAGGACCTCTACGTGGCGGTCCTCGAACGCGCCTATACGGACATGCGCGTGGCCGAGGCCCGGCTGGATCTCGAATCGCTGCCACCGGTGGAGGCCATCACCCGGCTCGTCGAGTTCAAGTTCGACTATCCGGCAACACACCCCCATATCATCACGCTGCTCAACGGCGAGAACATGCTGGGCGGCGAATACCTGCGCCGTTCGACGCGGCTCAGGGAGATGCAGATCTCGCTCATCGAGCGCCTGAAGACCCTTCTCGCCCGTGGCGAGAAAGAAGGTACGGTGCGTCCGGGCATCGATCCCATGCACCTCTACATGACCATTTCCGCGGTGAGCTATTTCTACTTCTCCAACAATCCGACCTTCTCCACCGCCTTCGGCCGGGACCTGTCCACACCCGAGGAACGCGCGGTGCGGCGCCGGCATGTGGTGGACGTGGTGACCCACTACATCAAGGCATCCTGACCGCCCTGTCCCCGGCGGGCGGCCTCGTTTCCGCTCCGCCCGCTTCGGCAGACGCCACGCGCACGTCGCCAGGGCCGGAGTTGTCGCTTCCATCGCATCGTCGACGCGGCCCCGGCGCATTGACAGCATTCTCGACGTGACTTAACTAACTAGTTACATCACGGTTGGGACGACGCTGCCGAGGAGCCGCCGATGAAGTATGGGGATTTCCCTAAGGTCACCTCGTTTGGCGGCGTCGCCGGCTTCCGCGCCCATCTCGCCGAGCTTGGCATCGACATGCCCTGCGACGACATCGTCGCCGGCGGCGTGGAATCCCCCCTCGCCGCGCCGCTGGTGGTGGACGGGATGACCATCGGCAACCGCTTTGCCATCCATCCCATGGAGGGATGGGACGGCACCCGCGACGGTGCTCCGACGGAGAACACCAAAAGGCGCTGGCAGCGCTTCGGGCTCAGCGGCGCCAAGCTCATCTATGGCGGCGAGGCGGTGGCGGTGCGCCATGACGGCCGAGCCAATCCGCTCCAGCTGGTGATGAGCGAGGCGACGCAGGCCGCCATCGCCGACCTGCGCGAGACCGTCGTTTCCGCCCACCGGCAGGCGGCCGGCACCGACGACGGGCTGGTCATCGGCCTGCAGCTCACCCATTCGGGACGCTTCTGCAAGCCCAACGATAACCGCCGCTTCGAACCGCGCATCCTCTACCGCCACCCGGTGCTCGATCGGAAGTTCGGCACCGCCGACCAGCCGGTCCTGTCCGACGACGACATCTGGCGGCTCATCGACGACTATGTGGTGGCAGCGAAGCGGGCGCAGGCCTGCGGCTACGACTTCGTCGACCTGAAGCATTGCCATGGCTATCTCGGCCATGAATTCCTCTCCGCCAAGACCCGGCCGGGCCCGTTCGGCGGCTCGCTGGAGAACCGCACCCGCTTCCTGCGCGAGCTCGTGTCCGGCATCCGCGCCGCCTGCCCCGGCCTCAAGCTGGCCACGCGCATCAGCGCCATCGACATGATCGCCTTCCGGCCGGATCCGGCCCGCTCGCTTCCCGGCGCGCTCGGCCCCGGCGTACCCGACGACGACGCCGGCGCACGGCCCTACATCTACGGCTTCGGAACCAAGGCCGACGACCCCACCGCCTACGACCTGTCGGAGACCTTCGCGCTCTTCGAGATCCTGCGCGACCTCGGCATCCGCCTCGTCAACGTCACCCTCGGCAGCCCCTATTACAACCCGCATCTCACCCGCCCCGCGAGCTACCCGCCGTCCGACGGCTACCACCCGCCGGAGGATCCTCTGCTGGGCGTGATGCGGCACCTGGCGGTGGTGCGGGATCTCAAGCAGAGGTTCCCGGACTTCGCCCTGCTCGGCTCCGGCTACACCTACCTGCAGGAATTCCTGCCCCACGTGGCGCAGGCGGTGGTGCGGCTGGGCTGGACGGACCTCGTCGGCCTCGGGCGGATGGTGCTGTCCTATCCCGAACTGCCGCTGGACATGCTGTCCGGCCGGGGGATGCAGAAAAAGAAGATCTGCCGCACCTTCTCCGACTGCACCACCGCGCCGCGCAACGGCATCGTCTCGGGCTGCTATCCGCTCGATGCCGCCTACAAGCAGTCCGACGCGTTCAAGCAGCTCGCCGTGGTCAAGAAGGCGGCCAAGACCGCCTGATCATCCGCCTGATCCGAACCTAAGGGAAAGCGCATGACGGAGGTCTCGCCGGGCAGCGCCGTGGCGTTCCTCGGCACCGGCATCATGGGCGGCCACATGGCCCGCCGCCTCGCTGAGGCGGGCTTTGCCGTCCGCGCCTGGAACCGCAGCCCGGCCAAGGCCGAGCCGCTGGCGCAGCACGGCGCGACCCTGGCCGGGACGGCTGAGGACGCGCTGCGTGGCGCGCGGGTGGCGGTGGTGATGCTGTCCACCGGCGCCGTGGTGGAGGAGGTGCTGTTCTCCGGCCCGTCCCCCGCCGTGGCTGTGCTGGCGCCGGGCGCGACGCTGGTGGTGATGAGCTCCATCCCGGTCGAGGCCTGCCGCGCCCAGGCGGAGATCTGCGCCCATCACGCCATCGCCTATGTGGACGCCCCGGTGTCCGGCGGCGAGGTCGGCGCGCGGGACGGCACGCTCGCCATCATGGCCGGCGGCGATGCGACGGCGGTGGCGGACCTCGCTCCCGTGTTCGCGGCGCTGGGCCGGTCCACCCGCATCGGCCCCGTCGGCACGGGGCAGCTCGCCAAGCTCGCCAACCAGATCATCGTCGGCGCGGCCATGGTCGGCGTGGCGGAGGCGTTCGCCTTCGCCGCCCGGGGCGGCGCCGACCTGTCCTGCCTGCGCACCGCGCTGATGGGCGGCTTCGGCGAATCCCGGGTGCTGAACCTGCACGGCGCCCGCATGGCCACGCGTGACTTCGTGCCCGGCTCACCGGCCCAATACCAGCTCAAGGACCTGCGGACGGCGCAGGCCCTGGCGCAGGAGCTCGGCCTCTCCCTCACGCTGCTCGACACCATGGCGGCCATCTTCACCGACATGATGGCGCACGGCGGCACCGACCGCGACGTCTCCGCCGTGTTCGAGGAAATCGAGCGGCGTTCCGCCCGCTGACAGGAGGCCCGCATGGCCGACGATATGGACGGCGCGATCCGCATCGAGCGCGAGGGCCATGTGGCCCGCATCGTGATCGACCGGCCGCGCAAGCATAACGCCATCACCCCCGCCATGGCCCGCAGCCTCGGGGAGGCCTGCGCCGCCCTCGACGCCGATGCCGCCATCCGGGTGGCGGTCATCACCGGCGGCGGAGCGCGCGCCTTCTCGGCCGGTTCCGACATGAACGCCCTGGGCGAGATCACCGATCTGTGGGCCTTCCGCAGCCGGGTGGAATATGCCGCGGTGGTGCGCGACATGCGCAAGCCGGTCATCGCCGCGTTGCGCGGCTGGGTGCTGGGCGGGGGGCTGGAGATCGCGCTCGGTGCCGATATCCGCATCGCCGGAGCGAGTGCGCGGCTCGGCGCGCCGGAGGTCACGCGCGGCTGGGTCGGCGGCGGCGGGGCCTCGCAGATGCTGCCGCGCCTCGTGGGCTATGGGCAGGCCATGCGCCTGCTGCTTTCCGGCGACACCATCGCGGCCGGACAGGCGCTCAGCATCGGCCTCGTGGAGGACGTCGTGGCGGACGAGGCCCTCGACGCCCACGTGGCGGCGCTGGCGCAGCGCATCGCCGCCTTCAGCCCGGTGGCGACGCAGGCGGTGAAGGCGGCCACGCGCGCCGCCCTCTCCATGCCGCTCGAAGCCGGCATCCGCCACGAAAACGAGCTGCACGTCCTGTGCATGTCCGATCGCGGGCGCCACGAGGGCATCGCCGCTTTCGTCGAGAAGCGGCCGGCCACGTTCGGGGAGTGAAGATCAGCCGATCGCCACCGCGATGGTGCCGAGCGGGCCGAAATCCGCCTGCGCGAGGCCGGGACGCGTGAGGCGCAACGGCATGGTGGCGGTTCCGGTGGTGATCATCTGGCCGGCGCGCAAGGAACCCGCCAAAGGCTGGGCGTTGGCCAGCGCCTGCACCGCCTTCAGCGGATCGCCGAGGATGCGCCTGCCCGAGCCTTCCTCCACCACCGCGCCGTCGAGGCGCAGCACCACCGGGCCGGCCCGGTCGAGCCCGCGCCAGTCGCGGATCGGCACGCCATGCACGAAAGCCCCGTTGCCCATGCTGTCGGCGAGACGCAGCGGCCCCGGCGCGCCTGCTGGAACCCGCCCGTCGGCGATCTCGAAGGCTGCCACCACCGCGTCCACCGCCTGCGCCACGGCGTCGAGATCGTAGGGCGCGGAACGCGGTGGCAGATCGCGGCCGAGCACGAAGGCGAACTCGCATTCCAGCATGGGCGTGAGAAAGCCCGACAAAGGGAGCGTCGCCGGCGAGGCATGGACCGCCGCGGCGAGGAGGGGGCCAGCCACCGGACGGTCGCCACCGTAGGCGCCCTGATCCTCGCGCTTCAGCGCTGTGACCTTCCAGCCGCGCACCGGCCCGCCGGACAGGCGGATGATCTCGGCCTGCACGGCATAGGCCGCGTCCGGATCTTCGGGCAGCGCGTATGCCGGCGCGTCCCAGTCGGCGAACGCGTGGGCGGCGGCCCGTGCCGCCGACAGGCGCGCGGCCAGCGACGCCGTGGCGGCGGGCGTCATCGCTCGGCCGGCGCCGGATTGAACGCCTCCCGCTTGCCTGCCGCGCCGTTCCAGCTGTCCGCATCCTCCGGGGCCGGCAGGCGCCGGGTCAGGTTGGGCCAGACGGCGGAATAGGCGCGGTTGTGCTCCAGCCACTGGGCATGGCCATCCTCGCCTTCCGCGCGAATGGCATCGGCCGGGCATTCCGGCTCGCACACGCCGCAGTCGATGCATTCATCCGGATTGATGACCAGCATGTTTTCCCCCTCGTAGAAGCAGTCGACGGGGCAGACCTCCACACAGTCCGTATATTTGCAGCGAATGCAGTTCTCGGTGACCACATAGGCCATGGGCCTCCTCCTTTCCGCCGCTCGGCGCGGCGCATTCGGGCCTCAGGCGGCGGCCGCGGGGCGGGCGAGGCCGAAATAGGCCATCATCAGGTCGCGCTGTCCGTCCAGCATGTGCCGGCCCTGGTGGATCGGGCAGCCGCGCGCTGAAGCCGCGTGGAGCAGCGCCGTGGTTTCGGGCTTCATCAGCACCTCGGCCACGAGGGTCGGCGGCTCCACCAGGTCCACGTCGAAGGAAAAGCCGTCCCCGGGCTCGAGGCCGAGGGGCGTGGCGTTCACCGCCATGTGGTGGCCGCGCGGATCACGGGTGCCGAGCGCCAGCTCGATGCGGGGATAGGCGGTCTCCACCGCAGCCAGCAGCGCCTCCGCACGCGCACGGGTGCGGTTGTGGATGGTGAGGCGGGCGATGCCGGCGCCGGCGAGGGCGAACGCCAGCGCGCGCGCCGCGCCTCCCGCTCCGGCGATATAGACGCTGCGGCCTGCCGCACCATGGCCGGCTCGCGCCAGCCCGGCGACGAAGCCGTGGCCGTCCAGCATGGTTCCCGTGAACGAGCCGTCCGGCTCGCGCCGCACCGTGTTGACGGCCCCGACGAGTGCCCCGTCGCCCTCCAGCCGGTCCACCAGCCCCGCCACCCGCTCCTTGTGAGGCGCGGTGACGATGAAGCCGTCCAGGTTGGCCATGGCCTTCAGGCCGGCAAATCCCGCCTCCAGCGCCTCGGGGCGGATGTGGATGGGCACGCAGACGGCGCCGATGGAATGCTCGGCAAAATAGGCGTTGAAGACCGCCGGCGTGCGCACGTGATGGATCGGATCACCGATGATGGCAAAGAGGCGGGCATGACCGGCGACCATGACGTTCCCTTACTTAACTATCTAGTTAGATATTACGAAGCGCATCATCGGCCTGTCAATGCGCCCGCGCCACGCCGCTCGCCGCCATGCCCGTCGAAAGAGCATGGCGGCGCGGCGTGAATGCGTCCTACTTCGGCAGGAAATCGTTGGTGTAGAACTTGTCTACCTGGGCGGGATCGACCTCCACGCCACTGTACTTGGACAGGATGTCCAGCGTGCCGGAGACGTCCTTCGGGTCGGTCCAGAGCGCCGGCTTGTTCTGCGTCAGCGCGGTGTGCAGCAGAGGGACGGTCACCGTCCAGCTCGCGAGCAGCGTCTCGCGCTTGCCGGCCTTGGGGTTCACCTTCAGCATGGCGTCCACGGCCGCCTCAGGGTTCTGCTTTGCCTCCTCGACCGACTTCTGCGCCGCGCGCAGGAACCGTTCCACCAGGTCCCGGTTGCTGGCCAGGAGGTCGGGCCGGGTGATGAAGGCGCCGTTGACGGTGTTCACGCCGAAGTCGGCGAACAGCATGGCATGGACCGGCTTGCCGGTGGCCTCCTCAATGAGCGGCTTCTGGTCGTTCACGTTGCCGAGCAGGAAGTCGGCCTGGCCGGAGATCACCGCGTTGCGCTTGGTGGCGGCGTCGCCGGAGATTACCTTCACCTGCTTCTCGTCGATGCCATTCACCTTCAGCAGCGCCGGCCAGAGCTGCGAGAAGCTGTCGCCCGGAGTGGACACCACGGTCTTGCCGATCACGTCCTTGGGGGTGCGGATGTTCTTGTCGGCGAAGCCCTCGGCCGCCATGGGGCTCTTCTGGAGCATGACTCCCACCGCCTTGATGGGCGCGCCCTTCACCGCCGCCTTCACCATGGTGCCGAAGTCGGCGTAGCCGAAGGTGGCGGAGCCGGCCGCCGTGGCTTGCACCGTGACGCCGGAGCCCCGGCCTTCCTGGATTTCCAGGTCGATGCCCTCCTTGGCAAAATGACCCTTGTCGATGCCCAGGTAGAAGGGCGCGTGCTCACCGTAATTGTACCAGTTGAGCAGCAGGATCACCTTGTCCGCCGCCGACGCCACGCCGGCGGTCGCGACGAGCGCTGCCGCGGCGCAGAGCCATGCGCCCACTCTTGCTTTGAGCCTCATGTCTTCCTCCCGTTTGACCCCAGCGCGCCTTTTGCGCGTCTTGTACAGTCCTGGTGCGATCGCGGTTGGCGCCGCGCTTCATCGCCTGAGACCGGGCCTGCGCCCCATGCCGCCGCCCCATCGGAGAAGGGACTGGCGCAGATCGGGATCAGGAGAACCAGCCTCTCATTTATCTAACCATATAGTTATTTCGGCCGACAGCCATGTCAAATCGCAGACTCCGGCGGACCGCCCGCGCCGCGCCGAGACGCAATGCCGCCGCCACCTCGCGCCCCCGCCTCCGGCCCGCCCTTCCCCGGGGCCGCCACATGGCCTATTGGCGCGCCTAGAGCTTCCAAAGAGATCGCGCACGCATGATTCGTCTCGACAACATCGGCAAGCAGAACGGCAAACAGATCGTCTTCATCGAGGCCTCCGCGGCCCTGCTGAAGGGCGAGAAAGTGGGTCTCGTCGGTCCCAATGGCGCGGGCAAGACGACGCTGTTCCGCATGATGACCGGGCAGGAGCCGCCGGACGAGGGGCAAGTCTCCGTCGATCGCGGCATCACCATCGGCTATTTCAGCCAGGACGTGGGCGAGATGAGCGGCCGCAGCGCGCTGGCCGAAGTGATGGACGGCGCCGGCCCGGTGAGCGTCGTCGCCGCCGAGCTGAAAGAGCTGGAAACCGCCCTCGGCGACCCGGACCGCGCCGACGAGATGGATGAACTCGTCGAGCGTTACGGCGAGGTGCAGGCCCGCTTCGAGGAACTGGGCGGCTATGCGCTGGAGGGCCGGGCGGCGGAGGTGCTGGCGGGCCTCGGCTTCAGCCAGGAGATGATGGACGGCGACGTGGGCAAGCTCTCGGGCGGCTGGAAGATGCGCGTGGCGCTGGCCCGCATCCTCCTCATGCGCCCGGATGCGATGCTGCTGGACGAGCCGTCGAACCATCTGGACATCGAGAGCCTCATCTGGCTGGAGGCCTTCCTGAAGGGCTATGACGGCGCGCTGATGATGACCTCGCACGACCGCGCCTTCATGAACCGCATCGTCACCAAGATCGTGGAGATCGACGCCGGCGCGCTCACCACCTATTCGGGCGACTATGACTTCTACGCCCAGCAGCGGGCGCTGAACGAGAAGCAGCAGCAGGCCCAGTTCGAGCGCCAGCAGGCCATGCTGGCCAAGGAAATCCAGTTCATCGAGCGCTTCAAGGCCCGCGCCTCCCATGCCGCGCAGGTGCAGAGCCGGGTGAAGAAACTGGAGAAGATCGACCGGGTGGAGCCGCCCCGGCGCCGCGAGAGCGTCTCGTTCGAATTCCAGCCGGCGCCGCGCTCCGGCGAGGACGTGGCGAGCCTGAAGAACGTGCACAAGAGCTATGGCAGCCGCACCATCTATGAAGGGCTCGACTTCCACGTCCGCCGCCGGGACCGCTGGTGCGTGATGGGCGTCAACGGCGCCGGCAAGTCCACCCTGCTGAAGCTGGTGGCAGGCACCACGCAGCCGGACGCGGGGAGCGTCGCGGTGGGCGGCAGCGTGAAGATGGGCTACTTCGCCCAGCACGCCATGGACCTGCTCGAGGGCGAGCGCACCGTGTTCGAGACCCTGGAGGATGCCTTCCCGCAGGCCGGCCAGGGCTCGCTGCGATCGCTGGCTGGTTGCTTCGGCTTTTCCGGCGACGACGCGGAAAAGAGGTGCCGCGTGCTGTCCGGCGGCGAGAAGGCGCGCCTGGTGATGGCGAAGATGCTCTACGATCCGCCGAACTTCCTGGTGCTGGACGAGCCGACCAACCATCTCGACATGGCCACCAAGGAGATGCTCATCGCATCACTGGCCGAATACGAGGGGACGATGCTGTTCGTCTCGCATGACCGGCACTTTCTCGCAGCCCTCTCCAACCGAGTGCTGGAACTGACGCCCGACGGCATCCACCAGTATCCCGGCGGCTACACGGAGTATGTCGCACGCACCGGGCAGGAAGCGCCGGGCCTCAGGAGCTGAGCCGGAGACGTCGAGCAAGAGCGGGGGCCGCCGGGAGCGTGCCGCCACGGACGCGCTCCCGACTGCGCGCCGAAGATCCCTGCAAAATGCTGGCCAGTCCCTTATAAAATAACGTTTTTCCCACCTCGGGCAGCGCCCGCGCGGCGGCAGTTGTCCGAGTTTTCCACAGCCCCGCCGGCCTCAGCCTTTTCGCAACGCGGGTATTGACAGGTCGAGTCTCGTCCCCCTATAAGCCGCCACACCGAAGCGACGCCGCCCCACGGCGAGATGTCGTTTCTCCAAAGCTCCGCCACAACGAATGGTCAGAAAAGACCGGCAGTTGCCGAGCAGCGAGCTTTGCGCGAAGCCCAAAGGGTGTAAGCCTTGCGGGTGAGCGGCCAAAATCTTCGCCTG